>NZ_CP083746.1:2345000-3545000 GCF_020151015.1 Pseudomonas sp. p1(2021b)
TAAGGGGGCCGCTTTGCGGCCCATCGCGGGGCAAGCCCGCTCCTACAGGGCCCTGTGGGAGCGGGCTTGCCCCGCGATTTTTTTGCCCATTATCCTGACTGGCGCCAATGCACTTCAGTGATCCCGTAGCGCTCCGCCACGGGCTTGCTGACTTTCTTGATCTTCTCGCGCCCGTATCGCCCGATACGGGCCACCCCCGCATCGCAACTGGCCCAGTGCCAGGCCTCGGCGTTGTCCATCCGCTCGGCCCGGATCACGAATGACTTGTGCTGGCCGTGCAGTTCGTAGTCGATCACGAAGAGTTTTGCATCGATCATCGGGTATCCACATCCCTTGCGCAGCATCGAGGGCTGGCCAGGTGCAAGACATTCCATGGCCTATCCGTGGGAATCGTGGCAGCGCGCAAAAGTTTGAAAAAAGTTCGTTTCCAACGACGAACGGTTGGCGCTGACCGTCCGTCGCACAGTGCCTGCAGCCGATCGAACAGCCGGAGCCTTGCGGCGCTCTTCCTCTAAGGTGCTAGAGGAATTTGCGCGGCTGCATTGTTCAGGCGAATGGACCACCGCTTGAACATGCGCAATATCAATTGGCACTTCGCCAACATAGGGCGTACTCACACACAACAGGCCATCCAGTACAGAGAGGGTCGAACCATGTCGTTGATAGGTGTTTCGCTACTAGAGATGCGTCAGTTGATCGAACAGGCCTGCCTGCCGGACCGCTGCGAGGTGACCTGCCCGGACGGTGTCAGCCTGAACATCCGCCTGGGCCAAGGGGAGAGCCTGGATGATTGCCTCACGGTCAACGGTATTCCCCTTGACAGCCTCAACAGCTGCCGGGACCTGCACGAGCTGGTGACCCAGTTGCGCCAAGCGCAACGCCTGGGCCACACCGCTGCGCTCAAGGCCATCGCCTGACGGCCATCGCGACCCGGTCAGCCGAGGCTGGCCGGGCGCACGTATTCCGGCATCAGGCCGTTGAACCAGAACAGGATCATCGCCACCAGGATGGTCACCAGCAGCAACAGCCCCACCCCCCAGACGCAGGTCGCGAACAGCATCGCCTGTTCCTTGCGCAGGCGCAGGAAGGTCTGCAACCCGCCGTACAACAGCACCGTGGCATAGGCCGAGGCCGCCAGCAGGGCAGCCACTGCCAGCCAGCGCATGGGCACCAGGCCCACCACACCGGCAACGAACCAGGGCGTGGCGCAGTAGGCGGCGAAGCCGATGCATTGGTTCAGGGTCGGCTGGGTGTCGAAGCCGCGGGACATCCAGCGGATCATCACGCCCATCAGCATCACGCCGACCACGGTGGTGGCATACAGCAGGCCTGCCAGTTGCGCGGCGCTGCCCATGCTCAGGCGTACCCGTTCCTCGGCGGCCAGGCTCCAGCCGAAGGTGGTGGTGCCGACGAACAGGCACAGCGCGGGGATCAGGGCCAGGGCCAGCAGGCGCGGCAGGTACTGTTGCGGGTGGGCTTCCTCGGCGCGGCGTATGTCCAGCCAGGCGGCACCGGGGTGGGTGAAGAGCTTGAGCAACGGACTGTTCATGGCGTTCTCCTCGAGGGCAGGCGTGTCCTCTTTTTATGGAGAAGCACAAAGGGCCCAGGGTTCAGGCGAACTGCGGGCCGTTGATCGCTTATTGCAGCTCCAGCACCAGGTTCATGCCGCCGTCCCCGCACTTGGCATGGTCGCGCACCACGCCATGGTAGCTGCGGCCATCCCACTCGAAGGCCACGCTGTGGGCGCGGTCGAGCTTGTCCGGCAGCGGTGGGTCGATGTGCAGGCGCAGGGCCGGGGCCCCCTGCAGGTTGAGGGCAGCGAGCTGGACATGGCACTCCACGCGTTGGGCCACGGGGCCGAACAGGGTGTCACGGACGAAGTCCAGCTCCAGGCAGGCGCAGGGGGCACGGTAATAGGGCTTCATGGCAGGTATGGCCGCAGCGGGAAAATCATGGCTGGCTCCTCGAACAAGGAATCGCGGGGTATCGATCTTTCGAAGCCTATCGGACGATGGCGTTCAAATTTATTTCATCCCTTGGGGCCTGTGCGGGCGCATTCGCGGGTGAATCCGCGCCCACAAGATGTGCGGCGATCCCTGTGTGGGGTTTACCCGCGAATGTGCCGTCATGGTTGGCGCTCGGCCACCGCCCTGAGGGTTCTCAACGTCACCAGCGGTGCATCCACCACGAACCGGTTGGCCAGCCAGCCCGGCACATCCCCGGCGGGGTCGGCCTGCAGCTGATAGATCACTTCGGTTTCCCTCTCGGCCAGCGGGTGCATCGTCCATTCCCCACGCAGCCGACGCACACGGATCAACCCCGGCACGGCCGGCAGCTTGCCGGGTTCGGCGCTCAGGTGGCGCACCAGGGTGCCATCGTCCAGGCGCTCGGTACGCACCCGCAGCACCATGTCCCGCGGTTGTGCCGGCCAGGGCAGGTCGGTGACCAGGTACACCCAGGTACTGTCACCTTGGACATCCAGCAAGCGCATTTCGGCGCAGGCATACAGCCATTTGCAGGCCACCCGCAGGTTCTCCTGCAGGTCGGTGAGCGTGCGCACGCTCGCCTTGATCCGGGTGACGCCGCGAAATGCTTGGTAGGTCGAACCCTCGACACGGCTCAGGTACACATCGATGCCGTCTTGCCGTTGCGCCAGGTACCAGTCGTCGGCCAGCGACACCGGGGCCGGCAGCAGGAGCAGCAGGGCGAGCAACAAAGGGGGCAGGGGCATGGCAGTGGCCGGAACGAAACGGAGCGGGTTCCTGAAGTATGGCCAGAAACACGAAGCCCGCCATGAAGGCGGGCTCGTGGACATCAGCCTGGGCTCAACGCTGTGGGTTGAGGGTCAGGTGCGCGTGGCGGTTGACGTCCTTGTACAGCAAGTAGCTGAACGGGCCTGGGCCGCCGGAGTAGCAGGCTTGCGGGCAGAAGGCGCGCAGCCACATGAAGTCGCCGGCCTCGACCTCGACCCAGTCCTGGTTCAGGCGGTATACCGCCTTGCCTTCCAGGACGTACAGGCCATGTTCCATGACGTGGGTTTCAGCGAACGGAATCACGCCGCCCGGCTGGAAGGTCACGATGTTGACGTGCATGTCGTGGCGCATGTCGGCCATGTCGACGAAGCGGGTGGTGACCCAGCGGCCTTCGGTGCCCGGCATCTCGATGACGGTGGCATCCTTGCGGTGGGTGACGAAGGATTCTGGAACCGGCAGGCCTTCGACCTTCTGGTAGTGCTTGCGCAGCCAGTGGAAGGTGACGTTGGCCTTGCTGTTGTTGCGCAGGCTCCAGTCGGCACCTGGCGCCAGGAAGGCGTAGCCGCCAGGCACCAGGGTGTGGTGCTTGCCTTCGACGGTGATGTCGATTTCGCCTTCGACCACGAACAGCACCGCTTCGGCGTTCGGATCCAGCTCAGGGCGCTCGCTGCCGCCTTCGGGGGCGACTTCGACGATGTACTGCGAGAAGGTCTCGGCGAAGCCGGTCAGCGGGCGGGCGATGACCCACATGCGCATCTTGTCCCAGAACGGCAGGTGGCTGGTGACGATGTCACGCATCACGCCCTTGGGGATGACGGCATAGGCTTCGGTGAACATGGCACGGTCAGTCAGCAGCTCGGTTTGAGCCGGGTGCCCACCGTGGGGGGCGAAGTAGGAATGATTCGACATGGACAGTCTCGACTTGTTGTTCTTTCCCCGTGCCGTGTGCCGCACCGGCCGGTGCGCCGCAGGGGAGGCCTGGACAGAATATGGGCCTTTGCCTGGCATCCACAAATTAAATGTTGAAATGTTCGGTATTTATTCGCTGAATGCCTGCGTTCAGCTCGGCAGGCGCTTGCGCCGGTGCGGCAGCAGCCCCAGCACCAGCATGCATCCGGTTAGGATCACCAGGCCGCCCAAGGCCTGCAGCAGGCCCAGGGCCTCGCCCAGGAACAGTGCGCCCACCAGTACGGCCACCAGGGTAACGACGAACTCGACGCTGATGGTACGGGTGGCGCCGATGCGCGCGACCAGGCCGAAGTACAGCACATAGGTAGTGGCGCTCATCACTGCGCCGCTGATGGCCAGGAACAGCCAGTCGGTGGGTTGCGGCACGCTCGGTACCGGCACCACCAGCAACAGTGGCAAGGTCAGCACGCCACCGGCGAGGAAGGCCCCGCCGGTGACGGTCCATGGGTCCTGGCCGCGCAGGTGCAGGCTGGCATAGTTGCTGCCGAAGGCAGCGCACAGGCAGCCGAATACCGAGGCCACGCAGCCATGGATGAAGTCCTCGGTCACGGGCTGGGCCGGGAAGCCCACCAGCATGACGATACCGACGATGCCCAGCAGCAGGCCGGCCAGGCCTTGGGGCGTGATTTTCTCGAGGCCCCACAGCCGGCCGATGATCATCGAGAACAGCGGGATGGTCGCTACCAGGATCGCCGACATCGCGGTACCGATGCGCGGCGTGGAATAGGATAGGCCAATCAACTGCCCGGCGACGGTGGTGGCGCCAACCACCAGTAGCGGCTTGAGCAAGAGCCGCAGGCGCAACGCCCGGCCCAGCAGTGCGCCGAGCACGGCCAGGGTGCTGCCGGCGATCAGCGAGCGCAGGCTGACCGCGCCGACCCAGCCAAAGGCGTGCACGACCTTGAGTACCACCAGGAAGGAAAGGCCCCAGGTGATGGCCAGGAACGCATAGGCAGCGATGTCACGCGGTTGCATGGAGGGTGGATCCATCCGGTCGGGAAGGGCAGGCTAGCGGCTGCGGGCTGGGCGGGGCAAGGGGCGCTTTGGCGAGGTGCCGTGTCTGGGTGGGTGCTTGTCGCAACCAGTGCTCCTGCTTTCACGCGTTGGCGGCTTGAGCGACCATCAACAACGATTGCGGCACTGGGCTTTGCGGATGTTGCGGCTCCTGCAGGTAGGCCAGGCGGAACCCGGCCAGGTCCAGGGCATTCAGCCAGCTGGAGAGGGTGCGGAAATACCAGGGCATCGGCGCCCATTGCCCGGCGAACCCGGCGAACGTTTCCTCGCGCCAGCCATCCTGGTAGTCGCCTGCGGCCATGCTCCAGGGGTGCAAGGTCTGGATGACCAGGGCACCGCCGGGGGCGAGCAGGCCATGCAGGGCGCAGAGCAGGGGGATGATGTCCTGGTGCAGCAGGGCGAAGTTGGCGCAGACCACGTCATAGCCATGGCCCACGTCTACCTGCGCCTCGGCCAGCTGCGCGTAGCTGGCCAGGTGCACAGGCGCCGAGCCTGCGCCGCGCGCAGCCTCGACCAGCGTCGCATCGCCATCCACGCCTGTCGCCTGGATGCCGCGCTCGGCCAGGGCACGCAGCAGCCAGCCCTCGCCACAGCCCAGGTCCAGGACCCGCTGCGGCTGGCGCCCCATCAGCGCCAGGAGGATGGCTTGGTCGGTGACTTGGCGGCGGCTTTCGATGGCGCCGCTGCGCACGGCCTGGATCCAGGCCTGGGCGTTGTGCTGCCAGCTGCCTTGCAGCGTGGTGTCGGGTGTGGGCATCGCAAGTGGTCCTGGTGAGCATGTGCCAAGGATAGGCCAGGTGGAGTAACCCTGGGCAACGGCTTCTGGCATGATGCACTCAGCTTGTCCATTCGAAAGTCAAATCCTGATCATGACTGAAAGTGTGAAATCCAATAGATCGATCTATGACCTCGACCTGCTTCGGGCCGTGGTGATGGTCGCTGACTGCGGCAGCTTCACCACCGCGGCCACCCGGTTGCATTCGACCCAGTCGACGGTCAGCCAGAAGGTCCGGCGGCTCGAAGAGATGGTCGGGCACCAGTTGCTCGACCGCAGCAACCGCGAAGTGCACCCCACCGATGCCGGCGAAACGCTGCTGCGCTATGCGCGCCATCTGCTCGCGGTGAGCAATCAGCTGAGCGAGGCGATGTCGGGTGGGGTCACGCTCACCGTGCGCATCGGCCTGCCGGACGACTTCGTCGCCAGCAAGACGGTACCGGCGCTGGCGGCCTTCAACCGCAAGCACCCGAAGGTCAAGCTGGAGATCACCGGCGGCCTGAGTCGTGACCTGATGAGCAGCTATGACCGCGGCGAGCTTGATCTGGTACTGGTCAAGCAGCGGCGGCACAGCCGCGAGGCCAACGCCTGCCAACCCGAACGTATCGAGTGGATCGACAGTGCGCAGTACCCCTGTTTCGCCCAGGACCCGATCCCATTGGTGACCTTTCCGCCGCGGGGGCTCTACCGCGATGACATGATCAGTGCGATCGAGGCCATGGGCCGCAGCTGGCGTATCGGCTTCACCAGTTCCAGCCTTGCCGGTATCCAGGAAGCCGTGGCCAATGGACTGGGCGTGAGCCTGCTGCCCTCGCGGGTGGTCACGCCGGGGCATCGGGTCTTGGGTGTCGAGGACGGTTTCAAGCCGATCAAGGTCTTCGAGGCGGCGATCTTCCATCGCCCCACGGCCGACCCGATGGTCAAGGAACTGGCGGATATCCTGATCGGCATCCTGCGCGCCGAGGCCAATGAAGGTAAGCCTGTAGATTGACGCTCCTACAAGGGGAGATTGCCAGCCTTGGGTACGTACTGCTCGGCCGGGGCGCTATACTCGCGGCTCGTTCCACTGTATCCGAGTATTCCCATGGGTCTTTCCACAACCGCCACACCCGAACCGCGCCGGTTGGGCGCGCCTTTGTTCGCCCTGGGCCTGCTGCTGGCAGGTGCCTGGTTCCTCAACCTCAATGCCGGCCTCAACCAGGTGCTGCTGCTGATCGTCGGTGCGGCCCTGGGCCTGACGCTCTACCATGCTGCCTTCGGCTTCACCTCGGCCTGGCGGGTGTTCATCACCGAGCGTCGCGGGGCCGGCCTGCGTGCACAGATGGTCATGTTGGCCCTGGCCGTGCTGCTGTTCTTCCCGGCCTTGTCGGCCGGCAGCCTGTTCGGCACACCGGTCAAGGGGCTGGTGGCGCCGGCGGGTGTCTCGGTGGTGTTCGGGGCATTCATTTTCGGCATCGGCATGCAGCTCGGTGGTGGCTGCGCCTCGGGCACGCTGTTCACTGTCGGCGGTGGCAATGCGCGGATGCTGGTGACCTTGCTGTTCTTCATCATCGGTTCGGTGACTGCCACCCACCACGTCGATTGGTGGTTCGCCTTGCCGTCGTTCCCGGCCACTTCCATCGTCCAGGCCTGGGGCGTGGTGCCGGCGCTGATTGCCAGCCTGGCCCTGTTCGGGCTGATCGCATGGGTCACGCGGGTGCTGGAAACGCGTCGCCATGGCGGGCTGGAGGTGCCTGCGCCGAGCGAGCATCAGGGCCTGCGCCGCTTGCTGCGAGGCCCCTGGCCGCTGGTATGGGGCGCCATCGCACTGGCATTGCTGAACTACGCCACCCTGGCCTTGGCCGGTCGCCCCTGGGGGATCACCTCGGCGTTCGCCCTGTGGGGTGCGAAGACCTTGGGTGGCCTGGGTGTCGACGTCGGCAGTTGGGCATTCTGGCAGATGCCCGCCAACGCCAAGGCGCTGGCCGCACCCTTGTGGCAGGACGTCACCACGGTGATGGACCTGGGTATCGTGCTCGGTGCGCTGCTGGCCGCAGGCCTGGCCGGGCGTTTCGCGCCGAGCCTGAACATTCCGCTGCCGTCGCTGGTTGCCGCAGTCATCGGCGGCCTGTTGCTGGGCTACGGCTCGCGCCTGGCCTATGGCTGCAACATCGGCGCCTATTTCAGCGGCATCGCGTCGGGCAGCGTACATGGATGGCTGTGGCTGGTGGCGGCCTATAGCGGCAACCTGGTCGGTGTACGCCTGCGCCCGTTGTTCTTCGCCGGTGAGCGCCGCGCGCCGGCCTTGAGCGGCTGCTGAGACTCACCGCCCCGCCATATGAGTGGCTGGGGCGGGTGTTCAAAAAGCTAGAAAAGCACTTTAGGTTGTTTCTATAACTAATTGAAATTAAAAGACTATCTTCGAGCAATGGCATGCTGTACGCATTGTTCGTAGTAGGTTTGCTTGATTGCGCTCGGCTTGAGCCGCGAGCGGCTGTTGTAGGTCTGTTCGGTAATGCCGAATGCCGTCATGCGCATCCACGGCTTGGGAAACCGCCGTGTCTGCAGTTTCTTGCGCGTGGCATACAACGTCACGCCGGAAAGCTTGGCCTGTTGCGCTTCGGCGGCGATCTGCGAACCCCAGTTACAGACGTGCCGATCGTTCTGGTTAAAGGCCCTGGCCTGGGCGCCGAGGGCGACCGTAGCCATTACGCAGCCAGCGATCGTTGCTAGAAATGCCCGCATGTTGCTGTCCTAAGCTTATGAAGGGGAAGGAAGTTTGCCTTCGCCTTGCACGGCTGGGGGCCAGCAGTTTGCCGTCAGTTTTCGAAAAAAGCGATCGTGAGGCAGGCACATGCCAGCCGCCCGCTTCCACGGGAAGTGTTCTGGGACCAGCAGAGGGTGACCGGGGAAGCGGGAGGCGGCATTGCACCGCCCCACGATCGAAAACCTAACGAAGAGGAATCAGGCAGCCTGGTTGCGCTTGCCCTGGGACTTGCGCACCTGGGTACGGCAGGCTTCGCCGAAGGCTTCGAAGATCCGGATCGAGTCAGGGTTCTTCGCAGCTTGCCATTCAGGGTGCCACTGCACGGCGAACAGGAACGGCGAAATGCTCGGGGCGTGGATGGCTTCGACCAGGCCGTCTTCGGCGTGGGCGATCGGCTCGATGCCTTTGCCCAGCGTGTGCAGGCCCTGGCCATGCAGCGAGTTGACGCGGATCTCGTCGGTGCCGAGTTTCTCACGCAGCCAGCTGCCTGGCTTGATCTTCACGCTGTGCACGGCCTGATACTGGACATCGACTGGGTCTTCGGGGTTTTCCCGGTGGTCGTTGAAGCCAGGTTCGGCGTAGACCTTCTGGTAGATGTCGCCGCCGAGAGCGACGTTGATTTCCTGCATGCCACGGCAGATACCGAAGATCGGCAGGCCGCGGGCGATGGCCATCTTCACCAGCGGGATGTCGAACAGGTCGCGATCCTTGTCCTGGGCCTTGCCTGGGGTCTGGTTTTCCTGGCCATAGAGGGCCGGGTCGATGTTGCTGCCCGCGCCGGTCAGGTAGACGCCGTCGGCCATGTCCAGGTAGGTCTCGAGGTCTTCGGTACCGCAGCAGGTGGGCACCAGGACCGGGACGCAACCGGCGAACTCGACCAGCGGGGTGATGTATTTGTGGGTCATGACCTGGTAGTCATGGCCTTTGCGCTCTTGGGTGCCCATGGTCATCAGGACGACGGGCTTGCGCAGGGAGGGTTGCTTGTTGCCAATGTTGCTGTTGGACATATGTCACCTTGGGACAGGTTCTACCTGTCGTTGTTGTGCAGGCGCACGGCATGGGCCTTGTGTGCGGCCTGGAGCCCCGAGCACTGCCGGCTCGCCAGGCAGGCGTTTCCGGTCGGGGCTTGATTCATAGCTTGCCAGAGCCGTTCGATATGTCAAACGAGTGGCGGTGGGCGCAGGCGCCGTTTTTCGGGGGTTGTAGGGCCTGGAGGCCTGAGGTGACAAGGGTTTGGCGGGGATTTGGGTCAATAATATTTAACGATGCAGTTGGGTCTTTGCGTGGGTGCAATAAGCGCCGGCAAGCAATAGGGGCGTTTGCGCAAGGCGGTGAACTACTTCGCAGCCGTGCCAATACGGCCCAGGCTCCGCTTGCTTCGTAGGAGCTGGCGGAGCCTGCGATGGGCCGCAAAGCGGCCCCTTGAGTCTGGAGGGGCTCTACCATTCGAAGGCTTGGGGCTGCTTTGCAGCCCATCGCAGGCTGTCGCCAGCTCCCACGAGGTTGCCACCCTTCAGTCAGTGCAGAATCTGTTTGAGAAACGCCTGCGCCCGCGCGGTCTGGGGGTGGTTGAAGAATACTTCAGGCGGGCTGTCTTCGATGATGTGCCCGCCCTCGAGGAACAGCACGCGCTCGGCCACCTGCCGGGCGAAGCCCATTTCGTGGGTTACGCAGAGCATGGTCATGCCGGTACCGGCCAGTTGCACCAGCACGTCCAGGACCTCGGCGACCATTTCCGGGTCGAGTGCCGAGGTGGGTTCGTCGAACAGCATGATCCGCGGCTTCATGCACAGCGCCCGGGCGATGGCCACGCGCTGCTGCTGGCCGCCGGACAGTTGGCTGGGGTACTTGTGTGCCTGGCTCTCGATGCCCACCTTGCTCAGGTACATGCGCGCCCGCTCTTCGGCGTCCTTGCGCGACAGCCCGCGCACGCTGGTGGGCGCTAGCAGGCAGTTGTCCAGCACGCTCATGTGCGGGAACAGGTTGAAATGCTGGAACACCATGCCGATTTCGCTGCGCACCTGGGCCGCCTGGCGGCTGGTGGCGGCAAGGTCGATGCCGGCCACCTGGATGCTGCCTTGCTCGGCGATCTCCAGGCGGTTGATGCAGCGGATCAGGGTCGATTTGCCGGAGCCCGAGGGGCCGCACAGGACGATGCGTTCGCCTTCGCGCACCTGCAGGTCGATGTCGTGCAGTACATGGAAGGCACCATAGTGCTTGTTCAGGCCTTCGATGCGGATCAGCACCGGGCGCGGGTCGGGTTCGGGGGCGAGGCTGGCAAGGCTCAGGGGGGCGGCGGTCATCTTGTTGTTCTCCCGCGTGGGTTCAGTCGAAGCGTGCAGCGCTGTAGGGCGCCGGATCAGTGAAGGGCACCTGGCCTGTGACCAGCTCGGCCAGCAGGCGGCCGGTGACCGGGCCCAGGGTCAGGCCGTGATGGGCGTGGCCGAAGTTGAACCAAAGGTTCTTGTGGCGCGGCGCCGGGCCGATCACCGGGCGCATGTCCGGCAGGCAGGGACGCCGGCCCAGCCAGGGGCGGTCGTCCAGGCGCTCGCCCAGGGCTGGGAACAGCTTGCGCGCCAGCGCTTCGCAGCGGCCCAGCTGGATCTCGTTGCCTGGCGCGTCGTGGGCGGCGAACTCGATGCCGGTGGTCAGGCGTACGCCCCGGGCCATGGGCGCCAGCACGTAGCCGCCCTGGGTGTCGCAGATCGAGTGGGCGAGCTCGGCGCCGTCCCGGGTGCTGTAGTGCATGTGGTAGCCGCGCTTGATCGCCAGTGGGAAGCGATAGCCCAGCGGCTCGAACAGCTCCGCCGACTGCGGGCCGAGGCAGGCCACCACCTCGTCGGCGGTCACCGGGCCTCGGCGGCTGTCCACCTGCCAGTGCTCGCCCACCTGGCGCAGGCTGCGCGCATCGCCATGCAGGAACTGGCCGCCACGTTGGACGAACAGCGCGGCATAGCCGCGGGTCAGGCCGCCGGGGTTGGTCACGGTCTTGGGGTCCAGCCAGTGGATGCCCCCGACCACATCGCCCTCGAGCTGCTGCTCGCGGGCCTGCAGTTGGTCGCGTTCGAGGATCTGGTAGCGCAGGCCATAGCGCGCCAGGGCCTGCAGGTCTGCCTTGGCCTGGGCGAACAGGCCAGGGTCGCGGTACACCTCGATCCAGCCCTTGGCCTGGACCAGTGCGCTGAGGCCGGCGGCGTCGATCAGCGCGTCATGTTCCTCTACGCAGCGCTGCACCAGCGGCAGCATGTCGGCCGCCGCACCGGCCAGGCGCCCGGGCGCCGACTGCTGCCAGTAGCGCAGCAGCCAGGGTGCGGCCTTGGGCAGGTGCAAGAGGCTGTAGCGCACGTCGGGCTGGCGGTTCAGGCCATAGCGCAGCAGCGCGCCCAGGCTGCGCGGGAAGGCGTAGGGGATCACGCTGGAGCGCTCGATCAGCCCGGCGTTGCCGTGGCTGGTGCCGCTGCCCGGTTCGTCGCGGTCGATCAGGACCACCTGGCGGCCACGGGCCTGCAGGTGCAGGGCGGTGCTGACGCCGACGATGCCGGCGCCCAGGACGATGGTTTGGCAATGCATGGAGCGTATCCTTCGGTCAGTTCAAGTGGCGGCCCAGGCGGGCTTCCAGGTGTTTCAGGGCGCGTCTGACGATCTCCACGATTACCAGGTAGAGCACGGCGGCCCACAGGTAGATCTGGAAGTCGAAGCTGCGCGAGAAGGCCAGCTTGGTCACCCCCATCAGGTCGTACAGGGTCACCAGCGAGGCGATGGCGCTGGCCTTGATCATCAGGATCAGCTCGTTGCCCAGCGGGCCTACGGCCACCAGCAACGACTGCGGCAGTACCACCTTGAAGAAGGTGGTCGAGCGCTTGAGACTCAGGGCCCGGGCCGCTTCGTACTGGCCTGGTGCCACGGCCATGAGACTGCCACGGAAGATTTCCGCCTGGTAGGCGGCGGTGTTCAGGGTGAAGGCCAGCAGGGCGCAGTACCAGGCCTCGCGGAAGAACCACCACAGGCCCAGGTCCTGCCAGAAGCCCTTGAGCGAGCCGAGACCGTAGTACAGCAGGAACAGCTGGGCCAGCAGGGGCGAGCCACGGAAGCAGTACACGTAGCCGGCGGACAGGTGCTGCAGCACCCGGCTGCGCGACAGGCGCGCCAGGGCCAGCAGCAGGCCCAGGACGGCGCCGAGGGTAAAGGAGATCGCCACCAGCTTGGCGGTCACCAGCAGGCCGTCGACAAAGCGTGGCCCGTAGCGTTCCAGCAGGTCGGGGTCGAGCACCATGGCCAGCAGTTGTTCGAAGCTCATGCCCGGGCTCCTTGCAGGTGACGGTTGCAACGTCGTTCGATGAGGGCGAAGACCCGGCCCGAGAGCGCCGAGAACAGCAGGTAGCCCAGGCAAGCGACGCCATAGAAGAACATCGGTTCCTTGGTCACGCTGACGGCCAGGTTGGTCTGGCGCATCAGGTCGACCAGGGAAATGGTCGAGACCAACGAGGTGTCCTTGAGCAGCGACAACCAGTTATTGGACAAGCCCGGCAGGGCGATGCGGGTCAGTTGCGGCAGCACCACCTTGAAAAAGCCGGTGCGTTGGCTCAGGCCCAAGGCCGAGCAGGCTTCCACCTGGCCCTTGGGCAGCGTCTTGAACGCCGCCAGCCAGATCTCGCTGGAAAAGGCCGCGAACACCAGGCTGAAGGCGATCATCGCTGCCAGGAAGGTGTTGATCAGCACTTCCCCTTCATAACCCATGGCCGCCAGCAGTTTTTGCGCGGCGATCTGGCAGCCGTAGTAGATGATCAGCAGGGTCAGCAGCTCCGGCAGGCCACGGAACACGGTGGAGAAACTGGTCGCCCAGGCGCGGGCCGCGCGGTTGCGCGAGCGGGCGGCGAGGGCGACCAGTAGACCCAGGGGCAGGCCGATGGGCAGGCAGGCCAGGGCCAGCGACAGGGTCACCAGGGCACCGGCCAGCAGCGCCTGGCCCCAGCCACCGCTGGCGAAAGACAGCAAGGACAAATGTTCGAGCATGCAAAGTGCTCCTTTGCTTCAGCCTCACGCGATACCTGAGGGCAGCGGGGACCTTGTGGGAGCGGGCTTGCCCCGCGAGGGCGCTGGCCCAGACGATGAGGATGGGCCTGCCGACGCTATCGCGGGACAAGCCCGCTCCCACAGGGCACTGCAGCCCTGTGGGAGCGGGTGAGTCCGCAGGGTCAGTTGTAGATGTCGAAGTCGAAGTACTTGCTGGCGATCTTCTGGTAGGTGCCGTTGGCGACGATTTCGTCCAGGGCCTTGTTCAGGCGCTGGCGCAGAGCCTCGTCGTCCTTGCGCACGGCGATGGCGGCATCGGCCTTGGTGCCGTTGACGTCGCCGAGGATCTTGCAGCAGTCCTGGCCGTTCTTGTTGACCCACTCGTGCAACGGGAACTTGTCGGCGATCACTCCGTCCAGGCGGCCGGCGGCGAGGTCAGCGTTGGCCTCGTCCATGGTCGGGTAGAGCTTCACGTCGGCACCGGCCTTGGCATACACGTCTTCGGCGTAGATGGCCTGGGTGGAGGAAGACTGGGCACCGACGGTGTAGCCCTTGAAGTCGCTCTGGGCATCGCTGATCGGGCTGTCCTTGGGCACCGCCACGGTCAGCGGGGTGCGGTAGTAGTGGTTGGTGAAAGCGATCTTCTTGCGCCGCTCCTCGGTGTCGATCATCGAGGCGACCACGGCGTCATACTTGCGTGCCATCAAGGCCGGGATGATGCCTTCCCAGTCCTGGGCCACCAGGGTGCATTCGACCTTCATCTGCGCGCACAGGGCATGGGTGATGTCGATATCGAAGCCGTGCAGCGTGTTGTCGGCGTCGACGTAGTTGAAGGGCGGGTAGGCACCTTCGGTGGCGAACCGCAGTGTTTCGGCGCTGGCCGCGCCCGCCAGGAACAAGGCACACGCACCCACCACAGCCATGGTCTTTCTCATCTTGCACCTCTGGACGTTCACTCTTGCTATTGTTGTTTGCCCGCAGGCCACGAGGTGTAGCCGACGAACTCGTTATGTAGAGCGGCAGTTGCTTCCAAGCGTCTTTCAACATCAGGCCCCAGCTTCCTGCAGACCTCGTTGACCATCAGGTGCACCCACGACAGCATCGCCGAGGTGGATTCCCAGAAGAGATTGAATTCGGTGGGGATGCGAAACACCTCGTCGGCGTTGGCGTCGGCCCAGTCGCAGAAGGTGTCGGTCACCAAGGTGACCGGGATGCCGGCCTGGCGCGCCTTCTGGCACAGCTGCAGGGCATGGCGGGAATAGCGGCGCGCCTCGAACACCACCAGCGCGCTGTCCTCGGCGCGGCCGAGCAGCACTTCGCCGAAGTGCCCGGCGCTGCCGTCGACCAATTGCACGCCATCGCGCAGGTATTGCAGCAGGTGGCTCATGCACATGGCCACGCCGCGTTCGGTCTGGAAACCGGCGATGAACACCCGCGGCTTGGTCGCCAGGCGCTGGGCGACCTGTTGCCAGGCCTGGCCACGGCTGTATTCATGCACCCGGACCAACGCCGCGATCTCCAGCTCCAGGCTGCCGGAGCTCTCGCTGTCGTCCTGCCCCTGGCGGTATTCTTGCAGGCGATCACCCACCAGCCAGGGGCCATCGCCCAGGTCGCTCTGCAGGTCCTGCTTGAGTGCCTTGAGGTGGGCATAGCCCAGGGCGCGGCAGAAGCGGCCGACGCTGGACTCGCTGACGCCCAGCTTGGCGGCGATGCTCGCGGAGGTCTGGAACGGCAGTTCATGGAGGTTGGCGAGCATGTAGCTGGCGATCTTGCGGCCCGAGGCTGCGGTGCTGTGCAGGCTGTTCTCGAGGCGTTGCTTGATCGGTTGGCTCATGGTCGGCTCCGGGTTGGGTGAGACGTGGGATAGAAGATGGATGTTTTCTGTCATCAAGTCAACAATTGACAGTTAGCTGTCATTCGCGGGACAGTTTTGCCATTGCTTACGCTGTAGCCATTCCAATTCCAAGAAAGGAGCTCCAGATGTCCTCACCTTCCGCCAGCCCAGTCGTGCGCGTGCCTTTCGCCGAGCTGCAGGCGCTGCTGCAGCGAATCTTCCTGCATCACGGTTGCGCCGAGCCGGTCGCTGCCGTGCTGGCCTTCAACTGTGCCAGCGCGCAACGCGATGGCGCCCACAGCCATGGGGTGTTTCGTATCCCTGGCTACGTCTCGACCCTGGCCAGCGGCTGGGTCGATGGCCAGGCCATACCCCAGGTAAGCGATGTGGCACCGGGTTACGTGCGGGTCGATGCCGGTGGCGGCTTCGCCCAGCCGGCCCTGGCTGCGGCTCGGCCTTTGCTGGTCGAAAAAGCCCGAAGCGCCGGGATCGCGGTACTGGCGATCCACAATTCGCACCATTTCGCGGCGCTCTGGCCGGATGTCGAGCCGTTCGCCGACGAAGGGCTGGTGGCCCTGAGCGTGGTCAACAGCATGACCTGCGTGGTGCCGCACGGCGCGCGCAAGCCGTTGTTCGGCACCAACCCCATCGCCTTCGCTGCGCCTTGTGCCGGGCATGATCCGATCGTCTTCGACATGGCCACCAGCGCCATGGCCCATGGCGACGTGCAGATCGCCGCGCGAGCCGGCGAGCAGTTGCCGCCGGGCATGGGCGTGGACGCCCAGGGCCAGCCCACCTGCGACCCCAAGGCGATTCTGGAAGGCGGCGCTTTGCTGCCATTCGGCGGGCACAAGGGCTCGGCGCTGTCGATGATGGTCGAGCTGTTGGCCGCGGCGCTGACCGGCGGGCACTTCTCCTGGGAGTTCGACTGGTCCGGGCACCCGGGGGCGAAGACGCCGTGGACCGGGCAGTTGATCATCGTCATCGACCCGAGCAAGGCCGAAGGCGAGCGCTTCGCCCAGCGCAGCCGGGAGTTGGTGGAGCACATGCAGGCGGCGGGGCTGAGCCGCATGCCAGGGGAGCGCCGCTACCGCGAGCGGGAGCTGGCGCAGCGTGAAGGGGTGGCGTTGACCGAGCAGGAGTGGCAAGGGCTCAAGTCGTTGGTTGAGTGATTCTGCGCAGGGCTTGAGGCGGGCGGTGGCTGTCGCGCCAAACGCCAACTGCCCCAGCAGGGTCGTGCAAGGCTGCATTGACACCCTTGCACATCAGTGATGTTCCTCCAGCGCCACTGCAGGTATCCTCGCAGGCAGCATTCCCCGAACTGTCCTGATCCAAGGAGCTGTGCGCTGTGTTCAAACATGTCGATGCCTATGCCGGCGACCCGATTCTCTCGCTGATGGAGACCTTCAAGGCCGATCCCCGTGCCGACAAGGTCAACCTGAGTATCGGCCTGTACTACGACGAAGCCGGCGTAGTGCCGCAACTGGCGGCGGTGGGCGAGGTGGAGAAGCGCCTGGCCGACCAGCCCCACGAAGCCTCGCTGTACCTGCCCATGGAAGGCCTGGCCAGCTACCGCCAGGCGATCCAGGCACTGCTGTTCGGCGCCGACCACCCAGCCGTCACTGGCGGTCGCGTGGCCACCGTGCAGACCGTCGGCGGTTCCGGTGCGCTGAAGGTCGGTGCCGACTTCCTCAAGCGCTACTTCCCGCAGTCGCAGGTCTGGGTCAGCAACCCGACCTGGGACAACCACCGCGCCATCTTCGAAGGTGCAGGCTTCCAGGTCCACACCTACCCGTATTTCGACGCAGCCAGCCGTGGCCTGGACTTCGCCGGCATGCTCGGCGCGCTGCAGGCGCTGGAGCCGAACAGCATCGTCCTGCTGCACCCGTGCTGCCACAACCCCACCGGCGTCGACCTGGACCAGGGTCAATGGCAACAGGTGGTCGAGGTGGTCAAGGCGCGTCAGCTGATCCCGTTCCTCGACATCGCCTACCAGGGCTTCGGCGAAGGCCTGGTGGAAGACGCCTACGCCATTCGTGAAATGGCCCGTGCCGGCGTGCCGTGCCTGGTGAGCAATTCGTTCTCGAAGATCTTCTCGCTGTACGGCGAGCGGGTAGGGGGCTTGTCGGTGGTCTGCGACGACGAGGCCACCGCCCAGAGCGTGCTCGGCCAGCTCAAGGCCACCGTGCGTCGCAACTATTCCAGCCCACCCTGCCACGGCGCCCAGCTGGTGGCCGGCGTGCTGGGCGATGCCGGCCTCAACGCCCAATGGGTGGCGGAAGTCGAAGTGATGCGCAAGCGCATCCTCGAGATGCGCCAGGGCCTGGTGGACCTGCTCGGCGAGCTGCTGCCAGGTCAGGACTTCCAGTTCTTCCTGCGTCAGCGCGGCATGTTCAGCTACACAGGCTTCAGCGTCGCCCAGGTGCGCCGCCTGCGTGACGAGTTCGGTGTGTACCTGATCGACAGCGGCCGGGTGTGCATGTCCGGGCTGCGCCCGGCCAACCTGCGTCGCGTGGCCGAGGCCTTCGCAGCCGTGCAGCAAGGCTGAGCCGCGCCAGGGCACCTTCACGGTGCCCGACAGGTTGATCGTCTGGAACAAGGGGGCTGCAGGTCAGGCCCCTTGTTCATTCATGGCAGCAATGCCCCGCCTGGGCGCTCGCCGCATAGCGGTCATGGTGGCGCACCCAGTCCATGGTGCCTTCCTCGTTACGCCCCAGCGGCGCGACATCGAGGAAGTTGTACGCCCCCACCAGGATGTCCAGCCCCCGGGCATAGGTGGAATAGGTGTGGTACACCTCGCCGTCGCTATCCCGATAGAACGCGCTCAGCCCCGGCAGCTCCCGCTCGTTGCCGGTATAGGGCTCGTAGTTGTAGTGCGCGGAGCCGTCGGTGGCCATGCGTACGCCGAAGTCCTCGTTGAAACGGCTGCCATTTGACGAAAACCAGGGGAAGCGCCAGCCCATGCGCCGGCGAAAATCCTGGAACTGGGCATAGGGCGCCTGCGATACCGCCACCAGCGATACATCGTGATGCGCCAGGTGCAGGTTGGCCCCGTCGAAATGATCGGCCAGGAACGAACATCCCGGGCAGCCTTCGCTCCAGCCCTCGGCGAACATGAAGTGATAGACCAGCAGCTGGCTGCGCCCGGCGAACAGCTCGGCCAACGCCAATTCACCTTCCGGCCCCTGGAAACGGTAGGCCTGCTCGACCTTCACCCAAGGCAAGGCTCGCCGGGCCGCGGCGAGTTCGTCACGCTGGTGGGTGAAGGCCTTCTCGTGCAGCCACAACTGGCGCCGTGCGGCGAGCCACTGGCTGCGGCTGACCACCTCGTGGTCGATTGGGGAATTGCTCATGGTGGCTGACTCCAATGGGGGGATTCAGCTATTGGTCGAGCGGCGAGGGGTGTGATCGACAGGTCGGACCTAATAGGCGACGAACGGGCGCCATAAATAAAAACTCAGATGCCTGCTAGCCAATAACGCGGTGTGGAACACTTATCCGCCCTGACGGGCTCGGATGATTGGGCATTGCGTAGGGATGGAAGTTATAGCTTCCCTCTTTATGAACTAGTCGAATGTTTATTGGTTGGCTGAGGGTTTTAATGTTTTCCTGCGCCTCAATGAGTTGGGTGTTTTAAATTGGAAGTGGCATTTTTAATGCGGTTCGGGAGGGCTGTGCATAAGGTTTAGTTGTTCTGGAGGGGGACTACTTGATTATAGGAAATTTCGCTTATTGCGTTTCGGTGGGCGGCGCTTACTATGAGGTGGTGCATTAAGGGACGACCCATTGCGGCGCATAGCCACTAGCATCTGTTTTTGCGGTTTCTGTCTGCTTACGGAACTTCTTTAAAATGTCATCGACAACTAAAGCAAGACAATGGCCACGCTCCAAACGCTGGTTGGGGCTGGCAGTATTAATGTTGCCGGTACTACTGGTGACGGTAGATAACACGATCCTGGGGTTCGCGCTGCCTAAAATTGCCGAAGCATTACATCCCAGCGCCAGCCAGCAATTGTGGATGATCGATGCCTACTCGTTGGTTCTGGCCGGGCTGCTGGTATCCATGGGCAGCCTGGGGGACCGGATAGGTCATCGTAAATTGCTGCTGGTCGGCTCATTGGGTTTTGCCATCATCTCCACCATGACGGCCTATTCCAGTACTGCCATGCAGTTGATCGGTGGGCGGGCCTGCATGGGGATCTTTGGCGCTATGCTGATGCCTTCGACATTGGCACTAATCCGCTCGGTTTTCGAGGACCGGGAAGAGCGGCGCCTGGCTGTTGCCATCTGGGCAACCACCCTTACGGTGGGTTCGGCACTCGGTCCTTTGATCGGAGGTGTGCTGCTGGAGTTTTTCAATTGGGGAGCGATCTTCCTATTGGCAGTGCCCATACTGCTGCCGCTGCTGATCCTCGGGCCATGGTTGCTGCCTGAGTCGGAACCGGATGCGTCGGGGCCTCTCGATCCTTCGAGCATCCTGCAATCCATGATCGCGCTAGGGGCGCTGGTCTACGGCATCAAGCATGTAGCCAGCGAAGGTGTAGACGGTCTGGCCACGGCAGCCTTTGTCATCGGCATGGCAAGCGGCTGGCTGTTCGTGCGGCGTCAGTTGAAGCTGGCGGTTCCCTTGATGGACCTGACGCTGTTTCGCAATAAGACCTTCAGTGGTTCTGTCGTCATCAATTTGATGAGTTTGGCCTTCTTGGTTGGCTTTGTCTTTTTCGCCACGCAGTTCTTGCAAATCGTTCTGCGTATGTCAGCGCTCAATGCCAGCCTGGTATTGGTGCCTGGGCAAGTTCTGGCAATTATCGTAGGGATGCTGGTGGTACCGATTGCCCAGCGGGTTTCGGTGCCTGTATTGGTGCCCATTCTCCTCGCGTTTACCGGCGCCGCGTTTTTACTGGTTGCCAGCCTTGGCAGCAGTCTGACGGTCGTGACTGTCGCCTTTGCCTTATTGAATATTGGCGTGGGAGCAATTGCCACGGTGTCCAATGACGTAATCCTGTCGGCGGCCCCACCCGCCAAGGCAGGCGCCGCATCAGCCATCAGTGAAACCGCCTATGAAGTGGGGGTGGTGCTGGGGACAGCGGTGTTGGGCGGCTTGGTGACCGCCTACTATCGTGGCACGTTACATTTGCCGGCGTTCCTTACACCCATACAAGAGCGTCTTGCCAGCGAAACGCTAGCCGGCGCTCATACCGTGGCGGCTGCGCTGACGGGCGATCAGGCAAGCGAGCTGATGAGCATCGCCGCGAACGCATTTGAAAGGGGCATTGGTGTGATGTCATGGGTGACCTTCGCCCTGGCAGTGATAGCCATTGCCATTGCCCGTTGGACGCTGGGAGTGAGCCAGGCGGATTCTTGGTCAGAATCGGGTTAATGGAACAACTTGACGGCAGTACGTTGGCGCCGTGGCCGTTGTTCACTGTCTCTAGCATGGCGCCTTCAGGGGGGCCTTGCGTTCGCGTTCGCCATCGCCGCTGCCGTGCTCGAGTGCCAGCAGCATTTGCATGTCGAGGATTTCCACGAGCCTTCCGCGCAAGTTGACGATACCCAGCCCCCGCAAACGGGCCATGGAACGGCATACGGTTTCCAGGCGCAAACCCAGGTATGACGCCATGTCCTCCCGGGACATGCGCAGCATGAAGCCATGGGCGGAGTAGCCTCGGCTGACAAAGCACCTGGACAATCCGACCAGGAAGCTGGCCAGCCGCTCTTCGGCGGTGAGGTTGCAGAGCATCAGCACGCGTTCGTGTTCGCGAACAATTTCCTTGCTCATCAAACGATTCAGGCTTTGCTGCAGGACGGGAAAGTCGTGCGCCAGTGTTTGTAGCCGGCGATAGGAGACAGGGCAGACTTCGCTGTCTTCCAGGGCAATGGCATCGCATACATGGTGTTCAGTGGCGATGGCATCGAGCCCAAGCACGTCGCCCGGCATCCAGAAGTTGATCACCACGCCCTGGCCTTCGGCTGTGTTCAGGCTGGTCTTGAAGCTGCCGCAGCGAATAGCGTAAAGCATGCTCAACGGGTCGTTGGCATTAAAAAGCGGGGCTCCTTTTCGAATGCGAAGGCGAGGGCCGATCAACGTACCGAGGCACGTGGTGTCATGTACGGGCAAGCCGGTGGGCAGGCACAGGCCGCTGACACGGCAGTCGTTGCACAGAGGGGAGGCGGGCCTCAGATGAATCGGGTTTGCCCGACACGCCGGTTCAGGCGTGTCGAGCAGGGTGACCTTCAGTTGTCCGGACATCATCAGGCCTCCTTCGCGAATCTCAGGTCGGCACTGGCGGCAACGCTGCCCTTGGCCCTGTTCATATTGGCCGACCGCTCGCGTGATGGCCGGTTCGCGAGCATGTCAAGCGAGTGGGGGGCGTTGAGCCTGGATGTCAGCCGCTCGACAAACTGTTCAGCCTCCGCACACGTGTTGAAACTTACCCGACAGTCATCCAGGCGGACCCACCAGCGATCCTGTTCGGTGTTCTTCTCGACGTAGACGTTCATGGGAGCCTCCAAGAGCATGCATGAGCAAGACAACTGAAAGTGAGGCGTCCCTGCCGGTAGCGGGGTGTAACTCAGGGCGTGATAGCCACTTTCATTACACCGTCACGCTGGTTGGCGAACAATTCGTAAGCGGCTTCGATGTCATCGAGACGGAACCTGTGCGTGACCAGCGGTGAAACATCGACCCGGCCGCTCACGACGACCTCCATTAGCCTGCGCATGCGTTCTTTGCCGCCAGGGCACAATGTGGTCACGATGCGGTAGTCGCCCAAGCCCGCGGCGAATGCGCCCAGGGGGATGCGCAGGTCTGCGCTGTAGACGCCCAGGCTCGACAAGGTACCGCCCGGGCGCAGTACGCGCAGTGCCCATTCGAAAGTGGCCTGGGTGCCCAAGGCCTCGATCGCGACATCCACGCCACGGCCATCGGTAAGTGCCATGATCTGTTCCACCACGTCACCTTGCTTGAAGTCGACCACATAGTCGGCGCCAAGCCGGCGAGCGACGCTGATCCGCGCGGCCACCGTGTCGACCCCGATGATGGTGGTCGCGCCCAGCAACCTGGCACCGGCGACCGCGCATAACCCTATCGGGCCCAGAGCGAACACGGCGACGGTATCGCCGACGGTCACGCCACCACGCTCCGCGCCGGAAAAGCCGGTGGACATGATGTCAGGGCACATCAGCACCTGTTCGTCGCTGAGCTGGTCGGGGATAGGGGAGAGGTTGACCATCGCATCCGGCACTCGAACGTATTCGGCCTGGCAGCCATCGATGATGTTGCCGAACTTCCAGCCACCGATGGCCTTGAAACCATGAAGGGTGCCGGCGCCGTCCTGGGAGGCGCAACCGCACAGGCAGGCGTTGCTATGGCCACTGGGCGTGATGGCCCCGGCGATGACCCGTTGGCCTTCCTGCAGGCCCTGGACCTGTGAGCCAAGCTTTTCGATCACGCCCACGGGTTCGTGACCCAAGGTCAGGCCCTTGGCCACCGGATATTCGCCGCGCAGGATGTGTACATCGGTGCCACAGATAGTCGTGGTGGTAACGCGAACCAATGCATCCAGAGGGCCAATGTCGGGGATGGGTTTGTCATCCAGTACGATGCGGTTCTTATCGAAGAATACCGCCGCTTTCATGAGCGCCATGACACGCCTCCGGGGCATTGCGCGGTGTGTTGTTCATGTGAACTAGCGTGCGCCGGATACACATCGAAACTTTGATCCGCATCAAGTTAACGAGCTGTCGTCGCAGCCGTTTGTCCGTGGGGCGCATCAGTTGACAAACATCAAGTCAGGCAGGCGCTTGTGGCCGATGATCGAGGCACGCTCCCCCACCTAAAGAGGTGTGTCATGGATAATCAGCAAAGAGTCTTGCTCATCGCGTCGCCTTTGATGCGCCGTACCCCGGTCTATGATCGCGCGGCTGCGTTGGCCAAGGCCAAGGGCATGGCCTTGCACATCGTGGCCTTCGATTACCTTGAAGGGCTTGCGACGGCCGGGATGGTCAACGACCAAGCCCTGGCCGTCATGCGCGATGGGTACGTGCGGCAACACCGTGAGTGGCTGGAGACCCAGGCGCTGTCGATGCGTCGTAACGGTATTACGGTCACCACCGAGGTGGTCTGGGTCCAGAATCCGCTGGATGAGATCCTGGTGCACCTGCGCGAGCAGCCGTTCGCCATGCTGATCAAGGCGTTGGAGCACGAGCCATGGTGGACACGGGCGATGTTCACGTCACTGGATATCCAGCTCCTGCGCGAGACCCACATTCCATTGCATCTGGTGAACAAGGCCAGCAACGCCCTGCCACGCAAGGTACTCGCGGCGGTGGACCTGTCCCGGCCAGAGGACCAGTTCGAGAGCCTCAATGACCAGATCATCAGCGAAGCGCTCAAACTGGCGTTGCAATGCAATGCCCAGATCGACCTGCTGTACGTCTATGACCTGGGCTCGATGTATCTCGATGCCGGAGGGAGTCGCGAGCACGCCTTCCTATTCGATTCGGACCTGTTCAAGACCCTTCACGAAGCCCAGAGCGAGGCATTCCAGGCATTGGCCGAGCGCAATGGTATCGGTGCCGAGCACCGTCATATGCGTGTCGGGGATCCGGCCAAGGGCTTGGCGTTGTTCATGGAAAACAACGACATCGATGTATTGGTGATGGGAAGCTATCACCATCGTGGCATTGGCTGGTTCATGGGCAGCACGGCGGAGCGGGTGCTGCACCGGCTGGGCAGCAGTGTGCTGGTAATTTCACCGGAGCACTCCAATGGTTGAAATCCAAGGCCCGCAAGGGCCTTGTTTCATGTTGTGAGGTCCAGTTCATGAAGAATCTCGCTGACATCGCCCCCCAGGTAACGTGACGTGAAGCCCAGCGCCTTGACCAGTCGGTGCATGGCGTAGTTGTTCGCCACGTCCCTGGAAATCATGCACTGGTAGCCATTGCGCCTGGCCGCATCGATGAGGTGCTTGAGCAACAGCCTGCCCAGGCCCTTGCGTTGCCATTGTTCGCTGACGGCAACCGCGCACTCGCAGTTGTGGCTGCCGGGAATCCCGGCGTAGCGACTCACTCCAACCTGCTGCAGCTTGCCATCGACATGCGCAAGTGCGACGTAGGCCATGCGCTGGTGGTAGTCCACTGGCATCAACCGCGAATCCAGATTGGGCAATCCGCTGCTCAGACCGGCAATGAAGCGGAAACGTCGCGACTCGTAGGTGATCGTGCTCAGAAAGCGTTTGTCTCTTTCGTGGTCTTGTTCCCGCAGTGGGCGGATCAGTACGACCGAGGCATCCGAAAGATGTTCTATCCAGTGCTCTTGGGTGTCGGGCTGTTGAACTGCTTGCGTATTCATGTCGGTTCCCGTTGATCCGGTGGATACTGAGAACCGTTGTACCGTGATGGCCCGGCTCCATTCTGACAATCGTCAAGTTCATGCACAGGTGACGATTTTCTGATCTGTGTCAAGCGGCGTTGGGCCTGGCTTCCGAAGATCGACTAAACCCTTCGTCCCAGTCACTCAAGCCCGGAGGCTCGCCATGGGCCAGTATCGACAACTGCTGGTGTTGCTCACCGAAGTTGATCCGCATTCGGCTGCTTTGCGCAGGGCGCTTGCCCTTGCGCATGTCAGTGGTGCCAGCGTACATGTACTCGGCTTGTTCGAGCCTTGCGAAGAGCACTCGCTACGCGAAGAGCGGCTGAACGAGGCGGATATCAAGCGTCAGCGCGATCATTTCCACGAGCAGCTTGCGGAGTTGGTCGAGCGGCACCGTGGAAGTGGCCTCGCGCTGACAGTCGATAGCCTTGCCGCAGAGGACATTCGCAGCCAGGCCATTGCCTACATCACCGAAATGCGACCCGATATGGTCATCAAGGACAGCGAAGCGACGCCCGCCTGGGTGCGGCTGTTCAGTACACCATTGGATTGCGCGTTGATGCGCGGACTCGAGGGGGTCACGCAGTTCGTTCCTGCCGACGCAGTGTCGCTGCCTAAACGCATCCTGGTCGCCGTGGACACTTCGTTCACCGATGATCCTGAGGCCCAGGCCGCGTTCAATCGCGAACTTGTGCGGGCCGCGCAGTCGCTGGCACTGCAGTGCGATGGGCAGCTTCATCTGCTTTCGGCCTACAACCTGGCCGGGGTGTTCGCCTCGGACATGCGCGTCACCCAGGCGTGGGTCGACGAGATGCGCAGGGCCCAGCAAGAACCTTTCGATGCCTTGGCGCATGCCGAAGGCGTACCTCTCGATCACCGGCGTTTCCTGGAAGGTGGGCCCGTACAGGTGATTCGCGAGCAAGTCGCTGCGCTGGACGTTGATGTGGTCGTCATGGGCGTCGTGCAGCCCAAGGGGCTGGACAAGTTGCTGGGCGATACCACCGAGCGCATCGTCAGCAGGCCGCCTTGCAGCGTGCTGGCGGTTCATCCCCATGTGCTTCACACCTGGGAGCCGCAGCCATGCAACTGACTTTTCTTGGCGGCACGGGCACGGTGACGGGTAGCAAGTTCCTGCTGACCTGCAATAGCACACGGGTGTTGATCGATTGTGGGCTGTTCCAAGGCTACAAGCAGTTGCGCCTGCGCAACTGGGAGCCGCTGCCTACGGCACTGCGCGCATTGGATGCCGTGGTGCTGACCCATGCCCATCTCGATCACAGTGGTTACCTTCCGGTACTGGCCCGGGAGGGCTATGCGGGGCCGATCTATGCAACCCCGGCCACCTGTGCCTTGGCCGAAATCCTGTTGCTCGACAGCGCTCGGCTGCAAGAAGAGCAGGCCGAGCACGCCAACCGGCATGGGTATTCCAAGCATTCACCGGCCCGTCCACTTTATACCGAACAGGATGCAAAGCGGGCATTGGCGCTGTTTCGCCCGGTAGAACTGCACCACAGTACCGAGATCGGCGAAGGCATGGAGCTTGTGCTGCGTACCGCCGGGCACATTCTCGGAGCCGCGACCGTGCAGATCACGGCCGATGGCCAACGCTTGTTGTTCTCCGGAGACTTGGGGCGCCCGCAAGATCCGATCATGCACGCTCCGGAACTGGTCAGGACCGCGGACATACTGCTGGTGGAGTCCACCTATGGGGACCGCAAGCATCCAGAGGAGCCCGTCGAGCAATACCTGGCCCAGGTCATCAACCAGACACTGCTGCGCCATGGCATTACCTTGGTGCCATCCTTCGCCGTAGGCCGTGCCCAGCTTTTGATGTATTACCTGTACAAGCTCAAGCGTGATGGGCTGATCCCTGACATTCCGGTCTATCTCAATAGCCCGATGGCCACCGATACCACCACGTTGTACCAGCAGTTCAGGCATGAGCACCGCCTGTCGCCGGCGGAGTGCGCGGCAGTGTGCAAGGGCACACGCATTATCCGTACAGTCGATGAGTCCAGGCACCTGGACCAGTTGCGCGAACCGGCGGTGATCATCGCCGCCAGTGGTATGGCAACCGGTGGGCGGGTATTGCATCACCTCAAGGCACTGGCACCCAATCCACGCAACAGTATCCTTTTTTCGGGGTTTCAAGCCGGAGGCACTCGCGGAGCCGATATCGTCGCCGGTGCGCACAGTGTGCGCGTGCATGGTGAGGATGTTCCTATCAGGGCGCAGGTGTATGCAATGGAGAACCTGTCGGCACATGCCGATGCCGACGAGATCATGGAATGGTTGCGCGGGTTCGCCAGGCCGCCACGCCAAACCTATGTCATCCACGGCGAGCCCCACGCGGCCGACACCTTGCGCCGACGTATCAGCCTCGAGCTCGGCTGGCAGGTCTGCGTGCCCGAGCATCGAGAAACCGTTGCCATAGACCCTGTGTGCTAGCTCGATGCGGGAGGTTTTGATGGACACACAAGCAAGGGCCAAACTCAGGGCATGGATGCAACGCCCCAGGGGCAGCTTGGGTTGGATCACGGCCATCGCTACATGGGTAGCCGCTGCCTCTGCCTACCAGTTACTGAGCCCGGCCTGGCGCCTTCCCATGCGTGAGCCCACTGTCCTGCTGGCGATGCTGGCATTGAGTGCAGCATTGGGATGGGCGGTGCAGCGCGGGGTAAGGCGAACGGTCGGCAAAGCCATTTTCGAGGTGCGCTCTACTGGCTGGCAGACCCGGCTCGCTTTCATACGAGCCGTGGCCCGTGAGTCGAACATCCTGCTGGGCATGCTGGTGGTCGTGGCTGTGCTTGGCATCAGTACGCTCTGGTTGGCAGGTCGTTCCGTGGACCGTATCGCGGATCGATGCCAGTCTAACCTGCAGACACAAGGCGATGTTCCCGAGGAAGCGGCCTTCTTGGCCCTGATTGGCAAGCCGGTGTGTTCATGCTTGGCACAAGCCTTCCTGGACCGCAATGGTGTGATTCGCCTGGCTCTGTTCGAGACGCCGTTGCGGGAAGTGAGCAGCTTCCAGGCCCTGACCCCAGCGGATGAGCAGCACTGTCTCGAGCAATGGGATCTGCAGCCTGAGGACACGCCCTAGATCCACGACAACCGGCCGGAGCAACAGGTATTGTTCCTGACGCAGGAGGTTTCCATGACTCAGAGTCTCGCGCTGCAGACCACCTACGCGAACCGCGCCGAAGCAGGTCGCCGGCTGCTGGAGCCATTGAGCGAATATGCCAACAGGCCTGATGCGATTGTGCTTGCCTTACCCCGGGGCGGCGTACCGGTGGCATATGAGGTGGCCACAGCCCTCGGGCTTCGCCTGGACCTACTGGTGGTTCGCAAGCTCGGCGCACCTTCGAACCCGGAATACGCCATAGGCGCCATTGCCAGCGGGGGCATCAAGGTTCTCAATGATGATGTACTGCGGGCGTATCCGGTCGATCGTGCCCGTTTCGAGGCTATCGTGGCCCGGGAAACCCAGGAGCTGGCACGGCGGGAGAAGCGTTACCGGGGTAATCGTCCACCCTTGCAGGTCAAGGGCCAGGTGGTAATCCTCGTCGACGATGGCCTGGCCACAGGTGCTTCGATGAGGGTAGCGGTGCGTGCAGTGCGTGCACAGGCGCCTTCGCGCATCGTCATTGCGGTACCGGTCTCACCCCCGGAAACGCTCGAAGCCTTGCGCCCTGAGGTCGAGGAAATCATTTGTCCGCTGGTGCCAGAGCAAATGATATCGGTTGGCTATTGGTATCTGGACTTTTCACAGACTCCTGATGAAGGAGTCATGGAACTCATGCATAGGGCAAGCCTGCGGGCTTGTTCCTCAGGCGGTGTTGAGGCGAGGAGCGATGACTGAGCTTCTGCGCGCCCCACCGAGCCGATCGGCACCTGCATTCAACCTCAGACGCCAAACGGGTAGGTTTCGTCTTCCGGTTCCAGGTGCTGTTCTTTCGGCAAGGGCAGTGCGCCGACCGGCTGTGTCTGCTCTCCCCAGATCATGGCATCGAGCTGCTCGACGACGGGTTTGTCGCAAGGCATGATGCCGCCGCATTCGACGAAGTGCCCGTACAATGCAGGATCATCCTGCCATGGGGTCAGGCAGCCATAGCGTCGGCGGGCTTCATGGGCCAGGTGTGAATCGACACGGTCCAGGTAGGCCAGCACTTCATGTATGGAGTTGCGCAGGCTATAGACATCCAGGCCGCGGAATTCGACACGATGGTCTGCGGCCGCCAGATGATTGTGCCCATGCAGCCAGTGGGCGACCAAAACAGTCGTCTGGGCAATCGGGGCGGCACCTTGGCCATCTCAGTGGACGATAGCCCGAAGGCACCGCCGTCCTATTGCCTCAGGCCAGAACAAGGCGATGGATGACCTGGCTGGCATCATCCGGGTCGCTTGACGTGGTGAACCCCATGGCCTTGGCCAACTCGCGCATTGCCTGGTTGTCTGCCGCGTCGATCGAATACATCTGCCGCAGGCCCCTGGCGCGGGCATGATCGATCAGGTGCTTGAGCAGCAAGCGGCCGAGGCCATGGTGCTGCCAACTGTCGAGAACCGTGACTGCACATTCGCATTCATCCTTGCCTGTGCAGGCGGCATAGCGGGAAATACCGACCTCCTGAAGTTCGCCGTCCACGTGGGCGAGGGCGACGAAGGCTGCCTGTCGGTCCTGATCCACCGACATCAGTTGGTCAAGCAAGGCGTCACCGGGCTCCTTGAGCTGGCACAAGAAACGAAAGTGGCGTGATTGTGGCGATAACCGTTCGATGAAGGCTTTTTCGCGTTGCCGATCCTTGGGTTGCAGCGGCCTGATCAGCACATGGGTGGCATTGTCGAGTGCTTCGATCCAATGCTCACCGGGCGGTGCTGGAAACGAGGGGGGAGTGTATCCATGAGAAGTAGTAGTGGCGGCCATGACAGTTTCCTCGCATGTCAGGATGGACAATGGAGGTTCAGTTTCACGGCGCGGCCCATTGGCTGACTTGATAGTTGTCAAATGTCAGGGCATCGGCAGCTGCAGTGGCTCATGTCGAGGATAAACGGTGGCCAGCGCTGGAGGTGTCCACCCTGCGTGACGTGGCCGTAATGGGTGGGCTCACCACCAGCAGGCTGCAGTCAAGATGGTCCAGCAGATAGCGCACGATGTCTTGCTGGCGGGTATTCTGCGGGCTTGCGATGACGACAAGGTCGTAGTCACATCGATTGGCATAAGCGCAGATTGCCTGGGCGCAGGCACCCACGATCAGATGCCGATGGAGTGCAGGAATGCCCTGGCGCTCGGTGAATTGCCTGAACGTTACGGCAAGTGCTTCGTAGCGAGGTATTTCTGCCAGGCTGTAGTGCTCGCTGTGTCGCAGTAGGGCTGCTTGGTCGTAAACCGAAAACACATGCAAACCGGATATTTGCGAATGGCCTATCGCTTTGGCGACCTTGATGACATGGGCATTGAGCGCCTGTTCGCCCATGTCTTCGCAACTGGCGGGCGCAGCAATGAATAGTTTTTCCAGGCAAGCCTTGTACCGTCCGTGAGCCAGGAGCACCGGGCAAGGTGCATGGAGTGCCAACGCCATGTCGAGGCTGGACGAAGTGGCTCCGTCATCGACCTCGGGATCCTTCAGGACCAGGTCAGCTCCAGACTGTTCGATATATTCAAAGGCACGCTTGGCGGTCCCCTCCAGGACCTTCGCATCTGATAGCACCAGGGCTCCCCGGGCTCTCAAATCGCACACCTGGTTCTCCAGGCGGGCCTGGAGTTGATTTGCAGGCACGCTGCCAAGCGGTTTGCCAAGCATCGCAATTTGCACAGGGGCATGCAGGGCCGCTGCCAACTCGGCGGCTTGCTCGATGGCCGGGCTGTAGACTGTATGGGACGGTGAAAGAACAAGCAGTTTTCGGATTGTCATGATTGCTCACCTCGATCTCGCGATGCGCCTGGGGGCCCATGTGATCGAACACGCTCACCAGATGCTTGAGCATGAATGGAAAATGCGGGGCTGCCTTGATGTTCCTCAAGTCTTGGCTGCTTGCAAAAACGCCCCTTGGTCGGCCAGGTGGGAAAGTTCGGGTGAAATAGCTAGCTTTATAAGTAGCCTGCATGAAAAGCGGAGGCATCGTTATGTCTGGCTCCGCGGATATCGGGGCGAGTCCCCTTGTGAAGTGCCTCGTGTGCTCATTGAGTCGGCTTTGCCTACCCGCCAGTCTTAGTGCAGACGAAGTGGACAAGCTTGAAGGTATCGTTCGTCGCAACCGCCCCTTGAAAAAAGGGGAGTACCTGTTCAAGGCCGGTACGCCCATGGATCATGTGTTTGCCCTGCGATCAGGGGCTATCAAGACCTTCCTTATTGATGCCGACGGCAACGAGCAGATCAGGGGGTTCGTCCTGCCGGGGGAAATGATGGGGCTGGACGCCATCGGTGCCAGTCATTACCGAAGCTATGCCCAGGCGTTGGAAGTGTCGCTGATCTGTGCCATCAAGCTCGATCAGTTGGTTGACCTGTCGGGGCAGATCCCGGGCCTGCGCTATCAGTTATTGCACATGCTCAGCCAGGGTATACAGGGCAAGGATGAACAATTGCTGTGTTGCCACGGGCATGCCGAGCAACGCCTTTCGATTTTTCTGTTAGGCATGTCGGCCCGCTATCAAAAGCGGGGCCTTCGTGCAGATGTGTTCAACTTGCCTATGTCTCGAGGCGATATCGCCAATTACCTGGACCTCACGCTGGAAACCGTCAGCCGGTTGTTCAGCCGCTTCATTCAAGCAGGATTGGTGGAGTGCACAGGACGGGAGGTCAGGCTTGTCAATCGAGAAGGCTTGGCCAATCTCACCCGGCTGGAGGATGACCGCTGAGCACTGAGAGTACCCGGTCATAACGGTGTACAGGGCGACCCAATGTCGGTTGCGAGCTTTCGGGCGGGCACAGTACATGATCTGTACGCAGCCAGATTCGCTCTGCGGGCACTCCTCGTTGCCAGCAGATACGGGCTATTTGACGTGCTACCTGCGCTGGCGCGCAGCAGTAGATGGTGTCGGGTCTGAAGTTGTCCAGCTGGGTCGAAAGTTGTAACCACCCGCTGTCGCTGCTCCGCGGGGCGAGAGACAGCCTCGAAAACCACGGTAGGCAGTCTGCGGGGAGTTGGTCCAGGGGCATGCCATCGTGCAGCAGTCGCACCTGCACCCAAGGCAGCCAGCAGCGAATTTCGTCCAACGCGCAAAACAGCGCCAGTATTCCTTGCGCACGGGTAATGGCCAGCAGCCGTGCACTGTGCAGGGGGATCGGCCAAGCGCTACCCAGTGGCCCAGAATATTCCAGGAATTCGCCAACCGGCCCGAATGCCTGGATGCGATGCGTGGCCACGATGAATCGCCTGGCTGCGCCGGGCAGGCTGACATAGCTGCAGGGCTGGCTCGCTCCGCGCTTGCCCAGCAAGCAATACTGGCCTGGCATCGCCTCGATCCACGCTCGTCCGCCAAGCTCCAGGCGCAGGCATTGCTGGGCGCCTGAACCCGGTAATGCCTCCAGTAGCCGGACAAACCCACTGTCGTGCTGTTTCATCTATGCCTCGAGCCTGCGGGCTTTTGCCGCGCTATTTCCAGGCTAGGCGCATGCCGCAGCGATGCTTTGACCAAGGTCAAATCGATGTATCGCTGTCTCGTGCCGCCAGTTGATAAAGATCAAGCGCAACGTCGCTCCCCGACAGAAGATCGAGGGGTCTCCATGGGAGACCTCATTTATTCGAGGAGATCGCCATGTCCGAAGTCGCGAAGAAAGTACCCGTTACGTCCGTCGCTGCCCAGCCGGCCAAATCTACGCCGTCCAGCGCCGAGTCATCTGACCTGTGGCGTCCATTCCAGCAGCTGCGACGCCAGGTGGACAGCCTGTTCGAGGATTTCGTACGGCGGCCGCTGCACATGCCATTCACCCACACACCCTTCGACATCGAGCCCTTCTGGCGCCGTGACCTGTTCACTCATGGCATGCCGGCAATGGATATCAGCGAACTGGCTGAAGAATACCGTATCAGTGCCGAGCTGCCCGGGGTGGACGAGAAGGATATCGAGGTCAAGCTCGTCAATGGCAACCTGATGATTCGCGGCCAGAAACAGGAGGAAATCGACGAGAAGCGCAAGGAGTATCACCTGTCCGAGCGTCACTATGGCAGCTTCGAGCGTGTGCTCCAGTTGCCCCGTGAGGTGGACGCTGAAAAGATCAATGCCCAGTTCGCCAAAGGTGTGCTGCTGGTACGCCTGCCCAAGCGGGCCGAAGCAATCCATCCGGAGAAAGTGATCCCGATCAAGAGCAGCAAATAATCGACGGCCGAGGCCGCTTTCTAGAGCAGGGACGCTCCACCTCGCTATTGGAAGGTAAAAATCATGTCCATTGGCAAATACTGCAACCGGGATGTGGTCACTGCCCCACCCGGTATCTCTGTCCATGCCGCAGCTCGCATGATGAGCCAATACCATGTCGGCGACTTGGTGCTGGCCGAGCACGTCGACCGCGAGCGTTGCCGGCCCGTTGGCTTGATCACCGACCGTGACCTGGCCTTGAGGATCGTCGCTCGTAACCCGCCGGACCAGGATGACTTACTGGCGGTCGACCTGGTGCCGCGGCCACTGGTTATCGCCAATCAGAATGACGACGTGTTCGATGTCATCCTGAACATGCGGAGGGCCAACATCCGGCGGATTCCGGTCGTGGACGACTTTGGTCTTTTGGTCGGCATTGCCACGGCAGACGATCTGGTGGGGTTTCTGGCTGACAGGTTGCACGAGCTGAGCTTGTTGATTCGTCAGCAAAGCCTGCGGGAGGAGGATATCCGCGCCGAGGATGTCTGAACGCGCCTAGCCGCCCAACGCTTGATTCATCGCTACTTGGCTTTCCAGTACTTCTGCATTTCCAGGAACAGGAACGACGCGGTCCAGGTAATCAGCACCAGGCCTGTCAGTGCTTGCATCCCTGTGAGGTATTTGAGATGGCCGACGGGCGTGATGTCACCAAAACCGATCGTGGTGTAGGTGGTGAAGGAGAAGTACACACAGTCCATGAATGTGTCGTTGAAATTGCCACTGAACGAGCCCCAGCCTTCGGCGTTGGCCATCAAATAGTAAGCCAGGGCAAAACACCACACCTCCAGCGCATGGGCCAGCAGAGCCCCGAACACCCCCACCACGATTCGGAAGCGGCTCCATAGCCTCAGCCGTGGCAGCCAGTCGTTCAGGCGCAGGAGGCATTCGTAGTGAATGATCACCACAAGGATCACGACCAGCGCATTGATCAGCGTGACGGTAAACATAGCAGGCCCCCCGGCAAGGAGCTGGCGATCATTTCGCCATGCCAGTCAATGGGTACGCCTCCGGCTCCTTGCACTGCGGCAGCAGCGCAGGGAAGTCCTAGGGCGTGAGGGTTTCCCGAGTCAGTAACAGGTGCGCGCCGGCGTCCAGGTCCGCTCTGCGTTGTGCGTGCAAGGCCTGGGCTCGGTCATAGGCTTGTGCGAGCAGTTCGGACCTCGGGGCGGTTGGTCGCAGCTAGCAGCACGACGCCTTCGCGCGGGTCGAAGCCATCCAGTTCGGCCAGCAATTGATTGAGCGTCTGCTCCTTCTCGTCATTGCCGCCCAGGCTGCCGATACCGCGCATCTTACCCAGGGCGTCCAGCTCATCGATGAAGATGATGCAGGGGGCGGCCTGCCGGGCCTGGTCGAACAGATCACGCACCCGAGCGGCCCCCACGCCCACGAACATTTCCATGAACTCCGATCCAGAGATCGAAAAGAAGAGGGGGCGCCAGCTTCCCCGGCAATGGCCTTGGCAAGCAGGGTCTTGCCGGTACCAGGGGGGCCGACCAGCAGGATGCCTTTGGGAACATGGGCGCCCAGGCGTGCATACCTTGCCTGATCCTTCAGGAAGGAGACGATTTCGATCAGTTCCTCCATTGATGCGTGGCTGGAACGCCAGCGCGTCGAGTACATGCTTGCGCAGATCGAGGTCGCTCATGATGGTCTCCCGTTTCAAGGTTCCAGCGTGGGCAGCATGGCCCTCTGCAGCCTTTTTACCCGGGAGCGGCAGGCTGAGATTGACAAAGGTCAAGATCGGTTCGTTGCTTCACTTCTCGTGAGGTTGACAAATATCAGGGCGCGTCTGGTTGCAGTGCGGATACTCGGAGTGTCTAGGTACGTGCGAGGGTATCGACATGCAACGTTATTTGCTGATTGGCTGGGTAAGCTTGCTGGCATCCGTTTCTGCCTGTAGCCCTTGGCATGCCGAGGAAATCGACGCGCGCCTGGAGTCGGCGGAGAACAATGCAGCCACTGCTCGGCTGCGCGCCGACGAGGTGTGCTATCGGCTCGATTTGGTCGAGCAGGCTGCCAACGAGGCGCTGCGCATCGCTACCCAGAACCAGGAACAGATTCAACAATTGTTGCGGCAAGCCAAGCGCAAGTAACCGCCATGTCACGTTGGTGGCGGGACCTGAGCCTACTGCTGGTGAGCGCTTTGGCCTTGTTGGCCGGCGGGCTCGTCCAGGCTGCGCAGCAACCGGCGTGGGCGGCGCTTATCTGGGCGGTGGGCAGCCTGGTGATGGCCCTGGTGCTGGTGGTTGAAATCGGCAGGCGCCTGGCCAGGAGGGAAGTGGGGGTCGACGTCATCGCACTGGTATCGATCCTGGCGGCATTGGGGCTGGAACAGATGTTGGTCGGGGCGGTAGTGGCGCTGATGCTGGCGACCGGGCGTGCGTTGGAGTCGCTTAGCCGCCAGCATGCCGAGCGCGAGCTACGTGCGCTGATCGAGCGAGCCCCCCGGCATGCTTGGATACAGGAGGGCAGTGGGCTACGCGAAGTGCCGGTTGACGACGTTCAGCCTGGTCAGACCGTACTGGTACGCCTGGGCGAGGTTGTGCCGGTCGACGGGTGCCTGCAAAGCGCGCAGGCTACTCTGGACGAGGCAGCGCTCACCGGCGAGCCATTGCCGGTTACACGTTATGCGGGCGAATGCCTGGCCAGTGGCGTAACCAACGCTGGCTCGCCGGTGCTGCTACTCGCCACGCGTTGCGCGGCGCAGAGCACCTATGCCGGCATCGTACGTCTGGCCGAGGCCGCACGCCGATCACGGGCTCCGTTCGTGCGGTTGGCCGATCGTTTCGCCCTGGGGTTCATCCCACTGACGTTGCTGATCGCAGCGGCCGCCTGGTGGTTCAGTGGCGATATGCAACGCGTGCTCGCCGTGCTGGTGGTCGCTACACCTTGTCCGCTCATATTGGCGGTGCCCATCGCCATCATTTCCGGCATCTCGAGGGCAGCGCGCCGCAACATTCTCGTACGCGATGGTCAGGTCCTGGAAGCGCTTGCCAAGATCAGGCAAGTGTTTCTGGACAAGACCGGCACCTTGACCGGTGGCCATGCCCACGTTCAGTCGGTCGAAGTACAAGGTGAGGTTTTACCGCTGCATCTCCTGGAGTTGGCCGCTTCGCTGGCGCAGGCCTCTTCGCATCCCGTTGCCCAGGCCATCGTGCGGGCTGCTCGGCTGCGTGGGTTGTTGCCAACGGCACCTCGAAATGTCCAGGAGATCCCCGGGCAGGGGCTTGCCGGTACTGTGCAAGGCCATGCCGTGCGCATGGGGGCGGTGGGGTATGTACAAGGTGATGCAGGCACAGGCGCTTGGACACAGGCTCGCTTGCAGGAGCTTGACTACCTGGCCGGCAGTGGCTGTTTTGTCGCCATTGATGGCCAGATGAAGGGGGTGATCAGGCTGGCCGATAACCTGCGCCTGGAAGCTCCCCATACCCTTCGCTTGCTCCGTGCCCGTGGTATCGAGAAGATCGTCATGCTCACCGGCGACCGCCTGGAAACGGCAGAAATGATCGCATTGACGGCGGGTATCGACGAGTTGCATTCCGGCCTGACGCCCCAGGACAAGGTTCACTGGGTGCAGGAAGGGTGCCGCCACGCGCCGACATTGATGATGGGCGATGGCATCAACGATGCCCCCGCCTTGGCGGCCGCCGATGTCGGCGTCGCCATGGGAGCGTCTGGTGTCACGGCTTCGGCTCAGGCGGCCGGGGTGGTCTTGCTGGTGGACAGGCTCGACCGCCTGGTCGAGGTACTGGATATTGCTCGGCACGCCGTGCTTGTCGCTCGCCAAGGGGTGTGGGCGGGGATGGGCCTGTCGCTATTGGCCATGCTTGTCGCTGCGGCTGGGTACTTGCCAGCGCTGCTTGGTGCCTTGCTGCAGGAAGGCATCGATCTGCTGATTATCGGCAATGCCTTGCGCGCGCTTGGCCCACTGCCCGGTATAGGGCGAAACGGGATGCCCTGCGTCGATATAGACAGGCTTGAGGATGAGCATCGACAGTTGGACAGGGTGCTGGCAGACCTGGGGCAGATGGCTCGCGATTTTTCCCGTCGTCCGGCCGATAAGGCACGGGCCGACTTGCGTACCTTGGTTGCTGGGTTGCACGACCTGCTGGAGCGCCATGAGCGGGATGATGAGCGCCGGCTTTATCCGTTGCTGAGCCATTACCTGCCAGGTGAGGACCCGCTGTCGGCGATGAGCCATACCCATCGCGAAATCTTTCGGTTGATCCATCTGCTGTCCCGCATGAGCGACGATTTTAATCGTGGGCATGCGCTCCCTGGCGCCGACGAGGTACAGCATCAGCTCATTCGCCTCGACACCCTGGCGAAACTGCATTTCGCTCAGGAAGAGGCCTTGTTTCGCTCTCTGGATCGACGCTGAGTGAAGGGCATGAGCGGGTGAGTAAAATCAAACCTTTGTCCGACGGCAGCGGGATATGACCAATGTCCCTCCTTTTTCCGGAGACAGGTGACCGTCAAGCCGAGCATGTACGGAACCACCGGTGGAATCGATTGTTCGTTCAACTGCGGATCGCCAGAATACTGGACTGGACCTTGTACAGGGTCTGCTCGGCCGTGCTGCCGACGATCTTGCTGAGCCCTTCATGGTAGCGCGTACCCATTACCACGACATCGAAGCCCTGTTGGTTGACGTACTCACTGACCACACTGGGCCCAGGCCCGCGTACCAGATGCACGTGATCGTGTTTGACGCCGTAACGAGCCCCCAGGCTTGCCATACGTTCGCGTGCCCGGCCGGTCATTTCTGCGAGCAGTTCATCGGTCCAGGCCACAGGAGCCGCTGCATAGGCAACGAAGCGGGGGCTTGGCTCGTAAGCCTGAAGCATATGCAGTTGTGCCTTACAGCGCTGCGCGAATGCGTGTGCCGTTGCCAGGATGCGGTCATTGAGCTTCTCGATGAACGGGTCGTTCTGGGTCACGTCCACCGCGGCGAGCACCCGGCCCGGCAGAGGGTGCTCGGCATGGGCTACCAAGTGTAGCGGTATCGGGCATCGGCGCAGCAGCTGCCAGTCCAATGGCGTGAGCAAGGCTCGGCTCAACGCGGTTTCATGCTTGATATCCTTGATCACCATTTCCACGTGGTGCAGTTGGCCCAGGCGGACCAAGTCTTTCAGCGGATCGTCTTCGTCCACCGTTTCGGCATAGGCCGTGATGCCAAGCGCGTCCAGCGCGGTGACCTGTTCGGCCAGCCATGCCTTGCGATGTTCGGCGTCTTGCTTGCGAGCACTGCTTCGCAATACATGGTCCAGTGTCGTCAAGCGGGTTGGCAAGGGGCTCGACATCACAAGGTGCAAGGTGGCACCGGTAGTAGTGGCCAGTGCTTGTGCCCGTGCCATGGCCGGTGAAGGATGCAGGTCCGGATGGCAGATCAGCAACAGTCGCGAAAACATATTCATGATGACCTCCACGACGATGACAGCCTGGATGCAGGCGCAGTGGTTCAGGCCTAGGTTGACGCCATAGGCCTTGGAGGCCTTGATATTTATCAAGATTGCTCTAGCGCCCGCCTCGATAATGACAGCATCGCGCAATCGCATAGTCGCGACGGGAGGTGGTTGATGGGCCCGTACAACAGGATTCTCCTGATCATGACCAAGGCCGAACCCGATGCATCTCTGCGCCGAGCCGTGGCATTGGCCGAAGCCTCCGGAGCGTCGTTGCATGTCCTGGGTGTCCATGCGCCCGCCGAGCTGCGTCTGTATCACCCATTGCCGGACGCATCACCACCGTCGGCATCGTTCGTGCATTTCAGTACCAGGCTCAAGGCGTTGCTCGACGAGCAGCCGGTGGCGTGGCTACGTCCGACCTTCGAGGCAGTTGAAACCACGCTAGCGCATGACATCGTGTCGGCATGTGTCGCACGTGTTGCACCTGACCTGATAATCAAGGATTGTCCCGCCCGCTCGGTATTTGGCCAGCTTGCCCAGACCTCGCTCGACCATGTGCTATTGCATACCAGCGAGGCACCGACGCTGTTCGTACCTGCGAATGCCCCGGTCATGCCCGCGAATATCCTGGTGGCGGTGGATGTGGCCACCGCTGGGCCGCGCCAGCACGCTTTCAATGACGCGCTGATCGTGGCTGGCCAGCACTTGGCGGCCCAATGCAAGGCACGGGTCCACTTGTTGTCGGTCTACAGCTTGCCCATGGCAATGTTGGCCAATCCTGATCTCGCCGAGCCTTGGGTGCAGGAAGTGCGCGAGTCGCTTCAGGGGCCGTTCGACGAGCTGGCCGATGCCCGTGGTGTTGCCCACGCGCACCGTTACTTCGTCGAAGGCGCTGCGTTACGCATCATCAAGTCCTACATCACCACGCTGACGATCGACGTGGTGGTCGTAGGAGTGGTGCAGCCCAAACGCTGGGCCAGGCTCATCGGTGATACCACCGAGCGGCTTATCGGTCATGCGCCCTGCAGCGTCCTGGCGGTCAAGCCAGAGCCTGGCCGTTAAGTCAGGCTTTATCGCCGGCCCGGCGATGTCGCAGGGCCTGAACCACATGGCATTTGACTTCGATCCGGGTAACCAGGCTGGCCGCCCGAGCGTAACGGTTCGTGGGCAGGGCAGTGGCACATCAAGCGGGATGAACGTCGAGGCCGTCACTTCAGATTCTCTTCAGATTCACTGTCGATACTCCCCCTGACCAACCCTATCGGGGGCGTTTCATGACCCAGCCTATATGGAGCAGCTTGCTCCCATTGCACATTGGCAGCCACGCGGACCATCACGCGGGTTTGTCCCTGCATCTTCACGAAGATCCTGGGCGTGCCGAGTTGGAGCACTTCATTCATCAGCGTTTCGCCCACGTGCACCATGCCGATGTCCACCATTATCTACCCGAGCTGCTGGCATTGCGCGACAGCCATGGGCGCTTGATCGCCGCGGCGGGGATACGACCGGCCAGCGAGGGGCCGTTGTTTCTCGAGCATTACCTGGACGAACCGCTGGAGTTCGCGGCGTCGCATGTGACAGGCGTGGCACTGGATCGTGAAGGCTTGGTCGAGGTCGGCAACCTGGCTGCGCTCAGCGCCGGCAGTGCGCGCGTCATGATCATTGCCGTGACTTGGCTGCTGGCCATACGAGGGTTTCAGTGGGTGGCGTTTACCGGGGCTTCGACGTTGATCAACAGTTTTCAGCGTCTGGGGTTGGTGCCGAGTGTACTGGCGCCGGCCGACCCGGCCCGCCTGAGTGAGCCGGTGGATCACTGGGGAAGCTATTACGCTCAGCATCCTCAAGTATTCGTCGGCGACATTCGCCATGGGTTCGATCGTTTGAACACGGCGGGTGTGTTCCTGCGCCTGGGGTTGCCAACGCAGACCGAGGAGGCTGGCCATGCCGCGTGAACTGCAGGACTTCAAGCAGTTGTTGCTCGGCTACGCGTGTGAGTATGGCGACGCGCTGGCGGTCCAGGGTCTGGATGCCCAGTTCACTTACCGACAGTTGCTCGCCGAGGTGAACCGGCGTGCTCAAGCGTTGCGCGCCCGGCAGCCGGGTGCGCTGATGCTGGCTCTGGACAATGGTCCTGAACTTCTATTCTGGGACCTGGCGGCGCTGTTCACGGGCCGGCCTTGCGTGACCGTGCCGTCTTTTTTCACGCCATCGCAAATGCGTCATTGCATCGCGCAGAGCGGCGCGACCCAGGTACTGTTCGCGCACCCGTGGGCTGATGTGTTCAGCCAGTCGGGGTTCGTACAACAGGACGCCTTGTGGGAGCGACAGCTCAGCCCCTCTGTGGCGCTGCCCGCGGGGACTGCCAAGATCACCTATACCTCAGGCAGCACAGGTACGCCCAAGGGCGTATGTCTGGGGGCCGACGCCATCCTACGCGTAGCCCGCGAGCTGGAACTGGCCAGCCGCCCCACCGAACCTGAGCGACACCTGGCAGTGCTGCCGATGGGCGTACTGCTGGAAAACTTGGGCACCTATGCCGCACTGTCTGCAGGCGCCTGCGTACAGATCTATCCCCAGGCACAGCTGGGCATGACTGGTTCCAGTCAGGTCGATTTCACGCGCTGGCTGATGGCAATCGCCCAGAGCGCGGCGCATAGCCTGATCCTGGTGCCACAACTGCTGATGGGGCTTGTCACCGCGATCGAGCGTGGCTCGATGGACGTCGGCCCGCTTCGGTTCGTCGCGGTCGGCGGAGCGCGTGTATCGCCCAGCCTTTTGGCGCGGGCCGAGGCGGTCGGTTTGCCGGTGTTCGAAGGCTATGGGTTGTCTGAATGTGCCTCTGTCGTGGCGTTGAACCGCCCTGGCGCGGTTCGCCCGGGAAGTGTCGGCAGGCCCTTGCCCCATGCACGAGTGCAAATCGCCGAGGATGGCGAGGTGCTGGTTGCAGGCTCGGTGCTCTTGGGCTATCTGGGGGAGGCCGCGGTCTCGTCACCTTGGTGGGCCACGGGTGACCTGGGGCATTTCGATGAAGATGGCTACTTGTACCTGAGCGGCCGCAAGAAGCATCAATTCATCAATAGTTTTGGACGCAACGTCAACCCCGAATGGGTGGAAACCGAACTGACCCAGGGCGGCGTGATCGCCCAGGCCTTCGTCCACGGTGAAGGGATGGCGCACAACCTGGCATTGCTTTGGCCGTTCGATCCGAGCGTCAGCGATACGGCCATCGAGCAAGCCGTACAGCGCAGCAATGCCACTTTACCCGACTACGCCAAGGTACATGCCTGGCGGCGGTTGCCAGGCCCGCTCAGCGCTGGCGAGCAAACCCTGACGGCCAACGGTCGCCTGCGGCGCGAGGCAATCCTGCAGCGTTACCAATCCCTGCTTTCCGACATTCCGAGCTGAGGTCTGCCATGTCATTCTTTGACACCTTGCAATTGCAAACCACCCATGAACGCCAGGCCCTGTTCGCGGTGCCGGTTATCCGTGAAGCCCTGGCCGGCCAGGTCAGCCTGGAAAGCTATATCGCCTTCCTCACCCAGGCCTACCACCATGTACGCCACACCGTACCGTTGTTGATGGCCTGCGGCGCACGCTTGCCTGCCCGTCTGGAATGGCTGCGCGCTGCGGTGTGCGAATACATCGAAGAGGAGTATGGCCACGAACAATGGGTCCTGAACGATATCAAGGCCTGTGGGGGTGACTGGGAAGCGGTGCGCGACGGTCGTCCGGCGTTGCCGATAGAGTTGATGGTCGCCTACCTCTACGACCTCATCGCCCGAGGTAACCCGGTGGGGCTGTTCGGCATGGTCAACGTGCTCGAAGGCACCAGCATCGCCTTGGCCACCCATGCTGCCGGGGCGATCCAGCAGAGCCTGGCGTTGACCGACAATGCGTTCAGCTACCTCAGCTCTCATGGTGCGTTGGACCAAGGTCATATGGTCACCTACAAACGCTTGATGGATCGGCTCGACGACGTGGACGATCACCAGACGGTGATTCATGCGGCCAAAGTGGTGTACCGGCTGTACATCGAGATGTTTCAGGGATTGCCTCGGGCTGGCCAGCCGGAGGTGCCGTATGCGCTTGCCTGAATCCAGAGTCGTGCTGACCGGCGCCAGTGGCGGGATTGGCCTGGAGCTCACCAAGCTGCTATGCGCGGCGGGTGCCCAGGTGCTGGCGATCGGCCGGGAGCGGGGCAAGCTTGCAGGCCTCATGGACCGTTATCCGGGATGCCTGCGATGGCAAGGTGCCGACCTGCGCACTGCCGAAGGGCGCGAACAGATCATCGACCAGGCCCGGGAGATGGGGGGGGTGAACGTGCTGATCAATGCCGCCGGTGTCAATCGCTTCGCCTTGCTCGACCAGTTGGATGAGTTCGCGCTCGATGAGCTGCTGGATATCAATCTCAAGGCGCCTCTTCAATTGACTCGTGCCTGCCTGCCGCTGTTGCGCGCTCAACCCAAGTCATTGGTCGTCAACGTTGGCTCCACCTATGGCTCGATTGGGTACCCGGGATATGCGACCTACTGTGCCAGCAAATTTGCATTGCGCGGTTTTTCCGAGGCGTTGCGGCGGGAGCTGGCCGACACCCCGGTGAATGTTCTGTATGTCGCCCCCCGGGCCACCCGCACTCGTATGAACAGCAGTGCCGCCACGGCGCTGAACCAGGCCTTGAAGGTAGGCATGGACGACCCGGCGGACGTGGCCAAGGCAGTGCTCGAGGCCATGCAGTCCGAGCGCAGCGAGTTGTACCTGGGCTGGCCGGAAAAGCTCTTCGTGCGCATTAACGGCATGTTACCGGGGGTGGTCGACCGGGCGCTGCGCAAGCAGTTGCCGGTGATTCTTCGTTACATTGGCAGTCACTCCAAGGAGTCGATCAAATGAAGCGTTTGTTCATTGCAAGCCTACTGGCATTGGCACCCTTTACCTGGGCCTTGGACCAACCGGGTACCCAGCGCTTGAGCGATCTGCAGCAGCGTTGGGCGCAGATCCAGTACCAGTTGCCGAAGGAAAAACGTGCCGATGCGTTCGAAAAACTGGCCGCTGATGCAGCCCTATTCGTTCATCAATACCCCGGCACGGCCGAGCCGTTGATCTGGGAGGGCATCATCAACAGCAGTTGGGCGGGCGCTACAGGTGGCTTGGGCGCTCTTGGCAAGGTCAAGGCAGCAAGGGCCAGCCTGGAACAGGCCATGAAGCTGGACCCCAACGCCTTGCAGGGCTCTGCTTACACCAGCCTGGGTACGTTGTATGACCAGGTGCCGGGTTGGCCGATCGGTTTCGGCGATGGCGACAAGGCTGACGAACTGCTGCGCAAAGCCTTGCAGATCAACCCCGATGGTATCGACAGCAACTATTTCTGGGCCGATCATCTGTTTCGGCAGAAACGTTACGCCGAGGCCACTACAGCGCTTCAGAAGGCTCGACAGGCACCACCCCGTCCAGGCCGTGAGCTGGCCGACCAGGGTCGGCAGCGCGATATAGATGCTTTACTCAAAGCCATCAAGGACAAACAGGATTGAACATGCGCCTGCTGCTGGTTGAGGACGACGCCGCGCTGGGGGAAGGGATCTGCGACGGCTTGCGCCAGGAAGGTTATACCCTGGACTGGCTGCGGGATGGGGCGAGCGGGTTGCATGCTTTGCTACACGAGGCTTTCGACCTGCTCATCCTGGATTTGGGCTTGCCGCGCATGGGGGGCATCGAGCTGCTGCGGCGCCTGAGAGGGCGCGGTGAAAATTTGCCGGTGCTGATCCTGACCGCCCGCGATGGCCTGCAGGACCGTATCACCGGCCTGGATGCCGGCGCCGACGATTATCTGGTCAAGCCGTTCGACCTCAATGAACTTAAAGCGCGTCTGCGCGCCTTGTTGCGGCGTAGCGCGGGCCGCGCCACGGTGATCATCGAACATGCTGGCGTGAGCCTCGACCCGGCGACTCAGCAGGTGCGTTATCAAGGTGTCGAGGTCGTGCTGACACCTAAGGAATATCTGTTGCTGCACGAGCTGCTGGCCCAGCCTGGCAAGGTGTTTACCCGCGAACGGTTGACCCAGTTGTTGTATGGCTGGGACGAGGAGCCGGAAAGCAACACGCTGGAAGTGAACATCTACCATCTGCGTAAGAAGCTGTTCAACGGGCTGATCCGCACCGTGCGTGGCATCGGTTACCTGATCGAGGGCAAGGCATGAGTTCGTTGCGCCAGCGCACCCTATGGCGGGTGATGTTGTTGCTGCTGATCGGAGTCGGCGTGCTGGCACTTTACAACTACCACGACAGTAGCCGGGAAATTAATGAGGTTTATGACGCTCACCTGGCCCAAAATGCCCGCTTGTTGCAGGGGGTGATGAGCCTGCCGGTGGAAGACGGCGATCGCGAGGCATTGTATCGGTCGTTCAATGAGGCGCTGGGCAATGCCGGCCATCTACTAGTGGGCCATCCTTACGAAGGCAAGCTGGCATTCCAGGTATGGGAGCAAGGGGGAGGCAGGCTTGTGTACACGCCCAGTGCACCTGTACTCGACCCGTTGCCGACATCGCCGGGCTTCCATGATTTGACCCGTGGGGGAGAGCAGTGGCGCGGTTTCGTCTTGCCGGTGCCTGAAAGGCGCTGGGTGATCTGGGTCGGCGAGCGGGACGATGTGCGTTACGACCTGATTGACCGTATCGTCCGGCACACGTTGTTGCCATTCTTGCTCGGCAGCCTGGCCCTTGCGCTGCTGGTTTGGGCCGCAATCGGTTGGGGGTTGCGACCGTTGCAGAACATGGCCAATGTCATTCGTGCCCGCCATGCCGACTCCCTCGAACCGCTGCAATTGGTGCCGTTACCCTCGGAGCTGGAACCCATGCAGGCGGCAATCAATCGGCTACTGGCACAAATTGAAGATTTGTTGCGCCGCGAGCACCGATTCATTGCGGATGCGGCCCATGAGATGCGTACGCCGCTCGCCATCCTGCGCCTGCATGCGCAAAATGCCCAGGCTGCCAGCAATGAAGCTGAGCGGCAAAAGGCACTGGGTTTTCTGATCGGTGGAGTCGACCGGCTGACCCGAGTGGTCAACCAGTTGCTGACGCTGGCTCGAGTCGAGCCGCGCCTGGGGCTGCGCGCCAGTATTCGGGTTGACCTGGCCGAGGTGGTCACCGATACGTTGGCCGATTTGACCCCGTGGATACTGGACCGTGGCCTGGAGCCTTCACTGGACATCGACGAAGGTGATCACCATCTGGCAATCGATGCTGGTGCGTTGGGCATCGCGTTACAGAACCTGGTTTCCAATGCGGTAGAACATTCGCCACCAGGAGGGCGTGTAACGGTATCGCTCAAGCGTCTGGGCAACTGCTTCGCACTGGTTGTCGAAGATGAGGGGGCGGGTATCGAGGAGGCCAATCTCCTTCGTGTGTTCGAGCGCTTCTACAGCCGCAACAGCCCTAATGGTGCCGGGCTGGGACTCTCCATCGTGGCGACCATCATTGACCGCTTGGGCGGTCAGGTGCGCTTGGAGAATCGTGCAAGCGGCGGGGTGGCTGCCACGCTGTTGCTACCTCTGGCTTGAGTCGAGCCGCGAGGCAGTGCGCTCCGATGCATGATCCGAGGGATCTCATGATGACGTTGCCTTTTCGCGATTCTGGGGTTTCCAGTAGTGGCATTGAGCTATGGCTTCAATGACGCGCGGTCGAGTGGGAATTATCGAGTCTTGTTGAGTGGCAGCTTTTGGCCGATTACTGTCCTTCGCGAGAGGCAGCTATGGACTCATGCCCTTCAGGAACGTCAGGAATCGGCCAAAAGTACCCACAAAAAGTCTAGGCTCTGTCTGAAAAATACCGTCGCATACACCGCATGACTAGGCTCTGTCTGAAATGCCAAGAAACTGAAATGTGGCGCCGGAACGGCCTTGGTTTTGTACAGTCACCGACCATCTACGGAAAGGAATTCTGTGATGGCAAAGCGTTATGAACTCTCGGACGAAGCGTGGGCAGTGGTCGCTGATCTGTTTACAGCAGCGCACGTCAGGGGCAGGCCCCGCAATAGTGATCGCTTGATGCTCGATGGTGTGCTCTGGGTTCTCTGCTCTGGAGCAGCCTGGCGAGATATGCCTGAGCGCTTCGGGTCTTGGGCTACGGTCTATCACCGCTTCCGAGTCTGGCGAAACAGCGGAATATTCGATCAGATGCTCAGACGATTGCACCTCAAACTCAATGACAAAGGCTTGATCGACCCCCACACCTGGATGATCGACTCCACTGCTGTTCGAGCAACCCGTGCTTCATCTGGAGCGCGAAAAAAAGGGGGCCTGACGAGCCTGCCGATCACGCTATAGGCCGCAGTCGCGGCGGTCTGACAACCAAAATCCATATGCTATGCGACGCCAACGGGATACCGTTGCGCTTCCTTCTCTCTGGTGGCCAAGCCAGTGACATTAGCTACGCCCAGCCACTGCTGGACGACGTCAGCATTCCATCAAGCCAACGAGGTCGTCCGCGCAAGCGCTGCAAATGGCTGCTTGCCGACAAGGGCTACGACGCCGAGGCCTTGCGCCATTACTGCGACCGATATCGGATGCAGCCGGTCATACCGCTGCGCTCAATGAAGCGCAAGCCCAAGCCCGGCTTGCCGAGGCTGTTTGATCGCCCCAAATATCGACAGCGCAACATCATCGAGCGCATGTTCGGCTGGCTAAAAGAGAACCGTCGAATCGTCACGCGCTTCGACAAGCTCGCAAAAAGTTGGACAACATGACCCCAAACGCTGCGCTATTCTCGCCTTCATCCGCGAGCGCATCGCCGATCACGGCCAGCCCCCGAGCCTGGCCGACATCGCCCAGCGCTTCGGTTTCGCCTCGCGTAGCGTGGCACGCAAGCACATCGTCGCCCTGAGCCAGGCCGGCTACATCGACGTAACCCCCAACCAGGCCCGTGGCATTCGCCTGGCCGAACCGCTGCGCCGCCCCGAGATCCTCGAGATCCCGGTGCTGGGCCAGGTGGCGGCCGGTGCGCCGATCGGCCCCGACCTGGGCATCCATGAGCAATTGCTGCTCGACCCCAGTCTGTTCCGCCGAACCCCTGACTACCTGCTCAAGGTGCGCGGCGACTCGATGATCGACGACGGCATCTTCGATGGCGACCTGGTTGGCATCCGTCAGCAGGGTGAGGCCCGCGACGGGCAGATCGTGGTCGCCCGCCTCGATGGCGAGGTGACCATCAAGCGTCTGCAACGGATACCGGGTGGCTACCGCCTGCTGCCGCGCAACCCTGCCTATGCACCGATCGACGTGGCGCCGGACCGGGATTTCGTCATCGAAGGCGTGTTCTGTGGCCTGTCGCACGAAAAAAGCCGACATTTCGTGAAAAGTGCCGGCTTGTCCGTGACGGGTGATTTGAACGGTCAGGCGATGAAGTTTACCAGTCGGTTCGGCACGACGATCATCCTTTCATTCCCCTTTAGATGTCGAGCCAACGTCGTGTCGGACTGCGCCTGGCTGCGTATCGTGTCATGCTCTGCATCAGCCTGCACCATCATCGTCACCTTATCCTGCTTCAAGGCGTCGCTGGACGGGGTCGGCCATGTACTGTCATAGATGGCCCCAGGAAACGCCAACTCCTCCCAGAGCACCTGGGTGATATGCGGTGTCACAGGATGCAGCACCTGCAAGAGAATGGACATGCTTTCCCTGCACGTTTGACGACCAGCCTTGCGGGCACCCTCCAGCACCTTGAGCAACTTCATCGCACCGGAGACCACGGTGTTGTACTGCAGCCGTTCGTAGTCGTTATTGATTTGCTGCAGCAAGCTATGGGTCATGAAGCGCACATGCTTAGCTTGCGCGTCGTCCACGGCCGGTTCTTCACCTTCGCCCCAGCGTGCATGCTCCTCCACGGCAAAACTCCAGAGTCGGCGCAGGAACCGATAGGCACCTTCGACACCGCTGTCGCTCCAAATCGTGCTTTGATCGGGCGGGCCTGCGAAGATGGTGAACAACCGGGCAGTGTCCGCACCGAACCTATTGATGATGTCCTTGGGCTCGACCACATTGTTCTTGGACTTGGACATCTTCTCCACGCCCCCTACGGTGACGGGCAGGCCATCTTCAATCGCTGTCGCGCTGACTGGACGGCCTTTCTCGTCGTGGTGAACCGCTACTTCAGAAGGGTAGAACCAGCGTCGGCTACCGTCCTCGGCTTGGCGGTAGTAGCTTTCGCGCAACAGCATGCCCTGGGTGAACAGATTCTTGAACGGCTCATCGAAGTCCACCAGACCTTCGTCGCGCATGGCCTTGATCCAGAACCTGGCGTAGAGCAAGTGCAATACGGCATGTTCGATACCGCCAATGTACTGGTCGATGGGCATCCAGTATCGGCTGCCGGGCCCTACCATTGCGGTATGGCAGTTTGGATCGCAATAGCGCATGAAATACCAACTCGAGTCGACGAAGGTATCCATGGTGTCCGTTTCCCGCAGCGCGGGTGCGGCGCAGCGTGGGCACGCGAAGCTTGTAGCGACGAAGGGGGCTATCCAGTACTGTGAGAAAAGAGTACAAATGTACTCCATGGACAACATGACCCCCAAACGCCGCGCCATTCTCGCCTTCATTCGCGAGCGCATCGCCGATCACGGCCAGCCCCCGAGTCTGGCCGACATCGCCCAGCGCTTCGGTTTCGCCTCGCGTAGCGTGGCACGCAAGCACATCGTCGCCCTGAGCCAGGCCGGCTACATCGACGTAACCCCCAACCAGGCCCGTGGCATTCGCCTGGCCGAACCGCTGCGCCGCCCCGAGATCCTCGAGATCCCGGTGCTGGGCCAGGTGGCGGCCGGTGCGCCGATCAGCCCCGACCTGGGCATCCATGAGCAATTGCTGCTCGACCCCAGTCTGTTCCGCCGAACCCCTGACTACCTGCTCAAGGTGCGCGGCGACTCGATGATCGACGACGGCATCTTCGATGGCGACCTGGTTGGCATCCGTCAGCAGGGTGAGGCCCGCGACGGGCAGATCGTGGTCGCCCGCCTCGATGGCGAGGTGACCATCAAGCGTCTGCAACGTATACAGGGTGGCTACCGCCTGCTGCCGCGCAATCCCGCCTATGCACCGATCGACGTAGCGCCGGACCGGGATTTCGTCATCGAAGGCGTGTTCTGTGGCCTGTTGAGGCGCGACTGATGGGCGCGGTAGTCGACCTCGACGGCCTGCTCGACCAGCGCCGGGTCTGGCGTGGGCGCCAGGCCCAGGTGCGGCCGCAGGGCCTGCAGCCCACCGGGCATGCCTCCCTTGACGAGCGGCTGCCCGATGGAGGCTGGCCGGCGGCTGCGCTCAGCGAACTGCTGCTGGCCAGCCCAGGCTGTGGCGAGCTACAACTGCTCTGGCCGAGCCTGGCGCGCCTTACCGGCGAAGGGGGGCGGGTGGTGCTGGTGGCGCCGCCGTTCATTCCCTATGCACCGGCCTGGCAGGCGGCTGGGGTCGACCTGCGTTGGTTGGCCCAGGTCCAGGCGGCGCCGGCTGACGCCTTGTGGGCAGCCGAGCAGTGCCTGCGCTCCGGCAGTTGCGCAGCAGTGCTGTGCTGGCCCGAGCGCGCCGATGACCGCGCCCTGCGGCGTCTGCAGGTGGCTGCCGAGACCGGCCACGCCCTGGCCTTCGCCTGCCGGCCGCAGCAGGCCGCGCACAACCCGTCGCCTGCGGCTTTGCGCATCGCCATCGATACCCGCCCAGCCCAGTGGCGGGTCCTCAAGTGCCGTGGCGGCCTGCCACCGGCCACGCCCATCGCCTGCCCGGGGCGGGGTTGATGATTCATGCTCTGGGCGTGCATCGTCTTTCCACAGCTGGCACTGGACAGCCTCCTGCGTGAGCGTGACGACCCCGACACGCCCCTGGTGCTGATCGGCGGGCCGCAACAACGGCGTATCGTGCAATCGGTCAACCCGGCTGCGGCCGCGCTCGGCCTGCGCGCCGGGCAGACCCTCACCGCCGCCCGTGCCCTGGCCGATGGCTTCACCTGCGTGGAAGCCGACCCGGCGCGCATCGAGCAGCTCCAGCAGTTGCTGGCCGCCTGGGCCTACCGCTTCAGCGCCCAGGTCAGCCGGCACTACCCGCGGGCCTTGTTGCTGGAAGTCGGCTCCAGCCTGGGGTTGTTCGGGCCCTGGCCGGTGTTCGAGGCACGCCTGCGCCAGGAGCTGGATGCGCTGGGGCTGCGCCAGCGCATTGTCCTGGCGACTAACCCGGTGGCCGCGCGCATGCTCGCCAACGGCCATGACGGCCTGGCCGTGACCACGGCCGAGCAGGCCCGGGCGGCCCTGGCCAGCATGCCGGTCGGCAAGGTCGGGCTGCCTCCGATGGCAGCGGAGGCCTTCGCCCGCATGGGCCTGCGCCGGCTCGGCGAGGTTCTGGCGCTGCCGCGCGATGCCTTGGCCCGGCGTTTCACCGCCGACGTACAGCTGCACCTGGACCAACTGCTCGGCCTGCGCACCCTGGGGCTGGCGTTCTACCAGCCGCCGGATCGGTTCGAGACACGATTGGAGCTGAACTTCGATGTCGAATCGCACCAGGCGCTGCTGTTTCCTCTGCGCCGGCTGATCAACGATCTGGCGGCGTTTCTCGCGGGCCGGGATTGCGGTGTGCAGCGTTTCAACCTGTACCTGGAGCACGCCGAAGGGCCGGACACCGAGCTCAAGGTCGGCCTGCTGGCTGCCGAGCGCGAGGCGGCGATGCTGTTCGAGCTGGCCCGGGGGCGCCTGGAGCCGCTGCGCATTCGCGCACCGGTGCGCAACCTGCGGCTGCTGGCCGAGGACCTGCCGCCTTTCGTTCCCCAGCACCAGGCATTGTTCGATCCCCGGGCGCAGCAGGCCCAACCTTGGGAGCAACTGCGCGAGCGCCTGCGTGCGCGGTTGGGCGATGACGCGGTCACGGGGCTGTGCGCTGAAGCCGATCCTCGCCCCGAATGCGCCTGGCAGGCGGCCGAGCAGGGCGCACCGGGTATATCGGTCGCGCCGGGCAGCCGCCCCGGCTGGCTGCTGCCCCAGCCCCAGGCCCTGCCCGAGGCGGGCGTGCAATTGCTGGCAAGGCCCGAGCGCATCGAGTCGGGCTGGTGGGATGGTGGCGATGTCCGCCGGGATTACTACCGCATCGAGACCCGCGATGGCCTGCGCGGCTGGGCCTATCGCGACCTGGCCCAGCCAGGGCCATTGTGGCTGCAGGGCTGGTTCGCATGAGCACGCCGGCCTACACCGAGCTGCATTGCCTGTCGAACTTCAGTTTCCAGCGCGGCGCCTCCAGCGCCGACGAACTGTTCAAGCGGGCCAAGGCCCTGGGCTACGAGGCCCTGGCCATTACCGACGAGTGCACCTTGGCCGGTATCGTCCGGGCCTGGCAGGCCGCCCGGCAACATGAGCTCCGGCTGATCATCGGCAGTGAAGTCCAACTGCAACAAGGGCCCAAGCTGGTGCTGCTGGTCGAGGACCTGACGGGTTACCAGAACCTCTGCGGCCTGATCACCCAAGCGCGGCGGCGGGCGCAGAAGGGCGAATACCAGGTACTGGCCGAAGACCTGCAGGGGCGCTGCCAGGGCTTGCTGGCGCTGTGGGTCGCCGATGCCGACGATGACCCTGCCACCGGCCAGTGGCTGCAGTCGCTGTTCGGTCAGCGCCTGTGGCTGGCGGTGCACCTGCACCGCGGTTGCGATGATGCCCGCCGCCTGCAGCGCTTGCGCAGCCTGGCAGACCGGTTGGGGATCCGCGCCGTGGCCTGTGGCGACGTGCATATGCATGTTCGGGGGCGCCGTGCCCTGCAGGACTGCATGACGGCGATCCGTCAGCATTGCACGGTGGCCCAGGCCGGGCGCTACCTGTTCGCCAATGGCGAACGCCACTTGCGCACGTTGGCCGAACTCACCGAGCTGTACCCGGCCGACCTGCTGGCCGAGACCCAGGCCATCGCCGACCGCTGCCACTTCGACCTGGGCGAACTGAAGTACCAGTATCCCCGCGAACTGGTGCCCCAGGGCCATACGCCTGCCAGCTGGTTGCGCCACCTGTGCCAGCTGCGCCTGCCCGAGCGCTGGCCCCAGGGGCCGAGCGCCGAGGCGCTGGCGACCTTGGAGAGGGAGCTGTGCCTGATCGAGGATCTGGGCTACGAAAGCTACTTTCTCACCGTCCATGACATCGTCGACTTCGCTCGCAAGCAGGGCATTCTCTGCCAAGGCCGTGGCTCGGCCGCCAATTCGGTGGTGTGCTTCGTGCTGGGCATCACCGAGCTGGACCCGATGGAGCACCGCTTGTTGTTCGAACGCTTTTTGTCCCGCGAGCGCAACGAGCCACCGGACATCGACGTGGACTTCGAGCATGAGCGCCGTGAGGAAGTGATCCAGTACGTGTTCCGCCGCTATGGCCGGCACCGCGCGGCACTCACCGCGGTGGTCAACACCTACCATGCCGCCGGTGCCGTGCGTGACGTGGCCCGTGCCCTGGGGCTGCCGGCTGACCAGGTGGATGCCCTGGCCAAGTGCTGCGGGCGCTGGAGTGACCGCATTCCCGATGCGCAGCGTCTGGCCGAGGCCGGTTTCGAGGCGCAGAGCCCGTCGCTGCGGCGCATCCTGGTGCTGGCCGGCGAGTTGATCGGCTTTCCCCGGCATTTGTCCCAGCACCCCGGCGGCTTCGTCATCTCCGAGCAGCCGCTGGACCACCTGGTGCCGGTGGAAAACGCCGCCATGGCCGAGCGCACGGTGATCCAGTGGGACAAGGACGACCTCGACCTGGTCGGCCTGCTCAAGGTCGATGTGCTGGCCCTGGGCATGCTCAGCGCCCTACGGCGTTGCTTCGACCTGCTGGCCCGTCATCGTGGCCGGCACCTGACCTTGGCGACCATCCCCAAGGAGGACAAGGCCACCTACGCCATGATCAGCCGCGCCGAGACCATGGGCGTGTTCCAGATCGAATCGCGGGCGCAGATGGCCATGCTACCCAGGCTCAAGCCGCAGACGTTCTACGACCTGGTAATCGAAGTGGCCATCGTCCGGCCTGGGCCGATCCAGGGCGATATGGTCCACCCCTACCTGCGCAGGCGCCTGAAGCAGGAGCCGGTGACCTACCCGTCACCCAAGCTCAAGGAGGTGTTCGGGCGCACCTTGGGCGTGCCGCTGTTCCAGGAGCAGGTGATGGAGCTGGCCATGGTCGCAGCCGACTATACCCCAGGCGAGGCGGACCAGTTGCGCCGCAGCATGGCGGCCTGGAAGCGCCATGGAGGCCTGGAGCCGCACCGCGAACGGCTGCTCGAAGGCATGAAGCGCAACGGCTACGAACAGGCCTTTGCCGAGCGCATCTTCGAGCAGATCAAAGGGTTTGGCAGCTATGGTTTCCCCGAGTCCCATGCGGCCAGCTTCGCTTTGCTCTGCTACGCCAGCAGCTGGCTCAAGTGCCATGAGCCGGCGATCTTCACCTGTGCTCTGGTCAACAGCTGGCCCATGGGTTTCTACAGCCCTGACCAGCTGTTGCAGGAGGCGCGACGCCAGGGCATCGAGGTGCGGCCGGTGGACGTGTGCCACAGCGAGTGGGATTGCACCCTGGAGCCTGACGCGCGAGGCGCGCTGGCGATCCGCCTGGGGTTGCGGCAGATTCGCGGCTTTAGCGAGGCCGATGCCCGGCGCTTGGAGCAGGCGAGGGCGCACCAGCCCTGGCGGGATGTCGAGGACCTGTGCCTGCGCGCCGAGCTCGACAGCCGCGCCAGGGCCCGTTTGGCTGATGCTGGCGCCTTGCGAGCCCTGGCCCGCGACCGTCACCAGGCGCGCTGGCAGGTTGCGGCAGTGCAGGCGCAATTGCCCTTGTTCGCCCAGGTCCAGGGCGCGCCCGAGCGACCCGTGGCCTTGCCGATGCCGACGGTGGGCGAGGACCTGTTCGCTGACTACGCCACCCTAGGTACCACGCTCGGGCCGCACCCCCTGGCCCTGTTACGTCGACGCTTGAGAGCGTTGGGCTGTCGCAGCTCCGTGGAGCTGGACGGGGTCGCGCACGGAGACAGCGTGGCGGTGGCCGGGTTGGTGGTGGGGCGGCAACGGCCGCAGACCGCCAGCGGGGTGACCTTCGTCACCCTCGAAGATGAACATGGCATGGTCAATGTGGTGGTCTGGCGCGACCTGGCCGAGCGCCAGCGCAGGGCCTTGGTGGGTTCGCAGTTGCTCAAGGTGAGCGGGCGGCTGGAGCAGGAGAAGGGCGTGCGCCATTTGATTGCCCGGCGGTTGGAAGACATCAGCCCCTTGCTGCAGGGGCTGGATGTGCGTAGCCGGGATTTTCATTGATCTTGGGGGCGCTTTGCGCCCCTTTCGCGGCACAAGGCCGCTCCTACAGGAAAGCGGTCTTTGTAGGGGCGGCCTTGTGCCGCGAAAGGGCCACGCAGTGGCCCCGGGGCTCTGAGCCAACGCGGCCTGTCACACCATCGCCAGGTGCTGCTTGCGCGTTGGTGCCGGAAACGCCTTGTCGATCGCCTGCAGGTCCTCAGGCAGCAGCACCAGTTCACCCGCCGCGGCATTGAGCTGTACATGCAGCGGGTCCACGGCTTTAGGAATAGCGATCACCCCGTCATTGCGCGTCACCCAGGCCAGGCTCACCTGGGCCGGGGTGACGCCATGACGCTCGGCGATCTCGGCCAGCACCGGGTGCTGCAACAAACGCCCGGCCTGGGCCAGCGGGCAGTAGGCCATGGTCGGCAAACGGTGCTCGCGGCTCCACGGCAGCAGGTCGAACTCGATGCCACGCTGGGCCGGGTTGTACAGCACCTGGTTGGTGGCACAGGCGTCGTTGCCCAGCTCCAACAGGTCATCGACGTCGAAGTTGGACACCCCCCAGCGGCGGATCTTGCCTTGCTCGCGCAGGCGTTCGAAGGCTTCGACCGTCTCTTCCAGCGGGTACTGGCCACGCCAGTGCAGCAGGTACAGGTCGATGCAGTCGGTGCCCAGGCGCGCGAGGCTGCGTTCACAGGCCGCCGGTACGCCACGCCGGCTGGCGTTGTGCGGGTACACCTTGCTGACCAGGAACACCTGGTCGCGGCGCCCGGCGATGGCCTGGCCGACCACCGTTTCAGCCCCGCCCTCGGCATACATTTCCGCGGTGTCGACCAAGGTCAGCCCCAGGTCGATGCCCTGTTGCAGCGCGGCCACTTCAGCCGCCTTGCGGCGCGGGTCCTCGCCCATGTACCAGGTGCCCTGGCCGATGGCCGGCACCTTCGAACCTGCCAGATTCACGAAACGCATGTCACCTCCTGTGGATCGGTGTGGGAAAGCACGACGTCGAGCAGCGCTTGCGCTGCGGTGGAAAGCTTGTGGTCGGCCAGGGCGATGACGCCGATACGCCGTTCCACGCTGGGCTCGACCAGGGGCACGCAGCGGGCGCCGAGCTCCTGCATCTGGTTGACGCACAACGCCGGCACGGCGCTGACGCCCAGGCCGTTGGCGACCATGCGGCCGATGGTGGACAACTGGTGGCTCTCGAACGCCACCGCCAGCTTGCCGTGGCTGGCCGCCACGTTCTGCTCGAGCAAAAGGCGCACGGCCGAGGGCCGTTGCAGGGCGATGAAATCTTCGGCGAGCAATTGCCGCCAGCTCAACTGGGGTTGTTCGGCCAGGGGCGAGTCGGCAGGCACCACGGCCACGAAACGATCGAGGTAGAGCGGATGGAAGCGCAGGCCGTCGAGGTTCTCCGGCTCGAAGCCGATGCCCAGTTCGACGCGGCGATGGCGCACCAGTTCCAGCACCTGTTCGTTGATCACATCGTGCACCGTGACATTGACCCGCGGGTAGCGTTGGCGGAACACCTTCAACGATCTGGGCAGCAGGTTGCCAGCAAACGCCGGCATGGCCGCCACCGAAACCCGCCCCAGTTGCAGGGTGAAGCGCTGGCGCAGCATTTCCTCGGTGTCGTCCCAATCGGCCAGCAGGCGCCGGGCCAGGGGCAGCAGTACTTCGCCTTCGGCCGTCAGGCTGACGCTGCGGGTGGTGCGGGTGAGCAGGGCGCCGCCGAGGTTGTCCTCCAGCGCCTTGATCGTGAGGCTCAGCGCCGGCTGGGAAACATGCAGATGCTCGCCGGCCTGGGCGAAGCTCTGGTACTTGGCCACGGTGACGAAGGCGCGTAACTGCTTGACGTTCATGGCGAACCTGTTTTGTTTTGGAAAAATTATCAATCGATGACGAAAACAAAATTAACAAATCAGTCGACAGCGGTGAAGATGCGTCCACGGTTCCAACAACTACAAAAGGCGACTGAGCATGGCCGGACTGGACAAGCGCGTAGCAACCTATGAAGAGGCCCTCGCAGGCCTGACCGACAACATGACGGTGCTGGCCGGTGGTTTCGGCCTGTGCGGCATCCCCGAAAACCTCATCGCCGAAATCAAGCGCCGCGGCGTCAAGGGGCTGACCGTGGTCTCCAACAACTGCGGCGTCGACGGCTTCGGCTTGGGCGTGCTGCTGGAAGACCGGCAGATCCGCAAGATGATCGCCTCCTACGTGGGCGAAAACGCCGAGTTCGAACGCCAGCTGCTCAGCGGCGAGCTGGAAGTGGAACTGACTCCCCAGGGCACCCTGGCCGAGAAGATGCGCGCCGGCGGTGCCGGTATCCCGGCCTTCTACACTGCCACCGGCTACGGTACCCCGGTCGCCGAAGGCAAGGAAGTGCGCGAGTTCAAGGGCCGCAAGTACATCCTCGAAGAATCCATCACCGGCGATTTCGCCATCGTCAAGGGCTGGAAGGCTGACCACTACGGCAACGTGGTGTACCGCAACACCGCGCAGAACTTCAACCCGCTGGCTGCCACCGCCGGCAAGATCACCGTGGTCGAGGTCGAGGAGATCGTCGAGCCGGGCGTGTTGCTGCCCAGCGAGATCCACACCCCGGGCATCTATGTCGACCGGGTCATCGTCGGCACCTTCGAAAAGCGCATCGAGAAGCGCACCGTCAAGGCCTAACGCGCCGTCCACAGAACAACAAAGAGATCCTGACCATGGCACTGACTCGCGAACAGATGGCGCAACGCGTCGCCCGTGAATTGAAGGACGGTTACTACGTCAACCTCGGTATCGGCATCCCCACCCTGGTGGCCAATTACGTGCCCGCCGACATGGACGTGATGCTGCAGTCCGAGAACGGCCTGCTCGGCATGGGCGAGTTCCCCACCGAAGGCACGATTGACGCCGACATGATCAACGCCGGCAAGCAGACCGTCACCGCCCGCCGCGGTGCTTCGATCTTCGATTCGGCCCAATCGTTCGCCATGATCCGTGGCGGCCACGTCGACCTCACCGTGCTCGGTGCCTTCGAAGTGGACGTGGAAGGCAACATCGCCTCGTGGATGATCCCCGGCAAGCTGGTCAAGGGCATGGGCGGCGCCATGGACCTGGTGGCCGGCGCCGAGAACATCATCGTCACCATGACCCACGCCTCCAAGGACGGCGAGTCCAAGCTGCTGCCGCGTTGCAGCCTGCCGCTGACCGGTGCCGGCTGCATCCGTAAGGTGCTCACCGACCTGGCCTACCTGGAGATCGAGAACGGCGCCTTCATCCTGCGCGAAACCGCACCTGGGGTCAGCGTCGAGGAAATCATCGAGAAGACCGCCGGCAAGCTGATCGTGCCGGACGATGTGAAGGAAATGACCTTCTGATATCAAAGGTTGTAACCCACCCTGTGGGAGCGGGCTCTGCCCCGCGATAGCGTCAGGCCAGGCAACATCATCGCCTGAGCGGACGCTATCGCGGGGCAGAGCCCGCTCCCACAGGGTTTTGTGCTTGTTTTTGAAAAAACATAAAACCAATAAAAGGAAGACTACCGTGGCCGCTGAAATCCAAGACAGCCGCTCCGCCCGCTTCGCCTTGCGCTGCTCCAACTGGGCCGAACGCTGGTTCCCCGACTCCTGGGTGTTCGCAGCCCTGGCCGTGGTGCTGGTGTGCGTGGGCGCCATGCTCATGGGCGGCAAGCCCACCGACACCGCCAAGGCCTTCGGCGATGGGTTCTGGAGCCTGATCCCATTCACCATGCAGATGGCCTTCGTGGTCATCGGCGGCTATGTGGTGGCCAGCTCGCCGCCCGCTGCTCGGCTGATCGACCGCCTGGCCCGCTTGCCCAGCAATGGCCGTTCGGCGGTGTGCTGGGTGGCGCTGATCTCGATGCTCGCCTCGCTGCTCAACTGGGGGCTGTCGCTGGTGTTCGGAGGCTTGCTGGTACGCGCCCTGGCACGTCGCCAGGACCTGAAGATGGACTATCGCGCCGCCGGTGCCGCCGCCTACCTGGGCCTGGGCGCGGTCTGGGCGCTGGGGCTGTCGTCCTCGGCGGCGCAACTGCAGGCCAACCCGGCCAGCCTGCCGCCTTCGATCCTGGCCATCACGGGGGTGATCCCGTTCACCGAAACCATCTTCCTGTGGCAGTCCGGCGTCATGCTGGCGGCCCTGGTGATCGTCTCGCTGGTGATCGCCTACGCCACCGCCCCCGGCCCGAACAGTGCCCGCACCGCCGAACAGTGTGGCGTGGACCCAAGTTTCAGCGCGCCGCCACCGGCCCAGCGTACGCGCCCGGGCGAGTGGCTGGAATACAGCCCGATCCTGACCCTGCTGCTGGTGGCCCTCGCCGCAGGCTGGCTGTACCACGAATTCGCCACCAAGCCTGCCATTACCGCGATCTCGGGCCTGAACACCTACAATTTCCTGTTCATCATGCTCGGCGCCTTGCTCCACTGGCGCCCGCGCAGTTTCCTGGACGCAGTGGCCCGCGCCGTGCCGACCACCACCGGGGTGCTGATCCAGTTCCCACTGTATGGCTCGATCGCGGCCGTCCTCACCCAGGTCAAGGGCGTGGACGAGCAGACCCTGGCCCACCACATCTCCACGTTCTTCGTGCAGATCGCCTCCCACGACACCTATGCCGTGCTCATGGGCGTCTATTCGGCGGTGCTGGGCTTCTTCATCCCGTCCGGTGGCGGCAAGTGGATCATCGAGGCGCCCTACGTGATGCTGGTGGCCAACGACCTGCAGTACCACCTGGGCTGGGCGGTGCAGATCTACAACGCCGCCGAAGCACTGCCGAACCTGATCAACCCGTTCTACATGCTGCCGCTGCTGGGTGTGCTAGGGCTCAAGGCGCGGGACCTGATCGGCTTCTCCTTCGTGCAGTTGCTGGTGCATGTGCCGTTGGTGCTGGTGCTCTTGTGGGCGCTGGGCACGACCTTGCAGTACGTACCGCCGGTCATGCCGTAGATGTAGGAAAGCCAGAAGAGGGCGGTAGGAAACCGCCCTTTTTTTCGTCTCGATGAATTATAGATAACGATTCGCATCAGTGATTCGTTCCCAAGTGAATGCCGCCGTGCGGCAGGCAAGGACATTCATCGAAACGAACAAGGAGCAAGGCAGCGATGTTCGCGCCCATCAGCCGTTGCATGACCCTGACCCTGGGGTTGTGCATCACCACCACTGCAACCCTGGCCGAAGAAACCGACCACCAGGCCAGTGCAGAAGTCCTGGAACTGGATTCCACTGAAGTCTTCGCCCAGGGCTTGGGCAGCACCACGGAGCATACCGGCTCCTACACCACCGGCAGCATGAGCGCGGCCACGCGCCTGAACCTGTCGATCAAGGAAACGCCGCAATCGGTCTCGGTGCTGACCCGCCAGCAGCTGGACGACTTCCAGCTCAACACCCTGTCCGAAGCCATGGCCCACGTCACCGGGGTCACCGTGCAGCGCAACGATTCGGAGCGGCCGGCCTACTATTCGCGGGGTTACGCGATCAACAATTTCCAGGTCGACGGGATGCTCAACACCTTCTCGGGGCTGAAGTCCGACTCCGACACCATCATCTACGACCGCATCGAAGTGGTACGCGGCGCTACCGGGTTGACCACCGGCGCGGGCGACCCGTCCGGCACCATTGCCATGGTGCGCAAGCGGCCCACCCATGAACTGGCCATCCGCAGCGGGGCCAGTGCCGGCAGCTTCGACAACTACTACAGCTACCTCGATGTCGGCGGCCCGCTGGGCTGGGACGGGCGGCTGCGCGGGCGCACCGTGCTGGCCTACCGCGACGCCAAGTCGTTCATGGACAAATACGCCAACCAACGCGAGGTGGCCTACGGCGTCCTCGAGGCCGACCTGACCGACAGTACGGTGTTGGCAATCGGCTACGACTACCAGAACAAGCATGTGCAGGGGTCGTCCTGGGGGACGGTGCCGATCTGGAACGGCGACGGCAGCAAGGCCAACCTGCCACGCTCGACCAACCTGACCGCGCCTTGGTCGTCCTGGCCTTTGAAGGACGAGACGGTGTTCGTCACCCTCGACCAGCAGCTGGCCAACGATTGGCTGCTCAAGGCGGCCTATACCCATCGCCAGAGTGACAGCGATGGCAAGGTGTACTACGGCGGCAATGGCTTCCCCGAGGCCGACCGTAGCGGCATGACGGCTTGGCTGGCGCACTTTTCCGGCATGGAGAAAATGGACGCCATCGACTTCAACGTAGCCGGGCCCTACACGCTGTTCGGTCGCAGCCATGACTTGATGGTCGGCTACGGTGAGTCGCAGCGGCGCAACACTGAGCCTTATCTGGTGCGTCAGGCATTGCCGGACGACTACACGAAGATCCCGGACTGGAAGCACATGGGGTCGATCCCCAAGTTCTTCGACACCGACTCCGGGCGAGACGCCTCGCGTGGCTACACCCGGCAGAAGGCCGGCTACATCGCCACCCGCCTGAACCCCACCGAGCGTCTGCATGTGGTGCTCGGCAGCCGTTACGGCACTTGGCAGAGCGAGCAACGCCAATGGGCCTACGTCGATGCCCTCAACGGCAAGGAGCTGCCGCGCACCAAACAGACCCAGAGCGACCAGTGGACCCCCTATGCCGGTGTGCTCTACGACCTGACCGAACAGTACACCGTGTACGCCAGCTACACCGACATCTTCAACCCGCAGACGGTGCGGGATGTGAACCGCAACTACCTGGACCCGATCGTCGGTAAGGTCTATGAGGTGGGCCTGAAGGGCAGCCTGTTCGAGGACCGCCTGAACCTGAGTAGCGCGGTGTATCGCAGCAAGCAGGACAACGTGCCCGAGCGTGACGACACGGTGGACCCGGGCGGCAACGAGGTGTTCTACAAGTCCGGAGGCAAGGGGGTGGTGGTGGAGGGCTTCGAGGCCGAGGTCGCAGGCGAGGTGATGCCCGACTGGCAGATGAGCCTGGGCTACAGCTATACCCATGCCGCAGCGGCCGACCATACCCGCAAGAGCCCCGAGCAGCCGCTGAACCTGGTGCGCCTGGCTAGCACCTACACGCTGACGCCAGCGTTGACGGTTGGCGGCACGCTGGACTGGCAGAGCGAGACCTACAAATCGACCAAGCGCCCGGTCGGGCGTACCGAGCAAGGCAAGTTCATCACCGTGGCCGATACCGTCAGCCAGGGTGCCTTCTCGGTGGTCGGTCTGATGGCCCGTTACCGATTCGACGAGCACTTGTCGGTGTCGTTGAATGTGAAGAACCTGTTCGATGAGCATTACTACAACAACATCGGGTTCTACAACGGGGTGTACTACGGCGAACCCCGGACGGTGATGCTGGGTGTCGATTGGCGGCTCTAGGACAAGGGCAGCTGGCTTCAGGAGCGCAGGCATTCTGTGGACGATTCTGTGGTGCTGGACACGCTCAAATTGCTTCGGTTGGCTTACTGCTCAGCCGTGGCTCCGCTTCCTCGTGGGAGCTGGCGGAGCCTGCGATGGGCCGCAAAGCGGCCCCTTGAGTCTGGCTCCACCGTTTGAGGGCTTGGGGCTGCTTTGCACCCATCGCAGGCTGTCGCCAGCTCTCATAGAACAACGCATAACTCATTGATTTGACAAGGCCTGTAGGACCGCCGCACCGCCACTCCTACAGCAGAAGGCGGCGCTAGCCACTTGTTCTCTGCGCGACAGCGCAGCCCAAAGGGCTGGGTGATCTCCCACCGAGATTGCACCGCTCCCGCGATAGGCCTACGGCCTCTGATTCACACAGGTCAATGCATCAACAGCGCCTGCAAGGCCTGGCGAGCTTGCTCGTCCAACCCGAACACCGGCCGCCGTGGCTCGCCCACGGGCAGCCCGGTCATGGCCAGCCCGGCCTTGATGGTAGCCGGCAGGCCGCCCTTGAGGATGAAGTCCAGTAAGGGCAGCTGGCGATAGAACAACGCCTTGGCCTGCGCCAGGTCGCCCGCCAATACCGCCTGGTACAGACGCTGGTTGAGGTCGGGGATCAGGTTGGCGGCGGCGGTGCACCAGCCCTTGGCACCTGCCACGAACGCCTCCAGCGCCAGCGGGTTGCAGCCGTTGTAGAACGGTACCTGGCCTTCACCGAGCAGGTGCAGCTTGTGCATGCGCTGGATATCGCCGGTGCTCTCCTTGACCATGGTGACATTGTCGACCTCACGTACGATGCGCAGGATCAACTCCACCGACATGTCGGTACCACTGGTGGCCGGGTTGTTGTAGAGCATGATCGGGATGTCGATCGCCGCACCGATGGCCCGGTAATGCTGGACGATCTCGGCCTCGCCGAGCTTCCAGTAGGCCGAAGGCAGCACCATCACCGCATCGGCGCCGTGTTGCTGGGCAAAGCGGGCGCGCCGTACGGCGCTGGCAGTGGTCAGGTCGGAGACGCTGACGATGCTCGGCACGCGCCCGGCGATGCGCGCCAGGCTGTACTCGGCCACCTGCCGCCATTCCTCGTCGCTCAGGTATGCACCTTCGCCGGTGCTGCCCAGCGGGGCGATGGCCTGGACCCCATGGTCGATCAGCCGGTCGATGGACTGGCCCAGGGCAGGCAGGTCGAGCTGTTCGCCGTCGGCGCTGAAGGGGGTGATGGTGTAGCCGATGATGCCGTGGAATTCAGTAGTCATGGTGAAAAGGCTCCGCAAGCAAGGCATTAGGGTTCAGTTCAGGCAGTCGGCGTGCCGGCGCAGGCTCTGCCGGGCGAAATAGGCGAAGGCCGCGCCATGACGTTTGGGCCGGTCGATCCAGTCGTGGGCCTCGCGGCCAAGCGACGGGGCGATGGGTTTGATGGTGCCCGCGGACATCGCCAGCAACTGCAGGCGTGCGGCCCGTTCGATCAGCTGGGCATAGACGCAGGCCTGCTCGATGCTGTCGCCGGTCGACAGCTGGCCGTGGTGCGAGAGCAGGATCGCGCGCTTGTCACCCAGGGCCTGGCTGATGATCTCGCCTTCTTCGTTGCCTACCGGAACTCCTGGCCAGGCCTCGAGGAAGGCACAGTCGTCATACAGCGGGCACAGGTCCATGTGCGAGACCTGCAGCGGCACTTCCAACATCGACAGCGCGGCGACATGGGTCGGGTGGGTATGGATGATGCAATTGACGTCCGGACGTGCGCGGTACACCCAGCTATGGAAGCGGTTGGCCGGGTTGGGCATGCCCTGGCCTTCGAGCACATCCAGGTCTTCATTGACCAGCAGCAGGTTGCTGGCACTGATCTCATCGAAACCCAGGCCCAATTGCTGGGTGTAGAAGGTGCCCGGCTGCGGGCCGCGTGCGCTGATCTGCCCGGCCAGGCCTGAATCATGGCCATGCTCGAAGAGAATTCGGCAGGTCAGGGCCAGCTTTTCGCGCACGGTCCACGTATTATCGGCGAGCGAGCCTTGCATCTGTGTCAGGGCTTGGCGGACCAACTGGTCCTTGCTGTGTGTCAGAGTCTTGGCCATGGGGGGTATCCTCTGTGGCGTAATGGACGATGTCGGCGCTTGTCGCCTCGCCACCTGCTGCGTGGGGTAGTCCGGTGGCGGGGCGGTCAAGTGTGTGACACAAATAATCCTATATGACACAAAGTGTCATAAGCAAGTACGTTCGCCCGGGAAAACCGCGTCACATGTCTATCCGACTGAAATTGCTGAGAAAAAAGCTGGGGATCACCCTGGAGTTGCTGGCCGAGAAATCCGGCATGACCAAGAGCTACCTGTCCAAGGTGGAGCGCGGCCTGAACACCCCGTCGATCGCTGCAGCGCTGAAACTGGCGCGGGCGTTGAACGTGAATGTCGAGGAGCTGTTCGCCGAAGACCAACACGCCCAGGCCCGCTACAGCCTGGTGCGCCAGGGTGAACGCCAGGCGCTGGTGGGCGATGGCCAGGGGCCGGGGTATACGGTGCTGACCTCCCAGGTCGGCCAGCGCAGCCTGTTGCCGTTTCTCATCCAGCCGCCGACCGAGTTCAGCGACCCGACCTTCAAGGAGCATCAGGGCGAGGAGTTCCTGTTCGTGCATGAAGGGCAGGTGGAGGTGGACTTCATGAACGAGCGGGTAGTGCTGGAGCAGGGCGATGCCTTGCACTTCAATGCCCAGACCCCGCACCGCCTGCGCTCGGTCGGGCCGCGCCAGGCACAATTATTGGTGGTCGTGCAGGGCGGCGGCGAATGAGGGCAGGGCGATGATCGAGGTGTCGCGGTTCTGGCGGGATCCGGCCTTGCCATTCGTCGAGGCCCGGCGCGTCGGTGATGGGCGCCAGGTGTGTTACGCGGCCCATTCTCACGAGAGCTTTTCCATCGGCGTGATCACTGGGGGGCGCAGTACCTACCTTACCGGTGGTACCCAGCGGGAGGTGAGCGCAGGCGCCACGGTTTTGATGAACCCGGGCGTGGTGCATGCCTGCAACCCGATCAAGGGTGAGCCCTGGTCCTACCTGATGCTGTTCGTCGACCTGTCATGGCTGCAGGCCCGCGGCTTCGTGTTGCCCGAGGCCACCTACAGTGCATCGCCTGCGCTCTACGGCCGGCTGCTGGCGCTTTTCGCTGCACTCTTCGATGCCGAGACGGTTGGACGGGAGACGCTGTTGGCCAGCTTCTTCGAAGACCTGCCGGGTTATCTGCAGCGTGCCCCGGCCAGCGGGTTGCGAGCCCATCCACGTCTGGAGGCCGCTGCTGCATTCATCCGTGCGCACCGGCTCGACCCCCTGACCGTGAACGATATCTGCGCGGCGGTGGGCCTGTCGCGCGCCTACCTGATACGCGCGTTCGGCCAGCGCTTTGGCCTGACGCCCCACGGCTACCTGCTGGACCAGCGCGTGCAGCATGCCCGGGCGCAGTTGCGCCAAGGGCGGCCGATCGCCGAGGTAGCAATGGAGGCGGGGTTCGCCGACCAGGCGCATCTGCAACGGGCATTCAAGCAGCACCTGGCGGCGACACCGGGGCATTATCGGCAGGGCTAGGCGGGGCAGGTTCACCCCAGCAGCAGGTACAGGGCACTGGCCGCCAACAAGGCTGCTAACGCACGGTTGAACGCACGCAGGTGTCGTGGGTTGCCCAGGTAGTGGCGAATCACGCTGCCTGCCCAGGCCCAACTGGCAATCGAAGCGAAGCAGATCGGCCCGTAGATCCAGGCGAACAGCCACAGCAAGTGCTGCTCGCCGCCGGTATAGGCCCCGACCCCCGCGATAGCCGCCAGCCAGGCCTTGGGGTTGAGCCATTGCATGAGGGCGCCGTGCCAGGCCGATGGCGCGGCTTGTGGATGTTCGCTACCCAGCTGGCCATCGTCGCTGGCCAGTTTCCAGGCCATGTACAACAGGAACGCAACGCCGCCGCCGTGCAGCACCTGGCCCAGGCGCGGCCAGCGCAGCAGCAGCTCATGCAGGCCAAGGCCGACCAGCAACAGCAGCAGGCAGAAGCCCAAGGTGGCGCCTGCGGCGTGGGCCAGGCTGGCGCGCAGGCCGTGGCGGGCACCGCTGCCCAGGGCGACGATATTGACCGGGCCGGGTGAAATGGAAGCCGCCAGGGCGAAGGCGGCCATGGACAATGACAGGCTCATGGTGGGATTCCTTGCGGGAGAAGGAAACCATGTTGGGGCAGGGCGCTGGGGTGAGTATTGAAGAAAAGTCCCCATTGCATGCGACGGGCTCACCGCGCGGCCAATCGCAGGTGGCCGTGGTCCCTGTAGGAGCGGGCTTGTCCCGCGATGGGCCACACCGCGGCCCCCTGTTACAGCTTTTGTAATAGTTTCCCGCTGTAAGTAAACACCTTGCTGGTTGTAGGATCTTTTTCCCAATTAGCTATCAAGGTCCCCATGAGCACCTTCTCGGAGCCCCCCAGTCCCCGGCCGTCCTGGCCTTCTTCCCCATGTCCCCGTGACGCCTTTGCCGTGAGTACCTCGCAATGGAATGGCTAGCCGACCCTACGGCCTGGCTGGGCCTTGCCACGCTGATCGTGCTCGAACTGGTACTGGGTATCGACAACCTGGTCTTCATCGCCATCCTTGCCGACAAGCTGCCGCCGCACCAGCGCGACCGTGCACGGGTCATTGGCCTGAGCCTAGCGCTGATCATGCGCCTGGGCCTGCTGGCCAGCATCTCCTGGATGGTCACCCTGACCGCGCCGTTGTTCGAAGTGTTCGGCAAGAGCTTCTCGGGCCGAGACCTGATCATGCTGTTCGGCGGTGTGTTCCTGCTGTTCAAGGCCACCATGGAATTGCATGAGCGTCTCGAAGGGCACGTTGCGCACACCGGCGGCGTGACCCGCCATGCAGCGTTCTGGCCCATCGTCGCGCAGATCGTGGTGCTGGATGCGGTGTTCTCCCTGGATGCGGTGATCACGGCCGTGGGCATGGTCGAACAGTTGTCGGTGATGATGATCGCCGTGGTCTTCTCCATCGGTATCATGATCGTCGCCAGCAAGCCACTGACGCGCTTCGTCAACGCCCATCCCACGGTGATCATGCTGTGCCTGGGCTTCTTGATGATGATCGGCTTCAGCCTGACCGCCGAGGGCCTGGGCTTCCATATCCCCAAGGGTTACCTGTACGCGGCCATCGGCTTCTCATTGCTGATCGAGCTGTTCAACCAGCTGGCCCGGGCCCGTCGCAAACGCAGCCTGCAGCAGCATCGACCGCTGCGTGAGCGTACCGCCCATGCCGTGCTGCGCCTGATGGGGGGGCGCGCCGTGGCGGCCGATGAGGTGGGTGAGGAAATTGCCGACCTGGTCGAAGGCAGCGATGACCAGGTGGTCTTCGACCGACGTGAGCGGGTGATGATCAGCGGTGTGCTGAACCTGGCCGAACGGCCGATTCGCACGGTGATGACCGTGCGCGCCGAGGTCGACGCCATCGACCTGGCGCAACCGGCCGAGGCCATTGCCCAGGCCTTGGCGAACTCGCCCTATTCGCGCCTGCCGCTGATCCGCGACGGCCGGATCGAAGAGCCGCTGGGCTTCGTGCACAAGAAGGAATTGCTCAAGGAGCTGTTATCCGGCGGCCAACCGGAGCTCGAGCGCCTGGCTCGGGCTCCGTTGAACCTGCTGGAAAGCTTCAGCATCCTCAATGCCCTGGAGCAGATGCGTGCCCAGTCGACCCACATTGCCTTCGTGGTCAATGAGTTCGGCGACTTCACCGGTGTGCTGACCATGACCGATATCCTCGAGTCGATCGCCGGTGAACTGCCGGATGCCAGCGAAGTCGCCGGCCCTGGAGTCGTCGAGGAAGAAGGCGGTTTTGTGGTCAGCGGTGCCTTGAACCTGAGCCAGGTCCAGGCACGCACCGGTTTCGGCGCGCGCCCTACCGAGGACTACCAGACCCTCGCGGGCCTGGTGATGAGCCTGCTCGATCGCCTGCCGGTGATCGGTGACCGCCTGGTATGCGACGGCTGGACCCTGACCGTGGTGGCGGTCGAGGAGCGCCGGGTTCGCCAGGTGCGCCTTACACCGAGCGGCGACGTTGGCGCAGCAGGTGCTTGATCCCTTCAAGCACAAGCACCAGTACCGCGACCCAGATCGGCAGGTAGGTCAGCCACTGGTCGGGGCCGATGGTCTCGCCCAGGAGCAAGGCGACGCCGACCAGCAGCACCGGTTCGACGTAGCTGAGCAGGCCGAACAGGCTGAAGGGCAGCAGCCGGCTGGCCAGCACGTAGGCGATCAGGGCCGAGGCACTGATCGCCCCGAGCAACGGGATCAACCCATACAGCGCCGGGTGTTCGGCAAGGTCGGCGGCGGTCAGCGGGTTCTGCAGCACGAAATACAGCGCCCAGGGCAACAGCAGGCACATGTCGCACCACAGCCCGCCCAGGTGGTCGGTGCCGCAGCGGCGACGCAGGACGAAATAGACCGGGTAGCCAAGGGTCACCACCAGGGTTTCCCAGGCGAAGCTGCCGTTCTGGTACAGCTCATGGCCCACGCCGAGAACAGCGCAGGCCACCGCAACCTTTTGCAGGCGCGACAACCGCTCGCCATACACCAGGCGCCCGGTGAGCACCATGGCCAGTGGCAGCAGGAAATAGCCCATGGACACTTCCAGGCTGCGCCCATGCAACGGCGCCCAGAGGAACAGCCACAGTTGCACGCCCATCAGCCATGAGGTGCCGACCATGCCCAGCAGCAAGACAGGTGCCTGGCGCACCCGTGCCAACAGGCCGCCGACCAGCTTCCAGTCCTTGGTGGCCAGCATGAACAAGGTGAGGCAGGGCAGCGTCAGCAGGGTGCGCCAGCCAAAGATCTCCTCGCCATCCAAGGGCGTCATCAGGGAGGTGTAGAAGTACATCACGGCGAACAGACAGGACGCCACGACCGACGAGAGAATGCCTTTTGACACGAATGCCTCGGTTTACGAAGTTGAACAGGTGATCAGTTCGGCATGATCTCAGGGCGTACGTCGTGGGGCAACCGCGTGCTGCCCGGACGGGCGGCCAGGGCTTGGAGAAAGTCGCCAACAGGCATCGGCCGGCCGAACAGGTAGCCTTGCTGGAAGTCCACCTGGTGACGTGCCAGGTAATCACGCTGGACCTCGGTTTCCACACCCTCGGCAACGATCCCCAGCCCTAGCTTGCCCGACAGCTCGATGATGGTATCGAGAATATGCTGGGAAAGTGCGTCGCCACCGATCATCGCGACGAAGCTCTGGTCGATCTTCAGGTAGTCGACCTTGAACTGGCGCAGGTAGTTGAGGCTCGACTGGCCGGTCCCGAAGTCGTCCAGGGCGATCATCACGCCCATTTCATGCAATTTTTCGAACAGCTCCAGGGTGATCGGCGTGGCCTCGATCAGCTTGCGCTCGGTCAGCTCCAGGGTCAGCACCACGCGCCCTGGCGGGAAATGCTGGAGGAAGGTACGGCAATCATCCAGCAGGCCCAGGTCGCGGCAGTGGTCGGCGGTGATATTGATACCGATGTGGAAACCATCCTCGAGCAGCGCGGCATAGGGGGCCAGCCCTTGGGCGGTATGCAGCATCAGGGCGCGGGTCATGGGGACGATCTGGCCGCTGTGCTCGGCATAGGGAATGAACAGGTCCGGGCGCACCAGGCCTTCGCGCGGATGGTTCCAGCGCATCAACACTTCGACACCGGCCCAGCGGTAATCGTCCTTGCGCACCACGGGCTGGAAATAAGGCAGGAACTCGTCGGCTTCCAGCGCGCGCTGCAGCTCGGCGCGCGGCGACAGGGCGCGGCGGACCTGCCAGTGACAGACCATGCCTGCCAGCCCCCCCAGGACCACCAGCAAGCTGAGCAGGGCCGGGTAGTGCTCGGCCATGAACTGGCTGTGCTTGCCCGGTGCATAGCCCCCATGAACGCTGAAAGGGTAGCGGGTCGAGGATTGAACCACCGCGGCGATGGCGGCCTGCGGCGGCGCGCCGGTATGGACCACGCCTTCCTTGCCTATCCAATTGTTACCGACCTGAAGTTGCAGTTCTTCCTCCGGGCCGATCAGCTTCAGGGCGGCGACCAGGTGGTCGCTGTCGACCACGGTGATGGCGCCACCGTCGCCTTTGCTGAGGCGGTAGGCCAGCAAGGAATGGCCCGGGGTGACCGCATTGCCCTTCATCAACCACAGGCGCCCCTCGGTGTAGTCGCGAGGGTCCACCGGTTCGTCGAAATTGCCGAACAACGAAGAGCAGTAGAGGGTATGGTGCTGGAACAGGTTGGTAGAGCGTACGAAGGCGTTGCGGGTGACCTGCCCGCGCAAGGCCACGTCGATCTCGTTGCAAGGACGGCCCACCAGGGGCAACAGTTCCGTGGCGGCACCAGAGAGGTTGTCGAGAATATGCTCGACATGTTTGACCACTTGTCGGGTTGTGCTCTGGCTGCTGTTGTGCAGTTCGCGCTGGGCCTGCCATTGCATGACCCCCAGGCCACAGAGCAGCGGCAGGGCCCCTATGCCCCAAGGGAGAAGGGAGCGCCAGCTCCAGCGGGCGCGTTTGACCGATAAAGGCATGCTCATCCAATCTGTTTGAAACCAATTCGCAGAGGATAGCCGTTTGTCGGATCAAGCGGTGAACTAAAGCGCGACAAATGATTTTACGCCCTGTAGAATCGGTTTACGAATACAAGAATAAGGTTCTCCGCGCCCCGGGGAATCAAGCCCGCCGAGAATGGGTCCATATGACATACCATGGGTTCAAGCTGATCATTGGTGACTTCCTTGCCCGCAGCGTGCGCGGCATCCCGTGCTCGCCACCACGCCTGTCCGACATCCAAAGCACCTGACACCATTTTTCGCTTGCTGATGAGGACACACACATGGCTGATATCTTCGACAACCCGATGGGCCTGATGGGCTTCGAGTTCATTGAATTCGCATCGCCAACCCCTGGCGTGCTGGAGCCTGTATTCCAGATGCTCGGCTTCACCAAGGTGGCCACCCACCGTTCCAAGGATGTGCACCTGTATCGCCAGGGCGGCATCAACCTGATCCTGAACAACGAGCCCAAGAGCGTCGCCTCGTACTTCGCCGCCGAGCATGGCCCGTCGGTATGCGGCATGGCGTTCCGCGTACGCAATGCCCATGAAGCCTATGCCCGTGCCCTGGAGCTGGGCGCCCAGCCGGTGGAAATCGAAACCGGCCCGATGGAACTGCGCCTGCCGGCAATCAAGGGCATCGGTGGCGCGCCGCTGTACCTGATCGACCGCTACGAGGAAGGCAGTTCGATCTATGACATCGACTTCAAGTTCATCGAAGGTGTGGACCGTAATCCTGTCGGCGCCGGCCTCAAGATCATCGACCACCTGACCCACAACGTCTACCGTGGCCGCATGTCCTACTGGGCGGGCTTCTACGAGAAGCTGTTCAATTTCCGCGAGATCCGCTACTTCGATATCAAGGGCGAATACACCGGCCTGACTTCCCGCGCCATGACTGCGCCGGACGGCATGATCCGCATCCCGCTCAATGAAGAATCCTCCAAGGGCTCGGGGCAAATCGAAGAGTTCCTGATGCAGTTCAACGGTGAAGGTATCCAGCACGTGGCCTTCCTCACCGACGACCTGCTCAAGACCTGGGACGCCCTGAAGGGCTACGGCATGCGCTTCATGACCGCGCCGCCGCAGACCTACTACGAAATGCTCGAGGAGCGCCTGCCAGGCCACGGTGAGCCGGTGGACCAGCTGCAATCGCGCGGCATCCTGCTCGACGGTGCCTCCGAAGCCGGCGACAAACGCCTGCTGCTGCAGATCTTCTCGGAGACCCTGCTGGGCCCTGTGTTCTTCGAGTTCATCCAGCGCAAGGGCGACGATGGCTTCGGCGAAGGCAACTTCAAGGCCCTGTTCGAATCCATCGAGCGTGACCAGGTTCGTCGTGGCGTGCTGAACGTCGAGTAATCGCAACGGCAGGCCGCCTCAACGTCTGGGAGAGGTGGCCTGCCGGCCTTTGTTGCGCGCTCTGAATATCACCCAATAGGTAATCGCTCCGGTCAGCAGCCCTACCAGCGCCAGGGAAGGGAGTATCTGCAACATCGACTGGCGTATCTCGCTTGCCGTGAAGCCCTCCGGGTACCCGCCTCTTACCGTATATCCGTGCTTGCTCGAGGTCGCACTGCGGAAGAACTCCGATTGCGAAGGCTCTTGCGGGTCACGGCTGTCTCCCATCTCCCAGATGTATTTCTTGCCGAACTCCAGCACCAGCACCATGCCATCCTGGAAGCCGCGCAGCTCGTTGCGTAGCTCGATGCCATAGGCGGTTGCGATCACGCCTGGGTTGGCATAGGCAAGACGCAATTCGACGACGACGCCGTTGGGCGTGATGGGCGAATCGAAATTCAGCTGTACCAGCGCACGTGGGCTGTAGAACGTCGGGCTGTCGGTGATGGTGGTCTCGATACTGCTGCAATACGACTGGCCGTTCCTGGTGAGGATGAGCGAGCGGATCCGTGGGTCCCCAGCGGCCAGCACTTCCAGCGGCTGCGCGGCTTCGCTACAGGGTTGGCCCGCCAGGGGCAGCGCGTTGGAGGCGGCGCTTTGCAGGTTGTCCAGAACCCTGTCGATGGCAAAGATGGCCTCCTGGACCGATACCTGGGCATTTTCCTCAAGCTTGCGTTCCAGCTGGTAGATCATGACCAGCAGGCCCGATGCCATTGGGACCAGGCTGATGGTCAAGATAAGCAACATCTCCAGTAGGCTGCGCCCTGCATGGGTGAATTTCGACATGATCGCAGCCCCTCCTGGCAGCTTGTCCGACAGTGGACAGGTTGCAGGCGAGGTTACTTGGGCCTGAGGCGGTTGGACTGTAGCCGCTATCTGCGAATGTTGCGGATTATCGGGCAATCGCCCGTGGGATCATGCGGGTTTCTTCAGGCGCGCCAGTACGTGCTCGGCCACCAAGGCGCTGGAAGCCGGGTTCTGCCCGGTGATCAGCCGGTCGTCACTGACCACGAAGCCGGCCCACGGGTCGTCATGCTTGCTGTACTTGCCGCCGCGGGCCACCAGCTCGTTTTCCGTGAGGTAGGGCACCACATTGTCGAGCTCTGCAAGTTTTTCCTCGGTGTTGGAAAAGCCGGTCACCTGGCGCCCTCTGACCAGCAGGCTGTTATCGCTGAGCTTGATGTTCAGCAGGCCGACGGCGCCATGGCATACCGCTGCCACCACGCCGCCGGCTTCATAGATGGCACGAGCCAGCGCCTGCAGGCTGGTGTTCTCCGGGAAGTCCCAGATCACGCCATGGCCGCCGGTATAGTAGATCGCGCAGTAGTCCTCGGCCTTGACCTGGCCTGGCCCCAGGGTGGTGCCGAGGCGGTTCATGAAGGCCTTGTCGTCGTACCATTGCCAGTCGAGCTCAGGTGCCATCTGCAGGCTGTGGGGGTCGATCGGCACATAGCCGCCGGCAGGGCTGACATAATCGACGGCATAGCCGGCCTTCTGCACCTTGTCGACGAAGTGGACTGCTTCGCCCAGCCACAAGCCGGTGGCGCGCTTTAGCGTCGGGTATTTTGCCGTGTTGGTCAGCACCACCAGGATCTTCTTGCTCATGACCGCGCTCCACATGCCTGGAAAAGGCCCGGATTCCCCGGGGCAGAGGAAAACCTAATGAGCATAGCCGCCCATGGGCGGAAAGCCATACGTGGGCGCGTCGGTGGTTCGGCAGGCGTGTGCAGCAGGTTCAGCCGCAGGTCTGCTTGTCCAGCATCTGCGTGACACGGGCCTGTAGTTGGCTCAGTTCGAAAGGCTTGCTGATCAACTGCATGCCTGGGGCGAGGAAGTCGTCCTGTACCATGGCCGTCTCGGCATAGCCCGTAATGAACAGCACCTGCAGGTTGTTCCGCAAGGTGCGTGCAACCTCCGCCAGTTGTCGACCGTTCATGCCGGGAAGCCCCACATCGCTGATCATCAGAGCAAGCGGCTGGGGCGATTGCAACAGCTGGAGGGCTTCTTTGGCATTGCAGGCCGCATGGCAAGGGAACCCTTCCTCGCGCAGCGATTGACAAAGCAACTGGCGCACGTGCGGGTCGTCTTCGACCACCAGGATTTCCCGGCAGACGCTGACGCTGGCAAGGGGCGGTGGTTCGCTTAGCGGGCGTGCCTGGCCGATGTAGCGCGGCAAGTACAGGTCGACGCGGGTACCCTGGCCGATCTGGCTGTGCAACTGCACATGGCCGTTCGATTGCTTGCTGAAGCCATAGACCATCGAAAGCCCAAGGCCAACCCCCTGGCCGACCGGCTTGGTGCTGAAGAACGGCTCGAAGGCATGCTCGAGGGTGCTTTGCGACATACCCTGGCCGGTATCGCTGATACTCAGGCACAAATAGTCGCCACTGGGCAGCGCGCCGTCACCGGTGGATGCGCTGTCGATGCGTTGGTTGCTCGCCTCGATATCCAATCGGCCGCCCCAGGGCATGGCTTCGCAGGCATTGAGCAACAAGTTGCTCACGGCTTCCTTGAGCTGCTTTTCATCCGCCTCCACCCGCCACAGGTCGGTTGGCAGGGTGACTTGCAAGGTGATGGAAACATCCAGGCTGGCCCGGAGATCATCGGGATGCAGCAGGTTGTGCAGGTCGACGACCTGGCTCTGCAGGGACTGGCGGGAAGAAAACGCCAGCAGGCGATGGGTCAGGCGTGCCGCCCGGATCACAGCTTCCTTGCCCATGCGCAGGATGCCATCGAGCTGCTCGCTCCGCCCTTGTTGCAAGCGCTTGTCGATCAGTTCGAAACTGCCGCCGATGCTGGTCAACAAGTTGTTGAAATCATGGGCGATGCCACCTGCCAGTTGCCCGATGGCCTCCATTTTCCGTAGTTGATGGCGTGCCTGCTCATCGGCTTGGTGTTGTTGCGCCTGGCGTTCCAGCTCGCGCATGTAATCACGGGAGCGGTATTGGCGGCGACGGCTGCGCAGGGCGACCTGGCTGAGGTGAAGCAACTGCGCGGCGTCCAGTGGCAAGGGCAGGGGCAGCAGGTGACCGAGTGTCGGTTCGGGTGGGCCGGTGGCGGGACCGGTCAGCAGGACAATAGGCAGGTCCGACCAGGCCGGCTGTTGGTCGATAAACGATTGCAGCACCGATTGCGGGCCCGGTAGCGTATTGGCGGCGGCGATGACCATGCCGACCCCTTCGGCCAGCCAGGTGCCAAGGCGCGCGGCATCGCTCGTGCACAGGCAGGCAAAGCCTGCGCCTGTCAGCAAGTGCGAGGCGTGAGCAGCGATCTGCGAAGGTGCCAGGATCAGCACGCGTTCGTCCAAGGGTAACGCAGCGGCCAAGGCATCTCTCCTCTGCCAGCGGGCAACCGATACCCCCTGGACCGCGGGAGTGACACCTGGGTTCAACCCCGGGGGTGTGCAGATCGTCTACAAGCCTTGCTGGAGCAGCGGATCGTCGGGGTTTTGCCGCTCCAGCTCGGCCAATAGCACCTGGACATTCTGCAATTGGCCGGTTTCCTTCCAATACTGGATCAACAACAACCGGGCCCGGCGATTGGCCGGCTCTCTAGCGAGCACGGTTTCCAGCTGTTTCTGGGCGGCTTCCACTTGGTCCAGGTCATGCAAGGTCACGGCCAGGACGTAGCGGTAGTCGGTGTTCTCCGGTTCCAGTTCGACGGCTCGGGAAAACGCCAGCAAGGCGTACTCCTGTTGCTCGTGACGGACCAACCAGAGCCCCAGCTCATGCTGGAGGAAAGCCGAATCCGGGCGTAGCGCCAAGGCCTTGGCCAGCACTTGCCGAGAGGCATCATGCTGCCCCTGGCGTTCCAGCAGGCGCACCTGCATGGCCAGCGCGTCCAGCCCGTGCGGGGCGGTTCGCAGGCTGCGTTGCAAGGCCGCGCCGGCCTGTTCGTAAGCATCTTCATGCAGGTAGAGGCGCGCCAGGTGAACCTGCGCCTCGGCATCCTGTGGTTGCGCTTCCAAGGCCTGCTGATACTGCTCCAGGGCGTCCTGCAGCGGGCCGAAATACAAGCCTATCGCGTCGGGGTCCAGGCCCAGCAAGGCGTCCACCGCCGCGAAGCGAACGCTCTGCTCGTCGTCTTCCAGCAAAGGGCCCAGCACCAGGCTGCGTTGGGCGGGCGGCAGGAGGCGGCGAATACTGGCGATGGCCGCCCGGCGTACCAGCGGGTCGCCATGGTCCAGGTCCTGGCGAGCCAGCTTCAATGCCTGGGGCGATGGGTAGTGCGGCAGTTCAGCGTAGAGCGCGGCGCGGCGGATGGCCGGCAGGTCGTCGCGTTCTAGTTGCTGGTAGAGCACCCGCGCCGCGCCTGGCTCGCCGTTGTGCGCTTGGCGCAAGGCCTGGGCGTAGCTGTGTGGGTGTTGCACAGGTGTAGCGGGTTGGTCGCCGTGCCACAGGTAGCCGATACCGCCCGACACCAGGATCAGCAGCAGCAGGGCGACCAGGTAACGGTGATGGTTGGGCATTGGGCGGTCCGTGACAGCGTGAAGGCAGAGCTTGGGACAGGTGGCCGGCAAATGCAACGGGCTGCCCGGCTATCAAGGTCTATGGCGCGGTCTGTTAAGATCGGCCTTTTTACCAAGGCGAGGGAGCCGACTCATGATCATCACCACGACCAGCCAGCTCGAAGGCCGCCCGGTAGCCGAATATCTGGGGGTGGTCAGCGCCGAATCGGTGCAGGGTATCAATTTCGTGCGGGACTTCTTCGCCCGTTTCCGCGACTTCTTCGGCGGTCGGTCGCAGACCTTGGAAAGCGCCTTGCGTGAGGCGCGCGAGCAAGCCACCGAAGAGCTCAAGGCGCGGGCACGTCAATTGCAAGCCGATGCGGTGGTGGGGGTGGACTTCGAAATCAGCATGCCATCTGTCCAGGGTGGCATGGTGGTGGTGTTTGCCACCGGTACGGCGGTTCGCTTGAAGTAGTGCCTGCCGCTGGTCGGTGTCGAAGGTTCTGTCTAGATGGTCTGTAAATGACCGGCTAGTCTCACTAGCAGGTCATTGCTTCTCCAGGAAGGCATGTTGCCTGCCGGCGTGGCCGATAACCGGGGAACCTGGGCATGAGCGAATCCTTTTTCGAAGATATGAACGATGCATTCCCGATCAACAGCCAGGTTCGGTGCGGTCAGGCGGCTGTACGCCTGGGCTTCGCCAACATGACTTTGTACGAATCGGAGCAGTTGCAGCCACCGCACCTGCAGCGTAGCAAGAAGGGGCGCTTCACCCCGCGTATTCCCGCCAAGAAATGACCAGGCGATGCATGACGAACCCCGGGGCTGCATGTGCAGCCCTTTTTCATGAACGGCGTTTGGTGAAGTGCGTCACGCCCAGCGGTAGCTTTTTATCCGTATTCCTTGATCTTGCTCATGGCAACGGCGAGTCGCCCTCGCCGGGAGAGCAAGGTTATGTTTTTCTTGCGCGGATTTCAGCACAAGGAGGAAAAATCCATGCGCGTCAGGGAAGAAACCTATTGGCAATGGGCCGATGCCAACCTGCATGCCCGCTGCCATGACGAAGTGCTCAGCGATGGAACTACCCTGGATGTCCAGGTGCGTCTTTCCAGGCAAGGTGCCACGCAGCTATTCCTTGGGTTGTATACCCGGGAGGGGCAGGCCCTGGTGGAAGAATACTATCCGGCCCGGCCGGGAGAGACTATGACCCGCGCCCTGGTCTGGGGTGTGGAGCGGGCGCGGGCGCTGGCTACTGGTGCCTTGCCGCTACCGCCCCGTGTGGCGCATCGACGTCAGGCCTGAGCTCGGCGGTTGCGGCTGGCCTGGACGATGCGTTCGGCCGGCACCCGCAACTGGCGCAGCAGGTACTCGGCAAACGCCGGTGCCCAGGGCTGCAGGTCAATGGCATCGGCCATGCAGGCAAGCCAGAGATCGGCATGGGCTTGATCGATCGGCCACTGGGCATGGAAGGCTGGAATGGCGATCGAGCCGAAGCGTTCATTGTACAGGCGTGGCCCACCAAGCCAGCCACTGAGAAAACAGGCCAGCTTGTCTCGCGAGCCTTGCAGATCGTCTGGGTGCATCTGCCGCACGCTGGCCGCTTCCGGGCGTTCATCCATCAGCCGGTAGAAGTCGTCGACCAGGCGGCGCAGGCCCTCGATGCCGCCAGCGGCCTGGTAGGAGGCATCGCCGGTGCCATAGGCGGGAGTACTCATCACGCGGCTCCGCAGGAACAGGGGCGGGCATTATAACAGGCATGAAAAAGCCCGGCCTTGGGGGCCGGGCTCAAGAGGCGGTGTACCACTCAGTTCAGTGGGTCGATCACCTTGACTGCCTGCCGCTCACGGGCGGTAGGCCATTCTTGTTGCAGGGTCTGCAGGACGCGACCGACGAACTCGGTGTCGGCGGCGGCCTTCTTGCCGACGTAGCCCTGGCCACGGCGGTAGACCTTGAAGCGGGCGCGCATGCTGGGCATGTGCGTTTCGAATTCATCTTCGACCGTATTGGGCGGCAGGCGGTCAAGGCGTACCTCGCCGGTCTGGCTGACCCACAGCAGATGGTCGTCGAGGCTGTCCTTGCGTGCGGCGAACAGCTGGGCCAATTGGTCGATCGTAGGATTGTTGTTCAAATTCATCATAAAGCCCCCATTACCCGTCAGTTAGTGATTTCACACTCGGCGCCACGACATGTAGCGCACTACCAAGGCTGCTACAGCAGCATCGCAACAGGGGCTTTCTCACGCTGCCTTTTGGACAGTTTCCCTCTCCACGGACGGCCTGCGTTACCGCGCAGGCCGTCTGGAACACCCTTGCCACCGCTCCCGATCAGGGAGACGGCCTCATCATGCCCAAGGCCGTTCCGCGGCGTCAACCGTTTTGTAGTGAATATTTTTCTTCACTACATTTTTGTCCGACAATCCTGTCGGCGTGCGCATTTCACCGTGCCAGGTTGGAGAGAATCGTGTAGGCCGCTCGCACGCGCGCCTCGTTGGGGTAGTTGCGGTTGGCCAGCAAGACGATGCCCAGGCCCTCGCTCGGAACGAATGCGTAATAGGCACCGAAGCCACCGGTCGCGCCGGTCTTGTTGTACCAGGCCGCAGGTGTGGCCGGTTGGGCAGGCTTCAGGCGTACGGTCGGCTGGGGGTGCAGCGCCATGGTCGAGCTGTTGCCCTCGAGCAGGGTGTCCAGGGTGACCGGATATGGATAGCGTTCCCAGCCCAGGCCCTGGGTCATGGCGCCGACCTTGAAGTAGCCAGCCTGGGTCACGGCGATGGCCTTTTGTAGTGAAGGGGAGAGCTGCGTGGGGCGCAGTTGCAGGTTTACGTAGCGTGCCGCATCGGTCAGGTTGGTCTTGATGCCGTAGGCTTCATCGGCCAACGGCCCGGGGTTGACGCGTACGGGCTGGTTGCTGGCGTCATAACCTTGCGCGTAGTGCTCACGAGCACTGCCGGGCACCTCGAGGTAGGTATGGGCCAGGCCCAGGCCCGGCAGCAGCCGCTGCGTCATCACCTGGGCGAAGGGCTTGCCCTGGGCCCGCGCGGCCAGTTCGCCGAACAGGCCAAGGCTTGGGTTGGAGTAGCAGCGCTGGGTACCGCGCTGGCTACGTGGGCGCCACTGCTGGTAGAAAGCCAGCACCTGATCGGCGGTCCGCACTTGGTCCGGGAACTGCAAAGGCATGCAATCGGCACTGTAGGCGCCCAATTCGAGCACGCTGGCCTCGCCCAGCGGTGTACCGTCCAGTGCCGGCTGGTAGCGCTTGGCGGGTGCATCGAGATCGAGCTTGCCTTCGGCATTGGCCTGGGCGACGAGAGTGGCGGTGTAGGTCTTGCTCAGCGAGCCGACTTCGAACAGCGTCTGGCGGTTCACCGGCTGCCCATCGGCCTTGCTGGCCACGCCATAGGTGAAATAGTGCGCCTTGCCATCGGCGATCACCGCCACGGCCATGCCGGCGATGTCATGCTCGCGCATCAGCGGCTCGATGATGCCATCGACCTGGGCTTGCAGCGAGTCGGCCAGGCTTGGGGCTGCAACCGAGGCCAGGCCGAGGGCGAGGGCGAGTCGGCAGAGACGGGCGGTGAACATCATGCAAAAGGTCCTTTTCGAGCTTCAGGAAAGGTGGTTGCGGCGCAGGAATTCGCCAGGCGATTGGCCGAAATGCTCACCGAAGGCGGCGATGAACGCCGACAGCGAGGCATAGCCGCAGGCCAGTGCCACATCGGTGACGCGCTCGCCGCGCTCAAGGGCCGGCAAGGCGCTGAGCAGGCGTACCCGCTGGCGCCACAGGCGGAAGGTCAGGCCGGTTTCGCGCAGAAAGCGCCGGCTCAGGGTTTTTTCCGACACGCCCAGGCGCACGGCCCATTCGGCCAGGCTGCGTGAGTCGTCGGGGGCGGCCTGCAGGCGGCGGCATACCTGACGCAACTGGCGGTCGTGGGGCAGCGGCAGCAGCAAGGGTTCTTCCCGGGCGCAGGCCAGGCGGTCGAGCAGTACCTGCACCATCCGGCCGTCGGCGCCGTGTTCGTCGTAGGCCGCCGGCAATTGCGAAAAGGCCTGGATCAGTTCTCCGAGCAGTGGCTCGACCGCTACCACCCGGCAGACTGCCTCGGGCCAGGGCAGGGCGCTGGGCTCGATATACAGGCTGCGCAGACAGGTATCGGCCTCGCACGCTACCCGGTGCGGTACCCGTGCGGCGATCCACACGGCGCGCTGGGGCGGCACCAGGTACAAGCCTTGGGGCGTCTGCACGCGAAGGATGCCACGACGTGCATGAGAGAGCTGGCCCCAAGGGTGCTGGTGGCGATAGCCCAGGGCGATATTGGGAAGGCTCTCCGCGTGCCCGTAGACAGGGCGTGGCAGGCGATCGAGCTGGTCGAGCCGGGGCTCTGGGTGTCCGTTCGGCGACACTGTTGGGGGTTCCGGCGCTAGCGGTTGGAAAGGCGAGACCTTATCGTCTGCCTCTGCGTAATTACAAGACGGAAAATTCAATGAAGTACGTGCGAAAAGTCCTAGATAACTTCACCCTGGCTTTGCTTGCCGTGGTACTGGTCGCCACCTTGCTGCCGTGTTCGGGAGAGGGGGCGGTGTTCTTCGGTTGGCTGACCAACCTGGCCATCGGCCTGCTGTTCTTCCTGCATGGGGCCAAGCTTTCGCGCGAAGCGGTCATCGCCGGTGCCGGGCACTGGCGGCTGCACCTGCTGGTGTTCGCCTGCACCTTCGTGATGTTCCCGCTGCTGGGCTTGGCGTTCAAGCCGCTGTTCGTGCCGCTGGTGGGCGACGAGTTGTACCTGGGCGTGCTCTACCTGTGCGCCTTGCCTGCCACGGTGCAGTCGGCGATCGCCTTCACGTCGCTGGCTCGCGGCAACATCCCGGCGGCGATCTGCAGTGCGGCAGCCTCGAGCCTGCTGGGCATCTTCCTGACGCCTGTGCTGGTGATGCTGTTGCTGGGAGCCGAAGGCGAGACGGGCTCCGGGCTCGATGCGGTGCTCAAGATCACTTTGCAGTTGCTGGTGCCGTTCGTGGCGGGGCAGTTGGCGCGGCGCTGGATTGGTGGGTGGGTACAGCGCAACGCGCGCTGGCTGAAGGTCGTCGACCAGGGGTCGATTCTGCTGGTGGTCTACACGGCATTCAGCGACGCCGTGGTCACGGGGCTATGGCACACGGTGTCGCCGCAGCACCTGGCAGGGTTGTTCGTGGTGTGTGGTGTGTTGTTGGCGGCCGTGCTGTTCGGCACGCGGTTGCTGGGACGTGCGCTGGGCTTCAGCCTGGAGGACCGGATCACCATCCTGTTCGCCGGCTCGAAGAAGAGCCTGGCGACGGGCGTCCCCATGGCCCAGGTATTGTTCGTGGGTGGGGGCATCGGGGCGATGATCCTGCCGTTGATGTTGTTCCACCAGATCCAGTTGATGGTGTGTGCGGTGCTGGCGCAGAAATACGCGGCGCGGGAGGTCGAAGGGGCTTCGGTGGTGTCTTGAAGGGCATGGGGTTGAAAAAAAGCCCCGCAAGCCAACGGCAAGCGGGGCAAACGGTTGGGGAGGATCCAACCAAAGGAGTCGTTGAAACGTCGAAACGTCAGCGAGCGCTGGCCACCGCCTCCGGCTGCCAGCCACCGCCCAGGGCCTTGTAGATCGCCACGATGCCCTGGTACAGCTCGACCTCGCCCTGTGCCTGGGCATCCTCGGCGCTTAGCCGCTCGCGCTCGGCATCGAGCAACACCAGGTAGTCCACCGTGCCTTCCCGGTAGCGAACCGATGCCAGGTCGGCTGCCTTGCGGCTCGCTTCGCTCTGGCGCATCAAGGCCAACAGGCGTTGCTGGCGTTTGCCGTAGTCGCTGAAGGCATTGGAGGACTCTTCCAGTGCCAGCAAGACCTGCTGTTCATAATTGGCCAGGGCCCCTTCGGCATCGGCCTTGGCCCCGCGTAGGCGAGCCCGCACGCTGCCCAGGTCGAATGCCGCCCAGGTGATGCTCGGGCCCAGCGCCCAGGCATTGGCCGCCGACGAGCCGATCTGTGAACCGCGCGCGGCGGTAAAGCCCAGGAACCCGCTCAGGCTCACCCGTGGGAACAGGTCGGCCGTGGCCACGCCGACGTTCGCCGTGGCCGCCGCCAGCTGGCGTTCGGCGCTGCGGATGTCCGGACGTCGGCGCAGCAGTTCGCCTGGATCGCCCACCGGCAATGCCTTGGCGATGGCCGGCAGCGCCTTGGGCGAGAGGTCGACACTCAATGCATCCGGCCGTTGGCCAAGCAGGGTGGCGATCCGGTTGCGTGCCCGCACCTGTTCGGCCTGCAATTGCGGCACCGTTGCCTCTACCGCGGCCAGGCGGGCGTCGGCGCGTACCACGTCCAGCTCGTTGCCCACGCCGGCATCGCGCAACGTCTCGGTGATGCTGCGCGATTCCTGCTGGGTCTTGAGGTTGGCCAGGGCGATCTTCTCGCGCAGCTGGGCACCGCGCAGCTGGCCGTAGGCATCGACCAGTTCCGCGATCAGGCTGACCTGCAACTGCTGCAGGTCGGCCGCCGCAGCGGCCTCCTGCGCCTGGCTGGCTTCGATCTGCCGCTGTATGCGACCGAACAGGTCCAGCTCCCAGGCCATGTCCAGGCCCAGGTCATAGCGTTCGCTGTTGACCCGGCGCTCGGTCTGGCCGGGGACCTGGCCTTTGCCGATCTCGCTGCTGGCGCGGCTGGTGACCACCGGCAGTGGGTCGTTCTGCGCATCCTCGCGGATCGCCCGGGCCGCCTTGAGCCGGGCGTAGGCCACGCGCAGGTCGCGGTTGCCGTCCAGCGAGGCTTGCACCAGTTGGTTGAGCACCGGGTCGTCGAATTGCTTCCACCACACGCTTTCGAAGCGGCTACGGTCGAAGGCCTTGGCCGGCGCCTGGGTATCGATGTGCGCAGGCTCGGTCTGCGGTGCCTGGTAGTCCGGGCCCACCGCGCAAGCCGCCAGGGCCAGTGCCAGCAGGCTCGGGGTCAGGGGTTTGAGCAGGTTCATGCATGGCTCTCCAGCGAGGGCGCGCGCTCGGCCTTGCGGGCCTGGCGACGTTCGACGAAACGGCGGATCAGGAAGAAGAACACCGGAGTCAGGAACAGGCCGAACACTGTCACGCCGATCATTCCGCTGAACACCGCCACGCCCATGGCATGGCGCATCTCGGCACCGGCACCGGAGGAGAACACCAGCGGCACCACACCCATGATGAAGGCGATCGACGTCATCAGGATTGGCCGCAGCCGCAGGCGGCAGGCTTCCAGCACCGCAGCGAGCGGATCGAGGCCTTCGGCCTGTTTGTCCTTGGCGAACTCGACGATGAGGATGGCGTTCTTGCACGCCAGGCCCACCAGCACGATCAAGCCGATCTGGGTGAAGATGTTGTTGTCACCGCCGGAGATGATCACGCCGGTGATGGCCGACAGCAGGGTCATCGGCACGATCAGGATCACTGCCAGCGGCAGGCTCCAACTTTCGTACTGGGCCGCCAGCACCAGGAAGGCCAGCAGCACGCACAGCGGGAAGACGAACAGTGCCGTGTTGCCTGCCAGGATCTGCTGGTAGGTGAGGTCGGTCCATTCGAAGGTCATGCCGTTGGGCAACTCCTGCTTGAGCAGTTTCTCCATGGCGGCTTCAGCCTGGCCGGAGCTGTAGCCCGGCGCTGCGCCACCGTTGATTTCGGCGGTGATGAAGCCGTTGTAGTGCATCACCCGGTCGGGCCCGGAGGTGTCGCTGACCTTGAGGAAGGTCGCCAGCGGGATCATCTCGCCCAGGTTGTTGCGCACCTTCAACTGGCCGATCTGCTCGGCGTCGAGGCGGAACTGCTGCTCGGCCTGGACGTTGACCTGGTAGGTGCGGCCAAAGCGGTTGAAGTCGTTGGTGTACAGCGAGCCCAGGTAGATCTGCAGCGTCTCGAAGATGTCGTTGATGGCCACGCCGTGGGTCTTGGCCTTCTCCCGGTCGATGGCGGCATCGACCTGGGGCACGTTGACCTGGTAGCTGGTGAACAGGCCGGCCAGCTCCGGCACGTCATGGCTCTTGGCGATGATGTTCTGGGTTTCCTTGTACAGCGCTTCGTAACCCAGGTTGCCACGGTCCTCGATCTGCAGGCGGAAGCCACCGATGGTGCCCAGGCCCTGCACGGGCGGCGGCGGGAAGATCGCGATGTAGGCGTCTTGGATGTCAGCGAACTTGGCGTTCAGCGCCGCCGCGATGGCTGCCGCCGACTGGCTCGGGTCCTTGCGTTCGTCGAACGGCTTGAGCGGGGTGAACACGATGCCGCTGTTGGGGCTGTTGGTGAAGCCGTTGATCGACAGGCCCGGGAAGGCCACCGAGTCGGCCACGCCAGGTTGCTCCAGGGCGATTTCGCTCATCTTCTTGATCACTGCCTCGGTGCGGTCGAGGCTGGCTGCGTCCGGCAGTTGGGCGAAGGCCACCAGGTACTGCTTGTCCTGGGCCGGCACGAACCCGGTCGGGGTCGACGAGAAGCCCAGGTAGGTCAGGCCCATCAGCCCTGCATAGACGAACAGCGCGATGCCGCTGGAGCGGATGACCCGGCGCACGCCGCCGACGTAGCCATGGCTGGCGCGGTCGAAGAAGCGGTTGAACGGGGCGAACAGCCAGCTGCCCAGGAGTTTTTCCAGCAGCAGCGAGAAGCGGTCCTTGGGCGCATGGTGGTCCTTGAGCAATACCGCGGCCAGGGCCGGCGACAGGGTCAGGGAGTTGAACGCCGAGATCACGGTGGAGATGGCGATGGTCAGGGCGAACTGCTTGTAGAACTGCCCGGTCAGCCCGGAGATGAACGCCGCCGGCACGAACACGGCGCACAGTACCAGGGCTGTGGCGATGATCGGCCCGGTCACTTCGCTCATGGCTTTTTGCGTGGCCTCCAGCGGCTTGAGGCCCAGGCCGATGTTGCGCTCGACGTTCTCCACCACGACGATGGCGTCATCCACCACGATGCCGATAGCCAGCACCAGGCCGAACAGCGACAGCGCATTGAGCGAGAAGCCGAACAGGTGCATCACCGCGAAGGTACCGATCAAGGAGACTGGCACCGCCATCAGCGGGATGATCGAGGCGCGCCAGGTTTGCAGGAACAGGATCACCACCAATACAACGAGCACCAGCGCCTCGAACAGGGTGTGCACCACCGCCTCGATGGAGCCGCGCACGAACACGGTCGGGTCATAGACGATGCTGTAGTCCATGCCCTCGGGGAAATCCTGCTTCAGCTCGGCCATCTTCGCCCGCACTTCGTCGGAGATCTCGATGGCATTGGAGCCTGGGCGCTGGAAGATCGGGATCGCCACCGCCGGCTGGTTGTTGAGCAGCGAACGCAGGGCGTACTGGCTCGAACCCAGCTCGACCCGGGCGATGTCCTTCAGGCGCGTGATCTCGCCGTTGTCGCCGGCGCGGATGATGATGTTCTCGAACTCTTCCTCGTTGACCAGGCGGCCCTGGGTGTTGATCGACAGCTGGAAGCTGGTCGAACCCGGGGCGGGTGGGGCACCCAGCTGGCCGGCGGCGACCTGGCGGTTCTGTTCGCGGATGGCCGCCACCACGTCGCTGGCGGTCAAGTTGCGCGAGGCGGTCTTGTTCGGGTCCAGCCATACCCGCAGGGAATAGTCGCCCATGCCAAACAGCTGCACATCGCCCACGCCACCCAGGCGTGCCAGCTCATCCTTGATGTTGAGGATGGCGTAGTTGGAGAGGTAGAGCATGTCGTAGCGGTTGTCCGGCGAGGTCAGGTGCACGACCATGGTCAGGTCGGGCGAGGCCTTGTCGACGGTGATACCGATGCGCGTCACTTCCTCCGGCAGCTTGGGCTGAGTGCGGGTCACGCGGTTCTGCACTTGTACCTGGGCGTTGTCCAGGTCGGTGCCCAGGGCGAAGGTGATGGTCAGGGTCAGCTTGCCGTCGGCGGTCGACTGCGAGGACATGTACAGCATGTTCTCGACGCCGGTGATGGCCTGCTCGAGGGGCGCGGCCACGGTTTCGCCGATCACCTTGGGGTTGGCGCCGGGGAAGTTGGCGCGCACCACCACGGTGGGCGGCACCACTTCGGGGTATTCGCTGATCGGCAGCTGGAACAGCGCGATGGAGCCTGCGATCAGCAACACCAGCGACAGCACGGCGGCGAAGATCGGCCGTGTGATGAAGAATTTGGAGAAGTTCATCGGCATCGATCCTTAACCGCGAGGTGCCTGGGCACTGGCGACTTTGTCGTTGGAACCGGCCACCGTCGGGGTCGGGTTGCTGGCCTCCAGGGCCTGGCGCTGGCGAGCCAGGGTGGCGAGGGTCTCTTCGCTGGCCATCGGGGTTTCCTCGGGCGTTACCGGGGAGCCTGGGCGTACGCGCTGCAGGCCCTTGACCACGATGCGGTCATCCTTGCTCAGGCCGCTGCGCACGATGCGCAGGCCTTCGAGCTTGGGCCCCAGCTCCACGGCGCGGTAGGCGGCCTTGTTGTCCTTGTCCATGACCAGCACGAACTTCTTGCCAAGGTCGGTACCCACGGCTTCGTCGTTGATCAGCACCGCGTCGTATTTGGCGCTGCCGACCAGCTTCAGGCGGGCGTACAGGCCCGGGGTGAAGCGGCCGTCGCGGTTGTCGAACACGGCGCGGCCACGGATGGTACCGGTGCGCGGGTTGACCTGGTTGTCGACGAAGTTCATCTGGCCCAGGTGCGGGTTACCGGTTTCGTTGGTCAGCCCGAGGTACACCGGGGTGCTCTGGCCGCGCTGGCCATCGCGAGCCAGCTGGGTGTACTTGAGGTACACGCGCTCGTCGGCGTCGAAGTAGGCGTAGACCTTGTCGGTGGACACCACCGAAGTCAGCGGGGTGACATCGGCGGTGACGATGTTGCCGGCGGTGAACTGGGCACGGCTGACCCGTCCGCTGATCGGTGCGGTGACGCGGGTGAAGCTCAGGTTGAGGCGGGCCAGGTCGAGCTGGGCCTGGATCGCATCTACCCCGGCGCGGGCTTCGGCAGCGGCGCTGCTGCGCGATTCGGCCAGTTCGGCGGAGATGGCGTTGCTGTCACGCAGGCGTTCGCCGCGGCGCGCTTCGTTGGCGCTGCGGATGGCGGTGGCCTTGGCTTGTTGCAGCTCGGCCTCCAGACGACGGACTTCGGCCTGGAACGGGCGTGGGTCGATCTGGAACAGCAGGTCGCCCTTGTTGACCTGGGCGCCTTCGGTGAAGGCCACCCGGTCGATCTGGCCCGACACGCGCGGGCGCACCTCGACGGTTTCCGGGGCTTCCAGACGACCGGTGAATTCGTCCCATTCGTTGATCGGCTGCTCGATCACCTTGGCCACGCTGACCTTGGGTGCGGCGGGCGCCTGCACGGCTTCCGGGGCTCTGCCACAAGCGGCGATCACCATCACTGCCAACGCAGCGAGTGGAAAGCGCAAGGGTTTGAATGATTGTTCCATGGAGAACTCCGCCAATTATTGGATAGTGGGCGGATTCTGCGAGCCTTGCGCGCGGGGAACGAATCGAACGGGGCGAAGGTTATTATCAAGCGGAATGATAAGTCCGGCGGCATCATCGATCAGGACACATGAAAGCCAGGTGTCCTCGACAGGGGGCCGCGTTGCGGCCCATCGCAGGCTCCGCCAGCTCCCACGATTTCACCCTTGGGGCTTAGTTGCTGCTGTGTGGGCGAAGCCTGCGATCGAGTGCGAAGCGCTCGCTGCTGATGTCTCTGTCCTCTGGAGGGCTAGAGCCATGTGGCATCCCAATGAGGGTAGTCCGCTATTGTCGACACCAGACCGGCGCGCAATGGGTTGGCCACGATGTAGCGAGCGGTCGCCCGTATATTGTCCTCCTCGCGCAGTGCTCGGTCATGGTATCCCTTTTGCCAGAGGCCGCCCTGTTGCTGATAGGACCGGTTGACCAAGTAGGCGCTTCGGCATTTGACCCGTCGCATCAGTGCATCCAGCGAGGTGTGCTGGAGCTCGAGCAGCCAATGCAGATGGTCGGGCATTACCACCCATGCCAGTGACCGGGCCAGGCCCGTTTCTTGAGCCTTGCGCAGTTCTCCGACCAATATTCTGGCCAGATGGAAATCACGGAATATGGGTTGGCGGTGCTGCACCGTTGTGGTCAGCAGGTATATCTGAGCCTGAATAGACACCCGGCCCTGGCGAAGCCGGTGAGATCCTGGACTGTCCATGGCCTTTTTCCTTGAAGTGGAATACTCAAGGTAGCTGCGAGTCGCGAAGGTGCTATTGGCTCAATGGCACAGGATGTGTCCTACATTTCACCGTGTCGGCTCGTGGGAGCTGGCGAAGCCTGCGATGGGCCGCGACGCGGCCCCAGGGCCTTCAGGCCTGTGCAGCGAATTGCGCCAAGCGCTCACCATCGAGCCGGTAGCGAACCCACTCATCCTGAGGCTCGGCCCCCAGGGACCGGTAGAAGCCGATTGCCGGCTCGTTCCAGTCCAGCACGCTCCACTCCAGGCGCCCGCAGCCCTTGGCCACGGCCTCGCGGGCGATATGACGCAGCAACTGACGGCCAGCTCCGTCGCCGCGTTGCTCCGGGGTGATATACAGGTCTTCCAGGTAGATACCGTTGCGGCCCAGCCAGGTGGAATAGCTGTAGAAGTACACGGCAAAGCCGATGGCCAAGCCATCCCGCTCGCAGATCAGGCTGTGCACCGTGCTGCCCTCATCGAACAGGCTGCGCTCGATGTCGCCCAGGCTCGCCACCACTTCGTGGCGGGCGCGCTCGTAGTCGGCAAGCTCGGTGATGAAGGCAAGGATCTGCGCGGCGTCGGCGCGTACGGCGGGGCGAATGGTCAGGCTCATGGTCGGGCATCCTTGAAGGTGCAGGGCAGGGTGCTTCGGACCGATACAGTCATGTGTATCGGTGCAATTTAACGTAACTGTACGGGTCGCAAGGAAAATCGCTCCGCTAGTGTGACAACACAACAACCCTTGTGGAAGCCCACCATGCTTGGATCCATCGATCTGCTCACCGCCTTCGTGCTCTTTGCCTTCGTCTCTTCGATCACGCCGGGGCCGAACAACACCATGCTGCTCGCCTCGGGGGTCAACTTCGGTGTGCGCCGCTCCATTCCTCATGCCCTGGGTATCAGCATCGGCTTCATGGTGATGGTGCTGGCGGTGGGCTTCGGCCTGGGCGAGCTGTTCAAGGCCTGGCCGCCGCTGTACACCCTCTTGCGCTACGTCGGTGCGGCGTACCTGTTGTACCTGGCCTGGAAGATCGCCACCTCCGGGCCGATGTCCGGCGATACCAAGGGCGCAGGCAAGCCGCTGGGCTTCTGGGGGGCGGCGGCATTCCAGTGGGTCAACCCCAAGGCCTGGGTGATGGCGGTGGGGGCGATCACCACCTATACGCCTGCCCAGGGCTATGTGCTCAACGTCATCGTCATCGCCGCCTTGTTCGCCCTGGTCAACCTGCCCAGCGTCGGTATCTGGGTGATGTTCGGCAGCGCCTTGCGCAACTTCCTGCAAAACCCGCGCTGGTTGATGCTGTTCAATGTCCTGATGGCCCTGTTGTTGGTGATTTCGTTGTACCCGCTGCTGTTTGTAGAATCGTCTTTTTCCTAGACCGATGAGTACAGCAAAGCGATGCAGTTGATTCCCTGGTCCCACGAAAGCTCCGAAGGTTTCACCCTGCGCGGCTGGCGGTCACCGGCCAGCGGGCGGCCGTTGCTGCATTTCCTGCATGGCAACGGCTTCTGCAGCCTGGCCTACCAGCCCATGCTGATGACGCTGGGTGAGCACTTCGACCTGTGGCTCAGTGACGTGCAGGGCCATGGCGACAGCGACCATGGTGGGCCCTTCCGGGGCTGGAACCGCAGCGCCGAGCTGGCGGTCGAGGCGTTCGAGGCCGGGCGGGGCGAGTATGGGGACGTGCCGCGCGTTGCGGTGGGCCACAGCTTTGGCGGTGTGCTGACGGGGTTGATCCTGGCCAGCGAGCCACACCTGTTCAGCCGCGCCATGCTGCTCGACCCGGTATTGTTCAGCCGGCGCATGCTCGGCGTGATGGGCGTGGCTGCACTGGTCGGGCTGCACCGCCGTCACAGCTTGGCTCGCAAGGCCGCGACCCGGCGCAGCCATTGGCCCGACCGCGAGGCGGTCACGGCATCGCTGCAAGGTCGGGGCATCTTCAAGGGCTGGAGCGAGGCAGCATTGCAGGCCTATGTGGAGCATGCCGTGGGCGAGTGCGGGGAAGGGGTGGTGCTCAAGTGCAGGCCCAGCCGGGAAGCGGAGATCTTCAGTTCGTTCCCTGAGCGGATGTGGTCCCACCTTCTGCAGATCAAGGTGCCGACGTCCATCCTGTATGGCGAGCATACCTATCCGTTCGTTCCCCATTCGGTACAGCGGCTGGCCGCGCTCAATCCCCATGTGAACGCTCGGCAGGTGCCCGGGGGGCATTGCTTCATGCAGGAGGATCCGGCGGGGGCGGCGCAGCAGGTGGTGACCTGGCTGCTCGCCCATTGACGGGTTTGCATGTGATGTAGGAACGCGACCGGGCCAGGCCAGATCAGGCCACATCGACCAGGACGATCTCGCTGTCCTCGACGGCCGTTACCTGCAACACCTGCTCCTGCTCGATGGCCACGCCATCCCGGGCTTTGGCCCGCAGGCCATTGACCTCCACCAGCCCCTTGGCAGGCACCAGATAACCCCGGCGTCCCGCGTCGAAGCGGTATTCGGCGCTTTCGCCAGCACGCAGGGTTGCGGCCACCAGGCGCGCATCGGTGCGGATGCGCAGGCTGTCTTCATCGCCGGCCCGGCCGCTGGCCAGGGTCACGAAGCCTTCACCGCGCTCGCCCTTGGGGAAGGGCCGGGTGCCCCAGGACGGCGCTTCGCCGACCCGCTCAGGCATGATCCAGATCTGGAAGATCCGCGTGTCGACCTTTTCCAGGTTGTATTCGCTGTGCACGATGCCGGTGCCCGCGCTCATTACCTGGACGTCGCCGGCCTCGGTGCGGCCTTTGTTGCCCAGGCTGTCCTGGTGGGTGATCGCCCCTTCACGGACGTAGGTGATGATTTCCATGTCCCGGTGCGGGTGTGGCGGGAAGCCTCCGCCGGCGGCGATCAGGTCGTCGTTCCAGACGCGCAGATTGCCCCAATTCATGCGCGCCGGGTCGTAGTACTCGGCGAACGAGAAGTGGTGGTGGGCATCGAGCCAGCCGTGATTGGCATGGCCCAGGCTTTCGAACGGACGCAGTTGCAGCATGGTCGTGCTCCTTGAATCGGTTGATGGAGCCATGATGCGCCAAAAAAAGATCGAAAATAAGCGTAAATATCGGCTTGTTTTGATCTATTTATTGGATTTGTTTTGTTTGGGTAAAGCCTGCGATTCATCGCCTAATCCACTGATCTGCAAGCATTCGCTGGCGATTTTTCGCAGATGGGGCGAACATGCCCGTTGATTCGATTTTCAACGGAGTGACCGTGCCTCACGAGCATCCCCCAGCCCCTGCAGACCTGGCGCCGCCGGCCCAACTGCCCTGGTTTCGCCGCTTGGCCGCTCGCCTGCTGGGCCGCGGCCTGACCCGTCTACAAGCGCAGCACCGCGACTCTTGGTTCCTCGGCCATGCGACCGGCCAGCGTCGCGGCCATGCCGATGGCGTGCGTGAAGGCTACGAGCGCGGTCGGGTCGAAGGCTACGAAGCTGGCCGTCAGGTGCTGGTGATCCGCGATGTCCGTCCCGACGCCGCTGGGGTACCTGGCCAGGACGACAAGCTGTTCGACGACTGGCGCCTACCGCTGTCCGCCGAATTGAAAAAGCGCTTCAAGGCCGATGTCGCCCAGCGCCTGCCTGCCGAGGCCCAGCCCAGCGCCGCGCAATGGAAGCTGATCTTCAGCGATACCCCGTCCACCTGCGTGGTGGCCGGTGCAGGCGCGGGCAAGTCGACCTCGTTGGTGCTGCGCATCCTGCTGTTGCGCCATTACCTGGGCTACGAGCTCGATGCCATGACGGTGGTGACCTTCACCCGCGAATCGCGCAAGGACTTCATCAAGCGCCTGGTGCAGGTATTCGCCCTCTGGCAGCTCGATCTGCATCCCGCCCAGGCCCGCGAACTGGTGCGTACCTTCCATTCGCGCATCCTGCCGCTGGTGCGCAGCCTGCCGGGCTTCGGTCAACTGCGGGCATTCGAGACCCTGGGGCAGGACCTGCCAGCTGGTGGCGAAGCCAACGCCGAGGGCAACCCGTTCGACTTGCGTTTGAATGACGCCCAGCGCCAGCAGCTGAACCTGTGCTATCGCGACCTGCTGCAAGGCAACTCACGCTTCGCCGAACTGATCGGTGCGTTGCGACGCGAGGCCCTGCAGCTCAAACCCCTGGACCCGGACCACCCCGACGTGCAGAAGCGTGTGCAGGTGACCCAACTGGCTGCCCAGCGTGACGAAGAGCTGTGCGACGTGATCGAGGACTTGTGGTTCGCCGCCGGCGCCTGGCCGATCAAGGGCATCGAGCCGTGCCGCGATACCGTGCAGATCCGCGGCAGCCGGTTCCACGTGCATGGCCGTCTCGAAGGGTTGGATGCGTGGGTGGTGCTGGGCTTCGACCCGTCCGAAAGCGCCCAGTACCAACGTCCGGGCGCCAAGCTCGGGGTTCGCGCGGAATGGGCGGTCAAGCGCACCCTGTTTCAAGCTTTCTGCGACAAGCCATTGATTTGGTTGGAAAGCTATTCGGCGGCGAAGCGGCTTGCCGCCACCCTGGCGGGCGATGCCGTCGCGGGCCCGGGCTTCGAATACAAGGTCAAGGGCGAGCTGGCGCCGGCACCGTTGCTCGATGCATTCGTCAGCGCTGCCAGCTTCATCGAAAACCTGGGCCTGGATGTGAACCGCGCCGTGGCTGCCATGCGTTTCCCGCCCGATGACAGCGACGCGTTGTTCTTCGAAGCCTTGGCACTCTACTGGAAAGCCCTGGAAGCCCATCTGCTGGCACAGTCGCCTCCGGTGATGACCTACAACCGCATGTTCGCGCTGTTCGGCGAGCACAACCCGGAAAACCTGCGCCTTTTGCCCGACCCACTGCTGCGCCCGTTGGCGCACCTGATGATCGATGAGTTCCAGGACGTCTCGCCGCAGATCGTCAGCTGGCTGCGGGCGAGCCTGGCCGAGATCCGCAGGCGTGGATCGGCCATGCACGTCGGGCGCAACGCCGGACACAGCTCGCTGATGTGCGTGGGCGACGATTGGCAGTCTATCTACGGCTGGCGCGGCAGTTCGCCGAAATACTTCATGGAATTCACCAAGGCTTTCCCGTCGCCGGCCAATACCCGGGTCATGCTGGTGGAAAACTATCGCAGCCAGCAACACATCATCGATGCAGCTGAACACCTGGTAAAAGGCGCACAGGCTATCGCAGGCAAGAAGGCCAAGGCCAGCGGCCTGGCTGCCGAGCTGCCGCTATCGCCGGTGAAAGTCTTCGAGCGCGACGAGGCCGCCTTGGCCAAGACCTTGATGGAACACTACCAACGGGGCGAAACGGTCATGATGCTGTTTCGAAAAAGTTCTGATAAATCATTGATGGATCAGCATTTGTCAGCGGTGTACAAGGCGGATTCCAGCTTGCCGCCCGACCAGCGCCGGCTGCGCCAGCTGACGTACCACAGCGCCAAGGGTCTGCAGGCCGACGCCGTGTTCATGCTCGGCGATTGCCAGTACCTGACCAGTTCACCCTACAAGAACCAGGCGTACCGCCTGGCGGGCCTGGGGCGTCCGGGCGATGCCCAGGCATTCGACACGGCGCAGAAGGAAGAAGTGCAGCGCCTGGCCTATGTGGCGGTGACCCGTGCGGTCAGGCACTGCTATTGGCATGTCGAGCCGGCCAATGGCGAGCTTGCGGGGGCGCCGCGAGCCTCCGCCCAGGTGGCCGGCCGACATGCGTTTTTCGAGGATCTACGCGGTCACTGAGCGTTCGGGTCCTGTTGCCGGGTCAGTTCGAGCAACAGGGCTTCTTCCTGCGCCAGGCGTGCGTCCAGCAGTCGCTTGACCGCTTGCAGGTGCTGCCCCTCGTTCACTTCGACCCGGCGTAACTGCCCTGCGGTATCCCGTGGTGACTCCGGCAACTCTGGCGTGATGGCCTCGATCACAGCGTCATCCAACGCATCGATGGGGTCGGCCTGGGCGTCCAGGCAGTAATCCAGGTAGTCCAGGCCCGATTGCCAGCGGGCGTTCAGCGCGTCGAAGTCGTCGGCGTAGCGTTTCTTGAGAAAACGCTGCCAACTCGGCTGCCGCGCGACCCAGGCATGTCGCAACGGGTCGTTCTGCTCTTCTTCATCGAACCGTTCAACGGCGTTGATGACAGCGTCCGCTGTACTGTCAGAAATCATCGCCGTCTGGCGGTAGAGCATCTCGTGGCTGGGCTCCGGAACCTCGAGCCGAGGCGCCACGGCCTGGCGCAAGGCCAAGCGTATTTCGATGTCATCGATCAAGGCCGTACGTAGCTGTTCCGGGTGGATGTCATCGAGTGGATCGAGCGGGGGCAACTGCGGGGTGTTGCCTCTTTGGGCGGCTGGCAGGGTTTCCCATTCGCGGTAGGCAGTCTGGACGCGCAACCGGGCCAGGTAGATACGCGCCGCCAGGATGTTCACCTGCTCGCGGCGGAACAGGCGACCGTAGAAGGCGAACAAGCGTGGCCCGGCGATCGTACCGTCGATACTTTCGCTATAGGCCAGCACCTCGACTTCCAGTGTGCTGAACCCATCCGTACCTGCATCGCCACAGTTAGGCGGGAAGTCACTGGCTATCTGTTCCAGATGGGCTCGCAGGTATTCATCCTGACTGGCCTTCTCCAGCAGGCTCCAGATTTGCCTGGCCAAGGCTTCCGGGCTGGTACGCGCCTGTTCCGAGCGCCCGACGCGCTCGATGACCTGTTGCAGATTCGGGTAGGCACCGTCTTCGAACAGCGTGCTCCACAGTTGGCGTTGTCTGTCTGTGGCGGTGTCGAGCCAGTTCACCGGGGGGACGTCATGGGGTATCTCGGGCGGTAGCAGCGGTTGCAGCTCCCGTGTTTCAAGGACCCTGACGCCCACTTCACGCAAGCGTTCGGCCGTCTGTTCAGGGATGCCGTTGTCGAAGAAGGTCCAGATGAGCAGGCGCCGACCCGTACGTAGCTCATTGACGAAGGTGCTTTGCAGGATCCGCTCGAGCATCGGGAATTCGGTAATGTGGTTTGTGCTCAGCTGAAGATCGCGCAATCGGCAATTTTGCCGCTCCATCAACTCGGTCAGCCCCGTGGGCCATTGCGTGAGCAGGCAGCCGTCCAGATAGAGGCCTTCAAGGTTGTGCAGGTCGCCCAGCAGGGGGGCGAGCCCCAGTGGGTTGTTCGACAGCCTAAGTTCACGCAACGACGTCAATTGGCCGAAATGCGCTGCCAGGCCAGGGGTGAGGTCGATGGCATTGGCTTCGAGCTGCAGTATCTGCAGTGGCAGCCGTGCCAGCACCTGCATGTCGGCGACGCCCAGCTCCAAGCCAGCATGAGAGAGGCGGAGCACGCGCAGGTGCCGCATGGCACTCAATGCCTCGCGAGCTTCGGTGTTCAAGCGGGCCAGTGGCGAGCGGATGAGTGTCAGCTCATGCAGGCCCGGCGCGCTGCGCAGGGCCTGGAACAGGGCGTGCGTATCCAGTTGCGGGTTGTTGGTCAGTTCCAGTTGCTGCAGATTCGGAAAACTCTGCAGGAAATCCGCTGGAATCGTCCGCAGTGGCAGGCCATCGATGGAAAGCTCCCTGATGTGGGGAAATGGCACGGGCAACGAGGGCAGGGCGTCGAGTGCCAGGCGGTCAAGGTGCAGGCGTTGGCCGCCATCGCGGGCCCAGGTGCGAGCAAGCAGCCGGCTTAACGTTCGGCGGCTTTCGTATTCATCCTCTGGTGCGGTATCGGTCCAGTATTGGAGCGATTCGGTGAGGGTCGCACGCTGCTGGCTCAGCACCCTGAGCTGTTCTGCAACGTTGCCATGCAGGGCCATCTCCTGGGCCAGGTTGCGGATTTCGTCTGGGCGTAGCCCTGGATACAGGCCTTGCAGTTGGGTATGCGTGGCATTCTGGCCGGTCCTGAACAGTTCTCGAAAGCGGAACCGGCCACTGAGCGGGTAGCCCAGTTGCCCATCGCTCAAACGCATCGGGGAGCGCCAAAAGGGCTTGATGGGTTGCTGGCCGATCAACCGGGATGCCAGGCTTCGGTCCGCCTGTACGGCGTCAAGGCGCGCTGCCAAGCTGGCATCGGGCTGCTCTGCCGACAGCGCATCGGCCAGGCGCTGACTATCGGCATTGGCCAGGGTGGGTCGGTTCAGGCCCAGCAAGGCCCGGTCCAGTCGGGCACGGGCCTGAAGACGTCGTGCCTCCTCGGCGATGCGCAACGGAATGCGACCGGCAGCCAGGCGATGCCTCTCGGTGGGGCTGGCATGGTCGAGGAGGGCCTGCAGGGCGTCGTCCGGTACGCCGCCGAATTGGCCGGCCAACAGCTGCGCTGGCGCGCTCAGGGGCTGTCGACGGCTCGCCTGCAGGCTCTCGAACACGGCCGTGCGCTGGCCAGCCAGGTGATCGGCCAAGCATTCGTCCAAGGCAGAAGCGCCCGCACCTCGTGCCCCATTGGCCGACAGCAGTGCGGTGAATGTCTCTGGCGCCATCTGCGCTGCAACCGTCTGGCTCAGATGGCCTTGTTCCAGTGCAGTGCGGGTAATCATTATCTGCACTTCGCCGGGCGTCTGCGCTGCGCCATAGCGGGTGACCGCGCCCAGGGGGGCCGGGCCTTCGTATGCCAGGATGACATGATCTTCGGGCCAGCCTGGCAACATGGGCAGGGCTGAAAGCGCATAGTGTTTGTATGCTGCAAGCGGCTGGGCATGGCGTACGCGAGAAATGACATCGCTGGTCTCTTGGTCGATGCGCAGGCGCTTGAGCGCATCGACGAGCAGCGCCGGTGGCCGTTGCCCATCGATGTGCACGCGGCGCAGCACGTCGGCATCCGTGCCGGTGGCGTTCATGACCATGATCAGGTCGTCGTCCTGCAACCCTTCGGTCACCTGCCCGAGACGGCGCATCAGTTGCACATCGCTCCAGTCCAGCGGTTGTTCCAGGGCCAGGCGCCAGGCACCGTGACCGTTATGCTGCAGACGAGGGCGATAGGCGTCGGAGGCACTGGGATGAAGCAAGCGCCAACTGCCCTGTTCGCCTTGTTCGAGCTGGTACGTGCGGCCTTCGATGCGAATGTAGTGGCGATCTTCCAGCGCATACAGGCCTTGTGCGTCCGGCGACAGCTCGCCAGGCAGCTGCACGGGGCTCTGGTAGGGAGAGAGGTCTGGACGCCACAGTCGCTCCTCGCCTTCGTGCAGGATCGACTGCATGGCATCGACGAAGCCCGAGGCCTTGAGCGCCTTTAGCCCCGCGCCGATGCCCGCCACGGTGGCGAGGTTGGCCGCGATGGATTCCACCTGGGCAAGCGCCTGGGCGGTATCGTCGTCCTCCCAGGCTTCGATGCCATGGAACACGCTGCCCATGATCTGTGCCGCACCGATGGTCATCATGATCGGGTTGAGCAAAGGCACGAACATCGCGGCGACGTTGAGCACGTCCAACCCCACCGATAGCCAGTATTCCAGCCGCTCCAGGCGCGACTTGGCGTCGGCATCGGCGGTGGGCACCGCAATGCTTGCGGCATCGCCCTTGAGACGGCGCACGTGGTCGCGGTAAAGCGTGAGCCAGGGATTGTCAGGCAGAGCGATACGTTCGTAGAAGACCCTGGGCGATGCCTTGTTCACCCGGACCTTACGACCAAACAAATGCTTCTCGGTGAACAGCGCCTGGTGCAGCTTGCCGGTCAATTCGCCTTGCAGGGCATGGGGGGCGAAGCCGATCACCTGCCGCAGCAGGCCAGCATCCTGCATGCGCTTGGCCAGATCGCCAGCGGCCTGGCTTGCCGAGGCATATTCGTGCAACGGCGCATCCGGCGCACCGGGAATGTAGACGATGCACGGGTTGGTCGCATCGTCCTGGTCCGGGCCGATCACCAGCACTTCGTTCAGCGCAGTCGCGAACAGGCTGATCCGCCAGCATTTCAGTGGTCGGCCCGCATACTGCGGGTCGGCAGCGCTCTGGCACAGCTGCATCAGCGCTGCGTGTCCAGCCTCGCTCAGCCGACCGCGCAGGCGGGCGATCCAGGCCTGGACCGTTAGCTCGTCACGGTTGGCCTGGATGGACAGGCGCTGGATCCAGGCCGAGGCAGGGCCCTCGAACAGTGAAGCCAGATGCTGTTGGTACTGCTGGCCCAGGTCCAGGTCACGGCAGATCCTGACGAACCCTGCGGCTGTCAGGCCCGCTACCGGGCTGGCGACCGGGCGTGTGTCGGTCTTGCTGCGTTGCAGGGCACTGAAGGGGCCGGCTGCGTCCGGGCTCTCGAAGTTGTGCAGCGCCGCTTCCAGCAGGCTGAGCATGCGTGCCTTGCCCTGCGGGTCGCGCTCGTAGCGCTGCCGGTCGGTCTGTGCGGCAACGGTGGCGGTGTCCTCCGTAATCGCCTCGATGATCGGCTTGAAGGGCTGGAAATGGTATTGCGCCTGTTCGACAGGGTCGTCGATGCCCAGGCGTCGCTCCAGCAGCGGTTTACAGAACTCGGTGATGCCCTTGAGCGGCTTCAACGCATGTTGCAGGGCCTTGCGGCTGGAGTCCCTGCGTTCGATGGCCTCGCGCAGGGCTTGCTGTTGTGCGGCGCTGGCCTCGGCATACCAGCCATGGGCCGTGCCGTCGGCCTGGAGGTAGTCTTTGCGCAACCTGGCCAACAGGCCGGAAAGGTAGTGCGCATGCACGTGCTTGCTCCAGGAGGGCAGGGAACGAACGATCTGTGCGTGGTGGAAGGGGGCCTCGGTGGTCATGGTCAACTCCTTGTCAAAGAGCTGCCATTGAGCGGTCGTGCGGGATGATGCAGGCGATAACGAGATACTACCCAAGGGTCGGTGTCGCACATGTTGTCGTCGGTGACGGGGCAGCGGGCCGTGTCTGGCTGGGCCAAGGTAGGCTACCGGCCTGTGCGCTGGCGCCAGGCCATAGCCAAGGGAGAGAGTTCATGCGTTCGCAGTGCAGTCCCAAGGATCACCTGCTAGACCTCGATGGCGTCGAGATTGCCGTGCGTTGCTGGGGCCCGGAAGATGGCATTCCGGTGCTCGCATTGCACGGCTGGTTGGACAACGCCGCTTCATTCGACCGGTTGGCACCCCTGCTCGACGGGTGCTTTGTGGTCGCACCGGACCTTGCCGGCCACGGCCGTTCCGATCATCGCCGCGACGACAGCGGCTATTACCTGTGGGAACACGCCGAAGACATGCTGGCGGTGGTCGACAGCCTGGGCCTTGGGCATTTTCATGTCCTGGCCCACGGCATGGGCACCGGTATCGCCTCGCTGCTGGCGGCACTGACCAGCAGCATCGCCAGTATGATCTTCCTCGATGGTATGGGGGCGCCGTTCACGGTCGCCGAGGATGATCGTGTGGCGCACCTGGCCCGGGCCTATCGCCTCAAGCGCATGGTCCGGCGCAGCCGTCTGCAAGGTTTTGCCGAGCCTGGCGGGAGCCAGTTCGATGACCTGGATACCGCGCTCGCCCAACGGCGCAACCGGCTCGATGGCAATTTGTCCGCCGAGGCCGCACGGCTGTTGGCCCAGCGCGACCTGTTGCAGGTGGGCGAGGGCTATTGCTGGCGCCACGACCCGCGCCTGGTGCTGCCCGAACCCATGCCCTTGACCGAGCGTGAAGCCTGCGACCTGCTCAGGCAGATCGCCTGCCCGCTATACCTGATGCTCGGGCGCCAGGGCGCCTTCGCCGGGGATGGTGTCGAGCCACGACAGGGGGCCCTGCCTGGCCACGCCCGGGTCACCTGGCATCCGGGAGGGCATCACTTCCATCTCGAAGGCCCGGACCGCACCCTGGTCGACCTGATCCTGCGGGTGCTGGCCACCCATGATCATGGCCAGTTGCAGCGCCTGGTCAACGAGTAGCCGCGCGAAACGGGGGGCTGTCGGTGCACCTTGGGATGGGCTATGTTGCCCACGTACCTTTTCCCAGGTCGCTCAAAGGAGCTACGGCATGCCACCGTTCGTCATCCAGCACATCGACCATATTGTTCTACGGGTTCATGACCTGGACCGTAGCATCGCCTTCTACCGTGACCTGCTCGGTTGCCAGGTGAGCCGAACCCGGGAAGACCTGTGCATGGTGCACCTGGCGGCAGGCACGGCGTTGATCGACCTGGTGAGCCTCGATGGGCCGCTAGGGCGCCCAGGCGGGCCGGCGCCGAGCGGGCAGGGGCATAACCTGCATCACTTCTGCCTGCGCATCGAACCTTTTGATGAGCACGCCTTGGTCGACTACCTGCAAGCGGCCGGGGTCACCGTGGAACCTGCGGAGAAACGTTACGGCGCCGAGGGCGAGGGGCCCTCGCTGTATTGCTTCGACCCCGACGGCAATCAGGTCGAGCTCAAGGGGCCGGTGTCCTGTGAGCTGGCCCCGCGATAAGGGCCAAGTCCTTGCCAGACGACGGTAATCGGGCGCTGCTCCTGTGGTCTTGCGCAGCGATGGCTAAAAATACCCCGCGAAATCAATTGGTTATTAATTTTTTGTAAGAGGATGCCTTTGCCTTTGCCTTTGCTCTTGCTTGCGATGCGCGATAGCCCAGGCGCCGCCAAACGCGACGTCAGGAGGCCGAGTGGAGGCATTACGGAGGTGGGTGCCGGGCATGGATGCCCGGCAAGCGGCGCAGGGCCATGGATGGCCCTTCGCCGCGCCCCACCGGGAGTAATGCCGGAGCGAGGGAACCCCGGAGCGAAGCGCAGGGGCCGGATGCAGGAGCCAGCGGTTTTTGCCTACTTTTGCCCAAGAGCAAAAGTAGGTCGCCGTAAAGGCGAAAAGGTGAATCAGCGCCTCCATGGCGAATGGATATTTCGCTATTTTCAATGCAGTCGATTTTTACAAAGGCTTCCGCTCGGCCTCCTGACGTCGCGTTTGGCGGCGCCTGGGCTATCGCATATCACAAGCAAGCGCAAGGCTGCCGCTGATGCTAGGCATGATCGAAGTGTTGGCCCAATCGCCGGCAAGCTGCCCCACAGGGTAGCGCTAGTTATGGGTAGGCCGAAGATCTGGAATATTTCCTACAGATCCACCGATCAAGCAGAACACCTTTAACGAGATGACTCTAAGCAAAGACAGCCCAACGAGATCATCATCGTGGCCCGACAGTCCCCTGCCCCACACGCCACACCCGCCCAGGCCGTGACCTTGCTGGTACTGGCCATGGCCACGGTGCTGGCGTCCGGCATCATGCCCCGCCACCGCGCCGACTGGCTGATGGAGAACCTCGTCCCGCTGGCCCTGATACTGGCCTTGGTCGTCGGCTGGCGCTGGTTGCGCCTGTCATGGCAGGCCTACCTGGCTATCCTGCTGTTACTGGCCGTGCATGAACTGGGGGCGCACTACACCTACGCCGAAGTGCCCTACAACCGTTGGTGGCAGAGCCTGTTCGACCAGTCGTTGAACGCGGCCATGGGCTGGCAACGCAACCAGTACGATCGTTTGGTCCACCTGAGCTATGGCCTGCTGTTCTATCGGCCGCTGCGCGAAACGCTATGGCGTCTGACGCCCCTGCGTGGGGCTTGGCTCGCCTTTCTGGCGTTGAACCTGGTGCTGGCCACCTCGGCGTTGTACGAACTGATCGAATGGGTCGGTGGCCAATACGTGGGCACCGACACGGCTCGGGCCTTCGTCGCCACCCAGCGCGACCCCTGGGATGCGCAGAAGGACATGGCGCTGGCGCTTGGCGGGGCGCTGGCCAGTCTTGCGTGGGGCACATTGCGGAGTGTTCGACCGCCCAGGTGATGCCGAGGAACATCCCGCGCCGACCTGGCGTCTCCCGACATATCGGAAGACGATCCAGAGGAGCTGCCCATGTCTGCCCCCGCCAAGACTCGCGAAGCTGCCGACCAGGCGCTGCTGACGCTGCTGCGCCGCCATGGCGAGCCGCTGCCGAACATCGATGCGCCACTGTTCGGCGAGCTGTTCGACCGCTATGCCGACGCCAAGGTCGTGCTGATCGGTGAGGCCAGCCACGGCACCCGGGAGTTCTACCGGGCTCGGGCCGCCATCACCCGACGGCTGGTGGAGCGGCACGGCTTCACCATCGTCGCGGTGGAGGCCGACTGGCCCGATGCCGGCCAGCTCGATCGCAAGGTGCGGGGCCTGGGGACCGCGCCCACCCGCGACCCGGCGTTCGCGCGCTTTCCCAGCTGGATGTGGCGCAACGTCGAGGTGCGCGAGTTCATCCATTGGCTGCATGGCCACAACCAGCCCTTGGCGAGCGAGGCGCGTATCGAGTTCCGTGGCCTGGACATCTACAGCCTGCGCAACTCCATGGCCGAAGTGCTGGCCTACCTGGACCGCACCGACACCGAGCTGGCGCGAGAGGCCCGCCAACGCTACGGGTGCCTCACCCCATGGCAGGACGACCCCGCCCTGTATGGGCACTTCGTCGAGCGCGGTGGCCAGGTGCCGTGCGAGGATGCGGTGGTGCAGCAGCTCAACAGCCTGCTGGCCGAACGCCTGGCGCGTCTGGCCGATGATGGCGAAGCCTTCTTCGACGCCACCCAGAACGCCCGTGTGGTGCGCGCCGCCGAACAGTACTACCGGGCCATGTACCGCGGCTCGGCGGCCTCCTGGAACCTGCGCGACACCCATATGTTCGACACCTTGCGGGCCTTGCTCGCCCATCGCGGCGAAGAGGCCAAGGCGGTGGTGTGGGCGCACAATTCCCATATCGGCAACGCTGCCGCCACCCAGATGGGCTGGCGCGGCGAGCTCAACTTGGGCCAGCTGTGCCGCACCGCCTTCGGGCAGGATGCGGTATTGATCGGCATGAGTACCGACCGTGGCCAGGTGGCTGCCGCCGATGATTGGGATGCCCCGGTGCGGATCAAGCAGGTCCTGCCGTCACGTCCGGACAGTTGGGAACGCCGTTTCCTCGATGCCGGCATCGCGGCCTCGTTGACCGACTGGCGCGGGGAGGGCACGCAGGCATTGCGCGCGGCCCTGGCCGAACCTTTGCTCGAGCGTGCCATCGGCGTCATCTACCGCCCGGCCACCGAGCGCCAGAGCCATTATTTCGAGGCGTCGCTGGCCGACCAGTTCGATGCCCTGGTGTGGATCGAGCAGACCGCTGCCGTCACGCCGCTGCCGGTGCCCGAGAGCGCCAGCCACGAGGAAGACACCTTCCCGTTCGGAGTCTGATGTCATGAATACCTATTTTTCCCAGCACCCTGTATTCAAAGACCGTCGCCAGGCCGGGCGTGCCCTGGCCCAGGCGCTCAAGTCGCGGGTACAAGGCCAGCCGCTGGTGCTCGCCTTGCCCCGTGGCGGCGTGCCGGTCGCCTACGAAGTGGCCAAGGCGTTGGCTGCGCCACTGGACCTGGTGCTGGTGCGCAAGATCGGCGCACCGGGCAACGAGGAGTTCGCCATCGGTGCCGTGGCCGAGGGCAACCCGCCTTACTGCGTGGCCGACCAGGCGATGATGGCGCTGTTCGGCGCCTCCCAGGATGGGTTCGACGCCGAGCGTGATCGGCAACTGCTGGAGATCCAGCGGCGCCGCCGGGCCTACTGCGGGGATCGCCCAGCCCCTGATGTGTCGGGCCGTGAGGTGGTGTTGGTGGACGATGGCATCGCCACCGGCAACACTGCCCGTGCCGCCTTGCTGGCCCTGGCCGCCAGCGGGCCGTCGCGCTTGCTGTTCGCTGCCCCGGTGGGCGCGCGGGAAGCGGTGGCGATGCTGCGCCCCCTGGTCGATGAGCTGGTATGCCTGGAAATGCCCGAGCCGTTTCGTGCGGTGGGGCTGCACTATGACCGGTTCGAGCAGACCAGCGATGACGAAGTGGTGCGGTTGCTGGCGGCCAGCAGGGAGGGCTGAGCGGTCCCATGGCGTCCCGACCATGCCGCTTGTCAAGGCGCGTGGTCGGGTTTGCATGGTTATCCGGGCAAAGCCGATTATTCTTCAACAGACCTTGCTGCGATCCTGGGCGGCTCGTCCTGTCGTGCTTCGCGCAATCTTGCACAACCCACGGCCTGGGTGCATTGGTGAATGCGTAGTGTGGGGCACCTTCGGCCTATAGCCCATAGACGGAGGCAACCCATGGCGGTCATCGACAGCACGTCCACAGGCAGCAGTGCGCCCCAGCGCGGCATCACCCGGGAGGAGCGCAAGGTAATCTTCGCTTCGTCCTTGGGCACCGTGTTCGAATGATATGACTTCTATCTCTACGGCTCCCTGGCCGCGATCATCGCCAAGCATTTCTTCGCCGGGGTCAACGAAACCACCTCCTTCATCTTCGCCTTGCTGGCCTTCGCTGCAGGCTTTGCCGTGCGCCCGTTCGGCGCCATCGTGTTCGGCCGCCTGGGCGACATGATCGGGCGCAAGCACACCTTCCTGATCACCATCGTCATCATGGGCTTGTCCACGGCCGTGGTCGGCGTGCTGCCCAGCTACGCGAGCATCGGTGTGGCGGCGCCGATCATCCTCATCAGCCTGCGCCTGCTGCAAGGCCTGGCCCTGGGCGGCGAATACGGCGGTGCAGCGACCTATGTGGCCGAGCACGCACCCAAGGGCAAGCGAGGTTTCTTCACCTCGTGGATCCAGACCACTGCCACCCTCGGGCTGTTCCTGTCGCTGCTGGTGATCATGGCCTGCCGCACGGCGCTCGGGCCGGAGGCGTTCGAGGCCTGGGGATGGCGCATCCCGTTCGTGCTGTCGATCCTGCTGCTGGCGATTTCGGTGTACATTCGCCTGCAGCTCAACGAGTCGCCGGTGTTCATGAAGATGAAGGCCGAGGGCAAGGCGTCCAAGGCGCCGCTGACCGAGTCGTTCGCCCGCTGGGACAACCTCAAGGTCGTGATCATGTCATTGCTCGGCGGTACCGCGGGGCAGGCGGTGGTGTGGTACACCGGGCAGTTCTATGCGCTGTTCTTCCTGCTGCAAATGCTCAAGATCGACCCCCAGGCCGCCAACCTGCTGATTGCCGGCTCCCTGTTGATCGGTACACCGTTCTTCGTGCTGTTCGGCAGCCTCTCGGACCGCATCGGGCGCAAGAAGATCATCATGGCCGGCTGCATCATCGCCGCGCTGACCTACTTCCCGATCTTCAAGGCGCTGACCGAGTACGGCAACCCGGATGTGTTCGTGGCCCAAGAGCAGAACCCGGTGGTAGTGGTCGCCGACCCCGACCAATGCGCGTTCCAGTTCGACCCGGTAGGCAAGGCGCGCTTCACCAGTTCCTGCGACATCGCCAAGAGCCTATTGGCCAAGCGTGCGATTCCCTATTCCAATGAAGATGCCGAACCCGGCAGCGTGGCGCAGGTCCGCATCGGAGACCGGGTGATCCCAAGCTTCGAAGGGGCCGGGCTGGCTGCGGCGGACTTCAAGGCGCAGGGCGACGCCTTCACCACCACCCTGGGTACTGCACTCAAGGAGGCCGGCTACCCGGAGAAGGCCGACCCGGCGAAGATCCACTACCCGATGGTGTTGCTGTTGCTGACCCTTCTGGTGATCTACGTGACCATGGTCTACGGCCCGATCGCCGCCTGGCTGGTCGAGCTGTTCCCGGCGCGTATCCGCTATACCTCCATGTCGTTGCCGTACCACATCGGCAATGGCTGGTTCGGTGGTTTCCTGCCGACTGTGGCGTTCGCCATGGTGGCAGCCACAGGGGATATCTACTACGGGTTGTGGTACCCGATCATCATCGCGGTGATGACGGCGGTGCTGGGGATCTTCTTCCTGCCCGAGACCAAGGACCGGGATATCCATCACGCGTGAGAGGCTGCTGTGCAGCCATCGCGGGGCAAGCCGGCACCCACAGGGGCTCGCGACAACAATGGCCTGTGGGAGCGGGCTTGTCCCGCGATCAGGGCGGGCCCGATATCGCCGTCGCCTGGCAAGGGCTTGGCCGTTGATCGCAGGGCAGGTCGGACCGCCGCTCCTATCGCCTAGTCGAAACAACCCCGCAAGGCATAGCGATAGCCGATGTCGACGCCCGCGCAATCGCCCCGGCTATGGGTCTTGTTCAGCACGAACTCGAACGCCGGCTCGTAGAGCCCGTCGCGCAGCACCGCCCCGGCAAGCACCTCGACCCGGTACCAACCGTTGTCCAGCTCGATGATCGGCCGGCCCGGTTGCTGGTAGCGCACCAGCAGGTCACCCAGGGCCTTGTGGGTGAAGTGCTGTAGGATGCGCCAGGTGAACAGCATCAGCGCGCGGTGCTGCACCTGCAGCACATAGCCCGGACGGCGGTGCTTCAGGCGGCTGCCGGGGGCGAGCAGGGCGGGGGTGGCCTCGTCGAGGCTGAAGATGATCCGGTAGGGCAGGTTCTCGACCCCAGCCAGCGGCAGGACGATGCCGTCGAACACCGCCTGGTCACCGACATCGCTGCTGGTGAACGCCCCGGCCAGGTCATCAGGCAGGTCATGTTCTTCTTTGTAGCGTTGTAGCAACTGGATATCGCCGAGGATGAAATAGTCGACCAGGTCGTTGAGGACTTCGCTGAATTCGTAGCGCATGGGTTTTCCTTGTTATGGCTGCGCTTGTTGCAGGAGTCGGCACTTTAGCGGAAGGCGTGGCGACATTCACTCCGGGCGCTGTGCTCAGTGGCGCTGGGCGATCTGGATCAGGTTGCCGCAGGTGTCGTCGAACACCGCCACGGTCACCGGCCCCATGGCGGTCGGCGGTTGGGTGAAGCGTACGCCCGCCGCGCACAGGCGGGTGTATTCGGCCTGGATGTCGCGCACGCCGAACGAGGTGGCGGGAATGCCATCGGCCTTGAGGGCGGCCTTGTAGGTCCTTGCAGCGGGGTGGGCATCAGGCTCGAGCAGCAGCTCCACACCGTTGGGATCGTTGGGCGAGGTGAGGGTCAGCCAGCGGTGCGGGCCCATGGGGATATCGTGCTTGGGCTCGAAACCCAGCACATGGTGATAGAAGGCCAGGGCCTTGGCCTGGTCATCGACCAGGATGCTGGTGATCACGATTTTCATAGGCACGTCCGTTCTGCAGGCGGTTACTTGCAAGTAAAGACGTAATACGTATGTTCACCACCCCGCTCTCATAGAACAACGCATAACTCATTGATTTGACAAGGCCTGTAGGAGCGGCGGTGCGGCGGTCCGACTTGTCCCGCGATCAAGGGCGAAGCCCTTGCCATACAGCCGCGGCGGCTGGGCCGGCTCAATCGCGGGACAAGCCCGCTCCTACAGGTTTTGTGCCTGGCCGTCGCGGTGCTGGCTCCGGCCTTGTGGGAGCGGGCTTGCCCCGCGATCAAGGGCGAAGACCTTGCCATGTTGACGCACTGGCAGGGCCAACCCGCTCGGGTGGTCAGTGTTTGCGCAGGAACGCCAGCAGATGCTGGTTCACCTGCTCGGCCGCCTCCATCTGCACCATGTGCCCGACACCTGGTATCACCACCGCCTCGGCCTCCAGCCCCTGGACATGGCTGGCCGGAATGATCGCGTCCTCGGCGCCCCAGATCACCATCACCGGCAGGCTGCCGAGTACGCCGCGCAGGTCGTGCCGTTGCCGGTCGCCGTCGGCGATGGCCGTGGCCAGCTGGCGCAAGGCGTTGTCCACGCCCTCCAGGCGCTTGAACTTGAGCATGTCGTCGAGCATCTGCCGGGTGACCAGGCCCGGGTCGGCGAACAGCTGGCTCATCTGCGGCTTGAGCGCGTTGCGGTTGCCGGCCTCGACGAAACCTTGCAGATAGCGCCCATTGATCGCCTCGCCGAGGCCCGCGCTGGCCACCAGGCCCAGGCTGGCCACCCGTTGGGGGGCCAGGCGCGTCAGGTTCAGGCTCACCGCGCCGCCCATGGAGTGGCCGACCAGGTGGGCCCGAGGGATCTGCAAATGGTCGAGCAAGGCCAGCACCGCTTCGCTCAGTTCATCCAGGTCGCCCCGTTGCAGGGTCTTGGCCGACTCGCCGTGGCCGGGCAGGTCCAAGGCAATGACTCGACGTTCCACGGCCACGGCCGGGTGGTTGAACAGCCAATTGTTGAGGTCGCCGCCGAAACCATGCACCAGTACCAAGGGGGTGCCGCCTTCGCCGAGCTCGAACCAGCGCAGCAGGCGGCCGGCGATCTCGGCCTTCTGCGGTACTGGGCCCTGGGCCTGCTCGGCACCCTCTTGGGCGACGAACTCGGCCTGGAAGCGCTGCACCACTGCATCGATTTCGGCTTCGTCGGCCTCGCCTTCCACCACCACGGCGAGCAAGGCGCCCACCGGCAGGGTTTCGTCGGGGCGCGCCACCAGGCGGCGCAGCACGCCGCTGAAGGGGGCCTCGACGCTGCTGCTGATCTTGTCGGTCTCCACATCCAGCACTTCATCGCCTTTGGTAATGACATCGCCTTGCTGCTTGAGCCAGGTGTCGACCCGGCCTTCAGTCATCGACAGGCCCCACTTGGGCATGGTCAGGGTATGGATCTGGCTCATGCGGCGCTCCTTGCGGCTTCGATCACCTTGCGCACGGCGGCCTCGATCTTCGCCGCATCGGGGATGTACAGGTCTTCCAGCGCATCGGAGAACGGCACCGGTGTATGGGGCGCGGTGACCATCTCGATCGGGCCCTTGAGGGCGCCGAAGGCCTTCTGCGCGACCAAGGCGCTGATGTCGGTGGCCATCGAGCAGCGCGGGTTGGCTTCGTCGATCACCACCAGCCGGCCGGTCTTCTCCACGCTCTCGAGGATGCTGTCTTCGTCCATCGGGCTGGTGGTGCGCAGGTCCAGCACTTCGCAGTCGATACCCTGGCGGGCGAGGTTGGCAGCAGCTTCCATGGCCACGTGGACCATGCGCCCGTAGGTCACCAGGGTCACGTCGTCGCCGTCGCGCAGGAAGTTGGCCTCGCCGAAAGGCACGCTGTAGAGCTCCTCGGGCACTTCGCCCTGCATGCCGTAGAGCAGTTTGTGCTCACAGAAGATCACCGGGTCGTTGTCACGGATCGCCTGGATCAACAGGCCCTTGGCGTCGTAGGGCGAGGAGGGGCACACCACCTTCAGGCCCGGGATATGCGTCCATAGCGACGTGAGCATCTGCGAATGCTGGGCCGCGGCGCGCAGGCCGGCGCCGTACATGGTGCGCATGACCAGCGGGGTGACGGCCTTGCCACCGAACATGTAGCGGAACTTGGCCGCCTGGTTGAGGATCTGGTCCAGGCAGCAGCCGGCGAAGTCGACGAACATCAGTTCGCACACCGGGCGCAGGCCTTGGGTCGCGGCGCCGACGGCGGCGCCTACATAGCCGATTTCGGACAGCGGCGCATCGAGCACGCGGCCGGGGAACTGATGATAGAGGCCCTTGGTGACTCCGAGCACGCCGCCCCAAGCATCGTCCTCGCCTGGCGCCCCGGCACCGCCGGCAACGTCCTCGCCGATGATGAATACGCTGGGGTCACGGCGCATTTCCTGAGCCAGGGCTTCGTTGATGGCCTGCTGGTAGCTGATCTTTCTTGCCATGGTGGTTCTCCTGTTGTTCTTGTTGTCCGGCCTTACGGGTAGCTGACATAGACGTCGCTGAGCAGGTCGGCGGGCTGTGGCTTGGGGTCGGACTTGGCGCGGCGCACGGCGTCTTCGATCAGGTCCGCGACCCGGGCGTCGAGGGTATCGAGCTGCTCGTGGCTCAACAGGCCGGCGCGGGTGGTCTTGTTGCGGAACTGCAGCAGACAGTCGCGGCTTTCACGCAGGTTCTTCACCTCGTCCGGGGCGCGGTAGGTCTGGGCGTCGCCCTCGAAGTGGCCGTAGTAGCGGCTGAGCTTGACCTCGATCAACGACGGACCTTGCCCCGCGCGGGCGCGCTCGATGGCGGCGCCCGCGGCTTCGTGCACAGCGAAGAAGTCGAAACCATCGATGGTCACCCCCGGCATGCCGAAGCCTGCGGCGCGGTCGGCGATATGATCGCAGGCCACCGACCAGGTCGAGGCGGTGGCCTCGGCGTAGCCGTTGTTCTCGGCGACGAAGATGCACGGCAGGTTCATGATCGAGGCCAGGTTCATCGCCTCGAACACCGCGCCTTCGTTGGAGGCGCCGTCACCGAAGAAGGCCACCGATACATCGTCGCGGCCCTTGATCTTCGCCGCCAGTGCGGCGCCGGCCACCAGGGGCGCACCGGCACCGACAATGCCGTTGGCGCCTAGCATGCCTTTCTCCAGGTCGGCGATGTGCATCGAGCCGCCCTTGCCGCCACACACGCCGGTCTTCTTGCCGTAGATCTCCGCCATCATGCCGTACACATCCACACCCTTGGCGATGCAGTGGCCATGGCCGCGATGGGTCGAGGCGATGCAATCGCTGTCGCGCAGATGGGCCATGACCCCGGCGGCGGAGGCTTCCTCGCCGGCGTACAGATGGACGAAGCCGGGGATCTCGCCGGTGGCGAACTCCACATGCAGACGTTCCTCGAAGGCGCGGATGGTGCGCATCACTTCATAGGCATGCAGCAACTGCTCGGAACTCAGTTGAGTGGACATCTTGTTGTTCTCCAGGGTTGTCTCAAAACAGGGTTGCAGCGAGGCACCGGTGGTCCTTCGGGACCGCCAGCAGGTGATGTCGGGCGGCGTAGGCCAGTACGGCCTCGACATCCACGGTCAGCGGGCCGTTGGCGTCGAGGGTGACGGTGGGGGTGTCGTGCTCGGTGAATTCGATCTCCCGCTCGCCATCCAGGGCCAAGGTGCCGCAGGGTAGGCTCAAGGGGTAGGCGATGCCTGGCTCGAGCCGGCCCGAGGCGCCGATGCCGCAGCCCTGCAGCAGACCGGGGGCCAGCGGTGCGAGCAGGGCATGCTGGGCATGTGCGTCCAGGTGTACCCAGGCGCCGTATGGGTCCAGACGCGATACCGGGCACCACAGCCCGCACAGAGCGGAAAGGCCTATGGCATGGGGTTCGGCGAAGCAGGCGAAGACCTCGGCCAGGTCTTCGCTGCGAGAGAGCGCTCGGGCGCCGATGAAGCGCTGGGGTGATACGGCCACTTCCACCAGCGCCCATTCGCACACGTCCTGTTCCGGTACCTGCACCAGCAGCCGCTTGTTGCGGCGCAGGCCGATGCCGGCGGGCACCCGACCAGTGGCCTGCAGCCCCCCTGCCAAGCCGGCGCTGGTGGCCTCGCGCAGTTCCGGGAAGGCGTTGTTGGTGCCGGTGGACAGCGTCAGCAGTGGCACGTCCCCGGCTTCGGCGGCCACGGCCTTGTGGGTGCCGTCGCCGCCGAGCACGGCGATCATCGCCACGCCCCGTTCGACCATCAAGCGCGTGGCCAGGCGGGTATCGGCAACGGTCTGGCTCAGCGGCAGGTCGAGGATCTCCAGGGCCGGCCAGTGCTGGTTCCGGGCCACCGGGCCTTGGCTGGCCTTGAGCACGGCGGCGGCGATACCGGTCATATCGCTGGGTAGCAGCACCTGGGCGATGCCCGTGGCACCGAAGGCGGCCAGCAGGCGCTGGATGGTCGAGGCTTTGTCGGTGCTGGAATAGAGGCCGGCAGTAGCGGTCAGGCGGCGCAGATCGCGACCGGAGGCCGGGTTGGCGATGATGCCGATGGTCGGGGCAGGTTGCGTCATGGCGCACCTCGTTTTCTTGTTTGCCAGGGGCTGGAGCAAGGGCGGTGCCAGTTTTGCCATTTCGACTCGAAGTGGCCGTGCCAGAGCGGCTGCACCCGGTGCTCGATGCCCCCCGAGCGGTGCCAGGCGAGACGCCGGGTGCCAGCTGCGCCAGGCGCAGGGCGAGACGCTGAGACGCAGCGTCTCAGGCGTGCCGATGATCACGCGGCGCTTGTCGGGCACTTCGTCGAGGCGCTTAATGGCCGCACAACGATAAGAACATGAGAACCGGAGGCCCGATGCTTGCCGCGAACTCCCGAGCCCATGTCGACTGCGTCAGCCGGGTGCTGAAGAACGCCGACCGCTTGCCCCAGGCACCGGTGCCGACGCTGATCCTCGACTCGTGGCGCCGCTCCATGGAGCTCTACCGACTGGACCCCGGCTCTTTGCAGGGGCCGCGTATCCTGTCCCAGGACCTGCTCAACGAGTGCCGTGAGCGCGCCGAACTGTTCCTGCGTATCGCCAGCGATGCCGTGGCCCGGTTGCACGAGCGGGTGCGTGGCGCCGACTACTGCGTGCTGCTCACCGATGCCCAGGGGCGCACCATCGACTACCGGGTGGAGTCGACGATCCGCAATGACTGCCGCAAGGCCGGGCTGTACCTGGGTACCTGCTGGTCGGAGGGCGAGGAGGGCACGTGCGGGGTCGCCGCGGTGTTGACCAGCAAGGCGCCGATCACCGTCCACAAGCGCGACCACTTCCGCGCCGCCTTCATCGGCCTGACCTGCAGCGCGGCCCCGGTGTTCGATCCCCAGGGCGAACTGTTGGGGGTGGTGGATGTGTCGGCCTTGCAGTCGCCCGACGATCGGCGCAGCCAACACTTGATCCGCCAATTGGTGGAGCAGACCGCGCGGGAGATCGAGAACGCCTTCTTCATGCACAGCGCCCAAGGCCATTGGGTGATGCGCGCCCATGGCACGCCAGGCTACGTGGAAAGCCAGCCGGACTACCTGTTGGCCTGGGACGCCGATGGCCGTCTGCACGCTATCAACAGCCTGGCGCGCCAGCGTTTGCTGGAGCGCCTTGGCCGGTTGCCGGGGCATATCGGCGAGTTGTTCGACCTTGACCAGCTGCGCCGGGCCAGCGATGCCTCGGCCCAGCACCTGCCGGGCTGGGATGGGCTCTACGGTCGGGTCAGCGCGCCCCAGCGCCGGGCCCGGACGCTGTTGCCCCAGCAGGCCCAGGACGCGCGTATCGAACAGCACCTGCGCCTGGCCACGCGGGTCAAGGACTGCAACTTGGCCGTGCTGGTACAGGGCGAGACCGGCGTGGGCAAGGAGATATTCGCCCGTCAGGTGCACCAGCAAAGCCTACGGCGCGAGGGCCCATTCGTGGCGCTCAACTGCGCAGCGATCCCGGAAAGCCTGATCGAGAGCGAGCTGTTCGGCTATGTGGCCGGGGCTTTCACCGGGGCTTCGAACAAGGGCATGCAGGGCCTGTTGCAGCAGGCCGATGGCGGTACCTTGTTCCTCGACGAGATCGGTGACATGCCATTGAACCTGCAGACCCGCCTGCTGCGCGTGCTGGCCGAGGGCGAAGTGGCGCCCTTGGGTGCGGCACGGCGCCAACGTGTGGACTTGCAAGTGATCTGCGCCACCCACCGGGACCTGGCGGCGATGGTGGCCGATGGGCGTTTTCGCGAGGACCTGTACTTCCGCCTGGCCAATGCCCGTTTCGAGCTACCGCCGTTGCGTGAGCGGGACGACCGCCTGGGGTTGATCCATCGGTTGCTGGCCGAGGAAGCCCAGGCCTGTGGCGTTGACGCCAGGTTGACCGATGCGGCGCTGGAGGTGCTGCTGACCTATCGCTGGCCCGGCAACCTGCGCCAGTTGCGCCAGGTGCTGCGTTACGCCTGTGCGGTGTGCGAGGGCGGGCAGGTGCTGCCTTCGGATCTGCCCGAAGAGGTGCGTGGTGCAGGGGCTCCCAGCGAGGCCGTTGCCTCCAGCCCCGCACGGCAAGTACTGCTCGATGCTTTGATCCGCCATCGCTGGAAGCCGGCGGAGGCGGCGCGGGCGCTTGGCATCTCCCGCGCGACCTTATATCGGCGGGTGCATGAGCACCGTATCGAAATGCCCAGGATGAAGCTGTAGATCCATGAGAGAGCCTTTGTTTTTCTATCGCAGGTTCCCACGATGCAAGCGGAGCCTGGGCCGTATTGGCATGGCTGAGAAGTATTAAACCAACCGAACAGTTGTTCCCATAGATACAGAGATACAGCGGGCGCCACTGAGCTCTGTGGCCGGCTTGCCGGCGATTGGGCCGGGCAGGCAACCAACCGGCATAATTTTTCGCCGCCGCCGCTTTTGCTCTTGCTTTTCCTACGCGATAGTCCAGGCGCCGCCAAACGCGACGTCAGGAGGCCGAGTGGAAGCCTTGCGCAGGTGGGTGCCAGGCATGGATGCCTGGCAAGCGGCGCAGGGCCATGGATGGCCCTTCGCCGCGCCCCGCCGGAGCAAGGCTGGAGCGAGGGAACCCCGGAGCGCAGCGCAGGGGCCGGATGCAGGAGCCATGTACGGGTCACCCACATGGGTTACATAAAAGTTCACTCACATAGGTGACACCTTGAGCGTCACATAGCCATCAATGGCATCACGCACATCGATCCTACCGAGGACGATTGGACCGAAAATAACATCCCAGAGTCCGTCTCCAACTTGCTCCAGCCCAATGGTCTGGTGCTTCAGTACGTAACCTACGTAGATCCTCAAACCTCGGCGGCTGACGATGCCGCAACCGTCAATTGGCAAGCTCTCGATATGGCTGGGATAAATCATCTCAGGCAGCTTTTCAGGGAATGGGCGCGGCGAAGGGCCATCCATGGCCCTGCGCCGCTTGCCGGGCATCCATGCCCGGCACCCACCTCCGTAATGCCTCCACTCGGCCACCTGAAGTCGCGTTTGGCGGCGCCTGGACTATCGCGTAGGAAAAGCAAGAGCAAGAGCAGGAAAGAACAAGCGAGCTCCAAGCCGTACCCCCGTTTCGGGGAATCCGCTGGGGAATCCTCCCCAATCCGTTTTGAATGAGAATGTAACCTGTTGAAAAACAGGAAGAATATTTGTGGCATGCCGCTTGCTCCGGCCCTACGCAGAGAACCTGTGTCCCCCGGAGGTGCAGCATGATGACCCCGCTCAAAGGCTCTGTCCTGTCTTCACTCGTGCTGGCCTTGCTGGGCTGGCAGGCGACCAGCGAGGCGGCGGTGCAATGCCAGCGCACGCTGGTGGCCAATGTGGTAGCACTGGACCAGCCGCTGATGTTCAACCGCCTGGGCGCGCAGAACGCCAACGGCATGATCTTCGCCTTGCGCCAGGATGTGGTCGACGACAAGCTGGTGCCCCTGAACCAGGGCGGCGCGGCGGTGCCCGGCAAGGTCACCCTGCGCCCGGACAAACGCCCGCGGCCGATCGTGCTGCGGGTGGCCGCCGGTGACTGCCTGACGGTGAACCTCACCAACCTGCTGGCCTACCAGGCCAACCCCAACAAGCACGGCATCGACCATATCGAGACCGACGTCGAAGGCGAAGAGCTCGAAGTGGAAAACCCACTGGGCGAGCCGGTGATCGCCGACCAGCAAGTCGCCGACCGCCACGTCGGCTTCCAGGTCAACGGCATGCAGGCGGTCAATGGCATCAGCGACATCGCCGCCAATACCGGGCGCAACGGCAACTTCCTGGTGGCCCCCGGCAATACCCGCAGCTACACCCTCTATGCCGAGCGCGAAGGTGCCTTCGCCGCCACCAGCAAGGGCGCCACCTTTGGTGGCGAGGGTACCGCGGGCAATGTCGCCAACGGCCTGTTCGGCCAGGTGGTGGTGGTGCCCAAGGGCGGGCGTACCTACCGCAACACCCTCACCGAAGAAGAAATGCGCCTGGCCACCACCGGGCGTACCGCCACCGGCCAGCCTGTGGTCGACTACGAGGCCCGCTACCCACAGGCCCAGCCGTGGATCGCCGAAGGCAAGGCCGGTAAACCGATCATCGCCATGGTCGACGGCAACGAGATCGTCAACAGCGAGACCGACGCTATTGTCATGGGCCCCAACCCCGACGGCAGCTTCCCACCTTCGACCTACCCACTCGAATCCATCGGCAAGCGCAACCCGGCGTTGCCCAACCGCCTGGACGCCTTCCGCGATTTCGCTTCGCAGTTTGCCGACGAAGTGGCCGTGACCCAGGCCTTCCCTGGCTACTGGGCCGACCCAGTCATGGGCCACGTGCTGGAGCCAGCCCGGGATTCGTTCATGATCAACTACGGTTCCGGCGGCATGGGCGCCGAGGTGGTGGCCAACCGCCTGGGGGTGGGGCCGATGCATGACTGCTTGTCTTGCGCCTACGAGGAGTTCTTCCTGAGCGCCCACACGGTGGGCGACGTCGGTACCCTGGTGGACGTGCCAGCCAACGTCGGCCTGGAGCAGATCCGCCCCGGCGAGACGCCACCGGCCAGCGCGGTAGGGGTCAAGGCCAACATGGCCCTGTACCCGTCGGAGCCGTCCAACGTACACCACAGCTACATCGGTGACTTCACCAAGTTCCGCAATACCCACAACGGCCATGAGCAGCACATCTTCCACCTGCACGGCCACCAGTGGCTGTTCAACCCCAACGATGACAACTCCGACTACATCGACGCCCAGGGCATCGGTGCCGGCGGCGGCTACACCTACGAGATCGCCAACGGCGGCTCGGGCAACCGCAACCGGGTGGCGGGCGATGCCATCTACCACTGCCACTTCTATCCGCACTTCGCCCAAGGCATGTGGGCCATGTGGCGGGTCCACGATGTGTTCGAGGAGGGCACGCGCCTGGAGGTAAGCGGGCAGACCGAGGACGGCTTCCACAGCACCCCGTTCGCCTTGCGCAGTGGCAAGCCCGCGATCGGCGCCCGGGCCCTGCCGGATGGCGAGATCGTCGCCGGTACACCGATCCCGGCGATCGTGCCCCTGCCTGGCAAGGCCATGGCACCGATGCCCGGCAAGGTCACGGTGGTACCGAAGCTGGCCGAGACCCTGGTCGCCGAGCATGACGACGATGAAGCCGAGGAGGGCGACGACGATCATCTGGACGAGGCCGCCGCTCCGCGTGCCGTGGGCTCCCTGGCCCTGGTCGACCGCAGCGAGAGCAACCGCAATGCAGACGGCAGCCTGAAGAACCCCGGCTATCCGTTCTGGGTCGGCGGCATGGAAACCAGCGTCGGCCAGCGCCCACCGACCCCGCCGCTGGACATGCTCGACCCGGCCCTGGCCCAGCAACTGAAGAACAGCGGCAAGGCCCTGTGGGCCAACCTCGACCCCAACCAGGTCGATGGTTGGGACGGTGGCCTGGGCCGCCACGTGCTCGATGGCGTCTCCGCCGGAGGCGAGGCAGTGACCACCACCACCAAGCTGGATTTCTCCAAGGTGGTGCACAAGGCCAAGCCGATCTACCTCCCTGAAGAAGGCACCGATGTCGAACAGGCGGCGATGCAGTTCCACGCCCAGGCCGAGCACCCAAGCTACGCGTTGATTCCGGGCAGCGATCCGGTGCCGCGCAACTTCCGCACCAATGGCGCACTGCCGACGGCCGGTGCCCCGTACTACGAACCCTGCATGGACGACCGTGGCAAGCGCCTGACCCAGTCCTCGGGCGTTGGCGAGTTCTTCAGCGGGGAAAGCCTGAGCGGCATCAGCTTCCGTGGCGGCTCGACCTTCACCGCCGACCGCCCACGCATCTACAAAGGCGCCAACATCCAGTTCGATGCGGTGTACAACAAGGTCGGCTACCACTTCCCGCAGGCGCGCATCCTGGCCCTGTGGGAGGACGCCTGGCCGGTGATCACCAAGCAGCGGCCGCCGGAGCCGCTGGTGATGCGCATGAACACCTTCGACTGCACCATGTACCAGCACACCAACCTGATCCCGTCGTTCTATGAAATGGACGACTACCAGGTCCGCACCCCCACCGATGTGATTGGTCAGCATATCCACCTGCCCAAGTGGGACCTGACCGCCGCCGACGGTGCCGCCAACGGCTGGAACTATGAAGACGGCATCCTCTCGCCCGGCAGCGTGGTCGAGCGGATCCAGGCCATCCGCAGCTTCAACGGCTGCACCGAAGGCGACCCGCGCGACGGCACCGCGGCCTGCCCGAAAGCCAAGCAACACCCGTACTTCGGCCGCTTCGGCCGGGCCGACTGGCTCGGTGCACGCACCGCCATGCAGCGCTGGTTCGCCGACCCGCTGATCAACGTGCACAATGTCGACCGCGGTCTGGGCACCATCTTCACCCACGACCACCTCGGCCCATCGACCCACCAGCAATTGGGCCTGTACGCCACCGTGCTGGCCGAGCCTGCCGGCTCCACCTGGTACCACGCCGAGACCGGCGAGAAGCTGTACAACCCGGCCACCCGCCAGGATGGCGGGCCGACCTCGTGGCAGGCGGTGATCCAGACCGGCGACCATGACGGCGATGGCAAGAACGACAGCTACCGCGAGTTCTTCCTCGAGTACAGCGACTTCCAGCATGCCTACGAGGCCGGCGTATACGTAGGCGCCGGCCCCGACGGCAAGCCGGACGCCCAGGCCTACCCGGCCACCGCCGACAGCTTCCGCTACGCCATCAACCCACCCGTACGGCAGAAGGCCTCCAACCTGCTGGAAGCCATCGTCGAGTCCCGTGGTGGGTTGGCCCCGGGTTGCCCGAGCCGCCCATGCCCACAAGCGATCTCGGTGGATGACCCGGGCATGTTCGTCGTCAATTACCGCAACGAGCCGTTGGCCCTGCGGGTGTTCGACCCGAACAAGGTCGGCCCGGACGGCAAGCGTGGCATGCAGGCCGACGGCCTGGGCGGCGACCTGGCCTATGCCCTGCAGACCCGTACCGACCGCGCCATCCCGGCGATGAACCTGGCACCGTCAGCGATCACCTCGGCGGTCGGACCGACCGGCGGCACCACGCTGTTCCCGCCGCACGTCAACCTGGGCACCGAGCCGGGCGACCCGTTCACGCCGATGCTGCGCACCTATTCGGGCGACAACGTGCGGCTGCGCATGCATGCCGGCGGCCATGAAGAGGAGCACAACGTCACCCTGCACGGCGTGAAGTGGCTGCAGAACGGTTCGGGCTTCGGCAACAGCTCCAACTCGGGGTGGAAGTCCTCGCAGATGGTCGGCATCTCCGAGCAACTGGGGTTCATGGCGCCGGTTTCGATGATCTCCAGCTCGGCGGCCACCAACGGTGACTACCTGTACTCCCTCGATGCGGCATTGGAGGGCTACTGGAACGGCATCTGGGGCATCATGCGCAACTACACCGCCCAGCGCCCGGACCTGTTCCCGCTGCCGAACAACCCGCAGCCGGTGGCCATGCGCAACACCGTGGCGTTCGACGGCATCTGCCCGAAAACCACTGCCAACCCCACCGGCATCGGCAGCCGGCCGACGGTCAAGCGCAACTATGAAGTGGTCGCGGCGCTGGCCAACGACATCCTGGAGAACCGCAACGGGGTCAGCATCGTCGACCCGGCCGGGGTCGGCCAGCATGTCGGCGGCCCGCTCAAGGCCAATGGCGGCACCCTGGTGTTCAACAGCCGTCGCACCAGCATCCCGTTGGTCAGTGGGGTCGACCCAGAGGATGGCGAGACCTTCACCATCGGTGGCCACAGCGCGCCGTTGCACGACCCGACCGCGATCCTCTACGTACGCAAGGCCGACCTCGACCCGACCACCGGCAAGCTCAAGCCTGGGGTGCCGGTAGAGCCGCTGGTGCTGCGGGCCAACGCCGGTGACTGCATCAGCATCACCCTGGAGAACCGCCTGCCGCTGGTCATGCCGGACCTGGCCAGCACCGCGGTGATGCACGGCGTGGTCAAGCGCGACCGCAACGACAGCGAGGGTTCCACGGCCTTCAACAACAACCAGATGCGCCCGTCCAGCCATGTCGGCCTGCACGCCCAACTGCTGGCCTACGACATCACCAAGTCCGATGGCACCAACGTGGGCCTGAACCCGGTGCAGACCGTACCGCCCCGGGCCGGCAACAGCGGCGCCTACCCGACCAAGGTGTACCAATACTACGCCGGCCACCTGGAGCGTGAAGGCAAGCCAGTGCTGCAACTGGGGCGCACGGTGGACAACATCAACACGACCGCCATCGAGTTCGGCGGCCTGAACCTGACCCCAGCGGACCTGATCAAGCAGCCGCAGAAGGGTCTGGTGGGGGCCATGAGCATCCTGCCCCAGGGTGCGACCTGGACCGAGGACGGCGCCAGCCGTGCCCAGGCCACGGTCAAGGCCAACGGGCAGCCGGAGTACCGCGACTTCGTCACGGTGTGGCAACGCGCACTGAACATGCGCTGGGCCGATGGCCGGCCGGTGGAGGGCATCAATACCGAGGGCAACGGCGCGGCTGCCGACCCGCAGGACAACGGCAACATGGCGGTCAACTACAAGACCGAACCGTTGTGGCTGCGCTTTGGCATGGCGCCCGACTCGCCGTTCGGTCGCGCCGCAGGCCTGGGCTTCGGTGACGTGCCCAATGCCCACATGGCCTACAGCAACGACCTGGTCGGCGGCGACCCGCAGACCCCGGTGCTCTGGGCCAAGCCTGGCCAGCCGCTGCGCAGCCACATCCTCATGCCCAGCGGTGGCAGCCGCGGCATGATCTACCAGCTCGATGGGCACCTGTGGCCGCTGCATGCCTACCAGGCCGAGAAGAGCGACGTCGATGGCTACCCGCTGGGGCTGCCTGGCATCGGCTCGGTGCGCTTTGGCTACAACCCGATGGCGATGTACGTGGGCTCCCAGGAAAGCGTGCTGCCGGCGGCGCACTTCAGCTTCATGCTGCCCAGCGCCGGTGGGGCCAACGCCGTGCCGGGGGACTACCTGTTCCGCGACTACGGCGCCTACGGCAACCTCTCGGGGCTGTGGGGCATCCTGCGGGTCACCAACGAAGCGCCGCCGGCCACCGCCCCGGCGCAATGAGAGAAGGGGGAGCGCGCATGAACAAGAAGAATCGTCCCGCGTACCTGGGGGTGATGCTGGGGGTGGCGCTGATCGGGCTGGGGCTTGCCTACGACAAGCTCTGGTGCGACCCCCGCGAGCTGCTGCAGGAGCCTGCGGACCCGCAGGGCCTGCACCGGCTCAGCCGCGATGGCGTGACCGTGGAGTTCGAGGCGCGGCCTCTGGACGGTGGCGCGTTGCGCGAGGGCAGCTTCGCCAATATCCGCTTCAAGGTCAGCGACCAGGCCAGCGGCCAGCCGCTCTCGGGCATGGCCCCGGGGGCCTGGCTGGACCCGGCACAGTCGGCCCCGGCCGGCGACCGCGACAGCAGCTGCAAGGCGCGGGTGGCGTTGTTCCTCAAGAGCAGCATCGGCGCGCGCCCTTTGCTCGACCTCAACAGCTATTTCCTGCTGGTGCTGAACAAGGACCCCAGCCTGACGGTGATCGACCCCACGGTCTCGGTGGGCGGGGTGACCAGCACGCTGGCCCGCATCGACCTGCCGGGCCGGCCCATGGACTGGGTGGCCACCGGCGATGACAAGCAGGTGTTCGTCTCCATGCCTGACCAGGGCCAGGTGGCGGTGATCGACACCGAGACCTTCACCCGCGTGGCCAACCTGGACGCGGGCGAGCAGCCGCTGCGTGTGGCCCTGCAGCCGGACCAGCGCCGGCTGTGGGTCGGCAACAACAGCGCTGACCCGGCCAAGGGCGGGGTCACCGTGATCGATGTGCTCAGCCGTGGCATGCTCAAGACGTTCATCACCGGCTCCGGGCACCACGAGATCGCGTTCAGCAAGGACTCGCGCTATGCCTTCGTCAGCAACCGCGACGCAGGCACCTTGAGCATCATCGACGCCGCCGACATGCGCCTGGCCAAGACCCTGCAGGTCGGCCCGCACCCGCTGTCGGTGGCCTATTCGGCACTGTCCCAGGCGGTTTACGTGGCCGATGGCAAGGAGGGCACGGTCCGGGTGATCGACGCCAGCAGCCATCAGCTGCGCCATACGGTCAAGGCCGAGCCTGGCCTTGGGCCCATGCAGTTCAGCGACGACGGCCGCTACGGCGTCGTGCTCAACACCCTGGAGAACCAGGCCCTGGTGATCGATGCCAGCAACGATCAGTTGATCCACCGGATCCCGGTGGCGGCCGAGCCGTACCAGCTGACCTTCACCAAAGGCTATGCCTATGTGCGTGGCCTGGCCTCGCCGAAAGTCAGCATGATCAACCTGTCGAGCCTCGGGGCAGGGCGCGAGCCGATCGTCCAGGGCTTCGAGGCAGGCCCCGCGGCGCCCCGCCAGGCCGGCGACCTGCCGCTGGCCCAAGGGCTGTCGGTGGCCCGCGACGACAATTCGGTGTTCGTGGTCAACCCGGTGGACAACACCACCTATTTCTATGCCGAAGGCATGAATGCGCCGATGTCCGGCTACAACAACCGTGGCCACCAGGCCCGTGCCGCCATCGTCATCGACCGCAGCCTGCGCGAGCTGGCCCCTGGGGTGTACGGCTCGACGGTGAAGCTGCCGGCGGCGGGCAGCTTCGACGTGGCCTTTCTGCTCAACCAACCGCAGATCATCCACTGCTTCAGCACCAGCGTGGCGGCATCGCCGGAGGCACCCAAGCGCAAGGGCGTGCACGCCCATTTCCTCGGCAACGGCCAGCCGGCCTTGCAGCACAGCGAATTCGTCGCGCGGGTGCGCATCCTCGACGACAACGGCGAGCCGCGCCTGGGCCTGCGTGACCTGAGCCTGCGCTACTTCCTGGCGCCGTCCTCGATGCCTCGCAGCCTTCCGCTCGAAGAAGTGGGCGACGGCGTGTACCAGGGCTCGCTGCAACTGGCCGAGGCCGGTGCCTGGTACCTGCATGTGCAGTCGCCGACCCTTGGGCGCACCTTCGCTGAAGAGAACTACACCAGCCTGCGTGTCCTGCCGGCCGCAGCCTCTACCGCTTCCCAAGGGAACCCCAGGAGTGTGCGATGAACGCCAAGCTTGCTTGCAACCTGATCGCCCTGAGCCTGCTGATGGCCAGCCAACTGGCCCTGGCCCATGCCGGGCATGACCACAGCGGCCATGCGCCGCAACCGCCGGCGGCCCGCCAGGAGAAGGCCAGTGTGCGCTTTGCCGATGTCTCGCTGCTCGACCAGGACGGCATGCCGGTGCGCCTGGAGAAGGACCTGGTGGGCGACCGCCTGGTGGTCATGGGGTTCATCTACACCAGCTGCACCACGGTCTGCCCGGTGGTCTCGTCGATCATGTCCAAGGTCCAGCAGCAATTGGGCGGGCGGGTCGGCGAGGAGATCCAGCTGGTGTCGATCAGCGTCGACCCGCAGCGCGACGACTCCAGGCGCCTGCTCGGCTATGCCAAGGCGTTCCAGCATGGCCCGGGCTGGAGCTGGCTGACCGGCTCGCCCTACGCCATCACCGAGACCCTCAAGGGCCTGGGCAGCTTCAGCGCCGACCTGAGCCAGCACCCGCCGCTGATCCTGGTGGGTGACGGGCGCAGCGGCCATTGGACCCGCTACTACGGCTTCACCGACCCGGCCGTGCTGATCGCCGAGATCAACCGCCTCAGCGCCCGTCGCGTACACGCCAAGAGTACCGCCATCGCCGGCGGGCCGGATCGCCAGCAGGAGGTACAGCCATGAACACCACCAACACCCGCCGGATCGGCATGCGCGGCCTCGACTGGCTGACCCTGGTCGGCTGCCTGTGGATCCTCGCCTCGGTGGCCATGGCCCACGAAGGCCATGCTCCGGCCGGGCCGACCCCGCAACCGGCGCCGCAGCCGATGGTCAGTGGTGGCGGCACCCGGGATGCGCAGGTCTGGTTCACCGACACCGTGCTCAAGGACCAGGACGGCCGCGAGCTGCGCTTCTACAGCGATGTGCTCAAGGACAAGGTGGTGATGCTCAATGTCATCTTCACCCACTGCAACGACGCCTGCCCGCTGATCACCCGCAAACTGCGCGAAGTGCGCGAGGCCATGGGGCCGGAGCTGGCGCGCCAGGTGACCTTCGTCTCCATCAGCAGCGACCCGCTCAACGACACGCCGGCCGCGCTCAAGGCCTTCGCCCGCAAACAGGGCGTGGACGGGCCGAACTGGCTGTTCCTGACCGGTGACAAGGCCAATGTCGATTTGGTGCTGGGCCGCCTGGGGCAGTTCTTGCCCAGCCCCGAGCAACATTCCACCCAACTGATCGCCGGCGACGTGGCCGGCAAGCGCTGGAGCAAGATCCGCCCCGATGCACCGCCCGCAGCCATCGCTCAGCGCATGCAGCTGCTGGCCCAACCCCTGGCAGGCCGGTGAGTGTCATGAGCCTGTACACATCCCTTGTAGGAGCGGCCTTGTGCCGCGAACGGGCGCGAAGCGACCGCAAAGCCCGCACTTCTGGTCAACCGGGCAAAACCCAGTTGCCTGGTTCGCGACACCGGGCCGCTCCTACAGGGGCGTGGCTGGCCTTGTGCCTGGGGTTGCTGCTGTCCGGCGCAGCCGTGGCCCTGGACCTGACCGAACAGGAACAGGCCGGCAAACGCCTGTACCGTGAAGGCCTGTCGAGCAGTGACGCCCAATTGGTGGCCCGGGTAGGTGCCAGCGACATGAGCGTGCCGGCGAGTGTGCTGCCTTGTGCCAGCTGCCATGGCAATGACGGGCGTGGCCGCGCCGAGGGTGGGGTGCGCCCGCCGAGCCTGGACTGGCAGCGCCTGGCCCTGGGGCAGGGTGAGCGCCAGGCCAATGGCAGGCGTTACCCGGCCTATGCCGAGGCCAGCCTGGCCCGGGCCATCCAGCAGGGCCTGGACCCGGCGGGCAACCGCCTGGACCCGGCCATGCCGCGCTTCGAACTGACCCTGGCCGACCAGCGCAACCTCACGGCCTATCTCAAGCGCCTGGGCGAGGAACGCGACCCCGGCGTCGAGCCGGACGTGCTGCGCCTGGGCACCCTGCTACCGGCCAGCGGGCCGCTGGCCGAGGCGGGCAGGGTGGTGCGCGCGGTACTGGAGGATGGCCTGGCGCAACTCAACCAGCAGGGCGGTATTCATGGGCGGCGTCTGGAACTGGTGGTGCGCGACCCCGGCAACGCCCCGCAAGATGCCAGGCAGGCGCTGGGCAGTCTGCTGGACGAGGCACAGGTCTTCGCCCTGGTCAGCCCGCTGGCCCCCATGCTCGACGACGAGCTGGCCGCAGCCCTTGAACAAAGGGGCGTGCCGCTGGTCGGCAGCACGCCCCGCAGTGGAGCCAGTCCCCAGATCTTCGACCCCTTGCCTGGCCTGCCCGAGCAGATGCTGAGCCTGGCCGGGCATGCCAGGGCCGGCCTGGGCCTGCCGCCTGAAGGGTTGCAGGTGGTCTATGCCGGCCCGGAGCAGGCCGCGAACGCCCAAACGGTGCGCCAACGCCTGCTGGCCGTAGGCTGGGCAGCGGGCCCGGTGCAGGCATTCGCTGGCCAGGCGGTGCAGGGCCAGGGCATCGTCTTCCTCGGCCGCGCCCAGGCGTTTGCCGAGCTGGCGACGGCACTGCAGGTGGCCGGGCGCACCCCCTACCTGTTCGCCGCCTCAAGCCAGGTGGCCGGCGCCTTGCCGAGCCTACCGGTGCAGTGGTCCCAGCGCGTGTTCCTGGCCTATCCCTTCGTCCCGGCGGACTGGACGCCACAAGGGCTCGCCACCCTGGCCGGGCTGCGTGAGCGCCAAGGCCTGGACGGCCGCCAGGCGTCGTTGCAGGTCAGTACCCGGTGCGCCCTGGTGCTGATGACCGAGGCCCTCAGGCAGGTGGGCCGCGACGCCAGCCGCGAACAGCTGGTGCAGGCCCTGGAAGGGCTGCATGACGTCGAGACCGGCCTGACCCCGGCCTTGGGTTTCGGCCCGGGGCAGCGCCAGGGCCTGGTCGGGGCCCATGTGGTGCAAGTGACGCTGCCCGGGCCACAGTTCCATACCGCGGCGGCGTATCGCGCGATGCCGGACACACCTTGACGGAGGTTGCCATGCGAATCCTCTTGCTGTGCCTGCTGCTGGGCCTGGCCCCGGTCAGCCAGGCGGACCTCGCCGCGGCGCGGGTCAATGGCGTGGAAATCAGTGTCACGCGCCTGGAGCGCTACTTCGCCGAGTACCTCCAGGACCAGGGGCGGGCGCTGACCAGCATCCGCAGCCCGAGCTTGTACAAGCGCCTGCGCGACCAGGCCCTGGACGAGCTGATCGACAAGGAACTGTTGTGGCAGGAAGCCCAGCGTCGTGGCATCGTGGTCAGTGACGAAGCCGTCTCGGCGCGGGTCGGCGAAGTCGAACAGGCCTTCGGCAACCCAGCGGTGTTCGAACGCCGTCTGGCCGATGCCGGCTTCGATAGGGCCGGGTACGCCGACTACACTCGTCACGAGATGGCCGCGCAACAGGTGTACGCCCAGCTCACGGCCATCGACGCGCCCACCGAGGCGCAGGTCGAGGCCTTCTATCAAGCCAACAAGGAAAGTATGCAAGGGATGCAGAACCAAACGCGTGAAATCCCGGTCGAACGTGAGCAGGGCCTGGCTTGGGCCAGGGCTGCGCTCGTCGGGCAGTTGCAGGCCCAGGCACGCCAATCGGTGCGCCAGCGCCTGCGCGAAGGGGCGGAGGTTGAACGAGCGGATGACTGATACACCTGGCGTTGCCTTTTCCCCACTCCTGGGGAATAACGCAGGGGGCCAAATGCCATCAGTTTCCCCGTATTTGGGGAGAGCCTGCTGGCACCCGTCGGGTGGCGTAATGGAATCAACGACTTACAGTGGTGCGACATGACTATTCACGCCTGGCACGAAGGATGCTCAAGCCTGTACAAGGCTGAACTCCAGAGACCGGGTAACCGGGCAGTTCTTGGGAGTCGACCTTGGTGAACACAGTATTGGTAGTCGATGACGAGCAGACCCTTGCGCAGAACCTGCAGGCCTACCTGCAGACGCAAGGCCTGGAGGTCCATGTCGCCCACGACGGTGCCAGTGGCATCGCCCAGGCTCAAAGCCTGGCACCGGACGTGATCGTGCTGGATTACCGCTTGCCCGACATGGAGGGGTTCCAGGTCCTGGAGACCGTGCGCAAGAGCAGGCCATGCCATTTCGTGCTGATCACCGCCCACCCGACCGCCGAGGTCCGTGAGCGGGCCGCCACACTTGGCGTAACCCATGTCCTGTTCAAGCCGTTCCCGTTGCTGGAACTGGCCCGCGCGGTATCCGACCTGACCGGCACGGATCGCCAGCCTCAGGCAGCGGGGCAACAGGCCGAGGGTTTCGTCGAACGACGCCAGAACAGGAACCAGACGTTCCCCTTGCAGCTGTACGATGGCAGCTGGGTACTGGCCGACCGCCGACGCAACGGCGCCAAGCCTCCCACACCTGACGACGAACTGCTCACGGGGGAATAGCGGCGCCCGCGGCCACCCCGGTATCCCCCGAGCCAGCCTGCGACGCGCCCTGAGCGGAGTCGCAGGTCATGTCAGAAGCATTCGATACTGTCGAGAACGCACGTGAGCCTGCCGCCTACTCCCGTGAACTCATGGCCCAGGCCCGCCTGCTGGCAGGTGACGAGCGCCTGCTCGACTGCCTGGCCCGCCTGGCCTGCGACGAGCCGGCCAGTTTCACCCGGCGCTTGGGCGCCACCTTGCACTACCCGGTGCTCGACAGCCAGGCGCTGCTGGCCAGTACCCCACTGTTCGAACGGGTCAGCCTGGCCCAGTGCCTGAAACGCGAGTTCGCCCTGGTGCAGCACCAGGGCGAGGTCATCGGCGTGTTCGCCGACCCCTTCGACCACGCCCGCCTGGCCTGGATCGACGACTGCCTGCAAGGGGCGCCGCTGTACCTGGCCCATGCTGCCGACATCGCTACCTTCCTGGCCCGCCAGGAAGAGAGCTTCCATGCCGTGGACGCCCTGGAGCACGACGCCGAGCCAGGCACCGAGGCCGACCCACTGCAACGCCTGTCGCTGGCCAGCATCAGCGAAGACCAGAGCAAGGTGGTCAAGCTGGTCAACTCGACCCTCTACGACGCCCTCAAGCAACATGCCAGTGACATCCACCTGGGCATGACCGGCCAGGGCCTGACCATCAAGTACCGCATCGACGGCGTGCTCAACGGCGCCGGCAAGGCCAGCGGCAGTGCATTCGCCGAGCAGGTGATCTCGCGCATCAAGGTCATGGCCGAACTGGACATCGGCGAGAAGCGCGTGCCCCAGGACGGCCGCTTCAAGGTGGCCGTGGGCGATCGCCAGATCGACTTCCGCGTCTCGATCATGCCGAGCATCTTCGGTGAGGACGCGGTGCTGCGGGTGCTCGACAAGCAAGACCTGTCCGATCGGGTCAGCGGCGTGCAGCTGCAGGCCCTGGGTTTTGCCGAACACACCCTGCAGGCCCTGCGCCGGCTGGCCGCCGAACCTTACGGGATGATCCTGGTCACCGGCCCCACCGGCAGCGGCAAGACCACCACCCTCTACGCCATGATCAGCGAGATCAACCACGGCGTGGACAAGATCATCACCATCGAGGACCCGGTGGAGTACCAGTTGCCCGGCGTGTTGCAGATCCCGGTCAACGAGAAGAAGGGCCTGACCTTCGCCCGTGGCCTGCGTTCGATCCTGCGCCACGACCCGGACAAGATCCTGGTGGGCGAGATCCGTGACCCGGACACCGCACAGATCGCGGTGCAGTCGGCCCTGACCGGGCACCTGGTGTTCACCACTATCCACGCCAACAACGTCTTTGATGTGATCGGCCGCTTCAGTCAGATGCAGGTCGACCCCTACAGCTTCGTCTCGGCGCTCAATGCTGTGCTGGCCCAGCGCCTGATCCGCCTGGCCTGCCCGCATTGCGCGGTGCGCGCCGAGCCGGACGACGAGACCCTGGCCGCCTCGGGCCTGACCCGCGAAGGCGTCGCCGGCTGGACCTTCATCCGCGCCCAAGGCTGTGGCCAGTGCCGCGGCAGTGGCTACCGCGGGCGCAGCGCCATTGCCGAACTGCTGCACCTGGATGACGACCTGCGGCAGATGATCATCGAGCGCCGCCCCCTGTCGCAGATCAAGGCGCTGGCCTGCCAGCGCGGCTTGCGGCTGCTGCGCGCATCTGCCCTGGACCTGGTCCGCGAGGGCCGTACCACGCTTGAGGAGATCAACCGTGTCACATTTATCGCCTGATCGCTATTGCGCCGTGCTCGGCGCCGAAGGTGTCGGCCTGGGTCGCTGGCACGCCAACCAACATCAGTGGCTGGGCAGCCGCGCACTCGCCTGCGACGTCGGACAACCGGCCTGGGCGCCGGCCATCGCCGCCCTGGCCGAACTGCTGGCCGAGCATGCGACCCGTGGTGCCCGGCTGCAGGTACTGCTGTCGGCCCGCTACAGCCGCTTTTGCCTGGTGCCCTGGAGCGATGCCATCGGCCATCCGCGCGAGCTGGATGCCTATGCCCGGGCCTGCTTCGAGAACCTCTACGGCCAGCCGCTGGATGACTGGCGTATCGTCCTTTCGCCGGAAGCGGCCGGTACCGCGCGCATCGCCACAGCGCTGCCCGAGGCACTGCTGCAGGCACTCAAGACGCTGGGCCGGGAAAACCGCCTGGTCCTGCGCTCGGTGCAGCCGTACCTGATGGCCGCCTACAACAGCTGTTCGGCGCAGCTGGAGGAGGGCGACTTCCTCTTCGTCCTGGCTGAGCCCCGGCGCAGCGTGTTGCTGCTGGCCGCCGGCGGGGCCTGGCAGCAGGTGCTGAGCCAAGGCTGCGCCGACAGCGACCAGGCCTTGCAGGCATTGATCGAACGCACCTGCGAGCTGTATGGCGAACACCTGCCACGGGTGTACCTGCATGCGCCTGGCCGGGGTGACGTGCCGCAGCTGGCAGCGGTACAGCTGTGCCAGCCGGCCGCCGAGAACGATCCATTGTGCGCCATGTGGCGGGCGGTGGCCTGACATGCGCCGCCTCGACCTGGAATTCCAGCCCCCCCGCAGCAGCCCGATGGCCTGGGCATCACTGGCCCTGGGATGCACCGTACTGGCCGCTCTGCTGCTGGTTCAACAGCAGCTCGAAGGTGAACGGCAGGACCTGGAAGGACGGGTCCACCGGCTCGAACAGCAACTGGGCCGCCGCCCGCAGGACAGCGCGTCGCAGGGCAGCACCGCCAGCCGCGAGCAGGCCGAGCAGCTGGCGCAGATGCGCAGCGTCTCGCAACAGCTGCAGCGCCCCTGGCAGCAACTGTTCGCCATGCTCGAGGCCCAGCCCCAGGAAGACGTGGCGCTGCTGACGCTGACCCCCGATGCACGCAAGGGCCAAGTGCGCATCGCTGCCGAGGCCCGCAACCTGGAAGCCATGCTGCAGTACCACCAGCGCCTGGAGCGCAGCGAGGCGCTACGCGATGTCTCGCTGCTCAACCACGAGGTGGTGTCCGGCCAGCCCGAGCACCCGGTGCGCTTCAACCTGACCGCCACCTGGGAGACCGGCCATGCGCGTCCCTAGCCTGATCCTTCATGAACACCTGGCCCGCCTGGGCCGTGTCGGTGGTGCCGCGCTGTTGACGGCGGTCCTGGCCGTGCTGGTCGGTTTCGCCTGGGTCCTGCCGCAGTGGCAGGCGGTGCGTGAACTGCGCGCCAGCGAGGCTGACGCCAGCGTCCAGCTGCAGCGCGTCAAGCGCGGCGAGCTGAAGGTGGCCGCCAAGCCCGAGCAGCAAGCCCTCGACAGCCTGCGCCAGCAGCTGCCCGGGCAACCCCAGGCCAGCGAACTGATCGAGCGCCTGTATCACCTGGCCAGTGCCGAACGCATCAGCCTGGCCCGTGGCGAGTACGCCCTGGGTGTGGACCCCAAGACCCAGCTGGCGCGCTACCAGATCGTGCTGCCGGTTCGAGGCAGCTACCCGCAGATCCGCGGCTTCCTCCAGGCACTGCTCGGCCAGCTGCCGACCCTGGTGCTCGAAGACCTGGAGCTGCAGCGCAAGCGCATCGGTGACCGTGAGCTCAATGGTCGCCTGCGCATGACCCTTTACCTGTCGAGGTCGTGATGAACATTCAGCGCGCGGTGATGTGGGCGGGTTTCCTCGGGCTTTCAGGCGCCTTGGCCTGGGCCCCCGGGCACTGGTTCGGGCAGCAGGATGAGGTGGCTCCGATCGCCGGCAAGCCGGTGCCCACCCAACTGCAAAGCGCAGCCAGCCAGGTGGGAGCCGGCTTGCCGGCGATGAAGCCAGCCCAGCCCTCAAGGGACCTGTTCCCACCCCAGCAATGGACACCGGCCAAGACCTTGGCCACCGTCACCGAGCAACCTGCAGCCACCGCCCCCGTGGCACCGGCTGCGCCCACCGCCCCGGTGTTGCCGTTCCAGTTCATCGGTCGCCTGGGTGACCGCGACGACCTGCAGGTGTTTCTGCAGAGTGGCGAGAAGCTCTACGTCGTACGCCAGGGCGATGTGATCGACCAAACCTACCGCCTCGATCGGGTCTCGGCCACCGAGCTGGACCTGGTCTACCTGCCACTGCACCAGTCACAGACCCTGTCTGTCGGGAGCGCACCATGAAGCCGTCGAAGTTGTGCAAGCCTGCTCCGTTCATGCTTCTGGCCCTATGCGCGGCCCTGGCCGGCTGCGGCTCGAATGCCACGCGCCAGGACAGCGCGGATTTGATGAAAGAAGGGCAGTACGAGGCAGGTATCGCCATGCTGGAGGAGGCGTTGCGCGAGGACCCGCGTGATACCGAGCTGAACATCGCCCTGGCCCATGGGCGCCAGCAGGCGGTGGAAGCCTTGCTGACCCAGGCCGACAGCGACCGTATCCGCCACGATTTCGCCAGTGCGCGCATGGGCTACGGCCGGATCTTGACCATCGAGCCGAACAACCGCCGCGCCCAGGAGGGCATCCGCCAACTGGAGCTGGTACGTAACCTCGACGAGCGCGTGGCCATGGGCCAGGCTGCGCTGCGCCAGGGCGACCTGTTCGGCGCCGAGCGCTACATGCGCGAAGTGCTGCGCCTGGACCCGCAGAACCAGAAGGGCATCGCCCTGCGCAGCGACATCGAGAACGTCCAGGCACGCACCGCCCAGCCTTACCCGCAATTGCGCAGCAAGCTGGAACGGCCGGTGACCCTGGAGTTTCGCGATGCCAACCTCAAGACCATCTTCGAGGTCCTGGCCCAGGTCGCCGGGATCAACTTCATCTTCGACAAGGACCTGCGCCCGGACATGAAAGCCACCATCTTCGTGCGCGACGTGCGCATCGAAGATGCCGTGGCCCTGCTGCTGGAGCAGAACCAACTGCACCAGAAGATCGTCAACGACAACACCCTGCTGATCTACCCCGACTCGCCGCAGAAGACCAAGGACTACCAGGAACTGGTCATGCGCACCTTCTACCTGACCAGCATCGATGCCAATACCGCGCTGAACATGGTCAAGACCATGCTCAAGACCCGCGACGTGTTCGTCGACGAGCGCCTCAACACCCTCACCATGCGCGACACCCCCGATGCTGTGCGCATGGCCGAGAAGCTGCTGCAGTCCCAGGACCAGTCCAACCCGGAAGTGGTGCTGGAAGTGGAGGTGATGGAGGTGGCCCGTTCGCGCATCCTCGACCTCGGGCTGCAATGGCCCAACACTTTTGGCGTGCTCAATGACGAAGGCAACCCGGTCAGCGTGCTCGACCAGCTGCGCGGCATCGACTCCAGCCGCATCAGCATCGCCCCGGCGCCCCAGGCCAAGATCAACGCCTCCGACAAGGACATCAACACCCTGGCGAGCCCGGTGATCCGCGTCAGCAACCGCGAGCAGGCACGCATCCATATCGGCCAGCGGGTGCCGATCATCAGTGCCACCTCCGTGCCTTCCACCCAGGGCCCGGTGATCACCGAGAGTGTCACCTACCTGGACGTGGGCCTGAAGCTCGAAGTGCAGCCCACCGTGCACCTGAACAACGAAGTGGCGATCAAGGTGGCGCTGGAAGTGAGCAACGCCACCCCCCTGGAGCCGACCCGCCAGGGCACCATCCCGGTGCAGGTCGACACCCGCAACGCCCAGACCAGCCTGCGCCTGCACGATGGCGAGACCCAGGTGCTGGCGGGCCTGGTACGCAACGACCTGACTTCCAGCGGCAACAAAATCCCGGGCCTTGGCGACATCCCCGGCCTGGGCCGGCTGTTCGGCAGCAACCGCGACGACAAGAGCAAGTCCGAGCTGGTGCTGGCGATCACCCCGCGCATCGTGCGCAACCTGCCGTACCAGAGCCCGTCGGACATGGAGTTCGCCACCGGCACAGAGTCGAGCCTGCAGGTGCGCCAGCAGATGATGGCACCGCTGGCGCAGCCTGAAACCTCGCAGCCGGACGCTTCGCAATCGCAAGGCACCGTGGCCACTGTGCCGACCGCCATCAACCGCCAAGCGGACCCGCTGCCATGAAACGCCAACAGCAAGGCTTCAGCCTGATCGAGGTGGTGCTGACCCTGGCGCTGCTCGGGCTGCTGGCGACCATGGCCGCGCCCCTGACCGAGACCGTGGTTCGTCGCGGCAAGGAGCAGCAACTGCGCGAGGCGCTGTACCAGATCCGCGATGCCATCGACGCCTACAAGCGCGCCTTCGACGCCGGCTACATCGAGAAGCGCCTGGACAGCAGCGGCTACCCGCCGAGCCTGCAGGTGCTGGTCGAAGGCGTACGCGATGTGCGCAGCGCCAAGGGTGCCAAGTTCTACTTCCTGCGCCGCATCCCTCACGACCCGCTGGTGGCGGCCAAGCATGAGGACGAAGGCGGCTGGGGCCTGCGCGCCTATGACAGCAGCGCCGACAACCCACGCGAAGGCCGCGACGTCTTCGACGTGTACTCCAAGGCCAGCGGCAATGGCCTGAACGGCATCCCCTACGGGCAATGGTGACGGCCATGAAACGCAACCGCGGTTTCACCCTGATCGAGCTGCTGGTGGTCATGGCAATCATCGCCACCCTGATGACCATCGCCATGCCGCGCTACTTCAACAGCCTGGAGGCCTCCCGCGAGGCGACCCTGCGCCAGAGCCTGGCGGTGCTGCGCGAGGCCCTGGACCACTACTACGGCGACACCGGCCGCTACCCCGAGTCGCTGGAGCAATTGGTCGAACAACGCTACCTGCGCAACACCCCGGTCGATCCGCTCACCGAGCGCAGCGATGCCTGGAAGCTGGTGCCGCCACCGGAAGGGGTCAGCGGCGGCGTGGCCGATATCAAGAGCGGTGCCACAGGGAGGGCGCGTGATGGCAGCCTCTATGCTGAATGGTAAGGCCTGCGCGGGCTTCACCTACCTGGGCGTGCTGTTCCTGATCGCGGTCAGCAGCATGGCCCTGGCCGCCACCGGGACCCTGTGGGCCACCAACGCCCAGCGCGAACGTGAGCGCCAACTGCTGTGGGTCGGTGGGCAGTATGCCCAGGCCCTGCGCAGCTACTACCGCGCTTCGCCAGGCCTGGCCCAGTACCCCCAGGCCCTGGAGGACCTGCTCGAGGACAACCGCTTCCCATCGCCACAGCGGCACATCCGCAGGCTCTACCCGGACCCGGTCACCAACGGCCAGGAATGGGGGCTGCTGCGCTCGGTGGATGGCCGCATCACCGGCGTCTACAGCAGCTCCGATGCCGCGCCGCTCAAGCGCAGCGGCTTCGAGGCCCAGTGGTCCGGCTTCGAAGGGCTGGAGCACTACAGCGACTGGCAGTTCGTCGCCGAGCAGCCCTTCGCCGAGGCCGGCGGTGGCGCCCGCACCCACACCGGCCCAGGGGACACGCCATGAACGCGCGCGCCACCCTGTGTTGCCTGTGCCTGCTGTTGGCCGCCTGGATGCCCACGCAGGCCCGGGCCGGCGCCGAGGACGAAATGATGGGTTTCATCGTCGACAACACCATTTCGCACATTGGCCACGACTTCTACAACGACTTCACCGACCGCCTGCGCGCCACGAGCCGCCTGGACTTCAACCTGGTGGTGCGCGAACGCCCCGACGCCCGTTGGGGCAGCCTGGTGACGGTGGAGTACGAACGCGAGGTGCTGTACCGGCGCTTCCTGCCGCCCAACACCACGCAACTCAAAGACGAGGCCGTCGCGGCGGCGGACCTGGTCAAGCAGCAGATCATCCAGCGCAAGCTGCAACGCCTGCTGCAGGACACCACTGATCTGGAGAGGGACGAGCTATGAACAACCGCATACCCCGTTGTATCGCCGTCTGCCTGCTGGCCGGCGCCTTCGTCGGCCCCATCCAGGCCACGGAGCTGGTGTATACCCCGGTCAACCCGGCGTTCGGCGGCAACCCGCTCAACGGCACCTGGTTGCTCAATAACGCCCAGGCGCAGAACGACCACGACGACCCGGACCTCAAGGACCGCGCCTCGGCCTTCGCCGGTACCTCGGCCCTGGAGCGCTTCAGCAACCAGCTCGAATCGCGGTTGCTTTCGCAGTTGCTGGACAACATCAGCAACGGCACCACCGGCAGCATGTCCACGGACTCGTTCCTGATCGACGTGATCGACGATTCCGGGGCCCTGAGCATCAAGGTCACCGACCGTGCGACAGGGGAAGTCTCGATCATCGAGGTCAGTGGCCTGAACCCCTGAGAGGGAAGGCCGATAGGGGAGAACGACCATGAAACGCCTGCTGAGCACACTGCTGATCCTCGCCACCTTGCAAGGCTGCGGCCTGCGCGAGCCCATGCCCGCCGAACAGGACGGGGCGATCCCGACCCTGACGCCGCGCGCCTCGACCTACTACGACCTGATCAACATGCCGCGGCCCAAGGGCAGGCTGATGGCGGTGGTCTACGGCTTCCGCGACCAGACCGGCCAGTACAAGCCGACCCCGGCCAGCTCGTTCTCCACCAGCGTCACCCAGGGGGCGGCCAGCATGCTGATGGATGCGCTCAATGCCAGTGGCTGGTTCGTGGTGCTCGAACGCGAGGGGCTGCAGAACCTGCTGACCGAACGCAAGATCATCCGCGCCTCGCAGAAGAAGCCGGACGTGCCGCTGAACATCCAGGGCGAACTGCCGCCCCTGCAGGCGGCCAACCTGATGCTCGAGGGCGGCATCATCGCCTATGACACCAACGTACGCAGCGGCGGCGAGGGTGCCCGCTACCTGGGTATCGACATCTCCCGTGAGTACCGGGTCGACCAGGTCACCGTCAACCTGCGGGCGGTGGACGTGCGCAGCGGCCAGGTGCTGGCCAACGTGATGACCAGCAAGACCATCTATTCGGTCGGGCGCAGTGCCGGGGTGTTCAAGTTCATCGAATTCAAGAAGCTGTTGGAGGCCGAGGTCGGCTACACCACCAACGAGCCGGCCCAGCTGTGCGTGCTTTCGGCCATCGAGGCGGCGGTAGGCCACCTGCTGGCCCAGGGCATCGAGCGCCGACTGTGGCAGGTGGCGGGCGATGGCAGCGGCGACAAGGCGGTGCTGGACAAGTACCTGAGCCAGTACCAGCAGCAGTAGGGCACTGCTGTCTGATTGTGCAGGAGCTTGTTGAAGCTGGCGACAGCCTGCGATGGGCCGCAAAGCGGCCCCTTGAGCCTGGAGGGGCCCACTGTTTGAAGGCTTGGGGCTGCTTTGCAGCCCATCGCAGGCTGTCGCCCGCTCTCATAGAACAACGCATAACTCATTGATTTGACGAGGCCTGTGGGAGCGGGCTTGTCCCGCGATCAAGGGCGAAGCCCTTGCCATACAACCGCGGTGGCTGGGCCGGCCCAATCGCGGGACAAGCCCGCTCCTACAGCGTTTGGAGCTCGGCTTGTGCCGCGACTGCGTTACCTGGCCTTGCGCAATGTAAGGTTGATCCGCCGCTCTCCCATCCTCGGGTGCACGCCAGGCTTGATCGGCATCACCCCGTGATACCGCAGGCGATCCTCGCCACCCCACACCAGCACATCGCCATGGCTCAAGGGTATCCGTTGGGTCTGGTCCGAACGGTGCAGCCCGCCAAACAGGAACACCGCTGGCAAGCCTAGGGACAGCGACACGATCGGCTGGCCGAAGTCGCGCTCGTCACGGTCCTGGTGCAGGGTCAGGCGGGTGCCGGGCAGGTAATGGTTGATCAGGCAGGCATCGGGCACGAACCCCTCGAAACCGGCTGCATCGGCGGCACGTGCCGCGAGCTCGAGCAGCACCTGGGGCATCGCCGGCCACGGCTTGCCAGTCCTGGGGTCGGTAGGGCTGTAGCGATAGCCTTGTTCGTCGCTGACCCAGCCCTGGGCACCGCAATTGGTCAGGGCCACGGCCATGTGCAGGCCGCCAGGGGTGCGCATGTGCCTGAAGGGCGCGGCGCGCAGCACCGGGCGCAGGGCATCGAGCAGCGTCTCGACCTCGGCCAGGGCGAAGCCGGGCAACAGCACGGTATGGCTGGCCAGGCGCTGCGGCTGGGGGCCGAACAGGTCGAGGTCGGACTGGATCATAGTGGCTGCGTCGATTGGGTGTGCGGCCATTGTAGCGTCGTTGCGCCTGTCGGCCCAATCGCTGGAAAAAGGAACCGCGGCGCCAGGGAGAGGGAACACCGCGGTCCAAGGGGAAGGGGGTTATTGCTGGGTGACGGTGGCCAGGTTGGCGGTGCCGTACTGGGTGATGGTGGCGCTCTGGTTCATGCTGCTCTGGTCCACGAAGGCCTGGTTGTTGGTGCCTCCCTGTGTCACATAGGCGACGTTGGCGCTGTCGACCTGCTTGATGGTGGCTTCGTTGCCGCTACCGTACAGCTGGTAGGTGTAGCTCTGGTTGTACTGGCCGGACTGGTCGAGGGTAACGGTATTGCCGGTACCTGTGCTCAGGCCGGCGGCGTAGTTGCCGTTGTCGCGCTGGTCGGCGATCAACAGGTTGTCGGTGCCGTTCTGCTCGAAGTACAGCTCATTGTTGTTGTCGGCCTGATTCGTCAGCATGGTGTTGCCGGTGCCTTTCTGGCCAAGCTTGGCCAACTGCTGCAGGCCGTTCTGGGTGATGTTCACTGTGTTGGCGACACCGTTCTGCGTGATCTGGGCTTTCTGGCCGACACCGAACTGGCCGCCTTCGCGGTCGCCTTTCCAGTTGCTGGCCTGGATCTTGTTGCCATTGCCAGTGGTACTGATGACCAGGCTGTGGTTGTCGCCGTTCTGGTAGGTGAAGTGCAGGTTGTCATTGCCGTTCTGGGTGATGCTGGTGACCGACTGGTTGGTCTCGAACTGGTCCGACCAGCTGGCGTTGCGCTGGCCGCTCTGGGACAGGCTCGCGCTGTTACCTTGGCCGAAGCTCTGGTCGATGTAGCCTTCGTTGAGCTGGCCTTGCTGGTACACGCTGGCCTGGCTGGCGATCTGGGTGTCCTGCCACACCTCTACGGAGTGGCCGGTACCGACCTGCTGGATTTCCAGGGTTCCCCCCAGGCCGTCGCGCTGGTCACCGTAGGCCCAGCTACCGGTGCCGGCCTGCTGGATCTTGATATCGCCATTTTCATGGAACAGATGTTCGGCGGCGGCGGTGTTGCCGGTCCCCTCTTGCCTGATGAGGCTGCGGTTGTTGGTTCCGCCGAACAGCTGTTCGACCACTGCATCGTTACCGCTGCCTTGTTGCTCGGTGGTGGCCTTGCTGCCCATTTGCGAGTCCTGGAACACCTGGGAGCGGTTCTCGCTGCCTTGCTGGATCTGCAGCGACTGGTTTTCGCTACCCAGGGACTGGCTGGCGAAGTTGTCGTTGCCGCTGCCGCCGGACTTCTGGGTCAGCGTGCTGCCGTTCTCGAAGATCTGGTCGCCGTAGCCGGCGTTGTAGGAGCCGGTGGCGGTTTGCTCGATCTGGCTGGTGCTGGTGTCTTGCACCGCCATGTGGTTGTGGCCCAGACCCGTCTGGTCCTGGATGATCGTGGCGTTCGGTGCCAGGTTCTGCAGCACTTCGGCGATGTTCTCGGTGCCCTGCTGGGACTGTTCCGAGACGCTGTCGGTGGCCATGGCCTGGCCGGCGACCGCCAGGACAATGGCGGCGCTTAAGGGAGCGAGCTTGAACATGGTGGTGCCTCCAGGTCTATCGGTATTGGGTGATCTGAACGTATTGGCCGTTGCCGGCCTGAGTCACGGCGCTGGTCAGCCCCGTGCCTCGTTGCTCGATGCTGGCGTTGTTGTAGTTGCCGATCTGTTCGATCGACGCGCTGTTGTTGCTGCCGCTCTGGCGGATCGCAGCGTTGTTGCCTTGGCCCTGCTGGACGATCGAGGCCATCAGGTCGTTGCCTTCCTGCAGGATGTACGCCTCCTGCGCACCCCCGGCCTGGACGATGCGGCCCAGCAGGGCCTGGCCGTTCTGGTCGAGGGCGGCACGATTGCCCGACCCCTGCTGCTCGATCACCGCCACCTGGCCAGCGCCGGCCGGCAGCAGGCGCACGATCACCGGTTCGCCGAGGTCGCTGCCGACCGCAAGGTCGGCGTTGTCCATCAGGTCTTCGGCCCAGCCGGGCTGAAGGGCCTGGCCCGCCAGGGCCAGGCAGAGCAGCAAGGGGTTCAGGGGTTTCATGGCGTCCTCCCTGGGCTACTGCACGACCACCGGCACGGTACGCGTGGTGCCCTGGCTGGTGGTGATGGTCGCCGTCGGGTTGGCCGATGGCACGATGGTGGTGCTGTTGCTCACGATCAGGCGCCAGCGTCCGGTCAGCGGTACAGGCACGCTGCCAAGGGTCACCAGGCCGTTTGGCGTGGTCACTTGCACCGTGACGGTATTGCCGGTAGTCACCGAGGACGTGCCGCCGAAATCCCAGTTGAAACGGTTGTTGGAACGCGCCGTGACTGTCGCGGTGGTCACCGTGAAGGTTTCCTGGGCCGGGCGTGGCGACACCTGCACGGTGACCGTGCCGTTACCGGACAAGGCGCCCAGGGCATCACGCGCCACGTAGGTGAACGTGGTGGTGAAAGGCGCGGTGACCGTGGCCGGGGGCGTATAGGTGACGGTACTGCCATCGGTGCTGACCGTACCTTGGCCTGCAGGTGGCTGGCCGACACTGGCCACGGCCAGCGGCAGGTTGTTCTCCGGGTCGGTGTCGTTGGCGAGCACGTTGATGGTCAGTGGCACGCCCAGGGTCGCTGCGCTGTCCGCGACAGCGGTTGGCGCCTGGTTGGGGGCGACGTTGACAGTCACCGTGGCCGGTTCCGACTTCAGGCCCTTGGCATCCTGGGCGCGGTAGCTGAACGTGGCGGTGAAGGCAGTCGTAGCGCCGGATGGCGGGGTATAGGTGACCGCCGTGCTGCCGTTGGTCACGACCGAGCCGAGGCCGGTGCCGGGCTGGGTAAGGTCGGCGATGACCAGCGGCACGTTGCCGTCCGGGTCGCTGTCGTTCTCCAGCAGGCTAAGGGTGATGGGGACGCCGACACTGGTGCTGGCGACATCGGCCTGGGCCAGTGGTGGCTGGTTCTCGGCCGCGACCGGGGCATTGCCGACCACCACCACCGGCTCGACATCGCTGCCACCGGCGGCGGACTTCACCGTGACGCTGGCGGGCGGTTGGGGCAGGTCATTGACCGTCAGGGTCTGCACGATGCCGCCCTTGGACAGGCGGCCATAGCCCTGCGCAACCAGGTCGGGCACTTGCACTTCGTCGCTGGAGCTGGCCTCGATCACCAGGCGTTTGTTCGCCCACTCGTAGCGCGCGGTGTTGACCTTGACCACGTCGGTGAGCTTGCTCGACAAGGCTGTTGGCCGGGTGTCCGGGGCCGGGCTGGTCGCGGTCACCACCACCACCGAGGGCGGTGCTTCCTGGTTCAGCTGGTGGCTGAAGAACAGGCCGTTGTTATCGGCCAACAGGTCGAACTGGCAGGGCGTGGCCGGCGAGCCGACCAGCGCCAGGCCAAAGCGCATGCATACGCTGGCATCGCCCGGGGCCTTGGCGAAAACTTCGACGCGGGTGCCATTGCCGTTGCGCTGGTAGGTGGCGCGCTCCAGGGTGGCAGGTGTCTGCGCCCGCGGGTCGAGGACCTTGCCGGAGAGGGTGAAAGAATTGGTCTGGATGGTGCCGGCCGGGCCTTCGATGCGCACGAAGTTGGTGTCGAACGGGCTGCCGATGACCTCCTGGGAGATGTTCGGATCGCCGACGAAGGATTCGAGCGCGCCGGTGTCCGGGTTGATCTCGGTATACAGCGCACCGCTGGCGTTGCGCAGGAACGGCCCGACATCGCCTCGCAAGGCTCCGCTGAAGTCGCCTGGCGCACCGATGCCGATATCGCGGGTGATGTTGATCGCCCGACGGCCAGGGGTGTTGACCACGACTGTTTCGACGCCATACGGGTGGGTGATGGTGTAGGTACCGGCGGTAGGGACCGAAGCGCGGATACGGATACGGGCGAAACTCTGCTGGTCGCCATCGACCGGGTTCTCGGCGGCGAACGCGGCCTCGATACCGGCGACATAGACTTCCAGCTCATAGCCGCTGTTGCCGACTGCAGGGATATCGGTCTCGGCCAGGAACCAGAACATCTCCGGTGGCCAGTTGTCCGGGAACACCAGCGGCAAAGTGTCGTCGTAGACACCAGGTTCTGGCAGGAGGGTGCACATGTAGGCCGGAGCACCTGGCGCGCCGGGTGCCCGCGAGCTGGTGGCGCGCGACTGGCACAGCTCCAGGGACAGGCCGCTGGCGTCCTTGTACCACATTGGGTAGCCACCGGTGGCAAGGGTGTAGGGGCCTGGGTCGACCTCGGTGAGCGTGGCCCAGGCCGCGCCGGAGAGGGTAAGGGAAAGCCCGGCTGCGTACAGCGCGCGGCGTGGCCAAGTATTCATGCTGCCTCCTTGAAGGCGGGGCCTTTGTCTGTTCATGGCACCAGCACCACGTCTTCGCTGTCGCTGCCGCCATGGGCGCTGGTGACCTGCACCGTGGCCGGCGGAAGGGGCGAAAGCCCACGGGTGAGTGACTTCACCGCACCTTCGCCACCGAGGTCGCCGATCAGCGCGCCGTTGCCGGTGCGGGCGGTAAGGGTCGGGGGCGTGGTTTCGTCGCTGGTGGCAGCGACCAAGGTCAGCTCGGCCTTGGACAGGCTGTATTCGGCGCGGGTGATGGTCACCAGGTCGGTCAGCGGCAGGTTGGCGCTGGTGGCACTGCTGGTGGGGATGGACACGCTGTTGTCGGCGGTGATCCCAAGGCTTGCAGGCAGCGTCGGGTCGAGTGCCGACTGGGCGTACCAGGCACCGGTGCCGTTGGCTTCGGTCAGCGACAGGTTGGGCGTCTGGCTGGTCAGGGTGACGGTGGCTGGTGGTGGTGGGGCCATGACGAAGACATCCTGCTGAGCGCGCAGGTCGCCATTCTCGAAATGCCGTGAATAGGTGCTGCGCTGTGGCAGCAGCGGGGTCGGCAGGTTGACCGTGGACAGCTTGCCGGACACGGCGAACAGTTCGGTGCGCAGATCCAGGCCATTGGGCCCTTCGATGCGCACGTAGTTGGTATTGAACGGGCTGCCGGTCACACGCTCTTCCAGGTTGGGGTCGCCCACGAACTGCTCGCTCGCACCGGTTTCCGGGTTGGTCTCGGTGTAGGGGCCGTTGACGCTGCGCAGGAACGGCCCGACATCGCCCTTGAGCGCGCCGGTGAAGTTGCCCGGTGAGCCGATGCCGATGTCGCGGGTCATGTTGATCGCTCGTGTACCCGGGGTAGTCACGTCGAACACTTCGACGCCGTAGGGGTGGGTGATGATGTAGGTCCCGGCGGTCGGTACGTCGACCCGGATGCGTATCCGGGCGAAGCTGATCTGGTCGCCTTCCTTGGGCTCCTCGGCACTGAACGCCGCCTCGATCGCCGAGACGTAGCCAAGGTCGATGCCCCGGGCGGCATCGACGATGGAGGCGTCACCGGTGAACCAGAAGGCTTCGTCGGGGAAGTTGGTAGGGAAGGCGATCGGCTTCGTATCGTCGAACACACCGGGGGTCGGCAGCAGCGTGCACATGTACGACGGTGCGCCGGGGGTAGCGGGCGCCCGGGAGCTCACTGCCTTGGACAGGCACAGGTCGAGCGTCCGGCCATGGGTGTCCTGGTACCAGGCGGCGAAGCCGCCGTTCTCGGGTAGGTAGGTGCCCTGGTCGACCGCGTTGAGCGCAGCCTGGGCCGGAAGCTGGAGCATGCTGGCGAAGATCGCCACTGCCAGCGGGTGGGGTGTCAATCGGTGCATGAGTCAAACCCTCCTGCAAACGGGCCCATGGGTTGGGGCGTCTGATGAGGGATCGGCAACAGCCGTGCCAATTTATCGATAGGTCGCTTGAAGGGCTCTAGGACGAAGGTTATAGAGGGGCTTCGAGTTGCGTTTGCAGGGAGCGGCGGTGGGCTGTGGTCCCCAGCATTGGGGAATGCCGGGGGCAACATCACCCGTTGTAGCGTCGGCCAGTGGAAGATAACCCAGCCGTCCTTGTGTGCGGGCTTGTTCCGCGATTAGGGCGTGCCTGATATCTCCGTCGGCTGGCCAGGGCTTTCGCCCTTTACGTAAACGTAAACTTTATGCCACGCTTTCCCCAGCCGGATGACGGCGCGCGGATTCTGACGCACACTGCAACGAGTCCCGAAGCCCGTTGCTCCTGACTGCAGGAGCACAGCTGGAGTTAACGATGGCGCGACAACTACTTACAACAAACGCCTCAGATCCATTGCACGAATCCCGCCAGGCCCGCCTGAAGCTGGCCAATGAAGGCGAGCTGCCTTCCGGGATGCTGCGCGAGGAGATCGACGCCTCCTGGCGACGCAGCCTTGGCCATGGCCTGGACTGCCTGCAGAGCGAGCAGGTGGGCCTGGGAACGGGAGCCGGCCATGACTTGCGCGCGCTGCTCGAGCACAACCGTCTGTTGATCGATGCCGTGACGCCCGACCTGGACTACCTGGTCAAGCGCCAGGGCAAGAGTGGCATCGTCATCCTCGGCGACGCCCAGGCCAACGTCCTGGCCATCGAAGGCCAGGCCCAGGTGCTTGGCCGCGAAGGTCTGCGCGACCTGCACCCGGGCAGTTGCTGGAGCGAGTCGCTGCGTGGCACCAACGCCATCGGCACGGCGGTGGTCGAAGGCCGGCCCACGCTGATCAACTGCGGCGAGCACTACCTCGACCGCCTGAGCCCGTTCTCTTGTACCTCGGTGCCGCTGCGCGACCCGCGCGGCGAAGTGATCGGTGTGCTCGACATCACCCGCGAAGGGGTGATGACCCAACCCCAGGACAACCTCACCGCACTGATGCTCGCGGCCGGCAACATCGAGGGCCGGTTGTTCGGCCTGTACCACCCCGAACACCTGGTGCTGGCCTTTCACAGCCGCCCGCAGTACCTCGCCAGTGCCTGGCAAGGGCTGTTGGCGCTTAGCCTGGACGGTGAAGTGATGGCGGCCAACGACAACGCCTGCCAGTTGTTGCAGGTGTCGCGCCAGGCACTGATTGGCCGACGCAGCAGCGACCTGCTTGGCGAGCGCTCCCCTGCCTTCATCACCCGGCTGTGGCAGGGCGGGGTGAGCAGCGTGCAGACAGCCAAGGGCGAATTCTTCTTCCGCGCCCTGCAATTGCCACGTCATGGCAGCTTCAACGGTGCCATGGCGCCGGGCAAACCTGTGAAGGCCGCCCAGTCGCTTGCCCTGGAGGCCCTCGGCGGAGGTGACCCGCGCCTGGCGCGTGGCTTACGCATGGCGCGCCAAGGCCTGGTCAACGGTTTGCCGGTGCTGTTGCTTGGCGAAACCGGTACCGGCAAGGAAGTGGCGGCCCGTGCCTTGCACCAGGCCAGCCCACGCGCGGAAAAACCGTTCGTGGCGGTCAATTGCGCGGCCATCCCGGAAGGGTTGATCGAGTCCGAGCTGTTCGGCTACCGCGAGGGCGCCTTCACCGGGTCGCGCCGGGGCGGCATGGTCGGGCGATTGATGCAGGCCCACGGTGGCACCCTGTTCCTCGACGAGATCGGCGACATGCCCCTGGCACTGCAGGCCCGCTTGCTGCGGGTATTGCAGGAGCGCCGGGTGGCGCCATTGGGTGCCGGCGAGGAGCAGGAGATCGACGTGGCGCTGATCTGCGCTACCCACCGCGACCTCAAGCGTTTGGTCGCCGAACAACGTTTTCGCGAAGACCTGTACTATCGGGTGAACGGCGTCTCCCTGCGTCTGCCGGCACTGCGCGAGCGGGATGACCTGTCAGGCATCGTCGAGGGCCTTTTGCACAAGTTCGGCGCCAAGGGCGTGACCCTGGACCCGGCCCTGGCCGAGCTACTCGACGGTTTCGACTGGCCGGGCAACATCCGCCAACTGGAAATGGTGCTGCGCACTGCACTGGCCATGCGCGAGGACGGCGAGCAGGTGCTGGGCCTGGACCACCTCACCGACTGCCTGTTGGACGAGCTGGCCAGCGGCGTAGCGCCGTCGGGCAGCCTGCGCGAGAACGAGCTGGAGCTGATCCGCGGCGCCCTGGCCCGGCATCAGGGCAATGTCTCGGCGGCGGCCGAGGCCCTGGGCATCAGCCGGGCGACCCTCTACCGCAAGCTCAAGCAGCTGCGCGGCTGACATGGGCGGCCTGTTCGCGCGGCTGGTGGAAACCAGCGACCCGGTGCTGATGCGCCAGGCCCTGGCCTGGCTGTATGGCTTCGTGCGCCCACAGCGGCGTGCCATCGCGCTGCTGCTGGGGTTGTCCCTGGCGGCTTCGCTGCTGGCCCTGGCTCAGCCCTGGCTGGTCAAGACGCTGATCGATGAAGGCCTGCTGGCACGGGACTACACCACGCTTTGGCACATGGCGGCGGTCATGATCGCCGCCGGGCTGCTCGCTACGGTGTTGTCAGGCATCAACCGCTACCTGCACACCCGCTTGTCCGGGCGCATCCTGTTCGCCCTGCGCGACGACTTGTACCGCCACCTGCAGCGGCTTTCGCCGGGCTTCTACGGGCAACGGCGCACCGGCGACATCCTCTCCCGGCTCGACGGCGATGTCGCTGAGATCCAGCGTTTTGCCGTGGACTCGCTGTTCTCGGCGGTGTCCAGCGTGATCGGCCTGGTCGGTGCGGTCGGCCTGATGCTGATGCTGTCCTGGCAGCTGTCGCTGCTGCTGGCATTGCTGGTCCCGATCGAAGTGCTTTGGTTGCGCTGGATGCGACGCAAGGTCGAACGCGAAGTGCGCAGCCTGCGCGAGCGCTCGACGGATGTGTCGTCGTTCCTGGTCGAGACGCTGCCGGCGATGAAATTCATCCAGGCGGCCGGCCAGCAGGACCGCGAGGCGGGGCGTCTGGAGCGGCTCGGCCAGGGCTATATGGGCCAGTTGCTCAAGGTACAGGTCGCCGAATTTTTCACCCAGGCGGTGCCTGGCACGTTGACCTCGCTGTGCCGGGCCTGTGCCTTCCTGATCGGGGGCTGGTGGGTGATCCAAGGCACCTGGCAACTGGGTGCGCTGATCGCCTTTTCCACCTACCTGGGCATGGCCGTTGGCCCGGTGCAGAGCTTGCTGGGTCTGTACGTGGCGGTGCAGCGCATGGCGGTGAGCCTGGGGCGGGTGATGGAGCTCAAGCAGGCACAGGTGGCGGTGCGCGAGGCCGACAACCCGCAGCCGATGCCGCAAGGGCCGGGCGAGCTGCGCCTGGAGGCGGTGGAGTTTGCCCATGCTGGGCGCCAGGGCGCGGTGCTGGGTAAGGTGGACGTGCATATTCCGGGTGGCCTGAAGGTGGCCGTCAGCGGTGCCTCGGGGGTGGGCAAGTCGACCCTGATCGACTTGCTGCAGCGTTTCTACGACCCCGATGCCGGACGCATCCTGCTCGACGGCATCGACTTGCGCGAACTGAGCCTGCCGGCCTTGCGCCGACGCATCGCGGTGGTCAGCCAGGACATCGTGCTGTTTCGTGGCACCTTGGCGCAGAACCTGGCGTACAGCACACCCGAAGCGAACCTGGCGGATCTGCAGCGGGTGGTGAGCTTGACCCGGCTGGACAGCCTGGTGCAAAGCCTGCCATTGGGCCTGGACGGCTTGCTCGGCGAGCGCGGCCAACAGCTTTCCGGCGGCCAGAAGCAGCGCATCGCCATCGCCAGGGCGCTGTTGCAGGATCCGGCAATCCTGGTGCTCGACGAGGCGACTTCGGCGGTGGACGAAACCACCGAGCGCGAGGTGATCGCCGCCATCGACCAGCTGTTCGCCGGGCGCACCCGCATCCTGATCAGCCACCGCGCTTCGACCTTGGCCGATGCCGACCTGCACCTGCATCTGCACGATGGCCAACTGCACGTCCTGCCCCGGGAGGTGGCGGGCCATGGCCGGTGACGTACGGGTCGGCGTGATCGACAGCGGTTGCTCGCCCGAGCAGGCCGGGCAGCTGCTGGCGGCACGGCGCTTCTGGTTGGAGGACGGCATGCTGCGCGAAGGTGCGCTGTTGCCTGATCGCCTGGGCCACGGCAGCGCGGTGCTGGCGGGTGTACAGGCGCAGGCCAGCGAGTTGCCGGTACTGATGGCCCAGGTCTTCGACCGCCAATGGAGCACCAGCGCCTTGCAGGTGGCCGCCGCCTTGCTGTGGCTGGTGGAGCAGGGCGCGAACCTGGTCAACCTAAGCCTGGGCTTGCACCAGGACCGCCCGGTGTTGCGCCAGGCCTGTGCCGAGGCCCAGGCGGCCGGCCTGGTGTTGTGCGCCTCCAGCCCGGCCCAGGGCAGCCCGGTATACCCGGCCAGCTATCCGGGCGTGATACGCATCACCGGCGATGCCCGTTGCGCAGCAGGGCAGTGGTCTTGGCTGGGCAGCGCCCAGGCCGACCTGGGTGGCCCGGTGGGCGGGCGGACCATGGCGGGTGCGAGCCTGGCCTGCGCCGCGCTCAGTGGGCGGATCGCGGCCTGGCTGGCTGCGCATCCGGGCCTTGGCCGCGAGCACGTGTTGGCGCACCTGCGGGCCGGTGCCGCCTATACCGGACCAGAGCGCAGGCGCCTCGGTGATGGCTGAGCCACAGGTGCTGGTACTGGGCGCGGGCCCGGCCGGTGCGGCGACGGCCCTTGGGCTGCGTCGGCTTGGCTATCGGGTCACGGTGGTCTCCGACTGGCGCCGTTTTGCCGCCGTGGAAGGGGTTTCCCAGCGAGTACTGGAAGGGCTGCGCCATGCCGGGCTTGATGGCGCGGTGCGTGAGGCGGCGGTGCTGGCGACCCGCCAGGTACACTGGAACGGCGAACAGCTGCGGATAAACCAGGAGTATTTGCTCGATCGCCAGCGTTTCGACCAGGCCTTGCGGGACGATCTTTACCGCGCCGGTGTGACCGTGGTCGAAGGCCGAGTGCGGGAGGTGCGGCACCAGGACGGATATCACGTGCTGCTCAACGACGGTCAGGTGCTGCATGGGCCGTTCCTGGTCGAGGCTCGTGGTCGCCAGGCGCCCTTGGCCGCAGACCGGCTGCGAGGCCCAGAGACCGTCAGCCTGTTGAACCTCTGGCAGAGCACGCCGGGCGAGCCCGCCTCGGCGGTACAGAGCCTGGAGGACGGCTGGGCCTGGATGGCACGGTTGGCCGATGGCCGCTGCTACTGGCAGGTAACCCTGGATGCCGCCGGGTTACCCGGCAAGGCTGCCTTGCCCGAATACTGCGCCGAGCGAAGGCGGCGTTCGGCGCTGGTGGCGCAGCTGTTCGACGAGCAGGCCTTTCGGCCCAGCGAAGTGCACGCCCGCAGCAGCACGGCGATCCTGGCCGGCGACTGCGTGGGGGCGGACTGGGTGCGGGTGGGGGACGCGGCCATGGCCGTGGACCCACTGTCGGGGAATGGGATTTTCCAATCGCTGTCGTCGGCGCTGCAGGCGCCGGTGGTGGTCAACACGCTGTTGCGCGAGCCTGCGCGGGCGGCCCTGGCCCGGCAGTTCCACCAGGATCGGGTGGAGCAGTTGTTCCTGCGTTTCGCCCGCACCGGGCGGGACTTCTACGCTCAGGAACTGGAAAAGGCCGGCCATGGCTTCTGGACGCGCCGCAGGGCCTGGCCGGATGCGCGGCCGATGCATGTTGCCGCGCATTGGCAGGCGGTAAGGGTCGAACGTCGGCCGGTGCTGCGCGATGGGCTGGTGGCGCAGGCCGAGGTGGTGGTGACGGCGGACCAGCCGCTGGGGATCTGGCACCTGCAGGGCGTCGAGCTGGCGCCTGTGGTTCAGGGGCTGCATCAAGGGGCGTCGCTGCAGACAGTGTTGGGCAGGGTGCCTGCGCAGCAGCGGGCGATGGTGGTGCGGTGGTTGGGTGAGCAGGGGTATGCCGCTCCTGCAGGGCTCCTGTAGGAGCGGCCGTGCGCCGCGAAAGGACTGCGTATCGGTCCCTGGCGGCCTAGAAGAACGTCCCGACGACCACCTGCAGATAGGTCCCGGTATCCCGCCCGCCCAGCTGCACGCCACCATTGTCGGCACTGCGCTCAGGCGTATAGAACCCCACCAGAGGGCTGATCAGCAGATGGTCGTTGACCATCCATTCCAGATACAGGTCCACCTCGCGCCCACCGAAGTTGCCTTGTTCGGTGTCCAGGGTATCGAAGTCGAAATACAGCGCCCCGAGGGTCAGGTTGTCCCGCGGCTTGGCCTTGAGCCCCACATGATGCACCTGGGTATTGCTGTTGAACGGCCCGGCATAATTGGCGGCCACTTCACCCTGGAACCAGGTGCCGTAGCCACGGCTCATGCCGAAGAATAGCGGGTCGAAGTCTGCGGAAAAACGGCTGTAGCGGTAGGTGGCGGTGGGTGACCAGGGCAGGGAGGAAAAGGTCCAGTTGCCCTCTAGGTACCAGGCGTCCTCATGCCCGCCGGTACGGTCTTGGGTAACGTATTCGGCGGCCACCTCCAGGTCCTTCACCCCCAGGCTGCCACGCCCCCGCAGGCTGTAGGTGTCCATGCCGTCGCGGTGCTCCAGGCCCATGATCCGGGCGTAGCGCTGGTCGACGTCGAGCCCGCGGATCCAGCTCAGGCCTACGGTGCCGGCCTCGCCGACGTGCTCTAGGTTGCCCACGGCCAAGGACGTATCGGCCTGGTAATGGTTGTCGGACTTGAGCCACATCAGGTCGCCGCGCCAGCCCTGGCTGCCGCCCAGGCGCAGCACGCCGGTGCGGTCGAAGGCCTTGCGGGCGGCCAGGTAGTACGCACCACCCCGGTTGAAGTTGGCGCCCAGGTCGACCTTGCCGAGGTTGACCGGGTCGCCCTGGATCAGGAAGCCGTCGCCCAGGGTCACCACTTGGCGCCCACCGGACACATCGATGCCATCCTCGCCCAGGGCCGGGAACAGGTTGCCTGAGCGCCAGCCCAGGTAGGCATCCTCCACGGCCGTGCGGCGCTCGTCGCCCAGGCTAAGGCCCGCGGCGTCGCCATCGCCCCAGGTGGCGGAGCTGAGGAGGCTGAAGGCACCGTACGCGGTGCCCCGGTCGGTCAGTGCCTGGCTGGCGCTCACGCCATACTTGACGTACCCCTCGCGCCAGGCGCTGCTACCGGGCTGGCGATTGCCGGCCTGGTTGAAGCTCTCGTCGCTGTGGAAGAGGCCGAACAGGGCTTCGAGGTCGGCATTGAGGACAGTGCCGTTGTGGTTGTAGAGCTCGTGAGCGCTGACGGTTTGCAGGGCTGTGGTGAGCAGCAGGGTCAGGAGAAGCGGGGAGATTCGAATCATCGAGGATGCTCCATTGTTCTTGTTCTGGTTTGGCGCAATCGTTATGTAGTCTGCAAGGTCCAAGCGCGGGGCAAGCCCGCGCCCACATGGCCAGCGTCGTAGCTGTGGGCGCGGGTTTGGGTCAAAGCTTGATCAGCACCGATTTGAGCTCGGTGTAGTGCTCGATGGCGTTGGCCCCCATTTCGCGGCCGACCCCGGACAGCTTGTAGCCACCGAATGGCAGGGCCGGGTCCAGGGCGCTGTGGCAGTTGACCCACACCGAACCGGACTTGATGCGCGGGATCATCCGGTGCACCGTACCCAGGTCGTTGGACCAGATGCTCGCGCCCAGCCCGTAAGGGTTGTCGTTGGCCAGGCGCACCACTTCGTCGACATCGTCGAAAGGCATGGCGACCAGTACGGGCCCGAAGATTTCCTCCTGTACCAGGCGGTGGCGCTGGTCGACATCGACGATCACCGTCGGCTTGACGAAGTAGCCCGGCCCGAAGCCTTCGCCGCCGCAGGCGATGGTGGCGCCCAGTTCGCGGCCCAGGTCGATGTATCCGGTGACCCGGTCCTGCTGCTTGGCCGAGATCAACGGGCCCATTTGCACGGTCGGGTCCAGGCCGTTGCCGAGCTTCATGCCGTTGGCGATGCCGGCGATGTCGGCGACCACGTTGTCGAAGTGCTTGCGGTGCACATACAGCCGCGACCCTGCGCAGCACACCTGGCCCTGGTTGAAGAAGATCGCCGTGGCAGCGCCGGCGGCGGCTTGCTGCAGGTCGGCATCGGGCAGGACGATGGTCGGCGACTTGCCGCCGAGCTCCAGGGTGACGCGGGTCATGTTGTCCATGGCGGCTTTGCCGATCTGCTTGCCGACCTCGGTGGAGCCGGTGAAGGTCAGCTTGTCGACACCCGGGTGGCTGCTCAGGGCCGCGCCGGCGTTCAGGCCGGTGCCGGTGACCACGTTGAACACCCCGGCGGGGTAGCCGGCTTCATCCACCAGTTCGGCCAGCTTCAAGGCGGTCAGCGGGGTCTCATCGGCGGGCTTGAGCACCAGAGTGCAGCCGGTGGCCAGGGCCGGGCCGAGTTTCCAGCAGGCCAGCAGCAGCGGGAAGTTCCAGGCCACGATAGCCCCCACCACGCCTACCGCCTCGCGGCGGATGAAGCCATGGAAGTGCTTGTCGGGCATCAGCGGCAGCGAAGGCTCGACGGTGCTGCCCTCGATCTTGGTGGCCCAGCCGGCCATGTAGCGCAGGAAGTCAATGGCCAGCTGTACGTCCATCGCCTGGGCTACGGCGGCGCTTTTGCCATTGTTCAGGCATTCCAGTTCGGCCAACACCTGGGCGTCGCGCTCCATCAGCTCGGCCAGGCGCCAGAGCAGGTTCTGCCGCTCACGAGGGCGCAGGCGGCTCCAGGGGGAATCGTCGAAGGCCAGGCGCGCGGCCTTGACGGCCCGGTCCACGTCCTGTAGGTCGGCGGAAGGCACTTCGCCGAGAATTTCGCCGGTGGCCGGGTTGCGCAAGGCGATGGTCCGGCCGCTGGCGGCGTCCTGCCAGTCGGCGCCGATGCGCATCTTCAGCTTGCGCGCGAGGAAGGCGCGGGTGGCGGGCAGGAGGGGCAGGTCGCAATGCATGGTTCGGTGCCTCGTGTCAGTGGGTGTGACGGGCAGTAGCGCAACGGGCGTGCCAAGGTCGGTCGCAGGCGGCAATGGCTTGAGTGGCAAGGGGTTTGCCCGAAGGATGGGTAGGAGGTAGGCGGCTATGCTGTTGCACATTGAGACGGGGTGAGACGGGGATGAAACAGGTGGCCCAGGTTTATCCGCGAAACGGTTGTCTCAAGCTGAAACAGCCTGTCGCGAAATGGGACGTTCCGGCTCGCTGATGGCGACCTGGAACTTGCCGGAAAAACCATTCAACCATTTGAAGAAAAAGGATTTTTCCAACACTGGCACACTTTCTGTATCAGCACTGGCCACATGCACCTGCAGTACCCGAGCGTGCGAAAACGATAAGAACAACACCGTGGAGGTCTGACCTTGAAGACGACTCGACTCCGGCGGCATGCGGGCAAACTGGCGCTGGTCGCTGCCGCACTGCTGAGCACCCAGGCCATGGCGGCCGAGCAGGGCCCGAGCCTGTTGCAATCGAAGTGCATGGGGTGCCATACCCCCGAAGGCAACGACAACTACAGCCGCATCAGCCACCAGCGCAAGACCCCGGAAGGTTGGCTGATGAGCATCGCCCGCATGCAGGTGATGCATGGCCTGCAGATCAGCGACGATGATCGCCGCACCCTGGTCAAGTACCTGGCCGACAAACAGGGCCTGGCGCCTAGCGAAACCGAAGGCGTGCGCTACGCCATGGAGCGCCGGCTCAACACCGTCGAGCACTTCGACGACCAGACCAGCCAGATGTGCGGCCGCTGCCACTCCGGCGCGCGCGTGGCGCTGCAGCGCCGCCCGGCCCAGGAATGGGAGCACCTGGTCAACTTCCACCTCGGCCAATGGCCCTCCCTCGAATACCAGGCCCAGGCCCGCGACCGCGACTGGCTGGACATCGCCCTCAAGCAAATGGTCCCGGCCCTGGCCAAGCGCTATCCCCTCGACAACCCGGCCTGGGCGCAATGGCTGAAGACCCGGCCCAAGGCCGATGCCCTGCCGGGCCAGTGGGCTTTCAGTGGGCACATGCTGGCCAAGGGCGATGTGCGTGGCGTGATGAGTGTGACCGCTGATAAAGACGACACCTTCAAGGTCGAGGTCAAGGGCACCTACGCCGACGGCACGCCATTCAACGGCAGCGGCTCGGCGATTCTCTACAACGGCTATGAGTGGCGCGGCAACGTCAAGGTGGGCGACAGCACCCTGCGCCAGGTGTTCGCCGCCCTGGACGGCGAGATGACGGGGCGCATGTTCGAGGCCGATCACGACGAGCGAGGCCTGGACTTCACCGCCGTGAAGGCGGGCAAGGCACGTCTGTTGGCGGTGCAGCCGGCGTACATCAAGGCCGGCAGCGAAAGCGAGATCACCCTGGTCGGCAGCGACCTGTCCGGCAAGCCGGTGCTGGGAGCGGGGGTCGAGGTGACCGAGGTGCTGGAGTCCACACCGACCTTGGTGCGGGTCAAGGCTCGCGCCGCGGCCGATGCCGCGCCGGGCCAGCGTGAGGTGACCGTCGGCGCGCTCAAGGGCGTGAGCCTGGCCGTCTACGACAAAGTCGAGGAGGTCAAGGTGGTGCCTGCCTTCTCCATCGCCCGCATTGGCGACAACGGCGGCTCCACGCCCAAGGTCCAGGGCCGCTTCGAGGCCGAGGCCTGGGGCAAGGATGCCAACGGCAAACCCCTGCGCATCGGCTACCTGCCGGCCAGGTGGACGGTCGAGCCGTTCAACGAACGCGCCGCCGAAGACGAGGACGTGAAGTTCGCCGGCAAGATGCAGGCCGACGGCATCTTCATGCCCGCCGGCGCTGGCCCCAACCCCGAGCGCAAGATGATGACCAACAACGCCGGCAACCTGAAGGTCGTCGCAGAACTCGAGGACGGTGGCCAGAAGGGCGAAGGCCACATGATCGTTACCGTGCAGCGCTGGAACAACCCGCCCTTGCCGTGAGGGGGCGGTTGTCGCGCATGCAATGAAAACGGGCTGAAGAATCATCGAGAGGTCGCCATGGGCGCACTATTGAACCTGGTCGAACGCAACCTGCATGAAGTGCAGGTCGATGCCGACCGCATGCTCTTCCATATCCCCAGCAGTTCGCTGTTCGCCGCCGACGCGGTGACCGGCGGTATCATCGATGCCCTGCGCCAGCAAGGCTGTTCCGCCGAGGAACTGGTGCAGCGCCTGGGCCGGCAGTTCGCCGGCCAGGACATCGAAGACACCTTGCGCGAGCTGATCGCTCTGGAGCTGGTCAGCGACGGCTCGCCGCTGACGCCGGAGATCGCCCTGCGCAAGGTCGAGCGCACGGCGCTCAACACCGTGGTGCTCAACGTCAATACCGGTTGCAACCTCAGTTGCACCTACTGCTACAAGGAAGACCTGGACAAACCTTCGGCCGGCAAGAAGATGAGCGCAGCCACCGCCGAGGCCTCGGTGGAGATGCTGCTTAAGGAATCGCCCGACGAGCAGCGCTACAGCGTGGTGTTCTTCGGCGGCGAGCCGTTGTCCAACCGGCCGCTGATCGAACACATGGTCGCCTACTGCGAGCGGCGTTTTGCCGAGGCGGGCAAGCAGGTCGAGTTCATCATGACCACCAACGCCACGCTGCTGACCGAAGAGATCGTCGACTGGCTCAACGCCCATCGCTTTGGCCTTTCGGTGAGCATCGATGGGCCGAAGACCGTGCACGACCGCAACCGCATCACCGTGGGCGGGCAGGGCACCTATGACGTGGTGCGGCGCAAAGTCGACATGCTGCTGTCGCGCTACCACAGCCGGCCGGTGGGCGCGCGGGTTACCCTGACCCGTGGCATCACCGACGTAGAGACCATCTGGAACCATCTGTTCAACGAGCTGGGCTTCGCCGAAGTGGGCTTTGCCCCGGTGACGTCGGGCGACATGGCCAGCTTCAACCTGACCGGTGAGGAGCTAGTACAGGTTTTCACCAATATGAAGGCCCTGGGGCGGCACTACCTGGAGGCAGCGCTGGAGCATCGCAACATCGGTTTTTCCAACCTGCACCAGCTGATCACCGATATTCATGAGGGGCACAAGAAGGCCCTGCCATGCGGCGCCGGGTTGAAGATGCTGGCCGTGGACCACGAAGGCGAGCTGAACCTGTGCCATCGCTTCACCGGCTCCAGCCTGCCGACCTTCGGCAATGTGCACCAGGGCGTCAAGCAGGCACAGCTCAACGACTTCCTGTCCCAGCGCCTGGACCGCAGCGGCACCGGCTGCGACAGCTGCCGCATCCGCAACCTGTGTTCCGGCGGCTGCTACCACGAGAGCTATGCCCGCTATGGCGACCCCACCCACCCGACCTACCACTACTGCGAACTGATGCGCGACTGGGTGGACTTCGGCATCGAGGTCTACAGCCGCATCATGGCCGCCAACCCGGCCTTCATCGATCGCTACATCACTCCTCGGAAGGCGCATTGACATGAAGCACTTGAAGCCCCTGAACAACAAGGCCCGCATCCTTGAACAGGCCGCTGCCGAAGACCGCATCGAAGAGGTGGTGGCCATGAGCGCGGTGGCCGGCTGCACCGCCACCACCGATCCGGGCTGGGAAGTGGACGCCTTCGGTGGCGTCACCTCACTGTGCCAGCCCATGGAGGCCGACCTGTATGGCTGTTCCGACCCTTGCTGGTGGCCAGCCCAGGTGCCGGACATGATGAGCACCTACCAGGACTGGAACGCCCAGGCGACCAGCTCCCAGGACGACTGGCGCAACCTCGGCACCGTGTTCCCGAAAGACAAATGACCGGCCCGACAAGAACGACAAGGGGAAACCGCATGAAAGCTGGATTCTGCGCACAGCTCGCGCTCACCGTCGCCGCCTGTGCCGGCGCCTGGACGGCCCACGCCACCGACACGGGGCCCGCCCTGAAGGCCGGCCACGAGTACCTGATCGCTACCAACTACCCGAACAACCTGCATGTGGTGGACGTGGCCAGCGACTCGCTCTACAAGACCTGCCGCATGCCCGATGCCTTCGGCCCCGGCACGGCGATGATGGCGCCGGACAACCGCACCGCCTACGTGCTCAACAACCATTTCGGCGACATCTACGGTATCGACCTGGATACCTGTGGCACCACCTTCCACGCCAACTTGTCCAGCGTGCCCGGCGAAATCGGCCGCTCGATGTTCTCCTTCGCCATCAGCCCCGACGGCAAGGAGATATACGCCACGGTCAACCCGACCCAGCGCCTGAACGACCACTACGTGGTCAAGCCTCCGCGCCTGGAGGTGTTCCGCACGGCCGATGGCCTGGGCGCCAAGCCCGTGCGCAGCTTCCCCATGCCGCGCCAGGTCTACCTGATGCGCGCAGCCGACGATGGCAGCCTGTATGTCGCCGGGCCCGACATCTACAAGATGGACGTGAACACCGGCAAGTACCAGGTGGCACTGGCGCTGCGCAACTGGAACCGCCCAGGCTACAGTGCCCCGGATGTACTGTATTTCTGGCCGCACCAGACCGGGCTGCACGAGTTCTCCATGCTCTATACCGTGGCCAGGTTCAAGGATGCCAAGCAGGACCCGAACGAAGCCGCGCTGCTGTATGGCTACCTGAGCGTGGACCTGAAGACCGGAAAGACCCACACCCAGGAGTTCGCCGACCTCACCGAGCTGTATTTCACCGGCCTGCGCTCGCCCAAGGACCCCAACCAGATGTACGGCGTGCTCAACCGCCTGGCGCGCTACGACATCAAGCAGCAGAAGCTGATCGAGGCCGCCAACCTGGACCACACTTACTACTGCGTGGCCTTCGACCGCGCCGGCAGCAAGCTGTACCTGGCCGGGACCTTCAACGACATCGCGGTGTTCGACCCGCAGACCCTGAAGAAGGTGAAGAACATCAAGCTGCCAGGGGGCGATATGGCCATCACCACCGCCCAGGTGTTCGTCCGGTAGTCCTGTGCAGGCAGTGCTGGCCTCATCGCGAGGCACGCCCGCTGCCACACGGTCAGCGATGAACCTGTGGGAGCGGGTACCTGCGCAGGGGCCGATCGATGAACGCCAGAACAAGAAGAGAGCAGCCATGCCTCAGCCAAGCTACACCCAAGGCAATCCAGACAAAGCCTTGCTCAGCCAATGCATCGGTGACGCCTTCGACGCCACCGTCGCCCGCTACCCCGACCGCGAGGCCCTGATCGTTCACCACCAGGGCCTGCGCTACACCTGGCGCACCCTGGCCGAGGCCGTCGATCGCCATGCCCGGGCGCTGATGGCCTTGGGCGTGCAGGCCGGCGACCGCCTGGGTATCTGGGCGCCGAACTGCGCCCAGTGGTACATCACCCAGTTCGCCAGTGCCAAGCTCGGCGCGATCCTGGTCAACATCAACCCGGCCTATCGCAGCAGCGAACTGGACTACGTGCTGGGCCAGTCGGGTTGCCGCTGGATAATTTGTGCCGGTGCCTTCAAGACCTCCGATTACCACGCCATGCTGCTCGGCCTGGTACCGGGGCTGCAGGACAGTCGCCCCGGCGAGGTCGACTGCGCGCGCCTGCCGGAACTGCGCGGCGTGATCAGCCTGGCCGACGAGCCGCCGCCTGGGTTCCTGGCCTGGCAGGCGCTGCAGGCACGTGCAGACGAAGTCAGCCAGCAGGCACTGGCTCAACGCCAGGCGGGGCTGGGGGTGAACGACCCGATCAACATCCAGTACACCTCTGGCACCACCGGTTTTCCCAAGGGCGCGACCCTTAGCCACCACAACATCCTCAACAATGGCTACATGGTCGGCGAGAGCCTGGGCCTGACCGAGCATGATCGTCTAGTGGTACCGGTGCCGCTGTATCACTGCTTCGGCATGGTCATGGCCAACCTGGGATGCCTGACCCACGGCAGCACCCTTATCTACCCCAACGATGCCTTCGACCCCTTGGCGACCCTGCGCGCGGTGGCCGAGGAGAAGGCCACGGCTCTGTATGGCGTGCCGACCATGTTCATCGCCGAGCTGGATCATCCGCAGCGTGGCGATTTCGACCTCTCTAGCCTGCGCACCGGCATCATGGCCGGTGCCACCTGCCCGATCGAGGTGATGCGCCGGGTGATCGGCGAGATGCATATGGCCGAGGTGCAGATCGCCTACGGCATGACCGAAACCAGCCCGGTGTCGCTGCAGACCGGCCCGGATGATGAACTGGAACTGCGCGTGACCACGGTGGGCCGTACCCAGCCTCGTCTGGAGAGCAAGATCATCGACGCCGACGGCGCCACCGTGCCCCGCGGCGAGATCGGCGAGCTCTGTACCCGTGGCTACAGCGTGATGCTCGGCTACTGGAACAACCCCAAGGCCACCGCCGAAAGCATCGATGACGACGGCTGGATGCACACCGGGGACCTTGCCGTGATGGACGAGCATGGGTATGTGCGCATCGTCGGGCGCAGCAAGGACATGATCATCCGCGGCGGGGAGAACATCTACCCGCGGGAGCTGGAGGAATTCTTCTTCACCCACCCGGCGGTGGCCGATGTGCAGGTGATCGGCATTCCCTGCAGCAAGTACGGTGAAGAGATCGTGGCGTGGATTCGTTTCCACCCCGGGCATACGGCCAGCGAGGACGAGCTGCGCGAATGGGCCAAGGCACGCATTGCGCATTTCAAGGTGCCCAGGTATTTCCGCTTCGTCGATGAGTTCCCCATGACCGTGACCGGCAAGGTGCAGAAGTTCAGGATGCGCGAGATCAGTATCTCGGAAATCGACCAGTAATTGCGCAGGTGGTACCGGCCTAATCGCGGGACAAGCCCGCTCCCACAAGTCATGTGGCACCTGTGAAGGCTGCGGTGGGCCTGTGGGAGCGGGCTTGCCCCGCGATTGGGGTGGCCGAGGCAGTTTATTCTTCCAGCCGTTCGGGGCTGTTGAAATTGCTCAATCTGGCGTCGTCCTCGGCACACTCGTACCCCTGCACCGGCCCGCGTAACAGCGCCTTCTGCAAACTGCGCTCGCCCTCCCGCCAGGCCTGCTCCAGCACGGGTAGCACCCTGCGCGGCAACACACTGAACATCGGCTGCCAATAGCCGCCTTGGCGCACCATGGCCGGGCTGTCGTGCTCGACGGCCAAGCGCAGCAGGCCCTCGATCAAGGCCCGGTCGACCTGGGGTGCATCGCAGGCCAGCAGCACCACCCACGCATGCCGCGCCACCGCGAGCCCAGCGATCACGCCGGCCAACGGCCCGGGGAAATCCGCCTCGGCATCGGACACCAACTGGTCGGCATAGCCCCGATAGACCTCGTGGTTGCGATTGCAGGAAATCACCACATCGTCGCACAGCGGCCTCACCGCCCGTTGTACGTGCGCCACCAGCGGCTCGCCCCGCCAGGGCAGCAGGCCCTTGTCGCGGCCGCCCATGCGCTGGCCGCGGCCGCCGGCGAGAATCAACGTGGAGCAAGGGGGCAGGGCAGTGGACATGAAAAAGGGTTCCAGGCAGTCGATGCCGGGAACCCTCCCATGTCAGGCCGGTGTTGTCCAGTCAGGCTTGGTGGGTCACCGCCTGGCTGTCCTTGGCTTGGCGTCGACGGGCAAGGCGCATCACCACCACGAAGAACACTGGCACGAACACCACCGCCAGGGTGGCGCTGAGCATGCCGCCGATCACTCCGGTGCCGATGGCCTGCTGGCTCGCCGAGCTTGCCCCGGTGGCGATCGCAAGCGGCACCACGCCGAGGATGAACGCCAGCGAGGTCATCACGATCGGTCGCAGGCGCAGGCGGGCGGCCTGTACGGCAGCGCCTACCGGGTCCTGGCCTTGATCGACCAGGCTCTTGGCGAACTCGATGATCAGGATGGCGTTCTTCGCCGACAGGCCGATCAGGGTGATCAGGCCGACCTTGAAGAACACGTCGTTGGGCATGCCACGCAGGGTGACCGCCAGGACCGCTCCGAGCACGCCCAGGGGCACCACCAGCAGTACGGCGGTGGGGATCGACCAGCTCTCGTACAACGCCGCCAGGCACAAGAACACGACCAACAGCGACAGGGCCATCAGCAAGGGGGCCTGGCTGCCCGACAGGCGCTCCTGCAGCGACAGGCCGGTCCACTCCAGGCCAGCGCCGGCCGGCAGCTGGTCGACCAGGCGCTGGATCTCGGCCATGGCCTCGCCGGAGCTGTAGCCGGCGGCGGGCTCGCCGGAAATCGACACCGCCGGGTAGCCGTTGTAGCGGGTCAGCTGCACCGGGCCGCTGATCCACCGGGCCTGGACGAAGGCACCCAGGGGCACCATCTTGCCGCTGCTGTTGCGCACGTGGATCTTCAGCAGGTCTTCCACCTGGCTGCGCTGGTCGCCCTCGGCCTGCACCACCACCCGCTGCATGCGGCCCTGGTTGGGGAAGTCGTTGACGTAGTTGGAGCCCACGGCAGTATCGAGCACTGCACCGATGTCGGCGAACGAGACCCCCAGGGCATTGGCCTGGCGGCGGTCGATCTCCAGCTGCACCTGCGGGCTCTCGGCCAGCGAGGCCTCGCGCACGTTGACCAGCACCTTGCTCTTGCGGGCATTGGCCAGCAGCTCGTCACGTGCCGCCATCAACGCCGCGTGGCCCATGCCGCCACGGTCCTGCAGGCGGAACTCGAAGCCGGTGGACTCGCCCAAACCGTCGATCGGCGGCGGCAAGACCGAATAGGCCACCGCGTCCCTGAGCTGACTGAAAGCTGCGGTGGCCCGGTCGGCGATCGATTGCGCGCTGTCGTCAGCGCCGCGCTCGGACCAGTCCTTGAGCGTGGTGAACGCCAACGCTGCGTTCTGCCCGCTGCCCGAGAAGCTGAAACCCAGGATCAGTGTGGTGTTGCCAACGCCTGGCTCTTCGGCATTGTGCGCCTCGATCTGCGCGGCCACCTGCTCGGTGCGCATGCGGCTGGCTCCGGGCGGCAGCTGGATGTCGGTGATGGTATAGCCTTGGTCCTCGGTGGGCAGGAAGGCGGTCGGCAATTGGCTGAAGCCGTAGCCAAGCACCGCCAGCAGCGCCCCGTATACCAGCAGGTAGCGGCCGCTGCGCGCCAGGGCGTGTTCCACCCAGCGCTGATAGCCGTTGCTCATGCCCTCGAAGCGCCGGTTGAACCAGCCGAAGAAGCCCTTGCGCTCATGGTGCTCGCCCTTGGCCACCGGCTTGAGCAGGGTGGCGCACAGGGCAGGGGTCAGGCTCAGGGCGAGGAATGCCGAGAATAGGATCGACACCGCCATGGACACCGAGAACTGCTGGTAGATCACGCCCACCGAGCCTTTCATGAAGGCCATCGGCAGGAACACCGCCACCAGCACCAGGGTGATGCCGACGATGGCCCCGCTGATCTGGCCCATGGCCTTGCGCGTGGCCTGCTTGGGTGGCAGCCCTTCCTCGGCCATGATCCGCTCGACGTTCTCCACCACCACGATGGCGTCGTCCACCAGGATGCCGATGGCCAGGACCATGCCGAACAAGGTCAGCACGTTCACCGAGAAGCCCAGCGCCAGCATGGTGGCGAAGGTGCCCATCAGCGCCACCGGCACCACCAGGGTCGGGATCAGCGTATAACGCAGGTTCTGCAGGAACAGGAACATCACCGCGAACACCAGCAGCATGGCCTCGAACAGGGTGCTGATCACCTGTTGGATCGAGACCTTGACGAACGGCGAGGTGTCGTAGGGGATGTCATAGCGCACGCCCTCGGGGAAATAGCCCGAGAGCTCCTCCATCTTGGCCCGCACCAGGGTCGCGGTCTCCATGGCATTGGCGCCGGGGGACAGTTGCACGCTGAAGGCAGTGGACGGCTTGCCGTTCAGGCGCGTGCCGTACTGGTATTCCTGGGCGCCGATCTCTACCCGGGCGACGTCACCGATGGTCACCGTGGAGCCGTCGGGGTTGGCACGCAGGACGATCGCGGCGAACTCCTCGGGCGTGCTCAGCTGGCCCTTGACCACCACGTTGGCGGTGATTTCCTGGGTACTGCGACCCGGCAGGTCGCCGATGCTGCCCGGCGCCACCTGGGCGTTCTGCGCGGCGATGGCCGTGGCCACATCGTTGGGCGTAAGGTTGAAGCCGATCAGCTTCTGTGGGTCTATCCACACCCGCATGGCGCGCTCGGAGCCATACAGCTGGGCCTTGCCCACGCCCTTCAAGCGGCGGATCTCGTTCATCACGTTGCGTGCGAGGATGTCCGAGAGGGCCGTCTCGTCTAGGCTGCCGTCCTCGGAGGTGAGGGTGGCCAGGAGCAGAAAGCCCGTGGACACCTTCTCCACCTGCAGGCCTTGCTGGGTCACCGGCCGGGGCAGGCGTGACTCGACCACCTTCAGGCGGTTCTGCACATCCACCTGGGCCAGGTCCGGGTGGGTGCCTGGCTCGAAAGTGGCGGTAATGGTCGCGCTGCCCAGGCTGCTCTGGGACTCGAAGTACAGCAGGTTGTCGGCACCGTTGAGCTCCTGCTCGATCAGGCTGACCACGCTTTCGTCCATGGTCGCCGCCGAGGCGCCCGGGTAGACGGCGTAGATCTCCACCTGGGGCGGTGCCACGTTGGGGTACTGGGCCACCGGCAACTGCGGGATGGCCAAGGCCCCGGCCAGGAGAATGAACAGTGCGACCACCCAGGCGAACACCGGGCGGTCGATGAAGAACTGCGGCATGGATCAGGCCCTCACTGGCCGTTGTGCTGGACGATGGGCAGGCCACCTTGGGGCGCGTCGACCTGGACCTGGTCGCCGGCCTTGACGTGTTGCAGGCCCTCGATCACCACGCGCTCGCCGGGTGCCAGGCCCTCGCTGACGATCCAGCGGTCGCCCTGGGCGTTGCCGAGCACCACCTGGCGTTCGCTGATGCGTTGCTGTGGGTCGACGACCAGCACCTTCGGCACCCCGGCGCTGTCGCGCAGGATGGCCCGCTGTGGCACGCTGATGCCTTTGGGTTGCACGGCCTGCTCCAGGCGCACGCGCACGTAGCTGCCGGGCAACAGGTCCAGGTCCGGGTTGGGGAACTCGCTGCGCAGGGTGATCTGGTTGGTGCTCGGGTCGACGCTGATGTCGGAGAACAGCAGCTTGCCCGGCAGCGGGTAGGCGCTGCCGTCGTCCTGGATCAGCGTGGCCCGGGCCTGGTCCTGGCCGACCTGTTGCAGCTCGCCGGCGCGCATGGCACGGCGCAGGGCATTGAGGTCGCGGGTCGACTGGGTGACGTCGGCATGGATCGGGTCCAGTTGCTGGATGATCGCCAGCGCCGTGGTCTCGTTCTGGCCGACCAGCGCACCTTCGGTGACCAAGGCACGGCCGATACGTCCCGAGATCGGCGCGGTGACCGTGGCATAGCCCAGGTTCAGGCGAGCCCGTTCAAGGGCGGCCTTGGCTTGCGCGACTTCGGCACCGGCCTGCAGAAAGGTGGCCCGGGCGTTGTCGTATTCCTGGCGGCTGACCGCCTTGTCGTCGACCAGTTCGCGGTAGCGCTGCTCCTGCAGGCGGGCCTGGTACAGGTTGGCCTCGGCCTTGGCCAGGGTCGCGCGGGCGCTGTCGTGGTCGGCCTTGAACGGCGCAGGGTCGATCAGGAACAGCACGTCGCCTTGCTTGACGTCGCTGCCCTCACGGTACACGCGCTTGAGCACCACACCGGCCACCCGGGCACGGACCTCGGCAGTACGGGGGGCGAGGATACGCCCACTGAGTTCGGTGCTGATGGCCAGGGGCTGGACCTGCACCGTTTCCACCCGCACCTGGGGGGCGGGCGCCTGTTCATCCTGGTCGGCGGCATCGTCGCAACCGGCCAGCGACAAGGTCAGCAGCGCCAGGAGCGCCAGTGGGCGCAGGCGAAAGGGAAGGGAAATGGACATACGGATCTTCCAGAAATGACAGTGTCTATGCTAAGGCAGCCGCTGCGCACCTGGCTGTGAAGCTCTGTAGGGCGAATGTGAAAAAGTGTAAGAATTGGCGTTGATCGTGCGTGGATTCTATATCCTGCCTCATCGCCAACCCTGTTCCTTCCTCACCTCTATGCCGAACATTCTCCTGGTCGAAGACGACAGCGCCCTGTCCGAACTGATCGCCAGCTACCTGCAACGCAACGACTTCCATGTCCGGGTGATCGCCCGGGGCGACCATGTGCTGGAGGAGGTCCGCCGGCAACGGCCGGACCTGGTGGTGCTCGACCTCATGCTCCCCGGCCTGGACGGCTTGCAGGTGTGCAGGTTGCTGCGCCAGGAGTCGCAGACCTTGCCGATTCTCATGCTCACGGCCCGCGATGACAGCCATGACCAGGTACTGGGCCTGGAGATGGGCGCCGACGACTACGTCACCAAACCCTGCGAACCGCGAGTGCTGCTCGCCCGAGTGCGTACCCTGTTGCGCCGCAGCAGTGTCAACGAGCCTCGGCTGGACAGCGACCTGATCCAGGTCGGCGGGCTGCGCATCGACCTGGCTGAACGCGTGGTGACCTGGCGGGGCGACGAAGTGGAGTTGTCCAGCGGCGAGTACAACCTGCTGGTAGTGCTGGCGCGCAACGCTGGCGAAGTGCTCAGCCGCGACCGCATCCTCCAGCAACTGCGCGGCATCGAGTTCAACGGCACCGACCGCTCGGTGGACGTGGCGATCTCCAAGCTGCGGCGCAAATTCGACGACAACGCCGGTGAAGCCCGCAAGATCAAGACCGTCTGGGGCAAGGGCTACCTGTTCAGCCGGGTCGAGTGGGAGTACTGACACGTCATGCTCAAGATCCTGGTGCGCCTGTATGTGGTGATCATCGCCGCCTATGCCGGGGCGATCCTGTTCATTCCCGACTCCATCGTCGCGCTGTTCCATGACCGTTTCATGGCCTACAACCTGGAGCAGACCAAGGGCGTGCAGTCGTTGATCGTCCGCCAGTTCCGCCAAGCACCGCGCGACGAATGGCCAGCGGTCGAGCAGCAATTGGCGCAGAGCTTCGCGCCCCTGGAAGTGAAGCTGCAGCCCATGAGCCAGGCCGGGCTCACGGTGGAGGAGCAGGCACGCCTGGAGCATGGCTTGAACGTGGTGCGTATCGGCGACTGGGGCTATTACGACACGGCCCTCGCGCCGCTCGACCGTGACTGGCTGGTAAGCCTGCACACCCCGCCGGACCCGATCGACATCAACCTGCTGTCCTGGGGCGTCACGGTGCTGATCGGTGCCGCCCTGCTGGGCTGCCTGCTGCTGTGGGTATGGCCGCACTGGCGCGACCTGGAGCGACTCAAGGAAACCGCCCGGCGCCTGGGGCAGGGGCAAATGTCCGAACGCACGCACATCTCGCCACGCTCGAACATCGGTGAGCTGGCGGGGGTGTTCGACACCATGGCCAGCGACCTGGAGCGCCACGTCAACCAGCAGCGCGAATTGCTCAACGCGGTGTCCCACGAGCTGCGCACACCCTTGACCCGCCTGGACTTCGGCCTGGTGCTGCTGTTCGACGAAGTGCCACCGGCCAGCCGCAAGCGCCTGCTGGAACTGGTGGGGCATGTGCGCGAGCTGGATGAGTTGGTGCTGGAGCTGTTGTCCTACAGCCGCCTGCAGAATGCCGACCAGGCGCGTGAACGGGTCGAGGTGTCGTTGCTGGAGCTGGTCGACAGTGTGCTGGGTGGGTTCGCCGAGGAGCTCGACAGCCGGGGTATCCAGTGGGAAGTGCGCGCCGAGCACAACCTGCCACGGTTCGTCCTGGACCCCAGGCTGACCGCCCGTGCGGTGCAGAACCTGGTGCGCAACGCGATGCGCTATTGCGATGAAAGCCTGCTGCTGCGCCTGCGCCGTGAGGACGATGGCGCCTGCCTGTTGACCGTGGAAGACGACGGCATCGGCATTCCGCCCGAGGAACGCGAGCGGATCTTCCAGCCGTTCTACCGCCTCGATCGCAGCCGCGACCGCAACACGGGCGGCTTCGGGCTGGGGTTGGCGATCAGCCGCAGGGCCATCGAAGGGCAGGGCGGGTCGCTGACCGTGGCACAGTCGGCCCTGGGTGGGGCACAGTTCAGGATTCGCCTGCCGGCAGGATAGCCTGTAACGCCCCAATCGCGGGACAAGCCCCACAGGGATTTCGCACGTCTTCAGAGCGGCAGCAATCTCGGTGGGCTTGTCCCGCGATGAACCCTCGCTCAGTTCAACGGCAACGCACGCGCCCAAGGTCGGTAGCGCAAGGCGAACACCGCTTCGGCATGGCACCCTCCAGTCAACGCCGGTTGTGCCGGCTCGGCGCGAAACGGCTGGCTCGGTGCGCTGACCTGGCGGAATGCTTCGCGCACGATACCCACGCGGCAGGGCAAGGCTTGCTCATAGGCTTGGCGTACCTGCGCCGGCAGGCGACTGGTGCCCGCGCCGTCCTGCCACCACACAGTCAAGCCCAGCTCGGCCAGCTGGTCCAGCCAGGCCGCGTTGACCCGCGGCGCCAGGTGCCCGGCGCTGAAGGCGCTCAGGTGCAACGGCTGGTCCAGCTGCCGGTTGAAGGCCTGCAACTGACGATACAGCGCGTCGCGGCGGCTGGCCTCGTGAAAATGCAGGTCGTCCAGCTCCAGGGGCAGGTACCAACCCGCGACAGGCAGATCCCAGTGCTGGCGGACCTGGTTGTACTGGGTCAGGGCGCGGCCCAGTTGGGCCTTCCAATAGTTGGCCAGGCCTTCGCCATCGAGTTCTTCCAGACGTTGGTAGTAGGCCGGGTCCATATACAACCCCAGCACCAGTTCCAGCCCCTGGGCCTGGGCTTCGCGCAGGCTGTTGGCCAACCACCCCTGGGCGCCGCCGAAGTCGCTGTCGCCATAGACGGTCCACTGCACGATGAGGGTCTTGCCTCCCTGGGCCTTGGTGTCCCGCCACAGCTGTTGCCATTGGCTGGACGTCACGGCGGCGTCGCGGTTGAGTGGCTGGTAGAACAGACGCTGGTCGGCCACGGTCGGCAGGCACAGGGCAAGCATGCAAATCGCCAGGATCGTACGCATCAGAAGGTCAACTCCACACCCAGCAACACGCCATTGGCGCGCTCATAGAGATTGCCGCCCAGCGACTGCTGGTATTCGGCGCGTACTTTCAGCGAGCCGCGGTAGGCGTTGTAGCGGTCGTCGTCGAACCACCACTGCCAGCGCACGCCCACGCCGGTGCGCAGGTCCTGGCGCCAATCATTGCTCGGGTCCTGGCTGGCGAACTCGAGGAAACCATAGGGCATGACCGTCTGTGGTGAGTTGCCAGGCAGTTTCCAGGCGTGGCCTTGCTGGTAGCGTGACAACCACGCATGGTCGCCGGCGCGGGTCCACCAGGCGGCATCCAGGTAGAGGAAGCGCTCGTTCCATTGGTCCTCGTCCACCCGCCAGTCGTTGCGCCAATCGCCCTGGTCGAGGAACGAGGCGGTGGCCCGCAGCAGCAGGTCATTGCTCGATTCGGCATGGTGGCGCAGGTCGCCCCAGTTGCCGCCCACCTTGGCCGGGCTGAGCAGCTCCCCCAAGCTCAGCCCGTTGTAGTGGTCGCTGTCGACCTGGCGCTGGTGATAGAGCTCGGCATACAGGTTGAGGTTGGCCTGGCCGAACGGCTTGTAGCGCAGGCCGACGCCGGTGCCCAGGCTCTGGGCGTAGTCGGTGCGGCTCTGGCCGCCGAACAGCACGCGGCCATAGACCGACAGGGTGCTGCCGTTGCGGCTGGGCTCTTCGCCCAGGGCATGGTCCCACATGGCGATCTGCACGTTCTGCGAGCGGGCCCGGCGTTCGGTGCTGCGTGCCCCGTTCTCGAGAAACTTGTCGTTGGTCGAGGTGCCGGCGGGCGACCAGGTGCTGGCCAGGGTGACCGTGTCACGCCGCGACAGCGTTTCGTGGGCTCGGCGCTGGCGGTACTTGCGGGCCTCGAGGCTGCCGTACTCGTCATCACCGTCCACCAGGTTCTGTTCCTCGTCGATGACCCGGCGCAGCTCACGGCGGGCCGCGGCGCTGTCCTCGGCTTCGTCGTAGCGCAGTGCCAGGGTCTCGCCCAGGCGGTAGTCCTCGGGGAAGTCGCGGGTGGCCCGCTCCAGATAGGGAATGGCGGCCAGGCGTTGCTGCCTGTGCGCTGAACCGGCCAGGCGCATGCCATAGTCGGCACGGTAGCGTGGCTGGTCGGGTGCCAGGCGCACGGCCTCGGCCAGCCAGGCCATGGCCAGGGTGCTTTCGCCGGCTTGCTGGGCGGTGTTGGCCGCCGCGTAGTAGTGCTCGGCGCGGGGGGCATGGGCCAGGGCCTGGCGCTGGAATTCCAGAGCCTTGGCCAGGTCGCCCTGGCGCTGCGCGATGGCGGCGCCCAGGGCCCAGTCGTCGGCGCTTTGGTGGGCGGCTGCGTCCCAATGGGCACGGGCTGCGTCGGCATCGCCGGCATTGAGCGCGCCCTGGGCGGCGGTCATCCGCGCATTGTCGTTCCAGGCGTCGGCAGGCAGGCTGCGCCAGATAGGCGCGGCGGCCTCGAAATCGCCGGCAGCCTCCAGGGCATAGGCCAACGGCAGGCGGCTGCCCGGGTCGCCCAGGCGTTCGGCGGCCTGGTAGTAGACCACTGCCTGCCCGGGCTGGCCGGGCATGGCGCAGCGCCCCAGGGCGCGGTACTGTCCGGCCTCGGTGGGCGTGGGCACAGCCTGGCGCACGGCGTCGCATTGGCCGGCCTCGGCCAGTCGGCCCAGCAGCTGGGCACGGGTGTCGGCATCGACTCGGGGCACCAGGTGCAGCATGCGACGGGTATCCAGGGGCGCGTCGTTGCGGGCGTAGAGGTTGCCCAGGCGTTGCAGCAGGTTCGCTGTCAGGCGGCCCTGGCGGCGATCGTAGGCGGGTACCAGCAGCTGTCGGGCGCGGTCCGGGTGGCCTTGTTCGAGCAGCAGGTAGCTGGCCTGTTCGAGGGCGGCCAGGTCGCCGGTCTGGTGGTAGCGCTGCTCCCATTGCGCGGCGGTGCGCGGTTGGGGCGGCGCAGGCGGGTCGCCATACAGGCGCTGCTTGAGCACCGCATGGGCACGTGGGTCGGCGCTGGCATTGCAGCCGGCGAACTGTTCACGGGCCTGTTGCGGGTCGTGACGGGAAAGCCAGTCGACGGTTTCCAGGCAGGGCCGCTGCAGTTCGTTGCTGAGGGTGCGCACCAGGGCGGCGTCGTCGCCTTCACGGGCCAGCTCCCACAATTGTTGGCGTTGTTCGGGTTGTTGCAGCTGCTCGGTCGGCAGAGCCTGCAGCCAGCGTTGCGCCTGCTGGTTGTGGCCGACTGCGATGGCGCGGTTGGCCATGGCCAGGCGCGCCTCGTTGGCGGCCTTCTCGGACGGCGCGCTGGCCAGCAGCTTTTGCAGGCCTTGTTCGTCGATTTGCTGGATATAGGCATTGGCCAGGCGGTGCCAGTCTTGCACCGGCAAGGTGCCTTGCTCGGCCAGTGGCTGCAACTGCTCGATGGTTTCGCCCCAGTTGCGCAATTGCTCGGCGAAGTTGGCGCGGGTCAGGCGCAGGACCATGCCGTCATCTCGCGGTGGCAGGTGGTTGAGCCAGTCCAGGGCGCGGGCAGCACCGCCGAACTTGGCCAGGCTCAGGCTATAGGCCTGCCACAGGCGCACCCGCTGGTGGCCTTCGCTGTTGGCGAGCCAGCCTTCGACCTGGCTGGCCGGTGGCGGGTCCTGTTCGATCCAGGTCAGGCGCAGCTCGAGCAAGGCATCGACATGCTCGGGGGTATCGTCGAGCTGTTCGGCGAGCGCCTCGGCCTCCTTGTAGCGGCGCTGGTGGGCCAGGGCCTGCATCAGCAGGGCCCTGGCTTCGTCGTTGTTGGGCACCCGCTGCAGCACGTGGCGGGTCAGGCGTTCGACCTCCTGCCAGTTGTCGCGCTGCGCTTCGCGGTAGCTGCGCTCCATGAACGGGTAGCTGCGAAAACGCTGGAAGTCGCTCATCGGCGCGGCCGCCGTGGGCAGGGAGGCGGTGCACAGCAACAGGCCAGTGAGGGTCAGGGAAAGACGGGGCTTCATGCCACCTCCCGGGTCAGGTCATAGGCGGCCTGCTGCTCGCTGGCCTGTTCGGCGAGGGCTTGCTGCAGCACGTCCTCGGTGATGATGCCGCGGGCGACCAGGTGCTGGCCCAGGGTCATGTGCTCGGGGTCGAAATCGATCAGCGCCTGGTTGAACAGGGTCACCGGCACCATGCCGCGTACTTGCAGCAGGGCGCCGAGCATGACCAGGTGCACGCATACCCGCTCCAGCAGCGCGGCATCGTCCTGGTTGCGCTCCAGCACAGCGAGCATCTGCCGGGTTTCCTCCTTCTGCCACGGGCTGGGGTAGTGATGGTGCAAGCCTAGAGCGACCCGGCCCTGGGGCGCCAGGCGATTGCTGACCGGGCGCTTGAGCTGGCGGCTGATGACCCCGAGCGAGACCTGGCTGACCGGGCTTTCACTGGCCAGTACCAGGGTTTCGCCGTCCTCGGCGACTGGGAGTACGCCGTAGTGGGTGGCCAGGCGTCGGGGCAGCTGGGCGATCAGTTGCGGCGAAACCTTGAATGGGTTGAGGGGGGCCCAGGGCAGGTCCATCTGTTCGGCCAGGGCCTCGACCAGCTGCTCGCTGGTGAGCCAGCCACGCAACAGCAATTCGCGGCCGAGGCGCCGGCGCACCGGGCTGGTGATCGCCTGTTGCAGCTGCTCGTCGGTGATCAGGCCCTTGGCTACCAGGCGCTGGCCCAGGGGTGTGCGGGCGGGCGAGGCGATGGCAGGGAACTCGTGGGTGGTCTTGTCCCAGGCCACGCGCCGCGAATCGCCCATCTCCATGACCTGGCGCAGGGCCCGCAGGTTGGCGAAGAAGTTGACGAAGTTGCTCCACATCATGCGCGGCGCCGACAGCAGCCCTTCGCCGATGCCGTAGTAGCGGGTGACGAACCAGCCGCGCTGGAACAGGCGGTTGATCAGCAGCAGGCCGTTGAGCCAGAGCAAGGTGGACAGCAGCCAGCTGTCGCCCAGGATCGACATGAAGCGCCACGACTCAGGGGCGATGGTGGTCACCAGCCAGATGGCCAGCAACACCAGCAGCAACAAGTTGACCAAAAAACTCAGCAGGTAGGCGAACAGCCCGCGGCGGTCACGCCAGAGGAAGTAGTTGAGTGCGCCCTTGCGGCTCCAGCCCAGGTTACTGGTGCCCTGGAACACGATGCCGACGATCCATCGCGACTTCTGGCGAATGGCGTGTTGCCAGTCGCGCGGGAAGTGCTCGCGCACACAGATCACCTGGGAGAACCGCCGGCTCATGCCCCAGCGCCATTCCTGCTTGAGGGCCAAGGCCGGGTCGGTGATGGAGTAGCGGGCGAAGATGCACTTCATGCCCTTGTGCTTGAGGCGAAAACCGATGTCGTAGTCTTCGGTCAGGCTCTGCACGTCGAAGGCGATGCCGTCGCCATCTTCGAGCAGGGCGCTGATGGCGCGGCGGCTGAAGCAAGTGCCGACCCCGGCGCTGGGCACCTGACCGGTCAGCGCCTCGCGTACGATCACGTCCTTGCCGTGGTTCTCGGCGAACTCATCGACGTAGTGCCCGGCGGTGAAGCCTTTCCATTCCGGTGCGTAGGGGTAGACCGGGATCTGGATCATGTCCTTGTTCGGCAGCAGGTAGTTGAACAGGCGCAGTTCCATGGGCGAGATCACGTCTTCGGCATCGTGCAGGATGAAACCGGCGAATTCGATGCGTGCGTCCTGCTGGAAGCGCAGGATCGCGTCGATGATGTTGTTCAGGCAGTCGGCCTTGCTGGTCGGGCCGGGGCGTGCGCAGACCACCTTGTGCACGTTGGGGTAGTGCAGGCACACGGCATCGACGTCGGCCTGGGTCTGCGGGTCGTTTGGGTAGGTGCCGACGAAGATCTGGTAGTTCTCGTAGTCGATGGTCGAGGCGGCCAGGCGCGCCATCTCGCCGACCACGCCCACTTCGTTCCAGGCCGGGACCATGATCGCCAGGGGTTTTTCCGGTACTTCGAACAGGCGCTTCTCGTCGGCCGGCTCGAAGCGGTCGTAGATGCGAAAACGCCGGATCAGCTTGCGGCCCCAATAGCAGATGTCGATGAACAGGTCGTCCAGGCCCAGCAGGAACATCAGGCTGGCCAGGGCGATAGCCAGCAGCTTCAGGCCGAACAGCACATAGACGAGGAAGTCGATGAAGGCCAGGCTCATGCGTCGCCCCGCCCGGCGGCTTGCTCTTCGAGCCAGCGACTCAAGCGCTCGGCGATGCGCTCGCTGGCGTGGCCGTCACCGAAGGGGGTGTACACCCTGGCCATGCGTGCGTAGGCCTCGGGGTCATCGAGCAGCAGGCTGGTCTGGGCGACGATCTGGTCGGTATCGGTGCCCACCAGCTTGACCGTGCCGCCCTTGAGCACCGCCGGGCGCTCGGTGACCTTGCGCAGCACCAACACCGGCTTGCCCAGGGCGGGGGCTTCCTCCTGCACGCCGCCGGAGTCGGTGAGGATCACGTCGGCACGGTTCATCAACCAGACGAAATGCGGGTAGTCCTGGGGCGGCACCAGGTGGATGTTGCCACGCCCGGACAACACGCCGTACACCGCCTGCTGGACCTGCGGATTCAGGTGCACCGGGTAGACGAACTGTACGTGCGGGTAGCGCTCGCCCAACTGGGCCAGCGCCTTGCAGATGCGCTCGAAGCCCTGGCCGAAGTTCTCCCGGCGGTGGCCGGTGATGAGCACCATGCGCTGGTCGTTGTGCAGTACGGCCAGCGGCGAGTCGGCGGCAGGTTGCCAGTTCTGCGCGGCCAGGTGGTCGCGCATCCACAACAGGGCATCGATCACCGTGTTGCCGGTGACTTCGATCTGGTCGGGGTGCACGCCTTCGCGGATCAGGTTGGCATCCGAGTCGCGGGTCGGCGTGAAGTGCAGGTCGGCCAGTACGCCGGTGAGGCGGCGGTTGGCTTCTTCCGGCCAGGGCTGCCTGAGGTTGCCAGTGCGCAGGCCCGCCTCGACATGGCCGATGGGGATCTGGCGGTGGAAGGCGGCGAGGGCGGCGATGGCGCTGGTGGTGGTGTCGCCATGGACCAGGACGATCTGCGGCTTGACCTGTTCGTAGGCCTGGTCGAGCTTGTCCAGCAGGTCGCGGGACAGGCCGTTGAGGGTCTGGCTGTGGGTCATCACCTTGAGGTCCTGGTCGACGCCAAGGCCAAAGGCGGTCAGCAATTGCTCGAGCATTTCCCGGTGTTGGCCGGTGGAGCAGATGTGCAGGTCGATCCCGGGCCATTGACGCAACACGCGGGCCAGGGGCGCCATCTTGATCGCTTCAGGGCGGGTACCGAATACCATCATGACGGTATGTGCCATGGTTTGAATCCTCCGTTCTATTCCCTGGACGAAGTGACGCGCGCTGCGGCACGTCATAGACAAGCAGTCGAATGCGGGGTTGTCCAATATCGACTCGCGCCGACGCGAGACGTTCGGAGCGCGGCAGAGAGCATCCGGGGAAGGGCACGTACGGGCGCCAAGACACCGGGATGCCAGGGAAGGGTGGGTGTTTGCTGAAACGGTTATTCTAGTACTTTTGTTCCGCTTTCTCTGCAAGATGTATTACAAGCTTTTACTTGTGGGCTTCTGCTTGTAACTTTGTAGGCCTTATTACCAAGGAGTCGTTCATGCAAGGCAAGGCACGCAAGGTGGTCCAGGCCATCCTCTATGAAGTCATCGCCGTGGCTTGCGTAGCGCCGGCCCTGTCGCTGATGTTCGATGCGGGCATGGCCCATTCGACGGTGCTGTCGATTCTCATGTCGGCCATCGCCATGAGCTGGAACATGGGCTACAACTGGGCATTCGAACGTTGGGAGGCACGCCAGGACAAGCGCAGCCGGACCTTCCTGCGTCGGCTGCTGCATGCCTTGGGCTTCGAAGGCGGGCTGGTGCTGATCCTGCTGCCGCTGGTGGCATTCTGGATGGACATCAGCCTGTGGGCGGCGCTGCTCACCAATCTGGCACTGTTCCTGTTCTTTTTCGTTTACGCGTTCGTGTTCCAATGGGGATTCGACAAGGTGTTCGACGTACCGGTCTCAGCCCAGGAGGTTCGTGAAGGGTCACAGGGGTGTTGACTCGGCGCCTGGCGCCGGGATAACTTCCCTGCCCATGAACACATTCCCGCAGCGTCACGCCATCCGCATTATTACCGCCATTATTCGTTTGGCGGGCTAGCGCGTACGTGCACCGAACCCGCCCTGGAGGCGGGTTTTTTCTTTCCGGCTCCTGGGTACTTGAAACCACCAGGAGTCATCGATGACCAGCCTTAGCGTCAGCCTTCGTAGCACCTCGCCCCAGCAACTGCTGTCGGAACAGGTTCGCCGCATTCTCAGTGCCCCCGTGTATGACCTGGCCATCGAGACGCCCCTGCAACCGGCCCCGGCGCTGTCGGCTGCCCTTGGCAACCAGGTGCTGCTCAAGCGCGAGGACCTGCAGCCGACCTTCTCGTTCAAGATCCGGGGAGCCTACACCCGGCTGTCGCGGCTGACCCCGGTGCAACGGGAACGTGGGGTGATCACCGCATCGGCGGGCAACCATGCCCAGGGCGTGGCGATGGCGGCATCGCACCTGGGGATGCGCGCGACCATCGTCATGCCCACCACCACCCCGGAGCTCAAGGTCCAGGGCGTACGCGCGCGAGGCGGCCATGTGGTGCTGCATGGCGAAAGCTTCCCCCATGCTCTGGCCCATGCCCTGCAACTGGCGGACAGCGAGAGAGCGACCTTCGTGCCGCCGTTCGACGACCCGGACGTGATCGCCGGACAGGGCACGGTGGCCATGGAGATCCTGCGTCAGCACCCGGGCGCATTGGATGCGATCTTCGTCCCGGTCGGTGGCGGCGGGCTGATCGCCGGCATCGCCGCCTACGTCAAGTATCTGCGTCCGGAAGTGAAGGTGATCGGTGTCGAGCCGGAGGACTCCAACTGCCTGCAAGCGGCCCTGGCCGCCGGCGAACGGGTGATCCTGCCGCAGGTGGGAACCTTCGCCGATGGCGTCGCGGTGGCCCAGGTCGGTGCCCATTGCTTCGAGCTGTGCCGCCATTTCGTCGACGAAGTGGTGACGGTCAGCAGCGATGAACTGTGCGCCGCGATCAAGGACATCTACGACGACACCCGCTCGATCACCGAGCCGTCCGGCGCCCTGGCGGTGGCCGGCATCAAGAAGTACGTGGCCCGCGAAGGGGTTGGCGGACAGACGCTGGTGGCGATCGATTCCGGTGCCAACGTCAACTTCGACCGCCTGCGCCATGTGGCCGAGCGTGCCGAGCTGGGCGAGCAGCGCGAGGCGATCATCGCCGTGACCATCCCGGAGCGCCCGGGCAGCTTCCGGGCCTTCTGTCAGGCCCTGGGCAAGCGCCAGATCACCGAGTTCAACTACCGCTATTACCCCGGCAAGGAGGCGCGGCTGTTCGTCGGTGTGCAGACCCACCCGCAACACGACCCGCGCCAGGCGCTGCTGGCCAGCTTGCGCGAGCAGGGCTACAACGTGCTCGACCTGACCGACAACGAGCTGGCCAAGCTGCATGTGCGCCACACGGTCGGCGGGCATGCCGCGCCAGGTGCGCAGGAGCGGGTGCTGCGCTTCGAGTTCCCCGAGCGGCCAGGCGCGCTGCTGGGCTTTCTCGAGCGGCTGGGCAAACGGTGGAACATCAGTTTGTTCCATTACCGCAACCATGGTGCGGCCGAGGCGCGGGTATTCGCGGCCCTGGAGGTGCCTGACGAGGAACTCGCCGGGTTGCCCCAAGCCCTGGACGAGATGGGCTATCGCTATTGGGACGAGACCGAGAACCCGGCTTACCGGTTGTTCCTGGGTTGAGTGTCGGGCAGGCTCGGCCCACAGCGGGGCAAGCCCGCGCCCACAGGTTCGGTGGTGTTCGCTGACGGTGCGTTGCGCTGGGTCAATACTGCTCCGCGCCAGCAGGCGGATCCTCAAGGGCAGATAGACCTTCCAAGAGGATCCGGCCATGAGCAGCACCTTCTTCATCCCCGCCGTGAACATCATGGGCATCGACTGCCTTGACGAGGCGATGGCGGCCATCGCCGGCTACGGCCTGCGCAAGGCCCTGATCGTCACGGACCAGGGCCTGGCGAAAGCCGGCGTGGCCGAGCGTATTGCCGGCTTGCTGGCCAGGCGCGACATCGATTCGGTGATATTCGACGGCGCCAAGCCGAACCCGAGCATCGCCAACGTCGAGGCCGGGCTGGCCTTGTTGCAGCGTGAGCGTTGCGATTGCGTGGTGTCCCTTGGCGGCGGCTCGCCCCACGACTGCGCCAAGGGGATCGCCCTGTGCGCGACCAACGGTGGGCGGATCAGCGACTACGAAGGCGTCGACCGCTCCAGCAAGCCGCAACTGCCGCTGATCGCCATCAATACCACCGCCGGCACCGCCAGCGAGATGACCCGCTTCTGCATCATCACCGACGAGGCGCGCCACGTGAAGATGGCCATCGTCGACCGCAACGTCACGCCGATCCTTTCGGTCAATGATCCGGCGCTGATGGTCGGCATGCCCAAGGACCTGACCGCCGCCACCGGCATGGATGCCTTGACTCATGCCATCGAAGCCTACGTATCGACTGCCGCCACGCCGATCACCGACGCCTGCGCGCTCAAAGCCGTGACCCTGATCAGCACCAACCTGCGCCAGGCCGTCGCCGATGGCAACGACCTGCAGGCACGGGAGAACATGGTCTATGCCCAGTTCCTCGCCGGCATGGCGTTCAACAATGCATCCCTGGGCTACGTACATGCCATGGCGCACCAGCTGGGGGGCTTCTACGACCTGCCGCACGGGGTGTGCAACGCCATCCTGCTGCCCCATGTGCAACGTTTCAACGCCAAGGTCTGTGCCGCGCGCCTGCGCGATGTGGCCAAGGCCATGGGTGTGAAGGTGTGTGGGTTGGACGCAGAGCAGGGCGCAGGTACGGCGATTTCAGCCATCGAGCACCTGGCGGCGGCGATCGGCATTCCGGCCGGGCTGGCAGAGCTCGGGGTCAAGGTGGAGGACGTACCGGTGCTGGCAGCCAATGCTCTGAAGGATGCCTGTGGCTTGACCAACCCGCGGCCGGCGAACCAGGCAGAGATCGAGGCGATCTTCAGGGCGGCGTTCTAGCAACTAAGAGGTTCGCCGACCCTGCAGGAGTGGCCTTGCACCGCGATGGGCTGCGCAGCAGCCCTGCAGACGGGGCCTTCACCGCTCACGCATAAAGAACCCTGCCACATACTTGCGGAACGTCTCCAGGCTCTTGAAGTCGGCATAGCGCTTGAAATTCTCGGCATCCGGTTCAGGGCCGATGGGTTGCGCGAGCAGGGACACCGACAGCACCCGGTCCTGGTCCGACGTGAGCACCAGCTCATCCATCACCTGCCCACCGATGACCGGCCGACGCATCAGCACCTTGACGCCTTTGCCCGCCATCCAGTCGATCAGCGACACCAACGCCTTGAGCGGCTCGCGCTCTTCGTCGCGGTATACCGGGAACAGGTGCCCGCGCGACAGCACCGGTACGCTGGCGACGTGGATCAGCTCATAGAAATGGCTGCCGGCGGTGGTGGGTGAATAGAGTATCAGGGCCAGCAATGGCCCGCTGGTGCGGCCACCGTCCCAGAACAGATGGTGGCCTTGGAAGTCGAAGCCGTCCTCGGTGCGGGCGTTGAATAGCTTGCGCCCCTTGACCTGGTCGATGCAGTCGAGCAGCAGGCCATGACGGCGGTGGGTGCCGAAGGCCGTGGCGTCACGCAGGCGGGACTTGAGCATCATCATGTGCTTCATGTCCAGGCGGGTTTCCAGGTAGTTGCTCGCCGGTACCCGCTCCACCAACGGGTAGCGACCGGCCACGCCGCGCAGGTCGGCGAATTGGGCCGTGAGGTCCTTCTTCAGGTGGGTGGCGTAGACGTTCAAGCCACTGGCTTCGATCCAGGTCAGCAGCAACGACAGCAAGCGTTGCTGTTCACGGCGCTCTGTCGTGGCGCCGGGGCCGCCGACACCCGCCCGATTGAAATCACCCAGCAGGCGCAGCGGGGTATCCGGTGGCAGCCAGGCGGCAGGCACGGCGGTTTGCTCGCTACGTTCGCCGGTTTCGCGCTCGACCTTGGTGAACGGGCAGCCGGGCGCATGCTCGGGGGTGTCCGGGTTGTTGCGTAGGAACAGGGTGCCGGTGCTGCCGTTGAGGCTGACGTTGAGCACTGGCATGGCATCCCGACGGCAGTCGCAGGCCAACCACTGGTTGGCGCTGCGTACCTTCATCAGCCACTGGTTGGCCTGCAACAGGCGCGGGCCGGCGAGGGTACCGGAGGCAAAACCGACCAGCAGTTCCTCTTCGGCCGAGGTGAGGCTGCGCACCTGCGCAGCGTTCTTTTCGATGATTCGCATTCAGCAGCTCCAAGCTACGAGCCTCAAGCTTCCGGCAAAGTCAGGGCGCTTTCAACCCGAACGCCCGAAGCTCGCAGCTTGTGCTTCACTGGCCGCCGAACAGTTTAGCGGCGCGGGCGCGGATTTCCTCTGGGCTGAGGTCTTCCTTATGAGTGGAGACGAACCACAGGTTGCCGAACGGGTCTTTCAGCGTGCCGCTGCGGTCGCCGTAGAATTGGTCCTGCACCGGGCGCAGGGACAGCGCGCCGGCGGCGATGGCCTGGTCGTAGATTTTGTCGCAGTCTTCGACATACAGGTGGAGACCGACAGCCGTGCCACCCAGTGACTGGCTGGCGGTGAGCCCGCCTTCCATGTCGCAGGGGTCGGCGAGCATCAGCGAGGAGTCGCCGATCTTGAGCTCCGCATGGCCGATGCGGCCGTCGGGGCCTTCGAGACGGAACATCTCCACCGCACCAAAGGCCTGCTTGTAGAACTCGATGGCCTTTGCCGCGTCCTTGATGCCCAGGTAGGGCGTGATGCTGTGTTGTCCTTCGGGAACAGGTTTGACCGCCATTGCAAGGTTCCTCCTTCAGGTAAGGTCAGTACCGACCCGCCGCAGAGATACCCGCGACAGGCTTCACGCATTTACCGAGCCTGTATGTTTGTACAGTTTCGGCAAATGCGCAAATGCCTTTTCCCTATTAGAGGCTGACCGGCTAGAAGATGTAGTCGGTGGTCAGGAAGCTCGACTGGCGGTTGCGGATGATCTCGCTGATCAGCGCCTTGTTGGCTTCCTGGAACCTGGTGGCCACCAGGGTGCGGATGGAGAACACACGCAGGGCGTCGTGTACCGACAAGGTGCCTTCGGCACTGTTCTTGCGGCCGTTGAACGGGTAGGTGTCCGGGCCACGCTGGCACTGGGCATTGATATTGATGCGGCCAACCTGGTTGGCGAAGGTATCGACCAGCATGCCGATGGTTTGCGGGTCGTTGCCGAACAGGCTCAACTGCTGGCCATAGTCGGAATCGAGCACATAGTCGATCACCGTCTGCAGGTCGCGGTAGGGCACCACCGGCACCAGCGGGCCGAACTGTTCCTCGTGATAGACGCGCATGCTGGGCGCCACCGGGTAGAGCAGGGCCGGGTAGAAGAACGAGCCGCGGCTGGTGCCGCCTCCCTCGTTGAGTACCCGGGCACCCTTGGCCATGGCGTCGGCCACCAGGCCGTCGAGGTAGTCGACCTTGCCAGGCTCGGGCAACGGCGTCAGGGCCACGCCCGGCTCCCAGGGCATGCCGGGCTTGAGCGCGGCGAGCTTGCGCTGGAACTTGTCGAGGAACGGCTCGACCACATCTTCGTGCACGAACAGGATCTTCAGCGCGGTGCAGCGTTGGCCGTTGAACGACAGAGCGCCGGTGACCGCTTCCTCGACGGCGTTGTCCAGGTCCACCTGGGGCAGGACGATACCAGGGTTCTTGGCATCCAGGCCCAGGGCCGCACGCAGGCGGTGCGGGCGCGGGTGCAGCTTCTTCAGGTCGCTGGCGGCCTTGTGGGTGCCGATGAAGGCGAATACGTCGATCTTGCCGCTGGCCATCAGGGCGCTGACCGTTTCCCGGCCACGGCCATAGATGACATTGATGACCCCTGGCGGGAAGCTGTCGCGGAAGGCTTCGAGCAACGGGTGGATCAGCAGCACGCCGAACTTGGCCGGTTTGAACACCACGGTGTTGCCCATGATCAGCGCCGGGATCAGGGTGGTGAAGGTCTCGTTGAGCGGGTAGTTGTACGGGCCCATGCATAGCGCGACGCCCAGTGGTGCGCGGCGGATCTGGCCGAGGGTGCCTTGCTCGAGTTCGAAGCGGCTCGACCGTCGGTCGAGGTCCTTGAGGGCATTGATGGTGTCGACGATATAGTCGCAGGTACGGTCGAACTCTTTTTCCGAGTCCTTGAGGTTCTTGCCGATCTCCCACATCAGCAGCTTGACCACCGCCGTGCGCTGTTCGCGCATGCGTCCCAGGAAGGCTTCGACATGCTGGATACGCTCGGCCACGCGCATCGTCGGCCAGGCTCCACGCCCCTTGTCGTAGGCCTGTACGGCGGCATCCAGTGCGGTGAGGGCGGTATCGGCGTCGAGCAGCGGGGCACTGCCGAGGATCACTTGCTGTTCACTGTCGCCGTGCTTGAGCCAGACCGGGCTGCGTACCGTGGCCAACGGGCCGTCCCAACGCCTGAGCTGGCCACCGACCAGGTAGTCGCGTTGCTCCAGGGGCTCGCCCAGGCGCCAGGCCTCGGGGATAGCGTCGGGGGTGGGAAACAGCGAATCGAGCAGACGGTCCATGGGTACTGCACCTCGTTTGTTCTTGGGTAGGTGAATCGCTTCAGCTGCGAGCATGCACCCACTGGAAGAAAAACACCAGTCTGGCTCAAATTTGCCTTTGCCGGGCCGATAAACAATTAATCGCCGCCGATTTCCGCCCAATGAAGACTCTCCACGTATCCCCTGACCAGCCGCCGTCCTGCAAAGGCACGCTGCGGCGCACTGTGCACCGCTTGCTGCCGGTCGGCTTCGCCCTGGTGGGCATCGGCCTGTCCATCGCGCTCGGGCACTTGGACATGCGCCGTGAGCAAAGCGAACAGCTGGCGAACATCGCCGCACGCCTTTCCGGGGTGCGCAGCGCCCTGGAGGCGCAGCTGCGGGCGGCATTCGCCGAGGCTGAAGGCATCGCCCAACTGATCTCCACCGATGGGCGGATCAGCCCTGGGCACTTCCATGGGATGGCCCAGGACGCGCTCGAGTCGGTGCCCTACATGCACCACATCGCCCTGGCGCCGGACGATGTGATCAGTGCGGTCTATCCCGAGCAAGGCAACCAGTCGATCCTGGGCCTGGACTATCGTCGGCTGCCTGACCAGTTCCCCATGTTGCAGTCGGCCCGTGAGCACCGCGAGGCCGTGCTGGCCGGCCCGGTCGGCCTGTACCAGGGTGGGCGGGCATTGATCTATCGGCGGCCGGTGTTCGTCTCCGGCAAGCGAGGGGTGAAGCTCTATTGGGGCAACGTGTCGATCGTCGCCGATATCGACAGCCTGCTATGGGCCGCAGGCCTGCGCCCGGACCTGGATATTCAGGTGGCGCTGCGCGGGGCCGACGGCAAGGGCACGGATGGTGCGCTGATCTGGGGCGATCCGCAGCTGTTCGACGACCCGCTGCTCAGCCAGTTGGTGACGGTGCCGGGCGGGCACTGGCAGATGGCCGCCGCGCCTCGCGATGGCTGGCCGGTGCTGGGCCTGTTCGCCTCGCCGCTGTTTCTTTTCGCCCTGACCTGCACGGGGCTGTTCAGCCTGTTCGTCGCCCAGCTCAACGGCAACCAGCGCCTGTTGCAGCAGCGCAACCGCGAGCTCCGCCAGTCCCAGGCGCAGCTCGAACGCCTGGCCCACTACGACACCATCACCGGCCTGCCCAATCGCGTGTTGTTCCAGAAACAGCTGGCAGAGGCCATTGCCAGAGGCCATGGGCTGGCTGTGCTGATCCTCGATATCGACGGGTTCAAACAGGTCAACGACAGCCTGGGCCATCCGATGGGCGACCTGCTGCTACAGCAGGCCACGGCGCGCTTCCTGCAGGAGCTGGACAGCGCCGACCGGCTCTGCCGCCTGGGCGGCGACGAGTTCGTGTTCATGCTCCAGGGCAGCCAGGGCCAGGTCAGCCACCAGGTATGCGCCTTGCTGCGCTGCCTGCAGCGGCCATTCGACCTCAACGGCAATGCCGCGCTGGTCACCGGCAGTATCGGCCTTGCCCGCTGCCCGCAGCATGGCGAGGCGGTGGACAGCCTGCTGCGCCATGCCGACACCGCCATGTACGCGGCCAAGGAGGGCGGTCGCAATGCCTGGCGGCCTTATCACCCGGACATGACCGAGCGCCTGCAGCAGCGCCTGGAGCTGGAGCGCAACCTGCGCCGGGCCTTGCAGCATGACGAGTTCGAGTTGTGGTACCAGCCCAAGCTCGACCTGTTCAGTGGTCGCGTGAAAGGGGTAGAGGCGTTGCTGCGCTGGCGTGACCCTGAACGCGGGCTGGTGTCGCCGGCCGAATTCATCCCCCTGGCCGAACGCACCGGCCTGATCATCCCGTTGGGTGAGCGCGTGCTGGAGCTGGCCTGCGCCCAGCTGGCCGCTTGGCGCGCCGTCGACTGCCTGCCCGGGTCGATGGCGATCAACGTGGCGGCGTTGCAGATCGAGCGCAGCGACTATGTCACCAGCCTGGCCACGACCCTGGCCCGCTACGACCTGCCGGCGAGCCTGCTGGAAGTGGAGATCACCGAAAGCCTGCTGATGGAAAGCCAGCAGCAGGCCTGCGCGGTGCTCGCACAATTGCGGGCCATGGGTGTGGCCACGGCAGTGGATGACTTTGGCACCGGTTATTCGTCGCTGGCCTACCTGCGCGCCTTGCCCATCGATCACCTGAAGATCGACCGGGCGTTCATCAAGGACCTTCCAGGCGATGACGATGCCCAGGCGGTAGCCTGCGCAATCATCGACCTGGGCCACGCCCTGGGCTTTCGGATCACCGCCGAGGGTATCGAGACCCAGGCGCAATATGACTTCCTGCGCAACGCTGGGTGCGATCAGGGGCAGGGCTTTCTGCTCGCGCGACCGATGCCGGCGGCGGACCTGGCCCGTTGGCTGCAGGCCAGCCGGGACTGCGGCTGACCGGCTTACCTGCTTGGCCAGCAGCCTCAGGACTCGACGAGCCTGGGCACGGCTCCATAGCCAATGCGCTGGGTTTGCCTGAGCTGCTGCTCGACCAGCGATTGCAGTGATTCGCCGGTGGGCAGGTAGGCGTCGCCGAAGTCCTGACCGCCCAGGGCACTGGGGTGCGTGACGATTTCCAGGATGCCATGGGCCGGGGCCAACCCGGCCTTGAGGTCCGCCGGGGTGCAGACGTAGTCGGCCGTGGCACCACTGAGCTGGCGCAGGCGGCGGTTGAGCAGGCTCTTGTACAGGTGCTTGACCGGGCCGATGTTGCGCCCGAGGTTGCGTGCCAGGCGCACGGGGACGCCTTGGCTGCGGGCAAAACGCGCGACCACTTCGCCGACCGGCCAGATATTGTGCACGTGCTGGTGCGAGTCGAGGTGGCTGGGCACAAGGCCGTGGGCCAAGCAGTGTTGCCATTGCGCGTGCAGTTCCTGCTCCACGGCGGCACGCTCGCGCCGGGACAGGCGCAGGGTCGTGCGTTTGAGCGCGAAGGCGAACTCCCCGGTAGGCGAACAGAATCGTGGCTCGGCGAGAATCGCCTGGCTCAACGGCCGCCCCTGGGTGAGGTTGAAGTGCAGGCCTATCCGGCCCAGCAGTTCGGGCTGGCGAGCCAGGGCGCAGGCCGCAGCGAAGGCGGGCATGTTGGCCATGGCCGTGGCCGAACTGATCAGCCCGGCCTGGAACGCTTGCAGGATCACCGCATTGGTGTGTGGGCTCATGCCGAAGTCGTCAGCGTTGACTATGACCTGGGAGGGCATCGGGGTTCTCCTGTGGCAAATGGGATGGTGCCGGGGCGGCCAAAGGCCGCCGGTGTCCGTTCAGGTAGGGTTTGAGCAGCCGCCAGGCGCGCAGAGCCAGGCCCAGCAGGCGACCGTCCAGGCGCTTGCTGTAGAGGCTAAGGCGCCATTGTTCGAGCGAGTCGGTCATGCGTTCGTGCAGCTGGTGGCTGGAGTTGTGCAGGCTGACCCGGGAGGCGTCGACCCAGGTCCATCCTTCGTCCAAACCCCAGCGAATCCACTCGTCCAGCAGCACGCGGCCGCTGCCGAGGTCGCGATGCTCCGGCACGAAGGCCAGGTTGTAATCGTAGAGCCGGCCTTGTTCGAGCAGGCCGAGGCGGTAGCTGATGCAGCGACCGTCCAGCTCCAGCAGCACCAGGCACACCAGGCCTTCGGCGGCCAGGGCGGTGAACGCCTGGTATATCCATTGGCGGCGCTGCGTACCCGAGAAGATCCCGACCTCCTCATCACCTTTCCAACTGGCGGCCTCCACGGCGCTGACGGCCTCGATCAGAGCGTGGATGTCGTTTAGGCTGGCTTGCACGCGCCGTACCCGGGCTCCACAGGCGGCGATGCGTTTGCGCGCCCGGCGCAGCTTGTAGCGTGGCGCGCCGCTGGGCTCCTGGCGATCGGCCGGGCTGATCCGGTGCAGCGGGACCATGCAGCTCAGTCGCTGCTCGCAATGTGAACTCGCTGTGGCCCACCGGCCCAGCCAGCCATAGGGCTGCACCGACACTTCGTTCAGTTGCAGCAATGCGTGGGGCAAGTGTTTGCCGATGGCCTGGAGCACGCTGTCTGCATCCGCTTCGGGGAGATCGACGAGCAGGGCGATGCGGTCGCTCAAGGGGTAGCCCAGGTGGCGTACCACCGGAAGGTTGAACGGGCCGTACGGTTCGCGCATGCGCACCAGTGGCAGGCAAAGCCGCAATTGCGCTCCCCGAAAACCCAGCAGCACCTGCAGGCGTTGCCCGGGCTGCAGGGCGCCCTCGGCGGCCTGCAGCCAACCTAGGTGGTTGAACGGGGTGCTACCCGGCACCCGCCGGCGCAGGGCCTCGTATTCGTCAGCCGGGAAGTCGGGGACGAACAGCGAGTCGTGCCAGCTCAGTCGTAGGTCCATGGCTCAAGGCTCCTTGACGGTGGTCTGGTGCGTAGGTGCAAAGCGTTTGGCGTATATGCGCCGCCCTGTCGAGGGTGTGTCGGGGAGCGCCTGCGCAGCGTTCCAGCCAAGGGCGAACAAGGTCTGCCCGGGTACCTGGAAGTGCACCTGGCCGGCGTTGCACGCGAAGGTGGCCAATTGCGGCTGGTTGTCCGGGCCGAACAGCTCCAGACGCGCATCCGGGCAGGTGCCCAGGGTGAGTTCGACCTGCTGCAGGCGGTCAGCCTTGTTCACCCCCAACAGGCTGCGCCGATGTCCTTCGGCCATGGCCAGGGCATCGACTTCGAACCCGTCGTTGTCCAAGGCCAGTACCTGGCCCAGCCAGTGCTGTTGGATGAACTGCTGGGCCAGGCCGACCGGCTTCAGTTGGAAGTGCGTGTCGTCGATGACTTGGACCATGCCTTTGGGCCATTCCGGCTCGTCGGCGACATGGAACCAGTTGAGCATGTCCAGCAGACCATCGGCCGAGGCATTGATCACCACCGACGCCCACCAGACCCCGGCGTAGTGGGTGTTCTGGTCGTAGGGGCTCAGGCTCGAGCCGCTGGACAGATTGGTCTGGTCCAGCAGTAGCGCCTTGCGCGGCCTGCCCCGGTCGTCCAGCCCCACCAGGGCGGCGGCCTGGCGCACGCTGTCGCGGTAGCTGCGGGTAGCCAGCAGGTCGCGAACCATCCACTCGTGCCAGGCCAGGGCATCGACTTGTGCGCCCTGTTCCTCGAGCAGGCGCCGGGCCCAGTCGATACCGCGCTGGCCCTTGGCGTCATCCCTGAACGGGCCGCCGAGCCAGCGCGAAGAGGCCGGGATGGCGATGCGGACGCCGGCTTCGCGGGCGCCGGGCCAGTTGTGCACCACAGCGGTCATGAGGCGAAAGTAGTCGCGGAAGCTAGCGTAGTCGGGGTAGTTGAGGTTGGGTTCGTCGGCCACGCTCAGGTAGTGCACGCCCTTGCCGCCGAGCCTGGTGGTCGCTGCAAGCCAGGCCTGCAGGCCGTTGCGGGTGGGCGCATCGGCTGCCAGCACGGCGCGCCGGCCGGTGCCGGCCAGCAAGGTGATGTCCTGGGCGATGGCGAAGCGCTCCTGGTACAGGCGTCGCCAGGCGTCTTCGTAGTGCGGCTTGCGCACCAGAACGTCGACGAAACTGTAGAAGCCCGCCGCCTGTGGGCGCAGGGCATCCAGGGCGGCAAAACTGGACGGTGGGGGCGCCACGTAGTGCATGGCCACGCCCAGCCGTGGCGTAGGGCCTACTGCCCGTTCAGCAACCTTGAGCGCTACCAAGCCTTGGGCGAGTGGCAGGTCGCCGAGATGTTCGGCGCGCTGGGCGAACAGGTTGGCCGTGCCGTCCAGCCAGAACGCAGCCTTGCCGCTGCCTTGCAGGTACAGGCGCCAGGTTTCGTCGCGGGTACTGAGTGGCAGCTTGTGCTGGTCGAACTGCCAGTAGGCCGGGTGGGGCGCGAGCGCGACCTCTACCTTGTAGCCGTCGCTCAGGCGCTGGGCCAGCAGGCGACTCACGCCGCCATGGTATTTACCGGCCAGGCTCGCCTGTTCGCCTGCCTTGACGCGAAAGAACAGGGAGGTGCCCGATGCCATTTCGGCACTGAAATGCACTTTCGCCGGTGCGAACAGCGCCCGGGTCGTATCCCGGTGCTCGACCTGGTAGCCGCGGAAGCTGTAGCCGGGGATTTCCAGCCGGTAGGGGCCTGCGCCGGGCTCCAGGGACCAGGTTTGTTCGCCCCGCACCTGCTCGGCGCGAATCGCCCGCTCGGCACTCAGGCGCCCCTGGCCATCGAGTAGGTACAGATGCTCGCCGTTGGCATCGGCCTGCCAGGCCGGACGCCACTGGATGCGCAGTTCGTCGGTGCGTTCGGGCAGCAGGTACAGGCTGCCGTCGCGGATGTCTCCCCAGTGCAGGCTGGCGGCCAAGGACCACGACGGCACCAGTGCCGCGAGCAGGGCCAGGCACTTCACGCGGGCCTCCGTTGCAGCATTTCACGCAGCGGGGTGTGGTCGCCGGGCAGGATGATCAAGGTCCGCCACAGCGGCACATTGCTCAGCTGGCAATACACCACGAGCATCGCCAGGGTCACGGCCAGGTAGGCGACCGATGATGCCAGGGCTGCGCCGACGATGCCCCAGGCCGGGATCATGAAGATATTGAGCAGCAGGTTCAGCGCCGCGCCGCCGCCCATGATCAGCGACACCGTGCCGGGCCGGTTCTTGCCCAGCAGGTCCAGGCGCAGGATGCTGGCGTAGCACAGGCCCAGCAGCCCTGGCAGCAGCGCGAGCAGGGCTGGATAGGCAGGCGCGTACTCGATGCCGAACAGGGTGATGATCAGCCACTTGCCGATCAGCGCCATGCTCAGGCAAGCCAGCAGCATCACCGTGGCGGTCAGGCGCAGGGCCAGGGGCGTGAGGCGCTGCATGTCGGTATCCTGCTGCAGCAGGTGCTTCATCAGAGGGGTGGTGACAGCTTCGGGGACGATCAGCAGCAGTTCGGCCGCGGCGGTGGCCATGGCGTAGTGGCCCAGGGCGGTACTGCCGAGGACGGCGCCGATGAATAGATAGTCCGAACGCAGGATCACCTGCTGGAACAGGAGGTCAGGGTGGCTCTTGGCACTATAGCTCAACAGTTCGCGCTGGCCGCTGCGGTCCCAGCGCAGGTGCACCGGGTATTGGCGCGCCAGCCAGGCCACGCCCAGCAGCAGTACCACGCCAAGCCCCAGCAGCCAGCTGATCAGTGCGGCCTCCATGGCCTGCTCGCGCCACATCCAGAAGAGCGCCAGGAACAGCAGCAACGGTGCCAGCGACTCGGTCAGGCGCAGGGCGTTGAAGGCATCCACGCCGCCACTAGCATTGTGCAGGGTCAACAGGCCGCTCTTGAGCACGGCCATCGGCACGGCCAGCAGCAACAGCCAAGCCAGCAGACCAAGCTGCTGAGTCACTTCCAGTTGGCCACCGAACTGGCGGACCAGAAAGACCCACAGCAGGGTCAGCAAGCCGGCGAGCAGACAGCCGTAGACCAGCACCTGGGTCAGCAGCAGGCCCATGTCGCGGCGCTTGGCGGCCTGGTAGCCGACTGCGCTGTTGAGCCCACCACTGGTGACGGCGCTGATCAGGTCGGGCAGGGCGCTGAGCAGGGCAAACAGGCCCCGTTCGCTGGGCCCGAGGATCCGCGCCAGCAGCACGTTGCGCAACAGGCGCAGGACGATCATCGCAAGCTTGGTGCCCATGCTCAGCGCCAGGTGACGCAGGTAGGTGCTACGGATCATGCAAGACCTCCACGGGCGATGCGCCAGGCCAGCAGCGAAGGGCAGGCAGCGGTGTGCTGGCTGACGCCGATACGCGGCAGGGCGAGAGGGTCGTCGTCATCACGGAACAGGCCCTGCCGGGTGCTCAGGGCATAGGCATAGCTATGCCGGGCGACCCATGAACGGACCCGGTCGTCGTGGTCGCCGTTGGGGTAGCAGTACACCGGCAGCGGGTGTTCGCAGTGCTGTTGCAACGCGGCGTGGCTGCGCTGCAGCTCGTCGTTCAGGCCCTGTTCGTCGAGCTCGGGCAGCAAGGCATGGCTGGCGCCATGGGGGCCGAAGTGTATCAAGCCGGTCGCCTCCAGCTGGCGCACTTGATGCCAGTCCAACGCTTGCGGTTCAGGTTCGGCCGGGCAGGCGTCGGTCACTCGCTGCAAGGTGGGCTGGCCAAGGTTCTTGAGACTTTGCAGGTAGCGGGCCAGCACCTGGCTGCGGGTATGGGATCGGCTGTTCAAGAAATACGCCGCTGGCAGCGGGCGACCGGTCTCACGCAATTGCTCGGCCAACGCCAGGCGTGCATCCTCGCCGCGGGTGCCCCACAGGGTTTCGCCGATGCTTTCCCACCAGAAGCGCTGGCGGCTGCCGATGTAGTCCGTGGACAGGAAGATGCTGGCCGGCACGCGATAGCGCAGCAGCAGCGGAAAGGCATTGACTGCATTGTCGCGCCACCCGTCGTCGAAGGTCAGGGCGACCCTGGGCTGGCCGTGGCCGTTGGCGCGCCGAGGGCCTTGCAGCAGGTCCATCAGGGAGACGCATTCGAAATGCTGCGACAGCCAGCGCAGCAAGCGCTCGAAGGCCTGCGGGCCCAGGCACAGCTCGTTGCGATGGGGCAGCGCCGCGAGGCTGTCGTCCTCGAGCACCCGGTGCAGCATGAGGATCACGCCGGTGTTGTGCAGGCGGGCCAGGGTCCTGGGCAAATTGAAGTACAGCCAACCGCTGGCCTGCTTGATACGGGTCTTGATCGGCATAGGGGTGTACTCATCGATTCTGGTCGGGGTTCCACTGGCTGTAGCTGTACCCGCGCAGGAACTGCCACACGCCGATGCTCATGCCGGCCACCGTGACCAGCATGAAGGCGGCCAGGCGAAACGGCTTGGGCAGTCGGCGACGGGCATCCAGCAGGCCGAGCACTGCAGCGCCATAGCCGAGCAACTGGGCGGCCAGGCAGAGCAGGTAGAAGCCACCTTCGGTGGCCAGCCAGAGGTTGGCCAGCAGCAACGGCACCAGTAATACCGGAGCCAGGCGGCGGATCAGCTTGTGGCTGGCCAGGGCAATCGCGTACAGGCCATGCCTGAAGGGATTGAGCAGCTCGCGCCGGGCGGCCAGGCTCAGCAGCCCCCCGACGGTGACCCGCTGGCGACGGCGGAACTGCTTGCCGGCCTCGTCCACCCCTTGGTCCAGCACCACGGCCTCGGGCACGTAGACGATGCGCTTGCCGGCAACCGGCGCGCAGGTGCTGATGAAGAAGTCGTCGTTGACCTGGCGGGGAATCGGCTGGAACAGTTCGCGGCGCAGGGCGAGCAGGGCGCCGTCGGCCGAGACCATGCAGCCGGTGCGGTTCTCGACCTTGCGCAGCCAGGCTTCGTAGTGGCGGTACAGGCTGTCGCCCAGGCTCAGGCCTTGCCCGGGTTCGGGAATGATCATGTGCCCGGCGGTGCAACCGACTCGTGGATCGGCGAACGGGGCCAGGAGCCGGCGCAGGGTGTCGCCGGACCACTGGTTGTCGGCATCGGTGAATACCAGGATCTCGCCCTGGCAGCTTTGTACCGCTGTGTTCAGCGTGGCCCCCTTGCCCTGACGCGGCAGGTCCAGCACCTGTACACACACAGCACCGATGGCACGGGCACGGGCCACGGTGAGGTCGGTGGAGCCGTCGCTGGCTACCAGCACCTGCAGGTCAGCGGCCGGGTAGTCCTGGGCCAGCACGCTGGCCAGCTTCTGTTCGATGTGCCGCTCTTCGTTATAGGCGGCGATGACCACACTGACCCGTTGCGGGGCCAATGGGCCAGGTACCCGGCGGGGGAAGAAGGGCGTGGCCAGGGTCAGCAACAGCGGGTAGCCGACCCAGGCGTACAGCGGCAGCAACAGGCATGACCAGAAAATGACCTCAGCCACGGGCAGGCCTCCTTGCGGTGCGGTTGAACAGGTTCAGCACGATGGCGGCGCCGGCCAAGTGCAGGCGGACCCAGTGCAACGCCCACAATTGCAGGGTGAACATCGGGGCACGGTGCTTAAGGCTCTGCCTCAGGCTCAGTGCCAGGGCCGGCACGGCGCCCAGCACCATCAGCAACAGGGCGAGCCGACCGGCCCCCTGGAGCAGTGCCAATAGTGCCAGGGCGGCCAACGCCCAGGGCGCCAGCGACAACAGTGGGAAGCGCAACATGCGCAGGCTTGCGCCATGGTTGCGCAGCAGTTGCAGGTGGCTGCCCTGGCGCCACAGTTCCTTGCCCAGCCATTCGCCCCAGCTGCCCTCGAAGCCCCAGTGCAGCACCGTCGGCTGACGCAGGGCGCGCAGGCGCGCGCCGGCCTGGTGCAGGCGCAGGGTGAAGTCCTTGTCCTCACCGGTGCGCAGGCGTTCGTCGAAACCGCCCACCCGCTCGAACCAGTCGCGGCGCAGCAGCAGGTTGGGCGCCGGCAACCAGGTGCTTGGCTGCAGGGTTGGCCCGGCGCGCAGCGTGCGCCGCTGCCAGGCGTAGGCGAACCAGGGGGCCTGACGGGGGGTATCGCAATCGAGGGCGAAGACATCGCCTTGGTCACGTTGGTGCAGACCGACCAGCAGGGCGAGCCAGTCGCCAGGCACTTCGATGTCGGCATCCAGGAACGCCAGCCAGTCGCTGCAGCTGGCCCGGGCACCCAGGTTGCGCAGGGCGCCGATGGTCGCGCCCGGCAGCGTCAGTACCGTGGCCCCGAACTCGCGGGCGATATCGGGGCCGGCGTCGGTAGAGCCGTTGTCCACCACCAGCAGTTCACACGCCAGGCCCGCCTGCAGGGCCGCTGCCCGGGCGCACGCCAGGGTACGGCCGATGTGGCGGGCTTCGTTGAACATGGGGATGACGATGCTCACCTGGTTCATCGCGACACCGCCGTGGACGGGGCCTCTGCGGCTTGACGCACCAGCACGCTGGACAACGCCAGCATCATCCACAGGTACTTGTGGCTGGGCACGCTGAGGAACATCAGGAACAGCCCGATGGCTACCAGGCTCATGCTCAGGTGGGCGGCGAGGTCGGCATGGTAGTGGTCTGCGGCGGCGCGCCAGCGGGCGCTGGCCCTGGTGAAGTTGCGCAGCGCCAGTAGCATCATGCCGATGAACAGCAGGCCGGCGGGTATGCCGGTTTCGGTGATCAGTTCCAGGTACGTGTTGTGCGCCTGCCGATAGAGGTCATCGCTGGTGCGCTTGGCCGGAGCGAAGGCTTTGGAAAAACCGGTATTGGCATAGTGCAGTGGGAAGGTGCCGGGGCCGGTACCGAGCAGCGGGCTGTGGCTGATCATGTCCTTGCCGACCACCAGGTAGGAGGCACGTCGGCCCAGGGATTCGTCCTTGTGCGCACTGATCCCCGACTTGAGCTGGGCCAGCGACTGGATGCGCTCCAGGTATGCCGGCGGCATCAACGCCGCGCCCAACGGCAGCACGATGGCCAGGCCCAGCATGGCGAAACCCAGGTGCCGTGGCCGAATACGCGCCAGTTGCACACGGTAGACGTACAGCACGGCAACCAGGGTGGCCAGTAGCACGAGCAGGCCGGAACGCGACTCGGTGCGGGTCATCCCGGCAAGCATCAGCAGGCAGCAGGCCGTCCAGAACAGCTTGGCCGGTACCTGCCGGGCCTTGATCAGCAACCACAATGCCAAGGGCATGGCGAAGGTGATCAGCAGGGCCAGCACGTTAGGGTCGAGCAGGGCCGAGGCGCGACCTTGTTGTTGGTATTTGCTCGAGAGCATGGCGAACAGGCAGGTGACGCACACGCTCAGGGTCACTACCCGGCACAAGGTCGGCAGGCTGAGCTCGCGCCCCACCAGCAGGGTGATCACGAACACCACCAAGCCTACGGTGAATTCGCGCAGGTGGTTGAGCGAGAGCGCCGTATCGTCGCTGGTCCAGAGGCTGAGCAGGTACAGGGCCAAAAACGGCACCAACAGACGCCACTGGTTGCTGTGCAGGCGCTCACCCGGCAGCTGGCGCACCGCCAGTTGCAGGCCGAGGGTCAGGACCAGGCCGAGGCCGACGATCTTGGCCGCGGACACCTCGCTGTCCTTGAGCAGGCCTTCCAGCGGGACCAGCAGGGCAATCGCCAGCAGGCCCCAGGCGGGCTTGCGGTACAGCACCAGGGCACCGGCCAGGCCCACCACCGCCCCTGGCGCGAGATACGGGAAAGGGCTGGCGAGCAGGGCCAGGCTGAGCAGGGCCGCAAGGCCAACCAGTGACAGGGGCATGATCATGCGACAACCTCCTCGGTGGCGCCCTGGTAGACCAGGGCCCAGCGTTGTGCCAGGGTCGGCAGGTGGTAGCGTTCGCGTTGGGTTCGCTGTGCCCGGGCTGCCAGTTCGGCAGCCTGGGCGGGGTCTTCGATCAGGGCTTGCAGGTGCTGGGCGAGTTCGTCCACGGCCAGGGGCCTTGCCAGCAGCCCGCTACGGCCGTGCTCGATGACATCCGGGATGCCGCCAACGCCGAAGGCCACCACCGGTACCCCATCCTGCATGGCCTCGAGCAGGACCATCGGCGTGCCCTCGGTGCGCGAACTGATGACCAGCGCATCCAGGCGTGCCATCCAGCTGCGCATGTCGCGCTGGAAGCCCGGCAGTTCGATGCGCGAACCCAGGCCCGCGGCGTCGATGCGCGCCTGCAGCCGCTCGCGCTCGGGGCCGTCGCCGAGCATGACGGCCTTGATCTTGGCGTAGCGCCGGCACAAGGGGATCAGTGTGTCGAGGAACAGGTCCGGGCCTTTTTCGCGGGAAAGGCGCCCCACGTAGCCGGCCAGCCAATAGCCCTTGACATGGCGTTCGGGCAGGCCGCGTGCCGGCGGCAGGCCATTGGGGATCACCCGCAGCTTGCCGGGCGCCACCCCAGCCTGGTGATGCAGGCCGGCGATGCTGTCGGCGACGCACACCACCGTGCCTACCACCGGCGTGCGGCATAGTTGCAGGCCAAGCCAAATATAGAAGCGCTGCTTGAGGCTGCGCGGCGTGAAGCCGTGTTGCGTGGTGACCAGAGGCAACCCGCACAGGGCCGCTCCTAGCCAGCCGAGGGCCAGGCCCTTGAAATTGTGGGCATTGATCAAGGGCCGTGCATTGCGCTGGGCGAGCAACTGCCTGAGTACCGCGGCCGAACCACGGCAGGTCAGGCAGTCGATACCGGCCTGGCGAAAGCGCGCCGTCAGCTCGACCGGAGCGTCGAGCAACAGCACCCGGTGCCGGCCAGGCGTGGCCAGGCAGTGATCCAGGAGCATGCGCTCGGCGCCGTAGAACCCGCCACTGCTGAGCAGGTGCAGGATCGGCCGTTCGCCAGGGTGGGCAGCGCTGTTCAATTGCGCACCCAATGCATCAGCCGTGGCAACGTCCAGGCCTTGTGCGGGTTGGGCAGGCCAGGGGCCTGATCGTTGATCACCAGCAGTACCGGCAGCCCCAGTTCCTGGGTGATCTGCGCCGGGTGCTTGAAGCGATGGTCGAAGAACTCCTTGACATAGACCAGGGCGATGGCCAGCAGCAAGCCGGTGAGCAACCCGAACGGAATGATCAAGCCGGGGCGCGGGAAGGCCGCGGTGGTAGGCTCGTAGGGGGCACTGAGAATGCGCGCGTTGGACTGGCTGCCGTCGAACAAGCCCTGACCGCGGCTTTCCTCGTAGCGTTGGGCATAGGTGGAGAAGGCCTTGTGCAGGGCGTCGATCTCGGTGTCCAGTTGGCGGGTCTTGCTCTGGGTTTCACGCAACTGGTGGATGCGCTCCTTGAACTCACCGATGCGCTGGGTCTTCTGCGCGATCACCTGCTGGGTCACGGCCAGGTCCTGCTGGCGTTCCTGGATGCGGTTGGCGATCACCTTGAGGAACTGCGCACGCAACTGGGCGATCTGCTGGCGGGCCAGTACCATCTGCTCGGCACCGGGCAGGAACACCGTGGTGTCGGCATTGTAGCGGGCCATCTGCGAGGTCAGCTGTTCACCGATCTGGCGGATCTCACGGTCCTCGAAGGCAACGTTGTCCACCGTGGTGGTAAAGGTGTAGGGGAAGGCGTAGTCGGCCATGCGCGCCTTGCGTGCATCAGCCAGGCTGCCTTGCAGGTAGTCCAGCCATTGCTGGTTCTGCAGCTGCCGGTCGCGCTGGGCATTGAGCGCCTGTTCCTCGGTGTTGATGGCGTTGAGACGGAAGGTGATTTCTTCCTTGGGGTCGGAGGAGCCGATCGCCGCCAGCAACGCCAGGCGCTGGTTCTCCAGGTCGCCCAGACGGGCCTGGTAATGCAGCTTCTTCTGTTGGTAGAAGGCTTCGGGCAACTCGTTGGACTGCAGGTCCTGGCGGTTCTTCAGGAAGTTGTCCAGCAGACGTGCGACGAACAGCGTGCCAAGCTCGGCATCCGCGGCGCTGTAGGACACCGAAATGACATTCGAACCTGGCAGGGTCTTGATGTCCAGGTCATCGAGCGCCTGTTCGGTGAGGGTGTCCAGGGTCTTGTCGCGGCTATTGTCGGCGGGCCCGGCCAGCCAGCGGCGCACCGGCTCGATCACCTGCTGCTGCAGCGGCATGAACAGTACCCGCTGGAGCAGGCCCGGCTCGTGCTGGTAGTGGCCTTCCTGGCGCAGCTGGCTGATGGTCTGGCGGATCAGGCTGGGCGAGCGCAGGATATTGCTCTCGGTCTCCATGTCGGCCAGCGTCGGCGGGATGAACTGGTCGGCTTCCTGGGACAGGGCCGAGCTGGTATCGCTCTGCGACAGCTTCTTGGACTGCACGATCACTTCGGCGGTAATGTCGTAGCGCTGTTGCAGTACCAGGGGCAACACCAGGGCGATCGCGGCGAACACCAGGAACACCCGCTTCACCAGGTGGCGGTTGGCGAAGAAGATGCGGAAGAACTCATGCACATGGTTTTCTTTCGGTTGCGTGATCATGGTTCGTTCCCCCGTTCAGTTGTCGTTGTTCTTGTTGTCGACGCGGTAGCTGAAGCTGAAACCGAAGCCCTGGAACAGCACCACATCGGCCAGTTGCCGGGACAGCTCGGCAGCGCTGGCCAGGGAGGTCTTGGGCACGTAGAGCATGTCTTCGGGCTGCAGGTAGGCCAGCTTCTGGCTGCCGCCGGACAAGGCCTCGTCGACGTCATAGTTCACCGCATGGACCATGTTGCCTTCGCGGCGCATGATCACCACCGAGCCGAGCTTGGCCTTGAGGGTCGGGCCGCGGGCCAGGGTCAGTGCCTCGAGCACCGAGACCGGGCGGCGGATGGCGAAGGCCCCAGGCTGGCCCACTTCACCGAGTACGTAGATCTCGTTGGCGGCGGTCGACTTGAGCAGCACATCCACGGTCATCCGGCCGGGCAGGCTGGCGTAGCGCTCATTGAGGTAGTCGCGCAACTGGTTGACGGTCATGCCCTGCAGCGGCACCGAGCCGATTTCCGGGAAGGTGGCGCGGCCATCGTTGCCCACGGTGATGTCGCGGCTCATGCCCGTGGTGGGGTGCACCAAGGTATCGCGCAGGGCCGTTTCGCTGGTCATCGGGCTCAGCACCCGGACGCTGACTTGGTCGCGGTTGGGCTTGAACACGCGCTTGTCGTTGTAGGCCTGGCGTATGGCACCCTCGGCCTCGGCGGTGGTCATGCCCTCCACGCGCACCGTGGAGTTGGTGCTGGGCAGGGTGATGGTGCCGTCCGGCTGCACCAGCTGGCTGCCGTTCAGGCCGCTGGCGGCCATGAAGGACAGGTCCAGGGTGTCGCCGGACTGGATGCGGTAGACACCGGCCGAGCGGTTGCTGACGTGGAAGATCACTTCTAGTACATCCTGTGGGCGCAGCACCTGCTCGCGACGTGCCACCTCGGTGGCCTGGCTCTCGGCGGGCGAGGCCGTGAGGATCTGTACCGGCATCTCGCGGTTCTGCTGGCTGGCGCAGCCGGCGAGGGCCAGCAGGCACAGGGCTATCGATGGGTATCTCATGGCGTTCATCCTGTGCGGCCTCTCAGAGGTTGTCGTACAGCCACTTGGGCATGTAGTACTTGCGCTTGTTGAACACGCTGCCGATCAGCCGCGCGCCGGCCTGGGACAGGCGCTGGGCCGCCGCCTGGGCCACTTCCCAGCGGGTCTGCTCACCGCATACCACCAGGATCACGCCATCGACCAGGGGCGCGATCACCAGGCTGTCGGCGCTGGCGTAGATCGCCTCACCGTCGATCACCACGAAGCGGTACTGCACGCCCAGATGGCGCAGCAGCACGCGCAGACGCTCGGGGTCCAGGTGCTCGCGCTCGCGCTTCCAGGTGCCGCCAGGCAACAGGTCGAACGGCTGCTCGGTGAGGCGCACGATGCAGTCCTGGGCCAGCGGCGGGGTGTCCTGGTCGAACAACAGATCGGTGTAGCCGCGCAACTTGCCCAGGCCCAGTTGCTGGCTCAGGCTATTGGCGCCGCTGCTGCTGTCGATCAGCAACACGCTGCCGGCGCTCATCATTGCCAGCTGGCTGGCGAAGGCCAGGGCGCTGGTGCTGGTGCCGGTTCCGGTATTGGCCGCGGTCAGCAGCAGGGTACGCTGCTCGAGGTCGAGTACGGTGGCGGTCAGGTTGGTTTCGCTCGGCGGGGCGACACTCAGGCTTCTTGAAGTAGAACCGTCCATCTCAACTTGCTCCGTGGCCAGTGAAGACTTTGAACGGAGTCTTGAGAAGGATCTTCAGGTCCAGCATCAGGCTCTGTTCGTTGATGTAGCTCAGGTCCAGCTGTACGCGTTGGTCGAAATCGATGTCGCTGCGCCCGGAGATCTGCCAGAGGCCGGTCATGCCCGGATAGATGCACAGCCGCACCAGGTGGCTGTCCTTGTAGCGGTAGGCGTTGAAGGACGTAGGGCGTGGGCCGACCAGGCGCATGTCGCCGGTGACCACGTTGATCAGGTTGGGCAGCTCGTCCAGGCTGCTGCGCCGCAGCCAGCGACCCACCGGGGTGATGCGCGGGTCATTGTCGATCTTGAAATCGATGGCGTCCGCGCCGTGCTTGTTCAAATGGCGCACCGATTCCTTGAGCGACTCGGCGTCGGCGACCATGGTGCGAAACTTGAACATGCCGAACAGGCGACCGCGGTAGCCGGTGCGCTTCTGCACGAAGAACACCGGGCCTGGGCCCGAGCGCTTGATCAACACGGCGAGTACCAGGAACAACGGTGACAGCACCAGCAGCAGGCCCAGCGCCGCCAGGCATGACAACACTCGGTTGGTGCGCGAGAGCGACCAGGGCCGCCCACCGGCCCGCCCGCTGATCCAGCCGCGGCCCTGGATATGGATGGCCGCGTCGATGCGCTGCCGGTGGCTGGGGTCCATGCGCTTGTCCTGGTACAGCGCCTGGGCTTGCGCACTTTGAGGTTGTCCTGTCATACGGCCCTCCGTTGATCTGCCTGCCCGTGGGGGCAGTACCCTTGAAACCAGGCGACGAAGCGCTTGAGCCCCTCATCGAGGGAAACCTGCGGCGTGAACCCAGTCAGCTGGGCCAGGGCGCTGGCGTCGGCACAGGTGCTCAGGACATCGCCCGGCTGCAGCCCGAGCAGTTCGACTTGGGCGTTGCGCTGCAGGTGGCGCTCCAGCAGGGCGAGGTAGTCGCGCAGCGCGACGGGGCGCTGGCCGCCGATGTTGAACAGCCGCCAGGGGGCGCTGCTGCTGGCGGGATCCGGGGCGTGGGCGGACCAGCCCGGATCACCGCTGGGCGCCAGCGGGAGCAGGCGCACCAGGCTTTCGACGATGTCGTCGATGTAGGTGAAGTCACGCTGGTGGTTGCCGTGGTTGAACAGCTGGATCGGTCGCCCGTCGGTGATCGCCTGGGCGAACTGCATCGGCGACATGTCCGGGCGCCCCCAGGGGCCGTAGACCGTGAAGAAGCGCAGGCCACTGCAGGGGATCCGGTACAGGTGGCTGTAGCTGTGGGCCATGGCTTCGTTGGCCTTCTTGGTGGCGGCATACAGCGACAGGGGGTGGTCGACGGCGTCCTGGACCCGATACGGGGTGCGCTGGTTGGCGCCGTACACCGAGCTGGACGAGGCGTACAGCAGGTGCTCGACCGGGTACTGGCGGCACCCTTCGAGAATATTGAGAAAGCCCACCAGGTTGCTCGCCACGTAGGCCTGAGGGTTGTGCAGCGAGTAGCGCACGCCGGCCTGGGCGGCCAGATGGATCACCACCTGTGGGCGTAGCGTGGCGAACAACCGGAGCATGGCGTCCTGGTCGCACAGGTCCAGACAGTGCAGTTCGAAGGGGCCGGCCTGCTCGCGCACCCACTGTACCCGGGCGTGCTTGAGCGCTGGGTCGTAATAGTCGTTGAAGTTGTCCAGGCCCTGCACCTGGTGGCCATCGCGCAGCAGGCGCAGGCAGGTGTGAGCGCCGATGAAGCCGGCAGCGCCGGTGACCAGGATCTTCATTGGTCGGTCACCCGCGCGGCTACGTGGCGCAGGCCGATGCCGCAGTAATGCAGGCCGTGGGCTGCGACTTGTTCGGGGTTGTACAGGTTGCGCCCGTCAACGATCACCCGCGCCCGTAGCTTGCTGGCCAGCAAGGTGAAATCGACCACGCGGAAGTTCTTCCATTCGGTGCAGATCACCAGGGCATCGGCATCCTGCAGGGTGTCGTCACGGGTGGCGCACAGTTGCAGGTCGTCGCGGTAGCCATAGAGCCGCCTGCATTCGTCCATGGCCTCCGGGTCGTAGGCTCGCACCGTGGCACCTTCGGCCCACAGCGCTTCCATCAGGTAGCGACTGGGCGCTTCGCGCATGTCGTCGGTATTGGGCTTGAAGGCCAGCCCCCACAAGGCGACCGAGAGCCCGGCAAGGTTGCCGCCCAGGTGCTGCTTGAGCTTGGCGAAGAGGATCCGCCGTTGCCGGTCGTTGACCTCGTTGACACTCTGCAGCAGGCGCAGGGGCATGCCGCTGTGCTCGGCGGTGCGCAGCAGGGCCTGGATATCCTTGGGGAAGCATGAGCCGCCGAAGCCGCAGCCGGGGTAGATGAAGTGGTAGCCGATGCGTGGGTCCGAGCCGATGCCCTTGCGCACCGCCTCGATGTCGGCGCCCAGGTGCTCGCTGAGGTTGGCCAGCTCGTTCATGAAGCTGATGCGCGTGGCGAGCATGGCGTTGGCGGCATATTTGGTCAGCTCGGCGCTGCGGTTGTCCATGAACATCAGCTTTTCGCGGTTACGGCAGAAGGGCGCGTAGAGCTCGGTCAACTGTTCACGGGCCAGTTCGTCATGGGTACCGACGATGATCCGGTCGGGTCGCATGCAGTCGGCCAGGGCGCTGCCTTCCTTGAGAAATTCCGGGTTGGACACCACGCGCACCTGCAGCCGCTCCTTGCCCAAGCGCTTGAGCTCGTCGCAGGCCAGCGTCAGAACCTGGTCGGCCGTGCCTACCGGCACGGTGGACTTGACGATCAGGGTGCGGTCGCCGTCCATCAGCTGGACAATCTGGCGGGTGACCTCCAGCACATGGGAAAGGTCTGCCGAACCGTCCTCGTCGGGCGGGGTGCCGACAGCGATGAAGATCAGCTCGGCGTGGGTGACCGCATCGCTGGCCTGAGTGCTGAACAGCAGGCGCCCATCGCGGATGTTGTCCTCCAGCAGGTCCGACAGCCCCGGCTCGCTGATCGGGGGCACACCTTGGCGCAACTGGTTGATCTTGTGGGTATCGACGTCCACGCACAGGACGCGGTGCCCCATGTCGGCCATCGCCGCCGCTTGTACCAGTCCGACATAGCCAGTGCCAAACACGCTCACGTCCATGCCCAGTGCCTCAGTGAACAGTAAGGGAGGAGAAACATTGCGTGACTTTGGTATAGCTCAGCTCTCTGGATTTGCGTCAAACCTATGGCGTGTTTCGCTTAACTTACAAGCGCTGATGGGCAGAGCTGCTGGCAAGTAACCCTATTCAAGTCCATGGGTTAGCTTTGAAAGCTAGTGGCGTTTAGCCGGTCGGCGAGCCGATGAGTGGTAGAGACCTCTAAAACAGTGGGCTGCAGGTAATAGAGGCGCTTGTGGGGAGCGGAAAAAGTCGTCGGATTTCGGCTTAGGTAAAGTGGCGGAAAATTGACTTTTGTCGTTCTGTGGGTGGGGTCTCAGGCAGGCTGGCCGGCTTCCCGCAGCTCAAGCGTATGCAACACCCGGAACGCCTGCGCTTCTTCCACCAGCCAATCATGCACCGCGCGGGCCCCCGGCTGGCTCAGGCCTCCGGGTGGGTAATGCAGCATGTAGCGCTTGTGGTTGGCGATCGGCACGCCGAAAGGCACGATCAGCGTGCCACGCTCCAGCTCGTCATTGAGCAGGGTACGCCGGGCGATGGCCACACCCACACCGGCGATGGCCGCCTCGATGGTCAGGTGGTTGCGGTTGAAGGTGTGGCCGCGACGCACGTCCAGGCTGCCGGCACCGATGCCCTCGAGGTAGAACTCCCACTCAGCGTACTCGGAGCTGCCACGCCAGGCGGTGATGTCGTGCAACAGTGGGTAGTGCACCAGGTCGGCCGGGCCGTGCAGGGGCGGGCGACCACGCAGCAAGGCCGGCGAGCACACCGGGAACACCTGCTCGTCCAGCAGCGGCGTGGAGAGCATGCCGGGGTAGCTGCCGTCATTGAGGTCGATGGCCAGGTCGAAGTCGTCCGGGTGCAGGGCCTGGTTGCTGTCCTCGGCCACCAGGCGCAGCTCGATGTCCGGGTAGCGTTGTTGGAAGCGTGGCAGGCGCGGCGTCAGCCATTTGGCCAGGAACGAGGGGATCGAACGCAGGCGTAGGGTGCCACGGATCTCGCCAGCATCCAGGCGCAGCAGTTCGGCCTCGATGCTGCCATAGGCCTCGGCCACGGTCTGCGCCAGGCGCTGGCCCTCGGCGCTCAGCTCCACCCCGCGGGCCCGGCGCAGGAACAGGCGATAGCCCAGGCGCTCTTCGAGCTGGCGCATCTGCTGGCTGACCGCGCCCGGGGTGATGTGCAGCTCCTCGGCGCAGCGGGTGAACGACAGGTGCCGTGCCGCGCAGGAAAACACGTTCAGCCAGACGAACATCTGGCCATTGAGTTGACGCCTCATGGTTTAGTACCGCTAAAGCCTTGCTTAGGAATTTTCGTTGGTCATTGCCAAAGATGCGCGGCAGTATCGCGCAACTTCGCAATAGCGTTCAATTTTTCCGGAGGAGCGGGCAGCAGCCAGACAAGCTGTCAAGCTCAGGCATTAGCATGGCTATCAGTGTTTTCGATCTCTTCAAAATCGGCATCGGCCCGTCCAGTTCCCACACCGTAGGCCCGATGCGTGCCGCGGCGACCTTCGCCCAGGCCCTGCGCGAGCGTGGTCTGTTGGCGCGGGTAGCCCGTGTCCAGGTGCGCCTGTACGGCTCGCTGTCGGCCACCGGCGTCGGCCACGCCACTGACCGCGCGTGCCTGCTGGGCCTGATGGGCCAGTGGCCGGACCGCATCGACCCGCACAGCATCGAGCCGCGTATCGCCCAGCTGATGCAGGCGCGTTGTCTGCTGCTCGATGGCAGCCACCCGCTGGCCTTCGAGTATGGCCGTGACATGCTGCTGCTCGACGAGAGCCTGCCGTATCACCCCAATGCCATGACCTTGGAAGCGATGGATGGGCACGGCAGCCTGTTCAGCCAGACCTACTACTCCATCGGCGGCGGTTTCATCGTCGAACAGGGCGAGATCGATGCGCCGAAGGACGATGCCGCTCAGGTCAGCCTGCCCTACGAGTTCGGCAGCGGCGCCGAGCTGCTGGCCCTGTGCAAGGCCCACCGGCTGAGCGTCAGCCAACTGATGATGGCCAACGAATGCGCCTGGCGACCCGAGGCCGAGGTGCGCGCGGGGTTGCTGAAGATCTGGGGGGCCATGAAGGACTGCGTCGACAACGGCCTGCGCAACGAGGGCATCCTGCCGGGTGGCCTGCAGGTCAAGCGCCGCGCGGCCAAGCTGCACCGCAGCCTGCAGGAGCTGGGCAAGCCGAACGTGATCGGCTCGACCTTGAGCGCCATGGAATGGGTCAACCTGTTCGCCTTGGCGGTCAACGAAGAGAATGCCGCCGGTGGGCGCATGGTCACCGCGCCCACCAATGGTGCGGCGGGGATCATCCCGGCGGTGCTGCACTACTACATGAAATTCAACCCCAGTGCCTGCGACGACGACGTGGTCGCCTTCCTGCTGGCCGCCGCAGCGGTGGGCATCCTGTGCAAGAAGAACGCCTCCATTTCCGGCGCCGAGGTCGGCTGCCAGGGCGAGGTCGGCTCGGCCTGCTCGATGGCGGCGGCCGGCCTTGCCGAAGTACTCGGCGCCACGCCGCCGCAGTTGGAGAATGCCGCCGAGATCGCTCTGGAGCACAACCTGGGCCTGACCTGCGACCCGGTCGGCGGCCTGGTGCAGGTGCCCTGCATCGAGCGCAACGCCATTGCCGCGGTCAAGGCGATCAATGCCGTGCAGATGGCCTTGCGCGGCGATGGCGAACACTTCATCTCCCTGGACCGGGTGATCCGCACCATGCGCGACACCGGCGCCGACATGCACGCGAACTACAAGGAGACCTCCCGCGGCGGCCTGGCCGTGGCCTTCGTGGAGTGCTGAACCTGGGTTGCGTGCGCGCATACCTTGTAGGTGCGGGTTCACTTACGAAGCGTGTGGCGCATTGCATGGCACCGGCTTTGCCGGTGTTCGCGGGTAAACCCGCTCTCATAGAACAACGCATGACCGTTTGATTTGCGGCACCCTGTAGGAGCGGGCTTGTCCCGCGATTAGGCCGGGCCCGATATCACCGTCGCCTGGCAAGGGCTTCGCCCTTGATCGCGGGACAAGTCGGACCGCCGCACCGCCACTCCTACAGAAGAAGGCGGCGCTAGCCACTTGTTCTCTGCGCGACAGCGCAGCCCGAAGGGCTGGGTAATCTCCCACAAGGAGGTACCGCGCTGCCATAACGGGGCGCCGCGTCATCGAAACAATGCAACACCCGCTGTACCGAGCAACAAAAACAACTACAAGGCGATACCCATGACTGATGTACAAAACACCACGAGCATTCGTGTGGATTCGGCCGCCCCGGTTTCGACCGAGGGCACGACCAGCTGGAACCGGCACGACACCACCTGGGCCCTGGGGCTATATGGCACGGCGATCGGGGCGGGGACCTTGTTCCTGCCGATCAATGCCGGCGTGGGAGGCTTCTGGCCCTTGCTGATCCTGGCCATGCTGGCGTTCCCCATGACTTTCTACGCGCACCGGGCGTTGACCCGCTTCGTGTTGTCCGGCCGCAAAGGCGGCAGCGAGGACATCACCGAAGTGGTGGAAGAGCATTTCGGCACGGGAGCCGGCAAGCTCATCACCTTGTTGTACTTCTTCGCCATCTTCCCCATCCTGCTGGTCTACAGCGTGGCCCTGACCAACACCCTCACCAGCTTCCTGGAGCACCAGCTGCAGATGACCGCTCCACCGCGGGCGCTGTTGTCGTTGTTGCTGATCCTGGGCTTGATGGTCGTGGTGCGCTGTGGCCAGCAGATCATCGTCAAGGCCATGAGCGTACTGGTCTATCCCTTCGTCGCCTCCTTGCTACTGCTCGCCCTGAGCCTGATTCCCAACTGGAACGGCGCTTTCTTCGCCCAGGCCAATGAGGGGTTGGACGCATCGAAGCTGCTGCTGACCCTGTGGCTGGCGATACCGGTGATGGTGTTCTCGTTCAACCACTCGCCGATCATCTCGGCCTTCGCCGTGGACCAGAAGCACCGCTACGGCGCCGATGCCGACCGCAAGAGCGGCCGCACCCTGGCCACTGCCCACCTGATGATGGTGGTGACGGTGATGTTCTTCTGCTTCAGCTGCGTGCTGGCCTTGAGCCCGGATGACCTGGCGGCGGCCAAGGCGCAGAACATCTCGATCCTGTCGTACCTGGCCAACCACTTCCAGACCCCGGTGATCGCCTTCGTCGCCCCGCTGATCGCCCTGGTGGCGATCACCAAGTCGTTCCTGGGCCATTACATCGGTGCCAGCGAAGGCTTCCAGGGCATGATCATCAAGAGCCTGCGCGGGCGTGGCAAGGCCTGGCCGGCCAAGCGCCTGGAGCGGGTGACGGCGTTGTTCATGGTGCTGGCCTGCTGGTTGGTCGCGACACTCAACCCGAGCATCCTCGGCCTGATCGAGAGCCTGGGCGGGCCGGTGATCGCCTGCCTACTGTTCCTGATGCCGATGTATGCCGTGCGCAAGGTGCCGAGCCTACGCCAGTACTCGGGCAGGCTGTCGAACCTGTTCGTGGTGTTGGTAGGGCTGATCACCTTGTCGGCGATCGTCTATACCTTCGTGGCTTGAGTGGGCGGGCAGGGCTGCTTCGCAGCCCTGTCGCCCCAGGTTCACTTGAGCAGCACTCGCCGCTTGGTCAGCTCACCGTCGTCGCCACCCGGCCAGTGCAGTTCCACCAGTACCTCTGTATGAGTGCCGTCGAGCGACGGGCGGACCTGGAGCATGGCGAAGTTCTTCGAGCCGGCCATGGCGTACCAGCGCTCGCAGACAATGTCGTTGATCCCGGGCATGCTGCCGCCTGCACTGATCGCCAGCTTCAGCACCCCTGGCGCCGGCATCCGGGAAATGGCGCTGGAGGTGACCTGGAACACCTTGGCGGTCGGGTAGCGCTTGTGCAGCAGGCGGAACACTGCGGCGCAATGCACGTCGCCACTGAGGAACACCACCGGTTTGCCACTGCCGCCCAGGGTCGCGAACACCTGGTCGAGCAGGTGCTTGCGCTCGGCCTGGTTGGTCTTGTGGTCCCATTCATCCATGCAGTCGTCCTTGAACGAGCCGATGTCGGCGTAGTTGGTCACGGCATTGCGCCAATGCATGACTGGTACCGGCGACACCACGAACACCGCATCGGCAGCCTCGACCGCCGGGCTTCTCAGCCAGCTTGCGAAGCGCTTCATCTGCGCGCTGCCCAGCAGCTTGTACGGGTCGTCTGCCTCGACGTCGTGATGGCCACGCATGTCCAGCACGTAGAAGGCCGAGCGGCCCTGCTCGAAGGCGTAGTCCCACTGGCAGGCGTCGGGGTCGTTCAGGTCGATCGGCGTTGGCGGGTTGTGGCTGTGCTGGTACTCGTAGTACACCCGGCAGGCGGCTCGCCACATCAGATCGACGAGCATCTGGTTGGTCGCGGTGTTGTTGCTGCTCTCGAACAGCAGGGCGATGCGCTTGCGCCGCTCGGCATTGGTCAACGAGCCCCAGCCGTCCATGATCTCGTGGTCATCCCAGATCATGTACTGAGGCAGGCGCTCGTAGATTTCCCGCTGGCTGGGCACATTCCAGTAGACCCGGTAGAACCAACGGTAGAGGTTGCACAGGTAGCGCTCGATGCCAGGCTTGTCGTAGCCCTTGCCTTGCTTGTAGGCCTGCAGCAGTTCGTCCTTGTTGTCCTTTAGCCATTCCCAGATATCCAGGAAGCCGTTCTTCTTGTTGGTGTCCACGTACACCTGGTCGCCACCGCCGATGACGAAGGTGGCGCGCTGATCGGTCAGTTGTTGGTGCATCAGGGGCCAGGCTCCGGCGCTGCCGTCGGCGCTGATCGGATCGTGGCAGCTGTAGAAACCGAAGGTGAGGGTAGCAGGTGCCTGCGGCGGGGTGACGAAGAAGCGTGGGCGGTCGCCGCCGATCTCGGTGCGCCGGCCCACCTTGGCCGGGTCGCGTTCGTCGCTGATCAAGGCGTAGTAGTAGGTAGTGTCGGGTTTCAGCCCGTCGACATCGAACACCCCGGTCACGTCCGTCTCGAAGCTCAGCGTCTGGGCCTTGAGGTACACGGTCTTGATGCCCTGGCTCTTGAAGTACTGGGCCACGGGCAGGTCGCCCAGGCGAACCAGGTCGCCACGCAGTGGCTGGGCGCTCACCGCCAGGTACCAGGTCCCGGGGCGATACAGGCGTACCCACAGGCGAGTGCTGGTCGGCGTGGTGGCGCCGATCAGGGCGGCGCTGGAGAGTTTGGAATACTTGCTTTCGTTGGAGGTGGGGTCAAGCAGGGGCATGGGGCTCGTCCTGAGTGCGGGTCACGGTGTACCGGCCATTAAAGACCGGGTTTTGCCGTTTCGCTTGCCCAGGCCGCCCCATGCCAGGGGCAGGGGGCGTCAGCGGGCCTTGTCGCGCAGGGCGACAAAGCTGCGGCGCATGTCGCTGGCCCAGCCGTCGAGCACGGGCTTGACGTCCTCGAGGGTGAGCTTCTGGGTGTCGTTTTCCAGTTCCGTGCCGCTGCCCTTGCGCACCACCTGGGCCAGTACCTTCTGGTTGGCCCCATCCAGGAAGGCCGCTTCCACGGCGACCTTCACGTCCTGATCGCGGCCCCCGGCAGCGGTGTTAACCGCCGCGATCACCAGCGCGATGGGGATCACCTCGTAGGGCTTGAGGCCTTCGGTGCTGGTGGACACCGCCGTGATCGCCGGGCGCACCACGATGGTATTGGGCCCCGGGGCCTTGGCCAGGGTCAGCACGCTGCCCATCTCGCGGCGCATCGCCTCGTTGAAGTAGCGGGTGATCTGGCCCAGGGTCTGCGCCGAGATCACCTCGGTCGGTTGCGGCTTGGGGTAGAACTGGCTGGGTTCGATGAACACGTGGGTGTACTGGCTGGCCTTGACGTTCGGGTCGATCCAGCGCATCACTGGTACGCCAGAGGCACTTTCCGCCGGTTGCAGGCGGCTGTAGTCCTTGAGGAAGCCGGAATAGTCGCTGGGGTCGACGCGGTTGCTGGAGCAGGCGGTCAGCGCCAGCAGGGTAGCGCACAATAGGGTGACGCGGGGCAGTGCTTTCATGGGTTCGGCATCCTTGAGAGAGCGGCCAGAACAACGCTAGCAGGACATTACGAGTTGGCCAGTGGCCATGTGTTTGGATGGGGTACCGATGGCTACGAAGCCTTGAAAGCCCATATCGAGCCGTTTCCTACGCGGTTTGGTGAAAGCACTGGTTTTGCTATGGAGGCAACCCTTGGAAAATGTGCCCGTTACGGGTATGTTTTGGAACGTTCAGGATGAACATCTACAAGCGAAGGGCGTTTGCCCGATGGCAGGTAAGCGAAAATCTGCCCGACACAATGCTCTGCAAGGCGGTGGAGGAAATGCGTAACGGCCTAGTCGATGCAAGCCTGGGAGGCTTGCTGTTCAAGAAACGGATCGGTGGCGGCGCCAGCGGTAAGCGAGGAGGATATCGTACGTTGTTGTCCGCACGCATCGGCGATCGGTATGTCTTCTTGCATGGGTTCGCAAAGAATGAAAAAGCGAATGTAACGCCTGGTGAGCAGAAGGCCTTGCAGTTCGTGGGTCGGGTATTCCTGGAAATGTCAGTAGATGCCTTGGCCAAAGCGCTGGCCAGTAGTGTTTTGATGGAGGTCTGCTGTGAGCAGCAAACTGATTGAATCCTTGCGCGATGACCTATCCGCCCTGCACGAAGCAGGTGCGGTCGGCAAGGTCACGATGCGCGAGTTCGAAGCAATTTGTCCGGCGCCTGTCCGGGATTTCAACCCAGTGGATATCCGGCGTCTGCGCGAGGCGCTCAACTTCAGCCAGCCGGTGTTCGCGTTGCACCTGCATACAACGGCTTCCACCGTTCGCAAATGGGAACAGGGCGAAACGCGCCCCGCAGGACCGGCGCTGAAGCTGCTCAACGTGATCGCCAGCAAAGGGTTGCAAGCCATTCTTTGATCTGGCGGCCCGTGCGCACCCACCTGCGAACGGGCCGTCGACGTCAGCCCAACACCTCCCGCAGCCGATACCACAGCATCCCCAGGGCCAACAGTGGCGAGCGCAGGGCCTTGCCGCCGGGGAAGGTCAGGTGCGGCACGGCGCTGAACACGTCCAGTCCCTGGCTGTGGCCAACGGCGATGGACTCGGCCAGCAATCGTGCGGTCCAGTGGGTGACGTTCAGGCCATGCCCGGAATAGCCCTGGGCGTAATAGACATTGGGGTGCTGGCTCAGCCGGCCGACCTGGGGGAAGCGGTTGGCGGTGATGCCGATCATCCCACCCCACTGGTAGTCGATGCGCACATCGCCCAGCTGCGGGAATACCTTGAGCACCTTGGGCCGCATGTAGGCGGCGATGTCCTTCGGATCGCGCCCGGAATAGTGGCAGGCGCCGCCGAACAGCAGACGACGGTCGGCGGTCAGGCGGTAGTAGTCAAGCCCCACTTTCTGGTCGCACAGGGCCATGTTCTGCGGGATCAGCGCACGCGCCACGCGTTCGGGCAACGGCTCGGTGGCCACCACGTAGCTGCCGGCGGGCAGCACCTTGCCGCTCAGGCGCGGCTCCAGCTCGTCCAGGTGGGCATTGCAGCCCAGCACCAGGCGCTGGGCCCGGACCTTGCCGCGAGCACAGTGCAGGGTCACGGTAGGGCCATGTTCGATGCGCTGCACCGGGCTCTGCTCGAAGATCCGTACCCCCAGCTGCGCTGCGGCGCGGGCCTCGCCCTGGACCAGGTCCAACGGGTGCAGGTGGCCCGAGCCCATGTCCACCAGGCCGCCGGCGTACTGGTCGCTGGCGACCACCTCGTGGATTCGCTCGGGGCTCACCAGGCGGGTCTGGTGGCGATAGCCGAGCGCGGCCAGGTCGTCCTGTTCGTCCTTGAAGGCGGCGAACTGCGCCGGGGTGTTGGCCAGTTCGCAGAAGCCCCAGCGCAGGTCGCATTCGATGCCGTAGCGGGCGATGCGCTCGGCGACCAGTTCGACCGAATCGATGCCGGCCTGCTTGAGGTAGCGCACGCCGTCCTGGCCGACGTAGCGGGCAAAGCCGCTGACGTCGTGGCCGATGCCGCGGATCAGTTGCCCGCCGTTGCGCCCGCTGGCGCCCCAGCCGATGCGCCGGGCCTCCAGCAGGACCACCGAGAGCCCGCGCTCGGCCAGTTCAAGGGCGGTGTTGACGCCCGTCAGGCCGCCACCGACCACGCAGACATCGGCGCAAAGCTCGCCCTCGAGCGCGGGGTAGGGTGCGCTGTGGCGCGCCGTGGCGGCGTAGTAGGACGCGGTGTGTTGGGTAGTGTGCATGACGGGCTCGGCTCAACGGTTGGACTTAATATCGCTCCAGGAGCGGGTCATCAGGCGCATGATCTTCGGGCTCTGGGTGGTGGACACATAGAGCTTGTCCAGTACCGCCTGGGGCGGGTAGACCTCGGGGTTGTTCACCAGCGCCGTGTCCATGTGCGCCTGGGCGTCGGGGTTGGCATTGGCGTAGCCTACGCTGGCACTGACCTTGGCGATCACCTGCGGGTCGAGCAGGTAGTTGATGAAGGCCAGGGCCTGTTCGGGGTTGGCCGCGTCCTTGGGAATCGCCAGCAGGTCGAACCACAGGTTGCTGCCTTCCTTGGGAATGCTGTAGGCGATCTTCACGCCATTGCCGGCCTCTTCGGCGCGCTGGGCGGCCTGGAACACATCGCCGGAGTAACCGAAGGCCACGCAGATGTTGCCGTTGGCCAGGTCCGAAACGTACTTGGAAGAATGGAAGTAGGTCACGTAGGGGCGTACCGCCATCAGCTTGGCCTTGGCCTTGGCGTAGTCGCCTGGGGCTTCGCTGCGCGGGTCCAGGCCCATGTAGTTGAGTACGGCCGGGAACAACTCATCGGGCGAATCCATGAAGGCGACGCCGCACTGCTTGAGCTTTTCGAGGTTCTGCGGCTCGAACAGGACCGCCCAGGAATCGACATGGTCGATACCCAGCGCCGCCTTCACCTTGTCGACGTTGTAGCCGATGCCGTTGGTGCCCCACAGGTAGGGGACAGCGTACTGGTTACCGGGGTCGTTCTGCTCCAGTTGCTTGAGCAACGTCGGGTCCAGGTGCTTCCAGTTCGGCAACTTGGCGCGGTCGAGCGGCATGAAGGCGCCGGCCTTGGCCTGGCGGGCGAGGAAATGGTTGGAGGGCACCACCACGTCGTAGCCGGTGCGCCCGGCAAGCAGCTTGCCCTCCAGGGTTTCGTTGGAGTCGAACACGTCGTACACCACCTTGATGCCGGTGCTGGCCTGGAAGTCGGCCAAGGTGGTGCTGCCGATGTAGTCGGTCCAGTTGTAGACCTTGACCTCGGGCTGGGCCTGGGCGGCTGCGCCGAACAGCAGGGTGAGCGCGGCGGGAATCAGGGTTTGCAGATAACGCATGTCGACACCTCGTTTGGCTTTGTTGTTTACGGTGTTGTTTCGGAGCTGGCGGGCGAAGGCCCCGTGAAAGCGGGCTTTCGCGCCGCTGTCACAGGCGTCCTGCGTCAGACGCTCAGCAGCAGGAATTCACGCTCCCACGAGCTGATCACGCGCTTGAAGTTCTCGTGCTCGGCGCGCTTGACCGCCACGTAGCCCTGGACGAACTGCCGGCCCAGGTACTGGTGCAGGATCTGGCAGTCTTCCATGTGCTGCAGCGCATCCTCGATGGTGATCGGCAGGCGCAGGTTGCGCCGCTCATAGGCGCGGCCCTGCACCGGCGCGCTCGGCTCGATCCGCTCGACCATGCCCAGGTAGCCACACAACAGGCTTGCGGCGATCGCCAGGTACGGGTTGGCGTCGGCGCCGGGCAGGCGGTTCTCCACGCGCATGGCTTCGGGGATGGAGGTCGGCACGCGCAGGCCGGCGGTGCGATTTTCCTCGCCCCATTCGACGTTCACCGGTGCCGAGGTGTCCGGCAGGAAGCGGCGGAACGAGTTGACATTCGGTGCGAACATCGGCAGCACCTTGGGGATGTACTTCTGTAGGCCGCCGATGTGGTACAGGAACAGCTCGCTCTTGCTGCCGTCATCGTTGGCGAAGATCGGCTTGCCGGTGGCAATGTCGACCACGCTCTGGTGCAGGTGCATGGCGCTGCCCGGTTCGTCGGTGATCGGCTTGGCCATGAAGGTGGCCGTGACGTTGTGCTTGAGCGCCGCCTCGCGCAGGGTGCGCTTGAACACGGTGATCTGGTCGGCCAGGTCCAGGGCGTCGCCGTGGCGGAAATTGATCTCCATCTGCGCCGGGCCGTCTTCGTGGATCAGCGTGTCCAGGTCCAGGCCCTGGAGTTCGCACCAGTCGTAGACGTCCTCGAACAGCGGGTCGAATTCGTTGGCCGCATCGATGGAGAACGACTGCCGGCCGCTCTCGGCACGGCCCGAGCGCCCCAGCGGCACCTGCAGGGGCAGGTCCGGGTCTTCGCAGCGCTGGGTCAGGTAGAACTCCATTTCCGGGGCCACGATCGGCTGCCAGCCTTTGTCGGCATACAGCTTGAGCACCTTCTTGAGCACGTTGCGTGGCGACAGCTCGATCGGGTTGCCATGCTTGTCGAAGGTGTCGTGGATGACGATCGCGGTGGGTTCGATCGCCCAGGGAATCTGGTACACCGCCGCAGGGTCGGGGCGGCAGACCATATCGATGTCGGCGGCATCGAGCAGGTCGTAGTAGATGTCGTCATCGACGTAGTCGCCGGTGACCGTCTGCAGCAGCACGCTCTCCGGCAGGCGCATGCCGCGCTCATGGAGGAACTTGGCGGTGGGGGCGATCTTGCCGCGGGCGATGCCGGTCAGGTCGCTGATCACGCATTCGACTTCGGTGATCCGGTGTTCTTTCAGCCAGGCGGACAGCTGATCGAAGGGGGCGTTCATACAGACCTCTTGGTTGGGTTTTGTGGGCGAGTCCGCGTTGGAATCTTCCCAGGCGACGCGCTGAGGTCTATCTTGGTCGCAGCCCCTCGGGGCGATCTATCCACTTTCTTCGCGAACAAATGCACCAAAAGAGTGCATAAGGGACGAGCGCGTGACAACGGCCAATGCCTTGCAGGTCCAGGCTTTCCATACTCATGACGTGACCGAACAGGTGCGCGCCACCCCGGGGTGGCAGCAGCAATACCGGCAGATGTCCCCCGGGCATTTCAACGGCCAGCTGCGTTGCCTGGGGCTCGATGGCGTGGAGGTTTACGAAGAGTGCCTGAACACGCGGGTCGAGCAGTTCTTCCGCGCGCCGAGCGGGTCGTTGGCGTTCTGCTTCGACCGCAGCGACAACAGTCTCTACCTGCTCAACGAAGACAGCCGCAATATCTGGATCACCCCGGAGAACTACCAGGAAGTGGCGGTGGTCTTCGACCAGGCGTTCATGGCACGTCATGGGTTGAACCTGGAGCGGCTGGACGGGTTGTTCATGGTGCCCCTCGGCAGTGGGCAGAACGCCTTGTTCGGCAGTTGGCTGAGCGCGACCCTCACGCGCCTGGGCGATGCCAATTACCCGCTGGAGGGCAAGGCGCTGGCCGAGCAGCTGTTGGAAGACTGCCTGTTCATCCTCGACAACGCCTGCCAGCGCCTTCAGGGCGATGCCCTGGGGCGGCGTGACGAAGAGCGGACGATCATGCGCCGGGTCAGCGAATGGGCGGCCGATTGCCCAGAAGAAACCCTCAACTTGATGGAGCTGGCCGATGTGGCCGGGGTGTCGTTGCGTCAGTTGCAACAGGCGTTCAAGGCCTTCACCGACATGCCGCCGGGGCAGTGGCTGCGGCTGCGCAGGCTCAACGGGGCCAGGCGTGACCTGCTACGCCATGGCGCCGGGGACGTGACCGTGGCCGAGGTGGCGATGCGTTGGTCGTTCTGGCACCTGGGGCGGTTTTCCGAAAGCTATCGGGAGCTGTTCAAGGAGTTGCCGAGCGAGACCCTCAGGCGTTCGCCATAGCCGCTCCGGTGTCTATGAGATCGAGCGCCGCCCGCGCGGCGCTCGATTCCACAGGCGCCAAAGCTACCCCGGCGAATATATGCCAGAATCAGTTGCGATCCAGCCACACGGTCTGCACGTTGCAGAACTCGCGTACGCCGAAATGCGACAGTTCCCGCCCAAAGCCGCTCTTCTTCACACCGCCAAAGGCCACGCGGGGGTCGGAGGCGCAGTAGCCGTTGATGAACACGCCACCGGTATCCAGCGCCGCGGTCATGCGCTCGGCCAAAGCCAGGTCGGCGGTGTAGAGGGTCGCGGCCAGGCCGAACTCGCTGTCGTTGGCCAGTTCGACGGCATGGTCTGCGTCCCGAGCAGTGACGATCGCCGCCACCGGGCCGAACAGTTCCTGTTTGAAGGCGGTCATGTGCGGGGTAACGTCGCCGAACACGGTGGGTTCGTAGTAGTTGCCCACGCCTTCGGCCTTCTTGCCGCCCAACAGCAGGGTCGCGCCTTCGGCAAGGGTCGCCTGGACCTGGCCGTCGAGTTCGTCGCGTAGGTCGAAACGGGCCATCGGGCCGATGTAGGTGTCGTCATCCAGCGGGTTGCCGATCTTGAGCTGGCGGGTGGCTTCGACGAACTTTTGCGTGAACGCTTCGACGATGCCTTGCTCGACGATCATGCGCTTGGCAGCCGCGCAGACCTGGCCGGTGTTCTGGTAGCGACCGATGACCGCCGCCTTGACTGCAGCGTCGAGGTCAGCGTCAGCCAGGACGATGAACGGGTCGGAGCCGCCCAGTTCCAGCACGCATTTCTTCAGCGCGGCCCCGGCCTGGGCACCGATGGCCATGCCGGCCCGCACGCTGCCGGTGAGGGTGACCGCGGCGATGCGCGGGTCATTGATGGCGCGGGTAACCCCTTCAGGCGTGACGTTGATCACCTCGAACACGCCTTCCGGCAAGCCGGCCTGCTTGAACAAATCGAGCAGCAGGTAGGCGCTGCCCATCACGTTCGGTGCGTGCTTGAGCACATAGGTGTTGCCGGCCAGCAGCGCCGGTACGGCGCCCCGCAGCACTTGCCAGACCGGGAAGTTCCACGGCATCACGGCGAGGATCGGGCCCATCGGGCGGTACTCGATGCGGGCCTTTTCGATCTGGGTCGGCTCCGGCGCGAGCATGGCCGGGCCGTGTTCGGCGTACCACTGGCACAAGCCTACGCACTTGCTGACTTCGCCACGGGCCTGGGTGATCGGCTTGCCGATTTCGCGGCTGATCATCTGCGCGAAGGTTTCGTGCCGGGCCTGCAGGGCAGCGGCCAGGGCGAGCAGGTATTCGCTGCGCTGACCCGGCGACACCTGGCGCCAGTGGCCGAAGCCTGCCTTGGCGCGTTGCAACGCTGCTTCCAGTGCGGCGTCGGTATCGAAGGGGTAGTGGCCGATCCGCTCGCCACTGTGTGGGTCGATGGAAATGGCGTGGGTCAGGCTGCTGATCTCGCTCATGGCGGGCTCCTCATTGTTGTGTCCAGCGAGCGCCCAGACTAGTGGCGTGCAACCTTAATGAAAACTGAATAATAATGAGCGAAACATTCACGAATGGAGAAAGCCTGTGGACCTGGTGCAACTGGAAATCTTCAAGGCCGTCGCCGAGCACGGCAGCATCAGCGCGGCCGCCCAGCAGATCCACCGGGTGCCTTCGAACCTCACCACGCGGATCAAGCAATTGGAGGAAGACCTGGGCGTCGACCTGTTCATCCGCGAGAAAAGCCGCTTGCGCCTGTCGCCTGCCGGGTGGAACTTCCTCGAGTACACCCGGCGCATCCTCGACCTGGTGCACGAGGCGCGCCTGACCGTGGCGGGAGAGGACCCACAGGGCACCTTCGCCCTGGGCTCGCTGGAAAGTACCGCTGCGGTGCGCATCCCCGGGCTGCTGGCGGCTTACAACCAGCGCTACCCGAAGGTCGACTTGGATCTGTCCACCGGGCCGTCGGGGACCATGCTCGAAGGCGTGTTGTCCGGGCGCTTGGTGGCGGCATTCGTCGATGGCCCGGTGTTGCACCCCACCTTGGAGGGCATGCCGGTTTTCCAGGAGGAGATGGTCATCATCGCACCGCTCAATCATGCCCCGGTGGGCCGTGCCCGCGATGTGAACGGCGAGAGCATCTATGCCTTTCGCGCCAACTGCTCCTACCGCCACCATTTCGAGAACTGGTTCGTCCAGGACCAGGCGGTGCCGGGCAAGATCCATGAAATGGAGTCCTACCACGGCATGCTGGCCTGCGTGAGCGCCGGTGCCGGGCTTGCCTTGATGCCCCGCAGCATGCTCGACAGCATGCCCGGTTGCAGCACGGTGAGCGTCTGGCCGCTGTCGGAGGACTTTCGCTACCTCAGGACCTGGCTGGTCTGGCGCCGGGGCACGGTGTCGCGCAGCCTGAGCATGTTCATCAAACTGCTCGAGGAGCGCCGCGCCGCCTGACAGACGGCCCTGCCGGGCTCGAACGCCGCTGCGGGTGCGGCGTCGAACATTGTGTAGACCATCCCTCGAGGGAGGAATGCACCATGCGCAACCATCATTTCGGCTTGTGCGCGGCGCTGCTGGTGGCCCTGGTCATGCCCTGGACCTTGGCCGCCGCGGCCGACCTGAACGCACCGATCGACCCGCAAGGCGTGCACCTGCAGCCGCAGGAACAGAACGGCGTGCGCTACCTGCAGGGTGGTATCGGCCAGGACGAAGCCAATGCCCTGCGTCGTACCCCGGGCTATGACCTGCACGTTACCCTGTCGATCGGCCCGGAAGGCAAGTTCCAGAGCGGCGCCGCCGTGGACATCCAGAATGCCCAGGGCCAGTCGGTGCTGGCATTGCAGGATGTTGGCCCATTGCTGTTCGTGCAGTTGCCGCCAGGGCAGTACCGCGTGACCGGTACCGCCGACGGCGAAACCGTGCAGCAGCAAGTGGCAGTGGACGGCAAGGCGCCGGCCAATGTGAACCTGCACTGGCGTTAGGGCTCGCCCGAAAAAGAGTGGAGCACACATGTACTCCATGGATTCAGCAGCCAAGGCTCGATCCGGCGTCACACGGCGCCACGGATCGGGCCTATATTTTTTGAACGATCCTGAATCCTCGCCCTTCTGATACTTCAGAGCGTGCCTGCCGGAGCATGGCCATGAACCTGGACGTCCAGTTGCAATCCCTGCATGACCGCGGATACGTACTGATTTCGGGCGTACTCGACCCGCTGCGCATTGCCTTGCTGCGTTGTGCCATCGACGACCTGCAACCGCTGCACTGGGATTACCAGGGCCTGCTCGAACACTACAAGTGCGTATTCAACCGGGACCCGTTGTGGCTGTCGTTTCTCGACCTGCCACCCCTGATCGAGCTGGCTGAAGCGGTGCTGGGCGCCGATTGCCATGTGATCGGCCAGACAGCCTGGCGCAGCCATCCGGGGTACCCCGGCATGGGGCTGCACCTGGACTATCTGCCGATGGAAATGCCTGACTGGATACGTGCCCGTGAGGACTTCAGCCAACCGGCGCAGATCCTTACCGCCCAGGTGTACCTGTGCGATATCGACGAGGCCGTGGGGCCGACCTGGGTCGTGCCTGGCAGCCACCGGGCCGCCCGCCCGCCCCGCGATGGCGAGGACAGCTGGCTGGGGCAGGGCGCACGGGCGTTGCTGTGCCAGGCGGGTGACGCATTGGTCTTTCGCAGCGATGTCTGGCACAGCGGCGGGGCCAACAGCAGTGGCGGGCGAGTCCGCGACATGCTCCAGGTGCACTATGGCCGGCGCATGGTCGCGCAGAAGTTTTCGCCTTACTTGACGTGGCGGTTCAATCCCGAAGTCGTGGAAGAAGCGACACCGCGACAACGAAGGTTGTTGGGAGAACACCAAGAATCGGTCTATGACTGAAAATGCATTGCTGACAAAAATGCAACAGTCTGTTGTCGACCTTAGTGGCAAATGAGTTTCAACTTTTTGTTTAACTGGTCGATAATCCAAAAAGTATTACGCCTTGTTACTTGGTTGGATGCACCAGGTTCGACAAGCAAGAACGAGGGGCACGAGCCCCCGACTGGCAACAAGCCGGCAGGCAATGCACCGGCTTGTCCGTGAAGACCATCAGGAGATGTCATTGATGAAAACCCGTCTCGCCGCTTCGCTGGCCGCCGCCGTCCTGGCTTTGGCCGGCGCCAACATGGCCCAGGCCGCACAAGTGTCCGGCGCCGTTGGTGCCACCGGCCAAGGCGACATGACCTACCGCATCGGCCTTTCGTTCGACTGGGACAAGAAGTGGTTCGAAAGCAACACTGGCCATCTGACCGGCTATTGGGATGCGGCCTACACGTACTGGGAGGGCGGTGAAGCCAGTGGTGCCCACTCGCTGTCGTTCAGCCCGGTGTTCGTCTATGAATTCAGCGGCTTCACCTATACCCCGTTCATCGAGGCGGGTATCGGCCTCGCCGCATTCTCCAAGACCGATGTTGGCGACCAGCGCCTGGGTTCTTCGGTCAACTTCGAAGACCGCATCGGCTTTGGTCTCAAGTTGCCGCAAGAACAGAAAATCGGTATTCGCGCGATGCACTATTCCAATGCTGGTCTGAAACAGCCGAACGACGGTATCGAATCGTACTCGCTGTACTACAGCAAAGGCTTCTGACCGCCTCTATGTAGGAGCGGCCTTGTGCCGCGAAAAGGCTGCGCAGCAGCCCCGAGCCTGCTGACAAGTGGGCAGGTTTACGGCTGCTGCGCAGCCGATCGCGGCACAAGGCCGCTCCTACAGGGACGTATGATGCGAGACCTGTAGCAGCGGGCTTGCTACGCGATTGGGGCTATAGCCTCACCGCACCGCCTTGATCGCCAGCACATTGCACAGCGGGTGTTCCACCACATGCGCCGTGGTCCCACCGAGGAACGTCTGCATCGCATCGTGCCGGTGGCTGCCCATGACGATCACGTCCACCCGGCTTTGGCTGACGAATTGGGCGATCGCCCGTATGGCCGGCCCTTCGAGAAAATGCCTGCGCTCCAGGTCGATCTGGTGATGATCGCCCAGGCGGTTGAAGGCTGCCCGCTGGGCGGTGCGCACGCTGCCCTCGAAGCCTGGCATGGTCACGGTACCGGCACCGAAGTCGGCAATATGTGTCTTGGCCGCATCGCAGACGTGCAACAGGTGCAGTTCGGCGTTGCATTGCAAGGCCAGGGCATGGGCACAGCGGATGACCTGTTCGTCCAGGTGCTCGGTACCTTCGTGGCAGTTCAGATCTACCGCAGCGGCGATCTGCCGGGGCAGCGGCAGGCGGATATCGCTGACCAGGTGCACGGCGATGGGGCTGTCCTTGAGCAGTTGCCAGTCCAGGGGCGTCACCAGCAGGCGCTTGAGCACCGGCTCGTGCTGTACATCCTTGACCAGCAGGTCGCAGCCCAGGCGTTCGACCTGTTCCAGCACGCTGCCCAACGGGTCGCGGGTGAGTAGCAGCTCGGTGGACACATCCAGCCCGGCGTTGCGTAGCTGCTCGGCCTCGTCGGCCAACCATTGACGGTTGTGTTCGAGCAGGCGCTCACGTTCGCGACTGTCGCTCATCAGGCCGAAGGTGTCGACATCGTCGACGAACACGTTGATATCCAGCAGTGCGCCGCTGGACTCGGCCAGCGCCGCCGCCCGCTGCAGGGCAGGGGTGTGGCGCATCTGCGGTCCGAGCATGACGAACAATCGCTTGAACTGGCTCATCTCATACCTCCACGTGCGGCAGCCCCCATTCCTGCCAGCGCTGGTTGTCCGGGCCAAATGGCCGAATCCCTCATTCAGTCTAGACCCTGCCGGCCGACCAGCCGGCGCGTCGGGACCTGGGGTATGATGCGAACCCTTTCTCCACATCGAGGCCCGATCCATGTCCCTGAGCGTTGAACAGATTGGCGAATTCCGCGCCTTCGCCGAGCAGTTGGCCGATGCCGCCGCCGAGGCGATCCAGCCGTATTTCCGTGCAAGCCTGGACGTCGAGGACAAGGGCGGGCGTCTGTACGATCCGGTGACCGTGGCCGACAAAGCCGCCGAAGACGCCATGCGCACGCAGATCCTGGCCCGTTACCCGGAGCATGGCATTCTCGGCGAGGAACACGGCGCGGCCGTCGGCAGCAGCCCGCTGACCTGGGTCCTGGACCCGATCGATGGCACCCGCGCCTTCATCACCGGCCTGCCGCTGTGGGGCACGCTGATCGCCCTGAACGACGGTACCCGCCCGGTCGTGGGGGTGATGAACCAGCCCTTCACCGGCGAACGTTTCGTCGGCACCCCCGCCGGCGCCTGGCGCAGTGGTACGCCGCTCAAGACCCGGGCCTGTGCCGACCTGGCCGCGGCCACATTGATGTGCACCACCCCTGACATGTTCGACACGCCCGAGCGCAAGGCAGCCTTCGAAGCCGTGGCGCAGAAGGCGCGGCTGATGCGCTACGGTGGCGACTGCTATGCGTATTGCATGCTGGCCTCGGGCTTCGTCGATGTGATCGTCGAGGCCAGCCTGCAGCCGTACGATGTGCAGGCGCTGATGCCGATCATCGAAGGTGCCGGCGGGGTGATCACTGCCTGGGATGGCAGCTCGGCGCAAAATGGCGGTTGCGTGGTGGCGTGTGGCGACCCGGCGCTGCATGCGCAGGTGGTGGAGATGTTGCGTCACGCCATGTAGCAGCGGGGCGCTTTGCAGCCCCAATCGCGAGGCCTGGAGGGAGTCTTGCATCGCGATTGGGGCTGCAAGGTAGTCCCGGCGTGTTGCCCACCATCGCACTTTTTCGCATTTACGGGCTCTATCCATGGCCAGGCTGGGCCGATGTCCGCCCCAGCCGTTGACCCCAGACCCCGGTGCCGATGGTTGTATCACTGCTGAAACCTTCCTTGCGCCTGCTCTTGGCAGGCGCCACGCTCGCCCTGTGCGCCTGTACCCAGGAGCAAGGCCGCGACATCATCACCCAGTTCGGTGACGGCAAGCCCAGCGAGCTGTTCCAGACCAGCGTCGATCGCATGGCGACCCTGGCCATGCGCGACAACCTGCAGAGCTTGTACCTGTTGATGAACAAGCTCTACCAGCGCAACCCCAGCCAATGGAAACTGTCCGGCTACCTCGATGCCGCCACTGCCGAGCGGCAGATCCGCGTGGCCATTGAGCAGCGTCAGCCCTTGCCTCAGCTGGGCAACCGCCGTGACCTGGCGGCCTTGAGCTACGCCTTGAGCCCGGAATTTCGCGGCGACCGGGTAGGGGCGTTCATCTACGCCATCGGCAGCATGGTGATCACTGCCCACGGCGGGCGCACCGAGTTCTATATGACCGACACCATCGACCCGCTGTTCGTCAACAATGCTGCGCGCAACATCGAGAAGGCCACCTGGATGCTCAGCCAGCGCCAGGATGCCAACGGGGTGTTGCTGCTGTTCTCCAACGAGATTTCCGAAGAAGGCAGCAACCTGAGCTTCGCCGTGGAGTTCGGCAAGATCGTGGCGCGGCTGGACCTGCTGGCCCAGATGCTCGACGAACGCTACCGGCGCATCGGCCTGAACTACGCCCAGAGCCTGTTGCTGATGAACTTCCTGCCGGTGCAGTAGCGCCTTTGCATGTGTCGAACCCGCAACCGGCTTCCTCCCCCTGCGATAAGGTTTGCACTGCCGGCCGGGATGAAGGTAGCTTCCGGAAAACGACTTTTCAGGGACTCATACCTTGGACTCACTGACCCAAGCCGTCCTCGGCGCCGCCCTGCAAGGTGCGGTGCTGGGGCGCATCCAGGGCCGTCGATCATTGTTGTATGGTGCGGCCCTTGGCACCCTGCCAGACCTCGACGTGGTCATTCGCTACGCCGACCCAGTCTCGCAGATGACCTTCCACCGAGGCTTTTCCCATTCGATCTTCGTGCTCACCGGCCTGGCCTTGCTGCTGGCGTGGCTGGTGAGTGCGATCGGCCGTAGGCGCTGGCCCGAGAAGGGCTACCGCTGGCCGAGGTTGTTCCTGGCGTTCTGGCTGGCCCTGGTGACCCACCCGATCCTCGACGCCTTCACGGTCTATGGCACCCAGCTGTTCTGGCCGTTGCACCTGACCCCGGAAAGTTGGGCGGCGGTGTTCATCATCGACCCGGTGTACACCGTGCCGTTACTGGGCGCTGTGCTGTACGCTGCGTTCAAGGGGATGCAGGGCAGGGCGATCTCGCTGCTGACCCTGGCGCTGGTGTTCAGCACCGCCTACCTGGGCTTTGGCCTGGCCGGGCGCATGGCGGCCGAACAACGCTTCCAGTTCGCGCTGGACCAGCAGGGCATCGCCGTCAGCGAGGTGCGGGCCGTGCCGCTCGCCTTCAACAGCCTGGTATGGCGGGTATTGGCCAAGACGCCCGATGGGCACTACTACGAAGGCGTCAGCAGCCTGTTCGACCGCCAGCCGCCGGAAATGCAGCGTCAGTCGTTGAACCTGGAGGCGGCCAAGGTGCTCGACGGCGTGCCGCTGCACGAACGCCTGCGCTGGTTCACCGATGGCTGGCTGCGCTATGACGTGGTAGGCGATGCCCTGGTGGTGACCGACCTGCGCATGGGCATCCCGGGCAACTACACCTTCCGCTTCAGCATGGCCCACCGTGACGACACAGGCCACTGGACCGCCGGCACCCCCACGCTGTGGCTGGGCGATGGTGTGGGCTCGATGTTCAACGCCCAGGACCTGGCACTGATCTGGCGGCGCATCGTCGAGCAACAACCCCCCCTGCCGCTGGCGGCCTGGACCCAGAAGTACCTGGGCCCGGCACAGGCCGCCGAGGCAGAGCGCTGAGCGCGATATCGGATCAGGAACGAGGCAACCGGCCAGTGACGAAATGCGCCACATCGTTGAAGCCGGGTGTCGAGGCATGCCCTGGGGTCACCAGCGAATCGATGAAGGCTTCGTCCTCGGCGGTGATCTTCACTTCCAGCGCACCCGCGTAGGTGTCCCACTGGGCCTCGGTACGCGGGCCTACGATCGCAGAGCTGACCAGGCGATTGTTCAGCACCCAGGCGATGGCGAATTCGACGATACCCACGCCCTTGGCGTCGGTATAGGCGTGGATTTTCTGGGCGATGGCCAGCGACTCCTGGCGCCACTCCACTTCCATGATGCGCTTGTCCTGTCGCCCGGCACGGCTGCCGGCATCAGGTGTCGAGCCTGGCGCGTACTTGCCGCTGAGCACGCCACGGGCCAGTGGGCTGAAGGGCACCACGCCCAGGCCATGGTAGGCGGCGGCGGTCAGCTGCTCGGGCTCGGCCTGGCGGTTGACGATGTTGTACAGCGGCTGGCTCACCACAGGCTTGGCCACGCCCAGGCGCTCGGCCAGGTTGCAGATCTCGGCGATGCGCCAGCCACGGAAATTGGACACGCCCCAGTAGCGGATCTTGCCCTGCTGCAGCAGGTCGCCGATCGCCCGCACGGTCTCTTCCAGCGGCACGTTGTGGTCTTCGCGGTGCAGGTAGTAGATGTCCAGGTAGTCCAGGCCCATGCGCGTCAGGGACGCGTCGAGGGCATTGAACAGGTGCTTGCGCGACAGCCCGCTGCGGTTGGGCACCCCGTCCACCGGGCCATAGCCGGCCTTGGAGGCGACGATCCAGTCTTGGCGATGGCGCGCCACGGCTTCACCGACGATCTCTTCGGAACGGCCATTGTTATAGACATCGGCGGTATCGATGAAGTTGATGCCCTGGTCCCAGGCCTTGTCGATGATGCGCAGCGAGTCCTCGGTGCTGGTCTGCTCGCCGAACATCATGCTGCCCAAGGTGAGCGCGGAAACCTGGAGGCCGCTATGGCCGAGGGGGCGGTAGATCATGCTGGAGGGCCTTCTGTTAGGGAGTGTCGGGTTGTTTTACACATATCCCCACAGCAATAAAAGACTTTGGCCGTCAGCCACAAGGCTTCTCCCTGAGTTTCAAGGGTTGCTCATGCGTAGGTTAAGTCTGATTCTCAATCCGGCCACGCATCGATCAATTCTCGTGCCTCACGACTGCTCAAGGGGCGCTTCATGCGCTGTGACAATGCCGCCATGGCCCTGGAATAGCCTTTGGCGATCACCGCTTCGACCTGGTCATCAACGCACTGCAAGGCGATGAAATTGCCTTGCTCCGGTTCACCGACATACTCGATGCGGTTCCAGTGACGCCCGTGCCCGAGCACTTCCAGGGTACGCCCGTGCTGGTAGGTCCAGAAGAATGGTACGTCATCGTAGCGGCGCTGCTCGCCGAGCATGTTGGCAGCGGCGATGACGCCATGCTGTTGGGCCAGGCGCCAGTGTTCGATACGCGCCGGGCGACCGGTGAGCGGGAAGGTGGCGATGTCCCCAGCGGCCCAAAGGCCTTCGGCGGCCTGCATCTCGGCGTTCACCGACAGCGACTGGTCATCGGCCAGCACCAGACCATGGACAAAGGCGGTGGCCGGTTTGACACCGACGCCCAGCAGGACCAGCGACGTCTCCAGCCGCTCGCCATTGGACAGCACCACCGCCTGGACCCTGTCCGCACCTTCGAAGCGCAGCACCTCGGTGGGGCCATGGAACAGCACGCCCTTGCGCTGGTGCAGCTCACGCAGGGTGCGACCGATACGCTCGCCCAGCTGTTTGGCCAACGGAATGTCATGACGGGTCACCACATGGACCTGCAGACCATACTTGCGCAAGGCCGAGGCTGCCTCCAGGCCGATGAAGCCATCGCCAACGATGACCACTGGTTGGCCAGGCTCGGCGGCGTCGAGCAGGTGGGCGGCGTCTTCGCGCGAGCGTAGCAGGCAGATGCCCGGCAATTGTGCACCTGGGATGTCGAGGCGCCTGGGCTTGCCGCCCGTGGCCAGCAGGGCGGCGTCGTAGTCCAGTCGCTTGCCATCGGACAGGACCACCTGGCGCTTGGCGACATCCAGGATGCGCACTTTGCCCTGTACACGATCCAGGTGGCCACGGCGCAGGTCGGCGGGGTCCAGCAGGGCAGGGACCTCGTCGGGTGGCATCTGCCCGGCGATGACGAATTTGTTCAGGGCGGTACGGTCATAGGAGGGCTGGCGTTCCTGGTCCACCCACACCAGACGGCCGCCGAAACCGTGGCCCAGTAACGTGGCCACGGCCGCACTGCCGGCGGCGCCCGCACCGATGACCACGAAACAGCGAGCATCGCTGTGACGGGGCGGGTCGCTCTCGGGCACAGCCTGGTCATCGACCCAGAGCTCGCCATCTTTGACCTGCACCGGGTAACGGCGCAGGTCCGACAGGGCCGGGGGTTCGCACACGGCGCCTTCGTCCACGGCGAAGGCCGCCTTGTGCCAAGGGCAGACCAACAGGCCCCCACACACGGCGCCTTCTTCGAGCGGGGCGCCCGCGTGGGGGCAGTTGCCTTGGTAGGCATGGACCTGGTCGCCCTGGCGAATGAGGATAATCTCTTCGTTGCCGGCCTGGGCTCGCAGGGGCTTGTGTTCGTCGAGCTGGTCGAGGCGGGCCACGCGGTGCTGGGTCATGGGGCGTCTCCTGGGAACCGTTCAGGTCCATTTGACGCCGTTGTCGCGTAGAGGGTGCAGGCAACCGACGATCGGGGATCGCAACCCCAAGCTTGTCAGTCGGCGCGCACGGCTTTCAGTGCGCCGGCACGGGTCACCCGCAGCGCCACCAGGCTGCCGAACACGATCAAGGCCGCCAGCGAATACAGCGCGGCATCGGTCGAGCCGGTCTGGTCCTTGATGAAACCGACCAGGTAAGGGCTCAGGAAGCCCGCCATCTGGCCTACCGAGTTGATGATCGCCAGGCCCGCCACGGCGGCACTGGCGCTGAGCAGGGCCGTCGGCATCGGCCAGAACATCGGCAGGCCGGTGAGCGCGCCCATGGTGGCGATGGACAGGCCGAGCAGGGCGATGGTCGGGTTCTGGGCGAAGTTCACCGCGATCAGCAGGCCGATGGCGCCCATCAGCATCGGTACCACCAGGTGCCAGCGGCGTTCGTTGCGCAGGTCTGCCGAGCGGCCGACGACGATCATGAACACCCCGGCCAGCAGGTACGGGATGGCGCTCAGCCAACCGATCAGCAGCGGGCTGTCGAAGCCCAGGTTCTTGATGATCGACGGCAGCCAGAAGTTGATCGCGTACACACCGCTCTGGATGCAGAAGTAGACGAAGCCGAAGGTCCAGATCAGCGGGTTACCCAGCACGGCGAGCACGCCATCACCGCGTGCGGCTGGCTTGGAGGCGGCGTCGGCCTTGAGGTCGGCCTCGATCAGCTGGCGTTCGGCTGGGCTCAGCCAGGCCGCTTTCTGGTAGCCGTCGCTGAGCAGCATGATTGCCAGGATACCCAGGGCTACGGTGGGCAGGCCCTGGATCAGGAACATCCACTGCCAGCCGGCCAGGCCATGCTGGCCGGCGGCGAAGTGGTCGAGGATCCAGCCGGAGAATGGCCCGCCGAGCAGGCCGGAGACCGGGATCGCCGACATGAACAGCGCCATGATACGGCCACGACGGTCGGCCGGGAACCAGCGCGAAAGGTACAGCACCACACCCGGGAAGAAGCCCGCCTCGGCGGCGCCGGTGAGCAGGCGCAGGGCGTAGAACTCGGTGGGGGTGGTGACGAACAGCAGGCAAGTCGAAAGGCTACCCCAGGCGATCATCATCACCGCGATCCAGCGCCGCGGGCCGAAGCGGTTGAGCGCCAGGTTGCTGGGCAGGCCGCACAGCACGTAGCCGATGAAGAAGATCCCGGCCCCGAGGCCATAGACGGTTTCGCTGAACTGCAGCGCATCGAGCATCTGCAGCTTGGCGAAGCCGACGTTGACGCGGTCCAGGTAGTTGAACAGGTAGCAGATGAAAATGAACGGAATCAGCCGCAGGGTGATGCGCCGGTAGAGCGCATCGCGGGTGATGTCTTTGCCTTGGTCAGGGGCGGGGCTGTATGCCATGATCGGGTTCTCTTTTGTTATGGTTGTCGCCGCGTCGCCTGTTCCGGCGCTCGCCCTGACGAGTCTCGGTGAGCGCAGCGCGGCTGTCTTTGTGCTTTTGCACAGCCTCTGGCACGGCCTGCTGTGCCGGCGACCAAAGCCTACCAAGGATCCTTGCATGTTCGAACTGGACCACGACCTGGCGCAGGACATCGTCGACCGGGCGATGGCCATCCTCCCGTGCAACGTCAATGTCATGGACAGCCAGGGCCTGATCCTGGGCAGTGGCGAGCCGGAGCGGATCAACACCCGCCACGAGGGCGCGCAACTGGTACTGGCCAACGGCCGGATCGTCGAGCTGGACGTGGACGCGGCCAAGTGCCTGAAGGGCGTGCAGCCGGGAGTGAACCTGCCCTTGATGCTCGATGGCCGGCTGATCGGGGTGCTGGGCCTGACGGGTGACCCACAGCAGTTGCGCACCTATGGCGAATTGGTGCGCATGACCGCCGAGATGCTCCTGGCCCAGCGCCACCTGCAGGTGGAGCAGCAATGGCGGCGCCAGCGCTGCGATGACCTGCTGGCCTTGCTGCTGGGCAGCAGCGGCGACTCGCCACGTTTGCTCGACGAGGCCCAACAGCTGGGGCTCAAACCCCAATTGGCACGGGTCCCTTGCCTGTTCGAGCTCGAGTCCGGGCCACCGGCGGAAACCTTGGCTGGCTGGTTGATGAGTCGCTTCCCGGACAGCTGGTGCGTCAGTCCCGCACGGCATTCGCTGCTCTGGTGCCGCCCGGCGAACGTGGCCTTGGACGAGCAGCGCCTGGTGGAGCGCCTGGCGCGCCATGGCTGGAAGGTCGAACGCCTGGCCCTGGGTAACGTGGCCCATAGCCTGGAGCAGTTGCGCCGCGGCTATCGGCGGATTCGCGACCTGCTGGCCTATGGCCGCGAAGTGCTGCCAGGCGAGCGCCTGCTCAGCCTTGGTCGTTACCGGTTGCCGGCCTTGCTCTGGCGCCACCGCAACGACGACGCCCTGGACGAACTGCTCGAGCCGTTGCAGCGCATCCGCGCCAAGGACACCAGCGGGCAATTGCTGGCGACCCTACGCGCCTGGTGCGCCCACGACGGGCAGAGCCAGGCCTGTGCAGACGCGCTGGGCATTCACCGCAACAGCCTGCGCTACCGCCTGGAGCGCATTGCCGAAGTCGGCGAGGTGGACCCATTGCGGCTGGAAGGCATGCTGAGCTTGTATTTGGGGTTGCAGTTGCTGCCGGCGGAATAGGCCTGGCTGTGTAGCGCGTGCTCCGCCCGATCGCCGGCAAGGCTGGCGCGAAGGCATTCGCCCAAACACCACCACCACGCTTTTGTGCATTCGCCAGAGGCCACCTTGCGCTACACCTGTCAGCATGCGGGCTATCTGGATCAGGAGAATCCCCATGAAAGTCGTCATCGCCCCCGATTCGTTCAAGGACAGCCTCGACGCTGCCGGTGTCGCCCGTGCCATCGGCACCGGTCTGGCCGAAGTCTGGCCGGACGCGGAGCTGGTCGAATGCCCCATGGCCGACGGTGGCGAAGGCACCATGGAGGCGATCCTCGCCGCCAGCCAGGGCGAACTGCGCCGTCAGGTGGTGCGTGGCCCGCTGGGTGCGCCGGTCGAAGCCGGTTGGGGATGGCTGGCATCCAGCCGCACGGCGATCATCGAAATGGCCCAGGCCAGCGGCCTGCAACTGGTGCCCACCGGCCAGCGCGACGCCTGCCGCAGCAGCACCTGGGGCACCGGCGAGCTGATCGCCGCCGCCCTGGCGGCCGGTGCCACGCGTATCGTCCTGGCCATCGGCGGCAGCGCCACCAACGATGGCGGCAGCGGTATGCTGCGTGCGCTGGGCTTACGCTTGCTGGATGCGAACGGCCAACCGCTGGCAGAAGGCGGGCAGGCCTTGGCCGGCCTGGCGCACATCGACGCCAGCGACCTGGACCCTCGTTTGGCGGAAGTCCAGGTGGAAGTGGCTGCCGATGTCGACAACCCCCTGTGTGGCCCCCATGGCGCTTCGGCGATCTTTGGCCCGCAAAAAGGTGCAAGCCCAGAGCAAGTGCAGGCGCTGGACCAGGCCCTGGGGCATTTCGCCGACCATTGCGCGCAACTGCTGGGCGAAGATGTACGCGATTTCCCAGGCTGCGGTGCGGCCGGAGGCATGGGTTTCGCCGCCAAGGCGTTCATGGGCGCGCGCTTCCGCCCTGGCGTCGAAGTGGTCGCGGACCTTGCCGGCCTCGACGCGCTGGTGCAAGGCGCCGACCTGGTGATCACCGGGGAAGGGCGCTTCGACGCCCAGACCCTGCGCGGCAAGACGCCCATGGGCGTGGCCCGCGTCGCCAAGCGCCATGGCGTACCCGTGGTGGTGCTGGCCGGTACCCTCGGCGAGGGCTACCAGCAACTTTACGCCCACGGTATCGACGCCGCGTTTGCCCTGGCCAGTGGGCCGATGACCCTGGAGCGGGCCTGTGCCGAGGCCGGACTACTGCTCAGGGCGCGGGCGACCGACATTGCCAGGCTTTGGCAGGTGGCGCGGCGCTGAAGCGCGGGTTGCCACCACCCAGCAAGCAGCTTGTCACGGGGCTAGACTGCCTGGTTGGCGTCAACGGAATTGGGGGAAAACCCTCATTGTCGCCGGCCAACCTGGCACCTAGCATGGATTTCGCCAATCCAACCCAGCTGGAGAACACCATGACGAGCCCCCAGAACGACAAGCGCCCCACACCGGACCCCGCCGAAGACAACGCGTTCTTCCCTTCGCCTTATTCGCTCAGCCAGTTCACTGCGCCCAAGTCCGACCTCAGTGGCGCCGACTACCCCAGACCCTACACCGGCGGCCGCTGGAAGGTGCTGATGATCGGTGCCGACGAGCGCTATCTGCTGACCGACAATGGCACCATGTTCTCTACCGGCAACCATCCCGTGGAAACCCTGTTGCCGATGTATCACCTGGACAAGGCCGGCTTCACCTTCGACGTGGCGACGTTGTCCGGCAACCCGGTGAAGTTCGAGTTCTGGGCGATGCCTTCGGAGGATGCGGAGGTCAAGGGCCTGTATGCCCGCTACCGGGATGCGTTCAAGCAGCCGCTCAAGCTTGCCGATGTGATCGAGCGGGCACTGGGCCCGGATTCGGACTATATCGCTGTGTTCATCCCCGGCGGCCATGGTGCCCTGATCGGCCTGCCTGAAAGCCGGGACGTCAAGCGGGTGCTGCAATGGGCGGCAGCGCAGGACAAGTTCGTGATCTCCCTGTGCCACGGGCCCGCCGCGCTGCTGGCTGCAGGGCTCGATGAAACCCGCGAAAGCTGCATCTACAACGGCTACCGTATCTGCGCCTTCCCCGATGACCTGGACGCCAAGACCCCCGACATCGGCTACATGCCCGGCCACCTGACCTGGAAGTTCGGCGAGCAGCTCAAGGCCCTGGGGGTGGAAATCGTCAACCAGGATATCTCTGGCGCGACCCTGCGCGACCGCAAGCTGCTCACCGGTGACAGCCCACTGGCCGGGAACGCGCTCGGCAAGCTGGCGGCTGCCGCGCTGCTCGAGGAGGTCGGCGCAGGATGAGCCGACTACTCGTCGAGCGTGTATTCGCCACCGCCTTGACGATCGAGGGCGCCACGGCGCTCACGGTCGTCCAGGACGCCGTGCGCGGCTACGCCAGCCCACTGGGGTACGACCGCTTCGTGCTGTTCTCCGCTACAGCGGCGCGAGACGAGGTGGTCGAGCGCATTCATTGGGTCGAGGGCAACTGGTTCGGCGACCAGTCGCCGGTGGATGCCGAAACCTATGTGCGCCATTGCCCGGTGACCCGCCATATCTTGCACGCACGTGCACCGTTCTACTGGAGCAAGGTGTCGGTGGACGGCAACGAACGCTACCGGGTAGTGCGCGCACCCGGTGGCCCCGGCGTCCATGGCCTGCAGGTTCCGGTGTTCGGCCCGGCAGGGTTGGAGGGGGCGATGAGCTTGGGCGGCGAACGGATCGACACGTCGCCACGTGAGCGGCTGGCCTTGACCATGCTGGCGACAGCGGCGTTCTGGGCTGCCCGGCGTTTACTGGAGGCACCGGTCGACAGCCATGTGCGTCAGCTCTCCGAGCGTGAGCGGGAGGTGCTGGCCTGGACCGCTGCCGGGCGACGCCAGGCCGACATTGCCGCGACCCTTGGCCTGTCGCCGCGCACGGTGGAGAATCACCTGCGCTCGGCACGCCGTCGGCTTGGCGTCGATACGACCGCACAAGCGGTCAGGGTCGCCTTGCGCAACGGCGAGCTGGCGGACATGGGCGATTGAACTCAAGCGTCGACGGTGAGCACCACCTTGCCCATGTGCTGACCACTTTCCATCAAAGCATGGGCTTTGGCTGCCTCGGTGAGGTCGAAGGTACGGAAGATCAGGGGTTTGACTGCGCCGCTGCGAACATGAGGCCAGACCTGTTCTTGCAACTGGGCGATGATCTGCGCCTTGTCGTCGGCGCTGCGCGAGCGCAGGGTCGAGCCGACAAGGGTCAGGCGCTTGGTCAGCAACGGGAACAGGTCCAGCTGCGGCGCGGGGCCCTTGAGCACGCCGATCTGCACGATCCGGCCGTTCAAGGCGGCGGCCTGGAAGTTACGAGCCACGTAATCGCCGGCAATGATGTCGACGATCACATCCACGCCTTGGCCGTCGGTATGGTGCAGTACTTCACGGGCAAAATCCTGGCGGTTGTAGTCGATCGCCACATCGGCGCCCAGGGCCCGGCTGGCCGCCTGCTGTTCAGGGTTGGCCACGGTGGTGAAGATCCGCGAGGCGCCGAGGGTCTTGGCCAGCATGGTCGCAGTGGTACCGATGCCGGAGACACCACCATGGATCAGCACCGATTCGCCGGCCTTGAAGGCGCCACGCTGGAACAGGTTGACCCAGACGGTCATGAAGGTTTCCGGCAGGGCGGCGGCCTCCACCATTGCCAGGCCTTCGGGCAGGTGCAGGGTGGTGCGCTCATCGGCGACTGCGTACTCGGCGTAGCCCCCGCCGGTCACCAAGGCGATCACCGGGTCGCCAATGGCAAAATGCCGAACCTCGTGGCCCAAGGCGACGACCTCGCCGGCGATTTCCAGGCCGGGAATGTCCGAAGCGCCGGCGGGCGGGTCGTACAGGCCCTTGCGTTGAAGCAGGTCCGGGCCGTTGACGCCGGCTGCCCGTACCTTGATCAGCACCTCCCGTGCGCCAGGCGTGGGCACGGTCCGGCGAGTGGGCTTGAGGACATCGGGGGCGCCTGGTTGGCTGATTTCGATGGCCATCATGTCGAAGCGTTTGTTCATGGGTTCCAGCCTTTTCGTGTAGGAGACTGCATGAAAGGGTACGGAACTGCGTTGTTGAGGGCGCGCGGCGATTTTGCGGCGCCTTGTTGCAGATGTGCTGCGAGGAAGAACATCGATGAATTGGGATGACGCCAGGATCCTGCTGGCCCTGGGCCGCGAACTGACATTGCGCCGTGCCGCACGGGTGTTGCGGATCGACCAGGCCACCGTGGGGCGGCGTATTGCCGCGCTGGAGGCGGATCTGGGCTCGACCCTGTTCCTGCGAACCCCGGGGGGTTACCAGCTGACCAGCATCGGCGAAGAAGCATTCGCGCTTGCACAAAAGGTCGAAAGTGCCGCACTGGAGCTGACCCGACGTATCGGCGGGGTCGACAGTGAAGGCGCGGGCGAGGTACGGATCTCCACTACCGACTCGCTGGCCTGCGACTTCGTGTTGCCGGCGCTGCGCGCGCTTCACCTGGAGCACCCGGACATCCGCGTGGTGCTGCATGGCGCCTCGGAGCTGGTCAACCTGTCGCAACGGGAGACCGATATCGCCATCCGCAACCTGCGTCCGGACAACCCGGACCTGATCCTGCGCAAACTCGCCAGTTGGCCGATGGGGCTGTATGCCAGTGCCGAGTACCTGCAGCAGCATGGCGAGCCGGTGCCGGGCAGCGGTTTCGCCGGGCACGATCTGGTGATGTACGAGCCGTATTGGCGCGACCGGCCGGTCCCGACATTGGTCGATGAGGCGATCGACCAGGGGCGGGTAGTGGCGGCGGTGAACTCAAGCCTGATGGTGCGCCGCGCCATCGCCGAAGGGCTGGGTATCGGCGAGATCCCCATCGACATGGGCGAGCGCGACGGGCTGGTGCGCCTATGGCCGGCGCGCCAGCGCAAGGATCTCTACGAGGTGTGGATGGTCACCCACAAGGACCTTCGCCACACAGCCCGGATACGCCTGATCATCGAGCAATTGGCCCGGGCCTTCGCGCGCTGAGGCTCAGTCCTTGATCAACGCCCGCAACGCAGCCTTCGCCTCGGCACTCTGCAAGCGCTCGACGAACAACTGGCTTTCACGCTCCACCGTGGCCTCCAGCTGCGCCCGGTAACCGTCCTTGAGCAGCCGCTTGCTGATGCGCAGGGCCTCCTGGGGCATCGCCTGCAGCTTGCGCGCCAGCTGCCGGGCGGCGGCCAGGCACTGCTCGCCATCCTCATGCAGCTCATTGGCCAGGCCCCAGGCCACAGCCTGTTCACCCGTGAGCAGTTCGTTGGCCAGCAGCAACCGCGCGGCCCGGGCGTGGCCAAGCAGCCGGGGCAGCAACAGGCTCGAACCGAACTCCGGGCACACCCCCAACGGGGCGAACGGCATGCGCAGCTTGGCCGAGCGGCTCACCAGCACCTGGTCGCAGTGCAGCAGCAGGGTGGTGCCGATGCCGATGGCCGGGCCATTGACGGCGGCGATCAGCGGCTTGGCCAAGCCCATGACCACCCGCATCAGGCGGAACACAGGGCTGTCGCGGTCGCGGGGCGGGTTGTCGAGGAAATCGCGCAGATCGTTGCCGGCGCTGAAGGTCTGCGCGCCGCCGGTGATCAGGATGACCTCGACCAGCGGGTCTTCGTCGGCTGCGCGCAGCAGGTCGCCCAGCTGGCGATACATGGCGACGTTCAGGGCGTTGAGTTTGTCGGGGCGGTTGAAGGTCAGGGTCAGCAGGCCCTGGTCCAGCGCGTAGGTGATCAGGTCGTTCATGGCAGCCGCTTTTGTTGTTGTGGTCGGGGCCCCGAGGCACGGACGCCGGGCCGGAGGCAGGGAGGGTTTATCACGCTGCTCGGCTTGTTGTACAGTCGTTCAGCCAGACTAGTCCCGATGAGAATCACGATGAGCCAGGAAGCCCGCTACAACCGTATGCTGCCGGAACTGCGCAAGGCCAACCTGGTCGAGGCGACCCTTGCCTGCCTGAAGCGGCACGGCTTCCAGGGTGCGTCGATCCGCAAGATCTCGGCCGAGGCCGGGGTGTCGGTGGGGCTGATCAGCCATCACTATTCGGGCAAGGACGAACTGGTCGCCGACGCCTACATGGCAGTGACCGGGCGGGTCATGGGCCTGCTGCGCGAAGCCATGGCCCAGGCGGCGCCCAATGCCCGCGAGCGGCTGTCAGCGTTCTTTCGTGCTTCGTTCTGTGCCGAGCTGCTCGACCCGCAACTGCTCGATGCCTGGCTGGCATTCTGGGGCGCGGTGAAAACGGCCGACGCCATCAACCAGGTGCATGACCATTCCTACGGCGAGTACCGCAACGAACTGAGCCGCCTGCTGGGCGCGCTGGCCAGCGAGGAAGGCTGGCAGGGCTTCGACGCGGACCTTGCCGCCATCAGCCTGAGCGCCTTGCTCGACGGCTTGTGGCTCGAATCCGGGCTCAACCCCGGAACCTTCTCGCCGGAGCAGGGGGTGTTGATCTGCGAAGCCTGGGTAGACGGCCTGCAGGCAGGGGGGCGGCGGCGCTTCAGTGTGACCGGGGGCTGTTGATCGCCTGTTCAGTAACGGGTACGCTGCCGTCGCGGGTTCGAAGCACAACACCAATAAGAAAAGAGACAACACGCAATGACGCCTCGGGTACTGGTCGTCGATGACGATCCGCTTATTCGCGACTTGCTGCATGCCTACCTGTCCCAGGAAGGCTACGACGTCCACAGCGCCGACACGGCCGAGCAGGCCGATGCCTTCCTCGCCAGCCAGGATGTCGACCTGGTGCTGCTGGACATCCGCCTGCCGGGCAAGGACGGCCTGACCCTGACCCGCGAACTGCGGGTGCGCTCGGAGGTGGGCATCATCCTTATCACCGGCCGCAACGACGAGATCGACCGCATCGTCGGCCTGGAATGCGGCGCTGACGACTACGTGATCAAGCCGCTCAACCCCCGCGAGCTGGTGTCGCGCGCCAAGAACCTGATCCGCCGCGTGCGCCATGCCCGTATCGCCCAGCCCGCACCGCCATGCACCCAATCACTCAAGCAGTTCGCCGACTGGTCGCTCGATACCGACCGGCGCCGGCTGATCGACCCCGACGGCGGCGAGACCCTGCTCACCCATGGCGAATTCCAGCTGCTCAGCGTGTTCCTGCGCAACAGTGGCCATACCCTGACCCGCGACCAGTTGATGGACCAGATCCGCAACCGCGAATGGGTGCCCAACGATCGCTCCATCGACGTGCTGGTCGGCCGCCTGCGGCGCAAGCTGCACGACGACCCGGCCGAGCCGCACCTGATCATCACCATCCACGGCACCGGCTACCTGTTCACCGCCAGCGTGGCGGCCTGAACCCCATGGCCCGCCTGCTGGTGCTGGCCCTGGTGCTGCTGAGCCTGCAGGCCGGGGCCGGGGAGCGCATCCGTTATTGCGATTACCCGGTCTACCCGCCGATTTCCTGGAGCGACGGGCGCCAGGTACGTGGCCTGGCGCCGACCGTGGTACGTGAGCTGCTCGGGCGCCTGGGCTACGAGGTGCAGATCGTGGTACTGGGCAACTGGAAGCGCTGCCTGATGGACGCTGCTGCCGGGCGGGTCGACGTGGTGCTGGCCTACAACACCGACCAGCGTGACCAGAGCATGCGCTTTTCCACGGTGCCGGTGCTGCGCGAGGAAGTGGCGGTGTTCTACAACCGGCACCGGCCGGTGCATTTCGAGCGCATCGAAGACCTGGCCGGCTATCGCGGCGGGCTGCTGTTCGGCGAGAGTTATGGTGCTGAGTTCGACCGTTTCGTGGCGCGGCACCAGAACATCGAGTGGGTATCCTCCAGCCAGCAGAACTTCGGCAAGCTGATCCGCGGTCGCATCGATTTCGTCATCCAGGAGCGGCGCACCGGCGAGCTGTTCATCGAACATCTGCCCGGTGCCGAGGACATCCAGGCCCTGCCCAAGGCCCTGAGCGTGGACTACCTGCGTGTCGCGGTGTCGCGCCACTCGCCCCTGAGCCAGAAGATGGACGCCATCGATGCGCAACTGCAGCGCATGACCGACAGCGGCGAAATCGACGGCTGGCTGGGGCAGAGCGAGGTGACCTACCGCGACATGATCAACCTGCCGGCGAACGCACGATGATCCGCCTGCACACCGATGGCCTGCTGCGCCGCCTGCTGCTGTTCATCTTCCTGTTCAGCCTGTGCTTCACCGTGCTGGCAAGCTCCGTGCAGCTGTATTTCGAGTACCGCCGGGAAATGCGCGACATCGAGGCGCGCATGGACCTGATCCGCGCCGGCTACCTGGCCAGCCTGGAGCGCAGCCTGTGGGACCTGGACGAGGCGCAGCTGGACGTGCAGTTACGCGGCCTGGTGGACTTCTCCGATGTGGCCCGGGTGCGGCTGCAGAGCGACGACTTCCGGTTGCTGCGCGGCGAGGCCGAGCCCAAGGGGCCGCTGCGCATCGAGCGCTTCGCGTTGGACTACCAGCCGCCTTCGGGGCCGTTGCGCCACTTGGGCGAGCTGGAAGTCAGCATCGACCTGGGGGCGGTGCACCGGCGCCTGTTCGCCACAGGACTCACCAGCCTCCTATGGATGGGCGTATTCCTGTGCGGTCTGGCAGTGGCGCTGTCGGGATTGTTCTACCGCCTGGTGACACGCCACCTGCAGGTGATGGCCGAGTTTGCCCGGCGTATCGGCGCCGGGCAGTGGCAGGAACCTCTGCGCCTGGGCCGGCGTCGCTCGGCGCGCCCGGACGAGATCGACACCGTGGCCCATGCCCTGGATGACATGCGCCGGGCGATTCTCAGCGACATCGAGCGCCGCGAGCTGGACCGGTTGGCCCTGCAGGACAAGCGCGACGAGCTGCAGGCCATGGTCGAGCGGCGCACCGAGAGCCTGGCACGGGCCAAGGACGAGGCCGAGGCGGCGAACCTGGCCAAGTCACGTTTCCTGGCCACCATGAGCCATGAGCTGCGCACGCCCCTGAACGGCATCCTCGGCATGGCTGAACTGCTGCGCGGCGGGCGCCTGGACGACCTCGACCGGCAACGCCTGGACGCGTTGTACAAGGCCGGGGAAGGGTTGCTCACGATCCTCAACGAAGTGCTGTATTTTGCCCGTCTGGAGGAGGGGGAAAGCCGCCCGGACCGGGTCGACTTCTCCCTGCGTCAGCTGTGCGAGGAGGTCATGACCCTGCTCGAGCCCCGGGCCGTGGGCAACGGTAACCGCCTGCATTGCCAGGTCGACCCGCAACTGGCCGCCTTCCAGTACGGTGCCGAGCAGTACCTGCGCCAGGTGCTGAGCAACCTGCTGGCCAACGCCATCAAGTTCACCGAGCACGGGCAGGTCAGCGTCCAGGTCCAGGTGCTGGGCAACCAGGGGGCGGGCCAGCGGGTGAGGGTAGAGGTCAGCGACGATGGCATCGGCATCGCCCCGGCCATGCAGGCCAGGATCTTCGAGCGCTTCACTCAGGCCAGCGACGCCGTGGCGCGGCGCTATGGCGGCACGGGCCTGGGCCTGGCGATCTGCAAGCACCTGGTGGAGAAGCTGGGCGGTCGCATCGGCCTGGACAGCGCCGAGGGGCAGGGCAGTTGCTTCTGGTTCGAGCTGGAGCTGGCCCGCGGCCGGCAGCCACAGGCTCAGGCGCCCATTCGCCAGGCTTCCCAGGCGCTGGATATCCTGGTGGTCGAGGACGTGCCGCTCAACCGCGAAGTGGCCGGCGGCCTGCTCACCCGCGACGGCCATCAGGTCAGCTTTGCCGAAGACGCCGCGCAGGCCCTGGCCATGTGCGCGCGCCACCGCTTCGACCTGATCCTGCTGGATGTGCACCTGCCGGGCATGAGTGGCGTGGAGTTGTGCCGGCAATTGCGCGCCACGGCAGGGCCCAATCGCGATACCCGGATCCTGGCCTTGACCGCCGGTGTTCAGCCCGCCCAGGTGCCCGGCTACCTGGACGCGGGCATGCAGGGCGTGCTGGCCAAGCCGCTGCGCCTGGACAGCCTGCGCCAGGCCCTGGCCGAGGCGGCGCCGACGATGCCGGCCAAGGCGCCGGAGCAAAGCGTGGACTGGGCATTGCTGCAGACCCACCGCACGCTGCTCGGCGAGCAGAAGGTGCAGGGCTTGCTGGTGGGCCTGCGCCAGGCCATCGAGCAGCACCAGGCGGCCTTGGCCCAGGCCCTGCAAGCCAGGGACTGCACCGAGGTCGTGCACCTGGCCCATCGCCTGGCGGGCAGCAGCGACTCCCTGGGCTTTCGTGGCCTGGCAGCAGTGCTGCGGCGCCTGGAGGATGCCGCCTCGGCCGATGACCTGGCGGCACTCGAAGGCCTCGGCGACCCCTTGGCCGAGCAATTTGCCGCAGCGCATGACACCCTGGAACGCCTGATCCAGGGCTGACGTACAAAAAAGTTACGACTTTTTACATCTTCGATCCTTTCGTACAACGGCACCTTACATCCGTTTCCAATAATCGATCGCAACCGTGCTCCACACGGTCCATGAGGCTTATTGGAGATAACAATAATGAACTGCCGTAAAGCTGATGCCCGCCTGAATCCACTGCTTTTGCAGCGTACCTGCCCAGCCGAGGTGCGCCATGTCTGACACCAACGACCGCAAAGGTATCCAGCTGACCCGCGCGCTCAAGAGCCGCCACATCTTCATGCTGTCGCTGGGCGGTGTGATCGGCACCGGCCTGTTCATGGGGTCGGGAGTCACCATCAACCAGGGCGGCCCGATGGGCGCGATCCTGGCCTACCTGGTGGCAGGTTTGCTGATGTACCTGGTGATGGTCTGCCTGGGCGAACTGTCGGTACAGATGCCGGTGTCCGGCTCGTTCCAGGCCCACGCCACGAAATTCATCGGCCCGGCCACCGGCTTCATGATCGGCTGGGTGTACTGGATGAGCTGGGCCACCACCGTGGGCCTGGAGTTCACTGCCGCAGGCATGCTCATGACCCGCTGGTTCCCCGACGTGCCGATCTGGTACTGGTCGGCCCTGTTCGTCGGCGTGCTGTTCGGCCTCAACGCCCTGGCTACCCGGGCCTTCGGTGAGGCCGAGTACTGGTTCTCCGGCATCAAGGTCGCGACCATCCTGGGCTTCATCGTCATCGGCCTGCTGGTGATCTTCGGCGGCATCCCGCTGAACAACGGGGCGCCGGCACCGATGCTGGACAACCTGGTCGGCGACGCGGTATTCCCCCATGGCCTGTCGGCGGTGTTCGCGGTGATGATGACCGTGGTCTATGCCTTCCAGGGCTGCGAGATCATGGGCGTGGCCGCCGGCGAGACCGAGCACCCGGAGAAGAGCATCCCGCGTGCGGTGCGTAACGTGGTGTTCCGCGTGCTGATCTTCTATGTACTGGCGATCGCCGTGCTCTCGGCCATCGTGCCCCATGAGCAGGCCGGCCTGATGGAGAGCCCGTTCGTGCAGGTGTTCGACATGGTCGGCATCCCCTACGCGGCGGACCTGATGAACTTCGTCATCCTCACCGCCATTCTGTCGGTGGGTAACTCCGGGCTGTACGCCTCCACCCGCATCCTCTGGGCCATGTCCAAGTCCGGCATGGCGCCCAGGAGCCTGTCGCCATTGAGCAAGCGTGGCGTACCGCTGCGTGCCTTGAGCATCACCCTGTGCTTCGCGCTGGTGTCGCTGATGACCAGCTTCGTCGCCGCGGACACGCTGTTCATGGTGCTGATGGCGGTGAGCGGGATGTCCGGCACCGTGACCTGGATCGTCATCGCCCTGGCGCAGTACCGCTTCCGCAAGGCCTACCTGCGTGACGGCGGCAAGCTCGAGGACCTGAAGTACCGTGCACCGCTGTACCCGCTGGTGCCGCTGCTGTGCATCACCCTGTGCAGCTCGCTGTTCGTGTTCCTGGCCATGGACGAGACCCAGCGGCCGTCGCTGTATTGGGGCTTTGGCTTCATCGCCCTGTGCTATGCAGCGTATTTCCTGGTCAACCGTCGTCGCCAGGGTGCCTTCGCACCGAGCGCCCCTGGGGTTTGAGCCGCGCGCTCAACTGAAGGCTCAAATCGCGGGACAAGCCCGCTCCTACAGGGAAAGAAGCACCTGTAGGAGCGGGCTTGTCCCGCGATTGCGTTGGGGCAGACACTGCAAAAACCTCAGTTGTACAAAGTTGTAACAAGGCACCGATCGAATTCGTTTGTCGTCAATTAAAATCAATAAAAAACAATGATTTATCTGCGTAACTTCATTTGTTACACACAATATAGCCTCGATTGCCGTCTTGTTGAACACTCGTTTAGTATCTCTTCAAACCTGATCCCTCATACCACTCAAAACAACATCGAGGCCTCCCATGACTAGCCCGTCGCCACTGCTGAGCAAGGTCGAAGCCGGCGTTGCCTGGATCACCCTCAACCGCCCCGAGCAGCGCAACGCCTTGGACATCCCCAGCCTGAAACAACTGCACGCGCTGCTGGAGGCCTTCAACACCGATCCTGCAGTACGGGTGGTAGTACTGACCGGCACCGGCCGCAGCTTCTGCGCAGGCGCAGACCTCGCCGAATGGGCCGAGGCCGAAGCGCGTGGCGCCCTGGAAAGCTACGGCTGGACCGAGACCGCCCACGCCCTGATGCAACGCCTGCATAGCCTGGACAAACCTACCATCGCCGCCATCAACGGCACTGCAGTCGGTGCCGGCATGGACCTGAGCCTGTGCTGTGACCTGCGTATCGCTGTCGCCTCGGCGCGCTTCAAGGCCGGCTACACGAGCATGGCCTACAGCCCCGATGCCGGAGCCAGCTGGCACCTGCCACGTTTGATTGGCACCGAACAGGCCAAGCGCCTGTTGTTCCTCGACGAACTCTGGAGCGCCGAACGAGCCTTGGCTGCCGGGCTGGTGGGCGAGGTGTGTGCCGACGAGCAGTTGCCGGCTGTAGCCGCCGAGCTGGCCGGGCGCCTGGCCAATGGCCCGACCTTCGCTCATGCCCAGACCAAACGCCTGATCCGTGACGGCGCCCAGCGCACCCTGGCCGAGCAGCTGCAGGCGGAACTCGCTGCCGGCCTGCTGTGCGGGCGTAGCCAGGACGGCGCCGAGGCACTGCGTGCTTCGATCGAGAAGCGCGCACCACATTTCGTTGGCAAATAACCACTTACACGACCTTCTTCAGGACCATTCCAGATGAATTTCCAACTGACCCAAGAACAAGAAATGTTGGTGGAAGCGGTACGCAGCTTCGTAAACAAGGAGCTGCTGCCCTACGAGGAAGAGGTGGACCGCGCCGATGCCGTGTCACCCGAGCTTGCCGCGCAGATCCGCGGCAAGGCGATCGCCGCTGGCTTCTACGCCTTCAACATGCCTGAGGAGGTCGGCGGTGGTGGCCTGGACTACCTGTCCCAGGCGCTGATCGAACGCGAGCTGTCCAAGGTGTCCTGGGCCCTGCATGTCTTCGTCGCACGCCCCTCGAAGATCCTCATGGCCTGTAAGGACGAGCAGATCAACGACTACCTGCTGCCGTGCGTGCAAGGCGAGAAGATCGATTGCTTCGCCCTCACCGAGCCAGGCGCCGGCTCCGACGCCAACGCCATCAAGACCCGCGCCGTGCGCGACGGTGATGACTTCGTGATCAACGGCAGCAAGCACTTCATCAGCCATGCCGGCCATGCCGACTTCGCCATCGTCTTCGCCGTCACCGACACCTACGAGCACAACGGGCGCAAGCGCAACGCCGTGACCGCTTTCCTGGTCGACCGCGGTACCCCGGGCATGACCGTGCGCCGTGGCCCCAAGTGCGTGAGCAACCGTGGCTACCACACCTACGAGCTGTTCTTCGACGACTGCCGCGTGCCGGCCAGCAAGGTGCTGGGCGAAGTGGACAAGGGCTGGGAAGTGGCCAATGCCTGGCTCACCGCCGGCCGGGTGATGGTCGCCGCCAACTGCGTCGGCCAGGCCCAGCGTGCCTTGGACCTGTCGCTGCAGTGGTCGGCCGATCGCAAGCAGTTCGGCCAGGCGATCGGCAGCTACCAGGGGGTGTCGTTCAAGCTCGCCGACATGGCCACGCAGATCCGCGCCGCGGAACTGCTGACCCTGCACACCGCCTGGAAGATGGACCAGGGCAGCATGACCGACGGCGAGGCCGGCATGGCCAAGCTGTTCGCCAGCGAAGTGCTGGGCAAGGTCGCCGACGAGGCGGTGCAGATCTTCGGCGGCATGGGCCTGATGGACGAAGGGCCGGTGGAGCGCATCTGGCGCAACGCGCGCATCGAGCGGATCTGGGAGGGCACCTCGGAGATCCAGCGGCACATCATTTCCCGCGAACTGCTGCGCCCCTTGCTGCGCTGATCGGCCTGGAGAACCCCCATGTCGCATTCGATTCGTGACAACCTCAAGCGCCTGTTGGCACCCAGGCACCTGGCCTTCGTCGGTGGCCGCAGCATGGCTCGGGCGCTCAAGCGCTGCGCCGAAGGTGGCTTCGCCGGCCAGATGTGGCTGGTCAACCCGCAGCATGAAAGCCTGGACGGCGTGCCGTGCGTGGCGAGCGTCGCCGACCTGCCGTGTGCACCGGACGCCGTGTTCATCGCCACCAACAAGGACCTGACCCTGCAATGCGTCCAGGCCTTGGCCGAGCGCGGTGCCGGCGGTGCCATCTGCTATGCCTCGGGCTTCGCCGAGAGCGGCGAGCAAGGGCGTCTGTTGCAACAGCGCCTGCTCGAGGCCGCCGGTTCCATGGCCTTGCTCGGCCCCAACTGCTACGGCCTGCTCGATTACCTGCATGGCGCTGCCTTGTGGCCGGTCGCCCATGGCGGCAAGCAGGTGGAGAAGGGCGTGGCGATCCTGACCCAGAGTGGCAACTTCGCCTACAACCTGTCGATGAGCGACCGCTCGCTGCCGGTGGCCTACATGGCCTCGGTCGGCAACCAGGCGCAACTGGGCGTGGCCGAGCTGATGGACGTGCTGCTGGACGACCCTCGGGTCACGGCCATCGGCCTGCACCTGGAAGGCCTGAAGAACGTGCCCGGCTTTGCCCGCGCCGCGCACAAGGCCCTGGAGCGCGGTATCCCGGTCATTGCCTTGAAGACGGGTGTCTCGCAGATCGGCGCGGAACTGGCGCTGAGCCACACCAGTTCGCTGTCGGGCTCCGACGCCCTGTACGACAGCCTGTTCCAGCGCCTGGGCGTGATCCGCGTGAGCGGCCCGGTGAGCTTCGTCGAAACCCTCAAGGCCGCTGCCTGCGGGCAACTGCCCAAGGATGGCCGCCTGATCGCCTTGGCATGTTCCGGTGGCGACGCCGGGCTGATCGCCGACTATGCCGAACGCAATCACCTGACCTTGCCCAAGCTCGAGCCCGGGCAGGTGGATGAACTGGCCCAGGTGCTTCCGGCCTACGCCAACCTGGTCAACCCGCTGGATTTCACCACGGCGATCTGGGGCGATGCCGCCGCGCTCGAGCGCATGCTCGACAGTGCCCTGCGCGGCGATGCCGACGCAGCCATGCTGGTGCTGGACTACCCAGCGCAGTTCACCGGCGAGCGCAAGGAGTGCGACCTGCTGCTGGAGCTGTACTGCGATGCCCTGGCGCGCCACGGCAAGGTCGGCTTCGTCACCTCGGCCTTCCCGGAGCTGCTGCCGGCCTACGCCCGCGAGCGTCTGCACGCCCATGGCATCGCCGCCTTGCAAGGCGTGGAGGACGGTCTGGCGGCCTGGGGGCGGATCGTCGCCTACCAACGTAACCGTCCGCGCTTGCTGGCACTGGGCGAGTCGGCCTTGGTGCCGCTGTGCCCTCAGGCGCTCGATGGCCAGGCGCATTTGCTCGACGAGTGGCAATCCAAGCAGGCGCTGCGTGCGTTCGGCCTGCCGGTACCGGCCGGTGTACTGAGCACGCCCGGGCAGGCTGTCACGGATGCCGCTGGGGTGGGCTTCCCCCTGGTGCTCAAGGCAGTCAGTGCGCAGTTGCCGCACAAGACCGAAGCCGGTGCCGTGGCACTCAACCTGCGTGACGTCAGCACCCTGGAGGCGGCGCTCGAGCAGATGCGCGGGCGTATCGCGGCCTACGCGCCGAATGTGCCGTTCGACCAGGTGCTGCTCGAGCCCATGGCCGAGGCGCCGCTGGCCGAACTGATCGTTGGCATCAAGCGCGAGAACGACTTCGCCCTGGCCCTGGTGATCGGTGCCGGCGGGGTGCTGGTCGAGCTGCTCAAGGACAGCGTCAACCTGTTGTTGCCCACCACCGACGGTGCCATCCGCAATGCCGTGCTGGGCCTGCGCAGCGCCGGCCTGCTGCAAGGCTTCCGGGGGCGCCCGGCGGCCGATCTGGACGCCTTGGTGGCGGCGATCCGCGCCGTGGCCGACTACGCCTGCGAGAACGCAGGCCGCTTGCTGGAACTGGACGTGAACCCATTGATGGTCGGTGCCCAGGGCACCACCGCGGTCGATGCGCTGATCCGCCTCGGCCAGCCGCAAGGAGAACGATAATGCGTGAACCCTCCATGACCGCCGGCCAGGCCTTGGTGCGGCTGCTGGGCAACTATGGCGTCGATACCGTGTTCGGCATCCCCGGGGTGCATACCTTGGAGTTGTATCGTGGGCTGCCGGGCAGTGGCATCCGCCATGTGTTGACTCGCCACGAGCAGGGCGCCGGCTTCATGGCCGACGGCTATGCCCGGGTCAGCGGCAAGCCGGGCGTGTGTTTCGTCATCACCGGCCCCGGCGTGACCAACGCGGCCACCGCCATCGGCCAGGCCTATGCCGATTCCATCCCGATGTTGGTGATCTCCAGCGTCAACCACACCGCAAGCCTGGGCAAAGGTTGGGGGTGCCTGCACGAGACCCAGGACCAGCGCGCCATGACCGCCCCGATCACCGCGTTCTCCGCCGTGGCCCTTTGCGCCGAAGACCTGCCAGAGCTGATCGCTCGCGCCTGGGCCGTGTTCGACAGCGAGCGCCCACGCCCGGTGCACATCTCCGTGCCGCTGGACGTGCTGGCGGCCCCGGTCGCCCGGGACTGGAGCGCCGAGGTGGTACGCCGCCCTGGGCGTGGCCTGCCCGATCGCGACAGCCTGGACCAGGCGGCCTTGAAGCTCGCCGCCGCCAAGCGGCCGATGATCATCGCCGGTGGCGGCGCCTTGCAGGCGGCCGACGAACTGCGCCAGCTCAGCGAGCGCCTGGCGGCACCGGTGTTCACCAGCGTGGCCGGCAAGGGCCTGTTGCCGCCGGAGTCGCCTTTGAATGCCGGTGCCAGCCTGTGCGTGGAACCTGGCTGGCAACTGATCGGCGAAGCCGACGTGGTGCTGGCGGTGGGCACGGAAATGGCCGACACCGATTTCTGGCGCGAGCGCCTGCCGCTTCGTGGCGAACTGCTGCGGGTGGACATCGACCCGCGCAAGTTCAATGACTTCTACCCCTGTGCCCTGGCCTTGCATGGCGATGCCCGGCAGACCCTTGCCGGCCTGCTGGAACACCTGCCGCACATCCAACGCGACGCCGGCGCCGCCATCGAGGCGGTGGCCAACTTGCGTCAGGCGATCCGCGCAGGCCATGGCCCGCTGCAAGGCATCCACCAGGCGATCCTCGACCGTATCGCCGCCGTGCTGCCGGACAACGCCTTCATCAGCAGCGACATGACCCAGCTGGCCTACACCGGCAACTATGCCTTCACCAGCCGCGCCCCGCGCAGTTGGCTGCACCCCACCGGCTACGGCACCCTCGGCTACGGCCTGCCAGCGGGTATCGGCGGCATGTTCGCCAGCGATGACCGTCCGGGTCTGGTGCTGGTGGGCGATGGCGGCTTCCTCTATACCGCGCAGGAGCTGGCCACCGCGGTCGAGGAGCTGGACCGCCCGCTGGTGGTGCTGTTGTGGAACAACGACGCCCTGGGCCAGATCCGCGACGACATGCTCGGCCTGGACATAGAACCCATCGGCGTGTTGCCGCGCAACCCGGACTTCGCCGCGCTCGGCCGGGCGTTCGGCTGCACCGTGGCGCAACCGCGCAGCCTCGATGAGCTGCAACGGGCGCTGCAGGCGGGCTTTGCCCGCAACGGTGTGACCCTGGTCGAACTCAAGCACGCCTGTGCCCACTGACGGAGGATTGCCATGCGCTTTTCCAAGCTGACCCAACGCATCGCCGGCGACGGTGCCGCCGCCTGGGACATCCACTACCGCGCCCTGGCGATGCAGGCCGAGGGCAGGGACGTCCTGTTGCTGTCGGTGGGCGACCCCGACTTCGACACCCCGGCGCCCATCGTCGAGGCCGCTATCGACAGCCTGCGCAACGGCCACACCCATTATTCGGACGTACGCGGCAAGCTGGCCCTGCGCCAGGCCATCGCCCGTCGCCACCAGCAACGCAGCGGCCAGAAGGTGGATGCCGACCAGGTCACCGTGCTGGCCGGCGCCCAGTGCGCGCTGTTCTGCGTGGCCCAATGCGTGCTGGAACCGGGCGACGAGGTGATCGTCGCCGAGCCGATGTACGTCACCTACGAAGCCGTGTTCGGCGCCTGTGGGGCTACCGTGGTGCCGGTACCGGTCAAGCCGGAGAACGGTTTTCGCGTATGCCCCGCGGATGTGGCGGCACGCATCACCCCCCGTACCCGTGCCCTGGCCCTGAACAGCCCGCACAACCCCTCGGGGGCGAGCCTGCCACGCGCTACCTGGGAGGCCCTGGCCGAGCTGTGCATCGCCCACGACCTGTGGCTGATTTCCGACGAGGTCTACAGCGAGCTGCTGTACGACGGCGAGCACGTCAGCCCCGGCAGCCTGCCAGGCATGGCCGAGCGCACCGCGACACTGAACAGCCTGTCCAAGTCCCATGCCATGACCGGCTGGCGGGTCGGCTGGGTGGTGGGTTCGGCCGAGCTGGCCGGCCATCTGGAAAACCTCGCCCTGTGCATGCTCTACGGCTCGCCCGACTTCATCCAGGATGCTGCGGTGGTGGCCCTGGAGCAGCCATTGGCGGAGCTCGAGGCGATGCGCGACGCCTACCGCCAGCGACGCGACCTGGTCTGCGAGCGCCTGGCCGGCTGCCCGGGCATCCAGGCGCTCAAGCCCGATGGCGGGATGTTCGTGATGGTCGATATCCGTGAAACCGGCCTGAGCGCCCAGGCCTTCGCCGATCGCCTGCTGGACCGTGAAGGCGTCTCGGTGCTGGCAGGGGAAGCCTTCGGGCCGAGCGCTGCCGGGCATATCCGCCTGGGCCTGGTGCTCGGCGCCGAGGCGCTGGACGACGCCTGCCGGCGCATAGCCCGTTGTGCGCGGGCCCTGATGCAGGAGCAGGCCCATGCGTGAGTACCCGCGGCTGTATATCGACGGCGCCTGGCAATTGCCGAGCGGGCAGGGCATGGCCGAGGTCATCGACCCGGCCAGCGAGGCTGTTATCGGCCGTGTCCCGCTGGGCAACGAGCAGGATGTAGATCGGGCGGTGTCTGCCGCCCGGCGTGCGTTCGGCGCCTGGTCGCGCACGCCCTCCAGTGTGCGGGCCGGGTACATTCGTGCCCTGGCCGGGCAACTGAAGGCCAAGGCCGGGGAAATGGCCGATGTGATCACCGCCGAGCTGGGCATGCCGGTGCAGTGGTGCCAGATGGTCCAGGTCGACGGCCCCATCGAGGGCCTGGAGCAGTACGGTGAGCTGGCCGGGCTGATGGACGAGGTGCGCGAGGTCGGCAATTCGCTGGTGTACCGCGAGGCGGTGGGGGTGTGCGCCTTCATCAATCCCTGGAACTACCCGCTGCACCAGATGATCGGCAAGTTGGCCCCTGCCTTGGCCGCCGGCTGCACGGTGGTGGTCAAGCCCAGCCAGGAGACACCCTTGCACGCCTTCCTGCTGGCCGAGATGATCGACGCCATCGGCTTGCCTGCGGGCGTGTTCAACGTGGTCAGCGGGCCAGGGGCGAAGGTGGGCGAGGCCCTGGCCCGGCACCCGCAGGTGGACATGGTGTCGTTCACCGGCTCCACCGGTGCCGGGGTACGGGTCTCCCAGGCCGCCGCGCCGACGGTCAAGCGCGTGTGCCTGGAGCTGGGCGGCAAGTCGCCGCTGTTGATCACCGCCGATGCCGACCTGGAAGCGGCCGTGCGCCATGGCGTGCAGGACGTGATGATCAACTCGGGGCAGACCTGCACAGCACTCACCCGCATGCTGCTGCCGGCCGAGCGCTATGCGCAGGCCCTGGAGATCGCGGTGGCGGAAGCCCAAGTGCTGACCATGGGCGACCCGCGTGACCCGCGCAGCTTCCTCGGGCCCATGTGCTCGGCCGGGCAGCGGCGCACCGTGCTGGACTATATCCGCCTGGGCCAGGAGGAGGGCGCGCGGCTGCTGTGCGGCGGCGACACCGCCACGGGCTTCGAGCGGGGCTACTATGTGGCGCCTACCCTGTTCGCCGACGTCGACAACCGCATGCGCATTGCCCAGGAGGAAATCTTCGGGCCGGTGCTGTGCCTGATCCCCTATACCGACGAGGCCCAGGCGGTCGAAATGGCCAACGATTCGCCGTTCGGCCTGTCCAGCGCGGTCTGGGCCGGTAGCCGCGAGCGCGGCTTGGCACTGGCACGGCAGATGCGCGCCGGGCAGTGCTTCGTCAACGGGGCCGGGTTCAACTACCGGGCGCCGTTTGGCGGGTACAAGCAATCCGGCAACGGCCGGGAATGGGGCGAGGAGGGGCTGGGCGAGTTCGTCGAGGTCAAGGCGGTGCAGCTCTGAACGAGCAGGGCCGTGATTTTGCACACCCGTGCGCTTGCTCCGCGATCCACGGCGCGGCCCTTGCCATGCAATCGCGATGGCAGGGCCGCCGCAATCGTCGGCGAACCGGGTTCATCTTGCGGCCGCATCGTCTACCGGCCTGTCGAACGCCACGAACAACTGGTCCGCGGTGATCGCCCCCAGGTCCAGGCGCATGTTCGCCTCGAGCATGGCGAACAACCGGGTGAACACTTCATACACCTTGCAGTGGTCTTCCATCCCGGAGAACGGGTTGTCGATCTTCTCGGCAATCAATGAACTCTCCTGCACGGCGTCATACACATCGCGCAGGGTGATCTCGCTGGGTGGGCGCGCCAGGGTCAGGCCGCCATGGGCGCCGCGCCAGGATTTGAGGATATTGGCCTTGACCAGCTGCGAGGCCAGGCTGCGCACCCGTGCAGGGTGAACCTTGACCCACTTGGAGATGGTGTCGGTGCGAAGCTTCTGCGGGGCGTTGGCGGCCACGAACGAGAGGATATAGGAGGCGGTGATCAGACGCGTCGACTGGCTCATCGGCGAAGGTTCCTGGGTCGAAAATCGAAGTCTACACCCCTGTGAAAATCCACTTGGCAGAGGCACGGCATAGAGTCTAATGTATTTATCACGATGACAATTACAATTATGAGTCATCGCAGTGCGCGACCTTTCTCTTAGCGGTTCAAAAAGGCGATGCCATGAGCGATAACAAGAACAAGATCACTCAAGCGATACCCGAAGCTGGCCTGCCACGTCGGGATTTTCTCAAGTACGGGGCCGCTGCGACCGTCGCCGGCGCCTTCTCTCTGGGCCTGCCGTTGCCGAGCTGGGCCGGGCAGGCCACACCCAAGGCCGGCGGTATCCTGAGCTTGGGGCTGGCCGGCGGCAGCAGCACCGACTCTGGCGACCCTGGCTCGTGGAGCGACACCTTCACCTTTGTTGGCTTCTCGGCGGTGTATAACACCCTCAGCGAGATCGGCGTGGATGGCACGGCGATCCCTGAACTGGCAGAACGCTGGGAGTCCAGCCCCGATGCCAGGGTCTGGACCTTCTTCCTGCGTCAGGGTGTGACCTTTCACGACGGCAAGACCCTCGATGCCCAGGACGTGGTCGCCTCGATCCAGCACCACCTGGGCGAAAAATCCACCTCGGCGGCCAAGGCCGTGCTGGGCGACGTCGCCCAGGTGCGTGCCCTGGGCAATGATACGGTCGTGTTCGAGCTGCACGCGGGCAACGCCGACTTCGCCTATGTAGTCGCCGACTACCACCTGGTGATCATGCCGGCCAAGGACGGCGTGGCCGACTGGCGTCATAGCATCGGCACGGGTGGTTATCGCCTCAAGCGCTTCGAGCCGGGGGTGCGTATGGACCTGGAGCGCAACCCGGACTACTGGAAACCCGGCCGAGCACACTTCGCTGGCGCGCAGCTGCTGGCCATCTCCGATGGTACGGCGCGGGTCAACGCCTTGGTCACCGGCCAGGTGGACGTGATCAACAAGGTCGACCTCAAGATCGTGGCGCTGCTCAAGCGCAGCCCACAGCTGGTCATCGAGGAAACCAAGGGCGCGCAGCACTACACCTTTCCCATGCTTTGCGACAGCCCGCAGTTTCGCAACAACAACGTGCGCCTGGCGCTCAAGTACGCCATCGATCGCAAGGCCCTGCTGGCTTCCGTGCTGCATGGCTACGGCCAGATCGGCAATGACCATCCGATCCAGCCCGGCAGCCGCTTCATCAACGCCGCCCTGGAACAGCGCAGCTACGACCCGGACAAGGCGCGCTTTCACCTGCGCCAGGCCGGCATGGACGGGCTGAAGGTGCGCTTGCAGGCGTCAGAAGCTGCCTACACCGGCGCGGTCGATGCCTCGGTGTTGTTCAAGGAGCAGGCACGGCGTGCCGGTATCGACATCGAGGTCATACGTGAGCCGGTCGATGGTTTTTTCACCAACGTATGGATGAAACAGCCCTTCACCACCTCGTTCTGGTACAGCAGCTTGACCGCCGACCGCATGTTCAGCATCGGCTACGCCAAGGGCGCGGCCTGGAACGAGACGCACTGGGACAACGCCCGCTTCAACCAGTTGCTGGCCGCCGCCCGGGGAGAGATGAACGCACCGTTGCGCCAGGAGATGTACGACGAAATGCAGAGCCTGTGCCGCGATGATGGCGGGGCCATCGTGCCCTTGTTCGCCAGCTCCGTGGCGGCGCGTTCGCGCCGAGTCACCCATGGCGGGGTCACCGCACCCTATGGCGAGCTGGACGGCCTGCGCTTGATCGAGCGCTGGTGGTTGGCGTGACCCTTTGGTCGTTCCTGGAGAAGCTCAATGATGAATAGCCTTGGTTCATTGCTTGCGCGGCGTCTGGCCTTGGGGCTGCTGTCGCTGCTGGCGGTTTCGGTCATCGTCTTCCTGGCCGTCGGCATGCTGCCCGGCGATGTCGCCCAGGCCATGCTCGGCCAGTCCGCCACCCCTGAAACCGTAGCCGCGCTGAGGGCCCAGCTAGGCCTGGACATGCCAGCGCTGAGCCGCTTCGGCCACTGGGCCTGGCAATTGCTGCACGGCGACCTGGGGGTGTCCCTGGCGAACCAGCGGCCTATCGCCGAACTGATCGGCGCACGCCTGGGCAACACCTTCAGCCTGGCGTTGCTGGCCGCATTGGTATCAGTGCCCCTGGCGTTGCTGCTGGGTATGCTCGCGGCGCTGTACCGCAACAGTTGGTTCGACCGGTTGCTCAACACCAGTGCCCTGACCGCTGTTTCGTTTCCCGAGTTCTTCGTGGCCTACATTTTGATCTTGCTGTTCGCGGTGAGCCTGGGCTGGCTGCCGAGCATCTCGATTCTGCCACCGGACGCCTCCTTGGGCGAGGTTCTGCAGCGTTCGTTGCTACCGGTGCTGACCCTGGCCCTGGTGGTGATCGCGCAGATGATGCGCATGACCCGAGCCTCGTTGGTGAACCTGCTGGCCAGTCCCTACATCGAAATGGCCCGGCTCAAGGGCATTTCGCCGGGGCGGATCATCTTCCGCCATGCCTTGCCCAACGCCTTGGCTCCGATCATCAACGTGGTGGCGCTGAACCTGGCCTACCTGGTGGTCGGCGTTGTGGTGGTCGAGGTGGTGTTCGTCTACCCGGGGCTTGGCCAACTGCTGGTGGACTCGGTCGCCAAGCGCGACATCCCCGTGGTGCAGGCCTGCAGCCTGATCTTCGCCGCCACCTACGTCCTGCTCAATACCACTGCCGATGTGCTGTCGATCGCCAGCAATCCGCGCCTGATGCATCCCAAGGGGTAGCCGATGAGCCTGTTCAAGCAATTGCAACGTGCGCCGTTGAGCGCCAAGTTCGGTGTACTGGTGATCCTGCTCTACGTGCTGGTGGCGCTGTTCGCACCGGTATTGGCGCCGTTCGGCGAGACCGAAGTGGTCGGCGAGGGTTTCGCGCCCTGGGGCGGGCAGTTCTTGCTGGGCACCGACAACCTGGGCCGTGACATGTTCAGCCGCCTGATCTACGGTGCGCGCAATACCCTGGGCATCGCCTTCCTGACCACCGCACTGGCCTTCGCGGTGGGCGGTTTCTGCGGCCTGATGGCGGCGGTCAAGGGCGGCTTGGTCGATCAGGGTTTATCGCGCCTGGTGGATATCCTCATGGCCATCCCGCAGTTGATCTTCGCCTTGTTGATCCTCAGCGTGGTCGGCACCACCGCGACTTCGTTGGTGCTGGTGATCGCGCTGCTCGATGCCACCCGGGTGTTCCGCCTGGCACGGGCGGTGGCGATGAACGTGGTGGTGCAGGACTTCGTCGAGGCCGCGCGCCTGCGTGGGGAAGGGTTGTGGTGGCTGGTCAGCCGCGAGGTGCTGCCCAATGCCGCAGCCCCCTTGATCGCCGAGTTCGGCCTGCGTTTCTGTTTCGTCTTCCTGTTCATCAGTGCCTTGTCGTTCCTGGGCCTTGGCATCCAGCCACCGACTGCCGACTGGGGCAGCATGGTGCGCGACAATGCGGTGCTGATCACCTTCGGTGAACTCAGCCCGTTGCTGCCGGCGCTGGCCGTGGCGCTGATCACCGTCAGCGTGAATTTCGTCGTGGACTGGGTACTGCATACTTCCAGTGGCCTGAAGGAGTGCTGAGCATGAATACACCTTTGCTGGAAATACGGAACCTGCGCATCGACGGACACCATGACGACGCCTGGCACCCGTTGATCAAGGGCATCGACCTGACCCTCGCGCGGGGCGAGGTGCTGGGGCTGATCGGCGAGTCGGGAGCGGGCAAGTCGACCCTGGGCCTGGCAGCCATGGGCTATGTGCGTGACGGTTGCCGCATCAGCGGCGGCTCGGTGCGTTTCGACGGCCAAGAGTTGGTGGGCGCTGCGTCCGAGACTTTGCGCCGCCTGCGTGGCCTTCGCATCGCCTATGTAGCGCAAAGCGCCGCTGCCTCGTTCAACCCGGCCCATCGGCTGATCGATCAGCACATCGAGACTGCCGTGAAGAATGGCGGCATCGACCGTGTCCGCGCCGAGGCCGAGGCGGTGGAGCTGTACCGGATACTGCGCCTGCCGGACCCGGAACGCATCGGCCAACGCTACCCGCACCAGGTTTCCGGTGGCCAGTTGCAGCGGGTGATGACCGCCATGGCCATGGCGTGCCATCCAGATTTGATCGTCTTCGACGAGCCGACCACCGCTCTGGACGTCACCACCCAGATCGAAGTGCTGACCGCCATTCGCGATGCGATACGCACCTACGGCAGCGCGGCCTTGTACATCAGCCATGACCTGGCGCTGGTGGCGCAGATCGCCGATCGCATCATGGTGCTGCGCCATGGCAGCCTGGTGGAGGAGGCCCAGACCCGCACCATGCTGGAAAGCCCGCGCCAGGACTACACCCGGTCGCTGTGGGCCGTGCGCAGCTTCCATACCGAGGTCAAGCCGTGCCCAGCCCACCCCAGGCCTTTGCTGGAAGTCCGCCGGGCCAATGCCAGCTATGGCGCCCAGCCAGTGCTGCACGATGTCTCGCTCACGCTGCACCGTGGCCAAACCCTGGCGGTGATCGGCGAGTCCGGCAGCGGCAAGAGCACCACCGCACGGCTGATCACGGGCCTGTTGCCGGCCAGCAGCGGCCAGGTGCTGTACGACGGCGAGGCCCTGCCGGCGGACTATCGTCAGCGCAGCAAGGAGCAGTTGCGGCGGATCCAGATGATCTACCAGATCCCCGATACCGCACTGAACCCGCGCCAGCGTATCGTCGATATCATCGGTCGACCGCTGACCCTCTATCTGGGGCTCAAGGGCAAGGCGCTGCATCAACGTGTGGCCGAGTTGCTGGAGATGATAGAACTCGACCCGGGCAAGTACATGCACCGCCAGCCTCGCGAACTTTCCGGCGGCCAGAAGCAGCGCATCTGCATCGCTCGGGCGCTGGCCGCCGAGCCTGAGCTGATCATCTGCGACGAAGTCACCTCGGCCCTGGACCAACTGGTGGCCGAGGGCGTCCTCAAGCTGCTTGACCGTATTCAACGCCAGTTGGGCGTTTCCTACCTGTTCATCACCCATGACGTGGCCACGGTACGCGCCATCGCCGACGAAGTGATGGTGATGCAGCGCGGGCGAGTGGTCGACCATGGCAGCCGAGAAGCCATCTTCGCGCCGCCGTACCACGACTACACCGGGCTGCTGTTTTCCTCCGAACCGGAAATGGACCCCGACTGGCTCAACCGCCTGCTGGCCCGCCGGGCCGGGCAATCCAACCTGCAAACTGTGCAAGGACAACCTTCATGAACGTACTGATCGTCCACGCTCACCCCGAGCCGAAATCCTTCACCGCCGCCCTGCGCGACCAGGCGGTCGAGACCTTCACGGCCCAGGGGCACCAGGTGCAGGTCAGCGACCTGTACGCCATGGGCTGGAACCCGGTGGCCAGCGCCGAGGATTTCGGCACGCGTGAGAACCCTGACTATCTGGTGTATGCCCTGGAGCAGCGCCTTGGGGTCAAGAGCGGCTCCATCGCCGCGGATATCCAGGCCGAGCTGGACAAGCTGCTGTGGGCCGACCTGCTGGTGCTGAACTTCCCGATCTTCTGGTTCTCCGCCCCAGCCATGCTCAAGGGCTGGATCGACCGCGTGCTGGTCTCCGGCGTGTGCTACGGCGGCAAGCGCTTCTACGACCAGGGCGGGTTGGTGGGCAAGAAGGCGCTGGTGACCGTGACCCTGGGCGGGCGCGAGCACATGTTCGGCGAGGGCGCGATCCATGGGCCGCTGGAGGACATGCTGCGGCCGATCCTGCGCGGTACCCTGGCCTATGTCGGCTTCGAGGTGCTGCCGCCGTTCGTGGCCTGGCACGTGCCGTATATCAGTGATGAGGCGCGCAAAGGGTTCCTGCACGATTACCAGCAACGCCTGACCCACCTCTCGGACGACCTGCCCCTGGAGTTCCCCAAGCTGTCGCAGTTCGACGAGGCGCTGTACCCGCTGCCCAGGTGATTGCGACCGATTGTCGCTGAGCGGACACCGGAGCGGGCGCCAGACCGTGCCCGCCCGGGTTTGTTGCCCGGGGCGCAACACATATTCTTCACGTCAGGACTGGTCAGTGGCGGCCCTACGACTTATGGTGGCGGGTAGCAAAACTTGTCTGGAGCTCCAATGTCGAACTTCCCCATCGTCCGCCCACGTCGCCTGCGCCAGAACCCATCGTTGCGCAACCTGTTCCAGGAGACCGAATTCCGCCTCGACGACCTGATCCTGCCGATCTTCGTCGAAGAAGGCATCGACGATTTCGTGCCCATCACCAGCATGCCGGGGGTCAATCGCATCCCCGAGAAGCGGCTCGCCAGCGAAATCGAGCGTTACGCCCGCGCCGGCATCAAGTCGGTGATGACCTTCGGCGTCTCGCACAACCTGGACGCGACCGGTAGCGACACCTGGAACGAAAACGGCCTGGTGGCGCGCATGGCGCGTATCTGCAAGGACACCGTGCCGGAAATGGTGGTGATGTCCGACACCTGCTTCTGCGAGTACACCAGCCACGGCCATTGCGGCGTGCTGCACGACCATGGCGTGGACAACGACGCCACCCTGGCCAACCTGGGCAAGCAGGCCGTGGTGGCCGCTGCCGCCGGTGCCGACTTCATCGCCCCGTCGGCGGCGATGGATGGCCAGGTCCAGGCCATCCGCAGGGCCCTGGACGGCGCAGGCTTCCATGACACGGCGATCATGGCCTATTCGACCAAGTTCGCCTCTTCGCTCTACGGCCCGTTCCGCGAAGCCGGCGGCACTGCGCTCAAGGGCGACCGCAAAAGCTACCAGATGAACCCGATGAACCGCCGCGAAGCCGTGCGCGAGTCGCTGCTCGACGAGCAGGAAGGGGCCGATGTGCTGATGGTCAAGCCGGCCGGCGCCTACCTTGACGTGATCGCCGACATCCGCGCCGCCTCGCGCCTGCCGCTGGCGGCGTACCAGGTCAGTGGCGAGTACGCGATGATCAAGTTCGGTGGCCTGGCCGGTGCCATCGACGAGGCACGGGTGGTGCGCGAGAGCATCGGCTCGATCAAGCGTGCCGGCGCCGACCTGATCCTGACCTACTTCGCGATGGACCTGGCCCGCGACGGGATCTGATAGCGCTGGGCTGATTGCGGGAGCGGGCTTGTCCCGCGATCAGGCCCGCCCTGATACCACCGCCGCCTGGCAAGGGCTTCGCCCTTGATCGCGGGTAAACCCGCTTCCACAGGTCCATTTGTTACCTGTGGGAATATTGCGCACACCCAACCAGAGTGCGCACGGTTGCTGGAGCCGGTCGACGAAGCCGCTGGCTGGCCGGGCTCAGCACGCAGGAGGCAGGTGCCCGGTCTTGAGATACACGACGGCGCCGTACGCGCCGGCCATCATGTCCGGGTAGGCCCCTTGCGGTAGCCGCATCCAGCTGCCTTGTTCAAATGCCCCATCAGCGGTTTCCAGCCGGCCGGAGACGACCAGCCATTCGGCGCTTGCCACCCCTCCATCGAACAACGGTGCGCCTGGCGGCAGGCGTTGCAAACTCACGCGCTCGGTGTCGTTGGCAAACAAGGGGCAGACTTCCCGGCCGCCTTGCATGTGCCAATTGGCGGCGTCTCGTGTGTCGATTCGCACGGGCGTTCTTTCGTCCGGCTGCATCTGCCAGAGCTTGACGAAGATGATCGCGCCTTCGGCGCTGGAAGGTTGGTGGGCCGAACCTGGCGGGTTGCGCAAGTAGTAGCCGGCGGGGTAGTGCACATCGCCTTCGGAAAAGGTGCCGACCAAGACCAGCACCTCTTCGCCTCCAGGATGGCCATGGGGCGGGAAGCACGAGCCGGGGGCGTAACGCACGATACTGGTCGCCCGGGCCCGTTCGCCGCCGAGCCGGTCGAGCATCACCCGTTCGACGCCCTGTTGCGGCGAGGGCATCCATTGGTAGTCATCGGGTGAAACGGTGGCGCGGCGGGAGAAATCTGCGTTGACGAGCATCTGCGTAATCCAGTATCGACCAAAGGGGCCTGACCGGTCCTTCATCGACCGCAAGGCAGGGTTTGTCGGACAGCAAGAAGGTTATCACTTCAGCGACACCTCTGATGTACCAACACGACCGATCGGGTGGTCGTTGAAGCCTTGCAGGTCATGCCAAGGATAACGTCAGTGCACCTTTGGCTGCCCCGGGCTACGAGACTTCGCGAGCGACCCGGCAAGCAGGTCGAGCATGGAGCAGAACAGGAAGTAGAGCAGGGCAACGAACAGGTAGATTTCCGTGGGATGCACCATCACTCGGTTGCTCACCTGGGTCGCCACGAACGACAGCTCGCCCACCCCGATCACGTAGGCCAGCGAGGTGTCCTTGATCAGCGAGATCCACTGATTGAGGAACGACGGCAGCATGATCGGCAACGCCTGGGGCAGTATCACCAGGCGCAGCACCTGCCAGGGTCGCAGGCCCAAGGCTTTCGCCGCCGCCCATTGCCCGGCGGGTAGGCTGTGGATGCCCGCGTACACCGAATGCGCGAGGTAGGCACCGCCGATCAATGACAATGCGCAGACCACCGTGGCCAACGCCGGCACGTCGACCTTGAACACGATCGGCAGCAGGAAGTAGCTCCAGAAGATCAGCATCAGTACCGGGATGGCGCGAAAGAACCCCAGTACCGTCACCAATACCCAGCGTGGCCAGCCACGCAACACCGCCAGGGCGATACCCAGCCCCAGGCCCAGCACGGCTGAGGTCAGGCCAGAGAGCAACGCCAGCAGGACGGTCAGCGCGGCGCCACCGATTGGCCCGTCGGGGTAGGCGCCCATCAACAGGTATTGCAGATTATCGACAACCACCGAGAAGTCCATGGCTCACGCCCCTCCCTGACGGTAGCGGCGGCTGTGCTGCAGGACTTGGCCCAAAGCCTCGATGAACGCGATCGCGCCGATGTAGAGGAGGGTGGCGACGCCGAAGGCCTGGAAGGTCTTGAAGGTCTCGGTCTCCACCTGGCGCGAGGCGTAGGACAGTTCGGCGAGGCCAATGGCCATGGCCAGGGAGGAGTTCTTCAGCGCATTCATGTACTGGCTTAGCAACGGCGGCAGCGCAGTACGCAGCGCCTGGGGCAACACCACCACCCGCCACACCTGGGCCGGCTGCAGCCCCAGCGCCAGGCCCGCCGCTCGCTGCTGCGGACGTACCGAGGCGATGCCGGCGCGGATTTCCTCGGCAACGAAGGCCGCGGTATAGAGCGTCAGCCCCCAGGCCGCGGCGAGGAATTCGAACGAAGGCCACGGCAAGCCAAGCCATTGATGCGGCGTGTTGAGCCAGGCCACCAGATTTTCCGGCAACAGCGCCGGCACACCGAAATACCAGAAGAACAACTGCACCAGCAGCGGGGTATTGCGAAAGGCGGCCAGATAGGCGCGCGCCGGCCAGGCACACCACCGCCTGCGCGTAATGCGGGCGATGGCCAATGGTGCGCCGATCAGCGTGGCGAGCGCGCAACTGAGCAGGGCAAGGCCCAGGCTCATCAAGAAACCGTCGAACAGCAGGAGCAGGTAACGCGGGGCGAGGAGGTCACCGAACATCGAGGGGGTTCCAGCGAACGAAACGAGTCGCGCGCCCTACGGGCGTGAGGCGCGCGGTTGGAGCGGCGCGATCAGCTCTTGTCACCGATCTTGTACAGGCGCGCGAGCGGGGTCTTGGTCTGGGGGCCGAACCAGGTGTCGTAGATCTTCTGCGCCTGACCGTTGGCTTCGAGGTCGCGCAGGCTCTGGTTGACGAAGTCGGCCAGGGCCGCTTCGCCCTTGGGGATGCCGACACCGATCAAGTCGTTGGAGATGGTGAAGGGCGGCACTTCGTACTTGTCCTTGTCCGGCACGTTGGCCAACAGCCCGATCAGCTTCGGGCCGTCCTGGGTGATGGCCTGTACCTGGCCGTTGCGCAGCGCCGTGAAGGCAAACGGCGTGTCGTCGTAGGCGATGACCTTGGCGCCGGGGAACTTGTCGCGCAGCACCCCTTCGTTGACTGTGCCCTTGTCGACGCCGACGCGCCATTTGTTCAAATCGTCCGGGCTTTTCAGGCTGCCTTTCTTGACGATGAACTGCTGCCCTGAGGAGAAGTAGGGGATGCTGAAGTCCACCTGCTGTGCGCGTTCCGGGGTGATGGTGAAGTTGGCCAGCACCAGGTCGACCTTGTTCGCCGTCAGCAGCGGCACACGGTTGGCCGGGTTGGTTGGCAGCACCTGGAGCTTGACGCCCAGCTTGTCGGCCAACGCTTTGGCGTAATCCACGTCGAGGCCTTCGATCTGCTTGCTCTTGGCATCGACGAAGCCGAACGGTGGGTTGCTGTCGAAGGCCGCGACACGCAGCACGCCGGCTTGCTTGATATCCGCCAGGCGATCGGCATGGGCCGCTCCGGAAAGGACGACCAGGGCGAGGGCGGTGAGGGCAGTGAGTTTCTTCATGAATATGCAGCTCCTGGGGATGGGCGAGAGCGGGCAATTACGGATAGGAAAGGCCCGTTGTAGAGTGGCGGCGATAGACCGCTGGCGAGATGGATTCTGGCAGTGGAGCGGGAGGGAGAGGAAAGAATGAATGGGTCTATCTTATAACCTGATCGCTTAGTTGAATTAATACGTGTGACCTGTTTAGGAATAGAAAAGCGACGCCATGTCGACTTGCTTGAGCTATAGCTTAATGCGCCAGATCATTTACAGAGGACACCGAAATGACCGAAGCACTGCGTCCGCCCTTGCCGCCATTCACCATGGAAACGGCCATCCAGAAAGTCCGTGGCGCCGAAGACGGTTGGAACTCGCGCGACCCGGCCAAAGTGGCGCTGGCGTATACGGAAGATACCCATTGGCGCAACCGCAGCGAGTTCATCGAAGGCCGCGCCCAGGTGCAGGCGTTTCTTGAACGCAAATGGCACAAGGAGCTGGACTACCGGTTGATCAAGGAGCTGTGGGCGTTTGCGGATAACCGTATCGCAGTACGTTATGCGTACGAATGGCACGACGATTCGGGTAACTGGTTCCGATCGTACGGCAACGAAAACTGGGAGTTCGCCGCCAATGGGCTGATGCAGCGGCGATTCTCCAGTATCAATGATCTGCCGATCACCGAACGCGAGCGCAAGTACCATTGGCCGCTGGGGCGGCGACCGGATGATCATCCAGGGCTGAGTGAGCTCGGGCTTTGAATCGACCACGCCAGGCCTGGAACCGCCAGAAAGCAGGGGAGAGCGGGATCTACACCTCGATCCGCCCGAGCCGCATCTCCATCGCTCAAGCCACTGTGGTTCGCTCTGTTTCTGCGCGAGCGTTGCGGCGTAGACGCAAGGCCCATTTGGCGGTCAGTTTGAAGACGATCGCGCTGAACATCAGGGCGAACGCCAGTGGATACCAAGACCCCATGGGCAAACGCTTGTAGAAGGACAGCAGGAACACACCGGCGATCACCCAGGTCCCCGTGCTGTGCAGCGCCTTCCATAAACGGGCACCGAGCAACTTGGCCACGGCGGGGAAGGAGGTAACTGTCAACAAAAGGATGAACACATAGCCGATCGAACCTGGAATATTCGTGACGGCGCTGCGCCCATGCCAGAACGACTCGGGAAACCCGCTCGCGTACAGGATGATCAGCACCGCATGCACGGCATGGGAGAACGCGAATGCCAGCCCTAGGAAGCGTCGCTCCCGCAGCAGACCTCGAGTCAATGGACTGGGCACCAGAGCTGCCATCGACGAGGCGAGAAAAGTCGCCAGGAACAGGGCAAAGGACGTGCGCGCGGTGACCCTGATGGCGCTACGCAGGGCATCCACCCATTGCGGCTGGGCCCATAGGGCCAGTGCGGCGGCGATCAGCACCAGCACGGACAACAAGGAAAACAGGCGCCAACCATGCAGGTTGGCAGTGTCAACGGTTCGGTTCATGGCGGGCTCCGGGGGTGAACGCGGCGAGCGGAATGCCGCCGCGTGATGGAGCCATGGTGCCGGTGGCGTTTATCCGGGATGTGTCGAGCCAGGCCCAATGTGTATCGCACTGTAGCTGGCGTGTGGCTACAGGTGAAAATGCCCCGCAGTCTCCGGTTGGTAAAGCACTTTCCTGATCTCGATCCGGCGGTTGCGTTCAGAAATTCGCCAGTCGATGGCGTCCCCCTCCTGGTAGCCCAGAATGGCCGCACCGATGTCGGAACACACGGAATGCTTCCCCGCGCTGCTGTCCGCGTCTTCAGGGTAGACCAAGGCCACCTCGAGCTCTTCATCGTCCAGCTGCAGCAAGACCCTGGAGTTCATCGTGACAACAGTACTCGCCACCTTCTGCGGCTTAACGACAATGGCCCGCTCGAGTTCATGTTCGAGGTCGACAACGGCCGGGCCTTGCTCGAGCGCAATCAAGCTCTCGAGTCTGGCCTTGTCGATTTCAGTGATGTAGATCCCAGAGCAATCGCTGACGACACCTTCGCGCAATAACTGGCGATAGCGCGCCAGCGTCATGGAAAACGACTTCAGTGTCGGCGTTTCGCTCTCCAGCACAAAGCCGCTGCGCAGGAAGGCCTGCAACGAACGCGTGTTGTCAGGGTGGATCTTGGCGATCAGTTTCGCCGCGCGCATGTCGAAGAAGGCCAGTTTCATGCCTTCGCGGATCGTGCGCAGACCAAGACGCCGGCCCCATTTTTTGCGGTCTCCGATGGCCAGCACGATCTCGCAATCCGAGCCGGTCTTGATGAGGCGGACAAAGCCCACCGGGGCGTCATGCCGGTCATAGGCGATGAAGAATCGGCCGCCACGGTTGAACAGGTGGGTCAGGATCGGCAATTGCGTCCGATCGATGGCTTGCTCGATGGAGCGGGAGACATGACGCGAGTCACTGAGGTAGCAGGTGACGCGCTCATCCTGCAACCAATCCATCAGTATCAGCGCGTGTGCCCGAGTGATTTCAGGGCACAGCGAAATGAAAGGCTTGTTCATCTTCACCACTTTCGCTTGTAAAGGATGAAAGCCCTTCATGGCTAGGGCCATGACGGTTCTTTCGGCAACCGGCTACCTTACGACATAACGTGAGTAATGCCCAACAATGCCGCGCCCAAGCAGCGTGGCCACATACACTGTAAACGGAAGGCTGCGGTGTGCTATGGGAGAGTTGCGGAGGCTGTGATAATGGGGGAAATCAAAAGGGCCATGTCATGCTGACCATCTCCAATAGCGTGCATCTGCCGGATGCCGACATCGAACTGACATACATCCGCGCACAAGGCGCGGGCGGACAGAACGTCAACAAGGTGTCCAGCGCCGTGCACCTGCGCTTCGATATCCTGGCATCGTCGCTGCCTGAGTTTTACAAAGAACGGCTGCTGGCGTTGCGTGACAGTCGCATCACCAGCGATGGCGTGTTGATTATCAAGGCCCAGCAATACCGCACCCAGGAGCAGAACCGCGCAGACGCGTTGGCACGCCTTGCCGAGTTGATCATCGCTGCCGGCAAGACCGAGAAGAAACGCCGTCCCACCAAGCCGACCCTTGGGTCCAAGACCCGACGCCTCGAAGGAAAGGCCAGGCGGAGTGAAGTCAAGGCGGGTCGCGGAAAGGTGGATTTCTAACTTTCGATTACATCGAGATATTTTATAACCCAAAACGCCGACACAGCAGTGCTATGCAGCTGTCGCTAGTAGAGTACGAGAAACGCTATTTTCTGAGCTTGGAGAGTGTCTAGGAAACCAGGGGCGATTCACGGTGTGGGGATCGTGTGGGCTATGAAGTTGAACGCGAGCCCTAGACACACGTAGGGCACTTTGGCTTCAACGACCAAAGGATCATTACTACGGCAGCAGGAAGCGCTATCATCCCGCCATCAGCTCAAGAGGGGCCCCTTGGCCGGCCAATTCCGGCACTCCCTTGGGCATAACGACAAGGAAGGTTGCGCATGGACGACATCGTTCAGCCCCTCGCTGCTCAAGAAGAAATCCCACCTAAAGAAGTCAAGATTCTGGCCACGTTGGTGGCGAAGCTGAACCTTGCCGACTTCCAGAACGCCATTCCCGTGATTCGCGAGCTTCGCATCGCGAACGAGACCGAAGACCGCTTCGTCAATGTGACTCTGACATTGACTTCAGAGCCTGAGGTGTTCAAGGCCAAGGTCTGGCGAATCGACGAAGTCGCACCTGACAGCTTTCGAGTTATCCCGGGGCTTGATCTGGTCTTGGATGGCCCCTTGCTCAGTCGCCTCACAGAGGCGGAGCTTTCGACTTTTACCTTTGTCCTTGAGACCGATGACAAGGCGTCCGAGAGTGGTCGGAAGGAAGTTGCTCGCCTAGAGCAGGTTGTAGACCTTTTGCCGCGTAACCAGTGGGGTGGGCTTCGTCATATCCCAGATATGACTGCCGCTTTCGTACAACCCAATGATCCGGCAGTTGAAAGGTTGTTGAAGCAGACGGCTGAATTGCTGCGCCTCAGTGAGAAGTCTTCGGCGCTCGATGGCTACGAGGGTGGTGCGAAGCGTGTTTGGCAGCTGGCGTCAGCAGTCTGGGGCGCCGTGGCACGAATGAAGCTTGATTACGCGTTGCCACCGGCGAGCTTTGAGCAGACTGGCCAAAAGGTGCGCAGTCCCAGCCAAATCGCCGACACTGGTTTGGCGACCTGTATGGATCTCACTCTGCTTTTCTGTGCAGCTCTTGAGCAAATTGGGCTGAACCCTGTGATCGTCTTTACCCGGGGGCATGCCTTCGTGGGTCTGTGGATGAAGCCGGAAGAGTTTACAACGGCGCTGGTTGATGATGTGACCGCGGTGCGCAAACGGGTGAAGCTGCGCGAGCTGGTGCTTTTCGAGACCACCCTTGTTACTCAGAACCTTGCTCCGTCTTTCTCCTATGCCGTCGAGCGCGGAACGAAGCAGATAGCTGAAGACTCAGACAGCGACTTCGAGATGCTGCTCGACATACGTCGCGCACGTCTGCAGCGCATCAAGCCCCTGGCGAGCTCCGAGGCTCAGATCCCACGAGTTGCTCTGGAAGTCTCGGACGAGGCCGCACCGCTGCTGGTTGAAGACGGCCTGGACATGCCAGATGAAGTGCATGAGGTGGTCGTCGAAGATCTTTCCAAACTCGATCCTGCTGATCGTCTAGGCCGCTGGCAGCGCAAACTGCTGGATCTGTCGCTTCGAAACAACCTTCTCAACTTCAAAACGGGCAAGCGGGCTTTGAAGCTCGAGTCTCCAGACCCGGGTGCTCTTGAGGATGTACTGGCCAGTGGTCAGTCGCTGAAGCTGCTCACCCGTCCAGACCTCATGGATGGTGCTGATCCAAGGGAGCGCGCTCTGTATGAACAACGCGAGCGTGAGGATGTTCGTCGCCGGCATGCCGAGGATGCGCTTAAGCGCAGAGAGGTGTTCGTTGCGCTGACATCCAACGAGATGGATGTTCGACTCACCGAACTGTACCGAGGTGCTCGCACAGCGCTGCAGGAAGGCGGCTCCAATACGCTCTTCCTGGCCATCGGCTTCCTGAGTTGGACTCGTGAGGACAGGGCAGGGCAGAAGTACAAGGCGCCATTGGTTTTGGTTCCGGTCACGCTGGAGCGCAAGAGCGCTCGCTCCGGATTCACCATGGTGCTCCACGATGATGAGCCGCGCTTCAACCCAACCCTTATTGAGATGCTTCGGCAGGACTTCGAGTTGGGCTTGGGTTCCCTGGAGCACGAGTTGCCTCGGGACGATTCTGGTCTTGATATCGCCGGCATTTGGAACAAGGTCGGACATGCCATCAAGGACATTCCAGGCTGGGAGTTGAGCGAAGACGTCGTGCTGTCGATGTTCTCGTTTGCCAAATACCTCATGTGGAAAGATCTGGCCGAGAACGCCGAGCACCTGCGGCAGAGCTCAGTGGTTCAGCACCTCCTGGATACCCCACGCGATTCGTTCGTTTCGGATACACCGTTCCCAGAGGCGCAATCGCTGGATCGTGATTACGGCCCGACCGATGTTTTCTGCCCACTGCCATCTGACTCATCTCAGTTGGCTGCAGTGATGGCGGCAGCCAAGGGCAAAGACTTCGTGCTCATCGGCCCACCCGGTACCGGCAAGAGCCAGACGATTTCCAACATGATCGCTCAGTCGATTGCCCAGGGGCGTCGCGTGCTGTTCGTCTCGGAAAAAATCGCCGCGCTGGATGTTGTGTATCGTCGCCTCCGTGAGATTGGTTTGGGTGAGTTCTGCCTCGAGTTGCACTCAAGCAAGGCTCGGAAAACTGATGTGCTGGCCCAGCTGCAGTCCGCTTGGGAGGCGAAAGGGCAGGTCGACTCCGCTGCATGGGAGGTTGAGGCTCAGCGCCTCGCAACGCTGCGCGACAGCCTGAACATTTACGTGGAGCGGCTGCACCGGCGTCATCGCAACGGTTACACCATCTACGATGCGATTGGCACCGTCACTTCGGGTGGCGATGAAGCTGTTGCTCCTGTTGGTTGGGCGTCACCTGACATGCATGACCAGAAGGCCATGCTTGAGCTACGGGAGTTGGCCGATCGTCTCGAAGTAAACGCGCAGGCTGTGGGATACAGCCATTTATTGGGCAATGCGTTGTCCGCTATAGGCCAGGCGGAATGGTCACCCCATTGGCAGCATCAGCTGGTGCAGGCAGCTCGCGATGTATTGCCTACTGTGCTGGATGTGCAGCGGGCGGCTGATCGGTTCGTTGAGTTGGTTGGGTTCCCGACTTCGGAATACACCCCCACGGCACTGGAGGGGTTGTCAGTCCTTTCCCAGGCACTGCCGGCGGCAGCAGGGCAGGATTGGCGCTTCGCGTTGCGGCCTGATGCCCGCTCCATATCCCAACGACTGAGCGATGGCTGTGCGTGGATTGAACAACACAGAGAGCTCAACGCTAAGCTATCGCCGCTCTGGCCTTCTCGCGTTGTGGCCGATGCGAAGCAGGGGATCGAGCTGCTGCAGCAACGTCGCACCGTATTCGGTGAGCTCAGCCCGGCCTGGCCGGAAAGTGCCACCGATGTGCTTGCTCAGGCGGTGGCACTGCTTGGCCAAATTGTAGAGCTCAAGCAGCACCTCAGTGCGACCTACGGCGATACGATCGAATCGCTCGACATCGATCTGTTGCTACGTGAGTGGAAGGAGGCTGAGGAATCGTTCTGGCCAAAATCCTGGTTCGGAAAGCGTCGTATTGCGGGTTTGCTAGCCCCGACTCAAACCACTGCAGGCGAGGCTGATCACGGTAAAGATTTGGCCATTTGGGCAGAAATCCGCGCCGTGCGCCGTGCTATTGATGAGCTTGAGCCCGGGCACGAGTGCGTTGCCGTTTGGCAAGGTTCAAAGTCTGTGGCTGAGCAGCTTTCGACGTCGATTAAGCTTCAAGAGGCCATTCGGCTCCAGCAGGCAGACTCGGACTGGATCGATGATGGATTCCAATTGGTCGAGCAAGGCCAGCTGGGTGACGCCTTGAAGGAAGAGCTGCGACGACTTCGCACGCTGGCGCGCCTTGATAGCGATATGGCTGCCTTGTCCGACCTTGGCTCGAGCACTCAGCAGCTTTGGTGCGGCAAGGACACCAACATTGAACTCCTTACTGCAGCGCTGCGCTTCCAGGCTGAGCGTCGGGATATCGAAGAGCGCGGTCGTCTTGTTGATGATCACCCAGAAGTGCAGGAGGGCCGCTGTGGAGCGTTGCTTAAAGGTGACTTCGACCTGTTAAAGCAGCGGGCAGCGGTTGAACGTGATCTGTCCGACCTGGCTGACCTGCGAGAGCTGGTACCGGTCTGGAGTGACCTGAAGACCAAGCTTGAGATTGCACGTCAGGCTGTGGTGTTCCAAGGGCAGGTAGCGACTGCTATTGCGAAGCTCGCGCTGAACTCGGAGCAGATTGTAGCTTACAAGGCTCCCCTTCAAACGCTATTGGGCGATGGCAACGCTTTTCTAGAGCCTGAAGGTGCGATAGCTCTTGCAGGCGTCGGCCTGCGTGAAAAGCTTGCGTTGTTGCAGGAGCGTTCATCGCATCTGATTTCGATCGGTCACTTCACCGAGTCTGGTGCTGATGAGACCGCACACCTTTCGTTGAATGACCTCAAGAAAAATTGCGAGACCGTAGTTTCTTCCGAGGCGCGACTTAAGGCATGGTGTGCTTGGAGGAAGGTGCGCGATGAGGCCTTCGCCGTTGGCCTCGCCCCAATTGTCCAGGCTATGGAAAGCGGAGCGATCACCTCCGGAAAAGTCCGCCGCGTCTTCGAGGTGAATTACGCTCGCTGGTGGCTGAATACCACGGTCGATAACGAGGAAGTGATCCGGACATTTGTCAGCGTTGAGCATGAACAGCGTATTCGCGATTTCCGAGCGCTGGATGACAAGTTCACCGAGCTGACGAAGGACTGGCTCCGTGCTCGGCTGTGTGCTGACCTGCCAAGTCAGGACAGCGTGAGCCGATCTTCAGAGTGGGGCTTGCTGCGTCATGAGATGGGCAAGAAAACCAAGCATATTCCATTGCGTGAGTTGATGACCCGGGCACCAGAAGCCCTCACCAAGCTGACGCCTTGCTTGCTGATGAGCCCGCTCTCGATTGCCCAATACCTGCCGCCAGCCTCAACCCCGTTCGACCTCGTCATCTTCGATGAGGCCTCTCAGATTCCGGTCTGGGATGCAATTGGTGCGATGGCGCGAGGAAAGCAGGTCGTGATGGTAGGTGACCCGAAACAGCTGCCGCCGACCTCGTTCTTTGACCGGGCTGAGTCCACTGCTGATGATGAGGATGTCGAAGCGGATCTCGAGAGCATCCTGGATGAATGCATCAGCGCGAACCTGCCGATGCGCAACCTGAACTGGCATTATCGCAGCCGTCACGAGAGCCTGATCGCGTTCTCCAACCAGCGTTACTACGGCTCGAAGCTGGTGACGTTCCCTTCGCCATTCACAGCTGATAAGGCTGTGAGGCTGTGTCCAGTTGCTGGTGTTTACGACAAGGGCGGCTCACGTACCAACCTGATTGAAGCAAGAGCCCTAGTTGCTGACCTTGTTGCTCGCCTTCAGTCGCCGGCCTTCCGTGAGAGCCGTCGTACTGTGGGAGTGGTCACGTTCAACGGTGAGCAGCAGAAGCTCATCATGGACATGCTCGATGAGGCATGCCGGAGGGATCCGTCGCTCGACTCGTACTTCGCTGAGTCTGAGCTCGAGCCTGTGTTCGTGAAGAACCTGGAAAGTGTCCAGGGCGACGAGAGGGACATCATCTATTTCTCGACCACCTACGGAAAAGACGCTGCCGGCGTGATGTCTATGAACTTCGGCCCGATGAACCGTCCGGGTGGCGAGCGCCGACTGAACGTTGCAATTACGCGTGCTCGCCAAGAACTGGTGCTGTTCTCGACCCTCCGCCCAGAGCACATTGACCTTGCTCGGACGCAAGCCGTCGGGGTGCGTGACCTGAAGCATTTCCTCGAATTTGCTGAACGTGGGCCGCAGGCCTTGGCTGAAGCTAATTTCGGTAGTGTGGGTGGATTCGATAGCCCATTTGAAGAGGCAGTCGCTGCTGCCTTGGCCAAGAAGGGTTGGCAGATCCATACCCAGATTGGTGTCTCTTCCTTCCGAGTAGACTTGGGAGTTGTGCACCCTGATGCTCCAGGGCGCTTCCTAGCCGGTGTCGAGTGCGATGGGGCTACCTATCACCGCAGTGCGACTGCGCGTGATCGCGACAAGCTGCGTGAGTTTGTGCTGCGTGGACTTGGCTGGGAGATCGTCAGGATCTGGTCGACCGACTGGTGGGTTGATGCCGTGGGAACCGCAGAAAAGGTGCATCAACGTCTCACCGAACTGCTTGCCGAATCGAGGGCCAAGCAGGCGGTCATCGATGCTGCCCATGAGGCTGAGCGCCTAAAAGTCGATGCTGCCATGGCTGAAGTCATTGAGGTTGTGGATCAGGTTGCTGTTGTAGCTTCGACTTCACCTGCCGGAGCCAATGATCCGTCTGGCGCAATGCCAGAGTTGAAATACGCCAAAGCTGCCACGGCTCAAGCAGCAGAAGATACCGTGATTCCTTATGTGCCAGTAGAGCACCTGGTTTACAAGGAAGCAGACCCTGCCGAGGCTGTGGAGGCGGTTGATCCAGACAGATTCTTCGAAGCGAGCTACACGGCTACCTTGGAACAGATGATTGCCCATGTGGTGGCAGAGGAGGGGCCTGTGCTCGATATGGCGCTTGCACGGCGTATCGCGCGTGCTCATGGCTGGGTCAGAACGGGCTCGCGCATTCGTGATCGCGTCGATCAAATAGCGCGGGCACGATTCCGATCTCATGAAGAGGAGCAGGCAGGAACATTCTTCTGGCCGACTCATCTCGAGTCGGATATGAACGTTGTCTTTCGTAGGCCGGGTGATGACGATGCCATTCGCCCACTTGCTGAAATCTGCTTGCCCGAACTAGGTGCCTTAGTAGATGAAATGACCAAGCATGGTCACGTAGGAGAGGGGCTGGTTTACGCAGTAGCCAAGGAAGCCGGGGTCGGTAAGCTTGCCCACGCGGGCCGTCAGCGTATCGAAAAAGCGATAAAGCGGATCGCAGAGTGATACTCGATAGGGCGCATTACCAGCGCCCCTTATCGATTCAGGGTGTAGCACTGTTGCTTCGAATTGTGCCGCGCCTGTATGCAATTTGCAGTGGCAGAACAGGTCAGCAGCGAGATCGTATGCTGCTGACCTGTAAACCGTCATTTGCCGCGCGGTTTGCCAGCATCGCTCCGTTTATCGCGGACTTGACCGTCCTTGTTGCGAGACCGTGGTTGTTCACCACCGCCAGGCTTCGGAACGTTCACGTTGGGGTTGAGAGGGCGACGATCTGTCATACGGAATCTCCTTCATCCAGCAATGTGAGATACAAGAGGTTTTCAGTAAATCGCGAGCCGCGCAGAAAGGCTTGCACACACCATATGGTGGTTTTCCTTGCTGCAAGACACAACATAATGCGTTCCACTGGTGTTCGCAAGTGTTTTGGATCCCTTTAAATTTCTAAATTTTTACGCCCGTGCAGCGTGCCGACTGTTCGACGGCATATGCTAATGTGCCATCACGCATTCGGTATGGAGCATCGTGATGGGTTGGAAAGGGACTGTAAGATCGCTGCAGGCATCAGCCAGACGCGCTGAGCGCAACGCTCATCGTCGGCAGCGTGAACTCGAGAAGCGGCAAAAAGAGTTCGACAAGATGGAGGCTCTAGAGCAAGCAGCGTACGAGGTAGAGGTCTATGAAAATCACATCGATCTCCTACTTTCCATGCACAAGGAATGCGCTGAGCCGGTGCAGTGGAAGAAGATCCTCTCAACGCCAGAGCCCCGGCAACCCTTGAAGAGCGGAGCGCTCGAGCAAGCCGCACTTCATGCATCTGCTACCTATCGCCCTAACTTTTGGGCACGGCTTTTCAAGCTTGAGCATCGCCAGCGCGAAGCGCTTTTGGGGAGAGTCGGCGTCGCCGCGGCCGAAGATGAAAAACTGTTCCAGGCAGAGCTTAATGAGTGGAAGACTGCACACGACGATTGGGCTGAGGAGCGCGATATTGCTCTGCGCATCCTGGATGGTGACCGCCAAGCGAAGCTTGATGCTATAGAGGCTTTCGAATCTTTTGAGGAAATCTCCCACCTAGGCTCATCTATCCAGATGATCGTCCATGAGGGCGGAGTTCTGGAAGCGAAGCTGGCCATCCACGGTTCACACGTCATCCCGTCCGAAATCAAGTCTCTGCTCAAGAGCGGCAAGCTCTCAACCAAAGCGATGCCAGGTGGGCGCTTTAATGAGCTGCACCAGGACTACGTCTGCAGTTGTGCTCTGCGAGTTGGGCGGGAGCTGCTGGCCATCCTTCCGGACGAGCTGGTAATCGTTACTGCCATGGATAATGTGTTGAACAGCTCAACCGGACACATGGAGGATCAACCGATTCTCAGCGTTGCGTTCTCTCGGGCCACAGTCGACGGCCTGAACCTTGAGGCGATTGCCCCATCAGACGCGATGAAGAACTTTGTACACAATATGAGTTTTAAGAAAAGTGGAGGATTTTCGGCAGTGCAAGCTCTAAACGCACAGCGCTTTGCTGGTGTCGAGGCATGAAGTCATATTTGAGGAAAAGCTTCGTTAGTTGTTGAACAAATACGGCTTCAGCCTCCGGGACATCATCAATATTCTTGACCCCAGGCTGGCCGTCGCAGCGCCACAGCCGCCGTAGAAAAAACGCCACGTCGTGCGCGGCAAGTGAAACAGTACAAGAACCCCCACAACGGCGAAATCATCGAAACCAAGGGCGGCAATCATAAGCTGTTGAAGGAGTGGAAAGCCCAATATGGCGCCGATGAAGTCGAGTCTTGGGTGTCGTAAGGCCCAAATTTATCGAGGATTTCTACAAAAAACGGCCATATGGCCGTTTTTTGTTCATGCTAGCATAGAGTTTCATGGGCTCCCGGATTTCTCGGTATCCGGTATGGACGGAACCCAAATTTTGATCGTGAGGTTCAACTTTTGAGCAATAACGCCCTGTACTACCCGTATATTAACCTGCCGCAGGATGCTTGGAGTGCAAGGTCGCTACTCTACTGGGATGGGCTGGCTACGATCGTGCCTATGGATCATCTAGACAGGCCTGAGCAGTTGAGTCAGTTCATGCGAGGGCTGCTTTCCGAAGGGCTGGTGAAGCAAGTTGTCCCTGGGATCCATCTCTATGATTGCCCGGGGTTTTCTGAGCATTTCATCGAGTATCTTGAGACTCGTCGCCAGGCTGTCAAATTTAAAGCATCCACGCAGCAACCTTTTCGGTACACGCGAATCCACCTTGAAAAATTGCACGGTATTACCGACTACCTAGTCCAGCACGAGTTGGCATCTCAGGCTGACTACACTTGGTACAACGTGCGGGAAGATGTTGCTCGAGATTTTATGTTCTACCTTGCGGTGACGCTGGGCGCGTTGGGCCATATCGACGCTGTGCCAGTGACGGATGGATGGGCGCTTCCAGGTCGCTCACCTTCGCCATCCACGATCCGAAGAAGCCCTCATGTAAGGAAAGCCCGTGAAGTGGTACTTGAGAATTTACTTCCTACCCCGGTAGAGGGTATTTCTGTTCAACAACTTGCCCAATTCAGGCACCGTCATGGCCATCTACTGCCTAGGTTTCGCTTAGCGGTTGAGCAGCACTGTATCCAAATGGCTGGCGTCACGAGCGCGGAAGAACGGCTGCAGAGAACGCGCCTGTTCATCATGGATTGCCAAGAGCAGATCAAGGAAATCGAGTCTGCCATGAAGCCGAGCTTTGGAAGAATCATCTGCACATCTCTGATCCCCCTCGTCGCTGCAGGATTGAGTTACTCCGGTGAAGATGGGCCTCAAGGTAGAGCAGCGGTGGCTCTTGGCATCATTCCGTTAACGTTTGAAGTGGTGTCTCAGATTCGCGCCGCACGAGGTGCAAATTCGAAACAGCCATTAGCATATGTTGCCCATGCTCGTAAATTTACTGCCTAACAGACACTGCAGAATCAGGACGCCCCGTTCTGCTGAGCAATGCCATGCTGACATCTGCAATAGCAAGGTGCGCGTCATGCCGCTGCGCTTGGAGAACCTTGTGTCTGTGCCACCCGTACTATTTCCAGCAGAGGCTCGAATCTGTCCAGTACACAACGGGTTAGTCAGCTGAGCTGGATCGAACCGCTCCTACATCCAGACGGGCACACCACAGTGAATGTGGGTAGTCTCGAGAGATATCCTTGGTAGCCACGCGCACGAGTAGCTGGAAGGACAGAAGGTTTCCATGGTGCACCTGATCCTCGCGGCTCCCGCCAGTGTTTTTGGCCGACGGTACGATCCGCACAACATGCCACCGCTTCGCTGCTACCAGTGGCAGCGCACCGAACAGAACCCATACCCCTGGGCCGTAGAAATGCCTACCGCACCTGAGCAGCCTGGCAAGTACGTACAACACTCCCTTCCCGAATTAAATGCCACACAGTGGGAAAGCTTCATCGTATCGATGCTGAAGAAGTGAAGCCAAGCGGCAGGCGGCAGAGCGCAGCTACAAGCGGTTTGGTCTGCACATTGCCCACAAGCTCGGCATGTCCACTGATGACGTCCGTGTAGTGGTGCAAGGTTCGATGCGCACGCAGACCACCATCGCTGGCGATGGGCGTGAAAACTTCGACTTGGATGTGGTTGTGAAGCTCAGTGGCTCCCGGTTCACCAACCTGACCGAGTCCGAGGACTTCTTTCAATTGTTCGGTGCAGCGCTGCATGGCATCGATGGGGCAGGGGTACCCGAGCCTAAAAACCGCTGCTGGCGCTTGCCGTATCCGGGGGAGCCGTTCTACTTTGACGTGACGCGGCGATCCCATTGTCCGCGCACATCACCGGTACCGACCTTCGTGTACGCGACAAGAACACGGTATGGAGTCCGTCCAACCCAGAAGACTTCGCAAATACCATTTCAAACGTCAGCCGGCTCACATCCGCGAAACCAGCCCGATCTCGATTATCCTGGTGACACTGGCGGGTCAGGCTTACGACGATCTCCTGCAGAGCCACCCGTATGGCCTGCGTTCCTCCATTGAGGTAGTGATGGAAATCATTGCCCGGATGCCCGACTTCATTGATCGCCGCCAGGGCATTCGGGTTAACAACCCGGCCATGCCTGGCCAGGTAAAAGAGAACTTCGCGGATCGCTGGAACATTGACGGCGGGGCTCGGAACAAGAGCTTCAACGAGTGGCATGACCGTCTAACCCAAGACCTTGATGCGCTGTTCTCGGTCGGGCAGAGCACAAAGGCAAGCGGAGCGCGCAAGCACGAGGATGGAAGCCCGGAGGGCCAAGACCCCGACAGCGCGGTCAGAGCGACAGCCCACCTACATGTCCCCATCCGATACCTTAGAATTCCCAGATGCAGAGCAACGTGTTTCGCCCGAGGCGAGCGCCGCCTAAATACTGTGCACATATACAGTTATTTATTTCATCCCGCGAAATTGCCACCTCGGTGACCTTTTGGCTGAAGATCTCCAGTCTTAATACCAATCGTTGAAAAACGGCTACAGGCCTTATGGTGCTTTGCTTTGAGCCATTTTGGGATGGCTCCGAGTTCAGAATGGCGGGATTTAAGCATGCCGGGTTTCGGCTCTCGCGAGGTCTGGAACGACACTGTATATGCATACATTTTTGGTGTGTTTTCACTTACTGGGCCTTACCGGTTCAGCATAGCGGCTGGCAATGCGGCCTCGGCCAGTGCTACGGTGACCGATCTACCAGTAGTGATTCGAGTGACCAGCTTGGGACATTTGGAGACCGGCTTATGAGAAGGAATGGACGCCGCCAACGTGCACGACGTGGCATCACACGGATGATTGCCCGGATTGAACGGCTGGAAAGGTTGGGCAGAGTAGCAAAGCAAAGCCTGCGGCAACGTCTTTGGGATGGTCTAGCGGGATTGCTTCGTGGCCTAACTGGCTCCAGGTCTGCTGATGAGCTGCAGCAGCAAAGGTAAACGTTGATGAGGGTAGGGCGCTGATCCTTTCCGGGGTAGTCCTGGTGCTATGCGCCGGCCCGGCGCGAAAACCAGTCGGTCGATCGAGCTCGCACAGCGTCGATAAAAGACTGTGAGGCCCGCTTAATGCCTCTCCTCAGCACAATTTAACATAATATACATTATGCGCAGATTTGTATGGAGCTACCGGGGCCGTGGGTGGACAGATTTGAAGCCAGGCTCTGGCCTTGATCACCTTGCTGCAGCTCGCACAGGCATCGCTTGGCGATGCTTTCTGCGCATGCTTGAATGCCGGCCTTCAGCAACGCTGTTGCTTTCACTCTACGCCGGAGAAATGGAATGTGGCTTTGTACAGACTGGGAAATTGACTGGGATGCAATCAGCGCTGTGTCGACTGCCGCTGCCGCAGTCATTGCTCTGTGCGTTTGGCTCTTCGACAAGCATCAACGGGGTCTTGAACGTACTAGGCTTCTTGCTCAGATTATGACGACACCAGTCGGAGCTGCACACGTCCAAATTTCCAAATTCAGGAGCGATCTTTTCCCAACCGGCAGCGATCCGCTGATTGGTACTTTGCGTGAGGATAAAGAAGCTCGCCGCCGACTGGCCGAAAAGGCATCGGCGATTACGATCGACCTTTCTTCACAGTTCTTGGACAAAGCTGACTTCTTCAGCGAAGCCACGAGCAGCAGCCTTGCAAACGCCTTTTCCCAAGTAAATCGTTTAAAGCAATTCGTCGGTTTGCTTGGAGATCTAGCGGATAAAGAAACGCAGGAAGTGATTGATCTACATTTAATGACGGTTCTCAACCAGATCAAAGAGGCTGAGGAAGCTGCTAAAGCTGCATTTCAGGCGCTTCTTGCAGTTGGGCGAAGCAGTCGATAGCCTTGTCTTCCCTTTCTTTTTAATTGCCCTTAATTATAACTAAACTAAATATTCATTTAGTCGAGTTATAAGTTTGGCCGTCTTTGGAACCTCGAATGCCCTGTATTTTCTTCGAGCTGCTCACCCGCCACGAACGCTGTGGCAGGTAAGCCTTATCCGTCAAGCCTGGCGCAACTCACTCGGGTCAATTGGCAACCAGCGAAGTCGCTTGCCTGTAGCGGCGAATATTGCATTGGTGACCGCAGGTGCAATCAGGACGGTGGAGACTTCACCCAGGCCACCGGGCGCCTCATCACTCTTGATGACGTGTACATCGAATTGCGGTGTCTCGTTGATGCGCAAGATCCGATACGTATCGAAGTTACCTTGTTCGACTCGCCCGTCCTTGAAGGTAATGTCTCCGAACAACGCCGCCGTCAGCCCGAAAATAGTACCTCCTTGGACTTGTGCCACAACGCTGTCCGGATTTATCGCAATGCCGCAGTCCACCACGCTGGTGATGCGTTTTACCTTGACCTCCCCCGAGGGCTGGACACTGACTTCAGCCACTTGGGCGGCATAAGTACCAAAACAATAAGTAAGGGCCAACCCTCGCCCTTCCCTATCGCCCATTGGTGTGCCCCAGCCCGATTTTTCGCGAAGCGTCTCAAGCACCTTGAGTAACCGAGGATGCTTTTGAAGCAATGGATAGCGATACTCAAACGGATCAATCTTGGCGATATGCGCCAGCTCGTCCAGGAAACTTTCCACCATGAAACCGTTCTGGGTGTGGCCCACACCACGCCAAAATGCGGGGTAGATCCCTTCAGGAGGTTCGTGGCGTACGTAATAGGCACTGATATTGGGAAATGCGTACGGACCGGACGGGTCGCGTACCGCATCACGATCGATGCCATCCTTGAAGGCGGCAGGCAACCAGCGCGCCAAGATGGAGCCGCCAGTGACTTTATGGATCCACGCGATGGGACTCCCCTTTTCATCGAGCGCGGCGCTCAGATGGTTGTAATGGTACGGTCGCAGCGAGCTGTGTCGCGTATCTTCCTCCCGTGAGTAGATGACCTTGACGGGATAGTCCACTTGCTTGGCGATCTTCACGGCATGGGCAACAAAATCGACTTCAAGGCGCCGGCCGAAGCCACCGCCCAGCAATTGGTTATGTACCTCGACCTTGTCCTCAGGCAACCCTGTGAGCTCTGCCGCAATCGCCTTTGCACGCGCCGGTACCTGGCTGCCAACCCAGAGTTCACAGCCATCCTTTCGTACATGTACTGTGCAATTGACCGGCTCCATGCATGAGCCAGGAATGGAACCTGATAGACCGCTTCGACCTTTCTGGCAGCCGTCTTGAATACACCCTCTGCGTCACCTTCCTTGCTGGATTGCCGGCCGGGTTGCATTGACGCTTTCTTTATCGCCTCAAGCATCTGCTCGCTCGAGACCGATGCATTCTGGCCACCGTCCCATTGGATCTGCAACGCAGCCAGCCCTTTGCGCGCAGCGCCCATATGGTCCGCGACAACAGCTACCGAATTATCGGTTTTGATAACTTGCCGGACGCCTTTGATTGCCATCGCTGGACCAGGTTCGACCGCCTCCAGCGTGCCCCCGACAATGGGGCAAATCGTGATTGCAGCGACTTTCATGCCTTCTGGCCGAACGTCGATGCCGAACACCGCCTTCCCCGTGACCTTGTCCTGCCCGTCGGTCCGTTTGGCGGGAGTACCAATGAGCTTGAACTCACTGGACGGTTTCAGCGGCAAAATATCTGGAACAGGCAGGTTCGCAGCGGCACTGGCGAGCTCTCCATAGCCAAGCTTCCGGCCACTGGCCGGATGAAGCACCGATCCGTTTTCTGCTTTGCAGCTGTCCGCAGCCACACCCCACTGATTGGCCGCTGCGCTGATCAATAACATACGTGCTGCCGCGCCCGCTTCACGTAGCGGCTTCCAGTTCGCAGGCACCGATGTCGATCCTCCCGTCACCTGGAAGCCCAGTGCCGGGTTGGCATAGCGCGTGTCGTCCGCCGGGGCATGTTCGACAACGATCTGGTCGAGCCCTACTTCCAGCTCCTCCGCTATGAGCGCGGGCATTGACGTATAGGTGGCCTGCCCCATTTCTACCGGCTGGATGACAAATACAACCTTGCCGCTGGGCTCGATCCGAATATAGGCATTGGGAGTGAAATTCGAATCCTGGCCTTGCGACGAACCCGCAAATCCAGGTAGCGAGATACCGATCAACAACCCGCCACCGAGTGCAGCACTGGCTCGAAGGAAACCACGACGGCTGACCCCTTCGGTAGAAGATGAGGCCATCAGGTTCTGGATGCTCATGATTTGGCCTCCCCGCTCGTAGGCTGAGACTTGCTTGCAGCTGTCTTTATGGCCTCTCGAATGCGCACATAAGTGCCGCAACGGCAGATGTTGCCTGCCATCGTGGCATCGATATCGGCATCGCTGGGGTTCGCATTGCTGGCGAGCAATGACGTTGCGGCCATGATCTGCCCTGATTGGCAGTAGCCGCATTGAACGACCTCGTGTTCGAGCCACGCCTGCTGCACACGACGCCCCACATCGGTGTCACCCACCGCTTCTATCGTCGTGATGCTGGCCCCCGCCAGGCTGCCGACAGGTGTAACGCACGAACGGATGGCGACACCGTTCATATGCACGGTACACGCACCGCACAGGGCCATTGCGCAACCGAACTTGGTCCCCGTCATCCCCAGCACATCTCTGAGTACCCATAGCAGCGGCGTGTCGTCATCCACGTCCACCTGATGTTCGGTCCCGTTGATCTTTAGCGTTTGGGTCATCGGATCGCCCTCGTCTGCACCACGGGTAGTTGCGCCTGGATGGCTTCGACGCAGGCGCGCAAAACAATAGAAGAGCTTAGGTCGAGATTTCGATCAGGGGGCAGCAATAAAGAATAAAATCGAAGACCCGATCGATCGTTGCCCCACCGACGCGACCCAACAAAAGGAGCCGGGATGAACCGCAACGACCTGAACCTGCTGGTGATCTTCGAGGCCTTGATGTTCGACGTGTTGTCTCTTTCCACCGACTTCGTCTCGTTGCGACGCTAGAACGACCGCCCTGCAGGTTGACTCCCCACCCCATAAATGCTCAGATGCGCCCCAGTTTCAGGTGTCCCCTGCCGCCGTGCCGGGGATTAAACGGGAAGCCGGTGCCTCGCCTTGTGCGATCAGTCCGGCGCTGCCCCCGCAACGGTAAGCGAGCGATGCATTCGATACGCCACTGTGCCACCGGCATGGGAAGGTGAATGCCTCACGCCTCTCGCAAGCCCGGAGACCGGCCTGTCACCTCGTTTGGCAACTCCCGCGGTGGGCGGGCGCGGGCCGGTCTTGGGCAGCAGCCTGCCCGCGATTCCCTTGCGCGCCGTCATCGTCGGGTTACATTCATTCCCGGTACGGTTGCTCGTCATGTCTGCCCCTACCCTGCGTCTCGAAGGTTTGCACTGGGCGCCATCGCCTGGTGGCCGGCGGCTGCTCGACGGCATTGACTTGGAGGTACGCCCCGGTGAATGCGTCGGCCTGATCGGCCCCAACGGCAGCGGCAAGACCAGCCTGCTGCGCTGCGCCTATCGCTTCACACGGCCTGATGGCGGGCGCGTGCTGCTCGAAAACGAGGACATCTGGCAGCGCCCGGCGCGCTGGGTGGCACAACGCGTCGCGGTGATGCTCCAGGAGTTTCCCGAGGATTTCGGCCTGAGCGTACGCGATGTGGTCGCCATGGGCCGCACGCCGCACCAGGGTTGGTTCGACGGCGACGATGACGATGCGCTGGTGGACGCCAGCCTGCATCGCCTGGGCCTGCAAGCGCGCGGCGATCATGGTTTTACCCCGTTGTCCGGCGGCGAGAAGCAGCGCGTGCTGTTGGCTCGCGCGCTGGTCCAGCAACCGCGCCTGTTGATCCTCGACGAACCCACCAACCACCTGGACCCCCGCTACCAGCTGGCCTTGCTGGAGCACTTGCGCGGCACCGGCCTGAGCCTGCTCGCCAGCTTCCACGACCTGAACCTGGCCGCGGCCTTCTGTGACCGGCTGTATGTCATCGAGGCCGGTCGCATCGTTGCCCACGGCACCCCGGCCGAGGTACTGACCGAACAGTGCCTGGCCGAAGTCTTCGGCGTACGGGCGCTGGTCGACCGTCACCCCGTAGCCTTTCATCCACGCATCACCTGGATCAGCCCCGCATGAAGCGAAGCCTCACCTGCCTGGCCCTGCTGGCCGCCCTGCCCTTCGTCGCCTGGGCGGGCGACTACCCCGTGACCGTGCGCAGCTGTGAGCGCGATGTCACCTTCAGCCAGCCGCCCCAGCGGGCGGTGAGCCACGACAGCAACCTGACCGGCATGCTGCTGGCCCTGGGGTTGCGCGAGCGTATGGTTGGCTTCACCGGCATCAGTGGCTGGAAAACCCTTGACCCAACCATGACGGGTGCCCTGGACGGCCTGCCGGAACTCGCGCCGCGCTACCCATCGGTGGAAACCCTGCTCGATGCAAATGTCGACTTCCTCTTTGCCGGCTGGGGCTACGGCATGTACGTGGGCGGCCCGGTCACGCCACAGGCCCTGGCGCCGTTCGGCATCCCGGTGTACGAGCTCAGCGAGTCCTGCTCGCGGGTCATGCCCCAGCACCGCGCCAGTCTCGATGACCTGTACCGGGACCTGGACAACCTGGGGCGCATCTTCGACGTTCGCCAGCAGGCCCAGGCCCTGATCGCCACCCTGCGCCAACGCGTGGCGCGTGTGCAGGCGCAGGTCGCCGCTGAGCCCCAGGCTCCCCGTGTCTTCCTCTATGACAGCGGCGAAGACCGCCCCACCACCTCCGGCCGCCTCGGCATGCCCCAAGCGCTGATCGAGGCGGCCGGCGGTGACAATGTAATGGCCGATGTCAACGCCAGCTGGACCGAAGTGAACTGGGAAAGCGTGGTGGAGCGCGACCCGCAGGTGATCGTGATCGTCGATTACGGCCCGACTTCCTGGCAACAGAAGCGCGACTTCCTGCTCGCGCACCCGGCCCTGGGCGAGGTGACGGCCATCCGCGAACGACGTTTCGTGGTGCTCTCCTATATTCAGGTCACCCCATCGGTGGACAACGCCAGCGCCATCGAGCAGCTGGCAGCGGCGCTGCATCCCCGCCTGTTCGCAGGCACGCTGCAGTGATGCCGGTACGTGATCGTCGCGCCTTCCGGTTGTTGCTCGTCGCACTGGTGATGGCCGTGCTGTGCTCGTGTCTGGTGTCCCTGGGGTTCGGTGCTGCCCAGGTACCCCTGGCCGATGTGCTGGGCATCGTGCTGCAACAGGCAGGCCTGGTCGACCCCGGGGGATGGAGCCGGGGCCAGGCACAGATCGTCTGGCAGATCCGCGCGCCGCGGGTGCTGCTCGGTGCGCTGGTGGGTGCAGGCCTGGCCTTGGTCGGTGGTGCATTGCAGGCCGTGACCCGCAACCCGCTGGCCGACCCGCATCTGCTCGGGGTCAGTTCCGGTGCAGTGCTGGGCGCAGTCTTGGTGGTGTTGTTCCTGGGCGCCTTCGCCGGCCCGTTCAGCCTGCCGCTGGCGGCGTTCATCGGCGCGCTCGCCAGCATGCTGCTGGTATTGGCGGTGGCCAGCCGACGCGGGCGCCTGGACAGCGACCGGCTGCTGCTCGCGGGGGTGGCTGTATCCTTCGTGATCATGGCCCTGGCCAACCTGCTGCTCTACACCGGCGACCCTCATGCGGCCAGCTCGGTGATGTTCTGGATGCTGGGCGGCCTGGGCCTGGCGCAGTGGTCGCTGCTGTGGCTGCCGGCGCTGTGCGTGCTGGCGGGCTTTGCCTTGCTGATGAGCCTGGCGCGGGCCCTCAATGGTTTGATGAGCGGCGAACAGACGGCCGTCAGCCTGGGCTTCGAGCCCCGCCGGGTACGAGCCCAGGTGTTCGTGGGGTGTGCGCTGCTCACAGGCGTGCTGGTGTCGTTGTCCGGGGCCATCGGCTTCGTTGGCCTGATGCTGCCCCATGTCGCCCGCCGCCTGGTAGGCGCTGAACATCGACGGCTGCTGCCGGCCTGCGCCCTGCTCGGAGCGCTGTTCATGGTCTGGGTGGACATCGGCGCACGTACGCTGATCGCGCCCCAGGACCTGCCCATCGGCATCGCCACCGCCGCCATCGGCGGCATGTTCTTCATCCTGATGCTGCGCCGCAAGCCCTGACGTCTCTACAGGCCTTGTGCCCGACGCTCGCGTACCTGGCGCTTGAGCACCCGCACAGGCGGTGCATAGAAGAACCCGAACGACACGCTGCCCTTGCGCCCAGGCAGCGCGTGGTGCAGCCGATGGGCCCGATACAGGCGTCGCAGGTAGCGGTTCACCGGCTTCGGCGCCCGGGGCCAGTGGCGATGGAAGAAGCCATCGTGGGCCAGTACATACAACACGCCGTAGCCCGCCACGCCAGCGCCGACCCATTGCAGCGGTGCGTACCCGGCCTTGCCCAAGGCGACCAGACCCGAGGCGATCAGGGCGAGTGCCACCAGGTACAGGTCGTTGGTCTCCAGCATGCCCAGGTGGGGCTCATGGTGCGAGCGATGCAGCCACCAGCCCCAGCCATGCATGACGTACTTGTGGGCCAGCGTGCCGACGCCTTCCATGGCCACCAGCGTGCCGAACAGGATGGCGAGATTGAACAGCATGTAACGTTCCGAGGTTGTAACGAAGGGCGCAAGGTTAACACCGCCTGGGCGCGCTTCAGAGGCCTTTTTCATGAAAGTCCGGTCGCCGAACATCCGGTTTCATGAAGGAAATTTCCCAGATCGCGCAATTGTCACGCAACTGCCCTTGACCCTACCTGGCGCCAGGCGTAAGGTCCGCGGCGCAGTTTTGCATCCCACAACAGGAGTCCTGCATTGGACAGTAGCCCCAGTCGATTGCGACAGGCCCACACGGCAAGCTAGTCCGGCAGCCCTCCTGCCACTGTTTTGCCGCACACGGTAGACGGTGGTTCATCACGGCCCAGGCGGGCCGATGTCTCCCCTTCTTTCCTTCCTGCTCCCGTGCTCGGCACGCGGGCATGTGGTCCTCGCACTCGTTGTTTTCAGTTGCGCCGCAGATGGCGGCGCCCCACGGGCATGTGCCCGGGAAATGAGGTTTGCTATGGATTGGAAAGTCTTTCTGCTGCGCGTCAGCGTAGCCCTGGTACTCGGCGCCCTGATCGGTGCCGAACGTCAACTGCGCCAGCGCCTGACCGGCCTGCGCACCAATGCGCTGGTCAGCACCGGCGCGTGCCTGTTCGTGCTCATGACCCAGGCGGTGCCTGGCATGGCGCCCACCGATGCCTCGCGTATCGCCGCCTACGTGGTGTCCGGTATCGGCTTTCTCGGTGGTGGCGTGATCATGCGCGACGGCTTCAACGTCCGTGGCCTGAACACCGCCGCCACGCTCTGGTGCACGGCCGCCATTGGTGTGCTGTGCAGCCTGGGCCTGCTGCTCGAGGCAGCATTGGGCAGCCTGGTGGTGCTGTGCGCCAATATCCTGCTGCGTGACATCGCCCAGCGCTTGGACCGCCAGGAGGTACTGCCGGCCAGCGAGGTGGAGCAGCGTTTCGAGGTCCGCATCGTCTGCCGCGCCGAAGACGAGATCCAGGTACGCAGCCTGATGTTGCACAGCCTCAGCGACCCCGGCCTGCGCCTGCAGTCGCTGCACAGTGAGGACCTGGCCAACCCGGCACGCCTGGAGGTGCGCGCCGAGCTGCTCGGTACACCGCAGGCCCCTACCCAGCTGGAACGCCTGGTCAGCCGGGTAAGCCTCGAGAAAGGCGTCAGCTCGGTGCGTTGGCAACTGCGCGAGCTGGTCGGCGAATGAGCCGCTGACGAGCCTTGCCTTGGCGCGGCAGGGCTCGCAGACTGGGCGTTTTGCCAGGGACCGCCCATGCACATTCGCCCTACCCGTCTTGATGATGTCCCCTTGCTTGCCACCATCGAGCGCTCGGCGGCCCAAGCCTTCTTGCGTTTGCCCGACCTGGCTTGGCTGGCCACCGGCGATGTGCTGGACGAAAACGCCCACCGGGCCTTCATTGCCGGGCATGGCAGCTGGGTGGCGGTGGACGGCAACGACTGCCCGCAAGGTTTCATCTGCACCGAGCAGGCGCACGACTGGTTGCATATCCACGAAGTGTCGGTGCGCGCGCAGGCCCAGGGCCTAGGGATGGGGCGCGCCCTGCTCCAGCAAGCAATCAGCATCGCGCGGAGCCACGGCAAGCGGGTCGTCACCCTGACGACGTTCGTCGAGGTCCCCTGGAACGCGCCATTCTACGCCCGGCACGGGTTCAAGATCATCGAGCCCGCACAACTGGACACCCGCCTGGGCGGCATCCTGCGGGCCGAACGCGCCCACGGCCTGATCGGGCGCTGCGCGATGGCATTGACGATCGTGCCGGCGGCTTGATCGCTCACGAATGGGTACCGGTCAGTGCACCAGTGGCCAGCTGATAGCGGTCCCGCCCTTGGCGTTTGGCCTCGTACAGGGCCCCGTCCGCCGTCGCCATCAGGTTTTCCGGCGTGATCGTTTCAGGCCCTGGGTACCCCACTGCGATGCCCGCACTGGCGGTGACATGCCCGAGCGGGCTGTCGGCATGCTCGATCATCTGCCGGCGCAGCAAGGCCAGGATCTCCTGCACGATCGCCACCGCACCCTGGGCATCGGTGTTCGGTAGCAGCAAGGTGAACTCCTCGCCGCCATAGCGCACCGCCAGATCGCCTGGGCGCTTCAGCGCATGGCGCAGCACTTCGCCCACGCGTCGCAGGCACTGGTCGCCGCCGGGGTGGCCGTAGCGGTCGTTGTAGGCCTTGAAGTAGTCCAGGTCCATCATCACCAGCGCCAACGGGTAGCCTTGGCGGCGTGCCCGGCGGATCTCCGCGTCGAGCACACCGTCGAGCCGGCGCCGGTTACCCAGGCCTGTCAGGCTGTCGGTCAGCGCCAGGGATTTGAGGGTCTGGTGCGCCTGGTGCAAGGCGCGCTCGATGACGATGCGCTCGCGTAGCTGGCGCAGCACCACCCAACCGAAGGTCGCCAGCCCCACCAGCAACAGCAGCAGCACGGCGACCGACTTGAACATGTCGTGGCGCCACGGAGCGAGGATCGACTCGCGCGACAAACCCGCTTCAACCACCAGTGGGTAAGTGGACAGCGCCCGGTACGCGTACAACCGCGGCGTTCCGTCGACCACCGCCACCGCCTCGGCCACGCCCTGGTCGGCGTAAGGCAGGTGGTTGCGGAAGATCTCGCTGTCCGCCAGGCTGCGCCCCACTACCTGCTCGACGAACGGCCGCCGGACCAGGATGGTGCCATCACGCTTGGCCAATACCAGCGCGCCGCGTTCGTCGATCTTGAAGTCGCCGTAGTAACGTACGAACCAGTCCACTTTGATGGTGCCCAGCAGCACCCCGGCGAAACGGCCGTCCGGGTGGTCCAGGCGCCGAGAGATCGGGATCACCAGGTCACCCGTGGAACGGCTGCGCACCACCGAACCGATACGCACGCCTCGGTCGGTATGGGTGCGGTGATAAATGAAGTAGTCGCGGTCGGCATTGTTGGCCTGCTTGGGCGTCGAGGCCTGGTCGGTTACCACCCAGCGGCCCTCGGCGTCGTAGACGAACAGGCCGTGCAGCTGCGGCATGATGGCCTTCTGCTGCTTGAGCAAGGCATGCAAGCGCGGCCGGTCCAGGTTGGCGAAGCCATCGCCTTCGAGCCGTTCGGCCAACGCTGCGGTAATGGCGTCGACCTGGCGAATCGCATCCTCGGCGTGCTGGGCGGTCGCCCTGGCCAGGTTGATCACCGCGTCCTCCGCGCTCAGCGACGCATGGCGGTAGTCACGGGCAATCCGCCAGCCTTCGACCGAGACGAAAGCCAGCATCACCACGGCCATGAAGCTCAACACCAGGCGGAACAACGCGACAGCCCGGCCTTCGCCGGTGATCGCCAAAAGCCCCTCCTCGTGCGATTTCCTGCTTGCAGCCATTACAGTCCCTTGTTGTCCCGCCCTCGCCGCCTATGACTATAGAACAGCGTGCAGGCACGCAGACAACGCTTGGCACCTTTGCGCTGGCCTACGACGCGGTTTGCAGCGAGATCCAGACCGGCGCATGGTCGCTCGCCTTCGGCTCGTTGCGCACCCAGGCATCCACCCCGGCGGCCTCGAGCCGTGGTACAAGCTCGGGGCTGAGCAGCAGGTGGTCGATGCGCAGGCCCGCGTTGCGCTGCCAATGGTTACGGAAGTAGTCCCAGAACGTATAGACCTGCTCGTGCGGATGCAGCTGGCGGATGGCGTCGCTCCAGCCCTGGGCCAGCAGCTGGCGGTAGCATTCACGGCTCTCGGGCTGGAGCAGCGCATCCTTGAGCCAGGAGCGCGTGTTGTAGATGTCCTGGTCGGTGGGTACCACGTTGAAGTCCCCCGCCAGCACTGTCGGGTGGCCGCTCTCAAGCAACCCTTGGGCGTGCGCGTTCAGGCAGTGGAACCAGCGCAGCTTGTAATCGAACTTCGGCCCAGGCTGGGGGTTGCCGTTGGGCAGGTACAAGCATGCCACCAATACCCCATGGGCCGCGGCCTCCAGGTACCGGCTCTGGCTGTCCGCCTCCATGCCTGGCAAGCCACGTCGCACCTCCAGCGGCTCGCTACCCCGGGCCAGGATGGCCACGCCGTTCCAGGACGGCTGGCCGTGGTGCAGGCAGCCATAGCCTGCGGCCTCCAGGGCATCGCGCGGGAAATCCTTGTCGGCGGCCTTGAGCTCCTGCAGGCAGGCGATGTCCGGTTGTTCGCGCGCCAGCCATGCCAGCAGCCCGGGCAGGCGGCTGCGGATGCCGTTGATGTTGAACGTGGCGATCTTCAAGGTCTTCATGCGTCAGGGTCATCGACATGGGCCTGCACCGCTTCTTCAAGCGCACGGCCATGGGCCTGGTCGGCCAGGGCCTTGAGCGCCAGCCAGTCGTCCCAGTCGATGGCGCCATCGTCGCGCAGGGCTTCGGCGGTACGGATCAGTTCATGGTGGTAGGCATCCGGCGACTCGCGCCGATAGCTCGCGTCATCGTACTGGGCGTACCAGGCTTCGAGCTCGGGAATGCTGCGTTCGATGCTCATGGGCAGGCTCCTCGGTGCAACCTTTGAATGTCTGAGCCCAGGTTGTCGGCAACGTTCAACCCGATGACCACTCGCCTCATGGCGTGCAGAAAAATCAAACCTTTGCCCACTGGCCGTGCTCAACCATAAGCGACACTGAGGTCGCGCCAATGGATAAGGAGTGACACATGAGCAATCTGTTCCTCAAGCGGGTCGGCCTGACCGTCGCGCTGGGCATGGCTTCGATGCATGTGCTGGCCGCCAGCTCCAACGACTTCGTCGACAGTGCCACCGAGTCTGGCATCGCCGAAGTGGTGACGGGCAACCTGGCCCAGGAAAAGAGCAAGAACCCTGAGATCAAGGCCTTCGCCCAACAGATGGTCACCGACCACACCCAGGCCAACCAGAAACTCGGCGATATCGCCCGCTCGCTGGATATCAGCGTGCCGGACGAAGCCGCGCTGACCGACAAGGTCAAGAAGATGATCCTGGAATGGCGCGACGAGTCCTTCGACCAGTCGTATATCAACAACCAGGTCGAGGCCCATGAAAAGGCCGTGAAGCTGTTCAAGGACGAAGCGAACACCTCCGACAAACCCGAGCTCAAGGCCTTTGCCAGCGAAACCCTGCCCAAGCTCGAGCAGCACCTGGAGCACGCCAAGCAGCTCCAGGCCAAGCACGGCAAATGACCTGCAGCACGTGTGAGGCACGCCATGAGTAACGATGCACTACGTTCCGAAATCCTCACCCGCCTGTTCCATGCCCACCCGCAAGGCCTGGGCAAGGAGCTGCTGGACAACTACCGCGGTGAAAAAGCCGTGGCCGGGATGCTCAAGACTCTGCAGGAGCAGGGGTTGATCCAGGATGGCAGCGTCGATGTCGATGCCGAGCATCGGCTGAGCGTGAACTACCCGATCAAGCTGTCGTCCGCAGGCGTCGAGGAAGCCAAGAAAATGCCGCAAGGCTGAAATGCTGCTGGCGGCACCTGACCTTCACCAGCGCCTCGGCACCCCGGGGCGCTGGTGAAGCCTTCTTGGTTCAATCCTTTTTTTCGTCGTCCCGAGGCGGCTTGGCCGGGCCTTGCGGGTCGACTTGCGGGTCCTCCAGGTCGGGTGAGTCCGGGTCGAAACCCAGGTCGTTCTTGCGTGTCGCGTGCTCGGAAGAATGAGGGCCGTCGGCGGGCTTGTGCTGTTCGGGTCTGCTCATGGGCTGTCTCCGGTAGGGTGTCTACGGAAGAACCTGCAAGCCTCACGAAGTTTGATCCATCTGCGCCCACTGCGCCCGACGGCGTCAGGGCAGGCGCGCCTGGCACGCCAAGAGCTCCGCCGTTCGGGCATCCAGCTTGGCCTGCAACTGCTCCAGTTGTCGACGCATTTCATCCCCTGCGCCCTGGGCCTGGGCGAGGATCGAGCGCAGCCCCTGCACCTGGGCGTCGCGTTGTTCCAGTTGTTCGTCCAGCACCTTGCGCTTGGCCGAAGCCCGCCGATTGTCCGCCAGCAACCGTTCGTTGTCCCGGTGCAGCCGGGTGGCCTCCTCCTGGCGGAAGGCGACGCTTTGTTGCAGGCGCAGCACCTCCACCTGCGCCTGCTGCAGCTGCGTCTCGTGGCGACGCTTGTCCTGCTCCTGCGCATCGCGTGCATGGCGTTGCGTCTCTTCGAGCGAACGAACCTGCTCGTCCTTGTCGGCCAGGCGCACCTGCAGCTCCCCCAGCGCCTGGCTGAGGCTGGCGCTGCGTAGCTGCTCGGCCTGCAAGGCGCCTTGGGTGGTCGCCAGCTTCTCAGCCTCCGCCTGCAACGCGCTGGCCTGGGCCTGCAGTTGCTGGTGAGCCGCCGCCAGCGCCTGCTGGGCCACTTGCAATTGTGCCTGCAGACGTTCGCGTTGTTCGTCGAATACGGCTTCGGCCTCGCGGATGCGTGCCTGGGCCTCGTCCTCCAGTTGCCCGGCCAGTTTCTCCACCAGCGTGCCCAATTGCTCGCTCAGGCCGGCCTTGCTGGGCTGAGCGGTGTCCAGCTCTTTGAGATAACGGTGGATGGTGGTCTTGGAGCCGGTGTTGCCCAGCTCGATACGTACTGCGTCGATGGTTGGCTGCTCGCCTCGGGCAAGCAGTGCCTGGCGTGCCTGCTGCACCACCGCTTTGTTGATACCGGCCCGGGCCATGTTCGCTCCTAGGTTTCGTAACGTAATACGTATTACGTAATAAAGGCTGATTGTGCGAGTATTCGCGCGCCCATTCAAGGCCCAGCTCAACGCTTTACCACCTTTGGGTAAGGGTTTGCCCGCTTTTGGGCCTCTATCCCCTTTTTCTGCCCGAGCCGGTGATTCAGTACGTCCGAAACGTACTGAAATAAATGCTTACAAATACCTGGCGCACTCATTGCTTCTGCCTCAGCAACAAGGCCAATGGCCACCTCGACGTGACCATTGGCCACGCAGTACGACCCGAGGCGAAAGCGATGAAAAGACATTCGGCAATGCGCTCATCCATGCAGGTATTTCGGTTATCGTCGGTCACGGCGATGCTGTTCAGTCTGGGACTGATCACGGCCATAGCCTCCCCCCTCGATGACACCAGCCAGCCCCCACCAACCGACCCCTCGGCCTACTACGACCCACCAGACGACCCGGTCAAGGCGCTGGACGACATCACCCATGAACCGGAAGCCAACGAGGGCGCGCTGGAGCTCACCGATGGCGTGTTCGGTGACCGTTCCACGCCCACCACCGAAAACGTGCTGCCGCCGCTGCAACAGACGTCCAGCCAATACCCCACCAACGGCAAGCCCAGCCCGTTGTTCGGCGCCGAGCCGTTCACCCAACAACTGTTGCTTTTCGAAGAATTCGGCACCGAGAAGCTCGACCCCACCGCGCCACCGCCCGAGTTGGGCTTCCCCCTGCCCACCAAAGGGCCAGCACCGGCCCAGGACCCGAACAACGTCGCCCGCAGCGGCCCGGACGGCAATGCCCTGGAAGCCTTCCTCAAGCAGCCAGGGCTGTATCCCTTCCCCACCCAGTACGCCAACGTGCTCGATCGCAACCCGTGGAAGGCGCAGATCGAAGATTTCCTCAATCGGCACCCGGTCGGCTCGCCCGCTGAAGGCCGCCCGCCAGGAAAAGGCTGGTCGCACCAGCGCTGGAACGAGTTCTACCCCCAGGCCGCATTCAAGACCGCCCAGGCCGGTGCGCGCATCAACCAGGGCCTGCGCGATCGTCGGCAACTGCACAACTACGCCCAAGGCGAGTTCGCCCCGGGCGGGCTGTACTACCAGACCTCGGACATCCCCACCACGCTGGGCACCACCAAAGGCATCGACACCCGCTTCCACCCCAAGATGCCGCTACAGAACCACAAGTCGCTGTGGACCTTCGACGGCACCTTCCCGCCGAAGCTTTTGATGGTGCGCTACGGCCAGCCGATCCTGATGCGCCATTACAACGCCCTGCCGATCGACCCGTCGGCCAACGGCGGCTTCGGCCTGCACACCATCTCGACCCATGAACACAACGGCCACTCGCCGGCCGAAAGCGACGGCTTCGCCAATGCCTATTTCTTCCCCGGCCAGTACTACGACTACCGCTGGCCGGTGCAGTTGGCCGGCTACGACACCATCAACACCCGCGCCGAAGACCCGCGTGCCGCCTTCCCTTGCTCGCCGGGCGAAACCCTGTTCGTCAACGACGCCTCGCCGGGCCTGAAGACGTGCCAGAACGGCAGCATCAAGATCCGCGGCGACTGGCGCGAAACCATGAGCACCCATTGGTTCCACGACCACATGCTCGATTTCACGGCGCAGAATGTCTACAAAGGCAACGCCGTGATGATGAACTACTACAGCGCCCTCGATCGCGGCAACGAAGCCCTGCAGGACGGCGTCAACCTGCGCCTGCCCAGCGGCTCGGCGCTGCCCTGGGGCAACCGTGACTATGACGTGAACCTGGTGATCGCCGACAAGGCCTGGGATGCCAACGGTCAGCTGTGGTTCAACCCCTTCAATACCGACGGCTTTCTCGGTGACCAGATCCTCGTCAACTGGCAATACCAGCCGCGCCTGAAAGTGCGGGCACGCAGCTACCGCTTCCGCCTGCTCAACGGCTCGGTATCGCGGTACTTCAAGTTCGCCGTGGTGCGTGAAGTCGCAGGCAGCGGCGGCGAATTCAAGGGGCCGTCCGGCTCCAACGTGTCGTACGAGCGCGTGCCGTTCCACATGATCGCCAACGACGGCAACCTCATGGAACACGCAGTGCCGTTCGACGGCACCATGGACCTCAACGGCGACGGCAATCGCCAGGACAACAACGGCATCCTGCCCCTGCAAGGCATCGCCGAGCGCTACGACATCATCATCAACTTCGCCAAGCACGGCATCCAGGTCGGCGACAAGCTGTACTTCGTCAACCTGATGGAGCACGAGACCGGCAAGGGCCCCAGCGAAGCGATTCCCCTGGCCGATGTGCTCTCGGAAAACTACAAGGCCGTCATCAAGCAGACCAGCAAAGGCCCGGAATGGGACCGCGGCGACCCCGCTGTCGGCAAGTTCCTGCAACTGGTGGTGCAGCCCTACAGCGGCCAGGACCTGAGCATGGACCCAGTGGCCTACGAACCGGCCAAGCCCGGCAAGGCCGAGGGCCTGAAGATGCTGCCGCTGACCATCGATCGCAACAGCGCCAGCGACCAGGCCAAGCTCAAGGACGCCCGCCACCGCGAGTTCCTCTTCGGCCGCTCCGACGGCACCGACACCGCGCCCTGGACCATCAAGACCGACGGCGGCTTCGGCTACAGCATGGACCCACGCCGGATCAGCGCAGCCCCGCAACTGTCCGCCGAAGCGACCGATGGCGGCTTCAGTGGCGACGGTACCCTGGAGGTCTGGAAGATCAAGAACGGCGGCAACGGCTGGAGCCACCCGGTGCATGTGCATTTCGAGGAAGGCGTGGTGCTCAGCCGCGACGGCAAGGCACCGCCGGAGTGGGAGAAATGGGCACGCAAGGACGTGTATCGCATCGGACCGGACGCCGACTCGTCGGAAGAAATCGAGGTGGCCATCCGCTTCCGCGAGTTCGCCGGCACCTATATGGAACACTGCCACAACACCCAGCACGAAGACTCCTCCATGCTGCTGCGCTGGGACCTGGAGCACCCCGGCCAGTTCCAGATGATGCCCACACCACTGCCTGGCTGGGATGGCGTGCAATACGTCAGCTCCGCCGCCCTGCCGACCTTCCGCACCAGCAACAGTGGTAGCGGCAGCGGCGATGACAACAGCAGCAACCAGCCCCCGGTGGCAATGCCCGATAGCGCAGCCACCCAGGCCGGCACCCCGGTCGCGGTGAACGTGCTGGCCAACGACACCGACCCGGACCGCAACCTGCCCTTGAGCGTGGTGGGCCTGGCCCAGCCGGACTCAGGCAAGGGCACCGTGGCCAGCGATGGCACGCAGGTCACCTACACACCGCCACAGCAGGTGACCGCGCCGTTCACCGCAAGCTTCACCTACCAGGCGCGCGACGCCCTGGGCGCCGAGTCGGTGAGCCCGGCCACGGTCAGCATCGCGGTGACGCCACCGGTGATCGCCGATGAGCTGAAGGTCAGCAGCGCCACGGTGCAGCGACGCAGCAACGACCGCTACACCTGGGACCTGGCCGGCACCACCAGCCAGGCCAGCGGCAACAGCATCCGGGTGACGGCCTCGACCACCAGTGGCCCACTGGACCTCGGCCTGGCGACCCTGAGCCCGACCACCACTGGCGCGCGCTGGCGGCTGTCGGTCACCACCACCGGTGCCGGCCCGGCATCGCCAGCGACGGTGACCGTGCGTTCCGCGCTTGGACAGAGCATCACCGTACCGATCAGTGTCCGCTGACAACGAAGGAGCAAGACCATGGGCTGGTTCCGGCGTCCTACACGTGCCCACCTGCTGCTGTTGCTGGTGGCCTGCCTGCCCTACTGGCCTCCCCAGGCCACCCAGGACGTGGCCCAGGCCACGCCCTGGGGCCGGGACTACTTCCCCAACATCCGCCTGCTCGACCAGGACGGCCGCCCCGTGCGTTTCTTCGACGACCTGATCGAGGGCAAGGTGGTGGCGATCAACTTCATCTTCACCGGCTGCTCCGATGCCTGCCCTCTGGAAACCGCGCGGCTGCGCCAGGTACAGAAGCTGCTGGGCGACCGGGTGGGCAAGGACATCTTTTTCTATTCCATCAGCATCGACCCGTACAACGACACCCCGGCCACCCTCAAGCGCTATGGCGAGAAATTCAACTTGGGCCCAGGCTGGCGCCTGCTCACCGGCGAGCCTGACGACATCGAGCTGCTGCGCAGGCGCCTGGGGCTGTTCATCGAAGGCCTGGACAATGGCCGCTCCAAGGACCACAACCTGAGCCTGATCATCGGCAACCAGGCCACCGGCCGCTGGATGAAGGCCTCGCCCTTCGAAAGTCCCTACATCCTGGCCGACCGCCTGGGCAAGAGCCTGCACAACTGGAAACTGCCGGAAACGGCTGTAGCCCAGGCCACGCAGATTCGCACGCCCAGCAGTGGCGAGCAGATCTTCAGGACTCGCTGTTCCTCCTGCCACAGCCTCGGCGACGCCGGGCCCAGCGCCTCGGGCGGCATCGGCCCCGACCTGCTGGGCGTCACCCGGCAACGCGATGCCCGCTGGCTGGTGCGCTGGTTGAAGGAGCCCGACCGCATGCTCGCCGAAAAAGACCCGCTGGCCATGCTGCTGTACGACCAGTACAAAGGCCTGGCCATGCCCAATCTGCGCCTGGGCGACACCGAGGTGAGCGCACTGTTGACCTACCTGGAGGAAGAAACCCAGCGGGTGCAGACGCCCTCCCAAGGGCCTTCCCACAATCGGTAGAAGCGGCCTTGCATACACCGTCTCCAGGCCCGCCCCAATCGAAAGCGTTTTTTGTGGGAGATCACCCAGCCCTTTGGGCTGCGCTGTCGCGCAGAGAACAAGTGGCTAGCGCCGCCTTCTTCTGTAGGAGTGGCGGTGCGGCGGTCCTACAGGCCTTGTCAAATCAATGAGTTATGCGTTGTTCTATGAGAGCCGGCTTGCCGGCGATTGGCCCGCAAAGGCAACACAAACTTTCGCCCGCGCGCTACCCCTGCCTCAACCAATCGATAAACCGGGCGAACAACTCGGACTGCGAGTTGATCCCGAGCTTCAGGTACAGGTTCTTGCGATGCATGCGCACGGTCTCCGGCGAGATCCCCAGCTCGATGGCCGTGGACTTCACCGAATGCCCACGCAAAATCATGTGCGCCACCTGCCGCTCACGGTCAGTGAGCACCTGGCAACCAAAACTGTCGAAGGCCGCCTGCAAGCCGCCCGCCTCCGATGCCCCTGGCGCCTCCAGCAGCTGATGCCGCGCATAGCGCCCCAGCAGCTCCCGCACCATCGGTTCCACCGCCCGCAGCAGGTCCACCTGCCCAGTGCTCAGGCGCGTGCCACTGCAGCCCTGGAACAGGCTCAGGGACAGCTTGCGGTCCTCGGCGATGTCGGCGATGAAGTAGCTGTCTTCGCTACAGCCAGTACCCAGGTAATAGGCCTTGTAGTAGTCGCTGTCGAAGAAATTGTCCGGGGCGATGTCTTCCAGATGGTAGAAGCCCTCGGCCAGACCGTTCTCCACCGCCAGGCAGAACGGGTCGAGCAGGTAGCCGGCCGCGAAATAGCGGTTGAGCACCGCATCACGGTGGCACTCGGGAATGCCTTGCTGGTACAGCAGCCGTGGCGCCCGGCCCCGGCATTCGAGGCTGATCATCATCGACTCCACCGACACCAGTCGGCCGATGGCCGTTGCCAGGTGCGCCAGGGCGTCCGGGGTTTCGCTGCTGGCGAACGCCTGCTGCAGGGCGGCATGCCACTGCTGCAGTGCGCCGAAGCTGAGGGTGACGGGGGTATCGAGGGAAGGCTGGGTCATGCCCGGCAGTCTAACCTGCCGGGCATGGGAGCGCACAGCCCGCTCCAGGTGGCTCATCGCCCCTGGTACAGCCCTTCGGCACGCAGCTCCTCGGCGGTCTCGAGGATACAGTGGCGCAGGGTCTGGACGATCTCGTCGACCTGGGCGTGGGTGATCACCAGCGGCGGCGACATCACGTTCAGGTGCATGATCGGCCGCACCAGCAGCCCCTTGGCCTGAGCCTTGCGATGGATACGTTCGCCGATGTTCACCGCATCGTCGAACAGCGCCTTGCTGGCCTTGTCGGCGACGAACTCGACGCACGCCATCAGCTTCATGCAGCGCACGTCCCCCACCAGCGGTAGTTCGCGCAGGCTGCCCAGGCGCTGCTCCAGATATGCGCCCACATCGTTCACATGCGCCAGCAGGTTCTCCCGTTCGATGATCTCGATGTTCTTCAGCGCCGCGGTGCAGCACACCGGATGGCCGCTGTAGGTGAACCCATGGGTGAAGCAGCGCCCCTTGCCCGGCTCGGCGATCACCTGCCAGATCCGCTCGGAGAAGATGCACGCGCCCAGTGGCAGGTAGGCCGACGTCAGCCCCTTGGCGGTGGTGATGATGTCCGGCTGCACGCCGAACAGCTCTTCGCTGGCGAAGAACGTGCCCAGGCGCCCGAACGAGGTCACCACTTCGTCGGCCACGAACAGGATGTCGTAGGCCTGGCACAGCTGCCACATGCGCAGGAAGTAGCCCTTGGGCGGAATGATCACGCCGCCCGAGCCCATGATCGGCTCAGCGAAGAACGCCGCCACGTTGTCCGCGCCCAGCGACAGGATCTTGTCCTCGAACTCGGCCACCAGGAAGTCGAGGAACTCGGCCTCGTCCATGTCGTCCGGGGCACGGTACGGGTTGGGGTTGGAGACATGGTGGATCAACGGATGCAGGTAGTCGAACTCCGGCACCCGGTCGGCCGCCTTGTTGCCGATCGACATGGTCAGCGTGGTCGAGCCGTGGTAGGCGTTGAAGCGGGCGATGATGTGCTTCTTGTGCGGCTTGCCCCGGCAGTTCTGGTAGTACTGGATCAGGCGGTAGGCGGTGTCCACGGCAGTAGAGCCGCCAGTGGTGAGGAACACATGGTCCAGGTCGCCCGGCGCCAGCTGCGCGAGCTTCTGGCACAGCTCGATGGCCACGTCGTTGGCCATGTCGGAGAACGGGTTGGAATACGCCAACTTACGCACCTGGTCGGCAATGGCCTGGGCCATCTCCTCGCGGCCCAGGCCGATGTTGGTGCACCACATCCCGCCCACGGCATCGAGGAACCGGTTGCCCTCGGTATCATGAATGTAGGCACCTTCCCCGGCGACGATGTTCAGCGCGCCCTGCTCACGGTGCTCGTCGAACATGTGGTAGCCGTGCATGTAGTGGGCCTTGTCGGCCTCCACCAGTGGGTCCTGGGTGAGTGTCGAAGCGACAGCTTGGCTTGGCATGGCCATGGGGCAGCTCCTTGCGGGAAAGAGGATAGGGAAATCGATTCACAGGCCGGTCTTGACCGTGCTCCACACCCGGGTGATGGCGCGCATGTCCCGGGGCGCCTGGGTTTTCTGTGCGAACAGGCGGCTGCGGGTGGCGTCGTCGGGGTAGATCGCCGGGTTGGCGCGGATGTCCGCCTGTACCAGGGGCGTGGCGGCGGCATTGCTGTTGGCGTAGTGGATGTAGTTGGTCACCTTGGCCATGGTTTGCGGTTGCAGCAGGAACTCGATGAAGCGGTGTGCGTTCGCCGCATGGGGCGCGTCCTTGGGCAGGTAAAGGTTGTCGAACCAGATCAACGAGCCTTCCTTGGGAATGAAGAAGTCCAGCGTGATGTCCTTCTTCGCCTCCTCGGCGCGGGCCTGGGCGGTGGCGTAGTCGCCCGACCAGGTCAAGGCCAGGCAGGTGTCGCCGTTGGGCAGGCTGGTGAGGTAGTTGACCGAGTCGAACTTCTTCACATAGGGGCGGATGCCCATGAGCAGGTCTTCGGCCGCCTTCAGGTCGGCGGGCGCGGCGCTGTGCGGGTCCTTGCCCAGGTACTGCAGGGCCAGCGGGATCACCTCGCTGGGCGCATCCATCAGCGTCACGCCGCAGTCGGCGAAGCGCGAGACGACCTTGGGGTCGAACAGCATCGCCAGCGAGCCGATGGGGGCGTCGGGCATGCGGGCCTTGATCTTGTCGACGTTGTAGGTCACGCCCGAACTGCCCCAGGTATAGGGTGCCGAGTACTTCAGGCCCGGGTCGTAGCTTTGCAGCTCTGCGACCACCTTGGCGTCCAGGTTGTGCCAACTCGGCAACTGGCCTTTGTCCAGCGGCTGGAACACCCCGGCCTGGATCAGCGGCGGCACCAGGGAGGCGTTGAGCATGACCAGGTCATAGCCGGAACGCCCGGTCAGCAGCTTGGTCTGCACGGTTTCGTAGCCATCGAAGGTGTCGTAGATCACCTTGATGCCAGTGGCCTTCTCGAAGTCCGCCAGGGTGGTCTCGCCGATGTAGTCGGTCCAGTTGTACAGCCGCAGCGTATTGCTCGCATCTGCCTCCACCGCCTGCGTGGCGCTGGCGCAGGATGCCAACAACAGACTGCCAATCACCTTCAGTGCCTTGCCCATAGCAACTCCATCGTGTGACTGCTCGGGATGAGCCGGTGGCGTTACTATCGGAAGATTCGGCGGCCTGGAACATACCCCGAATGTGTGGGTGGCCCCTGCAGTTGGCTGGGGCCACCCCACTAAAGCCCTGCAAAGCTCAAGGGGTGACCACACCCGCCTTCGCCAACATCGCCCCCAGCAGCACATTGGCCCCGGCTTCGGCCCAATGCGGGTGGATATGCTCGGCCTCGTTATGGCTCAACCCCTCCACACAGGGCACGAAGATCATCGCAGTGGGCGCGACCTTGCTCAGGTAGCAGGCATCGTGCCCCGCGCCGGATATCATCGGGCGTTGGCTGTAGCCATGGGCGCGTGCCGCCTCGGCCACGTCCGCCACGCACCCCGGGTCGAACTGGATGGGCGCGTACTGGAAGATCCGCTTCACCTGCTGCTCCAACCCAAGGCCCTCGGCGATACCTGCCACCCCGGCGTACAAACGCGCCTCCAGGGCCTCCAGCACGGCCTCGCTGGGGTGGCGGAACTCCACGCTGCACACCGCCCGCCCAGGGACCACGTTGCGCGAGTTGGGGTACAGGTTCACCCAGCCTACCGTGGCCCGGCCATCATCGCCTTGCTCGACCCCAAGCGCATGCACCTGCTCGATCACCCGTGCCAACCCCAGCCCTGCATCCAGCCGGTGCGACATCGGCGTGGTACCGGCATGGGCACTGCGCCCGGTCAGTTCGACTTCATACCAGCGCTGGCCCTGGGCACCGCTCACCACGCCAATGTCGATGCCCGCCGCTTCCAGAATCGGGCCTTGCTCGATGTGCAGTTCGAACGCCGCGTGAATAGCCCGGCCGCCCACCGACTCCGGGCCGGCATAACCGATTTGCTGCAAGGCCTGGCCCAGGGTGATGCCCTCGGCATCGGTGCGCGACAGGCCATACGCCAGGTCATAGACCCCGGCGAACACCCCCGAGGCGATCATCGCCGGGGCGAAGCGCGACCCTTCCTCGTTGGTCCAGTTCACCACCTCGATCGGCCGCTCGGTCTCGATCCCAAGGTCGTTCAAGGTGCGCAACACTTCGATGCCGGCGAGCACGCCATAGATACCGTCGAACTTCCCGCCCGCAGGTTGCGAGTCGCCGTGGGAGCCGGTGACGACCGGCGCCAGGTCGTCCCGGGTGCCGGCCCTACGGGCAAAGATATTGCCCATGGCATCCACGCGCACGGTGCACCCTGCCTGTTGCGCCCAGCGCACGAACAAGTCGCGCCCCTGGCGGTCCTCCTCGGTCAAGGCCAGGCGCGTCACCCCGCCGGCTGGCGTCGCGCCGATGCGCGCCATTTCCATGAGCGAATCCCAAAAGCGCGTGCCATCGACCCTTGGCACGCCGCTCATGGCTGCTGCTCCTTGAGGCGATAACGGAAGTCGCAGCACGGCGCACCACCCATGATGGTCTGGGTACGCGTCAGGCTCACGCTCGGGTCGTAGCCGACGATGAACACTTCGTCGCGGTTGCACGAGAGCAGATGGCCGATTTCGCCCAACCCCATCGCCTGGTACATCTCTGCGTACCGGCAGCGGTGCACGTCATAGTCGTAGCGGGTGGCATCGCTGGCGATCACCTCCACTTCCAGCGCATCGTCTTTCTCCCACAGGGCTTGGAGTGCCACGAAGCCCGCCAGGCTCGGGCCCTCCGGCTCGCGCGAGGCGAAATGACGCCCGGCAGCGACCGCCGCCCCGGACACCGCCTCGCCGATCACCGCCTGGGCCTTCTGCTTGCCGTAGTCGCGCACGAGGATTTCGTAGATGGGTTTGATGATCTCAGCTTCGATGCGCCGGCGGGCAAGAATGCCCAGTTCTCCGTCGATTGCACTCATGTCGGGATGACCTCTCAGGCAGCGGTTCCAGTGTGTCTGCACGGTAAGACAACCGTTCTGATTTAATCAACTTGAATAAACGAATACCGACAAATAACCCTTGAAAGGCCACCATATTTAGGTTTTTCTAGGCAAAATTCGCCAATAAATCTCAACACATGAATTTAATCGAACAATTTGACGCTGATCCACCCTTGCGCGCCGTGCGCACGTTCGAGGCGTTTGCCCGGCACGGCGGTGTCAACGCAGCCGCCAGGGAACTGAACGTCTCGGCCTCCGCCATCAGCCATCAGATGCGCCTGCTGGAGGACTTCCTCGGCCTGCCGCTGACCATGCGCCAGGGCCGCAACCTGATCCTCACCGAGCAGGGCCGCGAGTACTACCGCGCCATCCGCTCGGCCTTCGCGGTACTGCGCAGCGCCACCGAGCACGCACGGGAGCAGAATGCCACGCGCCAGGTGACCGTCAGCCTGATCCCGCTGTTCGGCCTGAACCTGTTCATCCCACGGTTGAGCGAGTTCCTGGCCGCCAATCCCGGCGTGGACGTCAACGTCACCTACGCCAATCACCGCAGCTACCCCAGCGACGCCGCCGACATCTCCATCCGCTTCGGTACCGGGCATTGGGCCGGCTACCACAGCGAGCCGCTGATCAGCGGCGCCGTGACCGCCTGGTGCAGCCCCGCCCTGCTCGCCCGCTTCGGCCCGCTCGACACGCCCCTGGCCCTGGCGCGCATGCCCCTGTTGCATGACGAAGACCGCAGCACCTGGCCCCAGTGGTTGCACAGTGCCGGCATACGCCACCCAGCCCCTCTGCAGGGCTTGTTGTTCGAGGACGGCCAGCTGGCACTTACCGCAGCCTTGCGTGGGCTGGGCTGCGCCCTGCTGCGCGAACCCTTGGTGGCGGCGCAACGGGACAGCCGCGCATTGGTCAAGCTGTTCGAGCACGCCCTGGATGACGGCCGTGGCTACTACCTGTGCCGACGTACAGACGGGGAGCTGTCTCGAGAGGGCGCGAGCCTGTACGAATGGATTCGTGCGTGCTTCGCCTGAACAGGTCGCCAGGGCTGCGCAACCCTTTGAAACCGAGCTTGCATGTGTGCAAAAAATCACCAGCCGACGCTCAGGTTGCCATCATTGGCTACCTCGTCCTCATCTCCTTTCGAGTGAAAACCAGGCGACCAAAGGGCGACCTGGTTCACTTTTTGAAAAAAAACATTGAACCGCCCATTGGATCCAACCAGAAACCATCAACCCCTCTAAATTCCTGGCCTGCAGGCCATTCTGCAGCGCTGATCCGAGCAGTTGATATCACTTAGACATCATTGCAGTGCGTCACAAAACCGGGAAAAAATCCAATTCCTAACTGGAACTTCTTCACAAAGGAGCTGCCCTACAGGGCATTGCTGGCACCTCGATATTTTTTTGCCAGCACGGTTGATCCAGGGTTCGCCATACGTTTTTCCTGCGCGGCGAACGAGAACGAAATGCCCTTCAGGTCCACGCCTCCCAAGGCGTCGCGGGACGAACACGAAGGCTCAAGGACGATGCACCCGAATGACACAGACGTTCGATGTTGAAGCACTGATCAAGCTACGCAGCCAGACCCGTGCGATTTCCGATGCGCTCAAGGCGCAGGCGTCGGACTATCTCGCGAGCCTCGCTCCGCTGATCCGTCCCCAGGCCTTCTTCGGTGAGTACCTGCAGGGTGCGCAACGCAGCAGTGGCCGCGAAACCCAAGGCCACTTCCAGTCGCTCATCGAACTCTACGAGCGCATCGGTTCGGCCGCCCCGTTCCAACTGGTCAGCGAGCTGGACGTACCGCTCAACCTGATCAGCACCACCCCCGAACTCTTCCCGCTGGAATACGACAAGGCCCTCGCCCCGGGCGGCCAGGTCATCCGCATCACCAGCCCCGTGCGCTGGGTCGTCGGCTACCAGGGTTTCGACCTGGCACGCTTTCGCACCGTCATCAAGGACCCCGACCGCAGCAGCGCCGAGCTGTACCGCTTCGTGGTGCACTACCTGGTGCTGTTCTACTGCCTGAGCAAATCGCCAGGGCTCGGCCGCCTGTTCGAAGGCCTGCGCTTCGCCCTTGGCTTCGAGCGCCTCAAAGGCTTCGGCGACCTGCCCTTCTGCATCATCAGCTCGCCGGTACGTTCGGAACTTCCCGACGATTCGGTCATCCGTAGCAGCACGCAAATTGCCGGCAACACCAGCTTCGAAGAGCTGGTAGGCCGCGACAACATACTGGAAATGAACGACGAAATCCGTCAGCGCCTGTTGCTGACGATCGAAGGACTGTAACGCGCAGCGCCCGGCAGCGGGCCGCGCAATGATTCGCAGCGAATTGCTCGCACTGGAGATCACGATGGCGAAGAAGGAAAGCACCCAGCACAAACTCGACCGCGTTCGCGCGCCTCGGGTCCACATCACCTACGACGTGGACATCGGCGATGCAATCGAGAAAAAGGAACTGCCCTTTGTCGTCGGCGTGCTGGGCGATTTCTCCGGCAACCCGCTGGAGCCGCTGCCCAAGCTCAAGGACCGCAAGTTCGTCTACATCGACCGCGACAACTTCAACGGCGTGCTCAAGGGCATCAAGCCGCGCCTGACCTACCGCGTCGACAACACCCTGGCCAAGAACGGCACCCAGCTGGGCGTCGAGCTGAACTTCAACAGCCTCGAGGACTTCGAGCCGCAGAACGTGGTCAAGCAGGTCGAGCCGCTGCGCAAGCTGCTCGAGGTGCGCAACAAGCTGGCCGACCTGCGCAACAAGATGGGCGGCAACGACAAGCTCGAAGAGCTGCTCATGGACGTGCTGCAGAACACCGAGAAGCTCAAGACCCTGGGCAAGGAATTCGGCCGTGAAGCCGAAGTGAAAGACCCATCCAGCGACGACCGCGCCTGAGCAGGAGCCTGAACATGACCGACAAGCAAACCATGCCGCAACAGGCTGCCGACCTGGTGGAAGTGGAATCCTTCGCGCCGCAGTCCTCGCTGCTCGACAGCATCATCTCGCAAAGCCGCGTGGCCCGCTCCGAGACCGAGCGCAGCCGCACCCGCGACCTGATCGGTGAGCTGGTGAGCCAGGTACTCGAGGGCGAAATGACCCCGAGCAAGGACCTGATCGCCGTGCTCGACGCCCGCATCGCCGAGATCGACGCGATGCTCTCCGAGCAGATGAACGAAATCATGCATGCCCGTGAGTTCCAGCAGCTGGAAGCCTCCTGGCGCGGCCTGAAGTACCAGGTCGACCAGACCGAGACCAGCACCACGCTGAAGATCCACCTGCTCAACGCCTCGAAAAAGGACCTGGTGCGCGACCTCAAGGCCGCCAGCGAATTCGACCAGAGCGCACTGTTCAAGAAGGTCTACGAAGAAGAGTACGGCACCTTCGGCGGCGCCCCGTTCGGCATGCTGATCGGCGATTACGAGTTCAATCGCAACCCCGAGGACATGTATCTGCTCGAGGAAATCTCGCACGTCGCCGCCGCGGCCCACGCGCCGTTCATTTCGGCCGCCTCGCCCGAGCTGTTCGGCTGGGACTCGTTCACCGAGATGTCTGGCCCGCGCGACCTGGCGAAGATCTTCGACACCGTCGAGTACGCCAAGTGGAAGTCGTTCCGCGCCTCCGAAGATTCGCGCTACGTCGGCCTGACCCTGCCACACGTGCTCGGCCGCCTGCCCTACGGCCCGGATACCACCCCGGTCGAGGAGTTCAACTTCGTCGAAAGCGTCGACGGCCGCGACCACAACAAGTACTTGTGGATGAACGCCGCCTACGCCCTCGGCACCCGCGTCACCGATGCCTTCGCCCGCTACGGCTGGTGCGTGGCCATTCGTGGCGTCGAAGGCGGTGGCCTGGTCGAAGGCCTGCCCACCCACACCTTCAAGACCGACGACGGCGAAATCGCCCTCAAGTGCCCCACCGAGATCGCCATCACCGACCGTCGTGAAAAAGAGCTCTCGGACCTGGGCTTCATCCCCCTGGTGCACTGCAAGGGCACCGACTACGCCGCGTTCTTCGGCACCCAGTCGGCGCAGAAGCAGAAGCAGTACAACACCGACATCGCCAACGCCAACGCACGCCTGTCGGCGCAACTGCAGTACATCTTCGCCACGTCGCGCATCGCCCACTACATGAAGGCGATCATGCGCGACAAGATCGGCAGCTTCGCCTCGCGCATGGATGTGGAGCGCTTCCTCAACCAGTGGCTGGCCAGCTACGTACTGCTCGACGACACCGCCAGCCAGGAAGCCAAGGCCAAGTTCCCGCTGCGCGAAGCCCGCGCCGAGGTGTTCGAAGTGCCAGGCAAGCCGGGTGTGTACAAGGCCGTGACCTACCTGCGCCCGCACTACCAGCTCGACGAACTGACCGCCTCGCTGCGCCTGGTCGCGGAGCTGCCGCAAGGCGCCCGCGGCTGACCGGCCCCATGTGAACGGAATGTGTACAGGGATTGACACATGAGTAACCAGGCCCGCCTGCTGCCCTCGCTGCTCGACCGACTGCTGGACGACCGTCCGTACCAGTCGGCCGAGCCGGCCACGCAGCGCACCTGTTCGCTGGCCGAGTACAAGGCGAGCATCGTGCGCGACCTGGAAGTGCTGGTGAACACTCGCCAATCCCTGGTCGCCGAGGAGCTCGAAGGCTTCAGCCAGCTCGGCGGCACCATTCTCGAATACGGCATGCCCGACTTCATCAGCCGCAGCGTGCTCGACCCGCAGGATCGCCGACTCATCCAGCAACAGCTGGAGCGGGCGATCAGCACCGGCGACCGGCGTTTCCGCCGGGTTCGCGTACAGCTGTTGGCCCAGCAGAACGGGCACCGCATGTTGACCTTCCGCGTGGACGCCGTGCTGCGTCTGCAGGACATCAGCCGCCAGGTGTCGTTCGACGCCGTGCTGCAGGTCAACACCCAGGAATACAAAGTGCAGAACCTCAACTGATGCTCGACGAACTGCTGCCCTACTACGAAAAGGAACTGTCGCACCTGCGCTTCCTCGGCCAGGAGTTCGCCGCGCAGTACCCGAAAATCGCCTCACGGCTGCTGATCGAGGGCGACAACTGCGAGGACCCGCACACCGAGCGCCTGATCGAGGCGTTCTCGTTCCTGTCTGCCCGGGTGCACAAGAAGCTTGATGACGAATTCCCGGAAATCGTCGAGTCCTTCCTCGAGGTGCTGTACCCGCACTACCTGCGCCCTACCCCGTCGATGTCGATCGCCGAGCTGACCCTAGGCAAGCACGAGAAGGTCACCGAGGCCTATCACGTGGCACGCCACACCGAGATGCACGCCAATGCCATCGACGGCGTGGTCTGCAAGTTCCGCACCTGCTACCCGGTGGAACTCTGGCCCATCGCCGTGCAGCACGCCTCGTTCGCCGAAATGGAACGCTCGGCCTTCAACGGCCACAGCGCCGACCTGGTGGCACGCCTGCGCATCCGCCTGGAGGCGACCGGCGATGTGCTGTTCGGCCAGATGGAACTGGAGCGCCTGCGCTTCTTCCTCGATGGCGAAGCCACGCTGATGCTGCAGCTGTACGAGCTGCTGTTCAACAACCTGGCCAAGGCCACCCTGAGCTTCCAGGACGGCGGCCGTACCCGTGAGGTCGCGCTGCCGGCCGACGCCCTCAAAGCCGTCGGCTATGCCCGCGACGAGGGCCTGGTGGACTACTCCGAGCGCTCGTTCCTGGGCTACCGCCTGCTGCACGAGTACTTCACTTTCCCCGACAAGTTCATGTTCTTCGACCTCAGCGGCTTCGCCCGCATCCTGCACGGCAAGGCCATCGAGCAGGTCGAGGTCAACTTCTACTTCTCCGACTACGACCTCAGCGATCGCCTGGCGCGGCTGACCCAGAACATCGGGCGCAACAACTTCAAGCTCAACTGCACGCCGATCATCAACCTGTTCCGCCAGCAGGCCGAGCCGATCAAGCTCACCCATACCCAGCACGAATACCCCGTCACGCCCGACATCCGCCTGCACAACGCAGCCGAGGTGGTGTCGATCGACCGTGTGCGGCGGGTGCGCAAGCTGGGCGGCGTCGACCAGGTCGGCACCTGCCAGCCGTTCTTCGAGCCACGTGGCGAGCAGGACCCGCATACCAGCTTCTGGATCGCCCGCCGACGCAACCAGGGCGATGCCACCGCCATGAGCATCCGTGTGGTCGACCGCGACTTGGAGCTGATCGACGGCAACGCCGACACCCTGAGCATCAACCTCACCTGCAGCAACCGCGATGTGCCCCTGATGCTGCCCTTCGGTGGCGAGCGTGGCGACTTCAACATCCCGGCCAACTCGGTGATCAAGGATATCCGCTGCCTGCGCAAGCCCACCGCCACGGTTCGCGTACCGCTGGGCAAGGGCCTGATCTGGCGGCTGATCGCGCACCTGTCGCTCAACCACCTGTCGCTGGTGAGCCAGGGCCGCGAAGTGCTGCTCGAACTGCTGTCGCTGTACAACTACCGCAACGTCTCGGCGATCCGCAAACAGATCAACGGCATCAAGGCCATCAGCAGCGAACCGGTGGTTGCGCGCATCGGCCACCCGCGGCCGAACTTCGTGCGCGGCGTGGGCATCACCCTGACCTTCGACGAAAGCCAGTTCACTGGCAGTGGTGTGTTCCTGTTCGGCATGGTGCTGGACCACTTCTTCGGCCAGTACTGCTCGATGAACAGCTTCACCCAACTGACCCTGCGCACCCAACAACGAGAAAAGAGAGTCGTCCAATGGCCAGCACGTACTGGCGATCAGCCCCTGGTCTGATCGATCAGGCCCGAGCCGAGCCGCACCGATTCGAATTCTTCCAATTGGTGCGCCTGCTTCGCCTGCACTACAGCCGCTCCGGGCGTATGGACCTGGCGACCCGGCCGCACGAAGACCCGCTGCGCTTTCGCACCCAGCTGTCCCTGGCGTTCCCGGCCAGCGAGGTCAGCGACCTGCACTTCGAGCGCGAGGGCAAGGTGTCGCCGGCCGGGCTGCCGCTGTCGGAGGTGCAGGTCACCTTCATGGGCCTGGTCGGGCCATCGGGCGTGCTGCCGCGGCCATATACCGAGTTGCTGCTCGAACGCCACGTGCAATACCGCGACGATGCCGCCCACGCGTTCCTGGACATCTTCTCGCACCGCATGACCACGCTGTTCTACGAGGCGTGGCAGAAGTACAAGTTCCATATCGAGCACGAGCGCAACGGCACCTCGAGCTTCGACGGCTACCTGCTCAACCTGGTGGGCCTGGGCCCACGCGCCCAGCAGCTGAAGTTCGAACAGCCGCAGGCGCTGCGCCGCGAGCTGTTCAGCTACTTCTCCGGGATGCTCAGCCAGAAGCCACGCAACGCCCTCAACCTGGAGGTGATGCTGGGCTTCTATTTCTCGCTGCCGATCAAAGTCAAGCAGTTCGCCGGGCGCTGGTTGAAGCTGCAACCGCAGCAGTGCACTCAGCTCGGCCGCAAGAACGCGCAGCTGGGCCACAGCGCCGTGGCCGGCAACCGGGTATGGGATTACCAGTCGTGCATCCGCATCGAACTGGGCCCTCTGGCACTGGCCGACTACCAGCGCTTCCAGCCCGGTACCGACGACTACCGCAAGCTGGTCGAGCTGGTGCGCTTCTACATCGGTGCCGAACTCGATTTCGAAATCGCCCCGCGCCTCAAGCGCGAGGCCGTGCCCTGCGCCCAGCTGGGCCGCAACGGCAATGTCGCCCTGGGCTGGCTGGGCTGGCTCAAACGCCCTGGTCGTGACGCGGAGCCTTCCCGTTGCGCCGTCTTCCACATTCCTTACGATGGGGTCGCCTTGTGAACCTGAAGTCTCTGTTCGCCAAGCTCAACGAAACCAGCCGCACGGCCACTGAAAGCGCGGCGGCCCTGTGCCTGTCGGAGCAGCACTACGATGTCGAGGTCGAGCACCTGTTGCTGCAACTGCTCGACAATACCGACAGCGACCTGCCGCAGGTGCTGCGCCACTACGAGGTGGTCGCCGAACGCCTGCAGGCGCAACTGGTCACCGCCCTGGGTACCTTCAAGAAAGGCAATACCCGCACGCCGGCGCTGTCGCCGCACATTACCCGCCTGATCGAGCAGGCCTGGGTGCTGGCGTCGATCGAGTACGGTGTCGGCCAGGTGCGCAGTGGCCACCTGCTGCTGGCCCTGCTCGACGACGCCGAGCTGCGCCGCGTGGTCATCGCCTCGGCGCCGGAGCTCGAGAAGGTCAATGTCGACGACCTGCGCCTGAACTTCACCGCCCTGGTCGAAGCCAGCGCCGAGTCGAAGCTCGCCAGCCCCCTGGCCAGCCCCGCGGCACCGGTCGCCCCCGCAGGCAAGGCCGGCGGCAAGACCCCAGCCCTGGACCAGTACACCGTCAACCTGACCCATAGCGCCCGCGAAGGCCGCATCGACCCGGTGCTGGGCCGCGAGTTCGAAGTGCGGCAGATGGTCGACATCCTCACCCGTCGCCGCCAGAACAACCCGATCCTCACCGGCGAGGCCGGAGTCGGCAAGACCGCCGTGGTCGAAGGCCTGGCCCTGCGCATCGCCCAGGGCGACGTGCCCGCCGTGCTCAAGGACGTGGCCCTGCACACCCTCGACCTGGGCCTGCTGCAGGCCGGTGCCGGGGTCAAGGGCGAATTCGAGAACCGCCTCAAGGCGGTGATCGAAGAGGTCAAACGCAGCCTGCACCCGATCATCCTGTTCATCGACGAGGCCCACACCCTGATCGGCTCCGGTGGCCAGGCCGGGCAGAACGATGCCGCCAACCTGCTCAAGCCGGCCCTGGCCCGTGGCGAGCTGCGCACCATCGCCGCCACCACCTGGGCCGAATACAAGAAGTACTTCGAGAAGGACGCCGCCCTCGCCCGCCGCTTCCAGGTGGTCAAGGTCGAAGAGCCCGACGAGGACAAGGCCATCCACATGCTGCGCGGCCTGCTCGGCAAGATGCGCGAACACCACAAGGTCGCGGTCATGGACGAGGCGCTGGTACAGGCCGTGCGCCTGTCCAACCGCTACATCACCGGCCGCCAGCTGCCCGACAAGGCCGTCAGCGTACTGGACACCGCCTGTGCCCGCATCGCCCTGGCGCAGTCGTCGCAGCCCGGTGCGCTGGAAGACTGCCGTCGGCACATCGACAACCTGCGGGCCGAGATCGCCGTGCTCGACCACGAGGCCACCAAGGGCCACGACCATGCCCGCCGCCTGGGCGAGCTGCAGGCCGCCCTGCAGGCCGAACAGCAGCACGAACAGCAGCTCAACGAACAATGGCAGCAGGAGCTGGCGCTGGTCGAACAGCTCAAGGCCCTGGATGCCGCTAATGAAGCCGACGCCCAGCAGCTCAATGCCCTGCGCGCCGAGCTGGGCCGGGTGCAAGGCGACCAGCCGCTGGTGCACGCACTGGTCGATGCCGGTGCCATCGCCCAGGTGATCAGCGGCTGGACCGGCATCCCGCTGGGCAAGATGCTGCGTGACGAAATCGACACGGTGCAGCGCCTGCCGGCACTGCTCGGCGAGCGCGTACTGGGCCAGGACCATGCCCTGCACGAGATCGGCAAGCGCATCAAGATCTCCCGGGCGCGCATGGAAGACCCGAACAAACCCATCGGCGTGTTCCTGCTGCTCGGCCCGAGCGGCGTCGGCAAGACCGAAACCGCGCTGGCCCTGGCCGATACCCTGTACGGCGGCGAGCGCAACCTGATCACCATCAACATGTCCGAGTACCAGGAAGCCCACACCGTGTCGAGCCTCAAGGGCTCGCCACCCGGCTACGTCGGCTACGGCGAAGGCGGTGTGCTGACCGAGGCCGTACGCCGCAAGCCCTATAGCGTGGTGCTGCTCGACGAGGTGGAAAAAGCCCACCCCGACGTGCTCGAACTGTTCTTCCAGGTGTTCGACAAAGGCGTGCTCGACGACGGCGAAGGCCGCGAGATCAACTTCCGCAACACGGTGATCATCCTCACCTCCAACACCGGCACCGAGCGGATCATGCAGACCTGCTTGAACGCCGAGCAACTGCCAACGCCCGAGACCATCGTCGAAGACCTGCGTGCCGAGCTCAACCGCGTGTTCAAGCCGGCGTTCCTCGGCCGCCTGAGCATCGTGCCGTTCTACCCGGTGCAGGACCAGGTGCTCGAGCGCATCGTCGCCCTCAAGCTCGACCGCATCGCCAAGCGCTTCGCCCGCAACCACCAGGCAGAGCTCGCCTACGACCAGGCGCTGGTCAAGGCCATCGCCGCGCGCTGCACCGAGGTCGACAGCGGTGCGCGCAACATCGACAACATCCTGTCCCAGACCTTGATGCCCGAGCTCGCCCAGCACGTGCTCGAGCGCATGGCCCAGGACATGCCGATCGAACGCCTTGTGATCGAGCTGGGCAGCGATGGCGACTTCGCCTATCGCCTGGCCTGACCAGTACCCGGAGGTTTAGCCGTCATGCAACACAACCACACCACCCTCAAGCGCCTGGCCGCCGCAGCCCTGCTGCTGGCCCTGGCCGGCTGCGGGGTCACCGACCGAATCGGCAAGCGCATGGAAGACAGCTGGGCGGCCGACATGCTGGCCGACAGCGAGAAAGTGATCCTGACCTCCGACGGCGGCAATACGCTCAACCCCGGTGCCGATGGCAAGCCGTTGTCGGTGGTGATGCGCGTGTACCAGTTGACCGACCTCGAGCGCTTCGCCTCGGCCGACGCCGACACCCTTTGGGACGCACCGGAAAAAGCCCTGGGCAACACCCTGGTCGAGGCCCGCGAGATCACCCTGCTGCCAGGCATGGGCCAGATCGACCAGTGGCCGCTGGCCAAGAACGCCCGCTATGTCGGCGTGGCGGCGTTCTTCCGCGACGAACAGGATGCGCGCTGGAAGGTCGCCTTCGATGCCAACTCGCTGCGCAAGGACGGCATCTGGTTCTCCTCCGACGGCCTGCGCATCCTCGTCGACAACACCGAAATCACCGCCATGCGCGGCGTGGACGTGCTGAACAAGCCGCCCACCGCCGAGCAGCTGGCGGCCCAGCAGCAAAAGAACGCAGCGCCCGCCCTGGCCGACAAAGTGCAGGACGCGGTCATCGACAAGGCCAGCGACGCCGCCGGCCAGTCGGCGCGCAACGCCATGGATTCAACCTTCAACTCTCTAGTGGATAGCGTCAAATGAGCAAGCAGAGCCGGGTGATGTGGTCGGAAGGCATGTTCCTGCTGCCCCAGCACTTCCAGTACCAGGATGAGTTCCACCAGCACCAGCTGGCCGAGGCGACCCTGCGCAGCACCCCGTTCCATTGGGGCGTGCAGACCCTGCAGGTGGACGAGGACGCCCTGGCCAACGGGTCGCTGCAGCTCAAGCGCCTGAAGCTGGTGTTCCCCGACGGCAGCCTGTACGACGCCCCGCAGCACGACCCGCTGCCGGCCGCCCGCGACCTCAAGGACCTGCTCAAGGCCAACGACCTGAAGGTCTACGCCGCGCTCAAGCTGCCCGAGCCGTTCGGCCTGAACTACGTCGAGGATGGCCAGGAGCACAAGGCCGCACGTCGCTTTCGCAAACAGTTCGACACCCTGCCCGACCTCAACGAAGGCGAGCTGGAAAACGAAATCACCAGCCTGCGCCTGAACGTGGTGCTGCTGGTCGACGGCGACAGCCTCGACGGCTACAGCCACTGCCCGTTGGCCAAGCTGACGCGCAACAGCATGGGTGGTTTCAACCTCGACCCGCATTTCGTCCACCCGACCTTGCACCTGGGCAGCCACGACACCCTGGCCGGCATCGGCAAGCGCCTGCTCGGCGCCCTGCAGGCCAAGAGCAAGGCGCTGTCCGGGCGCCGCCGCGAACGGGCTGACCAGATCGCCGAGTTCGGCTCCAGCGACGTCACCCTGTTCTGGCTGCTCAACACGGTCAACCGCGCCCACCCGCAGCTGGCCCATCTGCTGGCGCACCCGCGCCTGCACCCGGAGCGCCTGTACCTGTTCCTGGCCGACCTGGCCGGCGGGCTGCTGACCTTCACCCTGGACACCCAGCTCAGCGACATCCCCGAGTACGACCACCACGACCCGGCCGCCTCGCTGGTCAAGCTCGACGAGATGATCCGGGTGATGCTCGACAACGTCGTGCCCAACCAATGCATCGTCATCAACCTCACCCAGACCAAGCCGTCGTACTGGCAGGGCCAGTTGCGCGACCCCCGCCTGGTCGAGGCCGATTTCTACATCGCGGTGCATGCCGACATGCCGGGTGCAAGCCTCCTGGAGCTGGTACCCAGGGCGTTCAAGGTCGGCTCGCCGGAAGACATCGAGGTGGTGGTCAACAGCGCCATGCCGGGTGTCACCCTCAACCACGCTGCGCGGCTGCCCAACGCAATCCCGGTGCGCCTGGACAACCAGTACTTCGCCATCGAGCCCCACGGCCCGGTGTATGAGCGAATGATGAACGCCCAGACCATCTGCTTCTACGCGCCCAGCGCCTTTACCAACCTCAAGCTCGAACTGATGGCGGTGCTCAAATGACCGAAGCCGTACTGCAGCAGGGTGCCGTCGCGGCCGCCCACGACAAACCGACCCTCAAGGGCCTGGTCCAGGATTTCATCAGCATGGCGCTGATCGTGCGCCGCGGACGCCAGGTCACCTCGGTGCAGGCTTTCGAGGCCAGCCTGGAGCGCTTCTTCGCCAACCTCGAGCGCGAAGCCCGCGCCGCCGACTACAGCGTCGAACAAGTCAAGGACACCCAGTACGCCCTGTGCGCCTTCCTCGATGAAAGCGTACTGCGCTCGGGCGACAACGAGCTGCGCCGGCACTTCGAGCTGCAACCTTTGCAGTTCCGCTACTTCGGCGTGCACCTGGCCGGTGAGGGCTTCTTCGAGAAGGTCGACGCGCTGCGCGCCGACGTCAAGCAGAACGTCGATGTGCTCGAGGTGTACCACCTGTGCCTGGCCCTGGGCTTCGAAGGCAAGTTCGGTCTCGGCCAGCACGACCAGCTGCGCTACCTGGCCAACACCCTGGGCCAGGACATCGCCCGCTACCGCAAACCACCGAAAACCCTGTCGCCGGACTGGGCCCTGCCGGACCAGGTGTCGCAGATGCTGCGCCACGAAGTCCCGCTGTGGGTGTACCTGGCGTTGATCGCGCTGGTCTGCGTCGCCGTGTACCTGACGCTCGACTGGTTGCTGGGCAAGGACGTCGACGCCCTTTCCGAACAAATCCGCCAGCTGTTCAGTGCCTGAGCCCACCCAGGTAGCCGAGTCAGGAAGACATGAAAACACTATTGCGTCTGTTGAAGAGTTTCTGGATTCTCCTGCCACTGCTGTGGCTGGCGAGCCTGTTGGTCTGCTGGTTGTTCGCGCCGCTGGTACCGTGGCTGCGCCACCATGTGCCCGAAGCGCTGGCGATCATCAGCGCCTGTTTCCTGCTGGTGATCGTGCTGCGCCAGTACCAGCGTATCCGCGCCGAGCACAACCTCGAGAACCTGCTGCACATCGAGGTCGACCGCTCCTGGAACGCCACCGGCGAGTTCCGTGACCAGCAGGTGCTGCGCGAGCGCCTCAAGCATGCCATCGCCATGCTCCGCACCGACCGCTCCGCCGGTGGCGGCGGCAAGGCGGCGCTGTCCGACCTGCCCTGGTACCTGGTGATCGGTATGTCGGCGGCCGGCAAGACCTCGCTGCTGACCCACTCGGGCCTGTCGGCCAGCATCGCCACCGCCAACGACAGCGAAAGCGGCACCCAGCACTGCGACTGGTACTTCAGCCCGGACGCGGTGATGATCGACACCGCCGGCCGCTACCTGCGCGACGACCAGTCGGCCAGCGAGTTCTCGGCCTTCCTGCGCATGCTGCGCAAGCAACGGGGCAAGGCGGCGATCAACGGCCTGGTGCTGGTGGTCAGCCTGCCCGAGCTGCTGGCCGCCAACAGCGACGAGCGCGACGCGCTGGCCGCGCAACTGGTGGCACGGGTGGAGGAATACGCCCAATGCCTGGATGCCAACCCACCGGTCTATCTGATGTTGAGCAAGACCGACCAGCTGCCGGGCTTCAACCAGGCCTTCGAAGGCCTCGACCTGCAGGAACGCCAGCAGCCGCTGGGCATGACCTTCGGCCTGGCCGAAATCCGCAACAACGGCCTGCACGCGGTACTCGAAACCCGCCTCAACAACCTGCAGGGCCACATCCGCCGCCATGTCGATGCGCAGATGATCGCGCTCGGCGCCCAGGCCGACAGCACCCTGCTCAACTTCCCGCAGTACTTCGCCGAGCTGCGCGGTGTGCTCGAGCAGTTCCTCGAGCATTTCACCCGTGGCCACCGCGGCAATGCCCCGCTGCTGCTGCGCGGCCTGTACTTCACCAGCGCCCTGCAGACCGACCAGCAACTGGGCCAGGTGTACGAAGACGCCATCGCCGATGAATTCGCCCTGCAAGCCGCCTCTGAAGACGGCGCCCAGGCCACCGGCAAGCCCCAGGGCAACCGCAGCTACTTCATCACCGACACCTTCCGCCGGGTGATCTTCCCCGACCGTGACCTGACCCTGTACCAGTCGCGCCTGGGCCGCCAGGCCGCGTTCAGCCCGCTACTGCTGGGCCTGGCGGCGACCGCTGGCGTGCTGTTCATCGCCTGGCAGGCGCTGTCGTTCGCCAACAACCGCCAATGGCTGGACGGCCTGCGCGCGGAATTGGCCAAGATCGACCAAGCCGAAGACCGCCCACAGCGGCTGGCGGCCGGCGAAGGCCTGGAAGTGCTGCGCGAGCAGATGGCGACCGTGGAAACCCATCGCCAGCAAGGCGTACCGCTGCAACTGGGCGCTGGCCTGTACCAGGGCGAGGCGATCCATCAGGTGGCGCGTACCGCCTACCTGGCACAATTGCGCAGCCAGGCCCTGGAGCCGATCGCCCGTCAACTGCAGGTGCAGATGCGCGCCTTCAACACCTTCGCCGACGGCATCAACCAGGAACTGCAGTTCACCCCTGCCCCGGCGCCCAAGCGCAACAACGGCAAGCGCCTGGCACCGGCGGTGGCCGCCAAGGCCAAGGCGGCACTGGGCAAGACCCGCGTCGGCGCCTATGCCGCCAAGGTCAACCTGGCCACGGCCAGCGATGCCGCCGAGCTGTCCGCCACCACCGGGGGCCTGTCGCTCTCCGAGGAAATGCTCGGGCGCCTGGACGAACAGCAGGTGGCCTCGATCATCGACGCCTACAACACCCTCAAGCTGTACCTGCTGCTGACCGAGCCCAAGGCGCACCCGGACCCTGCGTTCATCGCCGCGAGCCTGCCCCAGGCCTGGGCCAGTGCCGCCGGTGAAGGCGCCGCGGCCGGCGAAGGCGTGATCGCGCAGAACGCCCCGCTGTACGTGCAACTGCTCGAGCAGGGCCAGGCCCCGTCGCTGCCACGCAACGAGCAACTGATCAGCCAGACCCGGCAGAACCTCAAGTCGTTCATGCTCTCCAGCTCCCTGGTCGACCGTGAGTACCTGCGCCTGCAGCTCGAAGCCAGCCGCCAGTTCCCGGCCCTGAGCCTCAACGACCTGGTGCCGCAGCCCGGCCGCGCCCTGTTGTACGGCTCGGCCGGCGTCCCGGCCATCTATACCCGCCAGGGCTGGGACACCTTCGTCAAGCCCGAGCTGATCAAGCTGGTCTCGGGCAACCTGCGCAACGAATCGGACTGGGTGCTGGACGGCGAAGGCGGTGATGCCATCGTGCAGAAGGCCAATTTCATCCGCGAGTTCATGACCCGCTACAAGCGCGACTACACCCAGGCCTGGTACAAGATGGTCAGCAGCGTCGGTGTACGCCACTTCGCCGACCTGGCCTCGGCCACCCAGCAGCTCGGGCTGCTCAGCGACGTACAGAACTCGCCGGTGAAGAACCTGCTGGCGGCGGTCAACGACAACACCCAGTGGGACCTGCCGATCAAGCAGGAGATCCCGCGCGTCGGCAACGCCCGCGTGGACGGTTTCTGGAGCAAGGTCACCGGCCTGTTCGACGACAAGGACGCTCTGCCTACCGACGTCGCCCCTACCCTCCCGGCCATCGACGACGGCAGCCTGGCCAAGCGCTTCGAGCCGATCTCGCGTGTGTTCGCCGAGCACAACGCAGAAGGCGCCGACAGCACCATCATGGACCGTTACCTGGCCGCCCTGCGCAAGCTCAAGGTGCGCATGAACAACATCCAGCGCTCGCAGGATGTGGGCAAGAGCAGCAAGCAGCTGATCAGCGAAACCCTCGAAGGCCAGCCGAGCGAGGTGACCACCGTGCGCAACTACGTGGAAACCAGCGTCGACACCAGCCAGGATGGCTTGTCGCGCTCGCTGCAGAGCCTGTTCAGCCTGCCGATCCAGTACGCCTGGGAAACCCTGCGCGACCCGGCCGGCCAGCAGATCGCCAAGGCCTGGGCCCAGCAGATCGCCAAGCCCTGGGAGCAGGTCATGGCGCACCGCTACCCCATCGCCACCGGCAGCCGCAACGAAGCCTCGGTCAAGGACCTGCAGCGCTTCGTCGACCCCGACAGCGGCCTGCTGCCGACCTTCAAGCGCAACGAGATCGGCAACCTCTCCGGTGGCGAAGGCCTGGGCCTGGGCGACGGCAAGGCGTCTTCGCTGGTCAACCCAGGCATGCTGCGCAGCATCGACAAGGCCAGCTCCGTGGGCCAGGTCATCGCCAGCCTGTCGGACCGCGACAACGGCTTCGAGATCATGCTCGAACCGTCGGGCAACTTCACCGACATCGTCTTCACCCTCGATGGCCAGGAGCAGCATTACCGCAACGGCCGCAGCAGCTGGAACCGCTTCGCCTGGCCGGGCAAGAGCAACGCGCCGGGCGCGCGCCTGGACGTGATCACCCTGAGCGGCGCACGCGTCACCGTGTTCGACTTCCCTGGGCGCTGGGGCCTGCTGCGCATGAACGAAAGCGCCCGAGTCGAAGACCTCGACGGTATCCAGCAGCGCTTCAGCTGGAACACCGCCAACGGCCGGGTCAGCCTGCTGGTGCGCAACTTCGGCGGCGTCAAGCTGACCGACCTGGGCGACGTCAAGGCGCTGAGTGCGCTGAACGACAGCGGCAGGGGCGCACAATGATCGGTTGCTTCGGCAAGCTCCCGTCGAGCGCGGACTTCGTCAGCCTGCATGGCGCGGCGGAGGAAGTCTGCGAGTTCGACGCCTGGCTGCAGGCTTCGCTGGCGGCCATGCGCCACCGCGAAGACTGGCAGGCGTTGTTCGACCCGCTGCCGATGTGCTTCTTCAGCTACCGTGCGCGCACCGGCAACTGGCTGCTGGGCGGCCTGCTCAGCTCGCGCGATGCCAGCGAGCGGCGCTACCCGTTCTTCATCTTCCAGCTGCTCAAGGGCCAGGAAGGTGAAGCGCTGCTCAACCCGTTCACCCTGGGCGAGCTGTTCAGCGCGCAGATCAAGCCCTTGTTGCACCAGGCGGTGCAAGGCGCCGACCGCGCCGGCATCTTCGAGCGCATCAAGGCCCTGCGCCCGCTACAGGCCCAGGACCTGGACCTGTTCCGCCGCGTGCATGCCAAGTTCCTGCATGACTTCAGTTTCAGCGACATCGCCCGCGCCTTGCATGGCTCCTGGCCTGGCTTCGACAGTGCCACGGCGCTGGCCCGGCTCGAGGCGACCCGCGGCGCGTTGCACGGTGACTTCGAAGGCGGCATCGAGCTGCCCCTGCCCGCCGAGCGCGGCCTGAAGAACCCCACCGCCGACCTCTGGCTGACCTGGCTGACGCGCATGAGCGGGCGCCACGACGTGCCGGCAGTGAGCCTTTTGGCCGACGACTTCATGCACCCGCGGCTGTACTGCTTCCCGTCGCCCCATGCCACCAGTGCCTACCACCTGCTCACGGCCAGTGCGCAGCCTCGCCTGCACCTGGAGCTGCTGGGCCCATTGGCCGGGGCGACGCGCCCATACGATTACGACCGACCTCTTGAACACGTCATCGACCGCTTCGTCGATGCGCTGGATGCGACGCCTGTATGAACAAGATCAAGTACTACTGCCTGCGCTACCAACCCTACCTGCTCGGGGTGGCGTTCTTCCTGGTGATCTTCCTGGTCTGGGCCGTCGGCCGTGGCCTGGGTTTCACCTCGTTGCACAGCCTGCTGGCAGGTATCGGCGTATTCCTGCTGCTGTCGGCAGGCTATGTACTGCTGATGTACCGGGGCGTCGGCCAGCACCGCAACCTCGAAGGGCTGCTGCGCGACGATGCCGACCAGGCCGTGCTCAACGCTCCGCCAGCCGACCGCGAGGAAATCACCCTGCTGCGCGAGCGCCTGCTGCAGAGCCTGGAACGCCTGCGCGCCAACAAACCACGCGGCACAGCGGCCAAGGACGCCCTGTATACCCTGCCCTGGTACCTGGTGATCGGCCAGCCGGCCGCCGGCAAGAGCACCATGATCCTGCAGTCGGGCCTGAACTTCCCTTACGCCGAACGCGAGGGTGCCCGGGTCGCGGGCCTGGGGGGCACGCGCAACTGCGACTGGTTCTTCAGCTCCGAGGCCGTGCTGCTCGACACCGCTGGCCGTTACATGAACAGCCCCGAAGAAGCGGGCAAGTGGCGCGGCTTCCTGCAGCTGCTGCGTCAGCACCGCCAACGCCGCCCACTCAACGGCCTGATCGTCAGCGTCAGCATCGCCGATATCCTGCAGGGCTCGGCCGAAGACCGCGAGCGCGTGGCCAAGCGCCTGCGCGAACGCATCCAGGAAAGCTGTGCGCTGCTCGAGGTGCGCCTGCCGATCTACCTGGTGTTCACCAAGTGCGACCTGATTCCTGGCTTCATGCCGTTCTATCGCCAGCTGGACGACGCCGCCCGCGGCGAAGTGATGGGCAAGACCTTCTCCCACAAAGGCTATGAGCAGGCCAACTGGGGCCAGCGCTTCGGCAAGGCCATGGACGAGCTGACCGATTACTGGCAGCAAGTGGCCACCCAGCAGCTGGTGCAGCAGGACATTCTGATCACCCGGCAGAACAATGCCGCCTACCGCTTCCCGCTGGAGCTGGCCGCGCTCAAGCCGCGCCTGCAACAGTTCGTCGACAGCCTGCTGCGGGCCAACCCGTACCAGAATGCCGAGTTGCTGCGCGGGTTCTATTTCACCGCCGCGCTGGAGGCCGACGAGGCCCAATGGGGCAGCCACGGCCAGCATGTCGCCGAGCGCTTTGCCCTGGAACATGGCCAGGGTAGCGCCGGCACCGCCAGCCAGCCGGCGCCATTGTTCATCAACAGCCTGTTCCGCAAGGTGATCATCCCCGACCAGCACCTGGTGGCGCTGTACACCAGCAACCAGCGCGAGCGCCGGCGCAAGGCCGCCTGGGTGGGCGCCGCCAGCCTGGCAGGCCTGGTGCTGTGCAGCCTGTGGGGCTGGTCGTACTTCAACAACCGCAGCACCCTGGCCACCCTCGCCGACGAGCTGGCCCAGGCCAAGGCCCAGGACCAGGCCGCCAGCGGCCAGTACACCGCCTGGCGCAGCCTCGACCGCCTGCGCTTCTGGACCGAGCACTACTTCCAGCAGCACCGCCAGCATGGTGTACCGCTGCGCATGCGCCTGGGCTTGTACCAGGGCCATGCCGTGGAGCCGCTGGTACGCAGCCGCTACTTCGCTACCCTGCAGAACGTGATGCTCAAGCCCACGGCCGACAACCTCACCCGTACCCTGTACCTGCTGACCACGCTCAAGGTCTACCAGCGCAACACCAACACCTTGCAGCCGGTGACAGGCGTGGACAGCGTCGAGGCCGAAGCCCTGCCCCATGACAACCGCGCCCAGTCGATCGCCGAGTTCGGCAAGGCCGCCCTGGATACCTATGTGATGCTCTCGCCTGCCCAGCGGGAAAAGGCCGACCCGGCACTCCTCAAGGCACGCCTGCCGGACTACTGGTACCCGGCCATCGCCCGCCATACCGGCAAGAGCATGGCGGCCAGCGCCGGCGACACCCAAGGCAACCAGGACTACCTGTACGCCAGCCGCCAGATCACCTTCTACAGCGACCAGATTCGCGAGCCGGACGTACCGCGCATCCTCGACAACGCCTTCCTGATGTCGAGCTCGCGCAACTACATCAACAGCCTGCAGGCCCAGTCGCTGCGCTCGATCGAGACCATCACCCTGGAGTCCGACACCCTGTTCGCCTTTGGCCGCGCCGACTTCCAGAGCCTGCGCAACGAAGGTCAGAACCAGCTGAGCGCCATCGCCAGCAAGCTGCTGAACACCCCCAACATCGGCAAGATCATCATCTCCGGCCACGCCGACCAGCTCGGCGATACCCAGGGCAACCTGCAGGTTTCGAAACAACGGGCACAGACCATCCGCACCTACCTGGTCGGCAAGGGCGTGCCGGCCGAGCTGGTGGATGCCCGCGGCGAAGGCAGCCGCAAGCCCCTGGTCAACTGCGACATGCAGCAACCGCGCGCGCAGTTGATCAAGTGCCTGGAGCCCAACCGTCGGGTAGAGATCGAAGTGCGCGGCCTGAACTGAGGCCACGCGGCAAGAACCGGCCATCCGGGCCTCACAGGAGGAAGCCTGGAGGGCGGCAAGCTACCCCTGCCGACACGTTCGCAGGGGTCAAAACCAAGGGACGCATGAGCGCCCCTTCACTGATGTAAATGGAGAGTTTCACAATGGCATTTGACGCGTATATCCAAATCGACGGCATCCCAGGCGAAGTGCTGGATGACAAACACAAGGACTGGATCGAAGTGCTGGGCTACGAGTACGGCGCCACCCAGGCCACCTCGGCGACCGCCAGCTCCTCGGGCGGTGCATCCTCCGAGCGTGTCGCCCTGAGCGACTTCAAGATCCGCAAGTATGTCGACAAGGCCTCGGCCAAGCTGTTCGAACACTGCTGCACCGGCAAGCACATTGCCAAGCTGAAGCTCAACGTCAACCGTGCCGGTGGTGACAAGGTGACCTACCTGACCATCGACATGGAAGAAGTCGTGGTGTCGTCGGTGCGTTTCGTCGCCGGTGGCAACCAGTCCGGTGAAGACAAAGCGGTCAGCGACCTGCCGATCGAAGAAATCAGCTTCAACTTCGCTCGCATCAAGACCACCTACACCCAGCAGAACCGTACCGACGGCCAGGCTGGCGGCAACATCGTTGGTGGCTGGGACCGCACCGCGAACAAAGTGTTCGCCTAAGCGTTCGCTTTGCCATGGGCCGCGCAAGCGGCCCATATCCGCAGCGTGCCGGCCTGGCCGGCGCGCTTCTCCTTCCCTGACCAGAGTGCCTTATGCCTGAAACCCTCAACGACCTTTCGCTGGCCGAGCTGGCCGCGCCGATCGACGGTGGCAGCGGCGAAGACTTGAGCTTCTCCGCCTTGTTCGACCAGATCAAGGAGGCGCGCCGGGCAGACCCTGACTACCTTACCCAGGGCGACTGGCAAACAGACCTGAAGACCGCCGACTGGGAAAAGGCCATTGCCCTCTCAGCCGAAGGGCTCGCCCACCAGAGCAAGGACCTGATGCTGGTGGCCTGGCTCAGCGAGGGCCTGGCCCAGCGTGAGCACTTCCAAGGCATCACCTTCGGCCTGGAACTGACCGAGCGCATCCTGGAAGGCTTCTGGGAAACCGCCTACCCATCCCTCGAAGACGGCCTGGACGAGCGCGCCGCGCGGCTGTCCTGGCTGAAGACGACCCTCACCGACATCACCGGTGGCTTGCCCATTACCCAAGGGCAGAATTTCGGCGTGCTGCGCTATGACGAATCACGCCACGTAGAAAACCTCGCCTTGCAAAATGCCAAGGCCATGCAAACCGCACTGGACGAAGGCAAGATCAACGCCGAGATCTTCCAGCGCTCGGTCGCCCTTACCGACACCGAGCACCTGCGCAACAAAGCCCTGCAGATTGCCGAAAGCCTGCAGACCTGCAACCGCCTGCAAGTGACCATCGACCGCCTGTTCGGCCACGAAGCACCCAGCTTCGCCAGCCTCGCCGACATGCTGTCAAGGGCCAGCCAGCTGGCCGAGAAACTGCTCAAGGACCGCGGCGTCGAGCTGCACCCTGCCACCGTGGCCACGCCTGAACCGAGCACCACGCCCGCCCCTGCCGCCGAACCAGGTGAACCGATGACGACACCCGCACAGGCCCCCGCCCCTGCGCAAATGCGCACCACACCACTGACCCGCGACGAAGCCTTCACCATGCTTGCGGGCATTGCCCAATTCTTCAAGCAGAGCGAACCCCAGAGCCCGGTGCCCTACTTGATCGAACGCGCTATCAAATGGGGCAATATGCCGTTGGAAGGCTGGCTGAGCGATGTGATCAAGGACAGTAATGTGGTGGACAATATTCGAGATGTGTTGGGGACGCGTGAGCAGCGGTGAGTGCGGGTGAGCGTTTTGGTAGGGCCCTCTACTGCAAAGGGTGGGGGCCGCTTTCCAGAGGTCTCGGAGCGCTCGTCCGCAAACCTCCTAACAACCTCATCCTTGAAGCTTTCTAAGTTCATCACCCGATCCATATTCTGTCGACCGCTCGAAAACATCTATATAGCTCACGCACTCCTCTAAGAAATAATTAATCAGAAAAAACGATTCGCGGCCTATTGCAATCTAACGTGTTTATCTCCTGTTCAGATAGGAGATTATCAAAAACATCACCACCATACTGCTCTATGAAAACCCGCTCTTCTTCATAGATGGCGATACATTGCAGCCAGTTAACTTTCAAAGTTGAATACTGAAGCTCAGGAAAGTAGGAGTCGTTCCACATAAACGGTATCGTTAGATAAATATGAGGCATTTTCGGCCGCACTAGATACTCGCTAAAGATATCACGAACCACGTCCCCAGGCATGACTGCGGCCTGCTGTTTTCTGATATGAAACGCAGCCGACGCTACCGCATTCTCCCAATAGGTTTCTTGAGTCAATGCTCCGGCACAAAGCTCCACCCGCGTGCCGAATTCATTTCCATCGGCTGTTAATAAAGGAATCTCGGATAGGCCTATAGTACCAATGGATTTTACACCTGCATGTAGCGAGTCAAGCGTTGTCAACAAATCAATCGACAAAGTTCTAGCATCATCATAATAAGCTTGCACCTTGAGTTGACCGCCAAAAACTCGCAATGCGTGCTTCGCCACCATTTTACATTGAGCGCTAGGAACAGCCATTTTGCCTCCCCAAAAATGAAAAATTCAATCCCCTTACAGCATTTGGCCGAAATGGTAGAGCAAGCCGTCGCTGATTCAGGGCTCCATCGCCCGCAGCTTGTCGCCAATGGTTTCCCTGTTGTAGTAGAAGCACAGGCCCAGGCATTGCTATCGCGTAGGTGAAACACCAATGAAGCCTGATTATTATTCATGCCATGACTGGAGTACTAACTCAAGAAGAATCAGTAAAAATTAGCAATTAACTCTTCGCGAGACCTGGTGCCTTCCAAGAATACGGTCATCCAAGCATCCATTATTTCGAAAATATCAACTCCATACTCTGGCGTCGTAGGATTTTCATGCCACCATATTAAGCCTTCCGAAGATTTTTCCGCCTCCATATCTATCGCGACAAAGTCTCCACCACCATTCGAAAATAGGGTAATCCAGCTGTCCGCAAACGAAACGTCTTCTTCGTCAATGAAGTCCGACACACGCGAAATATCACTTAGGCTCTGTGGCCCCATTGAGCGCGCAGGGAAAAATGTATATCCATCATGAACTTCCCGATAAAAACTCTGAAGTTTTATGGGAAGAGCCTCAAACATTTCCTTATCAGTCGCAACCCCTTCAACAGGTAACCCACCTATATAATAATAGAAGCCGTTCGCATCATGGAAAACATACAACAGCTCCAACTTATCATCAGCCAGCAAAACGGTACCCAGCAGACTATTATTTAGCAGCGCAATGACTGAAGGGAACTCAGTAGAATACGACTGCCAGCTATCAGGATATGCGGGAGCATCGTCGAGACGCAGCCCAAAACTCTCCCACGCCTCAGGCAAGACAATACCTGCCGAAACCTCCGCGCGATCAAAGAAAAACTTTCTCCCTGTAAATGTATTTTTGATATCTTCAACTATATCATTCAATTTAATCACTTCATCCCTCCTGCAGCCCCTCTGAAACTATGTCTACCCAACCAGAACAAAGTCGCTCAACGCCTCGACTGAGTGCCTGAGTAGTCGTTCTTAACTCTTTCGATCACGAACCAGAGCAAACCCTTCCTTTTTTGGAGAAAAAACTTCTACAACCTCTCCCTGAAATTCACAATCTCAATAGAACCGCTTACTACACCATTGATATTTTCACTTTCAGCCCCCTAAGAAAAGTAAGTATTTCCTTAGCGCTCGCTCCTAACTTAACCACAAGACAGAAAACTAAAGCTTAGCCAAAGCCCTTTCTAGCTTGTTGATATCTTTAACATTTCCGCCTTTATCAACAAATGAATGCCAAGCAGGAATAGATTTCTTAAATAGCTCTAGACATTTTTCGGCAACATCAGACTTCTTGACTACCAGATCCATTTTGAGCTGACCCCTTTCGTCGAAAGGGTTAATGTTAATTATCTTATGCGATCACAGAAATTCCATTATCACAGTATAACGCTCGACAATCTGAGATTGATATGCAGCACTTTCATTACGAGCCAAAAGCATAGGAATACTGCACAGCGTGAAATCCAAGTCGCACATGCCACCCCCTCTATCTCGCACTAATCACCATCCAATAAATCGTGAAAGCCGCCCCTAAAAGAAACCCACAAAGTTACTTTAAAGCAGACACCAGCGGATCATCGAACGACTTATTTTTGATGATTTTTGAATTGATCGCATTATTGAAATTCCGTAAAATACTGTCTTCGCCTACATTTGACAGAGCCAACTCTCCTTATTTCAGACGGTCACTCGCCTTCATACAGCCCTACATATTTCAAGCCATTATAATTCAATTTTAGCGGCTTAGAAATATTTGCCCCCGCATCAGAATACCAAAAAATTGCATTAGCTTTATTAATCCCAAGCCTCAAGCACTCTGCTTTCAAAGAATTAATATGTTCAGAATCAACTGCAGAGTCCATCAAAATCTCATCCAAACTTACTTCTTCTGCCCTTCTTGGCATGATCCCTATAAAATCCTCATCATACCATTCAACACCAATATCTCTACAAAACCCACAAACCTTATATGCCGGGTCATCCAAATCCACAGAGTGGTCTAATTCAAAATACTTTAGGTAGTCCACCTCCGAAGAAAAATTAGTACCCACCCAAACATGAACCTTTTGATACCGCTCAATATTATAGGATTTCATCTAGCATGCACCCAGATACATATGTTTGTTGTGATGTGAGTCAGTTACGCTCAGCGCTTGAGCTTTGCTTTGCCCTGAATGTACAGCAGTCGGCGTCGTCGTATTCGAAGATTTGTCGGCGTGCGATTGAGCTGTCAAGCGGCCACTTTCATTACGTTCGAATAACTCCTCAAATAGTAAATTGGTGATACTCATAGGCGATCTTGCGGCCCAGCGGGTCGATTTCTTCCAGCAGACGGGCATATTCATCGTACTTGAAGGCGAGTTTGTTGCCGTCCGGCAGGCCCAGACCGATCAAGTTGCCCTGCTCGTCCAGCTCGATGGCATAGCGCTCGCCACCATAGTCCCGGCTGGCAACCACGCGATGGTCGGCGTTGTACTGCACTTCCAGCTCGCGGCCGGGCACGTCGGTGGCCCAACTGGTGCGGGCGCTCAGGTCGTAGCGGAAATGGTAGTGCTTACCGTCGCTGGTCCAGTGCTCGACCACGCGCGGCTTGTCGCCAATGGTTTCCCAGCGATAGTGGCAGCCCAGGCCCAGCGCGTTGCTGTGGCTGGTCATCAGCCCTTCGGCGTAGGTGAAGCCGCGCACCGAATCACCGTTGCGGTTGATCACTTCGCTCAGTTGGCCGTGTTCGTCGTAGCGGTACTTTCCACCGCTTCGTTGTTCACCACGCGCTTGATGTCGGTCAGCCGGCCCAGCGGGTTGTCGTAGTGCAGGTGCACCCGCGTGCCGCCGGTGGCGCTGATGTCGGAGTGAGGCCCACAGCTCAGCTCTTCTTAATTTGGTTTTTAAGAAGCAATTTACTACGAAATTTCACGTAGAAATACTATCAAACCACTCTAATCTCCCTTAAATCCAAACCCTTCAACCCGCTATCCTTGGCCGCATCAACAAATTTATCAGACACGAAAATGGAAAGCGGACTTTCAGCCACCCGAAAAACATCACATCCTTGCACCGCAAGAGCATTAAGCACAACCCTATAAACAACTAAACCATTGGGGTACTCATCAAACTCCGATAGCTCTCTATTAAGCGCGCCATCCAGAACCGTCTGAACCAAAATTCCAGAATGATCTGAATTTGGGGACAACACACCTACATCCTCAATAGAGTTGGGAGCCACGGAGCGGAATATAATTTTGGCCTTAGACGTCACAATGAGCACAGGCTTAAAGAAAGTAAATATATCCGAGGCGTCTTTCTTTTTCTTATCATCAGGATTGAAATCTAGTTCATATTGGTTTGCAAACAAAGATTTGACATCATTGCCAAAGGCATATTGCTGCGCAGCAGCATGCAATGAAAGATCGCCATCTTTACCTATTAAAGTTTTAAATTTACTATCCTGAGTTATAGAGTAATATTTCATAATTATCCAAAAATGTCTTTCCAATTTGAATTTCTAGGAGCATTCAAGAGCTTTTGCCTGATATTCCCAATTGCTTTTAGCACAGCATCCTTGCCACCAGCGGCATCAGCATTAGCTAGAATCTCGTTAACAGACTCAAAGTAACTATTCGGATGTTTACCATTATGTAGTATCCCTGGCACGCCTACATCGGTATTGAACCTATTCGGCAAGAATACTCCATTTGCCGCGCCATCAACATCAATCCCATGCTTATTCAAGATAGCCCTTGCAGGGGCGGCCAATTTGGCGGTATCTCCGACAATGTGGTGAGCGGCAGTGTTCTGCGGTCGTACCATTCCGCTACTTTCCATATTTTTTCCGAGAGTTTTGGAACACCAGCCCAGCGGATCCACCCAGCCAGTTGCATTTGGTGCATAACTATATAAGTTTCGCCCTCCAGCCAATCCAATTGGATCTTGAGTAATAAACCTGCCAACCTCTGAGTCAAAGTACCTAAATGTGTTATAGTGGAAACCTGTTTCAGCATCAAAATACTGGCCTTGGAATCGCACGTTCTGCTCAATCTCATTGACGGCTAATTGCTCAGTCTCCCCCCACGAACGATACGTCGCCTGCCAAACGATCCCACCTTCGCTATCCGTCAGTTCCAACGGCGTGCCAATCTGGTCAGTATGGAAGTAGTAGACCTTCTGCCCTTCTCCTTCGACTTGATCGACCCGTGCCAGTGGCGCGTAACTCCCTGGCTCATAGAAATACAGAATGCTCTGCCCCGGCGTCTCCTCACGCAGCATCCGCAGCCCTTGCCAGAGGAAGCGCTTCTGCTCGACTTCGCCGTTGCTTTCCGACTGCTTCGCTACTCGCCGCCCCAAGCTGTCGTAACGGTAGTGCCCGATACTCTCCAGCTTGCCATTGACCAATGTCTCGGCACGTACCAGCCGGTTTTCGCAGTCATAGGCAAAATACTGCAGCGTGCTGTGCCCCGAGCGCTTCTCGATCAGGTTGCCCCACGGATCGTAGCGGTACTCCTGGTCCCGCCACTGCTTGATCCGGTTGTCCTTGACCTTGTCGAACTGGCGCGCGTTGAAATCGAGTCGGTTGGCCGCCGCGTCGTAACGAAACTCTTCGCTACCTATCAGCGAGCCGGTATCGCGGCTGCGGAGCTGGCCGTTGGCTTCGTATTCGTATTTGACCTCGCCGCGTAGCTTGTCGAGCGTGCGTACCAGTTCACCCGTCGGGTCGTACTGATAACGGCGGTGGATCGGGTTGTAGGCATGCTCCACCAGCAATGAAGTATTGATGCCGGTGTTGTGCACTTGCGAGAGCTTGTCGGCTGGCAAGGTCGAGGCGAATTGCCAGGCCTTGCGCCCCATGGCGTCATAACCGAAGCAACTGGTGAGCTTGCCCTGAGTCCGATACACCTCGCGGTGCAGGTCATCGCGCTCCATATCGCTAATCACCTGACCGTCCAGGTTCAACTGGTGCAGGTGCCCGCTGCCGTAGTACAGGTGGTTGACCTTGCGGCCGTCCGGCAATGTTAGGGTGGTCAGATTGCTGAGTGGATCGTACTCGTAGCCGAGTGTGCCGGTGGGCGTGATTTCTTTCGTCAGCCGGCCCAGCAGATCGTAGGCGTACTCCAGCTTCTCTTCCGTGACCCCAAGCTGCTTGCCGATCCCGGTCGGTTGCCGCTCGATGCTCAGCAACCGGTCGCCGTCGTCGTACGCGAAGGTCTGGCTCGCATCGCGGTTGATCTTGGCGACCAACCGGCCAATGCTGTCACGCTCGAACAGCGTGTGCCGTTCCGGGCGTTCGGCATTTTCGCCGTAGCCGATCTCATCCAGTCGGGTGAGATGACCACCCGTGTTATAGCTGAAACGCCGCGTCAGGTTGTCCACCCGTACTTCTTCGACCAAGCGGTCCGATGCATCGTAGGCAAAGCTGTAGGTCGCGTTGTTCTCATTGATCAACGCGGTCAGGCGAATGGCTTTGTCGTACTCGTAGCGAATTCGCTGGCCCTTGGCATCCTGGCGGCTGCTCGGCAAACCCCGGGCCGTGCGCAGCAGTCGGGTGGTCTGGCCCTTGCCATCGGTGTGTGCGATTACCTGGCCGAGGGTGTTGTAGGTGAAGGTTTCCGAGGTGCCGTCCGGATGGGTGATTTTCAGCACCTCACCGTCCGGTTTGCGCTCCAGCGTGGTGGTCTGGTTCAGCGCGTCGGTGACGGCGACCAGGTGCTGGCGCTCGTCGTAGCGGTAGTAGGTGCTCTTGCCCGAGCAGTCCTCGAAGCGTTCGACCTGGGCGTAGGCGTTCCACCACAGGTACTTGGACTTGAAGTTCGCATCGATGATGGTGTGCGGCAGGCCATCGTCGCTGTTCAGGTACTCGGTCATCTGGCCGAGGGCATCGAATTCGGCGAGTAGGTTGCCCTTGTCGTCGTAGCGCGCTCGCCAGGTGCTGCCATCCGGGTAGCTGACCTGGGTCACCAGGGTGGTCAGGTGGTGATACTCGTACTGGATCTTGCGCCCCAGCGGGTCGGTTTCCTCCAGCAGGCGGGCGAACTCGTCGTACTTGAAGGCGAGTTTGTTGCCGTCTGGCAGACCCAGGCCGATCATGTTGCCCTGCTCGTCCAGCTCGATGGCATAGCGCTCGCCACCATAGTCCCGGCTGGCAACCACGCGATGGTCGGCGTTGTACTGCACTTCCAGCTCGCGGCCGAGCACGTCGGTGGCCCAACTGGTGCGGGCGCTCAGGTCGTAGCGGAAATGGTAGTGCTCACCGTCGCTGGTCCAGTGCTCCACCACGCGCGGCTTGTCGCCAATGGTTTCCCAGCGGTAGTGGCAGCCCAGGCCCAGCGCGTTGCTGTGGCTGGTCATCAGCCCTTCGGCGTAGCTGAAGCGGCGCACGGTGTCGCCGTTAGGGTTGATCACCGCGCTTAGGGACTCTCCGATCAAGTCAGCACAGGCCATCTGACCTGTGCTGAAATAGCCCTCCGTCCAACCGCCTTCTACAAGCCCGCCATCCCATGAGCCAAATGAGCTTTTCCGATTTCGAGTACGCCGGTAAGCGCAAGCAAACCCGTCGCGAGCGTTTCCTGGCCGAGATGGAGCAGGTGGTTCCGTGGAGCGGGTTGGTGGCGTTGATCGAGCCTCACTACCCAAAGGCTGACGGTGGCCGCAAGCCGTATCCACTGGAAACCATGCTGCGCATCACCTGCTGCAGAAGCGGCCGGAGCATGAAGGAAGGCCGGTGATCTGGCAGATTGCGGCTCGTCGTAGCACCTATAAACACTTGAGCAAACGAAGCGTGCTCTACAAAGCCAGACGCAAGATCGAAAAGGTCAAAGCGCAGGCGCGAGCGAAGGTCGAACATCCATTCCGTGTGATCAAGCGCCAATTCGGCTATGTGAAAACCCGCTTCCGTGGCTTGGCCAAGAACGCGGCGCAACTGACCACGCTGTTTGCCCTGTCGAATCTGTGGATGGTACGCCGGCAATTATTGCCTGGAACGGGAGAGGTGCGCCCGTGAGGGCAGAAAACCAAGGCTGTGCCTTGGTTTTCCAATAATCAGCGGCTGAAAATCGGGCTTTTCGGCATCTCCAAGCCGTCCACTTCCGGCTGATGGGCAACTTGTTCGGAGTTTTCTTAGCCTACACGAAGTGAGTTTATAAAGTCATCAAAGCCCGAACAAACTTTCTCTAAACGCATTTCACCTTGAATCCATAAATACACCACCCCGGCATCTTCTTTCTTTAAAGAAAGCATAAAGCTGTTTCCGCCATCATCATATGCAAAAGGAACATAACCTTCAAGGTCGCTATCTTGATTTATATATTCCTGCATTAATTTTTCTATCGGCAGCTTACCAAACTTTATGGGGTTGAAACCATTTATACTAAACACATACTCATCACCTTCGACCTCGGTCGCCTCAGGGAAACCGCCATTATTCTTAAGATAAATACTCTTAAATAGAGGCGGAAGCTTTCCTCCAGCCAGAAACTCAATCTGGGAGAAATCCCCCATATCAATACTCGATTCAGACTCTTCTAGATCTAACATGCAGTCCCTCCTACCTTTTTTGCTGCCGCCGGTTTCCTAGCAGGGAATGTATAAGACTTCCCAGTTGCCGCCTTGTACTGGGCCACTCCTCCTTTATGAGGAACGCCTTGGTGAGCTCTCTGCTCCACTAGCTGCATAGTACCTTTGTTAGTCTTAGGATCATAGTCATCCAGATGGTGCCAAACATAGCCACGCGGGGTCGTTTTTTGATTCAATTCAGCGGCCTTATTCGCCGCTTCAAAATCCTTAATATAGTCCCCTGTGTACTCGATTGTAACTATAGGATTGACATTAGGCTTTTTCGCATAAAGCGCATTACTACCAGCATAATCTAACCCTCCACCCAGTGTTTTCGTTACACCAGAATACCCTCGCTCTGCGAGAGTGCTTAATGCGTCCAGCCCAAGTGGATCCACCCAAGCGATTGGGTTGGCTACGTATTTGTAAAGATTCCAGCCCCCCCCAAACCAATTGGGTCTTGGCTAATAAATCGGCCTATCTCAGGGTCATAGTATCTAAATGTGTTGTAGTGCAGACCTGTATCTGAATCAAAGTACTGCCCTTTAAAGCGCAAATTCTGCTCAATTTCGTTGACAGCGAAAAGCTCTACCGTCCCCCATGCACGATACATGGCTTGCCAAACGATCTTGCCATCGCTATCCGTCAGCTCCAGCGGTGTACCAATCTGGTCCGTATGGAAGTAATAAAGCTTCTGCTCCTCCCCTTCCACCCGATCAACCCGCGCTAAAGGCGCGTAGCTACCCGGCTCGTACACATACAAGATGCTCTGCCCAGGTGTCTCTTCCCGCAGCATCCTCAAGCCTTGCCACAGGAAGCGTTTCTGTTCGACCTGGCCATTGATCTTCGCCCGCTTGGCCACCCGTCGCCCAAGGCTATCGTACCGGTACTGCCCGGTACTCTCCAGCTTGCCATTGACGTACGTTTCCGCCCGCACCAGCCGGTTCTCGCAGTCATAGGCAAAGGTCTGCAGCTTGCTGTGCCCCGAGCGCTTCTCGATCAGGTTGCCCCACGGATCGTAGCGGTACTCCTGATCGCGCCACTGCTTGATCCGGTTGTCCCTGACCTTGTCGAACTGCCGCGCATTGAAGTCCAGCCGATTGGCCGCCGCGTCATAGCGGAACTCTTCACTGCCCACCAGCGAGCCGGTATCACGGCTACGCAACTGGCCGTTGGCTTCGTACTCGTACTTGATCTCGCCACGCAGCTTGTCGAGGGTGCGCACCAGCTCACCGGCCGGGTCGTACTGGTAACGTCGATGGATCGGGTTGTAGGCATGCTCCACCAGCAGCGACGTGTTAATGCCTGTGTTGTGCACCTGTGACAGCTTGTCTGCAGGCAAGGTCGAGGCAAACTGCCAAGCCTTGCGCCCCATCGCATCGTAGCCAAAGCAACTGGTGAGCTTGCCCTGGGTCCGATACACCTCACGGTGCAGGTCGTCGCGCTCCATGTCGCTGATCACCTGACCGTCCAGGTTCAGTTGGTGCAGGTGCCCGCTGCCGTAGTACAGGTGGTTGACCTTGCGGCCGTCCGGCAATGTCAGGGTGGTCAGGTTGCTGAGCGGGTCGTATTCATAACTGAGCGTGCCGGCGGGCGTGATTTCTTTCGTCAGCCGGCCGAGCAGATCGTAGGCGTACTCCAGCCTTTCTTCCGTGACCCCAAGCTGCTTGCCGATCCCGGTCGGTTGCCGCTCGATGCTCAGTAACCGGTCGCCGTCGTCGTACGCAAAGGTCTGGCTCGCATCGCGGTTGATCTTGGCGACCAACCGGCCAATGGTGTCACGCTCGAACAGCGTGTGCCGTTCCGGGCGTTCGGCATTTTCGCCGTAGCCGATCTCATCCAGTCGGGTGAGATGACCACCCGTGTTATAGCTGAAACGCCGCGTCAGGTTGTCCACCCGTACTTCTTCGACCAAGCGGTCCGATGCATCGTAGGCAAAGCTGTAGGTCGCGTTGTTCTCATTGATCAACGCGGTCAGGCGAATGGCTTTGTCGTACTCGTAGCGAATTCGCTGGCCCTTGGCATCCTGGCGGCTGCTCGGCAAACCCCGGGCCGTGCGCAGCAGTCGGGTGGTCTGGCCCTTGCCGTCGGTGTGGCTGAGCACCTGCCCGAAGGCGTTGTAGGTGAAGGTTTCCGAGGTGCCGTCCGGGTGGGTAATCTTCAGCACCTCACCGTCCGGCTTGCGCTCCAGCGTGGTCGTCTGGTTCAGCGCGTCGGTAACAGCGACCAGGTGCTGGCGCTCGTCGTAGCGGTAGTAGGTGCTCTTGCCCGAGCAGTCCTGGTAACGCTCGACCTGGGCCTGGGTGTTCCACCACAGGTACTTGGACTTGTAGGTCGCGTCGATGATGGTGTGCGGCAGGCCATCGTCGCTGTTCAGGTACTCGGTCATCTGGCCGAGGGCATCGAATTCGGCGAGTAGGTTGCCCTTGTCGTCGTAGCGCGCTCGCCAGGTGCTGCCGTCCGGGTAGCTGACCTGCGTCACCAGGGTGGTCAGGTGGTGATACTCGTAGGTGGTCTTGCGGCCCAGCGGATCGGTTTCCTCGAGCAGGCGGGCGAACTCGTCGTACTTGAAGGCGAGTTTGTTGCCGTCCGGCAGGCCCAGGCCGATCATGTTGCCCTGCTCGTCCAGCTCGATGGCATAGCGCTCGCCACCATAGTCCCGGCTGGCAACCACGCGATGGTCGGCGTTGTACTGCACTTCCAGCTCGCGACCAAACACGTCGGTGGCCCAGCTGGTGCGGGCGCTCAGGTCGTAGCGGAAGTGATAGTGCTCACCGTCGCTGGTCCAGTGCTCGACCACGCGCGGCTTGTCGCCAATGGTTTCCCAGCGGTAGTGGCAGCCCAGGCCCAGCGCGTTGCTGTGGCTGGTCATCAGCCCTTCGGCGTAGGTGAAGCCGCGCACCGAATCACCGTTGCGGTTGATCACTTCGCTCAGTTGGCCGTGTTCGTCGTAGCGGTACTGCGTGAGCGTTTCCACCGCTTCGTTGTTCACCACGCGCTTGATGTCGGTCAGGCGGCCCAGCGGGTTGTCGTAGTGCAGATGCACGCGGATGCCACCGGTGGCGCTGATGTCGGTCAGCTGGCCTTCGGCTGTACGGGTGAAATGCAGGAAATGGCCGAGGGCGTTCTCGATGCGTTGCAGCGGGACTTCGGTGTTGGTGTCTGGCACTTCACCGAAGTAGAAGAACAGGTTGTCGAGGGTCTGCAGGAGGTAGTGGCCGCCCTCGGTGCACACCAGTTCGTGCGGGTTGTAGATGCGCTCGCCTGGTTGCAGGGTGACGAAGGGGACTTCGCGGTGCTGCCTATAAGAATACCGACAGCCGCATATAACTTCCTAAAAGCAAAAGAGAACTAAATTAGGGGGCGAAAAACCGCCCTCTAATCAAACCTATATTTTAAAGAGCAAGTAAACCACAGCAAAAAATCAAGAAAAAGCACTCAACGCCTACCAATCTCCTCGCCAAGCCTCGAGATAGAAGCTATCTCTCGGTATCTCTACAAGCTCTCCAAGTCTATACAGAACGTCCAGCAAGGAGTCTCTTTCAATTGTTTCAATCGACAACCCCTGCGCATTAATACTAACCAAACACTTCCTGAATAGCGGAAGTAGCGCGAGACCATATTGAGAACGAGGCGACTTTATCAAATCCACCACCAACTCATTCAGTATAGGCATCAAGCCAACCAAGCAACTATCATCGCCATCCAAATATTGCAACTGACTCCAAAAAATCTCCGCACTGACGCGCCTCATATTAGAGCCGATATTTTATTGCAATGGCCGCTGGATACCAGGAAACAAGAACTCTTTTGATGGATCCCAGTTCACTCCAGTCTCCCGATAGTTTTTAATTCGCGAAACAATTTTCTCGGGATCGCCTACCATCCCACAAAGTTCATAGCGATGAATCAATTCCAGGTCTGCATCAGATGAAAGGGAGTCCTTGATTACTTTCCCACCAATATTTGAATACCCCTCCGACAACTCTATGAGCTTTGCACCAGTGTTCCCTGGAGTACCAAATATTGCTGAAAGCATACGACGTTCAACAGGCCGTTCATTTGGCGCAACCAGCTCATTAGAAACTACACGCGAAAAAATATTTTTGATATTTTTTATCGAAACAAAAATCGTGAACAGCACATCAACATTATTTAAATCCACACCCTTCCAATCATCATCACTAGTAAAAATATTAAAAACCTCCAAAAGATGATTGTTTCTCATTTGGGAAATAGCGTATGAACCCTCTTCCACTTTGATGCTTACAACCAAACCTTCCTGCCACTTCAAAGACTTCAGCATGATGCAGCCCCTTTCACCTTTCTACTAGATTTTGCCTTTCCACCCGAAGCTCTATGCTCATCAGCAGCCGCGAGATAACGATCTCTATTAGGATTATTCACCCCCACCGGATTTTGTTTATTAGATGTTCCTTTGAGGCCACCTCTATCCTCAAACACCCTTTGTTCCAATCCCCTTGCAGTATCTTTTCCAGCCTGGCCATCACCGACAAAGAATGGCTCAGGCGCCACATCAAAGTGCGCAGTACTTGAATATCGATAGTCCAGCACATCTTGGGCTGAATGACCTAGTCCTGGCTTACTTGCGTAACCAATATAAGGCTTACCATCCTTGACACCTTCGTATGCGATATGCGTAGCATTAGCAGGATTTCCAGCCCATCCTAGTGGATCTAACCAACCGAGTGGATTGACAACATATTGGTAAAGGTTGATTCCTCCAAGAAGTCCAATAGGATCCTGAGTGGCAAAGCGCCCGATCTCGGGATCGTAGTAACGGAAGGTATTGTAGTGCAGTCCCGTCTCGTCATCGAAATACTGTCCCTGAAAGCGCAGATTTTGTTCGACCTCATCGACAGTCAGTTGCTCTATCGAACCCCACGATCGATACGTAGCCTGCCAAACGATCTTGCCGTCACTGTCCGTGAGTTCCAGCGGCGTGCCGATCTGATCAGTATGGAAGTAGTAGACCTTCTGCCCTTCCCCTTCGACTTGATCGACACGTGCCAAGGGCGCGTAACTCCCTGGCTCATAGAAATACAGAATGCTCTGCCCCGGCGTCTCCTCACGCAACATCCGCAACCCTTGCCAGAGGAAGCGTTTCTGCTCGACCTCGCCGTTGATTTCCGACTGCTTCGCAACCCGCCGCCCCAAGCTGTCATAACGATAGTGCCCGGTGCTTTCCAGCTTGCCATTGACCGTTGTTTCTGCCCGCACCAATCGGTTTTCGCAGTCATAGGCAAAGCTCTGCAGCGTGCTGTGCCCCGAGCGCTTCTCGATCAGGTTGCCCCACGGATCGTAGCTGTATTCCTGATCCCGCCACTGTTTGATCCGGTTGTCCTTGACCTTATCGAACTGGCGCGCGTTGAAGTCCAACCGGTTGGCCGCCGCGTCGTAACGAAACTCTTCGCTACCAATCAGCGAGCCGGTATCGCGGCTGCGTAATTGGCCGTTGGCTTCGTACTCGTATTTGATTTCGCCGCGCAGCTTGTCCAGCGTGCGCACCAGTTCACCCGCAGGGTCGTACTGATAACGGCGGTGGATCGGGTTGTAGGCATGCTCCACCAGCAGCGAGGTATTGATGCCAGTGTTGTGCACCTGCGAGAGCTTGTCGGCTGGCAAGCTCGACGCGAACTGCCAGGCCTTGCGCCCCATCGCGTCATAACCAAAGCAACTGGTGAGCTTGCCCTGGGTCCGGTACACCTCGCGGTGCAGGTCATCGCGCTCCATGTCGCTGATCACCTGGCCATCCAGGTTCAGCTGGTGCAGGTGCCCGCTGCCGTAGTACAGGTGGTTGACCTTGCGGCCGTCCGGCAATGTCAGCGTGGTCAGGTTGCTGAGCGGGTCGTATTCGTAGCCGAGTGTGCCGTTGGGGGTGATTTCTTTCGTCAGCCGGCCGAGCAGATCGTAGGCGTACTCCAGCTTCTCTTCCGTGACCCCAAGCTGCTTACCGATCCCGGTCGGTTGCCGTTCGATGCTCAGCAACCGGTCGCCATCGTCGTACGCGAAGGTCTGGCTCGCATCGCGGTTGATCTTGGCGACCAACCGGCCAATGCTGTCACGCTCGAACAGCGTGTGCCGTTCCGGGCGTTCGGCGTTTTCGCCGTAGCCAATCTCATCCAGTCGGGTGAGATGACCTCCGACGTTGTAGCTGAACCGCCGGGTCAGGTTATCCACCCGTACTTCTTCGACCAACCGGTCCGACGCATCGTAGGCAAAGCTGTAGGTCGCGTTGTTCTCGTTGACCAACGCGGTCAGGCGAATGGCTTTGTCGTACTCGTAGCGAATTCGCTGGCCCTTGGCATCCTGGCGGCTGCTCGGCAAACCCCGGGCAGTGCGCAGCAGGCGGGTGGTCTGGCCCTTGCCGTCGGTGTGGCTGAGCACCTGGCCGAAGGCGTTGTAGGTGAAGGTTTCCGAGGTGCCGTCCGGGTGGGTAATCTTCAGCACCTCACCGTCCGGCTTGCGCTCCAGCGTGGTCGTCTGGTTCAGCGCGTCGGTGACGGCGACCAGGTGCTGGCGCTCGTCGTAGCGGTAGTAGGTGCTCTTGCCCGAGCAGTCCTGGTAACGCTCGACCTGGGCCTGGGTGTTCCACCACAGGTACTTGGACTTGTAGGTCGCGTCGATGATGGTATGCGGCAGGCCATCGTCGCTGTTCAGGTACTCGGTCATCTGGCCGAGGGCATCGAATTCGGCGAGCAGGTTGCCCTTGTCGTCGTAGCGCGCTCGCCAGGTGCTGCCGTCCGGGTAGCTGACCTGCGTCACCAGGGTGGTCAGGTGGTGATACTCATAGGTGGTCTTGCGGCCCAGCGGGTCAATTTCCTCCAGCAGGCGGGCATATTCATCGTACTTGAAGGCGAGTTTGTTGCCGTCCGGCAGGCCTAGCCCGACCATGTTGCCGTGTTCGTCCAGCTCGATGGCATAGCGCTCGCCACCATAGTCCCGGCTGGCAACCACGCGATGGTCGGCGTTGTACTGCACTTCCAGCTCGCGACCAAACACGTCGGTGGCCCAGCTGGTGCGGGCGCTCAGGTCGTAGCGGAAGTGATAGTGCTCACCGTCGCTGGTCCAGTGCTCGACCACGCGCGGCTTGTCGCCAATGGTTTCCCAGCGGTAGTGGCAGCCCAGGCCCAGCGCGTTGCTGTGGCTGGTCATCAGCCCTTCGGCGTAAATGAAGCCGCGCACCGAATCGCCGTTTCGGTTGATCACTTCGCTCAGTTGGCCGTGTTCGTCGTAGCGGTACTGGGTGAGCGTTTCCACCGCTTCGTTGTTCACCACGCGCTTGATGTCGGTCAGGCGGCCCAGCGGGTTGTCGTAGTGCAGGTGCACGCGGATGCCACCGGTGGCGCTGATGTCGGTCAGCCTGCCTTCGGGTGTACGGGTGAAGTGCAGGAAGTGGCCGAGGGCGTTCTCGATGCGTTGCAGCGGGACTTCTGTGTTGGTGTCTGGCACTTCACCGAAGTAGAAGAACAGGTTGTCGAGGGTCTGTAGGAGGTAGTGGCCGCCCTCGGTGCACACCAGGTACACCTGCTCGTGGGGGTTGTAGATGCGCTCGCCCGGTTGCAGGGTGACGAAGGGGACTTCGCGGCCCTGGTTGTCGGTCAGGTAGATGAAGCTACCGCTGCGGCGCAGGCTCTGCTCCCAAGGCAGCACCCAACCACGGCCGAGTACGCTGTCGACGGTCAGGTCGCTGGCGTAGAAGCGCGACCATTCGATCGGCATGAGGCCCGGGAGGTTGAAATCGACTTCGTCGTGAATGACCTTGCGCCCAGTCGTGAGGTCGACCGGGTTGCCCACCAGGCCGCCCACGGCACGCTCGATCGCGGGGCCGACCACATAACGGCTGGCCACCTCGCCGGCCACGAACCCGGCGGTGAACTTGGCCACGCACGGCATGATGGCCTTCATACCGGCCTGGCTACCGGCCTTGATCAACTGCGCGATACCGCCGGCAGCACCCGCGATGGCCATCAGCACATCGACGGTGGTGCGTAGCCATTCAGGTACTTCATCATCTACCGGCAGGTAACGGTAGGTACCGCCGCCGATGATGACGTTGTCCGAGCCGCTGGTAATGGTCGCGCCGCAAGTCAGCTTGTCGCCATTGCGTGCGGCGGCCACGCTGTTGATGAAGACGTTGGTCGAGCCTTCGGCGATCTGCACCGGCCCTGGGTGCTTGTCGCAGGCACCGATGCTTTTTTCGACGCGCGCGGCCTTGCGGCTGTTGATGAAGACGTTGGGGGAGGCAGTGGTTATCGTCCCTGAGGGGGATGAGAACATTTTGCCTATCGCCTCCCCTGCGGCAACCAGCAAGCTGCCCCCTACACCTGCCGCGAGACCGGCCAGCAAGGCCACGCCGAACCCGCATGTGAACGTGGCGATGGCCACCGTGGCCACCAGCGCGATCCCCAGGGCCGCTCCGATCAGGAAGCCCCCCAGCGCGCTGGTGTGCGAAATCTCGTCGCCGAACCTGGCCGCTTCGAACATGAGGGGTTACTCCTGTTCGCCGGGCTCGGCGCTGGTGACGTCGGGGTTACGTGGGGTGAAGCTGGCCAGCAGGTTGTCCCAGTCCTGGTTTTGCTGAGGGCTGAAATCGGCCTGCGCAGTGGTCGAAAAGATCAATGCACGCCCGGGGCTGATGATGAAGGCGGCTTGACGCTGGTACAGCGGGCGCCCTTGGTTCATGTAGTAGGCGTCGATCTGGATGCCGGGAATCGGCGCGGTCGTGGAAAGCGAGACGGGCTTGTTGCCCATGCGGGTATAGCCGCGCAGCTTGGAGGTCAACATCTTGACCTGGCGATCCACATACGCTTGCAGGGCTTCGTCCGGCAGCAGGGTGTCCCGCGAGATGGTGATGCTCAACGGTGCTGGAACACTGGCCCCCAGAACGAACATATTGACCGTACGGTCCTCGAAACCTGCCGGCAGCGTGATGCCGCCTTCCTGCAATTCATAATCCATGTGATGAAAATTCCTGATAACGAAAAACGTTCGGGTCAGCGCAATGCAAGGCCGTCGAGCATACGGTCAAAGTCGGTCAGCCATTGGCTGAGGCTCGGTCGGGTCGGGTCGATCACGCAGGAGATATCCAGCCATTGCAGCGAGTCGCTACCCTCGACCGGCACCAGTGCCCCGACCATCCGCCCATGTCGGGGTTCATGGCCGGCATTGAAGTGAAAATCCACGGCTTTGGCCGGATTGCCGGCCACGTAGCAGTCACGCTGGCGGATCACGCGCAGTTGCGGGTTCAATTCACGCAACGCCTGGATCGCAGCCTCGAACAACTGCTCCAAGGTTTGCCGAGAGCGGACATCGCGGCGGCGGATTTTCAGGGTAACCGGCTCGCCTTCATGTTCGAGGGTGGTCTGGATGTCGCGGAAACGAAAGCCGACTGGAAATTGCAGCGTGAAACCACCAAAGGTGAAACCGCTGGCCACATCCTGCAGCGCGACAGGTACCGGCTCCGGCTCGACCACCGGCTCCGGTACGCTGGCGGCTTGCGCCAGCTCGGCCAGGCGGGCGGCTTCCTGTTGGGCTTCGCGCTTGGCGGAAATGCGGTCGTAGATCGACGTCCTGCTCATCTCTACCCGCCTCAGTCGTTGATCCGTACGGGAGTGCCGGTGATCTGCGTGAGGTCGGTACTGTTGGTGGTGATGACCTTGCCTTTGATCTCGATGCCTTCCGGGGTCAGCTTGATGCTGCTGTCGCCTACCTGCAGGATGATGTGCTGCTTGGCCGCCACCTGAATGAACTGGTTGTCGACCTGAAGGGTGTAGGAGCCCTCGGTGACCTGCACCACGGTATCTTTCTTGACCGTCTCGGTATGCGCCCCACCCACCGTGATCGTCCGGTTGTTCCCCACATCATGGGTCTCGTCCAGTTCGATCTCGGTGTCCATGTTGCGCTCGGCGTGCATGATGATCTGCTCGGCGCCGGCCTTGTCTTCGAAGCGGAAGAAGTTGGCGGTTCCGCCATCGCCTTTCGTCGAGCGGGTCAAGAAGCCGCTCTGGGTCTTGTTCGCCGGCAGCGACCATGGCGGGGTGTTGGAAGTGTTGTACAGGCTGCCCATGATCAGCGGACGGTCCGGGTTGCCGTCGAGGAATACCACCACCACTTCGTCGCCGACGCGTGGGATCTGGATGCTACCGAACCCGCCGCTGGCGCCGGTTTGGGCGACGCGTACCCAGCAGGAGCTCTGGTCGTTGAATTCGCCGTTGCGGTCCCAATGGAACTGCAACTTCACCCGGCCCAGTTCATCGGTATAGATTTCTTCGCCAGGAGGCCCGACGACGATGGCGGTCTGCGGGCCGGTAATGGCCGAGCGCGGGGTATGCAGCTCAGGCCGGAATGGAATCTTGCGACGGATGCAGGTGAACCCGTTGCGGTAACCGGCTTCGCCATCATTGGCGTAGTTGTTCTGCCCCCAGTGGTTGACCGACAGGATCAGGAACTGTCGATCGTCCGGGGCATCGTTGTCATGGTCGTAGTGCTGGGTCAGCTCGAAATAATGCCCAGGCTCCATCGCTCGGCAATTGCTCTCACCGTTGAAGGTCTTGCCGTTGACCTCCATCGCTTCGAGGCGATGACGTGCTTTGCGCATGCCTTCGTCGGCGTTTGCGTACCCATAAAGGCCTTCGTATTCGAACACTTCGTAGTGGCCGATATCGCCCTGCTGGTTGACCGAATTGAGCTGGACCAGATGCGGGTTGCCGGGCTGCTTGTAGTCGAACGACTTGAGCGTCAGGCGTGTCGGCTGGAAGCGGCGTGCCGCGGACCAGGAGGTGATCGAGTCGGCTGTCTCGGTCACCGATGCGCTGTGATAACGGATCACCGGCTGGCGCTCGAGCTGAGGGAGCATGCTGCTGTCATCGCTGATGATCATGCGATGGCCTTCCTGGCTGTGCTGGAAGGTGAAGAACAGCCCTTCCTGCTCCAGCAGGCGCAACACGAAGTTCAGGTCCGATTCCTGGTATTGCGTGCAATAGCTGATCGGCTTGAGCGGCTGGCTTAAGCGGAACTCATGGTCCGCCAGCGTGAGGTAGTAGGCGAAGACTTCCTTGACGATCTGCTCGGTGGTCTTGTCCTGGAAGATGCGCGAGTCGCGACGGCGGCTGAGGATCCAGATCCAGGGCACGAGCTCGGCGGTGTAGTTGGCGATGCCACCATCGGCGCCGGTATGCACGAAGTCCGATACATGTGCGCTGATGTACTTGGTACTGCCGTCGGCCAGTGCGATCCCCAGGGTGACCTTCTTGCCGATCAGTTTCTTGAGTTCGATGCGGGCATCCTGGGAGATGAGCTCTACCTGGAAACTGAACAGTTCGGAGATCGCTTCCCGACCGCTGAAGCTGAGCAGCTGCAGCTCTTGTTCCGGGGGCAAGGGGGAATCGAAGGTGAACAGGCGTTGATGCTGGGTGAGCATCGACTCGAGGGCGTCCGTAATCATACCAGTGCATCCTGCATCAAGCTGGAAATCGACTAATGAAAACGTGCTTGACAGAGGCTGTCAAATGATGGCGATACGCCATACCTCGCTCTGGTGACGCCCGCCCGCAGTCACCAGAGGCGCTGGGGAGGATGTGAAGCGGTATACGCTTTATCGATTTATTGCCACGGATTTTACCCACCGGTTTGATCTGGTGGACTTTCGGGGTGTAGGCTCCTTGCGCTTAGCCATGAGGCAGTACACAGCGAATTTCAGGGAGCGTCGCCATGAGCGTGAGTGAAAGCCAACTCAGCCAACTAGACCGGGAAATGGATCAGAATCACCGGGAAATGGTGATCATGACGCTGGAGGACTTTCACGCACAGGCCCAGTTCGCCCAGCAGAAACACTGTGCCACCCAGCCACCGCTGGCCTGTAACCGCACACAGGGCGAGATGCTGAATGGCACATGGCAAAGTGTGAAGTCCACCTACAATGGCGTGCCTCATTCCTTCGTCAATACGACCTGGGGCGTTCCCACGGCCATGGCGGCCTGGGACGCGAGGAACATCACCGCGTTCATCCGCGACATGAATGGTATCGGCACGAAGGTGCGTTACACGGTGCGCAACGGCAAGCAGTACGTGATCCTCACCGGCTATCCCGGCCTGCGCAAAACACTCAACGCGCCGCGCTATGGCATCCAGAACGCCAAGCTGGTCAGCATGGGCATCGGCAAATACGGCGTGCGCGGCTCGTCCATCAAAGGGTTCAAGCTTTCCTGCTATGTGGCCGTCGCCATCGAGGTAGCCGAATGGGTGTTCGGTGACGAGCACATCATGAGCGACCTGTTCGGCGGCGTCGGCGTGGAGTTGATCAAGGCGGGCATCGCCTCGGCGCTCGGCTACGCCGCGGCGCTGGCCGTTGGCTCGTTGTTCACCGCCGCTGCCGCACCGGTCATTGCCGGAGCGCTCGTCGTATTCGCGGTAGGGCTTGGGCTTAACGCGCTGGACAACCATTTCGGCATCAAGAATGCCGTCAAGGCCGGCTTGCGCTATGCAGTGGATCACATCCAGGCGATCCACAAAACGATCACTGAAATCAAGCCAGCCGACCTGCGCCGCTACGCGGAGCAAACCGCTGCCGACGTCGCGGGTAAAATTGCCGACGAGCTCTACGATGAAGCCAAGTCCTGGATCATTCGCAAATTGCGTCCAGACGGTATTGACCTGCCAACCTGGCCAAGCGCACCTAGGCTGCCATCGATGCCGTCAATGCCTTCGCTGCCAACGTTCAATCTACCCAAGTTCTGACGATGAAAACACACTCTTCACAGATATCCTCCGAACCGACGGCACTGAAGATCAGGTCGTTGGCAGTGATCATGCTCATTGCATTTCTGCTGGTCGGCGCCATCTCGGTGTACGCCTATATCCACTACCTGTTCCCGCTGTACGGCAGGCTCCTGCGCGGCGCCCCCGTCGTGGAAACGCCATACTTGGCGTTCGGGTTGCTCATGGCGCCTCCCGCGCTGGCCATTCTGCTCGTCGGCAGCGCGATCTGCGCCTGGACCGGTAAGAAGTTCGACCCGCCTCCCGCTTCACGGCTGCACCGTTTCCAGACCTTGATGTTCGGGTTGTCATTGAAGACGCTGCTGTATGTGGTACCTGCAGTGATGGTCCTGACTACCCTGGCTCTGCTTGCCAGGGGGTATTCGCCCTGCTCGAAGCTACTGATCTCCGGGTCTGCCTGGCAGCTGTTCTGGGTCAATGACGAACGGGTGTGCTTCAAGCCGGATCACTACATCAATGACAACTGGCCGTGCAAGGTCATCGATGGCAAGGATGTTTGCATCCAGGTAGACGGGCGGTGATTACGTCCGGAGCTTGCTGATCGATGACGACACGCCAACCTTACGAATTTCACGAACGGTCGCCCCACTTATTTCGTCTTGTCACTTTTTTCTTTTGTCTGTTCACCGTGGCGTTAGGCTCGCTTTCAGCCTATTGGCTGGCGAGCGATGTACTCCCATTATTCGGCAGGCTTTTTAGAAACGCGCCCATCGTCGAAACCCCGTATCTGGGCTTTATGCTCATTGCCATGTGCACGGTCACCCCGATACTTGTAATTACCTCGACATACGCATGCTGGCATGCAAAAAAGTTTGACCCACCGTCTAATACCCGACTATTTCGTTTCCAGCACAGCTCTTACAGGCTGACGCTATGGTCAATGATTTACCTAGCACCCGCACTTGCCATATTGGTCACACTGACCTTATGGGTACGCGGATATATACCTTGCCAGAAATTATTGATTTCAGGATCCGCCTGGCAAGTATACTGGGTCAATGACGATCGATATTGTTTTAAACCCGACTCATACTCCAATGAAAAGTGGCCATGCAAGCGCGTAGGGAATAAAAATATGTGCATTCAAGTTGACGGGCGACCGTAATGGTTTCGCCCGCAGCGAACGACACTCCTCCTGACCCAAGGGCGCTCCTAATTGATTCGCTCCTCGTGCAATTTTTTGTACAAGAGCCCTGGGGAATGCCTGGGGTAGAGTTAATTGGACAGCCCACACCAATAAAATGAGGCCACAATGAACAACAGCGAAATCATCAAGCAACTGGAAACGCTAAAGAATATTTATCATAAAGAGCGCTGCTATAACTTCGACAGTGGAATTGAATCAATAATCAATATTCTGCATGACACCTCAAGACAAGACGGAGCTGCTTGGAAACAAGCAGCCTCCATTTATAGAACTTTAGCAATATCTAAATCCGGATTTTCAGACATCTATGTCGACGCTGGAACTGCTGACGAACGGGTAGCGACCAATATCAAGCTCAACGACATCCGACAATTAATATGGGATACGTTTAAAAGAGTTTGAACCATGGTTTCATGGCGCTGCAGCTATGGCACTGTCAATCTGCAACCATACTATGCAACGCTTTGACATGCAAATGCAGCAAAGCTTAGCTTCGACAAGCTGACACTATGGTCAATGATTTACATAGCACCCGCACTTGCCATATTGGTCACACTGACCTTATGGGCACGCGGATATATACCCTAGGGTCGAAAATGAACACGCACACACTAAAGGTTACTGCTAAAGCGCTTCGTGAAAAACTTGAGGCTCTCGAAGATCAAAAACCTGATGCCAAGATCATGCTCAACATCCTACGCGGCCTCTTATTGAAAGCTGAAAACGGAGAAATCCATACCCCCATGGAGGCTAGAGACATACCTGGCTACCGCTACTTACCGGAAACCACCTTACAGGACGACCGTAATCTCAGCGAGTTGTTTGCGAAATGTTACATGGCATTGATTGATGGAGAGGAGTGGAGCTCCTTTAAAAAATTCCAAGCCAAAAACAAAAATCACGATTAGAAAAGGATGAAGCATATACACTTGAAATCATACCAAGTCGAAACATGGTGCCTCACGCTTCATGCCCCAGACCAACCTTGAAAAATACGGCATTGCGCAGAGAGATGGTACGTCTTTCATCATGCCAGACCACGAAGCAACCGAGCTCCTGATCAGGACAGCAGGTGACAAGCGCACCTTGGAGCAAGCCCTTGGTTTGCCTGAGAATTTCCTTGTTACCAATGCACTGGTCCGGGTAGACATCCCTGATCCGAAGCAGTTGAATCTGCGGATTCCATAGGAAATAAAGCCGGTCCTAACGAATTCTGGATCCCTGGTGGCAAGCTACCTGACGGCAACAGTGAGACCGTCATAGACGCGGCGGGTATTGCCGCCGAGATGTTCAATACCGCCCCCTTTTTTGAAGGCCCCTATGAAATTCAAAGATCTTTTCATCAGTCGCCAGCACATGTACTCCATCGGCATCGAAGAAGACGCTGGCCAGTATTACGTTTCGTTCCCCGTCAGCAACGGCATGGTTGACTACGAAGAGTATTACGCCATCGCTCCAGCGATGTTTGATGCCTTCATGGATGACCCTGATGCGGCTCTGGCTTTCGTCATCAAATGCCGTAAAAGACAACTCGATGAATTACTGATCATCAAGCCGGGAAAAAATCGGGGCACGGCCATCTAGCGCCACACAGATAGATGCATTATGGGATACGTTCAGGAGAGCTTGAGCCATGAATGGCGCTATGGCTCAGGTCGATGGTCACTGTTGATGTGGGTTGAACAGGCAATCCTATTAGCTTATGGTGTGTTTATAGCCCTCCCTAAACATCCATACCTACCGACGGCAGCAGCCCAGGCTTTTAATGAAAAAGAAACCCTCAAGACCGAACGACTTAACCCCAACGCAACTGAGAATACTAGCGCTCGGTTTTGTGATTGCACTTATCATGGTCGGTGCTCTGTCCCTCTATTCTTTCTGGAATCACTTGCTACCGATTTACGGTAGGCTTTACCGCAACGCCCCAGTCGTAGAAACCCCTTTTCTGGCGTTCGGCTTGTTGATGGCCCCACCAACAATTCTCATTGGACTTATTGCAATGGCGGCCTGTATCAGGAACGGCACTAAATTTGACCCTTCGCCTGGCAGCAAACTCTATGGCTTCCAAAACATAATGTTCAGTGCATCTTTCAAAACCCTGATTTATGTTGTGCCCATGGCCGTTACCCTAACTACGCTTGCGCTGTTTATGCGCGGCTACTCCCCCTGTCCAAAATTATTGATATCAGGGTCCGCCTGGCAATTATTCTGGGTTAACGATGAACAGGTGTGCTTCAAGCCGGATCACTACATAAACGACAACTGGCCTTGCAAGGTCATCGATGGCAAGGACGCTTGCGTTCAGGTCGATGGGCGTTGACCATCTTGGCGTGTCTAATCTGAGCGCCCCCTAAAGTTAGCCGAGTACGTGCTCTTGTAAGCGAGATTACCATGAAGCTCACCACACCCCTCGCCTATGTGCAGAACGCCATCGATCTTACAATGCAACGGAACGAGGCTTGCCCGAGCCACCCGCTCTATGGCGTGTTGCTTAATCAACTCGACTACGTCAAAGCCGTATTCGGAGGGCATGAGCAGGACAAATCCAAACTTCATCAGCTCAGCATAGGTGCCATTGCATCGAAGGAATTCGAGGAACATGATCCCGAGCTGGCCGTGGCCTTGAAGAACGCTTACTACGTGGCTATTCAGTCAGCCCGTGGTCTAAAAATCCAACTGCCCGATTGATTTGCCAGACCGTTATCGGGCTGCAGCCGTATCCGCACAGAGGTTGATCGTCACTATTCATCCTCTTCCGCGATGATATCCGGTAAAACATCGGCTCCATTGGGGGCGCTGCGCGCCCCATCGCGGGGCAAGCCCGCTCCTACAGAAGAAGGCGGCGCTAGCCACTTGTTCTCTGCGCGACAGCGCAGCCCAAAGGGCTGGGTGATCTCCCACAAGGTAGCGGGTTGCAGGGCCACTGTAGGAGCGGGGCTTGCCCTGCGATGGGCTGCATGGCAACCCTGGAGCTCGTTTGACTCAAGCACAGGTATTCCAACCCCCTCTCCAGTCGCGTAGAGTTTTTTCCACGCGAACCCAGGGCTGTATCAGGAATGGACAAATACGCGCCGCGTCAGTGGCTCCCCCACGAAAAGCCCAGCCTTCCTGGTTCACCCTCCACGCCCCTGCATGCGCCTGCCACACGCCTGGCCTACGGCCTGGTCGGGCTGCTGGTGGCCATCACCGGGGGCTTGGGTAACGCGCTGGTCACCGCCAACCTCACCTTCCTGCAAGGCGCACTGGGCGCCACCAGTGCGGAAATGGCCTGGCTGCCTGCCGCCTTCGTGATGACCAACGTGTCGATGAACCTGCTGCTGGTGAAATTCCGTCAGCAGTTCGGTTTGCGCGCCTTCACCGAAGTGTTCCTGGTGCTCTATGCCCTGGTCACCTTTGCCCACCTGTTCGTCAACGACCTCAATTCGGCCATCGCCGTGCGTGCGGCGCACGGTATGGTCGGGGCGGCGTTGAGCTCGCTGGGCCTTTACTACATGATCCAGACCTTCCCGGCGCAGTGGCGCCTCAAGGCCATGGTGCTGGGCCTGGGCGCCTCGCAGTTGGCCGTGCCGCTGGCCCGGGTGTTCTCCGAAGACCTCCTGCAGATCGCCGAATGGCGCGGCCTGTACATGTTCGAACTGGGCCTGGCATTGGCCGCGCTGGGCTGCGTACTGTTGCTCAAGCTGCCGCCGGGCGATCGTTTCAAGACCTTCGAGCCGCTGGACTTCCTGACTTTCTCGCTGATGGCCAGCGGCACCGCCCTGCTCTGCGCCGTGCTGTCCCTGGGGCGTATCGACTGGTGGCTGGAGGCACCGTGGATCGGGGTCGCGCTGGCGGCTTCCATCGCCCTGGTGTGCTCGGGGCTGGCCATCGAACACAACCGCAGCAACCCCTTGCTGATGACCCGTTGGCTGGGCAGTGGCGCGGTGGTGCGCCTGGCCTTGTGCGTGATCCTCATCCGCATGGTCACTTCCGAGCAATCCACCGGCGCGGTGGGCTTCCTGCAGGCGCTGAACCTGGGTAGCGAACAGATGCGCAGCCTGTACTGGGTCATGCTGCTGGGCGCGGCCACGGGGCTGCTGACCAGCGCCCTGACCATCAACCCCGCGCACCTGGTCACGCCATTGTTCATTTCGCTGGCGGCCATGGCGGCCGGGGCCTTCATGGACAGCAGCTCGAGCAACCTTACCCGCCCGCACCAGATGTACCTCAGCCAGTTCATGCTGGCCTTCGGCAGCACCTTCTTCCTCGGCCCGTCCATGGCCCTGGGCATCAGCCATGTGCGCACCAACCCGCGCAACCTGGTGAGCTTCTCGGTGATGTTCGGGATCTGCAACAACCTGGGCGGCCTGATCGGCGCGGCCCTGCTGGGCACGTTCCAGACGGCGCGGGAGAAGTTCCATTCAAGCCATATCGTCGACCGCCTGAGCTACCTCGAACCGCTGGTCCACGCCCGGGTCCAAAGTGGTGGCGCCGGCTACGCGGGGGTGATCGCCGACCCGGGCCTGCGCAGCGAGGTCGGTACACGCCTGTTGGCCAACGCGGCCACCCGCGAGGCCAACATCCTGGCCTACAACGATGTCTTCATGCTGATCGGCAGCATTGCCGTGGCCACCATGATCTGGATCCTCATTCGCAGCTTCTGGCTCTGGTACACCCGGCCCGCTGCCGCCCCCGACACCTCACGCGATGCTTCGAGCCGATGACCCAACCGACCCAGTCCACGACCACCACCGCCCTTGCCGAAACGCCCGAAGGCACCGCGCCGCCCAGCGAGCCCGGCAGCCAGGTGCGCACCCGGCGGGTGCGTATCCTCTCCTCGATCAGCTTCGCCTGCGTGGCCCTGGCTGGCGTGCTGCTGGTGCTCTATGCCTGGCGCCTGCCACCGTTCGGCAGCGCCATCGAGAGCACCGAGAACGCCCTGGTGCGCGGCCAGGTGACGATCATCGGGCCACAGCTGGCCGGCTATATCGTCGACGTGCCGGTGCATGACTTCCAGTTCGTCAAGCGTGGCGACCTGCTGGTGCAGCTGGACGACCGCATCTACAAGCAGCGCCTGGCCCAGGCCATCGCCCAGTTGAAACAGCAGCAGGCGGCCCTGGCCAACAACCTGCAACAGCGCAAGAGTGCCGAAGCCACCATCGCCCAGCGCCAGGCGGCCATCACCGATGCCAGTGCCCAGGCCGACAAGGCCCGCGCCGACCTGCGTCGCAACCAGGCCCTGGTCAGCGACGGCTCGGTGTCGCGCCGTGAGCTGGACCTGGCCCGGGCCAGCCATGCCGCTGCGGTGGCCAGCCTGGCACAGGCCAAGGCGGCCTTGGAGATCGCTCGCCAGGACCGCGAAACGGTAGTGGTCAACCATGCGTCCCTGGAGGCTTCGGTGGAGAACGCCAAGGCGGCCGTGGAGCTGGCACGCATCGACCTGGACAACACCCGGGTCACGGCACCACGCGACGGCCAGCTGGGGCAGATCGGCACGCGCCTGGGGGCGTACGTCAATTCCGGCGCACAGTTGATGGCGCTGGTGCCCGATACCTTGTGGGTGATCGCCAACATGAAGGAAACCCAGATGGCCAATGTGCGCATCGGCCAGCCGGCGACCTTCACCGTGGATGCACTGAACCACCTCAAGCTGCGCGGGCATGTGCAGCAGATCTCGCCGGCCACCGGCTCGGAGTTCGCCTTGCTGCAGGCGGACAATGCCACCGGCAACTTCGTCAAGATCGCCCAGCGCATCCCGGTGCGCATCACCGTCGACCCCGACCAGCCGCAAGCCAAGCGCTTGCGCCCGGGGATGTCCGTAGTGGTGAGTATCGATACCGCGCAGTAACCCTGCGCCCGCTCCCAGGGATTTCGCAGGCCTCGAGAGCGGCAGCAATCTCGGTGTGAGCTGGCGACAGCCTGCGATGGGCTGCAAAGCAGCCCCTAGCCTTCAGACGGTGGAGCCCTCCAAATTTAAGGGGCCGCTTTGCGGCCCATCGCAGGCTCCGCCAGCTCTCATAGAACAACGCATGACCATTTGATTTGCGGCACCCTGTGGGAGCGGGCTTGTCCCGCGATTAGGCCGGGCCCGATATCACCGTCGCCTGGCAAGGGCTTCGCCCTTGATCGCGGGACAAGCCCGCTCCTACAGAAGAAGGCGGCGCTAGCCGCTTGTTCTCTGCGAAACAGCGCAGCCCGAAGGGCTGGGTGATCTCCCACAGGGTAAGCAGACTGTTTGCGATAGCTCAGGGTGTCCAGTCCACGCCATGGTCCTCCAGGTAGGCTTCCACCGCCGCTCCCACCGTGGGGTGGAAGATGTCGTTGCCGATATGGCGGAGCACCTCCAGGCGCAGCAGCTTGTCCCGCACCGGGTCCTTCACTTCCGCGAAATGCAGCTCCACACCCGCCTCGCGCAAGGCCTGCTGCAGTTCCACCAGCATGTCGGCAGAGGTGACATCCACGCTGGTCACCGGCTCCGCGGCCACGATCACCCGCCGTATGCTGTCGCCCGACCGGGCAACGGCCTCCAGCACGCAGCGCTGGAACAGCTCGGCATTGGCAAAGAACAACGGCGCGTCCCAGCGGAACAGCACCAGCCCCGGCACACGCCGGGCATGGGGGTAGCGCGCCACATCGTGATAGCCGCGCACGCCATCGGCCCGGCCCAGCACGGCATAGTGAGGGCGCCAACCGTCCCACAGAAACTCGATCACAGCGATCACCACCGCCAGGCCGATGCCCGGCACGGCGCCGAACACCGCCACGCCCACGAAACAGGTGATCGACAGCCAGAACTCCCAACGCTGGATACGGTAGATCCGGCCCAGGTCCTTGAACTCGAACAACCCCAGCGCCGCGGCGATCACCACCGCCGCCAAGGCGCTTTGCGGCAGGTGGCGCAACAGGTCAGGCGCCAACAGGAGCAACAGTGCCACGCCCAGCGCGCCGAACACCCCGGCCAGTTGGCTGCGGGCACCTGCAGCCTCGGCGACCGGGGTCCGCGAGGAACTGCTGCTCACCGCGATGCCCTGGAACAATCCGGTCGCCAGGTTGGCAAGGCCCAGGCCGACCATTTCCTGGTTGGGGTCGACCTGGGTGCGCGTCTTGGCGGCATAGGTACGCGACAACACGCTGGTGTCGGCGAACGACACCAGCGCCACCGCCGCGCCGCCGATCACCACCGTGGCCAGGTCGCCAAAGCCGATCAACGGAAACTCGAAGCCCGGCAAGCCCTGGGGCAGCGAGCCGACCACCTTCACCTCGTGTGCCGCTTCAAGGCCCAGTAACCCAGACACCAGCGTGGCGACCACCACCGCGATGAGAATGCCCGGCAAGCGCTCCCAACGCTTGAGCAGCAGGATGATCGCCAGGGTGCCCGCCCCCAGGGCGAAGGCGTGCCAGTTGGCCTTGCCCTCGAGCAGCGCACGTGCCAATTGCAGGGTGTCGCGCAACGGCCCGGTGCTCTGGCCGGAGATCCCGAACAGCTTGGGCGCCTGGCTGACCAGTACCGCCAAGGCGATGCCATTCATGTAGCCATAGCGGATGGGCTTGGACAGCAGCTCGGTGATGAACCCCAGCCGCAACAACCCCGCCCCTACGCAGATCAATCCCGATACCAGGGCCATGGCGGCGGCCAGGGTAACGGCCCGCCCAGGGTCGCCCGCCGCCAATGGCAGCACCACGGCCAGGATGATCGGCACCAGGGCCGAATCGGGGCCCAGCACGAGGATCCGGCTGGGCCCGAACACCGCGTAGGCCAGCAGCGGGACGATGGTGGCATACAGGCCATGGATACCCGGTACGCCCGAGGCCTGCGCGTAGGCGATGCCGACCGGTACCAGCATGGCCGTGAGCACCAGGCCGGCGACCAGGTCCTTGGGCAGCCAGCCCGGTGGGTAGTGACGCAGCACGCGCCAACCCGGCACCCAGCGCTGCCAGCCCGTCAGGGTCGGCTCTGCTGCATATGCCAGGGGCTTCGGGGGCTGCGGCTCGGGTGGGCTGGGTGTGTCCATAGGCGTCTCGGCGACAGGCCAATGGAGTATGGATGAGCGCTGGCCGTTTGCCGCCCCGTTGGCCTACAGCCACCAGGCCAGCACGGCCGGCAGCCAGGCGAACGACAATACCGTCGAGCACATCACCAGGTTCGCCACCTGCTCCGGTTGGCGGTTGGCACGCACCGCCAGCAGGTAGTTGAATACCGCCACCGGCATCGACGACTGCACCACCAGCACCGCCCGCTCCAGCGGCTCCAGGCCCAGCACTGTGCCCACCCCCCAGCCCACCGCAGCGCCCAGCACGATGCGCAGCCCGCCCAGCAGCAGGCCGCTGCCCACGTGGTGCAGACGGATGCTGGCCAGGGACACCCCGAGGGTCAACAGCATCAGCGGAATGGTCATACCGCCCAGCAGATCGGCGGTATTGGCCAGCCAGCGTGGCAGCTCAAGGTCCAGGAAGATGATGGGCAAAGCCCCGGCCAGGCTGATCACGATAGGGTTGCGCAACAGCGCCTTGAACGATGCACTGGCACCGGACATGGCGATGCCCAGGGTGAACTGGAAGATCGACAAGGTCAGGAAAAACGCCACGGCCAGGGCCAGGCCATGCTCGCCGAAGGCATACAGACTGATCGGCAGCCCCATGTTGCCGGTGTTGGGGAACATGAAGGCCGGCATCAGCACCCGCCAATGCTGGCCACTGGCACGGCTGACGATGAAGCCGGCCAGGGCCATGCCAAGCATGCACAGCACGCAAGCCAGGGCCATGCTGGTGAAGGCGGCAGGGTTCAGCTGGGTGCGGCTCAGGGTGGAGAGGACCAGGGACGGTGTACCGACCACCATGACGATGCGGGCGATGAATTCGGTGGGGTAGTCCTGGCCACGACGGGCCCAGGCATAGCCGATGCCGGCGACGATGAACACGGGGGCCAGGACGGCGAACAGCGAAGCCAGCATGGAGGGGTTCCTGAATCCGGGAGTGAGAAAAGCCCGCGTATTATGCGGGTAGCGCCGAGCCTGTGGGAGATAACCTCGCCCTTTGGGCTGCGCTGTCGAGCACAGAACACGTGGCTGGTGCTGCCCTTGTGGGAGCGGGCTTGTCCCGCGATCAGGCCCGCCTCGATATCACCGTCGCCTGGCAAGGGCTTCGCCCTTGATCGCGGGACAAGCCCGCTCCTACAGGAGATCGCGGTTTACGGAGCGGCCTTGTGCTGCGAAAGGGGTGCGTAGCAGCCCCAGGGTCCGCAGAGCTCATACCTCGGCCTGCGGCCTCCGGTCGCAGGGGGCAGCCCCTTGGGTAAAACGCGCCGAGGCCTTAGAATCGCGCCTCCTTTTCGCCCCGTTGCCCAATCCCAAGCCCCAACTGCCCGCCGAGGCGGTAAGCGCGCCTGGGTCGCATTCCTTGCCAGGCACGTCCGCGCAGCCCTTGCGCCGTCGAAAAGGCACACTCGTGGCTTTTCTCAACTAGAGGTAACTATGTCTGCGCGTTTGCTGGCCATGGCGCTGGCACCCCTGCTTGGGCTGTTCATCATTGCCCTGGGCAACGGCTTCCTGTCTTCCCTCACCACCTTGCGTCTGGGCGATGCCGGCGAATCGGCGACCATGATCGGTATCGTCTCGTCGGCCTATTTCATCGGCCTGACCCTCGGTGCGATCTTCAACGACCGGCTGATCCTGCGCATCGGCCATATCCGCGCCTACACCAGCTTCGCCTCGCTGATCGCAGCGACCATCCTGCTGCAGGGGCTGTTCTACGACACCACCTGGTGGTTCGCCCTGCGCCTGATCAACGGCTGGGCCGCGGTGGGCGTGTTCCTGGTGATCGAAAGCTGGCTGCTGCTGGCCGGCGACCCGAAGATCCGCGGCCGCCTGCTGGCGTTGTACATGATCGCCTTCTACGGTGCCGGCGTGCTGGCCCAGGCCACCCTCGGCGAAATCACCGGCTGGGGCGCCACTGCGCCGTTCATGGTCGCAGGCATGCTGGCCACCCTGTCGGTGGTGCCGATCGTGGTACTGCCACGGGTGTCGCCATTGCTCGACCAGGTCGAACCGCTCAAGCCGCGCCAGCTGCTCGGCATCGCCCCCACCGGCCTGGTCGGCTGCTTCGGCTCGGGCGTGGCCATCGCCGGCATCTATGCCCTGCTGCCGCTGTACCTGCAGCGCATCGGCATGGACGTTGGGGAAGTCGGCGAAATGATGGCCTGGGTGATCCTCGGCGCGATGCTGTTGCAGTACCCGGTCGGGCGCTGGTCCGACCGCAAGGACCGCCAACTGGTGCTGATCGCCCTGGCGGCGATGTGCACCGTGCTGTCGGTGCTGATCGTGCTGCTGCCGCCCGATTCGGCGCTGCTGCCGGCCCTGCTGTTCCTGCTCGGTGGCGGTGTGTTCGCGCTGTACCCGGTGGCGGTCAGCAGCGCCGCCGACCGCGCCCCGTCCGATGCCCTGGTGCCGATGATCCAGGGCCTGTTGCTGATCAACTCGCTGGGCTCGTCCATGGCCCCGCTGGCCATTTCGCCGGTGATGAGCGCCTATGGCGAGGCCGGGCTGTTCTGGGCCTTCGCGGTGATCAACCTGGCCATGGTCGGCTTCTTCCTGTGGCGCCGTGGCAAGCGCCCGGCACCGGAGCACCCGGCACCGTTCGCCCCGGCGGCCACCTTCTCGCCGACCGGCGCGGAGCTGCGGGTCACCGAGGAACTGATGCACGCCGCTCAGGAGCACCCGACCATGGCCGATGCGGTAAGCGGCGAAAACCCGGCACACCGGGCCGAGGCCAACTGACCGCCCGGGGCTGCAGCGCAGCCCCTACCACTGGTCGCCTGCCGGGCACCCTGCCCGGCTTGGGCAGACGAACCTAGAACAATCATCCCGACAGGAGATTCGCCATGGTTCGCCTACAGCCCCTGCTCCTGGCCCTGTGCCTGGGCCTTTCCAGCGCCGCCGCCGTTGCCGCCACCGACATGAACGGCGCCGGCAGCCCTCCCCACGACGACCATACTTCGGGCGAGCACCCTCGCGGCAGCACAGCCGGCGAAGGCAGCAGCACCAACAACCCCGGCGGCACCCAGGACAACGACAGCAGCGACACCGGTACCAACTCCGATGCCGCCGACGGCACGACCGGCGGTTCGAACAATACCGGCGAAGCGACCGGCACCGGTGCCGGCAGCTCCGGCGGGACCGCCGAGGACCAGGACAGCCGCTGAGCGCCAGCAGCACCTGTAGGAGCGGGCTTGTCCCGCGAACACCGGCGCAGCCGATGCCATGTCCCGTGCAGTCAGCGCCAGTAGCGCGGGTCATCCGCCACGCGTTCATGGGCCTGGAACAACACCGGCAGCTGCTCCTTGAGAAAATCCAGCCAGGTGCGCACCTTGGCATCGAGGAAATGGCGCGACGGGTAGATCGCGTAGATCTCCCGTTGGCGCAACCGATGCGGCGCCAACAACCGGCACAGGCGCCCTTCCTCGATCGCCTGAGTCGCCGAGTAATACGGCAGCAGGCCGATCCCCATGCCCAGTTCGGTGGCCTTGAGCATGGCGTCGGCGACATTGGTGAGGAAGGTGTCCTGGGGCACGATTACGCAGCTGTCCGGCCCTTCGAACGCCCAGTCCTCCTCGAACAACGGATCGACCGTGCGCAGGCAGACATGCTCGTGCAGATCCTGCGGACGCTTGGGCACGCCATGGCGGGCCAGGTACTCGGGAGAAGCGCAGAGAATGCTGTAGATACTACCCAAACGGATGGCGATCAGCTGCGAGTCCGGCAGGCCCTGGCCGATAGTGATCACCACGTCCTGGCCGTCGGCGACCGCATCCGGGTTGCGCTGGGACAGGGTCATCTCCATCACCACGTCTGGGCAGGCCGCGTTGTAGCGAGCCACCAGCGGCATCATCAGCAAGCCCAGGCCATGGGTGCAATGAAAGCGCAGGCGGCCACGGGGTGTGAGGTGGGCGCCGCGGGCTTCGTCCATGGCTTCCTCGGTGAGCAGCATGATCTGCCGAGAACGCTCCAGGAAACGCTCGCCCGCCTCGCTCATGCGCAACCTACGGGTAGTGCGGTGCAGCAGGCGGGTCTGCAACTGGTTCTCCAGCTCCGCGACAATCCGCGACACCTGCGCGGCGGAAATGTCCAGGGCATTGGCCGCGGCAGCGAAACTGCCGCACTCCACTACCCGGGCGAAGGTTCGCATGGCGTGCAGCATGTCCATATCAACGCGCTCCGGTGATGGCATTCGTGCATCAAAGGCAGGAATCTATCACGAAACAGCCCATTTATTGCTGATCCCTCAGCACTACATCATGGGTCATCACCGATTAAAGGAGACCGCCATGAAAGGCTCGATCGCGTTTCTTGCCCTGTTCACCTCCCTCGCCTCGTTCACCGCCTTCGCCGCCCCAGCCACCCCGCAACCGGTCAATACCACCAGCCAGACGTACGAATACGGCATGCCCCTGGACGTGGCCAAGGTGATTTCCATCACCCCCGCCAGCAATGCGGCCGATTGTGCAGTGGGCACCGCGCACATGGTGTATGTCGACCACCAAGGCCAGGTCCACACAGTGAAATACCAGGAAATGGGCAACTGCTCGCAGCTGTAGCGCCAGGTCAGGCCAACAGCTGTTCGATCCATTGCACCTGCGTCGCCACCTCCTGCACCTTCTGCTCCGGCACCCCCTGGCGGGCCCGAACGAAGTGCGCCATGACCCGACGCTTGCGCTTGAGGTTCAAGTGCCACTTGGCCAGGAAGGCCGGGCTGCGTTCCTCCATCAGCAAAGGGCCGAAGTACAGCTGCTGGGGCGAATAGGCCACCGCCTGGCAGCGTTCGGCGACGATGATCTCGTAGGTGAACGCGTTTTCCTCCAGCAACTCCTCGCACAGGATGCGGTAGTCGTTTTCCATCAGCCACTCACGCAGGGTGCCCTCGCGCACGTTGGGCTGCAGCACCAGGCGCTCCTTGCCGCTCAGGCGGTGCTTGCCACGCTCGAGGATCTCGCGGATCTTCTCGCCGCCCATGCCGCACAGGCTGATGGTGGTGATACCGTCTTGCGGCTCGATGGCATCCAGGCCATCGGCCAGGCGCACGGCGATACGTGCCTCCAGGCCGTTCTTGCGCACCTTGCGCTGGGCCGAGCGGTACGGCGTCGGCGCGGCCTCGCCGGCCACGGCCGCCTCGATGCAGCCGCGCAGCATCAGCGCCACCGGCAGGTAGCCGTGGTCCGAGCCGATATCGGCCAGGCGCGCGCCGGCCGGCACATGCGCCGCCACCCGCTCCAGGCGCATCGACAATGTCTGTTCGTTCAACCCTTGCCCCTTCTTGCAACCCTTGCCCGGCGCCCTCGGCCGGATCGGGCGGCGATTCTGAACGCCCACGCCGCGCTTTTCAAATGCACGCGACCAGGGCCATGGCTCGACCCGGCCAAGCCGCTCGCGTAGGCTTGCGGGTTTCCTTCCGTTGCAAGGCGAAACCACCATGGCAGATATCATCTTCACCCCCGACAGCGACCCGGAATCCATCTCCTCGGACGTGGCCGAGTTCAATGGCCTGCTGGTCACCACCCAGATCCCCACCCGCGCCGACGGCAGCCTGGCGCTGGGCGACATCGTCGAACAGAGCGAATGCACCCTGCAGGCGCTCAAGGACGCCCTGGAGCGCGCCGGCAGCTCAATGGACCGCGTCGTGCACCTGACCATCTACCTGACCGACATGGCCGACCGCCCGGCGTTCAACGAGGTCTACCAGCGCTTCTTCAGCAAGCCGTGGCCGGTGCGCGCCGCGGTGGGCGTGGCGTCGCTGGCCTTCGACGGCATGCGTGTGGAAGTGACCGCGATGGCTGCCAAGGCCTGATCTTCCGGCACCCCGTGGTTGCGGCTGCTGCGCAGCCCAATCGCGGGGCAAGCCTGCTCCCCCAGACCTGCGTCATCTCCCTGTAGGAGCGGCCTCGTGCCGCGAAAGGGCTGCGAAGCAGCCCCCTTTGGGCAGCCAATGGATGCCCCCGGGCCATTTCACCGGTACAATGCGCGCCTTGCCCGTGACAGCCCGACCCTAACGATATGTCCCTCCCAAAGAATCACCTGGAACTGCTCAGCCCCGCCCGTGACGTGGCCATTGCCCGCGAAGCGATCCTGCATGGCGCCGACGCCATCTACATCGGCGGCCCCAGCTTCGGCGCACGCCACAATGCCTGCAACGAAGTCAGCGACATCGCCGGGTTGGTGGAATTCGCCCACCGCTACCACGCGCGGGTCTTCACCACCATCAACACCATCCTCCACGACAACGAGCTCGAACCCGCCCGCCAGCTGATCCACCAGCTGTACGACGCCGGCGTCGACGCCTTGATCGTCCAGGACCTGGGGGTGATGGAGCTGGACATCCCACCGATCGAGCTGCACGCCAGCACCCAGACCGACATCCGCACCCTGGCCCGGGCCAAGTTCCTCGACCAGGCCGGCTTCTCCCAGCTGGTGCTGGCCCGCGAACTGAACCTGCAGCAGATCCGCGCCATCGCCGCCGAGACCGACGCGGCCATCGAGTTCTTCATTCATGGCGCCCTGTGCGTGGCCTTCTCCGGCCAGTGCAACATCTCCCACGCCCAGACCGGCCGCAGCGCCAACCGTGGCGACTGTTCCCAGGCCTGCCGTCTGCCCTACACCCTCAAGGACGATCAGGGCCGCGTGGTGGCGTTCGAGAAGCACCTGCTGTCGATGAAGGACAACAACCAGACCGCCAACCTGAGCGACCTGGTGGACGCCGGCGTGCGCTCGTTCAAGATCGAGGGTCGCTACAAGGACATGGGCTATGTGAAGAACATCACCGCCCACTACCGCAAGGAACTGGACGCCATCCTCGAAGGCCGTCCGGACCTGGCGCGCGCCTCCAGCGGGCGCACCGAGCACTTCTTCGTGCCCGACCCGGACAAGACCTTCCACCGCGGCAGCACCGACTACTTCGTCAGCGACCGCAAGATCGACATCGGCGCCTTCGACTCCCCGACCTTCACCGGCCTGCCGGTGGGCGTGGTGGAGAAGGTCGGCAAGCGCGACCTGCTGGTGGTCACCGACGTACCGCTGACCAACGGCGACGGCCTCAACGTGCTGGTCAAGCGCGAAGTGGTGGGTTTCCGCGCCAACATCGCCGAGCCCAAGGGCGAGTTCGAGGAAGACGGCCAGACGCGCTACCGCTACCGCGTCGAGCCCAACGAAATGCCTGAAGGGCTGTACAAGCTGCGCCCCAACCACCCGCTGTCGCGCAACCTGGACCACAACTGGCAACAGGCCCTGCAGCGCACTTCCGCCGAGCGTCGCGTGGGCGTCGAATGGCACGCCGTGCTGCGTGAGCAACGCCTGGCCCTGACCGTCACCAGCGAGGAAGGCGTCAGCGTGCAGGTGGCTCTCGACGGCCCGTTCGGCGCCGCCAACAAGCCGCAGCAGGCCCTGGACCAGTTGCACGACCTGCTCGGCCAGCTGGGCACCACCCAGTACCACGCCGATGCCATCGAGCTGGACGCGCCGCAGGCGTACTTCATCCCCAACTCGCAGCTCAAGGCCCTGCGCCGCGAGGCCATCGAGGCGCTGACCGAAGAGCGGGTCAAGGCGCACCCGCGTGGCGGGCGCAAGGCCGAGAGCAACCCGCCACCGGTCTACCCCGAGGCGCACCTGTCCTTCCTGGCCAACGTCTACAACCAGAAGGCCCGCGACTTCTACCACCGCCATGGGGTGCAGCTGATCGACGCTGCCTTCGAAGCCCACGAGGAACACGGCGAAGTACCGGTGATGATCACCAAGCACTGCCTGCGCTTCTCCTTCAACCTGTGCCCCAAGCAGGCCAAGGGCGTCACCGGCGTGCGCACCAAGGTCGCACCGATGCAGCTGGTGCATGGCGATGAGGTGCTGACCCTGAAGTTCGATTGCAAGCCCTGCGAAATGCACGTGGTCGGCAAGATCAAGGATCACATCCTCGACCTGCCCACCCCTGGCAGCGCCGTAGCCCAGGTGGTCGGCCACATCAGCCCGGAAGACCTGCTCAAGACCATCCCCCGCGCACCGCACTGAGTGCGCAACCCGCTCCCACAGTCGATTCGCACAAAACCTGTAGGAGCGGGCTTGCCCCGCGATCGGGCCGCAAAGCGGCCCCATTTCCGACGTTCATCAATTGGTACTCTGGTACACCAAATACCACTGTAAACGATAATCCCTATCAGTTATGATCCGCGCCTTCCCGCCCCTCGTAGGATCGTACTGCAATGCGTCGTGCGTTCGTTTCATTCTGTCTCATCAATGCCGTTGCCCCCGTTGCCCTGGCTGAACCCACGGCGCCCCTGGAACTGCAAGCCGTCAATATCGACGCCGCCAGCGAGCTGGAGCGTGCCGACGGCCCTGTGATCGGCTACAGGGCCACCCGCTCGGCCAGCGCCACGCGCACCGACACGGCCCTGCACGAGACGCCGCAGTCGATCAGCGTGGTGCCCAAGGACGTCCTCGAGGACACCGCTGCCACCCGCCTGCAGGACGGCCTGGACTACGCCGGCGGTGTAGGCCGCGCCAACAACTTCGGCGGCCAGGGCCTGACCACCTTCACCGTGCGTGGCTTCACCACCGGCGAGTTCTACCGCAACGGTTTCCCCATCAACCGTGGCTATCCGAACGCGCCTGACGCCAACACCGTCGAACGCCTGGAAGTGCTGCGCGGCCCGGCCACCAGCCTGTATGGCCGCGGCGACCCCGGCGGTACCTTCAACGCGGTCAGCAAGCAGCCCCTGGCCGAGCCCAAGGTCACCCTGGGCAGCCAGTTCGATGACCAGGGCATGCACCGCGCCACCCTCGACGCCACCGGCCCGCTCAGCGAAGACGGCCGCCTGGCCTACCGTCTGAACCTGCTCGGCGAAGGCGGCGAGACCTTCCGCGACAACGTGGAGACCGAGCGTTACGACGTCGCGCCGGTGCTCAGCTGGCAGGTCAACGACACCACGCGCATCGTCTTCGAAGGCGATTTCATGCGTAACAACCACCCCCTGGACCGTGGCCTGACCCGCTACCCGACCCAACGCGGCACCGCCTCGCGCGATACCAATATCTGGGAAAAAGGCAGCGACAACCTGCTGCACAACGACAACGACATGGCCCAGCTGCGTTTCGAGCACCAACTCAACGACGACTGGACCCTGGGCGGCGGCATGCAGTGGCTCGACGGCACCCTCAAGGGCAACGCGGTGGAAGCCAACAAGCTGCAGGCCGATGGCCGTACCCTAGGGCGCAACTTCAACTACCGCAAACTGGAATGGACCGACCGGGATTACCAGCTCAACCTCACCGGCCACTTCGACACCGCAGGCTTCTCCCATACCCTGCTGACCGGCATCGAATACGAAGATTACGATTATCAACAGTTCATCCGGCGCTCGGACGGTAATGAGGACGACTATCCCATCGATCTGTTTGACCCAGTACTGGGCCAGCCTCGCCCGGCGCTTACCCGAACTACCACCGATGACAAGGAAAACCTCAAGACCTGGGCAGCCTTCATCCAGGATCAGGTTGCCCTGACCGAGCGGCTGAAGGTCTTGGCTGGCCTGCGTTTCGAACGCTTCGAGCATAGGTTCGACAACTTCCGTGAAGGCGCCGTTGACTGGACCGCCGCCGACAACGCCGTCACCCCGCGCCTGGGCCTGATCTACGACCTGACCGACACCGTCGCCGTGTATGCCAACACGGCCCGTTCGTTCAAGCCCAACAGCGGCGCCAGCCTTCAAGGCCAGGGCTTCGACCCGGAGAAAGGCAAATCCTACGAGCTGGGCGTGAAATGGGAAGCGCTGGATCGCCAACTGAGCGTCGATGCGGCCGTCTACCACATCGTCAAGGAAAACGTCCTGGCCAACGACCCGCAGGACCCCACCGGAACATACAAGGTGGCCGCCGGCGAAGTGCGCAGCCGCGGCCTGGACATCACCGTGGCCGGCAACATCACCCCCGAATGGCGGATGATCGGTGGCTACGCCTATGTCGACGCCGAAGTGACCAAGGACACCAGCCTGCCGACCGGCACCCGCCTGGCCAACATTCCGCGCAACAGCTTCAGCCTGCTCAACACCTACGAGTTCCAGGACGGGCTGGCCAAGGGACTTGGCCTGGGCATGGGCGTGAAGTACATCGACGACCGCGCCGGGCAGACCGCAGCGAGCACCTATACCATGCAGCAGTACACCGTGGTCGACCTGTTGGCCTTCTACCAGGTCAACGAGCATGTGCGCCTGAACCTGGACCTGAAGAACCTGTTCAACAAGGAATACGACGAAGGTGCCTTCAACAACTACGTCTACCCCGGCGCGCCGCGCACGGTGCAGGCGGGTGTGAGCTACACCTTCTGATCCATGATCAAGGGACTCCTTTCGCGGCACAAGGCCGCTCCTACGTTGCGCGAAACCTGTAGGAGCAGCCTCGTGCCGCGAAAGGGCCGCAAAGCGGCCCCTTTTCGCAAAACCTACAGCAAACCCAGCCCCCGCGCCGTGCGATCCACGGCCACCTTGGTCTTGGCCACCAACTCGTCGATATCCCCCCGGCTGGCCACCAGCGCCGGCGCCATGATCATCCGGCCCAGGGTCGAACGAATGATCACCCCTTCCTCGAACCCATAGGTCCGGCACTGCCAGGCCAGGTCGTTCTCGTTGGCGTAGCGCTTGCGGGCGGCCTTGTCCTCGGCGAACTGCAATGCCGCCACCAGGCCGGCCCCCTGGATCTCGCCGATCAGCGGGTGCTCGCCGAACACCTCGCGCAGGCAGCGCTGCAGGTAAGGGCCGGTGTCGTCCTTGACCTGGCGCACAATGCCTTCGTCACGCAAGGCCTTGAGGTTGGCGATGGCCACGGCCGCAGCCACCGGGTGGCCGGAATAGGTCAGGCCGTGGGCGAACACCCCGCCCCGCTCCACCAGCGCCTCGGCGATGCGCTTGGAAAGCACCAGGCCACCCATGGGCACATAGCCGGAGGTCAGCCCCTTGGCGATGGACAAGGTGTCCGGCTCGAAACCGAAGTGCTGGTGGGCGAACCATTCGCCGGTACGGCCGAAGCCGCCGATCACTTCGTCGGCGCACAGCAGCACGTCGTACTGGCGGCAGATGCGCTGGATCTCTGGCCAGTAGCTCTCTGGCGGGAAGATCATGCCGCCCGCCCCCTGGAACGGCTCGGCGATGAAACCGGCGACGTTCTCGGCCCCCAGCTCGAGGATCTTCTCTTCCAGCTGCAGTGCGCAGCGTCGGCCGAACGCCTCGGGCGTCAGGTCGCCGCCTGCGGCGTACCAGTAGGGCTCGTCGATGTGGGCGACATCCGGGATCAACCCGCCCATCTCGTGCATGAACTTCATGCCGCCCAAGGCCGTGGCCGCCAGGGTCGAACCGTGGTAGCCGTTCCAGCGGCCGATCATGATCTTCTTGCCCGGCTTGCCCATCACTTGCCAATAGCGGCGCACGGTGCGGATCAGCACCTCGTTGGCTTCGGAACCGGAGTTGGTGTAGATCGCGTGGCTGTAGTGCCCCGGCAACAGGCTGAACAACAGCTCGGACAGCTCGATCACCGCCGGGTGGGTGGTGTGGAAGAACATGTTGTAGTAAGCCAGCTGATCCATCTGTGTGGCGGCGGCAGCGGTCAGGTCCTTGCGGCCGTACCCCAGCTGGGTGCACCACAGGCCCGACATACCGTCGAGGTAGCGCTTGCCATCGTTGTCCCACAGGTGCAGGCCCTCACCGCGCACGATCACCCTTGGGCCTTCGGCGTTGAGCGCCTTCTGGTCGAGGAAGGCATGGATGTGGTGCGCGGCATCGGCGCTCTGGTAGTCGCGGGTTTCGCGTTGGGGCTGGAACGGTGCGTTCATGGTTGTTCTCCGTGGGTGGGGATCAGCGCAGCTGGAACCAGGTGGTCTTCAGTTGGGTGTACTTGTCGAACGAATGCAGCGAGAGGTCGCGGCCAAAGCCGGACTGGCGGCCACCGCCGAAGGGCACCACCACGTCCAGGGCATCGACCGTGTTGACCGACACGGTGCCGGCCTTCAGGCGCCGGGCCACACGGTGGGCGCGGTTGAGGTCATCGCTCCACACCGAGGCAGCCAGGCCGTAGACGCTGTCGTTGGCCAGGCGCAGAGCCTCTTCTTCGTCATCGAAGGCGCTCACCGCCAGCACCGGGCCGAAGATTTCCTCCCGGGCCAGGGCCATGTCGGCGCGCACGTCGGTGAACACGGTAGGGGCAATGAAATTGTCCGAGCCGTTGATGTTCAGGCGCTGGCCGCCACACAGCAGGCGCGCCCCGTCGGCCCGGGCCTGTTCGATGGCAGCGCTGATGCGCGCGCTCTGGCTGGCATCGACGATGGCGCCGGCGCGGCTGGCTGGGTCCAGCGGATCGCCAGGGAGCCAGTCGCGGGCCTTTTGCAACAGGCGCTCGACGAACTCATCGTGGATCGTACGTTGCACGTAGAGGCGCGAATTGGCCGAGCACACCTCGCCCTGGTTGAAGAAGATGCCGAAGGCGGCCTTCTCGGCAGCCAGGTCCAGGTCCTGGCAGTCGTCGAACACCAGGTTCGGGCTCTTGCCGCCACACTCCAGCCATACCTGCTTGAGGTTGGACTGCGCCGAGTACTGCATGAAGTACTTGCCCACCTGGGTGGAGCCGGTGAACACCAGGCAGTCCACGTCCGGGTGCAGGCCCAGGGCCCGGCCGGCCTGTTCGCCAAAGCCCGGCACCACGTTCAGCACACCTTCCGGCAAGCCGGCTTCCAAGGCCAGTTCAGCCAGGCGCAGGGCCGAGAACGGCGACTGCTCGGCAGGCTTGAGCACCACGCTGTTGCCGGCGGCCAGGGCCGGGGCGACCTTCCACGCGGCCATGTCCAGCGGGAAGTTCCACGGCACCACCGCACCGACCACACCCAGAGCCTCGCGGGTGACGGTGGCCAGGGCATTGCCGGCGGTGGGCGCGACCTGGTCGTAGAGCTTGTCCAGGGCTTCGCCATACCAGGCGAACACCTGCGCGGCACCGGGCACATCGATGGCATAGGCATCCATCACCGGTTTGCCCATGTTCAGCGAGTCGAGCAGGGCCAGCTCTTCGCGGTGGGCCAGCATCAGCTCGGCCAGGCGCAGCAGCACGCGCTTGCGTGCGCTGGGCGCCATGCGTGCCCAAGGGCCCTGTTCGAAGGCACGGCGCGCCGAACGCACGGCCAGGTCGACCTCCGCCTCGCCGCACGCTGCGACCTGCGCCAGCAACTGGTTGGTCGCCGGGTTGATCGCCTCGAAGGTCGCGCCCGAGCGGGCCGCCAGCGGGCGGCCGTCGATCAGGGCGGTGTCGATGAAGCGTTGCTGTGCAGCACGCTGCTGCCAATCGCTCAATGTATGCACGCAGGACTCCCTCACGGCCGCTGCGGCGGCCGATGGTTATGGTTGGCAATGGGGTGGCGCGGGTCGTTGGGTCAGCGCCTTCGCAGGTAGCTTTCCAGCGGGTCCTTGCTCAGACCTTCCTGGGCCTGGGCCAGGGAGTCGATGAACAAGGAGAACAGCTCGGACTGTTTGGCGATGTCCAGCTTGGTGTAGAGGTTCTTGCGGTGGGTCTTGACCGTGTCCTCGCTGATGCCCAGGCGTTCGGCCAGGGAGCGGGTCGAGTGGCCGCGCAGCAGGTCCTGGGCGATACGGCATTCGCGCTCGGTCAACAGCGACGAGCCGAAATTGTTCAATGCGGCGTTGATCTGCCGCCCCAGGGCACTTTCGAAGCGCCCGCCGAGGCTGCCGGCATCCAGCTGCCCCCAATGCCGGCGGACCACCGCCACCACCCAGGGCGCGACGCGCTTGAGGTCGGCGACCTGCGTAGCATTCAGCCTGCGGGTGCTGCCCAGGGCCACGGCGATGGTCAGCTGGGTATCGAGCGGGACGATGTAGTTGAGTTCGTCTTCCAGGTGCGCGTGCTGGTAGAACGACAGGTAGTACTCGCTGCGCTTGAAATGGTCAGGGGCGACGTCGCTCAACCGGTAGCAGCCAGGGGCGATGCCCTCCATGCAGGCGCGGTAGAACGGGCACAGCAGGTAGTAGCCTTCGAGGTACTTCTGCACGTTGCCCTCGGGCAGCCAGGGCCCCTCTTCGTCGTTTGCGAACAGTGCCGAGGGCAGGCCCTTGCGTGGGTACAGGAACACCGTGATGGCCTGGCTCCGGGCCAGGCAGTTGAGCGCGGCGAACAGCTCCCCGACGAAGCCCGGTGTGCCGATGGCCTCGATGACGCGGGCCATCTGCGCGTACCAGTCGGGCGATTTCAGCCGGTCTTTGCTCATGTCGTGGGTCCCCGCCAGGGTTGTTCTTGTGGTGTCGCTGGGCAGGATTGTTTCATGCGATCGCCAGGGCGACCATCACCCTTCGGGGTGAGGCCGTGGCCCGAACGGGAATGAACGACCGGTCACCCTCACCAGCCTAATGCCAGGCAAGCCAACCCTGGAGGAGACTGGCCATGGCCGACCCCAAGCAGCCCGCGAACCCCGTGCACCCCGACCCCTACGTGGATGAAATCCCCCATGACCCTGGGGAACAGGTACCACAACCGGAGAAACAGGCGCCCGACTGGCCCGAAGGCCAGGTTCCGCCAGAAGAGCAGTCGGACGGCTGAGCGACCGTTGGTCGCCCCTGCCCTCGCGCCGATGGATTTCCCGTCACCGGAGCTGGATCTGAATTCATGAGACGTGGCCAATGGCCCTGCTCTCACTCCTGTGTTCGGCCCGCCGCCGGCGGGCCCTTTTTCCGAACCCGTGGAGGCCACACCATGTACGACTTCCTGCAGATGGGCGGCGGCAACGTCCAGGACGACTGGCCGGAGCTCGACCCGAACGCGCAGCCAGATCAACGCAACGACCGAGCCGATGACCCGGATACCGACCCCAGCATCGAAGATGACGGCAATCGCCCGGGCGTACCGGCCAGCGACCCGGAGTCCGGCGCCTGAACAGCCGCGGGGCAAGCGGCGTCCCCTTCAGCAGGAGAATCCGCTTGCCCCGCAAGGCCCGCGTCAGGCCGTTACCGCTTCGCTGCCGGGTGGGTCCCCCGGCATGGCGGCCTGCGTCACGCCCTCACCGGTAGTCGGCACGAAGGCCGGCCCGCTGCCGGAAAGCCGCCAACTGACGTCGGTCACACCATAGCGCTCGGCCATCGGCCGGCTCACCTTCCTGATCTTCTCCCGTCCGAACTTCGGAATGATCCCGACCCCAGCATCACAGCTGGCCCAATGCCAGGCCTCGGCATTGTCCATGCGTTCCAGACGAATGATGAAACTGCGCGGCTGGCCGTGCAGCCGGTAGTCGATGATGTACAACTGTGGGGTTGGCATCTTGGGGCCTCCTTTTCGCCATGGATGACTTTCTGATTGATTGGAGTTTTCCGTGAAGATTCAAAAGATTGTCGAACAATGTGAATGAATGGCCTGATGCCCATGGGCCACCTGCCTAGGCCCCTGCCGGATCGAGCTGGATGAACAGGCAATAGCCGCCCAGCAGCACCCAGAAAACCAGGAACAACCAGGGCGTTCGCATCGAGAACATCAGCGACTTGCGATGGCCGTGCCGGCTCGACTCGGTTTCGCAGAACAATGGCCAGTCGTCGTAGGCCATGCCCATGCTCGGTTCGCTGCTCAGCAGTTGGCTCTGCTTGAAGTACCAATGGTCGATGATGCCGTAGGCCGCACGGATTCCCGGCCAGGCATTGAGCGAGCTGAGCACCCCGAGCAAGGCCAGGAACGCCGGCACCACCAGGGTGAACGGTGCCCCCCACTTCGGGTTGAGGTTGGCCATGCACGAGGCGAAAGCGATCACCAGGAACGACTGCGCCGACAGGTAGGCATCGGTGCGGTTGGCCAGGATACTGGTTTCGTACTGAATCTCCCGGCGATAGAACTCCAGGCGCTCCCGGGGCGTTGCGAACATCTGCCCTTGCTCCGGCGGGTGCAGGTCCTGGCTGTTGACCGAGGTGAGGATTCTTCGCGTCATGGCCCCTCCAACGCCTGATGCAAACCCGCGCGTCGGGCACCAGGATCACCTTGCGACTCGATGCGCGCATGCTTCGCTCTGCGTGATGAAACAGGAACGACCCCAGACAGGCGGCCGCTGGCCACCTGCCTGGGGTCGGCGCCGGCAGCGTCAGCACCGGGCTTCAGCGAATGCGCACATTCACTGGTTGCGCCCGCCGCCGTGGCTGTGCTGGCCGCCCTTGCGGCCTGCCTCGGAAGCGCGTTCACGGTCGTTGGCGAAGTTACCCCCGGAATTCTGGCCGCCCTTGTGGCCGGCGCGGGAGGCTTTTTCGCGGTCGTTGGCGAAATTGCCTGGGTTGGTTTCCTTGGTGCCGCCACGTTGTCCGGATTGCTCTTGGTCACGAGCCATGTCATTTCTCCTTGCGAGTGGATTGGCTTTGCACGCAATTGCACCGTGCAGTAATTCCGAACAGGTCGCATCGCCAACTGCTCAATCGATCTGGGCCACCGCTGACGAGTGGCGCGAAACACTCCGGCAGGCAAAAGATTGCGCGCCAGCGGCTGGCGTACCACAGCCGCCCGCGCAAGTTTTTTGCACTGTCGCAGGCTGTCGAGGTCATAGCTCGACAGGCTCGTCATCGCTCGCCGCCAGGCATATCGCCTGCCTATAATCGGGCATCACAGATGCCCGGCGATGCTTCGATGGGCCACCTTTAGGTCTGCACAAGGCTGCGTCCCATGAAGTCGTCCTCCAAGCCTACCCTCGCCTCGCCACACAACCCGGCGCTGAGCCCGAGCCACCTGGCATTTCCGGTGGTCGGCATCGGCGCATCCGCCGGCGGGCTGGAAGCCATCTGCACCTTTTTCCGGCAGATGCCTGCCGATTGCGACATGGCCTTCGTGGTGGTCCTGCACCTGTCGCCCGACCACCAGAGCGTGGCCGACCGGATCATCCAGGAAACCACCGCCATGCCGGTGCAACAAGTCAGCGAACCGGTGCCGATCGAGCGCAACCACGTCTACGTGATTTCCCCGGCCAACCGCTTGTCCACCAACGACGGCTACCTGCGGGTCAGCCCGGCCAACCGCCGCCGGGGCGACCATGTGGCCATCGACCTGTTCTTCCGCGACCTGGCCGACGTGCACAAGGACCATGCCTTCTGCGTGGTGCTGTCCGGCACCGGGGCCGATGGCGCCGTGGGCCTTTCGCGGATCAAGGAGCAAGGCGGCGTGACCCTGGTGCAGTCGCCGGACGATGCGTTGTACGACAGCATGCCACGCGCGGCCCTGGAGACAGGCATGGTCGACATGGTGCTGCCGGCCGCCGAAATGCCGCAGAAACTGCTGGAACTCTGGCACAACGCCCGCCAGGTCAAGCTGCCGCAGATCGAGGACGACAGCCTGCCGCCAGCACTCGGTAGCCGCAGGGGCGACCCGCGCCATGCCGAACCCTTGCTGGAGGAAATCCTCCTGCTGCTGCGCACCAACACCGGCCATGATTTCCAGCACTACAAGCGCGCCACCGTGTTGCGCCGCATCGAGCGGCGCCTGCATGTCACCGGCCAGGCAGACCTCGCCGCCTATTACCGCTACCTGGAGCAGCACCGCGAGGAGTCCGCGGCGCTACTGGCCGACATGCTCATCGGCGTGACCAACTTCTTCCGCGACCGGGAGGCGTTCGAGGCACTGGAACGCCATGTGCTGCCGGAGCTGGTCAGCGACGGCGAAAGCGGCGACGGGCCGGGCGAGATCCGTATCTGGTCGGCGGGCTGCTCCACCGGCGAAGAGGCCTACAGCCTGGCCATGCTGGTGTGCGAGCAACTGGCCGTGGAGCGACGCGAGGCCAAGGTGCAGGTATTTGCCACCGACCTGGACGAACGGGCCATCGCCACCGCCCGTACCGGCAGTTATACGGAGGCCATCGTCACCGACGTGCCGCCGGCGCGTCTGCGCCAGTTCTTCGTCAAGGAAGACCAGCACTACCGGGTGCGCAAGGAAATCCGCGAGAAGGTGCTGTTCGCCCGGCACAACCTGCTCTCCGACCCGCCGTTCTCCCAGATCGACCTGATCGTCTGCCGCAACCTGCTGATCTACCTCGATCGCGAGGTGCAGCAGGACATCCTGCAGATGTTCCATTTCGCCCTGCGCCCGGGCGGCCACCTGTTCCTGGGGTCGTCCGAATCGGCCGACCTCGGCAATGAGCTGTTCGCCCCGGTCGACAAGCGCAACCGTATCTTCCGTGCCCGCCCGGCGAGCCCTGCCAACCGCATGCCGGGGCGCCAACTGCCGGGCACGGAGCTGCTCGCCACCCAGCCCGACAACCGCACCAAGGCCCGCCCCGGGCGCAAGCCCTCCTACGCCGAGGTGCACCACCGCGCCCTGGCCCGGCGTACGCCACCGAGCCTGATCGTCGATGGCGATGGCAACATCCTGCACATGAGCGAAGGCGTCGGGCGCTTCCTGCACCTGGTGGGCGGCGAGCCGAGCCGCAACCTGATCAACCTGGTGCTGCCCGCCCTGCGTCTGTCGCTGCGCAGCACCCTGTTCCAGGCACGCCAGGGCGCCCAGGCGGTCACCTCGCGCCCGGTCGACCTCGGCGAAGGCGAGCATAAGGTGCAGGTCGAGATCGTGGTCCAGCCGCACAAGGACGAACCCTGTGGCAGCGAATGCCTGCTGGTGGTGTTCGAGGAGCGCATACCTGACCCTTCCCTGGTGCCTACCGGCGGTATCCGCCAAACCGACAGCATGGTGCTGGCCAACCTCGAACGCGAATTGCAGCGCACCCGCCTGCAACTGCAGGAAACCATCGAGCAGTCAGAGATCTCCAGCGAAGAACTGACCGCCTCCAACGAGGAAATGCAGGCGATCAACGAGGAGCTGCGCTCGGCCAGCGAAGAGCTGGAAACCAGCAAGGAAGAGCTGCAGTCGATCAACGAGGAACTGCTCACGGTCAACTACGAGCTCAAGAACAAGGTGGAGGAAACCGACAAGGTCAACGACTACCTGAGCAACCTGATCGCCTCCACTGCCATCGCCACGGTGTTCGTCGACCGCAACCTGCATATCCGCTGGTTCACCCCACGCGCCACCGACATCTTCAACATGCTGCCGGTCGATACCGGCCGCTCCCTGCTCGACATCACCCACCGCCTGGACTACCCGGAGCTGGCCGACGATGCCCGCGCGGTGGCCCAGGGCGAGACCACCATCGAGCGCGAGGTCGGTGGCGAGAACCAGCGCTGGTACCTGGCCCGCCTGCTGCCATACCGTGCCAGCGAGCAGAAGATCGACGGCACCGTGCTGACTTTCATCGACATCAGCAAGGGCCGCGCCGTGGAGGAGCGCCTGCGCCTGGGCGAGGAGCGCATGCGCCTGGTGGCCGAGAGCACCCACGAGTTCGCCATCATCCTGCTCGACGAACAAGGCCTGGTGACCGACTGGAACACCGGCGCCACACTGATCTTCGGCTACACCAAGGCCGAGGTAATCGGACGCAACTACGAGCTGATCTTCACCGAGGAAGACCGCAAGGACGGCGTGCCCGCTCGCGAACTGCGCGGTGCCCGCCTCAACGGCCGGGGCCAGGACGAGCGCTGGCACGTGCGCAAGGACGGCAGCCGGTTCTATTGCAGCGGCGAGGTGTCGTTGCTCAAGGGCAGCAGCCTGCGCGGCTACGTGAAGATCGCCCGTGACCTGACCGGGCACAAGCGCCTGCATGACGAACAGTCCAAGCAACTGGCCGAGTCCCAGAGCAGCAGCCACATGAAGGACGAGTTCTTCGCCATCATGTCCCATGAGCTCAAGCACCCGCTGAACCTGATCCAGCTCAACGCCGAGATCCTCCGGCGCCTGCCGGTGGTGAAGAACGCCACCGCCGCCAGCAAGGCGGTCGGCACCATCTGCGAGGCCGTGGCCAGCCAGGCACGGATCATCGACGACTTGCTCGATGTGGCGCGCATCCGTACCGGCAAGCTCAAGCTCAAGACCGAGCCCGTAGACCTGTGCGCGATCCTACGCGACATCCACGCCGTGGTGCGCAGCGAGCAGCACCCGTGCGATGTGGTACTGGAGCTGTCTGCTGACAGCCAGCCGCTGTACATCGAGGGCGATATCACCCGCCTGGAACAGATCATCTGGAACCTGCTCAACAATGCACTGAAGTTCAGCCCCGCCGGCAGCCAGATTCGCCTGGTGCTGGGCCGCCAGGGCGAACAGGCCCTGCTGCACGTGATCGACCAGGGCGTGGGCCTGAGCGAGGAAAGTCTGGAAAACATCTTCGACCTGTTCACCCAGGCCGCCCCGCAACTGGCCAGCCACAGCCGTGAAGGGCTGGGGATCGGGCTGTCGCTGGTGCGCCAACTGGTCCAGGCCCATGGCGGTACTGTCCAGGCCAGCTCGCCTGGGCTCGGCAAGGGCTGCACCTTCATCGTTCGCCTGCCGCTGTGCGACCCCTGCCAGCAGTTGCAACGCGACGCCGGCGACCAGGGCAGCGAGGGGCGGCTCGACGGCATCCGCGTGCTGCTGGTCGATGACGCTCCCGACGTGCTGGAGATCATGCAGCAGTTGCTGGAAATGGAAGGTGCCCTGGTGCACGCTTTCAGCGACCCGCAAGCAGCCCTGCAGGCCGCCGCGGGCAGCGAGTACGACATCATCCTCTCGGATATCGGCATGCCGGTCATGGACGGCCATGCCTTGATCAAGGCGCTGCGGGAAAGCCCACACCTGAGCACCATCCCCGCCATCGCCCTGACCGGCTACGGTGCCAGTGCCGACCAGTACAGGTCACGGCAATCGGGCTTCGATCGCCATTTGAACAAACCCGTCGCCTACGATGAACTGGTCGAGGCCATCGAGGCATTGAGCGGCTCCCAGCCCTACTGACCGCTCATCCGGGTCTTGGCGCATCCGACTCAACCTCCAGGCGCTTTTCCGGGCCAAATCCAGCAGGACCACTGGATTTTGCCTGGAGCCTGCATGAAGTCCGTCAAGCACCGCGCCACCGTGATCTGTCGCCACGGCAGGAAGACCCGCAAATGGCTGTGGGTGAGAAAACCCAAGGCACCATGGACCCTGCCGGGCGGCAAGATCGAGCCCGGCGAGACGCCAGCCCAGGCTGCCGAGCGTGAGTTGCTCGAGGAAACCGGGCTCAAGGCCCAGGACCTGACCTTCCTGATGCGCTACGAATCGCCCCAGCGCGTGCATTACGTGTTCGAGGCCCTATTCACCGATGAGCCCCAGCCCGCCGCCAGTCACGAGATCGCCGACTGCTGTTTCGAACACCTCGACCGGGTGCCGACGATCAAGAATGAGATCAAGTTGCTGATCCAGTCGTTGCTCGCCTGCGACCAGACCCTGGCCGCGTCGGTGCGGTGACTTTTTGGGAGGTGCTATGGTGCTAGACAAGCTCAAAGTGCCTTCGGTTGGTTTAATACTCTTCAACCGTGCACGCTCCGCTTGCTTGGTGGGAGATCACCCAGCCCTTTGGGCTGCGCTGTCGCGCAGAGAACAAGCGGCCGATGCTGCCCCTGTGGGAGATTCTATGGTTGTGGGCAAGCATTTTTAGCTGTTCTGGTGACGTATTCGCCCTGACTCTTCAATAGGGCGAATGCGACTCTGGCGAGCTTCCTGGCCAAGATCACCAGGGCCTCGGTAGTAGCCTTACCTTTGCTCCTGTGGTGTGCATACACCTCTTTCCAGGCCACTGATCGACTAGCCGACATTGCCGCATTGTGCAGAAGGCGTCGTATCTCAGAGCAGCCCCGCTTGGTGAGCCGCCGACGGCCGGTTTTTTGCCCGGAGTCAGAGATTTGCAAGTCCATGCCCAAGAAAGCGATGAATGAATCACCATTCTTGAAGTCCCCCCGGATAAACGCTGTCACCAACCCCACAGCGGTCAAAAATCCGATGCCTTCTATCTTTTGGCAGCGGGCGACCTGCTCGCTTAATCCGGCTTCGCGCACCAACTCCTTGAGCTTTTTCTGAAGCAGTACATCGAGTTTCTCCATGTTCTTGGCAAAGGATTTGAACACGGTCTCAAGGCTTCTTTCATTGGACCAGCTTTGCATCAAGGCGGTGCGTGCCGAGACCAGCGAGGCGCGGCGACGCAGAAGGCTCTGGAGCTTGCCGTAGACGGCTGGAGGTGGGCTCCAGGGACGTAGTCCACTGCCTTCGCGGGAAAGATAGCGAGAGAGTAGATAAGCGTCAGAGGCGTCCGTCTTCACCCGACCACCGACGCTCTTTCGATAGTTACTGAGCTGGAAGCCATCGACCACGTAGACTGCAAAGCCTTTTTCATAAGCCATCTCCACCAGGTCGAGATGGTAGGTATTCGTTGCTTCGACGCAGATAGCGGTATTGGCGGGTTGTTGTCCCAGCCATTTTTTGATTTCGGGTTTGGTATTTTTCAGCGAGGACTGTTCATCACGGTCTTCGAAATGGACAACCAATTCGACTTTGGCCACATCCACACCAATGATGAATTGGCTTACCTGCATTGCCATTGGCCACACTCCCACGTATGGTTTTTCTGCTTGGAGGGGTTTTCACCAAGAGGCGCTGGCTTGCTTCTATCGTCGCTTGCAAACGATGCATTCTTTATCGGCGCTTTGGTGAAGGGGTGGGGCGATGTCTCCCACGGTCTGTACTGCGGCTAACAGTCAGAATCGGCTTTTTCGTCCCACCACCCCTTCAAGTATCACCATACAAGCGGGCTTGTCCCGCGATTGGGCCGGGCCCGATATCACCGTCGCCTGGCAAGGGCTTCGCCCTTGATCGCGGGACAAGCCCGCTTGTGTCTTCGCAAGAGGTAAGGTGTTAGGTGAGAGGGGTGGACGGCAAGCTGCTAGCTCGCGGTGCCATGAGCACGGGTAGGAGCCGAGCTGCCGTCCACTCTTCTCGCTCTGGCTCAAGCTCGAACAGTTGACTGAGTCCGACCTCGAACAACAAGCGTGAGCCAGGCCAGAGCGACCTCTCATCTTCAAGACTAGAGGCTTTACTCATGTCTGCCTATGCCGGAATCGATGTTTCCAAAAATACCTTGCAAGTGGCCCTGTATCCCGAGGCCTCCGAGCTTTGCGTGACCAATGATGCTGCAGGGCTCGAAGTTATCGCCCAACATTTCAAAGCCCATGCGGTCGAGCGTGTGCTGGTCGAAGCTACCGGCGGTTACGAAAAGCTGTCGATCCGGTTGCTGGCCAAGGCCGGTTTGAAAGTGCAGCGAATCAATCCTGCCCGGGCACGTCAATTCGCCCTAGCCATGGGCAAGCGAGCCAAGACTGACCCTATCGATGCACGGATGCTAGCCTTATTTGCCTCCGCCTTGGAGGACAAGCATTTCGTTGTACCTGACGAGGCTCGCGAGCACCTGACCGAACTGGTCAATCAGCGCGATAGCCTGGTCCAGCAACGCGATGACAATCGTCGCCGCATCAAGCAGGCCTCGCTGCCTGTTGTGCTGGAGCACTATAAAACGCTCGAATCGACATTACGCGTCTTGATCAAGGCATGCGATGAACAGATCGCTGAGCAGAGTCGCCGTGTCGATGCAGACCTATTCGAACGCTTGAGCGAGATCAAGGGTGTGGGCAACGTCACCATTGCCAGTCTGTTCTGCTATCTGCCGGAACTGGGTGATCTGAACCGTGCGCAAGTAGCTGCCCTGGCGGGTGTGGCGCCCTACAACAACGACAGTGGGACCAAAAACGGAAAGCGCCATGTCTACGGCGGCCGGGCGAAACTGCGTCGTGCGGCCTACATGTGCACCTTGGTGATGGCACGCGTGAATCCAGATTTTAAAGCGCGATGGGCCCGGCTGCGCGCGAGCGGTAAGCCAGCAAAAGTAGCGCTGGTGGCATGCATGCGCGTGCTGCTGGTGAGGCTCAATGCCATGGTGCGTGATGGAACGCCATGGCGTGATCAGCCTGTCTGAAGGCACATCGGGTAGGCAGACTGGTGTCTGCCTACCGCTGATACGTGCATTGGTCGGGTGGAAGTGAAAGACAGTTGGCTCCTACAGAAGAAGGCGGCGCTAGCTGCTTGTTCTCTGCGCGACAGCGCAGCCCTTCGGGCTGGGTAATCTCCCACCGAAGACTTGCGAAATCCCTGTGGCAGGCTTGACCCGCGATTGGCCGGCCCTGGTAGCGCGGTGCCATGCAAGGGCTTGGCTCTTGATCGCGGGGCAAGACCACACCTACAGCTTGGTGATCAGGGCACCAGGGTCCAACGGCCGCTGTTCTGGCGCTGGGCTGGCTCCACCGGGCCATCGTGCTGGGTGTAGAGGAACATCCCCGACTGGTCCGTGAGGCACTTGAGCGTCAGGGTATAGGTGGCATTACCGTCTGGATACCGTTCGGTCATGTTGATCTCACCCAAACCACGCTGGATGTTCCTGTATTCGTACTTGCCTTCCATTTTGATATCGGTACCCAACACCTCCAGCGTATAGCGTTCACGCCCGAAATCGACCTTCACCATACGACCGGCATTGGGATTGCTGGGCTGATACAGCGGGTCGCTCAGGTTGATCATCTGTCGCTGGTTCAGGTCCAAAGGCACGTCACAGCTGGAAGCCATTGCTACGGCCGGAGCGACCAGGGCAAACAACACACACAGACTTTTGCGATACATAGGGACATCTCCTTGAAATGTCCTCCCCATGTTATGGATCCGTATCGCATGGTCTGTAGGAAAAGCTGCAAGTCTCGCCGCCCCTTACCTCACGCATGCACACTGTGCTGGCAAGCATCCGCCTCGATGGGCATCTCGTCGATGGCATGGATCATCCCACTCTCCAGCGCTTCCTTGGCACCGAGGATGCGCGGGTAGGCCATCAAGTAGCGCGGCACGTCCAACACCTCGGTGGCCCCTTCGGTGCGCTCGGCCACTATCTGGGCATACAGGCGCAGGTCGTAGTCCAGGCTCATCGCATATTCGGCCATGCGCGAATGGTCCACCGAGCCGTGCAAGGTCCAGTGGAACGGATGGAACAAGAATTTGCTCAACGCGCAGGCCGTGCGGTGCTCACCCGCCAGGAACAGGATATTGCCCATGGATTCCACCGTGCCCAGGTTATGGGTATGCACCTGTACCGGCAGCGAGCGCAGGAAGTTGTACAGGGTGAACCCGTAGCTGCACTCCCCGCCCATGGTGGCGATATTGATCTGCAAGACCTCGGCACCCTGTTGCAGGGCCCGGGCGCTGGTGCTGATCAGGTTGCCGCAGGTGGACGAGTTGATCGGCCCGGTGAAGTGAATGATGTGTCTGGCCATGCTTGCCTCCAAGGTTGGCGGAAATCATTCCAGTGAAACGTCAATCGGATTGCTCGACGGCGTCCGGTGGCGCGCCGTTGCCGTTCTTGTCCTTTTCGCCCATGCGCTGGTACTGCTTGCGCAAGGCATGCAGCTCGGCCGAATCCATGTCCTCCAGGGCCAACAGTGCTTTGTGTGCCTTGCGCGTGGTGCGCAGCAGCTCGTCGATCTTGATGTGCAACACGTCGTTGTCGCGGTTCTGGGTGTTCTGGATCAGGAACACCATCAGGAAGGTGATGATGGTGGTCGAGGTGTTGATCACCAGTTGCCAGGTGTCGTTGAAGTCGAACAACGGCCCGCTCACGGCCCAGGCCACGATCAGCAACAGGGCGATGGCGAAGGTCAGCGGTCGGCCGGCCCATTTGGCCAGCCAGTGGGCGAAACGGTCGAATTTCATGCCGGCAGTCCTCCTCAGCCACCCGGCATCAGCCCGGCAGCTTGTCCTCGCCAGGCAAGCCTTGCAGGTCAGGGTCGTCGGGCAGGACCTCTGGGTCATCCTCAGGCTTCTCACTGGCCTGCGGTTGCGCGTTCAGTTCTTCGAAATCGGTGTCGGTGTTCATGGTTCGGTTCCTCTGCCAATGCCAGGCGGGCCAAATCCTCCCCTGGCATGCGGTGGAATCGCCGGCGGCGGCAAAGTTCAAAAACGATGCCCCGCTCCACTCGTCAAACTTCCTGAACCCTCACCGCCTGCGTCGAGTCGCAATTCAAGGACAGACCTGCAACCCATCACGAACGAAGGACGGCAACGTGAGTGATATCCGTATAGGCATTTCCGGTTGGCGCTACGGCCCCTGGCGCAAGGATTTCTACCCCAAGGGGCTGCGCCAGGACGACGAACTGGCGTTCGCCTCGCGGGCGGTCAACAGCATCGAGATCAATGGCTCGTTCTATGCCCTGCAGACGCCGCAGCGCTATTGCCAGTGGCGCGACGCAACGCCGGACGACTTCGTGTTCTCGGTCAAGGCGCCGCGCTACATCACCCATGTGAGAAGGCTCAAGGACATCGAGGAGCCCCTGGCCAACTTCTTCGCCTCCGGCCCGTTGCAGCTGGGCCACAAGCTGGGCCCGGTGCTCTGGCAGTTCCCGCCCAGCATGAAGTTCGACGCGGCACGTTTCGCCGACTTCCTCGAACGCCTACCCCATGACCGTGCCGCTGCCCGAGCCTTGGCCGAGCACTGTGCCGAACGCCTACGGGGCAACGGCGGCACCGTTATCGAAGGCAACGCGCCTTTGCGCCATGCCATAGAGATCCGCCATGAAAGTTTCCTATGCACCGAGTTCGTAGAATTGCTACGCAAGCATAAGGTCGCCCTGGTGGTGGCCGACAGCGCCAGCAAGTGGCCCTATGTGGAGGATGTCACCGCCGACTTCATCTACATGCGCCTGCATGGCGACGTCGAGCTCTACAGCAGCGGCTACACCGCCCGCGCCCTGCGCCGTTGGAAGGAACGCATCCTGGCCTGGAGCCAGGGCGGCCAACCCGACGACGCCGAACTGATCGTCCAGCGAGCACCGCACAAGCGCGCCACTCGGGACGTCTACTGCTACTTCGACAATGACCAGAAAGTCCACGCACCCTACGATGCCCGCCGCCTGCTGGAGAAACTGAACCTCGCCGGCGAGCTGGTCACTGAGCCTGGGGTGGAACCGGAGGTCGAATTGTGAACAAGACCATGCCAGCTCCCCGATGCATCATCGACAAGATCACTGCGGTGCACCGTCTGAATGTGCTGACGATCAACGTGCATAAGGGCTTCACCCTGTTCAACCGGCGCTTCATCCTGCCCGAGCTGCGCGAGGCGGTGCGGGCCACCGGCGCGGACCTGGTGTTCCTCCAGGAGGTTCATGGCAGCCACCAGATGCACGCGCAGCGTCATCCGGCCTGGCCACAGACGCCGCAGTACGAGTTTCTCGCCGACACCATGTGGCCACAGTTCGCCTACGGTCGCAACGCGGTCTACCCCCACGGCGACCATGGCAATGCCCTGCTGTCGAAATTCCCTATCGCCGAATACCACAACCTCGATGTCTCGATTGCCGGCAACGAACAACGCGGCCTGCTGCATTGCCGCCTGGAAGTGCCAGGCCACGACCAGTTGCATGCGGTGTGTGTGCACCTGGGCCTGCGTGAAGCGCACCGCCAGGCCCAGGTCCGCCTGCTGCTGGAACTGCTCGACAGCCTGCCGGCCGATGCACCGGTCATTGTCGCCGGCGATTTCAATGACTGGCGGCTCAAGGCCGACGCGGTGCTGTCCGAACGCCTGGTCGAGGCCTTCGGCGAACGCCTGGGCACGCCGGCACGCAGCTTTCCGGCGCGCCTGCCCTTGCTGCGCCTGGACCGCATTTACCTGCGCAACGCCATGCCTGGCAGGGTCCAGGTGCTGTCCAAATACCCGTGGTCGCACCTGTCCGACCATGCGCCGCTGGCGGCGGAGATCAGCCTATGAATCGGCCTTGGGTGGAAGGCAACCATGTGCAGTTGCTGATCAATGGCGAGCAGTACTACCCACGCGTGTTCGAGGCCATGGCCCGGGCACGTGAAGAGATCCTGCTCGAGACCTTCATCATCTACGACGACAAGGTCGGCCAGCAGCTGCAACAGGTACTGATCGATGCCGCCCGGCGTGGCGTGCGGGTCGAAGTGGCCGCCGACGGCTACGGTACCGCCGACCTGCCGGACACCTTCATTTCGGCCATGACCGAAGCCGGTATCCGCTTCCACGCCTTTGACCCGCAGCCACGCCTGGTGGGCATGCGCACCAACCTGTTCCGGCGCCTGCACCGCAAGATCGTAGTGATCGACGGCGAGCTCGCGTTCATTGGCGGCATCAACTACAGCGCTGACCACCTGGGCGACTTTGGCCCCATGGCCAAGCAGGACTATGCCGTGGAGGTACGCGGGCCGGTGGTGGCCCAGGTGCACGCCACCAGCCGCCGGCTGCTGGCGCCGGTGCTGGAGCCGCCCAGCCAGGTGCGCCCGGTGACCGAGCCCAGCGGCTCGGCCTGCGCGGTGCTGGTGGAGCGCGACAACGGCCGCCACCGCAACGACATCGAAGCCTACTACCTGGAAGGTTTTCGCTTGGCCCGCCAACGCATCGTGGTGGCCAACGCCTACTTCTTCCCCGGTTACCGCCTGATGCGCGAACTGCGCAACGCCGCGCGCCGGGGCGTTGAGGTGGTGCTGATCCTCCAGGGCCAGCCGGACATGCGCTGGGTCCGCGCCCTGTCGCGGCTGCTGTACAACTACCTGCTGCGCGACGGCGTGCGCATCCATGAGTACTGCCAACGCCCGCTGCACGGCAAGGTCGCACTGGTGGACGACCAATGGGCCACGGTCGGCTCGAGTAACCTCGACCCCTTGAGCCTGTCGTTCAACCTGGAGGCCAACCTGCTGATCCGTGACCGTGCTTTCAACCAGACGCTGTACCAGCACCTGAACGAACTGGCCAACGAACACTGCAAGGCCGTCACCCTGGAGCGCATGGTGCGGGGCTATTGGTGGCGGGCGCCGCTGATCTTCCTGTGCTTCCACGTGATTCGCCACTTCCCGCGGATCGCCGGCTGGTTTCCCGCCCACCGCCAGGTCCTGCAGTCGCTGTGCCCCGGCGAACAGGAAACCCAGGCCTATCACGAGGGCAAGACCTGATGGAGCACACGCCTTGGCGCACCTGGGGCAAACGCCTGATGACCCTGTTGTTCCTGGTGCTGATCCCGACCTTGCTGTACCTGCTGGCACGCAACCTGGACTGGAACGAGGTGCGCCAGTCGTTGCTGGCCTACAAGCCCGGTACCCTGGCCATCGGCCTGGTGCTGGCGTTCGCCAGCTACCTGACTTTCGCCAGCTACGACCTGCTCGGCCGCGCCTATACCGGCCATCACCTGCCGGCTCGCCAGGTACTGCCGGTTGCGTTCGTGTGCTACGCCTTCAACCTCAATTTCACCACCTGGGTGGGCGGCGTGGCCTTGCGCTACCGGCTGTACGGGCGCCTGGGCCTGGATACACCGACCATCACCCGCATCCTCACCCTGGGCCTTCTGACCAACTGGGTGAGCTATATGCTGCTGGCGGGAACGGTGTTCGCCCTGGGCCTGGTCGAGATGCCCAACAACTGGGCGGTGGGCGCCACTGGCCTGCGCTTGATCGGTGTGCTGCTGCTGGCACTCGCCCTGGGCTACCTGCTGGCCTGCGCCTTCGCCAAGCGTCGCACCTGGAGCCTGCGGGGACACGAGCTCACCCTGCCCTCGCTGCGCCTGGCGCTGTGCCAGGTGGCCCTGGGCGCGGCCAACTGGGCATTGATGGCAGCACTGATCCACTGGCTGCTGCCCCATGAGCTGTTCTACCCGTCGATCCTCGGCATTCTCCTGATCAGTTGCGTGGCCGGTGTGGTGGCGCATATTCCCGCCGGGCTCGGCGTGCTCGAGGCGGTGTTCCTCGCCCTGCTCCACGGCCAGATCGGCCAGGGCAGCCTGGTGGCCGCGCTGTTGGGCTACCGTACCCTGTACTACCTGATTCCCTTGCTGCTGGCGCTGCTGGTGTACCTGGTCCTGGAGAAACGTGCCAGGGCCATGCGCCGGCGTGGCAAGGCCGCAATGCGCAAGACCTGAAGAAGGCCGCCACGGCCGGGAGGTGTCCGATGCGTTTTTCCATCCTGCTGTTGTTGCTCGGCAGCCTGGCCAGTACCCATGCGCTGGCCGAGGCCTGCGAAGTGCTCACCCGCTCCTCCAGCGACGCGGTCAAGCCCGTGGAGCGGCGGACCTGCTACAGCTACGGCAACATGCCCGCCGAGGCCATCGCCTGGTCGTGCAGCAACGAAAGCAAGGACATGATCAACACGCAGAAACACAAGGTAGCCCGCTGCGCCGACGGCAGCGTCGGCAGTTGCATCGCGCCGCTGACCCAGGAATCGCTGGCTAACCCCAATGCCGCCGGCCGCGACGAGCCCTCGACCAAGCCTGCCGTGCCCAAGGACGCGCGGGTGATCACGTATTACTACGACACCCCGAGCCTGGCCCAGGCACGTGCCGACTGCGAACGCAAGGATGGTATCTGGCAGACGCACTGACCGCCGGTCGCAGCTTAGGAACGTCGGCCTCCGGCTGGGCTCCCCCGTAGTAGACGCGTTGTTTTTCACTGCAAAGGAGAGAACCACCATGCCACGTGGAGACAAAGACAAGTACACCGACAAGCAGAAACGCAAGGCCGAGCACATCGAGGAGAGCTACGAGGCCAAGGGCGTGTCCAAGGACGAGGCGGAGTCCCGCGCCTGGGCCACGGTCAATAAACAGTCCGGCGGTGGCGAGCGCAAAGGTGGCTCGGGGCAGAAGAAGAGCCCCCAGGCCAAGGAAAAGGCTCGCGAATCTTCGGCCAAGCGCGCCGCCGCCACCCGCCGCGGCGTGCCCCGGCCAGGGCAACGGCTGGAGGACATGACCAAGAGCGAACTGCTGGACCGCGCGCGCAAGCGCAACATCTCCGGGCGCTCGACCATGCGCAAAAGCGAGCTGATCGAGGCGCTGCGCAAGGCGGCTTGAGCAGTCTATGGATTCAAGCCATACAGGAAGACTGTGGGAGCGGGTTCACCCGCGAACACCGGCGAAGCCGGTGCCAGACGCCGCGTTGCATACTTCGCGGGTAACCCACTCCCACAGGTACTACACCACCTGTTTCAAGGCGAAATCGGATCGCTCGCCGGGAAGGTTTCGTCCAGCGCATTGTCCACAGTGCTCTCCTTGGGCTGCACCATCTCGGCGCAATTGCAGCCGGCCATGCGGCACGGTTCGCCGTTGCGGTGGCCGGTGGCACAGGCTTCGCAGCAGTAGGCCTTGTCATCCTGCAGCACGGCATTGGCGTCGACAGTGCAGGCACAGTGGTTACAGGCACAACGTTGCTCGGTCATGGTCAGCTCCTTCGTTCATCGTCATCAGGGTCCACCGGCGACACCTCGTCGGTCCACGGCTCGCCATCGAGCGGCGCGGAGCGGGCCAGCTCGGCTTCATCGAGGCCGATGCCACCGCCGATCTCATGCTCCTCGACACGGCGCAGGGTCTTGTCCGCCGGGCCGCCCGCGCCACCGGGTTCATGGGGGTCGCGGGCACCGGTCTGGTCATAGAGGGTGTCCGGGCTCAGGTCATCGAGGGTGACGTTGTCTTCGTGCAGGCTGTCGCTCAAGGCTTCGCCGCCACTCATGCCACTTTCTGCCACCCGCCGTGGGGGGTACTCCTGGGCCACTTCCTGGGCTGGGCGTTCATCACCGGCGCGGCCCTCGCGCTCGTCTTGACGCTCGCTGAAGTCCAATTCATGCACGCTGCCCATACGGTCCTCGGTATCGTCGATGTCGACCTGGGGCCTGGTTTTCGGGTCGTCTGGCTGGGGCATCACGGCTCTCCGTCAGGTGGGTTCATGCGGTCGACTCCCAGAGCCGGGCAATGATTCAGAGTTTCTGCCCGGTGGCGCGCGCAGGCGGAAATTTTGAACTCTGCCCGGCGCGGCTCCCTCCCACCTCTAGAGACCCGCGTACCGTCCCGGAGCCCGACATGGCCAAGCCCCTGCAGGAGTACCAGCGCAAGCGCGACTTCAACGCCACGCCCGAACCGTCCGGCACACGCCGGCGTGGCCAGGCCGCCCATGCGCTGCAGTACTGCATCCAGAAACATGACGCCAGCCACCTGCATTACGATTTCCGCCTGGAGCTCGACGGCACCCTCAAGAGCTGGGCGATTCCCAAGGGCCCTTCCCTGGACCCCAAGGTTCGGCGCCTGGCCGTACACGTCGAGGACCATCCGCTGGACTACGCCGACTTCGAAGGCCATATCCCCGAAGGGCATTACGGTGCAGGCGATGTAATCGTCTGGGACCGCGGCGTCTGGGAGCCCGAAGGCGATCCCCATGCCGGTTACGCCAAGGGCAAGCTGCGCTTTCGCCTGCAGGGCGAAAAGCTCTCCGGAACCTGGAACCTGTTCCGCACCCACCTGGCCGGCAAGAAGGAGCAGTGGATGCTGGTCAAGTCCCAGGACAGTGAGGCGCGCAGCGAGGCCGAGTACAGCATCGTCGAGGCTCAGCCCGACAGCGTGCTCAGCGAGCGGACCCTGGTGCCGCGCCGGGCCAAGGCCAGCGCCAAGCCGGCCAAGCGCCCCGCCGCCCGTCCACGTGCCAGCGCCGGGAAGAAAGCCGAACTGCCCGACCACCTGCAGCCACAGCTGGCCACGCTGGTCGACTCGCCCCCGGCCGGGGACTGGCGCTATGAGGTCAAGTTCGACGGCTACCGCATCCTCGCCCGCATCGACGATGACGAGGTACGCCTGTTCACCCGCAACGGCCATGACTGGAGCGAGAAGATGCCCCATCAGGTCCAGGCCCTGCGCGCGCTCAAGCTCGGGGCCGCCTGGCTCGATGGCGAGGTGGTGGTCGCCGGCGAAAACGGCATGGCCGACTTCCAGGCGCTGCAGAACGCCTTCGACACCGCCCACGACGAGCACATCGTCTACTACCTGTTCGACCTGCCCTTCCTCGGCGGGCAGGACCTGCGCCAGGTGCCGCTGCAAGACCGCCGCGAGACATTGCGCCAGTTGCTCGAGGGGCGCGAGTCGGAACAGGTACGGTTTTCCGCCGACTTCGACCAACCCGTCGATTCGCTGCTCGACAGCGCCTGCCAGTTGCAACTCGAAGGCCTGATCGGCAAGCGCGCCGACAGCCCCTACGTGGGCCGGCGCAGCAGTGACTGGATCAAGCTCAAGTGCAAGCAGCGCCAGGAGTTCGTGATCATCGGCTATACCGACCCCAAGGGCAGCCGTAATGGCTTCGGCGCCCTGCTGCTGGCCTTGCACGACAACGACAGCGGCCAGTTGCGCTATGCCGGCAAGGTCGGCACGGGTTTCAGCGCCACTACCCTGGACAGCATCCATGCGCGGTTGAAACCCCTGGAAGTGCCCGAGCCGGCCCTGGCCAAGCCGCCGACCGGGGCCGACGCCCGTGGCGTGCATTGGCTCAAGCCGCAACTGCTGGCCGAGGTCGCCTATGCCCAGATGACCCGCGACGGCGTGGTCCGCCATTCGGTGTTCCATGGCCTGCGTGACGACAAACCGGCCACTGCCATCGACCTGGAGCGCGCCATGCCCAAGACCCGCCTGCCCAAAACCGGCACCAAGGCCCAAGCGGCCGATCTCGGCGAGCTGCGCCTGACCCACCCAGATCGGGTGATCGACGCCACCAGCGGCGTGACCAAGCGCCAGGTGGCCGAGTACTACGCCCAGGTCGCCCGCTGGATTCTGCCGCAGCTCAAGGACCGCCCGGTCGCCCTGGTGCGCGCGCCGGACGGCCTGGGCGGCGAGCTGTTCTTCCAGAAGAACGCCGGGCAACTGCACATCCCCAAGGTGGTCAGCTACAGCAAGGCCGAGGCCGGCCAGGCGGCGATGGTGCTCAACAACGCCGAAAGCCTGCTAGGCGCGGTGCAGATGAACATGCTCGAGCTGCACACCTGGAACGGCACCGACAAGGACTTCGACAAGCCCGACCGCTTCGTCCTGGACCTGGACCCTGACCCGGCGCTGCCGTGGAAGGCCATGCTCGAGGCCACCCAGTTGACCCTCACCCTGCTCGACGAGCTGGGCCTGAAGGTGTTCCTCAAGACCAGCGGCGGCAAGGGCATCCACCTGGTGGTGCCGCTGACCCGGCGGCTCGGGTGGGACGAGGTCAAGGACTTCAGCCATGCCATCGTCAACTACCTGGCCGGGTTGTTCCCCGACCGTCTGAGCGCAGTGTCCGGCCCGAAGAACCGGGTCGGGCGGATCTTCATCGACTACCTGCGCAACGGCAAGGGCGCCACCACGGTCAGTGCCTACTCGTTGCGCGCACGCGAAGGGCTGCCGGTGTCCGTGCCGATCTGGCGTGAAGAACTGAACCAGCTCAAGGGCGCCAACCAATGGCATATCGGCAACCTGGCCGAACGGCTGGCCGAGGTGCAGGACCCGTGGGCCGAGATGACCAAGACCCGCCAGTCGATCACCGCCCGCATGCGCAAGCAGATGGGGATGGACTGATGGGGCCACTGATCGACCTGTTGCAGTGGCCGGCCATGTTGTTGACGGTCCTGGCGGCCTGGTGCATCGGCTCACGTCAGCCACGAAGACGCCGCGCCGGCTTCTGCTGCTTCATCAGCAGCAATGTGCTGTGGGTGATCTGGGGCTGGCAGGTGCAAGCTTGGGCCTTGATCATCCTGCAGTTCTGCCTGTGCGCGATGAACCTGCGTGGTTTCAAGAAAAACACCCCGGCGCAACCGAGCCCATGAGCGATGGCGTGGTTGCAAGATCCGTGTAGGAGCGGCCTTGTGCCGCGAACGGGCCCAGTGATCTTGCTCCGTCACTCAAACCCTGGGGCCGCTTTGCGGCCCTTTCGCGGCGCGAGGCCGCTCCTACCGAGCCGGCGCTAACCGCCCGATGCCTTGCGCGGACGTTTGGTCGGCTTCTTCTGCGGTGCCGCTTTCTTGCCGCCAAGGCTGCGCTTGAGCAGTTCGGTGAGGTCGATGATATCGGCGCCTTTCTCCGTGGCGCCGTCGCCCTTCTCGACCACACTGATCTTGCCCTTGCTGGCCTTTTCCTCGACCAGGTCGAGGATGGTCTGGCGGAAGGCGTCGTGGTAATCCTCCGGCGTCCAGGGCCCGCTCATGTCCTCGACCAGGCGCTTGGCCATGTCCAGCTCGCGCTTGTCTACCTTGGCGTCGGTCACGCTCTTGTCCAGTTCCAGGGTTTCGAGCCCACGCACTTCCTCGGGCCAGCGCAGGGTGATCATCACCAGGGCGTCGTCCAACGGGCGCAGCAGCGCCAGGTGCTGACGGGTATGCAACACCACCGTCGCCAGGGCCACCTTGCCGGTGCTCTGCAGCGTCTCGCGCAGCAACGCATAGACCTTGCCACCGCGCCGGTCCGGGCTGAGGTAGTACGGGGTGTCGAAATGCTGCAAGGGGATGTCGGTGGCCTCGACGAAGGAGAAGATATCGATGGTCTGGGTCGCCTCCGGGCGGGCGTTGCGGATCTCCTCCTCGCTGATGATCACGTAGTGCCCTTTCTCGTATTCCACGCCCTTGACGATGTTTTCCTTGTCGATTTCCTTGCCGGTGACCTTGTTCACCCGCTTGTAGCCCACCGGCTCCATGCTGCGCTTGTCGAGCCAGTCGAAATCCACACGCTCGGTGCGCACGGCCGTGTTGAGGCTCACGGGGATGTGCACCAGACCGAAACTGATCGCGCCTTTCCAGATTGCCCGGGCCATGGCTTGCTCCTAGCATTCGTACATTGAAGGCCCCGCTGCCCTAGGGCAGCGGGTTGCCACCGGTGACACCGAACACCTCGCCGGTGATGTAGCTCGACTCCTGGGAGGCCAGCAACACATACAGCGGCGCACACTCGGCCGGTTGCCCGGGGCGCTTCATCGGCGACTGGGAACCGAATTCGGGAATCTTTTCCGGCGGCTGGCCACCGCTGGGCTGCAGCACCGTCCAGATCGGCCCGGGGGCCACGGCGTTGACCCGGATGCCGCGCTCGACCACCTGCTTGGCCAGGGCCTTGGTGAAGGCGACGATGGCGGCCTTGGTGGTGGCGTAGTCGAGCAGCGTCGCCGAAGGCTGGTAGGACTGGATGGACGCGGTGTTGATAATGGTCGCACCGGCCGGCATCAGCGGCACGGCCGCCTGGCACAGCCAGAATAGCGCATAGACGTTGGTCTTGAGGGTATGGTCGAACTGCTCGTGGCTGATCTGGCCGATGTCCTTGCGCGCCTCTTGCTTGCCGGCCACGTTGACCAGGATATCCAGGCCGCCGAGTTGCTCATGGGCCTGGTCGACCAGCTCCTTGCAGAACACTTCGTCCTTCAGGTCCCCGGGAATGGCGATCGCCTGGCGCCCTTCGGCCTCGATCAACTTGATCACTTCACGGGCATCGGCCTGCTCCATCGGCATGTAGTTGAGCGCGATGTCGGCCCCCTCACGGGCGAAGGCAATGGCCACGGCGCGGCCTATTCCCGAGTCGGCGCCGGTGATCAGCGCCTTGCGCCCGGCCAGGCGGCCAAAGCCCTTGTAGCTGTCTTCGCCATGGTCGGGCTTGGGCTGCATGTTCGCATCGAGGCCCGGTGGCGCCTGGGTCTGGTCGGGAAACGGCGGGTGCGGGTATTGGGTCAGCGGGTTCTGCATGCTGAACTGGTCACGGGGTTTGTTGGGCATGGCGTGCCTCCTTGACTTGGCATTTCTACGAACGGCTCGGCCCACGAGGGGCACCTAAGCGTTCGAGACCGCCTGGCAAACGAAGGTTTGTCCGGCCCGCCGGGCTTGCCGACGGGTGGTCGGTGAAGACCGGCTGAACCATTGGCCTTGGCCGGGCGTCCATCGCAAAAGGCCCGAACGAGGCGCACCCAATGCAAGACGATCCCATCCAGGATGTCCTGGACTACCTCAAAGCCCATGACTTGGTCCTGACCACGGCCGAGTCCTGCACCGCCGGGCGCATGGTCGCCCTGCTGGCCGAGCACCCAGGGCTTGGCGAGACGCTGGAGAGCGGCTACGTGGTGTACTCGCCCAAGGCCAAGCAGCGCTTGCTGGGGGTCAGCTCGGCGACCATCGAGCGCTATGGGCTGACCAGCGAAGCAGTCGCCTGGGAGATGGCCCTCGGCGCGCTCAAGGACAGCACCGCCAATGTGGCCATCGCCACCACCGGCGTGGCCGGCCCGGACGGCACCGACGGCGTCGCCCCGGGCACCTTGTGCTTCGCCTGGGCCTTCGATGGCGAGCCGATCGCGGTCTTCACCCGCAGCCAGCGTTTCTTCGGCGATCGCGCCGAGGTATTGCGCCAGGCCGCGCTGTACGGACTGACCCGCCTGCGTCACTACCACGAGCGCTGGCTGCGTGGCGAGCGGGCCTGAGGGAACGCTACCCATGACCGACGATGAACAGCTGTCGCGAAACCAGCCGGTGCAGGAAGACATGCCCATGCAACGCCGGGTCTGGCGTTTCGAGCGGGTGGGCTGGTACATGCTCGTGCTGCTGGTATTGCTGGCCTTGGCAGGGCTGTTCGGCAATGGCCCGCTCAGCCGTAGCGAGGTGACCAGCGCCGACGGCCGGATCCAGGTCGAGTACCAGCGCTTCAACCGCGCCGGCGCCATGGACAGCATGCGCATCAGCGTGCGTGGCAGCGGCAATGGGCCGGTGACGGTGATGCTCGGCGGCTCGCTGTTCAGCGAGGCCAGCATCGAGACGATGCAGCCCCAGCCGCTGGCGTCGCTGTCCCAGGGCCGGGCCTTGCAGCTGCAGCTGGGCACCGGCGGCGATGGCCAGGCCACGCTCTACCTGACACTGCGAGCCGATGCGCCCGGCCCGCTCGAAGGCGTGGTACGTGCAGGCCCGAACAGCGCAGTGCGTTTTTCCAGCTTCGTCTACCCTTAGGAGCCGACATGGATTCGATCCTTCGCGCCGCTGCCATGTACCTCGCCCTGATGCTGTTGTTCCGCATCGCTGGCCGACGCTCGCTGGGCGATCTGACCACCTTCGACTTCGTGCTGCTGATGATCATCGGCGAAGCGACCCAGCAAGCCTTGCTGGGCGAGGACTTCTCGTTCATCAACGCCATGCTGGTGATCGCCACGCTGATCGTGCTGGACGTGGGGCTGTCGCTGGCCAAACTGAAATCCCGGCGACTGGCCCGAGTGCTGGACGGCCACGCAACCCTGGTGGTGGAGCACGGGCGATTCCTGCATGGGCGCATGCGCAAGGCGCGCCTGACCGAGGACGATATCCTCGAGTCGGCGCGCGACAGCCAGGGGGTCGAGACGGTGGAGCAGATCCGCTATGCGATCGTGGAGCGCAACGGCAAGATCTCGATCATCAAGGAGGCATGATCCCGCGGTGGGGATCGACTCAACCCTTGCTGTGCTCCGGCGATGTAGGCCCGGTGCCGGGCTTGATGCCCCGGGGGCCGAACAGGCCCCAGATGACCAGCCCGACCACCGGGAAGATCACCAGCAGCAAGGCCCAGAGAATCTTGGTGCTGTCACGTTTTTCACTGCGGAACACACTGACGATGGCCCATAGGTCCAGCAACAGAATGATTGCCGCAACCGCTATCCAGAAGTAGATCATCAAGTCGCCCATGGCGGGTACCTCCTCGAATACGAATGGGTTCAGGCTAGCCCTTGGGCCAGGGCAGGCAACGGCTCGCTGCCGCGCCCTTGGGCCAGCACCTGGTCGACCACCGCGCGCAACGCCTGGCGCGCGTCGAGCCCGGCGCCGCGGGCCTGCGCCAGGCAGTCGAGCTGGTGGTCGGCGCTGGTGCCCTCGCGCAGGATGCGCTGGGCCTGGATGAAGGCGCGTTCGGCATCCACCGTGGTGGCCGGGTATCGGCCCTGCAGCTGCGCCAGCCAGCCTTCGGCGGTGACCGGCGCCTGTTCGTGAACACCGATGTAATGCCCATGTCGACCATGGCGCTTGGCACGCCAGTAGTTCTCCTGGGTGATCCAGCGCATCTCCCGGGTGATCGGGTCCGGGGCATGGCGCTGGGCCAGGCAGCTTTCCACCAGGTGGCGGAACAGCCCGGCGATGCACAGCACGTCCTCCAAGCGCGGGCAGGCATCGCAGATGCGCAGTTCCACGGTCGGGTAGCGTCGGGACGGGCGGATCGCCCACCAGAAGTCGCCCTCCTTGGCCAGCGCCCCTGTACGCTCCAGCAATGCCCGGTAACGCTCGTAGGCCCCCCAGTCGGCCAAGGGCTCAGGCAGTTCCATGTGCGGCCATTCGGCACAGATCACCCGCCGGTAGCTCATGTAGCCGGTGCAGTGCCCGCCCCAGAACGGCGACGAGGTGCTCAACAGCAGGAACAACGGCAGCCAGTACAGCACTTGGTTGATCAACTGGATGCGATCGCACCCCGGCGGTACACCGACATGGACATGCAAGCCGGACAACAGGCTGCGCCGGGCCACATGCTGGTAGTCGTCGAACACCTGGCGGTAGTGCGGCGTGGTCCTGGCCCGTTGGCGTAGCCATTGGGCGCTGGGGTGGCTGGCGGCGCAATACAGGCCGACGCCTTCCTGGGCCAGGGCTTCGCCCAGGCGCTGGCGGCTGCCTGCCAGGAACTGGCGCGCCTCGTGCAGGTTGCCGAACACCGGCGAAGCGACTTCGATCTGGCTGCGAAACATCTCCTCGGCGAAATACGGGCCCATGATCTCCCGGCAACGCCGGGCCACCCCCAGGGAAGGCGTGGCCAACACCCGCCCGCTGGCAACGTCCACCAGCAAGTATTCTTCCTCGATGCCGAAGGTGCAGGGCCGGTACATGGCCGTCACGCGTTACGGGTGACGGTCAACGCCACCGCAGCGATGCGCTCGACCCGCTCATAGCCCGGCTCGAGCAGCTGTTCGCCGAACACGTCCGGGTCCACTTCGCGGTACACCCAGCTCCACTGCGGCCCGGCCAGGCGCAGGCGAATGGCCTCGAGCAGCGCGTCCCGGCCCTCGACGATCGCGACGCCCGTGTACAACAGCAGCGAGCCGCCTGGACTGAGGCGTTCACGCGCCTGCTCGACGATGCGCAAGGACAGTTCGGCACCCAGCGCTCCACCTCCATGACGGTAGACCCGCTCGCTGGCATCGAGCATGTACGGCGGGTTGGCGACGATCAGGTCGAAGGTACCGGTGATGCCATCGAGCAGATCGCTCGGCTCCACCGATAGATTGCCCACCCCGGCCAGGGCGGCGTTGATGGCGGTGTAGCGCAAGGCCAGCGGGTTGATGTCCACCGCACTGACCTGGGCATGCTGGGCGGCACGGGCAATCAGCAGTGCGCCGACACCGCTGCCGCACCCGATGTCCACGGCATGCTGGACACGGTTGGGGCTGCGCTGCAGGTGGTCATGGATCACCTGGGCGAAACGGTAGCTGTCCGGGCCGAAGAACACGGCGTCGCTGGCATCGGTGGGGAACGCCGAATGCACCAGCAACAGGTCGTCCAGGCTCGACCAGCGCACCGTGCTGCGCAGCAGCTCGCCCTCTTCGACCAGCACCTGCGCCGCGGCCAGTTGCGCAAGCTCGTCGGCCGAGATCAGCGAAGGTGCGAACGGCCGGCTCCAGCCGAACACATCGCGCAGCGTACGCGCCCGGTCGGTACCCTCGCGGGCGTTGTTGCGGGCATGGGTCGCCGGCGTCACGCAGGTGAAACGATAACCATCGGCGTGCAGGCGCCGGCCCAGTTGCAGCAGGGCCTCATCGGCCTGGATCTGTTCTTCGTCGAGCAGCATCAGCGGGGTTCCTCCTGGGCAAGCCCGGTGGCCTGGATATAGGCGCGGGTTGCGCGCAGGCCTTCCGGTAGAGCGTGGCCGTTGCCAGCCATACGTTCGATCAGCACCGGCAACGGTGCGCGCTCACCGTCTATGTGGTCCAGCTCGACATCCAGTTGCCAGCTACCAGGCGCCACCCGCGGTTGCCGGGGCGCCTCCCAGCCATCGGCGATCCAGTCGTGCCAAAGCTGCTTCTCATAGGCGCTGAACACGCCGAACATGGCGGCGGCCGGGCCCTCGATCAGCTTCCACAGGCGGCTGCGCGCCGGGTCTTGGCCCCGGCGCACCCAGCCCTGGTCCTGCAGGGCCGTGAGAAAGCCCGGCAAGGCGTCCGTCTCGGACAACCAGTCGTTGATGGTGCGCCCCTGCAGGCGGCAGTGGTCCGAATGCATCATCTGGCCGAAGGCACGCTTGCGCTCCAAGGCCGCGAGCAGTTCGCCCTCGAGGTCGAAGCTGGCGATCAGGCTGGGGGTGTCGGTGCCCAGGTCGTTTAGCCGGTAGCCGCGCCGTACCCGCTGGTAGAACCCTTCGCCATCCTCTGCCGGCCAAAGCTGGCGCAGCGCCTGGATGGCCTTGTGAGCATGGCCGCTGGCGGCGTTGTCGATGGTCACATGCAGCTGGAAGTAGTGGCCATCGATGCCCAGTTCGGCCAGCTCATAGGTGGTGATCAGCAGGTGCAGCGGCGGTTGCTCGTAGCCCAGGTTGTAACCGATCACCTCGGGCAGGAACGCCTCGGTGTTCTGCCCAAGGGCCAGCTGCACGGCCCCTTGCAGGTAGCGCTCCGGCGCCAGGGGCAAGGGTTCCAGGCAGCCCAGGCGGCTGAGCAGTCGCTGGTAGATCAGCACATGGTTGCAGCGCGGGTCGCCATCGCCCAGTTCTTCCAGGTAGGTGCGGATCAGCCCGTGGTAGCGCGGGTCGGGCCATTGGGGCAACAAGCCCTGCAGCCAAGCGCCATCCACCGCCTTGGTCGGTGCCACCTGCTGCAGGAACCACAGGGCCTGGGCGCGGTTGGCGAAATAGCGGCGCGGCGCCCCTTTGCGCCGCGCCTGCAGGTAGACCGCGTGGTCACGGGCGACCTTGGCGGCATGCCGCGCGGACCAATCGTCCAGTTGCGCGGGTGAGGTGGGCAGGTCATCGGGCAGCGTGTCAGCCCGGTCCAGTTGTTCGGCGAGCCATAGGGCGCTGTCTTCGCAGCGGCCTTGCAGCAGGGCCTGGTAGCGTCGCTCCAGGCTGTCGTTCGCGGCCAAGGCCGGCGCCACGGGGGCGGCCTTGCGGGTCATGACCGTCATGCCTCACTCCTTGCGCGATCAGTTGTCTTCGGACGGCACCGGTTGCGAATCGGGGGCAGGCGCTGTGGCCGGCGCGTCGGGCTTTTGCATCTGCAGCGAGGGTTTGCTGGGGTCGGCGTCCTTCGCCGGGTGGTCGTCGTCACGGTCGAAACAGCCGCCCAGCAGCGACAGGCTGCCGAGCAGGCAGATCAATGGGGCCATGCGCATGGGATATCCTCCTTGCGAAAGTGATCGCAGTGCCAGGGAGCCTGGCACTGCGTTGCCTCACTTACGAGCGGCCGCCCTTGCGGCTCGACTCGCTGGAACGGCCACCACCGGAGTGCTGCCCGCCTTTGCGGCCGGCTTCGGAGGCCTTCTCGCGGTCGTTGGCGAAATTGCCTGGGTTCTTCGATCCACCCTGGCTGCCGGTCCTGCTGTTTTCTTTGTTGGCCATGGTCTGTTACCTCGTGTGGCTTCGGGATGCACGGCAGCTGCCGTACATAGCTTGGGAGTACGGCGATAAAACGGGATTCGCTTTATTCCGGTACCCGCCGGACCGGTGGCATTAAATAAGCGGCCACGGTTTATTTGGCGCGCAAGCTTTGCGCTCAATGGGCCTTGGCCACGCCCTGGAGCACTTCGCCACAGACGTGGTTCTGCCGCGCGCTGGCCAGGTTGCCCAGCGAAACGATGCCGACCAAGCGCTTCTCGCTATCGACCACCGGCAGGCGGCGCTTCTCGATGTCGGCCATGTTCGCCGCCACGGTTTCCACGTCATCGTTGTCGAAGCAGTAGCAGACCTTGTCGCTCATCAGCGATTGCACGGCGCTGTCCAGCGAGCGGCCGTCAGCCACACCGCGGATGACGATGTCGCGGTCAGTGATGACACCAATCATCCGGTCGTTGTCGCCGACCACCAGCGAGCCGATATCCTGCTCACGCATCAGCTGGGCGGCCTCGCGCAGGCTGGTGCCGGGGCTCACGACCTGGACGTCACGGCTCATGATTTCGGAAACTTTCATGGGGTGTCCTCCTCTGTTCTGGGAAAAGTTCCGTCGGTTGCACAACGGTAGAGGACAGGGTCGAGCGCGGGTTTGAAGGGTGGCGTGGGTTAGCCGATGGATGGTGAGGCAGGCAGCCGCCGGCGCGTGGCCGGCGGCGCTCGAAGGTCAAGCCTGCAACAACAGGCTCAGGTCGACACCGGCCTGGCCCATGGGCGGGCACCAGTAGTAGCCACCGGTCAGCGGGCGGCTGAAGCGGTACAGGCCATCGATGATGCCGTCTTCCAGGCCGCTCATGCGCCGCAGCTGCACCTCGAAGGCGTCCAGCGAATGGCCCAGGGCCACGAACGCCAGGCCCGCGCCACGCTCGTCGGCCCAGGCCACGGAGCGACGCACCACGAATGCCTCCGGGGCGAAGCTTTCCTGGGCGGTACGCTTGACGTGGGCCGATGCGGGGGCGTCGTCCAGCTCTTCGTTGTCGCTCAGGCGGCGGCCGATGATGTTGTCCTGCTCTTGCTGGGGCAGCGACTTGAAGTAGTTCAGGTCGTGCTTCCACAACTGGAAGGCGGCGAAACTGGAGCCGGCCAGGCCGGCCTGGTCACCGGCGACGATGGCAGCCTCTACGGCCGCTGCTTCTACCGGGTTCTCGGTACCGTCTTCGTAGCCGCTCAGGTCATGGCCGCCGCGATGCAGGAAGCCATCGACGCTGTCCACCAGGCGCAGTGCCGGGGCCAGCGCCTGCTCCAGGGCCTGGGCGCGCAGGAACAGGTCGCCCCGTTGCTCGCCGCGCAGCCACAGCCACAGGGCGTGCTGGGTGCTGGGGTTCTCGACCGCTGCATCCAGCTGAGGGAAGGCGCGCAGGCCCGGAACCTCGCGGCCCAGGGCCTTGACCAGGGGCGCGCCGACACAGAGGATCAGGCTCTGCCCATCGACCTGGGGCAACAAGGCATCGAGTGCCGCAGGCAGCGCCTCGGCCGACTGCACGGCGAAGAACAGGTGGCGGGCATGGGCGGGAACGGGTGTGGCAAGCAGACCTTGCTGGAACGGCATGTGTGGCTAATCCTCGGGTGAGAGCGTGATGCTGTTGGGCCTGCTCTGCAGGCCATCGCGGGACAAGCCCGCTCCTACAGGGGTGTAGAAGCGGACTTGCCCCACGATGGGCCGCGCAGCGGCCACAGAAAGCGGGAATGCTAGAGGCGCACGGCGCTGCCTTCAAGCGGCAAATCGACTCGGGGCAGGCGCAGGGTCCACCTCATGTCCTGCGCGCTACCGAGTTGCGTGAACCCGATAAACGCCTCCTACGCGCTAAAGTGGTAGGACGAGCCTGGGGGTACGCCATGCAAAAATGCAGACAGGCACTGCAGATTTGTCGATTGTGCAGGGCATATTCGCATGCCAGGATCCTGCGATCCTCCAGCGCACGCCAAACTTCACTTGGAAAATCAATAACAAAGCAGGGAGACCGCGATGAACGCGCACGCTCATTCCGAGGCCCACGTGCTGGCCGAAATCCGCAACCATATCGGCCACCTGACCCTCAACCGCCCCGCCGGCCTCAATGCCCTGACCCTCGACATGGTGCGCAGCCTGCAATGTCACCTCGACCAGTGGGCCAAAGACCCGCAGGTATACGCGGTGGTCCTGCGTGGCGAAGGCCCCAAGGGCTTCTGCGCCGGCGGTGACATCCGGTCGCTGCACGACAGCTTCAAGGCCGGCACGAGCCTGCACCGGGATTTCTTCGTCGAAGAGTACGCCCTGGACCTGTACATCCATCACTACCGCAAACCGGTGATGGTCCTGATGGACGGCTTCACCCTCGGGGGTGGCATGGGCCTGGCCCAGGGCGCCGACCTGCGGGTGGTCACCGAGCGCAGTCGCCTGGGCATGCCGGAAGTGGCCATCGGCTACTTCCCGGATGTCGGCGGCAGCTACTTCCTGTCGCGCGTTCCCGGTGAGCTGGGCACCTACCTGGGCGTCAGCGGCACACAGATCCAGGCCGCCGATGCACTGTATTGCGGCCTGGCCGACTGGTACCTGGAGAGCGACAAACTCGCCGCCCTGGACGCTGGCCTCGACCGCCTGAACTTCGGCGACCACCCGCTCAAGGACCTGCAAGGCCTGTTGGCCAAGCTCGGCACCCAAGTGCTGGACGATGCCCCCTTGGCCAAGCTGCGCCCGGTGATCGACCACTTCTTCGCCCTGCCCGACCTGCCCAGCATCATCGAACAATTGCGCGCCGTGAGCATCGGCGACAGCCACCCATGGGCCCTGGCCACCGCCGACCAGCTGGAAAGCCGCTCGCCCCTGGCCATGGCGGTTACATTGGAAATGCTGCGCCGTGGCCGCCAGATGAGCCTGGAGGACTGCTTCGCCATGGAGCTGCACCTGGACCGCCAATGGTTCGAGTACGGCGACATCATCGAGGGCGTGCGCGCCCTGATCATCGACAAGGACAAACAGCCACGCTGGAACCCGCCAACCCTCGCCGGCCTCGACCGCCAGCGCGTGGACCAATTCTTCGAAGGCCTGTGAGCCGGGGAGTACACAGATGCAAGACCTGGAACTGAGCGAAGAGCAGATCATGATCCGCGACATGGCCCGGGACTTCGCCCGTGGCGAGATCGCACCCAACGCCCAGGCGTGGGAAAAAGCCGCCTGGATCGACGACGGCATGGTGCGCAAGATGGGCGAGCTGGGCCTGCTCGGCATGGTCGTGCCGGAGGACTTCGGCGGCAGCTACACCGACTATGTGGCCTATGCCCTGGCGGTCGAGGAAATCGCCGCCGGTGACGGCGCCACCGGTGCCTTGATGAGCATCCACAACTCGGTCGGCTGCGGCCCGCTGCTGGCCTACGGCACGCCTGAGCAGCAACAGGCCTGGCTGCCGCGCCTGGCCAGCGGCGAGGTGATCGGCTGCTTCTGCCTGACCGAACCCCAGGCCGGCTCCGAGGCCCACAACCTGCGCACCCGCGCCGAGCTGGTGGATGGCCACTGGGTGATCAACGGCGCCAAGCAGTTCGTCAGCAACGCCCGCCGCGCAGGGCTGGCCATCGTCTTCGCGGTGACCGACCCGGAGCTGGGCAAGAAAGGCCTCTCGGCCTTCCTGGTGCCCACCGACAACCCCGGTTTCAAGGTCGACCGCAGCGAGCACAAGATGGGTATCCGTGCCTCCGACACCTGCGCGGTGACCCTGGACAACTGCCGCATCCCGGCCGCCAACCTGCTGGGCGAACGGGGCAAGGGCCTGGCCATCGCCCTGTCCAACCTCGAAGGCGGGCGTATCGGCATCGCCGCCCAGGCCCTGGGTATCGCCCGCGCCGCGTTCGAGGCGGCATTGGCCTATTCCCGCGACCGCGTGCAGTTCGGCAAGCCGATCAATGAACACCAGAGCATCGCCAATCTGCTGGCCGACATGCAGGTGCAGGTCAATGCCGCACGCCTATTGATCCTCCACGCCGCACGCCTGCGCAGCGCCGGCAAGCCGTGCCTGTCCGAAGCGTCACAGGCCAAGCTGTTCGCCTCGGAGATGGCCGAACGGGTGTGCTCGATGGCGATCCAGGTGCATGGTGGCTATGGCTATCTGGAGGACTACCCGGTGGAGCGCTATTACCGTGACGCGCGCATCACGCAGATCTACGAGGGGTCGAGCGAGATCCAGCGCATGCTGATTGCGCGTGAACTCAAGCAATACCCGTTGTAACGCGGTGCTGAAACACGCATGGATGGATACCCTGTGATCCACCAGAGCTATCAGGTCCGCTAGGCGACCGTCCCGATGCCTGGCCCTACCGTTGGCGCAAACCAACGGAGGGTCAGCCATGAAGCTACCAGCAGTCACCATCGGCATGCTTGCCATGCTTTCGATCACATCCAGCCCAATCGCCCAGACGTTGCCGCCAGGTGCAACCACCAGCGGTGCACTGGGCGACAACGCATTACCACTTACCCCGTCCGTCCCGGTAACGGGCAAGCAACGCGTGTTATTGGTCATCGGTAAATGGGCCGATGGCAGCACCACCGATCCCGATGTGCAATGGAACCAGGTGTTCGGCGCAAACAAGGAATCCCTTCGCAGTTGGACGCTCGCCAGCTCCTATGGGCGATTGCAGCTTGACCCGGTGGAAACCGCCAATGGCAGGAAAATGCTCATTGCTGACTTCGGCCCGCGGCCGGCCGGGAACTGCAACCATGGTGACTTGCAGGCGCGTGGTCGCGACGCGGCAGTCAAGGCCAACCTCAGCGACGACTACGATTACCTGTTCGTGGCAGCAAAATGCCAAGGCGGCGCGGTGGCTACCGTCTCGGGCCGAACGATATCCCTGTTCGGCCAAGGCGGTAGCGCCCATGTCTGGCGTCACGAGTATGGCCATAACCTTGGCACTCACCATCCAGACATGTACATCAATTGCCCCCTGTCGATGGCCGGTCTGAAAGTGCCCGAAGGGTGCGCGGTCAAGCCCACGAAGGACCCAGGCGATCCTACCGGTGGCGGCGCCACGCACTACCCTGGCATTACTCGCGCATTCGCCGGGTGGCTCGCCCCATCCGAATACGGCCTGTTGACGGCGACGGGGCTTTACAGCCTGGCCAATCTCGGCAGCGCCGGCCCACAGCTATACGTATTCCAAAGTCCCCACGACAAACGCTTCATCTCCTTCGAATACCGCAAGGATGTCGCCAGCCCAGCAAACAGCGGTGTATGGGTACGCTATTCGAACGTAAGAAGCAGCGTGAAATCGATACTGGTCAACGCCAACGTGGCGGATACCGTCGGCAACCAGCCTCAATTCAAGGCAGGCCAGACACTGCACGATGCCCAGGCAGGTCTGCGCGTGAACGTCTGCTCCACCGGCAGCGATGCGACCCTTGCCGTAGCCCTGGGCAACGATGCGCTTCCAGCGTGTACCGGCGTCGCGGTCGCTGCCTTGCAAACACCAGGAGCAGGGAGCACTGCTACCCAGTACCCGCTGTTCTCCGGAACCGGGATCCCGGGTGCGCAAGTCCGCATAGCCCAGAGCCACAACCCTGGCAACATCCTCGCGACAACGCGCGTCGATGCGCGCGGAAAATGGCAAGTGCTGTCGGAAAAGGTGCTGCCCACAGGCAGGTATTCGGTCTCGACACAGCAAGTGCTCGATGGCCGAGTATCGAGTTGGGGCCCGAACATCAGCTTCGGTATCGAAAAGGCCAACTTGACCCCGCCACTCATTGAAACGCCGGCAATCAACCAACCTACCGGGCAATATCCGATCCTATCGGGCCAGGCGCTCCCCGGCGCCACGGTGACTATCGCGCGTGCCTATGCCCCCCATGACATACTCGCCACCACGACAGCCGATGGCTATGGCAAATGGGCAGCGTTGCCCAGCAAGCCGCTGCCTGAAGGCAAGTTCGGCATCGGCGTGCGCCAACACTTGGCCGACCAGCGATCATCATGGACCGCAAGCCACTTCTTCCAGGTAACGGCACAATTGGCGCCACCGGTAATAGCCTCGCCTCGTGCCGGTGAACAAACCAGTACGCACCCTTGGGTTTCCGGCACGGCATTACCGGGTGCCCATATCGCGGTACACAAGCGCAACCAGCCGGAAATGTCGTTGGGTGAAACCGTCGTGGACCGCCATGGCAATTGGTCGGTCCAGCTCAATGGACCGCTTCCCGTCGGCAACTTCACGCTGTCTGCCGTGCAATATGTAAAGGGGAAACGCTCCGCCTGGGCGCCGCACCTGACGTTCAGGGTCGTCGAAGCCAGCAATGATCGCGCCGATAGCATTTATCCATTGAACGCCACGGTAAAGGTGCAGTAAGCTCGGGCTCATTCACTGGAGAGCAACATGACCCACAGCATCCGCAACCACGCCAACCACACCGGTCGCACCGCGCGCCCTGTGCTGGCCGTTGCTCGCTGCCAGGCCGTTGCCAGCTTCTATTTTGGGTATTGGTTTAGCCACTAGGCGCCGCTGATACCCACACGGCGCCCACCTTCGAGGGGCCGCCGAACACGAGAATACTCAAACCCCCGGTCGGCTCCCCGCCCCGGGGGTTTTGCTTTTCCAGGCTTTCGAAAAACACCGATTCACGTTGAGGACAGATTCATGAACTACATCACTTATCACTACGCAGACACCTACACCTGGCGATTTAGCCAATCCCGTTCGGGCCAGCCTGCCGCCTCCGTTCGGTCGCTCCTGGGTGGCAACGCCGTACGCAGTACCACACCGAATATCTGTCGAACACCTCGATAGGGCCGACCGCGCGGGCCTGAACCCGCCGTCCGCCCAGGGAAACACGCCATGCACTCGTCGAACCTCGCACTGCCCCTGACCCAGCCCCAGGCTGCCAACACCGCCGTCAGCCAACGCCTGCCAAGCCCTCATCTGCTCAAGCAGCAAATGCCACTGGGCAGCGCCCTCGCCCAGCAAGTCCAGCACCATCGTCACGCCATACGCGCCATTCTCGAAGGCCTCGACCCACGCCTGCTGGTGGTGGTCGGCCCATGCTCGCTGCACGATCCACGCTCGGCGCTCGAATACGCCGACCGCCTGGCGGCCCTCAGCCGCGAAGTGGACGACAAGCTGCTGCTGGTGATGCGTGCCTACGTCGAGAAGCCGCGCACCACGGTAGGCTGGAAAGGCCTGGCCTACGACCCGCACCTGGACGGCAGCGACGACATGCACGGCGGTATCGCCCTGTCCCGCGGGCTGATGCTGGGCATGATCGAGCGTGGCCTGCCGGTCGCCACCGAGCTGTTGCAACCGATGGCCGCCGGCTACTTCGACGACCTGCTGGGCTGGGCCGCCATTGGCGCACGTACCACCGAGTCGCAGATCCACCGCGAGATGGTCAGTGGCCTGGAACTCCCGGTGGGCTTCAAGAACGGCACCGACGGTGGCGTCGGCATCGCCTGCGACGCCATGCGCAGCGCCGCCCACCCGCACCGCCATTTCGGCATGGATGCCCAAGGCCACCCGGCGATCATCGAGACCCTGGGCAACGCCGATACCCACCTGGTCCTGCGGGGCGGGCACCACGGCCCCAACTACGATGCCGCCAGCATCGCCCAGGCCCGCCAGGGGCTGGCCAAGGCCGGCTTGACCGCTCGCATCATGGTCGATTGCAGCCACGCCAACAGCGGCAAGGACCCGGCCCGCCAACCGGCCGTGTTCGAGGACGTGCTTGAGCAACGCCTGCAAGGCGATCGCTCGATCATCGGCATGATGCTCGAGGGCCATTTGTTCGACGGCTGCCAGGCGCTGGGCAAGGGCCCGTTGCAATACGGCGTGTCGATCACCGACGGCTGCCTGGGCTGGGACGCCACCGAAGCATTGCTGCGGCGCGCGGCCGAGCGTTTGTGAAGCAAGGGCAAGCCTGGCGAGACATACCCCGGACAAGTGCGCTAGGCTTGCGTTTTTCACCCAAGGAGTACCTTCCCATGGCACGTGCCACTGCCCGCCACATCCTGGTCAGCACCGAAGAGAAGTGCAACGAACTCAAGGCGCAGATCGAAGCCGGCGCCGACTTCGCCGAAGTCGCCAAGGCCAACTCCACTTGCCCGTCCAGCCGCCAGGGCGGCGATCTGGGCTCGTTCGGCCCGGGCCAGATGGTCAAGGAGTTCGACACCGTGGTGTTCAGCGCCCCGGTCAACACCGTGCAAGGCCCGGTCAAGACCCAGTTCGGCTACCACCTGTTGGAAGTGACCAGCCGCCAGGACTGAGCCTGACTTGGCCCTGCCCGCCCGCCTCCGCTCTGTGGGAGCGGGCTTGCCCCGCGATAGCGCCAGCAGGGGCGACACCATTGCCGCCTCTTTCGCTATCGCGAGGCAAGCCCGCTCCCACAGGGGCATGCGTCGCGCGATAGCGTGGTGCATCGTTTGGGCGCTCGGCCTGCCCTCGACGAGCCACGCCGCGCCTACCCACGCCCTCACCGTCTATGGTGAAGCGCCCCGCTACTCCGCCACCTTCAGCCATTTCGACTACGTCAACCCGAATGCCCCCAAGGGCGGCATCCTGCGTCGCTCGGCCCTGGAGATCGGCCAGTTCGACCACCTCTTGCCATACATCGACAAGGGCATCGGCGTCAGCGAAGTCGATGGTTGGCTCTATGCTCCGCTGGCGGTGCGCTCGTTCGACGAGCCCTATACCGTCTATGGCTTGATCGCCCGACGCATGGAGCGTGGCCGCGACGATGCCTGGCTGCGTCTGGAAATCGACCCGCGCGCGCGCTTCGCCGATGGCAAGCCGGTGCGCGCCGAAGACGTGCGCTTTACCTTCGAGCTGCTGATGAGCAAGGGCAGCCTGCGCTACCGCACCCAGTTCGCCGATGTCACCGGGGTGGTGGTCGAGGGCCCGCGCACGGTGCGCTTCGACTTCAGGCAACCCCACGGCCGCACCCTCCCCCTGGACCTGGCCAGCCTGCCGGTGCTGCCCGAACATGACTGGCGCCAGCGCGACTTCGCCAATGGCGCAGGCTTCGACAAACCGGTGGGCAGTGGCCCCTATCGCATCGGGCGGATCGACAACGGCCGCAGCATCACTTTCGAGCGCGACCCCACCTGGTGGGCCCGGGACCTGCCTGCCAGCCGTGGCCGCTACAATTTCGAGCGCATCCGCATCGAGTACTTCGGCGATACCGAGGTCGCCCGCCAGGTCCTGCGTGGCGGTGGCTACGACTACAACCGTGAATTCTCCGCCACTGCGTTCACCCTCGGCTATAACGGCGACGCCCTGGATGACGGCCGTCTGCAACGGGCGCACCTGGGCCCGGCCAAGCCGCAGACCGCCCAGGGCTTCGTCTTCAACCTGGAGCGGCCTGTGTTCCAGGACCGCCGCGTGCGCCAGGCCCTGGCGATGCTCTGGGACTTCGAGTGGAGCAACCGGCAGATGATGCGCAACCTGTACATCCGCCAGCAGAGCGTGTTTTCCAATACCCCGCTGGCCGCGCGCCGTTTGCCGGATGCCGCCGAGCTGAAGCTGCTCGAGCCGCTGCGCGGCCGGGTGCCGGACGAAGTCTTCACCCAGGTCTTCCAGGCGCCGGTGACCGATGGCTCGGGCATCATCCGCCCCCAGCAGTTGCAGGCCCTGGCCTTGCTGCAAGCGGCCGGCTGGCGGCCACACGAGGACCGCCTGGTGAATGCCATGGGCGAGCCCCTGAGCTTCACCTTCCTCAATGGCCAGTCGGGCCTGGAGCGCCTGCTGTTGCCGTGGAAGCGCAACCTGGCGCAGATCGGCATCACCCTGAACATTCGCAACGTCGACTCGGCCCAGTACGTCAACCGCCTGATGGCCCGTGACTACGACATGATCGTCACCGGCTACCCGGTGACCCTCTCGCCCGGTGCCGAGCTGTACAACTATTTCGGCTCGGCCGCCGCCAAAGACCCCGGTTCGAACAACCTCATGGTACTGCGCGATCCGGCCGTAGACACCTTGCTCGACGGCCTGGTGCGCGCCAAAACCCAGGCTGACATGCTGCACCACGCCCATGCCCTGGACCGAGTGTTGCAATGGAACTACTACTGGATCCCCAACTACTACCCACCGGGCAGCTCCACGGTCTGGTGGAACCGCTTCGGCCTGCCCAAGGTACAGGCAGCCTATGACGAGGGGTTGGACACCTGGTGGGAAATCAGCCCGACGCCGCTGACCAACGCGCAAATGGCCGAACGCCTGAAGGCCACCCCATGACCGCCTACATCCTGCGCCGCCTGCTGCTGATCATCCCCACATTGCTGGCGATCCTGCTGGTCAACTTCGCCATCGTCCAGGCCGCCCCGGGCGGGCCGGTGGAACAGGCCGTAGCGCGCCTGCAGGGCATCGGCGGTGGCGCGCCGGGCGCGCGGGCCGAGACGGTGCAGGGCGAGTCCCGCGCGAGCCGGGGGTTGGACCCTAAGCTGATCGAAGAGATCAAGCGCCAGTATGGCTTCGACAAATCCGCCCCCGAGCGCCTATGGCTGATGCTTGGCCAATATGCCCGGCTGGACTTTGGCCAAAGCTTCTTCCGCGGGGCCAAAGTCACCGACCTGATCCTGGAGAAACTGCCGGTGACCCTGTCGCTGGGTTTCTGGGCCACGCTGATCACCTACCTGGTGTCGATCCCCCTGGGCATACGCAAGGCCGTGCGCCATGGCAGCCGTTTCGATGCCTGGAGCAGCGCCTTGATCGTCGTCGGTTACGCCCTGCCCTCGTTCCTGTTCGCCCTGTTGTTGATCGTGCTGTTCGCCGGGGGCACGTCGCTGAACTGGTTCCCGGTGCGTGGGCTGGTCTCGGAGGATTTCGACCAGCTCAGCGTGCTGGGCAAGGTCGCCGACTATTTCTGGCACCTGGTGCTGCCGGTCGGGGCCCTGGTGATCGGCGGCTTCGCCACCCTGACGCTGCTGACCAAGAACGCCTTCCTCGACGAGATTTCCCGCCAGTACGTGGTCACCGCCCGGGCCAAGGGCCTGAGCGAGCGGCGGGTACTGTACGGTCATGTGCTGCGCAACGCCATGCTGCTGGTGCTGGCCGGGCTGCCCCAGGCGCTGATCACGGTGTTCTTCGCAGGCTCGCTGCTGATCGAAGTGATCTTCTCCCTCGACGGCCTGGGCCGCATGAGCTATGAAGCCGCCGTGTCGCGAGACTACCCGGTGGTGTTCGGCACTCTATTCATCTTCACCTTGGCCGGGCTGTTGATCCGCTTGGCGGGCGACCTCGGCTATACCCTGCTCGACCCACGCATCGATTTCGACGCGAGGGGGCATTGATGTTCTCCCCCATCGCCCGTCGGCGCTTACGGTGCTTCCGGCGCAACCGTCTGGGTTGGGTCTCGTTGTGGCTGTTCGCCGGCATCCTGCTGCTGAGCCTGGGTGCGGAGTTGGTGGCCAACGACAAGCCGCTGCTGCTCTCCTACAAGGGCGAGCTCTACACCCCGGCCCTCAAACGCTATACCGAGCAGCAGTTCGGCGGCCAATTGCCCTTCCAGCCGGACTACCGCAGCGCCTACGTACGCCAACTGATCGAAAGCCAGGGTGGCTGGATGCTGTTCGCGCCGATACCGTTCAGCGCCGACACGCCCAACTACGACCTGCAGGTGCCCACGCCCAGCCCGCCGAGTGCCAACAACTGGCTGGGCACCGATGACCAGGGCCGTGACGTGCTGGCGCGCGTGTTGTACGGCACGCGAGTGTCGCTGCTGTTCGCCTTCGCCTTGACGCTGGTCAGCGTGCTGATCGGCGTCACCGCGGGGGCGCTGCAGGGCTACCACGGCGGTTGGGTGGACCTGCTCGGCCAGCGTTTGCTGGAGGTCTGGTCAGGGTTGCCGGTGCTCTATCTACTGATCATCCTCAGCGGTTTCGTCGAACCGGATTTCTGGTGGTTGCTGGGAATCATGGCGTTGTTCTCCTGGCTGACCCTGGTGGACGTGGTGCGCGCCGAGTTCCTCCGTGGGCGCAACCTGGAGTACGTGAAAGCCGCGCGGGCCCTGGGCTTGCCGGATGGGCAGGTGATGCTGCGGCACATTTTGCCCAATGCTATGAACGCCACTCTGACCTACGTGCCCTTCATGCTCACCGGGGCCATCACCACCCTGACGGCCCTGGATTTTCTCGGCTTCGGCATGCCGGCGGGCAGTGCCTCGCTGGGCGAACTGGTGACCCAGGGCAAGCAGCACCTGGAGGCACCCTGGCTGGGCTTCACGGCATTCTTTGCCTTAGCGCTGATTCTCTCGCTGCTGGTGTTCATCGGCGATGCCCTGCGCGAGGCATTCGACCCACGGGCATAGCCGCCCACAAGGGCGGCACTTATAGCCATAATCCTTGCCACCGCATTCCAAAGGCCCGGCCCCATGCATCAAAGCGACAGCCTCAAGGACTATCCCAAGGTTCGCCAACGGGCGATCCGCTCGTTGTTCGAGATCATCGAGCAATCCAGCGAGGGCACGGTGATCGTCGACCGCCAGGCGCGCATCGTGTGGATGAACGAGCGCTACGCCCGACGCTTTGGCCTGGCCGACGCGGCCAGCGCCATCGGCCAGCCCTGCGAGGCGGTGATCCCCGGTAGCCTGATGCGCGAGGTGGTCAGCAACGGGCGGCCGATCCTGCTGGACATGCTCGACACGCCCAACGAGCCGTTGGTGGTGATGCGCCTGCCAATCCACGATGAGCGCGGCGAGCTGATCGGCGCCATCGGCTTCGCCCTGTTCGATGAGCTGCGCAGCCTCTCGCCCTTGCTCAAGCGCTATTCGAGCATGCAGCAGGAACTGGCTTCGACACGTTCGCAATTGAAGGCACGCCAGGCCAAGTACAGCTTCGCCCAGTTCGTCGGCACCAGTGCCGCCAGCCTCGAGGCCAAGCGCCGGGCACGCCGCGGCGCGGGTAGCGATTCCCCGGTTCTGCTGCTGGGCGAGACCGGTACTGGCAAGGAACTGCTGGCCCACGCGATCCATGCCGCCTCGCCACGGGCGCATAAGGCATTCGTCAGCATCAACAGCGCAGCCATTCCGGAGACCTTGCTGGAAGCCGAGTTCTTCGGCACGGCGCCAGGCGCATTCACCGGTGCCGACCGCAAGGGGCGCAGCGGCAAGCTGCAACTGGCCGAAGGGGGGACCCTGTTCCTCGACGAGATCGGCGACATGCCCCTGGCACTGCAAAGCAAGCTGCTGCGGGTATTGCAGGAGAAGGAATACGAGCCGGTCGGCTCCAACCAGATGCTGCGCAGCGACGTACGCGTCATTGCAGCCACGTCGATCGACCTGCAGGCGGCCATGGCCATCGGCACGTTTCGCGCCGACCTGTATTACCGGCTCAACGTGCTGCCCATCGAAGTACCGCCCCTGCGCGAACGCCTGGGCGATCTGCCGGCGCTGTGCGAGGCAATCCTGGCCGAGCTGGGCAGCCAGTACGAGCTCGAACCCGAGGCTCAGGCGCTGCTGGCCCAGCATGCCTGGCCGGGGAATATCCGTGAGTTGCGCAATGTGCTGGAACGGGCGACCTTGCTGGCGGACCAGGCGCGCTTGGGCATGGAGGATGTCCTGGCGGCGCTAGGGCCGGTGAGCCCGGTGGCATCGACCGCAGTGGCTCGCCAGGGGTATCGGGAGGCGTGCGAGGCGTTCGAGCGCAAATTGATTGTCGATGCGTTGGACGAGAGCGCGGGGAATGTGCCACAAGCCGCGAAGATGCTGGGGTTGGGGCGTTCGACGTTGTACAAGAAGATGGCTGCGCTGGGTATTTCGTCCATAGCTTGAGAGTTGAGTCTATGTTTGTAGACAGCGCGAGGGCTACGCCCTCGATCGCGGCACAAGGCCGCTCCTACAAGGGCTCCGCTACAGCAGGACCTCGTCTGTGGGAGCGGGCGGGGCCCCCGCGATGCAGGCGACTCGGTCTCAAAGGAGAGACCAGAAGCACTTTTTAGCAATTAAATCCTATTGAAATCAGCTAGTTAGGTTTTTGGCACGATTCCCGCTATCTCCCGGTCCATCATAAAAACAAGACGTGGAGACACCCCGATGACCGTGCTCATCGCCCTCGCTGCCCTAGCACTGCTGATGCTGGCCGCCTACCGTGGCTACAGCGTGATCCTCTTCGCCCCCATCGCCGCCCTCGGCGCCGTCCTGCTCACCGACCCCGCCGCCGTGGCGCCTGCCTTCACCGGCGTGTTCATGGAGAAGATGGTCGGCTTCATCAAACTGTATTTTCCCGTGTTCCTGCTCGGCGCCGTGTTCGGCAAGCTCATCGAGCTGTCGGGCTTCTCGCGCTCGATCGTCGCTGCGGCCATTGGCCTGCTCGGCACCCGCCAGGCCATGCTAGTGATCGTGTTGGTATGCGCCTTGCTCACTTACGGCGGCGTGTCGCTGTTCGTGGTGGTGTTCGCGGTGTACCCGTTCGCCGCCGAGATGTTCCGTCAGAGCGACATCCCCAAGCGGCTGATCCCGGCGACTATCGCCCTGGGCGCGTTCTCCTTCACCATGGACTCCCTGCCTGGCACCCCGCAGATCCAGAACATCATCCCCAGCACCTTCTTCAACACCACCGCCTGGGCCGCGCCCTGGCTCGGGCTGATCGGCACCCTGTTCGTGTTCAGCGCCGGCATGCTCTACCTGCGTCGCCAGCGCAACAAGGCCCAGCGCGCGGGCGAAGGCTACGGCAACGACCTGCGCAACGAACCGGAAACCGCAGACGACCTGGCTTTGCCCAACCCATGGCTGGCCCTTTCGCCGCTGGTGCTGGTGGGCGTGATGAACCTGCTGTTCACCCACTGGATCCCCCAGTGGTACGGCGCGAGCCATACCCTGCAACTGCCGGGCATGAGCGCGCCGGTGCAAAGCGACGTGGCCAAGCTGACCGCCATCTGGGCGGTGCAGGCCGCCTTGTTGGTGGGCATCCTGATGGTGCTGGTGTGCGCCTTCGGCGCCATCCGCCAACGCCTGGCCGAGGGCACCAAGAGCGCGGTCGGCGGCGCCCTGCTGGCGGCCATGAATACCGCCTCGGAGTATGGCTTCGGCGCGGTGATCGCCTCGCTGCCAGGCTTTCTGGTACTGGCCGACGCCCTGCGCGCCATCCCCAACCCGCTGGTCAACGAAGCGATCACCGTCACGCTGCTGGCAGGCATCACCGGCTCGGCGTCCGGCGGCATGAGCATTGCGCTTGCAGCCATGAGCGAGAGCTTCATCGCCGCCGCCCACGCCGCCGACATTCCCCTCGATGTGCTGCACCGGGTGGCCGCCATGGCCAGCGGCGGTATGGATACCCTGCCGCACAACGGTGCGGTGATCACCTTGTTGGCCGTCACCGGGCTGACCCACCGCGAAGCCTACAAGGACATTTTCGGTATTACCCTGATCAAGACCCTGGCGGTTTTCGTGGTCATCGCCACGTTCTACGCCACCGGCATCGTCTAAGGAGACTGGCATGACACTCAACGGCAAGACCGCACTGGTCACAGGTTCCACCAGCGGTATCGGCCTGGGGATAGCCCAGGTGCTGGCTGGCGCAGGTGCGAATATCGTGTTGAACGGCTTCGGCGACCCGGCACCGGCACTGGCCGAAATCGCCCGGCTGGGCGTGCCGGTCATTCATCACCCGGCCGACCTGTCCGATGTAGCCCAGATCGAGGCGCTGTTCGCCCTGGCCGAGCGCGAATTCGGTGGCGTCGACATCCTGGTCAATAACGCCGGCATCCAGCACGTGGCGCCGGTGGAGCAGTTCCCCATCGAGACCTGGGACAAGATCATCGCCCTTAACCTCAGCGCCGTGTTCCACGGCACCCGCCTGGCGCTGCCCGGCATGCGCGCGCGCAACTGGGGGCGAATCGTCAACATCGCATCGGTACATGGCCTGGTGGGCTCCACCGGCAAGGCCGCCTATGTGGCAGCCAAGCATGGGGTGGTGGGGTTGACCAAGGTCGTGGGCCTGGAAACCGCCACCAGCAACATCACCTGCAACGCCATCTGCCCAGGGTGGGTGCTCACGCCGCTGGTGCAGAAACAAATCGACGACCGCGCCGCCTCAGGCATTGACCCACAGCAGGCGCAACACGATCTGTTGGCCGAAAAGCAGCCTTCCGTGGCATTTGTAACACCTCAGCACCTCGGAGAGCTGGTATTGTTCCTGTGCAGCGAAGCCGGCAGCCAGGTCCGTGGTGCCGCCTGGAACGTCGATGGCGGTTGGCTGGCCCAGTGAGGGCCTGCCGGGATCTGGCGCGGCTTTGCGTTTGTCTTTAATCAGCAAGGAGGCCTCATGCGCCCATTCCCATTGACCGCGATCCTTTCCCTGACCATGGCCTGCGTAGCACCTGCGATGGCTGCCGGGCTCAAGGATGTCGCGCCCTACCCCGAGGCGGAAAAAGGCTTCACCCGGCAGGTCATCCACCTGCCGGCACAAACCGACGAGTCGGCCCACCAGCTGGAGATCCTCGCCGGCAAGACCCTCCCGGTCGACTGCAACAAGCAGCGTCTGGGCGGCAAGCTCGAAGAGCACAACCTCGAAGGCTGGGGCTACAGCTACTACCGCCTGGAGAAGGTCGCCGGGCCCATGAGCACCCTGATGGCCTGCCCGGATGGCAAGAAGACCGAGGCCTTCGTGCCGGTGGTCGGCGAAGGTTTCATGCTGCGCTACAACAGCAAGCTGCCGGTGGTGCTGTACGTGCCGGAAGGCATCGAGGTGCGCTATCGCGTCTGGTCGGCATCCGACGACGTACAAAAGGCTAAAGTGGAGTAAAAGCCACCCCGCAGTGGTGTAGCGACGCCCCCCTGTGGGAGCGGGCTTGCCCCGCGATTGCGCCCGATCAGGCAACGGCAATCGCGGGGCAAGCCCGCACACAGGGGGCTTTGAACGGGAATGGGAGGTTTCGGCATGAACGATGTGCTCTGGCGCCCCTCCACGGCGCAGGTCCAGGCCAGCCGCATGGACGCCTTCCGCCGCCGGGTCAATTTGCGGTTCAACCTCCAGCTCGACGACTACGCCGCCCTGCACCGCTGGAGCGTCGAACAACGCCCGGCCTTCTGGCAGGCCCTTGCCGAATATTTTCAGGTCCAATGGCACACCCCGCCCTCCCAGGTACTCGACGAGGGCCCGCGCATGCCCGATGCGCACTGGTTCCCCGGTGCCACCCTGAACTACGCCGAACACCTGCTGCAGCGCCGCGACGACCGTCCAGCCGTGATCGCCGTGCGCGAGGATGGCCAGCGCCAGGCCTTGACCCATGCGCAACTGGCGGCCCATGTCGCCGGCATGCAGAAGGCTCTGCAAGGTCTCGGTATCCAGGCAGGTGACCGGGTCGCCTCGGTCATGCCCAACACCTGGGAAACCCTGGTGACCATGCTGGCCTGCGCCAGCCTCGGCGCGATCTGGTCCAGCTCGTCGCCCGAGTTCGGCCTGCACGGCATCATCGACCGTTTCGGCCAGATCACGCCCAAGCTGCTGATCGCCTGCGCAGGCTACCAGTACGCCGGCAAGGCCATCGATCAGGTGGAGAAGATCAACCAGGTCACGGCCCAGTTGCCCAACCTGGAGCACCTGTTGGTCGTGCCCTACACCCGCCCGCATACTCGCGCCGACGAATTCGCCGCGCAACGGGTCAGCCTGTGGGACGACTTCTATCAGCCGGGGGGTGAGCCGCACTTCGCAGGGCTGCCCTTCGACCACCCGCTGTACATCCTCTACTCCAGCGGCACCACGGGCGTGCCCAAGTGCATCGTCCATCGCGCCGGTGGTGTGCTGCTGCAACACATGAAGGAACATGGCCTGCACAACGACTTGAAGGCCAACGACGTGCTGTTCTACTACACCACCTGCGGCTGGATGATGTGGAACTGGCTGGCCAGCGGCCTGGCCGTCGGCGCCACCCTGGTGCTGTACGATGGCTCACCGTTCTACCCTGGGCCCGAGCGTCTGCTCGACCTGATCGACGCCGAAGGTATCCACGCCTTCGGGACCAGCGCCAAGTACCTGGCAGCCCTGGAGCAGGAAGGCATCGTGCCCGCCAGCAGCCATCGCCTCGACCACCTGCGCCTGATCATGTCCACCGGCTCGCCGCTCTCGCCCCACAGCTACGACTACGTCTACGACAAGTTCAAGCCGGACCTGTGCCTGGCCTCGATGTCCGGCGGCACCGATATCGTCTCCTGCTTCGTGCTCGGCAACCCGGTATTGCCGGTGCGTCGCGGCCAGATCCAGTGCAAGGGCCTGGGCATGGCCGTGGAGGTGTGGAACGAGGCCGGTCGACCGGTGATCGGCGAAAAAGGCGAGCTGGTATGTACCCGCAACTTTCCCTGCATGCCGGTGGGCTTCTGGGGCGACGCTGACGGCAGCCGCTACCACGACGCCTATTTCAGCCAGTACCCCGGCGTCTGGGCCCAAGGCGACTACGCCGAGGAGCACGCCGAAGGCGGCCTGGTCATCCACGGCCGTTCCGATGCGGTGCTCAACCCCGGCGGCGTACGCATCGGTACGGTGGAGATCTACCGCCAGGTGGAAAAGGTCGAGGAGGTCGTGGAAAGCGTCGCCATCGGCCAGGACTGGCACAACGACGTGCGGGTGGTGCTGTTCGTGCGCCTGCGCGATGGCCTGCAGTTGGACGATGCCTTGCGCCAGCGTATCCGCCAGGTGATCCGCCAATACACCACGCCGCGCCACGTACCCGCCGTCATCGCCCAGGTCACGGACATTCCCCGCACCATCAGCGGCAAGCTGGTTGAACTGGCCATCCGCAACGTGGTGCACGGCCTGCCGGTGAAGAACACCGATGCCCTGGCCAACCCTGAGGCGCTGGCGCAATTCAGAGACCGCGCGGAGCTGCGCGATCAGGCATAATGGCGCCCTTTTTTGCCCGAAGCACAGGTGGTCCCATGAAAGCCCAAGCCCGTCACATCCTGGTCAAGACCGCTGCCGAAGCCGAACAGCTCAAGCAACGCCTCGCCAAGGGCGAAGCCTTCGATGTACTGGCAAAGAAATTTTCGACCTGCCCCTCGGGCAAGCGCGGCGGTGACTTGGGCGAGGTACGCCCCGGCCAACTGGTGGGCGCCATCGACCAGGTGATCTTCAAGAAGGCCTTGCGCGTGGTGCATGGGCCGATCAAGACCAAGTTCGGTTACCACCTGGTGCAGACCTTCTACCGCGATTGACCCTCAGCGCCGCGCCGCCAGCAGGCCCAGCCCCGCACACCCGAGCAGCGAGGCACTGACGCGGTTGAACAACCGGCGCGGCCCAGGGCGGCTGAACCAGCGCTGCAGATAGGCGCCAAGGCCCGCATAGATGGCGATCGCCGCCCACTCCAGGAGCAGGAACAGCACGCCCAGCCAGAGGAACTGCTCGGCCACGGGCGTAGGGCTGCCCACCGAGACGAACTGCGGCAGGAAGGCTGTGAAGATGAGAATCGCTTTAGGGTTGCCCGCGGCCACCCAGAACTCTTGTCGCGCCAACCGCCAGGTGCCCCGCGGGTGATCGGTGCTCACCACGGCTTCCCCCACCGGCGCACGCCACAACTGCCAGGCGATGTAGAACAGATACGCGGCGCCCACCACCTTGATCGCCAGGAACAGGTATTCGCTCGTGTGCAGCACCACCGCCAGGCCCATGGCCGCCAAGGCGATCATGCCGCTGAAGGCCAGGATGCGCCCGCCACCGGCCACGCAGGCGGTGCGCAGGCCATAACGGCTGGCGTTGTGCAGCGACAACAGGTTGTTAGGGCCCGGCGCCATGTTCAGGGCGAAGCAGGCGGGGATGAACAGCAGCAGGCTCGACAGGTCCATTATTCTTCTCCATCAGGACGCGAAAGCCTCGCGCCGCCGAGCGGGTGGCGTCAAGCACAGTCACAAGGGAAATGGCCGTAACAGTGGCCAGCGTTTAGACTGCGTACCTTGGTATCCGGCAAGGCAGGCTTTGCATGACCCGTCCACACAGCGAAATCTGGCGTGACCCGGCGCTGCCGTTCGTGGAAAGCCGCCGCGCCTGCCATAGCCGGGCCTGCTACAAAGCCCACAGTCACCCAACGTTTTCCATTGGGGCGGTAGATAGCGGCCTGAGCGATTTCACCGGCGCTGGCGAAGGCCATGAACGGCTGACGCCTGGCACCCTGGTGTTGGTTCCGGCGCAGCGGGTGCATGCCTGTAACCCACTGCCGGGCCAAGCCTGGAGCTACCAGATGCTGCATCTGGATGCTCAATGGCTGCAGCAGCTGCGGTTGGAGGCTGGGGTAGCGGCCAGTGAGCCCGGGGCACCGGCGCGAATCAGCCGGTCAGCTTCGGTGTACCGCCGGTTCTGCCAGCTCAATGAACTGTTGTTTTCCGGGGCGGGACCCACGGAAAAGGAAGCGGCACTGGTGGCATTCATCGGCGACCTCGATCTTGCCGCCCATGACACCCTCGATGCGGCGCCGGTGCCGACCCTGGAGGTACCGGCGTTGCGTGAGCTGCTTGAGAGGATCGAGGCGCAGGGTTCGGCTGAAATGAGCCTGGGCCAGCTGGCCGCCCAGGCGGGCCTCGGCCGTTACCAGCTGATCCGGACATTGCGCGCCGCCACTGGGCTCACGCCCCATGCCTACCTGCTCAACGCCCGCGTCAATCGCGCCCGTCGCCTGCTCAGCCAAGGCATGGCGCTGGCGGAGGTCGCCTATGAGCTGGGGTTCGCCGACCAAGCCCATTTCCAGCGGGTGTTCAAGGCCCATGCAGGCGTGACGCCAGGGCGTTATCGCAGCGGGGCCGCGTAACGGGTGGTGCACTGGCCCGGGCGACGGCGATATCACGTCGGGCCCAATCGCGGGACAAGCCCGCTCCCACAATGGGCCGCAAAATCAAGTGGTTATGGGGTGCTCTGTAGGGCTCGTCCCGCGATTGGGCCATGCAGCCTGCAATTTTCTTCAATACATAGGAGCACCCGACGAACAGACTGCGGCTTCCCCCACTGCAGAAGCCCAGCCCCATGGAGCAATTCTTGATGGTCGCCGCCGCCCACTTCCTCGCTCTGCTCTCCCCTGGCCCCGACTTCTTCCTGGTAGCCCGCACCTCGGTCAACGCCGGTTGGCGGGTGGCCAGCGGCGCCTGCCTGGGTATCGCCCTGGCCAATGGACTGTTCATCGTCGTCGCCTTCGCTGGCGTCTCGATCCTGCGCGAGGGCAGCACGTTGTTCGTCACCCTGCAACTGGCCGGCTGTGCCTATCTGTTTTACATCGGTGGCCTGTTCTTGCGTCACGCCGGGCACAGCAGCCTCGCGGCCAGCGACAACGGCCTCGTCCAACCCTCGTGCGGCTGGCTGCACAGCTTTGCCCAAGGTTTCCTCTCCGGCATGCTCAACCCGAAGAACGCCCTGTTCTATGCCAGCCTGGCGAGCATGGTCGCCGCCACCAGCAGTGCCTGGAAGATCGCCTATGGCGCGTGGATGTTCACCGTCGTGGCAGCCTGGGACTTGCTGGTGGCCATGGCCATCGGCAACCGCCGTGTGCTGCGTCGGTTCGCCCGCGCTCTGCCCTGGCTGGAGCGCGCCTCGGGCGCCATGCTGATACTCCTGGCCAGCGTTGTGCTCATGCACCTGGCATGGGGCTGACCAATGCCAGGGTATGCAGGTCCATGACGCTGAAGAAGCCCTTGGCCCAGCCGCCGGTATCCAAGTGCCAGACGTTGCCCAAGCGCTTGGCCTGCACCACCGGTGTGTGCCCCACCAGCAAGGCACGCAGGCCGGCGACCGGCGCCGTATCGCCTTCGCGCAGGCGACGCCGTGACCATTGGCAGACCTCCCGTACATCCGGATCGTCCGCTGCCTCCAGCCTCCTGCGCAGGGTCGGCCAGTCAGGAAACGGGCTGTCGGCATGCAGCAGCCCCACCAAGCCGGCAGGGGTCTGTACTTCCATGCCCAGCGGCATCCGGGCGAACCCTTCGACGTAGCGCAGCTGGTCGGCCTCGGGCAGGTCGAGAAACCAGGCCCCGCCCGCGGCACGGTACATCTCCAGCTCGACCCGCCCACCGCGCAGGTGGGCGATGGCCAGGGCCTCATGGTTGCCTTGCACCGCGTGAAACCAAGGCTGTGCCAGCCATTCCAGCGCCTGGGCGCTGTCCGGGCCTCGGTCGACCAGGTCGCCGACACTGAACAGCCGATCGACCGCCGGATCGAAACCCAGGGTGTCCAGGCATTGCTGTAGACGCGCGAAATGCCCATGGATATCGCCCACGGCCAGGTCGCGACCCCGGGTATTGGCGGCTACCCGCCGAAAACGGTTCATTGCATCGATCCTCTGCTGCGGCGCCGACGGCAGGCTTGGAATGGAAGTGCGTCATGCGTACCGCTCTTACCTGTACCGTCACGATGATGCCGGTACTGGACAGCATGGCACACGCCGCCCCGACCCTGCAGGTCGCGGTTCGCTTCGAACATTCGCGACACAACGCCGCTCCCGCGGGGTATGCTCGGGCTTTCGCTTCCCATGGATGGACGACATGCCCCCCTGCACCCTGCAACTGCAAGGCCTGAGGCAATGAAGTACTTGCTCACGGCCCTGGTCAGCTACGCCTGTACCTATTACCTCACCGGCCTGTTGATCCAGGGCCGCCTGGCGGATATCGCCGAAGGCCTGCGGCACCGGCCCGATGCCCCGAGGCCGGGGGAATACCTGCGCAAGGTAGAGCGATACGCCCGGCGCTCACGCCGCCAATACAGCCTTGCGGTGGGCTCGGTGCTGGCGGTGGTGGGTTGCCTGTTGCTGTATTGGCTGGGTTGAGAAGCCTGGCATCAAAAACCGAGCGCCAAGCTCTGGCGGCCCTCGAGGGCGAGCAGGTATTGCTTGGCCTGCAGACCACCGGCAAAGCCGGTCAGGCTGCCCGAAGCACCGATCACCCTGTGACAAGGGGCGATGATCGATATCGGGTTGCGTCCATTGGCGGCCCCTACTGCCCGTACGGCGCTGGGCTTGCCGATCTGCCGGGCGATTTCGCTGTAGCTACGGGTTTCACCGAAGGGAATGGTCAGCAGCGCCGCCCAGACTTGGCGCTGGAAATCGGTGCCGTGAAAATCCAATGGCAATTCGAAACGCTGGCGTTGGCCGGCGAAGTACTCACCCAGTTGGCGCGCCGTTTCCGTCAAGGTCGGGTGGGTGTCGCTGCGGCGCAGCTCACCCAGGCGCACGCGGTTCTCCCGCTCCTGTTCCCACAGCACCGCCGCCAGGCAGTCGCCGCGCGCGACCAGCGTCAAGGTGCCTACAGGTGATTGCATGAGGGTGAAGGCACTGGACATCGATGAGCCTCGAACGAGAAAACGGATGCCGGCACTCTACGCCCGGTAGCCCTTCTGCGCATCCGCTTTCTTGCCCGCGCAGCCGTCGACGCTCAACGCCCCGCGCAAGCCGCCACGACGCTGGGCCTGGCAGTACGGCGGCACGATTGCAGGGCCGGCTCGCCAGCCACCTTCCTGGCCCGCCCGACGCCCCAGGCCAGTGCCCGGGTCATCGACTCGCCAGGGCGGGAGTCGAATGCTTCTTCATGCAAGGCCATGCCCGAGGGTGCGTAGACACCAATGAACATCTGCGTGGCACCGGTACGGGACAACCTCACCTGCACGTCGATGCAGGTACCACAATCGAGGGTCTCGTCGTGCCCGCGATGATGAAGGGTGGGGTCTGCCCACGACCAGAACACGTCTCCACGAATTTTCATGCCGCCTCCTACGACTTTAGTCTTATATGTGTTGGTAGAGGCACCATAGCGGAAGCACACGGGCACGCAACCGCATTGCGCGCAATGGCGGGCACAATCGGACAATCGGCATGAGCCAGCTATGGGGAGTCAGGTATCGGGTGTTTTTTCGCAGCCTGGCTCAAGTAGCGATTCGGCGAAGGTCATCCACTCTTCGAATGCCTTGCGATGGGCCTGGCACATCCCTTTCCATTCGGGGCCGCCAACGCGGCCGTAGGCGACCTGGTTCATGGTCGAGGAGGTCAACGCGTCGAGCTCCCTCAACAGGTGGTAGGCACGGTAACGCTTTTCTCTTTCAGGCATTGGCTTGTCTTCCAATGTTGCACAACAAGGGCAGCAGGAAGCCTGTTGGGTGCACTGTTCCGGGCTTCCTGCTTCTGGACCTGCGATAGCTGCAAAAGGTCCGTCGCCTCTGGAGACTGCGTCTTGGCTTAGCGGAACGCGCCGTCGAGCACCTCGTAGATGATGCCGGTCGCTACCGCGACCAGGAGCAGGTCCGCGCCGGCCTGCATCCACTCGTAGCCGTCGTAGTGAGGGAGATGGCCGAGCAACCTGCCGTCGAGCTTCTTGGCAATGCCCGGAGGGAGCGGCTTGCCACGTGCCAGGTTCTTCTGGATGCCCGGCGGCAGGGCTGGCCCAGGGCTCCAGTAGTTCCGGTAGCCGCTCAATATGCCCAACACATCGCCACGGTCGATGGAGGGGCCACGGTAATGATCGCCGTGGTAATCATCGTCGTAGCCGCCACCCCCTTTGTGACCGCCACCCGGGTTGCCGCCCCCCTTGCTGCCACCGCCGGAGTGGCTGTTGCCCTGGGCGTGCTGGACCTGGTTCTTGCCATGCCCTTGGCCTTGCCCCTTCCCGTTGTCCGGATCGGCAAAGCCTAGGCATGGGCCGACAGCCAAAGCAAACGAAGTCACTGCAATCACGATAGCGCGAGACTTGGCCATAACTGCTTCCTTCCGTGAGGGTGGATCCCCTGCACTGTAGACGATGGCCATGGGAAAAGTTCCCTGGCTTGGCCTGGTTATCTGCAGCTTGAAAAGATCCGTTGTATAAAGTTGGAGCGAGTTCTCAGAAAGCGCCCATTACCGACTACGGATCACTGCACTGATCGCCCAACCTGCGAATACGAAAAAGGCATCGAGGTAGAACAGGCCTTGGTAGTTGGGCAGTGCCTGTCCGGGCGCGACCGGATCAGGACTTGGCGGGAAGATCGCGTAGACACCGTTGGGCACCAGCGCCAACGCCAGCAGTGCGCCATAGGTGGCCATTCGCAGCACGTTCTGCCGTTCGAGCGACGCGTCCGCCATCTTCAAGCCAAAGAAGGCGATCACCGCCGCCAACGGTAATACCCAGATGTGCAGGGGCAGGCTGAAGAACACCTCAGCCATCACGCTTTTCGTTTCCACAATTGCAATACCTTGCCGATGAAGGCCGGGATTATCCATGGCCCGCCAGGGTACTGACTACCCTGGCATCATCGGCATGGGCGAGGCGTCACTCGGTGGCCTTGCAGGTGTCGAAATTGACGAACGAGAAACTGACCAAGGCGGCACGCGGCTCTCGTCCGGTGAATTCGCTGCTGATCTCGGCAATGTCGTCGCTCAACTTGAACGCACTGGACGACCAGACCACACCTCGGGCGACCCGGTCATCCTGGTCCGGCATGCCATACCGGGTCTTCAAGTCGTCCAGCAGCGCCCCACTGGCACGATTCGACCGGTCGAAGCGCATCTGTACCAGGCACAGCTCGTCATCCTTGCTGAACACGTAGTTGTAGCCATCGGCCTGGGCGTCGAGCTTCGGCGCCTGTTTGGACGTATAGATCAAGGCCCCTACATTGTTGGTGCCGACCTTCTGCAAGATGGCATGCCGCTCGACCTGCTCGCGCTTGAGGCCCATCTTCGTGCCTGCGGGGCCTTCCCACGGGCCTTCGTCGGAGCAGCCGTAGATCATCGCCGTCGCCAGGGCCAACACTGCAAAACGCTTCATGCCTGTCCTCCTCGTTGATGGGCGGAATCTACCACAGGACAAAGGGCTGGCTGATGCCCTGTCGACGAGTCATGCCCCCCTGTCCGCCCATCCAGCGTGGATGCAAAGCCAGTACCGATCCGCGGCAGGCCATAGTACGGTGCGCCTCGAACGTACTGCCTGGTGCCTTGCCTGCAAGCCCACGGACCCGGCCATTCACGACCTGGGAGGTCAAATGCAACGTGTTCAAGCAACAAGTCAGGAAGCGCTGGATCTGGCTTTGATTGCGTTCTACCGCTTCAAGATCGGCGAGATAAAAGTGTTCGACCTGGAGCGCGCAATGAGCTTCGAAGTGGGCCAGGCCCTGGCTCAAAGTGGACTGGTAAGGTTCTCGATAACGCAAATGGCATCCGGGCGTTATCGGATCAGCGACCAGGGAGAACATTCGATCACAGAGGCTGGACGTGCTCGGCTGGAGCACCTTCGCGGCTAGAACCGCCGCCAGCCCGAACCCAGCACCGTGGCGACTCGCGGTGCTGAATGCCGGCCCCGCTCATCAGGGGCCTTGGCATCGGATTTAGCGCCCCCGTACAACTGCCGCCGCACCTATGCGACAATACGCGCAATGTCCGGCCTCAACCCCCGCATTCATCGCCCAACAGCTGGGTCACAGCATGCACATGCTGCTGTCGACGCACGCCTGTTGGCTCAACTCAAGCTCCGACTGGAGCGCGCTGGAAACGCTCAGGATCGCTGACCCTCCAGCCGCGTAAGTTACTGACTAGGTAAGCGCTTTGATCTCCACCGCCAATATCACCATGCGATTATTTTCGCGGTTTTGAGCGGCGTAGAGTGCAGTGTTTTCGGGGGTTTCAACCTCTCCTCGACGCTCCAAAACGCAGGCATTGGCCCAAGAATTGGCCCAAGCGTAACTCCCCCCATCCGGCGTTCTGCCGGCCCGCCTCCAGCCCTGGTAGGCGTCACTCTCCCCCTTCGTTTTCATGCTCGACCAACGCCCACAACCGAGCCGCTTCGGCGAGCTCCAGCATGTCGATCAGCTCACCCTCACATACTTCCCGACGACGATGTGCCGCCTTGGCCATTTCGGACAACACGGCGGCGCGCCCGTCCGGATCGCAAACCAGAGCGAACTGATCGTTGAGCTCGTCGAGCCAGGCGCGCGGCAGGTCAGTCATCGTAAATTCCCGCTGCACGGCACCACCAGGATTGCGCGTAGAGCACGCCGTCGACTTCCTCTAATCCGGTGATGTTCATCCCGAGTGTGGCCATTCCATTCACGCAAGCATCGTGCAGAGGCGGGATGATGTCGCCGCTCGGCGTAGGATTGAAGACACAGGCCTCGATGCACGGGCGACCCAGCACTTTGCTATGACCGTACTCTATGTGCACGTCAGCACGCAGAGGCTTGGTCTTTGCAAGCTTTTCATTGGGGATGGCGATGCCGCGCTCACGGCGGCGAACGAGCAGAAAGTACATGTGGCACCAATACTGTATATCGATACAGTATTTGAACACCCAAACGGATGCGCAGGCCAGTACCGCTTGGCGGGCTATTCTTTCTGCTCGAGCAGGAGGGATGGGAATGTGCGGAAGATTGAGTCAGTACCGAGGCATACACGACTTCGTCGAGACGCTCAGCCTGCCAGAGGCCTGGAGGAACAACGTGGGCGACCAGGCCCTGGATCGCTACAACGTCGCGCCGACAACACAGGTCGCCGTGTTCCGGGTAGATGACGCAGGCCCGAGGGCGGACCTGGTGAGGTGGGGATGGCGGCCGCATTGGGCGACCGATCGAGCGGCGCCGATCAACGCCCGTGTCGAGAAAGTGGCGCACGGGCCGTTCTTCCGGGCGATCTGGCCGAGTCGAGCAATCACGCCCGTGGACGGGTGGTACGAGTGGGTCGATGAAGGCGGGCCGAAGAAGCAGCCGTACTACATTCGGCGCCGGGACGGTCGCCCTGCCCTGTGCGCGTCGATCGGCCAGTTTTCAGGCAACGAGCACGACGGCTTCGTCATTATCACCGCAGATGCTCTGGGCGGGCTGGTCGATGTGCACGACCGCCGGCCTGTTGTGCTGTCGCCAGAGCTGTCCAGAGAATGGATGTCTCTAGACACGTCGAAGGAACATGCCGAACAGATGGCGCTGAACCTGGGCGAACCGGCGGAGGCATTCGAGTGGTACCGGGTGGGCACAGCCGTGGGTAACGTCCGGAACCAAGGGCGAGAGCTGATACTGCCTATTTAGCGACACGCTCTCACTGCGGCCTTCAGCTGCTTCTCGTACCCGATCCGCTGCCGCCGCTCAGCGAGCAGCGCCCGCACTTTCACTTCCAGGCTGTCGCTCTTGCGCAGGTCGGCGGCAGCCCAGGATGGCGTCGCCACTTCAGGCGCACGGCACGGCACCTGCACCGGGACCTCGACGCGCACGTACTGGATCTGCGGCTCTACCTTGCCGGCGCACCCGGCTAGGCCCAGGGTCAGCACCAGCCCGCTCCCACAGGCAACGCCACGGATTACGTGGCTTGCAGATCGAAACCACCCTATTCCGCTCCTGCAGGAACGCGAGTTCAGCCCCAGGCTCATAGCCCCAGCTCCTTGTCGATGATGGCCGTGGCAGCGGCGCACTGTTCGCCACCGGTGCGCTCCTGCTGCAAGCGATTTGCCGCGGCGTAGTCGCCCTGGGCGCTGGCCTTCGCCTCGGCTACCGCTTGCTCTGCCCTGGCCTGGCGAGCGTTCGCGGCCAGGGTCAGGTCGCCAAGGGCCTTGCCCTGCTCCTGCGCTAGCCCGGCGAGGTTGTCCCGGGCGGCTTTGCAGGTTGCGGCCTGATCCTGCTGGTCATCGAGCAGCGGGCGGAAATGGCCAGTCGTGGCCCAGGTGCCAACAGCCATGCCCAGCAGGACCAGCAGGCCGGCACCGATGGCTCGCAATGCCCAAGCGCTCACGCCAGCACCCGCAAGGCCAGGTCATACAGCGCCAGGCGATCGGCGGCACCGTGCGGCGTCTTTCCGGGCTGCCCGGTGTTGATGATGCTGCCGATGTCGCGTATCCGGCCGGCGTCGGCCATCTCGTTCAGCCCGCGCTTCGCCCACCACCAGGCGGCGGACTGGGCAGCCTGCTCGGCTTGCTCGAGCAGTTCCGGCTCAGCCTCCAGCGGCAGGCCCAGGCCGGCGCCGACCTCGCGGTAGTTGTCGCGCCCGGTGACCTGCAGCAGGCCGCGTCCACGGAACCGCCAACCATCACCGGAGGCCTCCGAACCGTTGCCCATGCGCCCGCCGTACACCTTGTTGGCGATCTTCTCCGGCTGTCGGGCGTAACCGGGGGCGGTCTGACTGGTGAACCTCGAGGGCCAGGTCCGCACCAGCGACTCGGCGCTGTAGTTGAGGTTCTCCACCAGGCTGCGCAACTGGCCAGACTCGTGCCCGATCTGGGCCAGGAAGGCGGCCTGACGGACCAGAGTGTTGATGCGCCAGCGCGTCATAGCCCGATTCAGCGCGGGCAGGAAGGCTCCGACCACTGGCCGGGCCTTGGGCATGATCTGCAGCAACTGCTGCTCGGTTATCGGCATGGGTTTTCTCCAGGCAAAAAAATACCGGCTCTGGGCCGGTCGGTTTCGTTCAGTTGGATCAGGCAGGCGGTGCAGGCCAGGTGATCTCGTCGGGGTAGCCCGGTTGGTCTGGCAGGCGGATCAGCGCCACGCGGTAGCGCTTCCAGGCAGTCAACAAGGCGGTATCGGCTTCAGTGGCTTCGCCAAGGTCTACGGCGTCCTGCAGCGGAGCGATCGCGCTGTCAGCCATAGCGCGGCGGCTTGCGGCCTCAGCCACGACCTGGGCGAGATGCTGCTCAGCGGCCACCTCGGCCTTGACCTCTGCTGTGATCTCCTGGGACCAGTCGATGACTCCCGCCGTCGATACAAGCGGATCAACCCATTCCAGCCCAGGCAAAGGCACACGACCATCGGCTGGGTCGCGGATATCGATCGGGAAACGTGCGCTCTCCGGAGCGTCGGCAGCGTGCGGAAGCATCAAGGTTACGACCAGGCCTCCATTCACACGCTCAACAGGCGCAACAATGAATGAGCTGCTGATCGCTTCGGCTGGCAACGTCGAGCCGTCGGCAAGGCGCGAGAAGTCCAGCGAAACGCCGTTGATTTCGAGTCGATCACCTGCCTTAACTACGGTAAGAGACATGTCGGATCGAACTGGGGATAGCTTGATGATCATTAGTACCACCTTCCAATTGCAATGGCTTCTACTTTAAGACTTGCGCCGCTAAGCGCCACCGTTGAAAACGCCACAAATCCCGCCTGGGTATTAGTGGGTACGGGATTGGTAGACGCCGTCGTTGTCCAAACACCCTGCGCTAGCCCCATAAACATGACTTGCGGGCGAACGATAAAGGCAACAGGGAATGTCCAAGTTCCGCCAACTGGCGCCAGATCTCGATAAATCGAGCCGGTGGCAGTGCAAGTGATCGTAGCGTCTATGTTCGCCCAGCAGATGAGAGTTCCGTTGGCGTACTTGGCGGCGTTGCCGTTGGCATTGCTTATCTGCTCCAGGATGGCCCCGGTCGGCACCCCACCGCTTTGGCTTACCGTGCCGACAATATCGGCCACTGCGGCCGATTTCAGGCCCAGACCGTTTCGCGCTGTCGATTGCGTCGTGCCGCCGGTGCCGCCCTTGGCAACCGGGACGACGTTCTCGGTCGACACCGAGCCAAGGCCGGCCAGGGTCGAGCCCCACTGGTTCGCGATATCGTTGAACTTGTCAGCCAAGGTCTTGGTGTAGCCCTGGACCGGCGTGATGGCGTAGGTGCCTCCGCTGATTGTGGTGCCCTTGTAGGCGGGCAAGATGCTCAGCACCGTGGTGCTGGCAATGTTGGTCACCTCATACCAGTTTCCATCCGGGCCTAGCAGTGCATCGCCCACCCGGGCATTCGCTGAGAAGTTGGTGCCGGTACCGGTCACCGTCGTTTGGCCAGCCGTGATCGCGACCGTGCCTGCTCTATACCAGGGCATGGCTGTTTCCTTTGGATAAATTTAGAGAGGGCGCATAGGGCGGCCGGCGAAAACCGTTCTGCCGTTTACACCAGCTGCGCCTGTGCTTGAGTTATAGGAGCCTGAATAAGCTTGCAAAACGCTTCTATTCCCAACCAAAAAACCTGCCGGGTTATCGTAGACATTCAAACCATCGTCAAAAGTTGGAAGAAGAGTGGAGGCAAGAAAGTAGTCATCTACGCTCCCTGTCCACGGCATCTGGAAACTTGACCAGTAGACTGTTGGGGTCTCTATCGGCGTACCTGCACGAACAAACCTATCTGAAGATGGCGCACCGCCGCTCAACAGAATTAGGTTGTCGTTGCTGTTGAACGTCCGTTCCGAAGACTCATTCCTAATCCGGATTCCATAATCACTGTCAGTCGAACTTGGGGTTGATGATCCAACCATCCAATGCACGGTGTAGAGCAAGTTGGAAAATGGTCCTCCAAACCAGGCATCCACTGTAAATCCGGTCCAGGCACCAGGAGAACCAAGTACTCGATATCTGCATACCATCATCCCTGTATCAGATCGGAGAAAAACATACGGCTCTTCCGTTGTAGTTATTGCCACCGGAAAATTCCCGCGCCCCGTGAAGATGTAGTCGCGAGGGCCTCGGTAACCAAGCAGAAAGGAACCAAACCCCGCCACGCTCATGACTTTGTTAACGTTATCGATCTGCACCAGGTTGTTGTCGCTTCGAGCTCTTATCCCGTACTTGGTCGTTGCGTCCGGCGCATCGCCGTAGGAGAGCACCTTCACAATCCATCGACCGCTATACGCCCGCCGCAAATGGAGCTGGCCCGGCGACCACCAGGCCTCAACTCCGCTCGCTACGTTCGGTGTCGGCGATTGCACGACGACGAATGAATCGGCCTTTATTTGCGGTATCGAGAAGTATTGGTCCCAAGCTCCATTCCCTTGCACCTGCGTCGTGTAGATCGACCGCAGCGCGGTCACCGACGTATCCAGCGTGACAACACCGGACGCGTTGCGCGTCCGGCCACCGTACTGCACAGCCATCAGGTCAGCCTCCCCACTGCCGTACGCTCTACCCCGTTGTTGTCGTAGACGTACAGGCCGTTGTTATTCAACAGGATCGATCCATCGACCGACTGCCCACGGATCGAAACGGCACCGGTGACCATGTTCAGCTCGATCAGCGGACGGCCAGCAGAGTCGACGGCCTGGGACCTCAAGGTCATACCGAGAACGATGTTCTGGATGAACGCCTGGTTGATGAATGCCTGGTTGATGTACACCTGGCCTCCCTGGACAACGAACGGAGCAGACAGCGTGCCGTTGATGCCGTTGACCACCGCGAACCGGTCCGCCGATACGAGGAATTGGCTTTGCAGGCCCGCCGGGCCGTTCTCGATGCCGAGACCAATACCGGCGGCCACATACTGGCCTTGGGCGTTGATCTGCATCTTGACCGACCACATCGTGCTGGCCTTGCCGTCCAGCGCGGCCAGGGCCTGGCTGGTGACCTGCACCGCGGCGTTGGTCTTTTGGAGTTCGCCGTTGGTCTTGTCCAGGCCGGAGTTGAACGACACTTCTAGCGTCTCGGTCTTCTTCGCCTGGGCGTCGATTTCGGTTGCCCGCACCTTCGACTCTTCGGCAATCTTGGCGGTGTTTTCCCAGCCCTTCAGGGCACCAGCCAGCGCTCCCTCGCCGCTGTCATCACGCTCGCTCTGCGGCACCGTGAACGACGCTTCCATGTAACCGATACGGGTGCCGAGCGCCTGGTCAGCATCCGCGCGAGTGGCGGCCTCATCGCTGATGGATGCCTCACGCAGCGCACGCTCCCCGGCAACAGCATCAGCACGGTCGGCCTTTTCCTGGTCGAGCGCCGAATTCGTCGCGTCCACCCGGGAATTAACGGTCTCCAGGCGCGATGCGGTCGACGACTCGTTGTCGGTGACAGTCTTCTCCAGCGCCGAGATGCTGGCCGAGTTGGCGCCGACCTTGGTGTTCACATCCAAGAATCGGCTAGCTGTGGCCTGCTCATTCGTGACGACGGTCTGCTCGAGGCTGCGAATGCTGCCCTTGTTCTCGCCGACACTGGCCTCAACCGTTGTCATCCGGCTGGCCATGGCCTCGTTCTGCGTGGCGCGGGTGCGCGACTCTTCCGAGACCTTGGCCAGGGTATCCCAACCCCGCAACGCATCGTTCAGGGCGCCCTCCCCGTCATCATCGCGGTAGGCGGACTGCACGGCCTGCAGCATTGCGGCATTGGCCGTTACCTTGCCGTCGATGGTACTGATGTCGGCGGTGTTCTTTGACACGGCCTGGGCTAGGCCATTTGCCGTCTCGGCGATGCTGCCGATATCGACCCAGTAGGTCGGGTTCGGCGGCGCATTGGCTCCATCAGCTGCTGCCGGCACATCTGCGATCGCCATGTACAAGCGCTGGCCTTTGCGCACTGCGTCGTTCTTCAGGTAGGCATTGGTGGGCACGTACTCAAGCGGGTCGGTCAGCTCGGTGATCAGGCCCTCCAACTCCTGCTTGGCTGCCTCGATTCGGCCATTCACCGAGTCCGGCCCCTCGCCGGAAATTTTCTCAATCTCCGTCAGCAGGCCCTGCCCGAGCTCGGTCTCGGTGATCTTGCCGGTGATGTAGTCGAGGATTTCCGATGCGTCTGCGTTCGACTGACCATAGGTCCAGTCCGACCAAGGGCCGACGTTACCTGAACGGTCGACCAGACGAGCGCGGAAGTACCGCACCACGCCGGCGGCCATGCCGCTGTGCAGGTAGGTCGTCGTCGGATAGGCGAAGCGGCCGAGGTCCACTGGGTTCTGGCCGGTCTCCTCGGAGGCCATCTGCAGCTCGGTGTACTCGGTGTCACTTGCCCCTTCCGGGAAGCCCCAGGCCACACGGATGCCGAAGATTTCCGGTGCCGTGGAAAGGAACGCCACCGCCGGCGGCTCGCCCTCCTTCCCCTTGAGCTGGGTCAGGTCCGAGCTCTTCCAGATGGAAGTGATCTCGAACGCGCTAACCGCCCGCACCCGGGCCACGTAGGCGCCGGCGTAGATGCCCACCACATCAACCGAGGTGGTACCGACGCGCTGCAGGCGCACCCAGTTGCCATCGTCCTTGCGCCACTCCACGTCATAGGCCACGGCCCCTTCAACGGCTGGCCAGGCAATGGTCATGGTGCTGACCGCTATACCCTGGTTGACCACGTAGGCCGAGGACAGGGTGACGCTGGCCGGCGGGGCCACGGTGGTGACTGGGATAATGCTGATCGGTCGGCTTTCCAGCTTGGCCCCGGTATCGATCGCCGCGAACTTGCTCGGGTTGAACTCGAGCGCAGTGATCTCCCAGTGCCCTTCCTGGGTACGCGAGGTCTTCAGCACCCGGAACAGCTGGACGGCCAGGTCCTCGTAGTCGATTGCCCACTGCAACTGCGGTTCTGGCTGCACGCTGTAGGCCGTGGTCACGGTCACCGCGCGGCCTGCTACCGACTGCACGGTGCGGGCCTGGGCGGTACCGTTCGGTAGGTTAACGATCAACCGGTCGCCGGCCTTGATCGGCGTGTCGCGGTCCAGCGTCACCACCCTGCCGGCAGCTGCCGAGATCCGACCGCCGTTCGGGCGCCCGGCCACCAGCTCGTCAGCCACGGGAATGACGTAGCCAGGCAGCGGGATGCGGCCCTCGATGCCGGTGCGGAAGGTAACGGTGCGGTCCTGGTCGTTGCTCAGCAGCACCCACTTGCCGCGGCGCTGGGCCTCGGAGGCGCGGGTGCAGCCAATGGCTGAGATCTCGATTGGGCGGTCCCGGTAGCGGCGCTGCAGGGCAGCGTCGGTGACCGGGATCACGTCGGTATCGTAGTTGTTCGCCGGGTTGTCGTAGCTGACCAGGGCACGGCTGTAGTGCGTGTCCCGCCCGGCGCCGCCGTAGACGAAGTCGCCATCGATGACGTTCGACCGCGTGAAAACGTAGTCGATGTCCCGCTCACGCGGCATGTCGGCCTGCATGAACAGCGAGCCCTGGGCCCAATACACCATGCCCCGGTAGATCGCCGACAGGTCGCGCAGCAGGGCCCAGGCCTCGGCCCTGCCCTGCAGGTTGAGGTCGCACAGGTAGCGCGGCTCCTGCCCGCCCAGACCGTCCGGCACCAGCTGGTCACAGTACTGGGCGATGCGGTACATCTCCCACTTGTCGACCATCCACGGCTTGATGCGCTTCCCCAGGCCGAACCGGTCCTCGACACACAGGCCGTAGGTCACGAAGGCCGGGTTGTTGGTCCAGGCCTGCTTGAAGGTGCCATCCCACACGCCGGTGTAGGTCCGGGTGATCGGGTCGTAGTTGCTCGGCACCGGCCAGCGGCGCGCCTTGCACCGCACCGTGACCTCGGGGATGTTCTGGAACTGCTGGGCATCGAACTCGATGTAAAGCAGCGCGGTGTTTGGGCAGCTCAGCTTCTCGTCGATGATCTCGGTGTAACCGGCGATGGTCATCATGTCGCCGATGGTGCCCTTGTTGGCGTTCGGCGTGATCCGGCGGACGCGGAACATCCAGCCCGAGGTCGCCGTCGGCAGGTCAACGCTGACAGAGCGCTGGTAGCCGTTCATGGATTTGCCATCCACGGCCCCGCGGTGCGCCTCGGCGTAAGCGCCACCATCGGTGGCCACGTCGATTGCGTACTCGATCCGGTAGCCGTTGGTGTTGCCGTTGTCGTCTTGGCGGAACAAGCGTGGCCAGGTGAAACGCAGGCGCAGGCGGGACAGCTGAGTGTTTGTCAGCGCACGAGAGAACGGCGCATCGCTGCGCAGCTCGACGTTAACAGTCGTCTCGTTCTCGACCGCCGGGATGCCCTTGATGTACTCCTGGTCAATGCTGCCTGGGCGCCACTCCCACTTCACACCTGGGAAGTTCACGTTGCCGCTGGCATCCATAATTGGCGTGTTGTCGAGGTAGATATCCCGGTCGGTCGGGGTGCCGTCGAACTCGCCTTCGCCCACGGCCAGGAGAATGCTGGCGATGTTGGTGGACTGCAGGGTGTCCGGCGACTCCACCGGCGTCTTTGGCTTGCTGCTGCCGCCTTTCGCGCCAGCAATGTCGAGCTGCTGTGCTGCGCCCATGCTTTCCTCCGGGCATGAAAAAACCCGCACTAGACGGGCTGGAATGTTGTACAGCGTGGATGAATTGCCAGTAGCAGTTGACCCGACGGGGTAGTAGCGTCGTGCCGTCACTCAATCAAGGAGAGATTCATGACCATCCGAAGCTTGGCAAAAAACCTTCCCCCAGATCCTGACAATGCTGGCTGGGTGCTTGGCTGGGGGGTGATTAACAAAACCACCTGGCACTTTGTCGACATCTACCCGAGCAAAGAGGCAGCAGAGGCAGAGGCCGAAGCGCGTGGCACCAACTACACCATCGACTATGGTTCACACCGGCTCGGCACAGATGATTTCATAGGCGGCCTTACGCCTCCGAAGTGATCGCCTCGAAGGTAATGCGCCCTGGCCCAGAAACCAGTTGTGCAGTGAGCCCTGGCTTGCCGACATAGCTGCGGCGATGCCCGGCAGCGCCGGGGCTCGTTCTTCCCGCGAATCTCAATCGGTCGATTTCCACGTCTGCATCCAGGATCGCAACGAACGTCTCGCCACCGCAATGCACTCCATCGCACACAGTGAACAGGTCGTGAATAGTAATCATGTAACGCTGCTGCATGACCATCTCCCGCGGTATAACCGCCTATGGTTGGTTGCTACTTCTTGTCTTCGGCCCGGATCGAGGCCGAGATGATCGCCCCGCCCCACCGGCGCTCGCCGATGCAGATCGGTACCGGGTTGCCGCTGGCCGTGGTGTTCTTGGCGCTGCCGAAGGCGTAGGACGGTAGGTTCTCTGGGGCTGCGCTTTGGGATAGGCCTTTGGCCTGGGGGCTGAGCATCTGGATGACGCCGCCGGCGATCATCGATACACCGGCTGCTGCTGCGAGTCCCCATCCCCCGGCGCCAGCAGCGAACGCAGCTCCCAAGCCACCCGTAGCGATCGATGCTGCAACTATCAGCGCAACCCCTAAGACGGTCTGCATAAGGCCGCCACGCTTACTGCCAGCGACCACGGGAATCACGCGCACCTCTCGAGTGCCGCTGCGTGCGAAGTCATCCTCACCAACATTTTTCCGATTACGGAAAATAGCGAATCGGAGCCCCAGAGCATCTAGCCGTTTAATCTCTGCCTCGAATCCCTCCAGGGTCGCTTTCAACGCCTGAAACACTTCCCAAGTTGAGCCAGAATCGATCTGTCTCCGATGTAAGCGGCCAAACTTTGCAGCAAGCGAACCGGAGAGTTTGATCGTGGTCATGGGCGAGTAATTAATGGATGCAACGGTCATGCTTTCCTCCGGGAATAAAAAACCGCCCGAAGGCGGCTTTGCTAAAGGCAGGTCGTCACCGCCTCAATTCTTCTGTTCTTTCGCCAGTCCATCAGCCCTGTTTGGAAATAGAGTTCAACCCTGCTTCCATTTTCGGTCGATTTGAAGTCGGCAAACTCGATTTGGCCGGCGCTTACTACTGTCTTTCCGCCGCCTGGCAACGGCTGCAGCGATACATCGTAGTGCGCACCAGCAAGGGATTGGTTTTGCCATGCAACTAGCACGCATTCGGCAACTTCATCGGCAGCCTGTTTGCTGGAAAAAGTGCGCGCCGGGCCGTCAGCACGCTTTTCATTCATCGAAGCGCACCCCACCAGCAACGCAAGCCCCACCGCTCCGATCAGAATTCGCATGTAACCCTCCCTTGAAAAGGCGGAATGTATCACTTGGCGTCCCGATGGCGCAGCACCTGGCTCTGCTCCCCCGGTAGTTGCCCGGCCAAGCGCCGGGCTTTTTGTGCCCTACGTAAACCATGGGCCGATCTCACCAAACTGCCACATGCGGATATTGATTCACGAGTGCACCACCGGTATATAGTAGTGATACATAGGACCATGCCTTTGAGAATATCCGAATGAGTCGCAGCGACCCACAGTTCAATCTCCGCCTTCCCGAAGCCCTAAAGGACAAAATTGTTGCGGCAGCTAACGACAACAAGCGTTCCGCTACGGCTGAAATCCTTGCTCGTCTGGAAGCCAGCCCGAAACCTCTGGCCAGCAAAGGCCTTTCGCTGAGCACAGCTCTGCCCATCCTGGGCATCGAGAGCCCTCACCGTATCCGCGATGAAAGCAGCACTTACGGAGCACTCAAGGACCTCCTCTGTCTTATTCGAAATGCTGGCCGGATCTCTGAGGTTTGGCTTGCGGTGCGAAACGGCGAATACAACCGCTCGGCTCTGACTGTGGTCCTGCACATAGATGGATTTATGCTGCTTGCAGACCACACTCTCCTCACTATTGAGCGTCGTGCGCGCGAAGTCGAAGTCGAGGACCTCATTGAGAATCTTGATAGGATCGGGCTTCTCGAAGGAGCCACATCCTTCATCACTCAGAAGGTAAAGAAAACATCGAAGTGGGCGCCAAATGAGGCCATGTCGTATCTCGCAGATCAACCACGCGAGGTACTGACTCGGACCACGATTACGCGCTTCCTGAACCTTTTCCTTGAGAAGCCTTTTGATTTCACCGATGAACAGCTCGATGAATATTTCAGCAAGCAAGGTCGTTGAATGGAAGGTAGCCAGTGCCGCATCTATCCTCGGAGCATAAAGTGCCAGAGCCCACCCTCACCTTCAAATGCCTCAGCCACACTAAGCGGGAAGACGGCGGGGTCGAGAGCTACACCATCGAGGTGACAAGCTCGCGTAACGATCAGGTCGAGGTACTTGTTGTCGAGCCGCGACACCTTCTTTCAGCCAAGTCGATGAAAACGCTGCTCCTGAACCGGTGCATGTTCTACTCCACCACCCAGAAGAAGCACACCGAGACCATCGCTGCGATGTTCGATGTGCAGGACGCTGAAGCGGAGCGAGAGAACAGCCTCGACTAAGCCATCTCGTGGCGCGACGACAGCTAGGCGCAGGCCGGAGCTCGACGCAAAAAGCCCAGCACGGACTGGGCTTGCAGATCACTGCTCCTGGGGAGACCAGTTGAATTTGTAGTTCAGCGGAGGTAGCTCGTAGTGCTCTGCCAGATACAGGCCCAGCATCTCGCCCTCCTTCGCATAGGCTGCAGCCTTGTCGGTGGTGGGGTACCAGCTCACCCAAAGCGTATCCAGCGGGAACATTTTTTCGAACGAGGCGAAGCTAAACCGCCAACCAGCCATGTGACCCCTAGCGCCTTTCGAGCCAGCGCATCGGACAAATGCGGCCAGGCGACGCCTCAGGTTATCCGACTCACCGACCGTGAGAATCCCATTCTCATCAATACCGACTGCACGTGTGATCGCGCGGTCAGCGCAGATGATGTACACACCCGGCATTGCCGGCGCGCTCTGATAATGGTCTACAAGCTTCAGCCACTCCGGCTCCCAGCCATCCCAATTCTTGACCTTCATCGAGCGCCTCCATTGCTAAAGGCAAAACGATATCACGAGTTAGCGCTAGCCGGCACCAAACGCAAAAAGCCCAGCGCAGGGCTGGGCTCTAGTCAGGAATTGTTACCAGCGGCGCCTATTGCTGCGGACGTTGCTCCGCCCAGAGCGGCCCCTGTACCAGCCACAACTGCACTTCCAACAGCCATTCCACCACCTCCGGCGGCAACTGCACCACCGCCAAGCGCGGCAAGCGATGCATTAGTCAGGGCTGCACCATGAAGGGTGCTAATCGCAGTGCCTGTGCTAGCAGCGCCGAGCAGACCAGCAGATCCAGCTGCTGCTGCAATGGCCGGGGCGGCAACAAAGGCTACTCCACCGGTAACAGCTGCGGCGATGGCTGCAGAGGCAACAGGATTTTCCTTTACCGTCTCCTCCACGGCCTGAGCCGCGCCTCCAACACGCTCCACGACTGTGTCACCAGTCGAAAGCACGGTGCGCAGCCCCGAATCTAGAGCATTACCTATAGAGCCGAAAACGTCCCAAATGCTCATGATGGCTGTCCCAAAATCCAAAATGCCATCATCGCTCACATGGAGCTTGTGGGCCAGCCTGTCCACCCATCCACCCTGGACGGAAAGCCAGTACGCGGGCTGGGTCGGGGCGTAGTAGCGTTGCGCCTTCAATCAGTCGCGCCGGCCAATTCCAGCCGGATTGTGCAAGCAATCACCAAGGAGCAGTCTTGGATAGGGAAAAAGAGTTTCAGCCCCGCCCTCCATTCACGATCGACTGGGAGCGCGTGTACGATGTCGGCCCATCGGATCACCATCTGCATGCCATAGGCCAGTTCATTGCAAACTACTCGATGGTTGAGTGGAAGATCGCTGAACTATTTGCCATCTCTTTGGGCAAGCCAGTAGCGGAGGCACAGCGTATCTGCGTCGAAACGAATATGACGATTGCTGGGATGGTTCGCTACACGAAATCGAAGCTATCGGACGTGACAGGACATGGCGAAACGCCCGCCAAGGACCTTGTCTACACGATTGAAGCCTTTGAAAAGCTCTCTCCGACGAGAAACAAGATTGTGCATTGGCAGTGGGGTTTAAACGAAGGTGATGACGCCACGCTAACTGACCTAATCAAGCCAAAATCCCCAGATAAATCCAATGCAGTCATGTCTTTGGCTGATATTCGCGACAACTGCATGTTGCTGATGCGCATCTATCAGGCTCTTGTGTTTGGCATTGAGGTGGTGACAGGGCGGATGACCAGAGAGCAGATTCTTGCATTCCGCGAAGGCACATCTCCCGAAAGGCTCTTTCGACCGTAAGTCGTGAAAGGGGTCGGTCATCCGTTTCCTCTAAAACGGCGAGACCGACCTCAATCATCGCTTTCGAGACGACAATGTCCTCAGGCTCAAACCCGACCCGTGCCGCAGTGAGAAAAACCTGCTTCATGTCCATCTCCTGCGGCCAAGCCGCTTCACTTCGCGTCCCGATGACGCAACACAAGGCGCGTACGGTCGAGCCAGGGCCCGCCGAACACGATGATCTCCGATGGTCTGCCGTACAGGTGGTGCAGCAGGAAAGGCCCAGGGCCGAACACCTGGCCCTGCTCCCCTGATAGGTGCGCATCACCGCCTAGGTAGATGCCAGCATGATTGGGATGCACAGTACGGCCCACGGCCATGACAATCATGTCGCCGCGCTCCGGCTGGCTGACCTGGTAGAAGCCAGCTGCCTCATAGGCCTGCTCGTAGAGGCTCGGGCCGTCGGCCTGCTCCCACCACCCGTCCTCCCGGGCATAGGCTGGAAACTCAAGCCCCCACTCCCGACGGTACCAGTCCGCGCAAACCTGCCAGCAGTCCCAAGCCCCATGCACGAATGGGCGCCCAAGTAGCGGCGTCTCACCCTTGGGCGTAATGGTGCGCAGGTCACCCTCAGGCCACGACAGGATGTGCCAGGGTAAGCCCGTGGCCTCGCACATGGCCAGGTCGCGCGGGGACGGCCGACTGGTCGCATCCGGGTGCGAGTGGACAATGCCGATGACTTCGCCCTGGTCCTCCGCCGCAGCGTACTGCTCCGGCGATATCCGGAATTCCTCTGCCGGGTCGCTGGCCGTGTTGTCGCATGGGACGTACCGCTGGGTCCGCCCCGCCGCGACGATCAGCCCGCAACACTCGCGCGGGTACTCCGCCGCGGCGTGCTGCTGCACGACGGTGAGAATGTGTTTGCGCATGGTCAGCTCCGCGCGATGATGGATACAGCCGGGAAGCCGCCGAAGGGCAGTTGGTTGCCTTCGCCGAAGCGCGGGGTGCATCCGGTACCCAGGCACCCGTCGCATTCATCCAGTTCAGGGTTGTCGGTGAGGTTGCCGTCCTTGTCCCGGTACGGCCCGGTGTATCCGCAGTTCGGCCCCCGGTAGCCCCCGGTCATGGCCCAGTGGCACAGCTGGGTCATCTGCCGGCCAATCGTCTCGCCGCCCACGTCGCCAGGGCTGGCCAGCTCCCAGGCCACCGTTGTGCCGTTTTCTGAGATCTTCTGGTCGATGTACCAGACCTCGATGCTTTCCTCGTTCGGGTCGGCCTCGGGGTTTCCGCCCGGGTAGTTGACCGCGTCGAGGTACTGCCCCAGCGTGTGCCGAATTGTCAGCTTGAACTCAAGCAGGTTGTCGAAGGCCAGGCATAGCGCCGTGATGCGCCCATTGACGTTACCGACCGTGACCGTAGGCCGAACCGCCGTGCCGTCCGAGTTGGCCTCGATGCCTTCGATCTGCATGGGCCAGGCGCCATATTCCTCGCCCTGCCACCAGATCGACTTGGCCGGGAGTTGGTCGGCATCGGCGCCGGCCGCGGCCAGCTCCTCAGGCGTGTGCGGGATGGCATGACCATGGAACCGCAGGATATCGGCGCCGAACTCACTGCCGTCCAGTTCGAACAGCAACACTTCACTACCAGGCTCTAAGGTCTGGATGTCCTTGATGAATGACATTGGTTGGTCCTTACGGGTGGAAAGCCCGCTGGAAGGTGGCGGTGACCCTGAATTGATCACCTCCCAATGGCGTGGGTTTTGGATCTACGCAGGTGAACAGCCCAAGGTCGCCAAGCGGCGTGGTCCAGAGGAAGGCTTTCGAGCCAGAGTGGCGATCAAGGAAATCCATCACCTGATGAATGCGCGCCCTTCGTCCTGTTACCGTGATCGGGTAGGAGTCTTCCTTGTTGTTTGGGCCGTCGCCCACCGTTTGGCGAAAGCCGTCGCCGAAGCGAGCCTCACGTACTCGGTACCGGATGTCTGGCGTCTCACCGCGCTCGGTGGGCCAGCGAAAGGTTTCTATCGCCATGATGATCTCGGTATGGTGTTAATAATGACGTGGCGCTCAGCGCCGCTGCATGGTCCTGCCGATTGCGCCGTCAGGGCGTAGGTCCATGCTCAACAGCTTTCGGTACTTGGCCTCTACAAAAGCCCCAATCTCTTTACCGAACTGCCCGAGCATCGGGCTGCTCGACTCCATCTGACTGGAGCCATCGCTATTGATTGTGATGCTCACGCTCACTGTCGATCCAGAGCCTAGCCCGCCTCCTGCGCTCGCCAGCGCTGCCGGAGTGGAAGCCGGGCCAAGAGGCGTAATGCTTCCTCCCTCACTACCCATCATCAGATAGGTTTTGCCGCCTTGGTTGAGCAATTCAGGGCCTAGCTCGTTGACTTGGTAGAGCGACCTTGCCGCCACTGGGCCGCCGGCCGCGCGCTGACCAGAAACGAAGTTATCCATGATCCCTGGGCTATATCCGGCCTGAGTCGAACCAGCCGAGGATGGACCACCACCAAAGTACGCAGCCGCCGCAGTGCTCCCCCAACTGACCAGGCTGCCGAGCAAGCCCGACGCCGCACGCTGGGTCTCGATGCGCACCATGTCGGCCAGAATCGACTTGGTAAGGTCTGCGAACGAAAACTTCCCGGTCATGGCGAAGTTGACGATCGAATCCTCCATGCTGGAGAAAGCATTGGTGAACAGGCTTTTCGTCTGCCCGGCCACATCCCGCGCCTGCTCCAAGTAATTCTGGAATGCCGAGGACGCACCCTTGCGCCAATCGCCCTGCGCGGCCGTCATCTGGTCGTAGTTGGCGATGGTCGTTTCCTGAAGGTCCCTTTCGGTCTTGTTCAGAGCTGCCAGCTTCTGGTTGTACTCCTCGAGGCTCATACCTCGGGAGCCGTCACCATACTGGTTGGCCAGCTCCAATCGCTGCTGGTTCATGCGATCGGTAATGCCGTTCTGCTGATCCTGCAGCCCGCGTTGACGGTCACCAAGACCCAGGCCGTCGACCGCGCGCAGTCCTTGCAACCTAAGCGCTGCGACCTGCTGGTCGAGAGCGTCGGTATAGGTCTGCACTGCCCTGGCCTGCTTGGCCAGCCTGCCCTGTTCATTGGTCGCCAGCACCGCAAGCTCGCTGTCGGCGTCCTTCTGCGCCTTTACCATGGCTGCCCGTGCATCGGCGATCTTCTGGTCCAGCTGGATGCGCTGCTGGGCACTGGTGCTGCTGAGCCCTTTGGCATCCTCCAGGGCCTTGATCTCAGCCTCATAGGCGTTGGTGATCTCGGCCTTCTGCTGTTCGATGATTGCAGCGCGCTGGGCGGCATACGACTCCTGGGAGATCAGGCCCGCCTTCTGTGCAGCGTCCAGTTCCTTCTGGTGGTTCTTGTACTCAGCCAGAATGGCATCCAGTGCGTTCTTCCGGTCGTTGAACCCAGAAAGGTCAACCGATCCAGTCCGACCAGGAGTGTCCTTGAACTGCTTGGCGATGTCGGCCTGCACCCGTGCGATGTTTTCCGGCTTCAGCCGCTCATCATTCGGGTTGACCTTGCGGATCGCATCCAAGGAGTTTTTGTATTCCTTCAGCGCATCGGCACGTTTTTCGGCGTTGGTCCTAGCGGATTTTTCCAGGGCGTCGATCTTGCCGATGGCAACAATGGCCGCCTGTTGCTGCTGAGCGTCCCGCTCGCGCGCCTTGGCAATTTTCTCCTGCGTATCTCGCTGCTGAATCAGAGCTTTCAGCTGGAGTTCATATGGTTCCGTTGTCCATCCTTGAGCGCGCCGCTTGCTGATATTCTCGGTTAGATCTGCGATCTGCTGCTGAAGCGTATCCTCGCGCCCGATGTCAGCAACCGCATCCCACGCCTCTTTAGCCCCTGATGCTACAGCTTTCCAGCCTCGCTCCCAGATCGACAGGTTCTCTGTAACTTCTTTGCTGCGGTTCTTGATGGTATCGACGTAGGTATCGGTGAGTAGCTTGGCGGCCCCGATGGTGTCGCCCTGCTCCTTCAATGCGACGATCTGCGAGTAGGTCGCCGCCGTGAGGAAGTTGTACTGCTCATTGAGGTCTTTTGCCGCTGCCACCGGGTCCTTGCCGATCTTCACGAATTCGGCGACGGTCTCCTCTACTGCCCGGCCAGTCGCCGAACGCCACTCAAGAGTGGCCTCCGTGATCCCAACGAAGCTATCGGAGGCAATCTTTCCGCTGTCCGCCAGTTGAGTGAGCACCTCGGACGCCGCACTAGTGGTTCCGATGGTGGCGGCAACCTCGCGCGCCATTCCGGAAAGCCGATCGGAGGTTGTCCCGGCGGCGTTGCCAGTCATGATCAGCGCTTTTTGGAACCTGACAGCCTCCTCGCTCCCCGAGTAATAGGCATATCCCAGAACGGCAGCCGCTGCTGCAGCAACGGTGAACGGGTTGACCAGGCCGAGGATGTAGCCGCCCAGCGCCTTGGCCGCCGGCCCAATCCCGCCGAACATGTCCTTGAGTTGGCCGCCTTGCTGCAACGCAACCATCATGATTGGCTGCCCAGCCGCAATGGATGTGAAGATGTCAGTAAACTGCGCAGGGACACCACGCAGCGCGGCCGCCGTGGCCTTAGCCGTCATGCCGGTTTTGCTAAGTGCGGTATCGGCGCCACCCAGAGCAGTGCGCGCCTGGTCGATTTTCGCCTGGTACTCGCCAAAGGTTTCGGCATCAAGCGCGCCACTGGTGCGGAAGCTCTTCAGCTTCTGCTCCATTGCATCGAGGCGACTCATTGCCGCGACGGTCGGGTCAATCTTGCCCAGCAACTCCTCGAGCGCCTGACCTTGCTCTCTATGCGCGCCGGCGGCTTTCTTCGCTGCCTCCGCCTGGCGCTCCTCCGTGGCGATGAGAGCCTGAGCCCGGCTGTTGATGGCCGCCTGACGGCTTGCACTGTCTGACAGCACAGCATTCGCCCGGGCGGAGACCTCGGCGCTCTGCTCGGTCGCCCTGTTCAGCGACTGCACGTACTGACTAGCCTCCAGAGAGGCCTTGGCCACGGCAAGAATCCTGGCCTGTTGCTCTTCGGCAGACTCCGCGGCGCGCAGGCCGGCCTGGGCGCCGGAATCCGTGGCGCTGGTGAGTGCCTCCTGAACCTTGCTCGCCTGCGCGGCCTCAGTCCGGAACGCCCCCATATTGGCTGCGGCGCTGCTGAAGGCCGTGGAAGCGCTGGTAACAGCGCGCCCAACGGTGGCCATCTGCTGCGCCAACTCGGCCTGCTTGGCGTTGAGCGCCTGCAGCTCCTGAACGATCTGCCGCGTGTCACCCTGCAGGCTGCCCAAGGCAGTCTCCCAGGCGCGCCCAGTTCGTCCAGCCGACTCCTCGCTGCGCTTGCCGGCGTCCGTCAGCTGATCAAGGTTGTCCTTGGCTTCGACGGCATCCCCAGACTCGATCTGGATACCGAGAGAGGCAATGGTAGTCATGATCTACTCCATCATTTCGGCCATGACGGCCAAGGCCTCAACCTCCATAACGCGGAGATCGGGGAAAATGTCGGTGAGGTCGCGGCGCTTGATGCCGAGCATTGAGGCGGTTGCAGGGATGGCGGTGTAGTCCAGGCCTGACGGGCCGCCCGAAGCCACCCGCCACTGCGTGCCCAGCGCATCGAACAGGCGGAAGGCAGGCCATGAATCTGGCCAGACCTCCACTACCTCCTCCTCGATGTCATCAAGGGTCAGCCCCAGCGCCGCCAGTTGCTCGGCGGATGGGCCTCGTTCATAGCAGGCCCGGGCCGCCGCCTTCAGTTTCCCAAGCGGGCCGGGCTGTAGGCGGCTTGGTAGGCGTCGATTACTGCCTTCGGCGCGCCGGTACAGGTGCGCACCAGGTCTACGATGGCCTCGGTGCTGAACTCGTCCTCCAAGTCCCAGCCTGTGACGATCTCGCCCAGTTGCTCGGCCTGCAGGGCGATTTCACCGGTAGTGACCTCCTCCCAAGTCGCGCCGTCCTTCTGGGCCTTTTCCGCCCAGGCGTCGCGCGCCTTGTTCCAGCGGTCGAACATTGCGGACAGGGCCACGCGGTCCATATAGCGGAACTGAAATTCCACCGGCACCGGCTCGGCACCAATACGCGGAACCTGCACCACAGCAGCGAAAGTGGGGTTCTGCGCGATCTTGATCTTCGCCATGAGGGCTCCTTACGCGCTGTAACGGGTTGGACGACCGGACAGGCCAACGCTGATGGTGCGGGTCATCAACTGGTTGCGCTCCATCGTCGGTGTGCTGGTGATGCTGACATAGCCAGGCATCAGGATCTGGCCGCCACCGGGCAGTTTCAGCCGAATCACGGTCAGCTCCTTGGAGTCGTCATAGCCTTCAACGACCGGTACGTAGAGGGCCGATGGTTGGTCCTCGACCGTCACCGATACGCTGATTGGGTTGCGGTTGGTTGGGAACTGCAGGTCGTCGTCGTTCTCGAGGTAGCCGACGGTGAGGAACTGCTGCTCACCACCGGAAACGGTGAAGCCGGTCACCTTCGAGATCTGGGTCCAGCCCGACACAGGGATCACGGAACCGGCACCGGCGCCAGCGGTGTAACGGTCGGTATTGGTGGTATCCAGGCCGGCGAGCGAGAACGCATCCGTGGTGACGTTGGTAGCCTTCGCGGCGCGGTCATTGATGAGGGCCCAGCCGGAGCTGATCAGCAGAATATCGTCGGCATCGAGGCCATGACCCACCGAGCTCGCCACTGGTGGCTTTGCATTGGTCAGGGCAGTGACAGGCACGGCAGTGCCCAGAGTGCTGGCGATCTCCAGCACAGAACCGTTTGGCAGCGGGATGCGTGCGGCCATGTGTATTTCCTCTTGGTAGCCCGCCGGGCGGCGGTTGGTTATGCCCCAGCGGGCGGTTGGTCCGCGACGCCGCGGTAGGTGAAGCTGGCCGGGACCGTGTAGGTCGCCGACTCGGTGATGGTTGGGCCCTGGTCGACTGGCTCGGTGACTAGGCCCTCGAATCCGTTGCGGCTGAGTTCCGAATCCACCCGGAAGAGGCTCGAAAGCTCTCCTACCAGCGTCTCGGCGATTACCAGAGGCTGGCCCGCTGGGCAAACGATGCTGACCTGATAGACGCCGCTATATTCGTAAGCCTCGCCGCCTAGGTAGCGACAGGTCGTGCTCGCCGGTAGCTGGAAGGCACGAAGGTAAGTCTCGCCAGCCACGGCCTCGAACTCCTCTTCGAAGTTGGCCACGCGAATCGGGCGCTCCGCTGCCCAAGTTACGAGCTTGGCCTCGATGGCCTGCCGGGCTCGTGCTTGGCTCATACTCTGTTGTTCCTTATTGCTTCTTCGACAATGCCTTGAAAGCGATCCAGCGTGACCCGGACCATGCCCCTAGGCGCCTGCGTTGAGTGACCGTACTCCAACGGAATCGCATACGGCAGGTTGTTCACGATGTACGCCGTTTGGCCGATGGTCAGCGCCTGGACCTGGGCCATCAGCTCGGCAATTGTCTCGCTGCCAGACGGATCGATGCGGTCGAGTTCCTCGGTCGCCGGAGAGTCAATGGAGAACTGCCAGTTTCCCCGGAACCGCCCGCCAACATAGCCCTGGCCCGCAACCAGGCCGTTCACAGCGAAGTTCTGCTCGCGCTCGGTCTTGGTCAGGGGTTTGGCGTACTTCACGCCTTTACGCAGCCTGCCGGCCTTGGTGAAGTTGTCCTGGTTCAGGTTGATCAGGGTGTTGCGTACCGCAACTTTGAAGTCGTAATCGTCGGCGGCCCTGGTCGCCTTCGCCCGGTGAGCCACGTTGACTGCCCACAGCTCCGGGTTGCCTACCGGCGACATGCGGATAACGCTGCTGCCGATCTCGATCACGATCTCGCGGAAGGTAGCGTCAAGGGCTTGCTCTGCCTGTTCGGCGAACGCCCGGATAGCCTCCGCGAAGCCGCCCTGCAAGCCGCCATAGCGCTGGGTCATGTGTGAGCCGCGTGGCATGTCACTTCCTCAGCTGGATTGTCCATGTGGCTTTGGCCGGGTCCTCGGAGACATTGAGCGCGCGATAGCCGCTCACTTGGTCGCCGATTTTGGGCGCCGCCGGGGTATCGGTGACAGCACCGCCCTCCTCCTCGAACAGCTCGTTCTGGAGCACCAGCAGCCTCACATCCTCGGATTGGATGCGTGTGCCGTCGATTTCCTTCGCCAGATAGCTGCCGAACACCCCGCGACCGGAGTAAAGGATCGTTGTGGCAGGCACTGTGCCGCCGATTTCCGGGTCATAGCCACCCTTGATAGTGCGAATCCCGGCTACCGGCTTGACTGTGTCGGCCAGGCCGTCTGGATCATCGAACGCCTCCGCCAGCTCGGCCTGCAGTTCTTCGCGCATGCCCATGGGTCAGATCCTCTTGAGCATTACGGTGCCCGCGCGGCGGGTCCAGGGCGCGATGAGGTCGAGGGCGAAGTTCTCACCGGTCGACCGATCGACAGAGCCCGCGACGTAGGTCTTGCTGGTCGAGGTGCCAGCCTGGGCCGACACCGTCTTGCTCTGCACCTCGCGCTGGGTGTCCTTGTAGAGCTTGCCTTCGGCGGCGAGCTTGGCGACCTGCGCGCCAGCGGTCACGATGGCATCCGGCACCGGAATGGGTACCGCCCGCTTGATCTTGGCCGTGAGCCAGGCATTGGCCATGTTCACGGCAAGGACTGCATCACCGGCACCAGCCCACCCCTGGCCAAGCTTTTCGTCAACGTCAGCGACAGTGATGAAGTCGGTCATGGCTTAGTCCTTCGGAATCAGGGCCTGCAGCTCGGGCTTGTTGAGGGCTGGATCGAAGGTGATGCCCTGGTCCGTCAACCACTCTTTGAGTTCCGGCACCTTCATCTTGTGAGGGTCAGTCTCGGGAGCGCCGTCGCCCTCCTCCTCCAGCGCTTTGGCGATCTCTGCCGCAGTACTGGTGGCGGCATATCCAGCAGGTGGGTACGCCGACGCCTTGTAACCCTCCGCTACCCACTGGGCGATGGTCGGGCCGTCCAGGCGCAGGCCTTCTTCGATCTCGCTTACGCTGATGCCCTGTCGCTGGTAAGCCTCACTGATGTGCGGGGCATCGCCCTGCACGGAAACCGAGGTAGCTCCGTCGATAACGCCGAAGAACTGGTCCAGGCGGCGATAGCAGGTGCCGCGCTCGCTGCCTGGAGTATTGGTGTAAATGACTTTCATGGTGAGCTCCTGCGCAGGGCTCCTGGTCGGCGCCCTGCATCATGGGATCAAGGGGTGGCGGTGCCGCTGATGACCGCGGCGAACGGAACCTGCTTGCGGTCGAACACGCGCTTCCAGTTGGCCGCAGCGGCGTACTGGGTGGCGGTCGGGCTCAAGTTGCGGTTGTCGCTGCCCTGCCAGCTGAAGCCGGCCGGCTGCAGGATGTAAGTCTTGCGCTCCCACAACACCTCGGCGCCGCCGCCATTACCGCCATCCGGCTTGCGCTGCATCTCGACCGGCATGTGCGGGCTGCCCTCGCCGTAGCCGAATGCGCCCTGACCGAAGAACAGCGACAGGTACTGTCCAGGGGCGTAGATCAGGCCGTCATCCATGAAGACCGGCTTGCCCAGGTAGGTCGCCAGGATGATCTTGCCCTGCGAGTCGCGCAGATACTCGATCATGTCCTGCTTCACCATTTGGTTCATCACGACCGAGTGCACACCGATTGCGGCGAACATGTCGGCGGCGTCACCAGCGGTGAAGGCAGCGTCTTGGAAGGCGTTTGCGCTGATCGATGCGCCCGCATCCTTCACCATGTCGCCGCCGTTGTTGGCGATGTTAGATGCAATCACGCCGCGGGCTGCGCCCATCAGGTAACGCTGCCACTGGCGGGTCCAGTAGGTACCGAAGCGGTTGCGGATGTGCTGCATCGGCTCGGAGTTGGCCAGCTCAGCGGTCAGATCGGATACGCCGTAGCCTTTGTTGAGATACAGGGTCCGGGCACGCATGCTGCCCTGCTCGGCCTTGCCAACCTCACCCAGGTCGTCTGGATCGTCATTGGAGATGTTCGGCGCCTCATCGGCGTCGAGATCCTGCCAGTAGCTGATCTCGGAAGTGCCTTGGCCGTTCTTGGCGATGTCGTCCAGAGTCGCGGATCGGGTGATGATGCCGGACTCGTAGACGGCGGTCTTCTCTGGGGAGTTCACCGGCTCAAGAGTGCCGTAGTAGTCGGAAACGAAGATGTCCGACAGTTGGGTAGATGCCATGGGTTAGGTTCCTCGGGTGGCTTGGAGTTTTTTGTACGCGTCGGGGTTGTCACGGGCGATCGCAGCGCGCTCGGCCTCGGTGTACTCGCCCCATTTCTTCGTGGCCTTGCCACCGTTGTCGCCGGTCTGCCCGGCACCCTGGGCCCTTGGCCACAGGTGGGAAGCGGTCTCGCGCAGCGATTCCGCCCATTCGAGGGGAGACAGTGGGGACTTGCCGTCCTTGCCGTAGATGACTTCGCCATTACGGTCAAAGGCGACAGGCTCGCCGTCTTCGCTCAGTTTGAAGGTGCCACGGGCGCGGAGGATGATGTCTTCAGCAGCCTCGGGCAGCGCGCCGGCCTTGATGGCGGCTGCGCGGATGGAGTCAGCCAGCACCTTGTCGCTGTACTTGGCAGCGAAGGCTTCGGCCTTGTCGGCGCGCTCGTTAGCGGCCTTGACTTGCTTGTCCAGGTCAGTGCGCAGGCGCTCGGTGCGCCGGCTGATTACCTCGTCCAGCTTGCCCTCGGCGATCAGCCTGGTCTCTTCGTCCTGACCGGCCTTGGCCAGCAGGCCCTTGACAGCCTCGATGTCCAGGCCGTCGAACTGACCTTTCAGTTTGTCCAGCTCGGCCTTGATGGTCTTGTTGGAGCCGATCAGCTCGGTGTTTTTGGACTTGAGGCCAGAGACCTCACCATCCAGGAATTTCTGAACCTCGCCGCCCAGTGCTGCCTTCAGCGCGGCGGTTTGGCTTTCGTCGAGGGTGAGGCCGTGGGCGGCCGGGTCGAAGTCAAAAGGCATGTGGCTATCCCCTGGGGATTGGTTGACCCGCCTGGCGGGCATAAAAAACCCCGCACTTGGCGGGGTTGGTGTAAATCCTTGCTTTCGCAGCAGATCAATAGGTGGAGAGTCTCAGAAGAAGCAGTTCATAAATCCCATTTGCGATATCTACTAAATCCATTTCACCGTTGATGGTCTTCGGCTGGGCACTCTCAACGGTGACAACTACTTTTTCCTGGCAGTATTCAAATTGCACGTCGAACGGCAGTGAGACTGCCGGGGCTTCAGATGAGGCCCTCAACGCAATGGCGCCGCGTGCGCGCAGGACATCCTTCAGCTCTAGCAAAGCCAGCCTAGGGTAAAGCTCCCCACCATGTGGCGAGTTCCAAAGTACGACCTCTGAGGCTTGATCATTGATTCCCAGGCGCGCCAGCAGGGCAGTACGGATTCCATTGAGGGCGTCGCGTGTCAAGAAACGCCTTTGAATTGTTGCTTGATGATTGCGCTCATATGCTTCCTGCAATTCACGATAGCCTGACACCTAGTATTCCTCGGAGTTGGGTGAGGCTTGGAATTTATAGGTTCGCCCGCGCAAAGGCTAGAGGCTCCAGCTCCTTGAGCTGGTCCAGCGTCAGCGGCTTGAAGTTCTTGTCCAACTGCAAGGCGGCGAAGCGCTCAGCCGTCAGGCCGCCATCGCGGAACAGCTTGCCGCGCACCGGCCCCAGCGCTGCATCTTGAAACGCCGCTGGCTGCGTCTTGAGCCACTGGTAGTAGCTGAGGCTTGCCGAGACCTGCCCGCCGCCATCCGCGCCAACGGAAGCCCTCGTGGCACCTTGCCCGAACAGCGCCGACAACCTTGTGATCGGCGTGATGGTGGTTCGGCAGTGAATGTGGAACGGGGGCACAGGCCCCTTCCCCATCTCGTACTCGCGGCCATCCAGGCTCCGGCACTGCACACTGGTCTTACGATCCAGAGTGGCGACGATCCGATACCCAGGAACTACCCCGGCGTTCGCCTTCAGTGTTTCCATGCGCGCCGTGGTGGCTACATGCTGGACTGCGGTCTGGACGACGGCCCGGGCGCTACGGTTTGTGGCCGCCAGCACGCCGTCCGTGAAGTTCTGCGCAGCGGTGCCGCGTATGGCCTGGGTGATCTCGGCATTGGTCTGGCCCTGCACGACACCCATCCGGATGGCGTTGGTTACCCTGTCCGCCTCCGTGCGCGTCCACCCGCTCAGGAAGGGCTTGAGCAGCTTGCCGCCGTCGATCCCGGCTACCTGCAGGGGCTGCGTGTTGATCGCGGCCCGAATCAGGGAGTCCGCCGGCATCACCGCGTCGATCAGCAGTGCTTTCGCCAGGCTGCGCCCCTCGAATGCAGCTTCGTACTGCGCGATGTCCACCAGGTCGGACTGCATCCGGTCGCTGAACGCCTTGTAGATCTCCAACAGCTTGCCGCCCACCCTCCCGAGAAACTCCTCAAGCCGGCTGCGGCTGTAGGTGGTCAGCTCCTTGCGAGTGAGCTGGTCACGGACATGCGTGTCAGCCCGGCGCAGGTAGGTTTCGAACTTCCTGACCTCGCCGGCTTTGAGCCGCTCAAGCAGTACCGAGTGGCGCCCCACCTGCTCCAGCAGCTTCTCGTCCGCCGTCTGCTCCGGTTTCTTCGCCATCATCTATGTCCAGGTCAATGCCGGCCTTGTCTCGGTCTTCGCCGATCAGTTCGGCCTCTTCTTCGTAGGGGCGTTCGGGCAGCTTTCCAGTGGTCAGGTACTGCCAGTAGGTCTCGGCGCTGATGGTGCCGGCCATCACGCTCTTCTGCAGCTCGGCCAGCACTTGGGCATTGACCTCGGGGATCACGAACTCAGGCTTAACCGTGAAGACAACCTCATCGGGATTGAAGCCGGTCCACTCTGCGGCGTACCGCAGGGCCTGCTCGATGGCCTCTGCAGCGGTGATGACGATGCTGTGCAACGTGGCATGCTGGTCGTTCTGGCGGGTCTTTCGAGCCTCTCCCGACTCAGTGCCTGAAACGTCCATGACCTTGGCGCCAGCCTCGAGGGCCGCGTTCTTCTGGTCTTCCATCGCCGTACGGACCGCCTCAATGCCGGCGCCCTGGAACTCCAGATAGCCACACGACCCGCTTGGCCCCAGGTCCCAGGCCGCAGATGGGCCGGTGACGCTGAGCTCCACGCTCTCATCCAGGCCGGACACCCACGGCTGCGGGTGGCTGGTCTGGTGCAGCGCGGTGAAGTAGTCGGCGCTGAGCTGGTACGACTTCAGCGCGGCCCGCGCCATGGTCAGCAACGGGATCTCGTCTACGTCCGGCGAGTTGTCGGTCGAGCCGCAGTAGATGACCGGGATGTAATCCAAACCCCGCACCAGGTTGTTGCTGCCGTCGACGGTGCCCAACGGGCGGTCGTCCTCGATCAGCTCGCCGGCCTCGTTGCGCACGCCAGTGCGGCACACCGCGCCGTCCATATAGAACTCGCGATAGACCGTCTCGCACTCGTGGCTGTAGCGATCCTGCTCCTTACGCCGGAACTCACGGAATACGGAAAGCACCAAATCCTGCCGACCGCCTTGGTCGGCAGTATCCCAGTTGATGGCGTTGCGCACCGCGTAGGTGGCGAAGTACGGCTGCCCCTTGTCGTCGATGTTGACCACCAATGGCACGCGGCCGTGGGAAATGGCCTGGCGCACGATCCGCAGGAACAGCTGGGTCAAGCCGAAGCCATCGGCCGTAGCGTTGTCCTCCAGCGCCTTCAGCCCCGAGGGTAGCTTCACCTCGGGGATCAGCCTAGAGACCAGGCCCATCATCGAGCGCAGCGAATCCCGCACCCAGTGCTCGTACTGGGCTCGGGCGGTGTAGTTCTGGTAGAGGTAGGCATTGCCGGCGCCGTCCAGCTTTTCCGCCTCGACCATACCGCTTGGCTTGGGCAGGTTTCGCGGGTTGCGCTTGATGGCTCCCTCGCCCTCCAAAGCGTCGTCCATCATCCGCCACTCTTCGATGTGAGCGTCGTAGTCTGGGTGGGTTGATTGAACAGGCATTACGCCAAACCTCCGATACGGCGGACACCGCCTGTGCGTTTACGTCGCGCCATGGCAACGGCGAAATAGCGGAACCCATCAGCCGGGTGCGAGGACCAGTCGTGAAGCGGTTTGTCCTTCCAGCACCCACGCTTGTCGTCCCATTCCTTGCGGTAGCTCTCCAGAGCGGTAATACCCTCGCTGCACTTCGCCTCGTCGAACGCGCAGTTCGGCAGGATTTCCCGCGCCTGCTCAATGCCTTCGTCCACGCCGAGCTTCGGGACCACCTGGAAGGTCATGCGGTACTTCTCACCGTCGATCTCGTAGCCCTCTCGCGCGAGTTCTCGCCGAGTCTTGCCGTCGCTACCAAATTCCCGGTTGTCGATGTCGTGGGGCCCCCAATGCTCGCCGTAGGTGTATCCGCGATCTTTAAGCACCTTCATGTAATGCCGCAGGCCTTCACCGCTGTTCTGGTAGAAGTCGACGACGTGGTATTCCTCGCCGACGATCCGGACGAACCAGATGGCCGTGGAGTCGCCCACGCCGATGTCCCAGAACGTGTGCACCGGCAGGTGACTGTTGTCTGGTAGCTTGCCGATACGCTGGGCGGCGTAGAGCTTGGTGAACTGCTTGGCGTAGTAGGCGCCCTCGATTGTCTGCTGGAATGCTTCGGCAGGTATCGATGGGTACTCACGCTTCATATCGTCGCCAAGGGTCTTTTCCTTGGCGGCGTACCAGGCGCGCTGGCCTGGGTTGGTGACGATGCCGTGCTTGGCGGTCAGGTCGTCGAAGTACTTGGTCAGACGGTCTGGGATGACAACGCCGGTCGGGCCCAGCCAGTACAGCGGATTCCGCCACCAGCTGAAGAAAAAGAACTTCCAGTCCAGCAAGCCCAAGGGCACACCGGCGAGCTGCTGCTTCTCGGCAGACTGGCTGTAGTCGAAGAAATACCCGGCCCGGCCTTCTGCGGTCGATTCAATAGTGACGAAGCACTCAGCGGCCACCGCCTCGAACGCGCCGGTGACAATCTCCCGCGCCTTGTGCGGGAACTTGGCACAGATCTTCCCGAACTCGGAAACGTGCAGGTAGCGCAGCGTGCCGCCCCGAAAGGAGGTGGACACGTACAGCGACCCGCCCTTGCTGAACACCAGCTCCCCCGCGGCGTCGTTGCGCGCCGGGTTGGCCGCCTTGATCTCCTTGGGCAGGTGATCGTAGGCGTACTTCACTTTCTCCCGGAACAGGCGCTTGGCGTCGTTCAGGGTGTGGGCGATCAGGGCGCACTTGGCCGCTTCAAACAGCGCGGCATCCAACTGGACGATGCAAACCAGTGTGGTGAAGCCCAACTGCCGCGCCTTGAGGATGATGTTGCGGGTGTGCATCCCCTGGAAGTAATCGACCTGCTCCTGCGTCATGCGGAAGCGGACCTTCTTGCCCTGCTTGTCCGTGATGAAGTACAGGTTGTTCAGCCGCCAGAACCGGTCCCGGAGCAGTTTCAGGTGCTCGGGCTTCATGGTCAGGCGTCCTTCGATAGCTCATCCATCATGGCGGCCAGCTCGTCGACCGTGCGATTGCCTTCCTCACTGTCCAGGCCGTATGCCTGCCGCTCGCCCTTGATGACCTTGAGCTGGGCATCTACGCCAGCGTTCAGCGCACGGGAGAAGTCCCCCAGGTTTTCTTCGTTGACGTCCATCTCGGCCAGGGCCACCGAAAGCTTGTCGGCGATCGAGCGCCAGTTGGCCAAACCGGTTCGATGAGCCAGCACCACGGAGGCAGCCTGGTTAGACGCCTCCTCGATGATTTCCGCATCGGTACGAGGCTGCGTACTGGGCGTGCGTACCGCGCTGCGTACCAGCTTGTCGCGAGCCGCCGTCTTGACTTGACTGGCGAGGTCGCGCGTCCAGCCTTCCTTCTTGGCTCGCTTGCGTACTGCGCCTTCAGTGACGCCGTTGTTCTCGGCTATTGCTCGAACCGAAAGCGACCCGGCCCGGTAGGCTCGTTCGATCGCCTCCCAGTCGGGTTGCTTGGTACTCATGTCGAATCCTTATTGATCTCGGTCGATACGAAGCGTGCGGACCTTGCCACCAGTGCTTGTATCGCGCCTTGCCGCCATCTCGACGGCCTTCTCGGCAGATGCGCCCATGTCCATCGCAGCGAATGCGTATGGCGTACCGCTGCCAATGGCGTACGGCCGGTCTGCCTTGAGTGGCGACTTCCACAGGCCGGTATCGTCGTCTACGGCAACCATCATCAGATTGCCGTCGTGAAGGACGATTGCAGAAGCGTCGACCTTCCCCGATGGGGATGTGCCGAAATAGGCCCCCACCAGAGCGTCATAGTCACAGACGGCGCCTGTCAGGAAGAACTTCACGCCATCGCGCTCAATGCACTTGTCGCAATCATCGTCGGTGATGAGGTCGCCTCGGGTGACTCGGGAGTCGTAGGCGATTACGCCGTCCTTGTAGGCGATGGTGGTCATTCAGGGTGAACCTCGATCTCGATGCCGCGGCCCACCCAGTAGCTGACACGCTCCAGGCATGGCTCACGACGGGTCAGCTGTGCCAGGGCCAGAACACCGGCCAAGTAGTATGTCAGCCACCACCGCTGGCGGCAGACGACATGAGCAGTTACCGAAGCCATTGGCCATTCCTCGCGCCTCGAAACGGCGAATCTCGAATTTGTGGCGCGGGTCAGTCAACGCGCACGATCTTGGCCACGTTCCCCTTGGCCCGACACACCAGAATGGCGGCCAGAAGATAGAACGCAGTGTTGAACCACGACACATCAGCGAACTCGTCATGGAGCACCATGCGGCCGATGAGGCTGACACACTGCATGCCGGTCACCGCGCAGGCAGCCCAGGCCATCAGGGATACGCCCAGCTTGTAGCGGGCATCGGGGTATGGCCGGTAGCGCAAGCCGATCATCACGAAGATGACGGCGCACAGTGCGGCCTGGATAACGGCAACCATTCAACCCTCCTTCCTGGCTCGCAGGCGGAAGACCCATTGCAGCCACCGGGGCATCTGCCCGGTCTGCATCCACTCCAGCAAGCCAGAGAACGTGACGACGCAGAGCACGCCGCACACGAAGGCGCTGAAGCCTGCGGTTTGCGTCCAGGCCCTGCCCAGCATCTCAGCAGCACCAAGGTAGCCACCGATCCAGCCGGCCAGCAGGTAGCCGATGCGGCGAAGCATGCCGATGTCCTTGGCGTACACGACGTAGAAGAAAGCCCCGCCGAACGCGCCCACCAGGGTGGCTAGGTCCAGTTCAGGGAAGAAAGCACCCAGGCCGACGCTGGCAAGTACGCCGGTCACTGCAAGGGCGCCGGTACTCGGTTCGGCCATAGGGTGCTCCATAGAAAAAAGAAACCCGCACTCGGCGGGCTGTATTCAGTAGCGATGCAGGATACCGCCCGGTTTCAACTCCTCTCGGAGCAAGCGGCGAACGTCTTCTTCCAGGCTGGGCCCGAGCTTAAGGCCGCTGGCACCCTTGATGGTCGCGTTGCTGATACCTTTCATTTCTTCGTCGCTGGGCACGTCAGCGGCCAAGGTGACTTTCACGGTGCCGGCAGAAAGCTTGCATTCGTAGGACCCGATACGCTTAGCCAGCGCCAGATCGGCCTCGGCGCGGGAAACCACTTCCTCCATGGCTTGTCGGGCTGGCTTCTCGCCCGTGACGTAGCCGCTGTGGTCGCTCTGGCCGGTTACTCGGCTGGTGAGCATCTCGGTCGCGGTGCTATCCGCCTTATTTCCAGGCGATGCCACAGCATGACCCAGTGCAGCAATCGGCGCGCCCTGGGCCGCAACCTGGCCTCCGCATGCGGCGACCCGGCCCTCGCAGGCAGTGACGCGGGATGCAAGCTCTGAAACGAAAGAGGCTTCTGCTTTGCTCGAGACCATCATCTGCAGAGTGACGCCAAAACTGTGCAGCGCTTCGATGCTGGAGCGCAATGACGCGAGGGTTTCGTTGGTTTCGGACATTTGCATGCTCCAGATACGAAAAAGCCCCGGCATGTACCGAGGCTCAGAATGGGTGCGGAGGGCCGGTGCGTACCCGGCTTGCTGGTCTGGCTCGCTGGGTCACGTACCCCAGACTCTCATCGCGTAGTCGATCAGGGAGCGCACGGCTTTGATCGACGCCACTACCGACTTAGCCCAGCTGCCTGAGCGTGTCATCCGCATAAAAAAGCCCGCACAGGGCGGGCAAAGAGGGATCGTGCTTTTTTAAATCTGGTGGCTGTAGAACAGCGAGTACGACTCGATACCGTCGTTGGGCTGCTTAATGCCAGCGTTGGAGTAGTGAATCGCTCGGATGCCAACCTTCTGCGTCTCGCCGATCTTCAAGCCCGCACCGATGCGGTCTTCGAAGTTGAAGGCCGAACCAAAGTCCTGGTCACCTGCGGACGTACCAGAGAAGACCGCCAGGCCGATGCCAGCCTCAACGAATGGCTTCACGTTACCGCTGCCGAACTCGTAAACGAAAACTGGCGCAAAGGACAGCGAGTGAGCGCCACCGGAAGCATCTCCTGCTTCCCAATAGGTATACCCAGCATCCCAGTAACCGGTTAGACGGCCAGTACTGGATTCAAACCAGCTTTTGTCCCAGTAAAAGCCAACGCCTGCACGCGCCGTAATGCCGCCTTGACTTGTCGCACCCAGCGCCCCGGAAAGCTCAGCTGCTCCGGCAGACGCAGCGACAAGGGACAGTGCTGCAGCAGCTAGAACGGTTTTCATAATCACGGTCTTCCATGTTTGTTTAGTTAGCAACCTATCAGAATCATAGCGCCATCAAAACGTTCCGTGCTACACAAAAAAAATCTGACCTCGCCAGAGGTGGCGTCGGGCCTCTTGAGGGCCTCTTCGGGCAATAAAAAACCCGGCTCATTGGCCGGGTTTCTTTTCGTCACTCCTCAACACGCGCAGGAATGACAGGATGGGGATATATTCGGCAATGCGGCAAAGGATGTCAAGCTGCCATCTTCACAAATAGCTCTTCTCGCTCCAGAAGCTCTACGCCAGCGTTTATGGCCTCGCCTACCATTTCCTCCAGGGCCTTGTGGATCTTGCTCCGCCAGTCACGGCGAGTGCGCTCCGGGGTGCCCTTGTTGTCATCCCACAGGTTCATGTCATAGATGTTCGCCTGCAGGATGGCGGAGGACCGCTTTCCGTCTGCTCCAGGCTTCTGCGGCTCTGCCCAGGTCAGCACTGCATAGAACTTGAAGTGCTGGTGTGCGTGGGTGGCGATCACCCGGCCCAGCCCCTTGATGGCATGGCCCCTCTCTGTAGTGTCCAGGGTGTAGCGCGCAATCAGCGCATCCCAGTGCCGCGGCAGCAGGCGCTTGTGAAGCAGGCTGCGATACTCGCAGTCCATCTCGAAGCGCTCCTGGCGACTCAACCCGCCGTAGCCTGCGCATCCCTGGTCAGCGTCGACCCAGGCCGCCGAAGCGGTTTTCCCTTCCGATCCAGCCAGCAGGATGCGGATCAACACGGAAGTCTTGTTCATGCCTGCGCCTCCTTCTTGCGGCGGTTTGCGATCAACTGGGCGCGCAGAACGCACCAGGTGGAGGCGGTGATCATGGCCAGCAAGATGAGGCTGGCGGTGTCTTGGATAGTCCAGGTCATGCTGCTGCCCTCCGTAGGTCTTTGAGTTTTTGCCTGTACAGGGCCTTGATCGCCTGCAGGTCCTCGATGGTCAGGCGCTGGGGCTTATGAGGCCCTTCGAGCCAATCCACCTGGTCGGCGCCGATGCGCTTCACCAGCCGGATGCGGTACTCGACCGCGTTGCCCGACAGGTTCCGGTTGCACTTCACGCACTGGCGATGGACGTTCAGCGGCTCGAAGCGCAGCTCCGGGCAAGCGCCCACCGACCGGTAATGCCCGGCGTCCCAGCGGCTGCCGGTGATGAGGTCGTGGTCGCTCGGCAACGAGTCGCAGCTGATGCACGGCAGGCCGGCGTCGCGCTCGCGGATGTAGGCGTTGAACGCGGTCTGCGCCTCAGCCATGTGCTCGCGGCGCGTCTTGAGCTTCTCGCGGCGCTCCTGCAGATCCTGGCGGGCCTGCTTGGTGATGGCCTTGGCCGCGATCTTCTGCAGCTTCGGGTCCTTGGCCATGGCCTTGGCACAGGCGATGCTGCAGACCTTCTGCGTGGTCATGGACGGTTTGAAGGGCTTGCCGCAGCCTGGCGCCTTGCACTTCTTGAGCTTGATCTCCTTGATCGCAGTCATCAGCGATCCTCCCGTTTCTGCCGCTGGTAGAAGCTCGTGACTACCTCGGCCAGGAACCGGCAGCCCATCTCACTTAGCCCGCTGGCGAAGTCCGCCGCGGCACCGGCGCGCCCGGCGTACTCTTGATCCAGTCGCTGAGCCACTGCGGAACAGAAGGAGCCAATATCCTCGGCGTCCATCTCTTTCACGACCTTCTCGGCCGAGAGGAACACAGTGGTTTGCGTGGTGATTCCAAGTCCGTCGCTCATGCCGCCTCCTCGCTAAGCAAGTCGCTGAACACCACACCCTGCGGTGCGAACTCAGCCACGATGCGGTCGGTGTACTGGCAGCCCTGGGCCCGGTCGAACAGCCGGGTGACCGGGAAGCCGTCCGGCCCGAACATCGCGCACGGACCCATCAGGCGTAGCTTCACCTCATACGGCAGGTGGATGAACGACTCGGCCCAACCAGTGCGGAACTCCTCGCAGCCAGCGCGCATGATCGGCACGCCGAAATGCAGCTTGCAGTACCGGCGCACGTCCTCGATGTCGCCCATCTCGGTGCTCTTGGCGATGCGGTCGTACATGGCCCACCACAGGGCGTTCTGGTCCAAGGTGCGGTCCTTGCCCGGGCGCATGCTGACCACGACGAACTTCTTGTCGCGGAACATGCGGGTGAGCATGGTCACGGCCTCGGAGAGCTTGGCCTGGCTGTTCACGCTGATTTTTTCAGCCATTGAACGCATCCTCCGCCTTGAGCAAAGCCCGGTCGTGATAGACCAGACCCCTAGCCTTCGAATGAAGGGCCAGGCGACGGATGCCGCCATCGTGGTGCCCCTTGAACCCTTCCCAGGTCGAATACCATTGCTCGAGCATGGAGAGGGCAACCTGGATGATTAGCAGTCGGCGGTTATCGATCATGCCTCGCCTCCTTGGCCATGGCCTGGGCGGCGCTCCAGATACGGCACCAGCCGCATTGCGTGCCTGACCGATCACCGTTCCCGCGATCCCATACACCTGGCACCTCGTGGCAGTGGCCAGGCGCATTGCCGCCGCTGCCTGGGCGCCCATTACTCTCCTCGAGCGCGGAAAGGACCAGGCTGCGCAGCGCCTCGTTCTCGGCCTTGAACTGGTCGCGCTCTCGATTGGCGTTGATGAGCTGGGCGGAGAGGCAATCGCATTCGCCTCGCCACTCCCCGGTGATGTCGTGCACGTCGCCGGTGTCACCGCAGGTCCAGCAGAATGGTCCGTGGCGCCAGGTTTCAAGCTCTTGTTCAAGCTCTCGCTCTTTTTTGCTGCGACTGATCGCCAGCCGCTCGACCTCCGCGAGCAGGGCCAGGACAGTGGCAGGACTGGCGGCGGCGATGAACCGGCTGTCATCATGGTGTAGGCCATGGGTTTCTCCGGTCTTGTCGTCGCAATAGCGCAGATCGCCAGCGGCATACCACTCATCGCTGCCTGCAGCCTCGGCCAGTTCCTTCAGCTCGCGCATCTTGTTGGTGTCCATCAGTGCTTCTCCTGCGAGGCCATAGGGGTCGTGCGCGGACATGGCAGGCCGAAGTGGCCGCCCCATTTGCCGCAGACAAGGCAACCATCTGCGTAGCCAACAACGTGGTCAGATTGGGTGGACTGCAAGGGCCTCAGCCCTGCCTGGATAGCCATCTGCCAGAATCGCCAGCACTTCGCGATCATGGGCAGCCGGTACGTATCGCCCATCCGGTACTGGACGAAATCCTCGACACGCATGTCGTGGGCTTCCGCATAGGCCTTCTCGAATTCTTCTCGGCGCATGCTCACACCCCCTCCCCGGCCGGCTGCCCGGCGCGCTTGATGTTCAACTTGGCCATGGAGCCGTTCTCCTGAAGCTGGGCGAGCGCAGCACGGGTCTGCCGCTTGCGAAGGTAGGTGTCGATACGGCGGCGCTGGGCTTCTTTGGCCCGCTCGCGGTCTTTCTTGGCCTTGGCGGCCTCGAGGATGCAGCGCACTTCGGCGATCTTCTCCCGCACCTTGGGGCTGGCCTGGGCTCGGACTTCGCCAGTGATCAGTCCAGCGATGGCCTGGCCGTCTTCGGTGATCGGGGTTGTGCGTAGATCGGCCAGGTACACGGCAGCGCGTTCCTGGGGCAGCAGCTGCAAACGCACAGCGCGCTCGATGGCCTGTGTGCGGCTATTCGGATCAAACCCTAGCGACACACCCCAATTGACCGGCTTAGCCTCTGCGCGGGCCTGGGCCACCAGTCGCTCGTAGGCGCTCATGAAGGCCATGCGAGCACCCACCTTGTCGCCAGCTTCGAAGGTTGCGGCTGCCGAGTTCATGGCCACGCGCATCTCGTCGGTCAGCACCACAGTCTCGCGCTCGTCGAAGCCAGCCATGGCGATACCCCACGCCTCGTCCTTTCCTGGGCGCCCGTCAGCGGCCTGGGCATGCTTGAGAATCGTCGCTACGGTCAGGCGGCCACCTTCACGGCGGCAAGTGCGGAGCGCATCAGTCAGCACGCCCTCGCTGTACTCACGCAGGTCCTCGACCATCAGCAGCGCAGCCGCTTGGGTGAGCTGCTGACCCATCACCTCGGCAGTGGCGAACAGGGACAGCAGCAGTTGGTCTTGCTGGTCTTCACTCAGCATGGGTTGCAGCCCTCTTGGCTCGCAGCGCTTCCAGGGCTTGCTCGGCAGCGCTGAAGTTGGCTTGGGTTTGTTCGATCTGGCGGGCGGTGGTGCCCGTCATCTGGCGATTGGTGACCCACTGGGTGTGGTAGGCCTCAGCGTTCTGGAGCAGGTCGCCCAGGCTGTGCATGCGGCTGACCAGCTTGCTGTCGTTGATCCTGACGAAGTACGCGGCGACGTGGTGGGCTACATCGATACCGAGCCGGTCAACCAGCATGCTGACCTGGCCCGCTACCTTCGCATTCCAGACGGGCCACGCACCGTACCGTTTGCGGTAAGCCATCGCGTAGTTGGCCCAGGCCTTGAAGGTTTTGCAGGACTGATCTTTCGTACCCGGCATGTCAGCAGGGATTTCACAGCGTGGTTCTTCGCCCCCGACCGGGATCAGGGCGACCACTTTCCCAGCAGGCGGGTTCGGCTCGCCCGAACCTTCCTGCGAACTGTGACTGGTATCCTGATTGGTATCGTGATTACTGGTATCTTGATTTGTCGGATTTTTTTCCGACCCTAGATCGGATTTTTTTCCGACCTTGCTCGGATTTTTTTCCGAGGTAGATCGGATTTTTTTCCGACCCTTGACTTGAGGTGGGGTCGGATATTTTTCCGATCCATCCTCTTTCTTGTTCCACTCCTGGGCTTTCTTGGTCAGGCGGAACAGAGTGATATTCGAAGTGCTGGACAGCTCAATCAAACCGGCCTCGTCCAAGGCCTTCAGCATCCGATAAGCCGTGTCGGCTTTATCGGTCAGCAGCGGAAGCTCCTCGACGATCTTGGCCTTGCTCAGGGCGAAGAAAATGCCGTCTTCGGTCTTTACGGGAGCTGCCCAGCTCGGCGCCGCGTAGACAAACGCGAACAACAGCGCTTGTTGGGAGTTCAGACCCCACTCGAGCGCTTTGACCTGGTTGATGGACACGGTGAATTGCATGTCAGATTCCGTCCAGGTTGTACTGTGCCCACAGGCCGGCCACCCAGGTGACGCCCTTCGGGGTGAATTTGGTTTGGTTGAAGGCGTGGCCGTTCTCGGCAGTGTCGGTTTTGACTTCGAAGCGCCCAGCGTCGATGTGCTGCTGATATGCCTGCCACTCGCCCCCCATGCGGTACATGATCTTCTTGTCGAGCAGGAACTCGCGGAATCGGGCCTCATTGGCCTTCAGTAGCTTGGCGGTCTGGCGGAAGCCCTTGAGGCCAGTCGACTGGACATACTTGTCGACGAATTCAACCTTTGGAGCGGCGATTGCAAGAGCCTGTTGAGCAGCTTGGCGCTGTTCATACTGCTCAGCCCAGGCTCTGGCTGCGGCGGCAGGATTGGAGAAATCTGGCAGGGTAGCAATAACTCGGCCCTCACCCTCCTCCAGCTCACGCCAGCGCTTGATGACGGCCATGCGCATGACCGCGCTGTAGCCGGTCAGCAGGCATTCGGTGTGCTCGCGGTCAAGCAGATACTCGGTCTGCTGGCGGTTCATGGTGTCGAGATAGATCCGTCCAAAGCTGGACGCATCTTCTTTGAGGTCGCCAAGCATCTTTTCGATGTCGCGTTTGACATGCTGGTGCTGCTTGCCCGTCAGTTCCGCGATCTCGCGAGACGACATAGTGCGCGCCACGAAATCGCGGTTCGCATTTTGTGGCGCGAGGGCCACGGTATTGCTTTGGATGGTCTGGTGCATATATGATGGCCTCACACAAGCGTTACGAATGCAGTTGAAAAAGCCACCCTTGCCCGGTGGTTTTTTTTGTGCCTGCGATTTGGTGTTGCGTGCTGCATTGGGTGTCCGGCGCATCCGTGGTAGGTTCCGATTTCCACACCAGAGGCCATCGGAGGCCGGACATGACTGAAAAATCTGTCGAACAAATGGCGAGGGATACCCTCAACGCGCTAATAGCTGGTCGATACGTTCCTGCGTCGACTTTTGTGTTTTCAGCAACGACAGCAACTCTGGACAAAGAGATGCTTCGTTCTCTTGAGATGCAGCTTCGGGATTACTACGCGAGTGGTATTGGCGAGAAGCAAGCTCATGCTCCCGTGACGCAACCGCTTCGGGTGTGAAGTAGCGCGACATGAACACGAAGGCCGAGGCGAACGCTTCACCGTGAGCCCTGGCCTTCTCCTCTTTGAGGTCATCGCGCAGGATGTAGCCCACCGACTCCTTAAGCGACTCAGCGCAGGCCCGCGCAAAGATCAGCTGCATTTCCTGCTTGAACTGTTCTGGTGTCATGCCCTTCCCCTGCTCTACTTAGGCCCTTTCGAGGCCCTTTTTGTGATCCACCAGCGACAGCAGTGGGGCTTTATGCCGCATCTGCCTTAGCTGGGCCTGCACCGCCAAAGATCGCCCTGCTTCCAGGTACTGATTGGCGGCGTACTCGAGGCTCCATCCAAGCTCGGCACTTAGCTGCCGAACCTCTTCCTGAGCCCCCTTCTCCAGCAAGTTGAAGGTGCTTTCAGGCATAGGCCCTCCATAAGGCCTTTAAGCCGTCTTATCCTGCTCACCGATACCGTGCATTTCGCGGATCAGCTCTGCTGCGCCCAGGCGCCTGGCGATCATCGAAAGCTCATGGACGTAGGTAGCCAGCTGCATCCCGGCCGCGCGCGCCTCCATTCGGAGCATGCGAACGTCCTCCGGCTTGTAGCGGGACTTCACTACTTCGCTGCGCTTATGGGCGGGGTTGTCATAGGCCATACGGGTACTGCTCCTTGCGGTTGGAATTGGTTAGGCGGCGGATTTTTTCAGCGCTGCTTGGCATGGGAATGGGCGGACTTCTTCAGCGCTGAAGGTGCCATCGGCGTTTTCAGTGACGTACACGTCCCTGCCAACGCGGATAGCCTTGCTCAAAGCGCCCTGGGTCATACCTAGAAGCGCGGCGGCTTCGGATTGCCCGCGCTGAGCAGCGAATTGCTTGATGTGGACTCGGCTCATGGGGTGCTCCATGGATTTCTCTTACCCAGATATTACCTATGGCATTTAAATAATTCAATGCCATCGGTGTTTGTTGCGAATTACCGCTGGGAATACGATTCACCCATGAAAAAACGCCCTCTCCCCCAAGATCGGAAAGAGGAATGCCTTCGGCTGAAGGCGATCTTCACCTCCAAGAAAAAAGAACTGGGTCTCACTCAGGAGCGCCTGGCGCACCTTCTTGACATGAACCAGAGCTCAGTGAGCCACTATCTAAATGGTGTGAACCCGTTGAACACAGGGGTTGCCGCTGCTTTCTCGCGAATTCTCCAGGTTCCCGTTTCCAGCTTCAGCACGCGCCTTGCTGAAGAAATAGATGCCTTGGCAATGGTGGCTCAAGGGGCGACTTCTAATGTCGAGCCAGGACCGCCAATCACCACCGCACCTCGAAGGATCGAGATCATGGGTACCGCTCAGCTTGGAAATGACGGCTATTGGGTTGGCCTGGATAACTCGGACGGCTGGGTGGAGACCTGGACCCGCGACGAAGATGCCTACGCGCTACGGCTCAAAGGTGATTCCATGGCTCCAGCGATCCGCAATGGTTGGGTTGCCGTCTGCGAGCCAAACCACCGGCTGGTGCCAGGTGAGTATGTGATGGTGACCACAACTGACGGCCAGAGCATGGTCAAAGAGCTCCTCTTCGAGAGCGAGGACGGCGTGAGCGTGATGTCGGTGAATTCGGCTTATGAACGCCGGAATATCGCCTGGACTGACATCGACAAGATCCACTATGTCGGCGCCATCCTTGGCCCGAGCAAGGTCATGTGCCGCCTCTGAGGAATCGTCCATGTCCCTAACCAAGCCCAACCAAGAACTCCGCCGCGACCTTCAAGGCCTTGCATCTGACCTCAAGTGGTCAGCCGTCGAGCTGAAACGGATTGCTGAGCGCATCAGCCTGTCCGGGAATGACCCAGATGCTCAAGCCGTACTGAGGATGTGCCGGTCCTTTCAGGACGCCGAGGAAAGGCTTGCCGGATATGCAGAGGAAACCCACCTGGGGCTAATTGTCCGGGTAAAGACACCTTGCGAGGTGCCAGAGTGAGGATCCGCCGGGCTGGGGAGGATCGGTTGGTGGGGTATGGGGATGAGGTGATGGTGGGGCGGATACTTCGGGCGAAAGAGTAGCTTCGGCAGGGTGCCGAGAGGAGTGATGGAGCAATCCGTTTGGCAGCAAAAACCAAAACTTGCATCGCCCCCATGTAAGATAAATATTTAGGGCTCATGCACACGCGGCAGCATTGATTATGGATAGAGCAATTGAAAAGCTAGTCGTGCCTGAGAAGGTCTTGCGACTGCACATGGAAGGAATAGATGAGCTCGGCGGTGACGTCCGCCTTGGCTCGTTCATTGATAAGCTTTCCTGCCTCAAGGCGGCGCTTGCCGAAACCGAGAGCCTGATGGCCAGCGGAGCACACACGAAGGTAGATTTTGTGGTGAGCGAACTGAGCCATAGCAGCCCGGCGATGATCGGGCTTCGCGGGATAGACCATGCTGATAGCGCAGTAAATGCGGGCAGCATCATGGACGAATTGGCTCGCTTCATAATCAGCGTCCGTGCCAACACCGAGGCTGTAACCTCTGACAAAGCAAAGCTAATCGGCCACCTGAGAAAGTTAGCTAGCGGCGTTGGAGAGAGGTTTTCCAGAATATGGATCGATGGCCCCGGTCTGAAAGTAATAAAGTTCGACGAGGCGGCGGCCAAGGCTTTTGAGCAAGCTCTTCCAGATACGAGAAGAGAGATTGGCAGCTTCAAAGGAACGGTCAAACGTTATTCTGGAATCAACAATCAGCTTTACTTCAAGATTGTCCCCCCAGTGGGGGGTATGGAAATAAAGTGCACATTTACATCTAAGTTGCTTTCCCAGGCCGCCGCTGCAGTAGAGAACACGGCTACCGTTGAGGGCGAGCTTAAGTACTACGGCGACGATTTTTGGCCTTACGAAATTAAGGTCACGACCATTGAGATACACCCTAAAGATTCCGATCTGCCTACCCTGGCCGGCCTAGCAGGGTCCGAGCCGGAGATCGGTGGGGAGCAGGATGCTGAAGATTATGTAAGGGAGCTGCGTAGTGGCTGGTAAGCGGTCTATTGTATATTGGGATACATCAGCGTTCTTGGCATTGCTTAAATCTGAAAGCGGGCATGGGAAGGGAGTGCTCGAATCCCTTACATCACAAGCTGGTGCCTTTGATAGGGGCGATATTATTCTCGCTACATCAACCATAGGCGTCATGGAGGTTTTATCCTCCAACATTACAGACGAAGGGAGAGATAAATTTGAGCTCATGCTGCGCAGGAGTAACTTCCAGCTCGTTATGGCAAATGAGGCAGTCGCTCGCCAAGCTGCATCCCTGCGGAAGCATTGCTATCTATCAGGAAAGGGCGCGGGAAGTACGGAGTATCTTGTGAGCCCGGCAGATGCCATTCATGTAACCTCCGCGATGATACTGCATTCAGACTTATTGGTGACGCTGGACAGCAAAACGAAGGCACGGAAGCAAGAGCTCGCCATGACCGCCGTATCATCGTTCTATCCGGTACCAGGACTGCACCCAGTAAGCATCATGCGTCCTAGTCTTGGCATGATCGGGACCGACTTGCTGTAACTCTCCTTCTGAGAAGTGCGGCCCGCGCCTGGCTTGTCGCATCTGCGCGACCCGCTTCGGCGGGCTTTTTCATGCCTTCACGCTTTTTTCACGCCCTACCCTGCACAGTGAAGGCTCATCCGATTTCCCTACGTTAGCCCGCGCTTCCCAGCGGGCTTTTTTACGCCTGCGTGATGGCTGATGGCCAGAGTGGTAGGATGGCGATTTTTCAGGAAGAGCAAAATGCGCAAGCCCCTGCTAGCTACTCTGTTCACATCCCTCCTCTGGTCAACCCTGGCTACCGCTGAGCCGACCTATATCGAAAAGATGACTGGCCTTCCGGCCATCTGCAGCATCGACGCGATTGAGCAGCAGACCAAGGTTTGGGATGCAGAAAGAAAATATGGCGAGGGCAGCAAGCGTTGGTCGGAGGCCTTCCATCACCGCCTGGATGTGGTCAGGACCTGCGTAAATGATGCCAAGGGCAAAGGAAAGGCTTTGTACAAGGCCGAGGTTGATCGTCTGCCATTGCTGAAATCAGAGCTGGCCGAAATGTACGTCTCGTGGCTCGAATATCTGGACCACCTTATTGACGACGACCGCGATGCCTACCGACGCCTATACGAGCGCTCAGCAAGTCAGCTGAAAGCGCAGATCGATTCTATGTAGTCACCACGACGTCCCGACGAGCCCGCCTGGCGCGGGCTTCTTTTGTGGGCATCAAGCCTTACCGCCGTAGCGCTCCCATGCCAAAATCATTTCTTTGATGGCGCGCTTTTGAGAGTCCGGCAGAGTAAAGTCGCTATAGTACTGGCGGCCGTCAAATCTGATGGTTACCTTTTTGGCATCGGCAATTTTTCTGAGCATGGCTTGATCCCTGGCCACTGTATCCGACCACTCCCAAATTCCGCCGTAACCGTTATCTCGCTCGAAGTCGAGGCTGCCAAGCTGGAATGTCTGGTCATCAGCTTTGATCGTTACGCTCTGGACGAATAGCCAGCTATCAGAATGGTATTGGAGTTTCAGCCTCAGCGGCATAACCCGAGAGTTCTCGCCCTCCAAACCGAAATACAGGGACATATAGGTGTCGAGCGTAGGGATGGACTTGTGGGAAACCCAGGTTATCCCTTTGATCTCATCGGTATTTTTCTTCAGGCTTTTGTCCAGCCGAGCCAGGGCGGCCCTGGTCTCCTCCGCCTTCCTTGCCTCGGCCGCCAGCCTCTCGGCTTCAGCAGCCTTTTCCTCTCGATCGATAGCATCAAGCAGGGCTTTTGCCGTAGCCGCCTCTGGCTTTTCTGGGTGACGAGCGATCAGGTCTTGCAAGCCTGATTTGGCAGAAGCTTTATTTCCGGCATCCTTGGCGTCCTTCGCTCGCGCCAGTAGCCTTTGAGCCCCATGTTTTTCAGCATCCAACTCCGCCTTGAGCGTGGCGACCTCAGACTGCAGCTTGCTCACCTCTCCTTGAAGCTTTTCAGCCTTTTCCCTATCGGCATTCCCGCATCCGGCAAGCGCCAAACCAACAGATAAAGCTACAACCGCCCTTTTCATTTTCAAAAGCTCCTTATGTGACGGGCTGGATTCTATCAAAACGCCACCATGACGAATGCCCCTCAGTGGCAAGCATTTTTTGTGGGCGCGAGAAATTTTATTACCATCGGCATTGACAAATAAATAATGCCATTGGTAATGTTGCCCATATCGAGGCGCTACACAGCCCCTCGGGAGGCCCTCAAGCCTCATCGCTCTTTCACATTGATGGGAACCTCGCGGATCGATCCCGGCGACGGCACAGCGCGAGCAATAAATTCGATCCCCATGCCAGCTCTGGAACTGGCCAGCTCGAAATCAGGCGCTTACGGCGCGGATGGAGGGTTGAGCTGCAACGCTCCCTGCCAGGTAGCCCTCAGAACGGGCTGATGCACTGGTACAGCGGGCCACGCCGGGGAACCGGTGGAGGCTGCAGCAAGTAAGGAATCGCCCAGGCCACCGTGGCGTGTAACGGAGCCAGCAGGATTTCCTCGATGCCCTTCTCGCGAGGGGTATCAGGGAAATCAACAGGAGGAAGAACTATGAATCCACCGCAATTCCTCGAGACCTTGCCAGGACAGCTTCTGGCTTGCATGGCACTTGGTCTGGGGATCGCTCTGACATTTTCAGCTGTCGCTCTTCTCGGAAAGGCATGGCGTCATTCGTGGGCCTGGATCGATGACAGCTCTCCTGGGCGCAATCCGATTCTTGAGTTGATCGCTCGTCTTCGCGGGTGGACGCCCTACGACACGGAGGGATCCAGAGGCACTTATATGTGGTGGAAGGACAAGAAGGGTGAAACGCGGACAGATGTCTTCTTCTCACTATTCATCATTGCATTCTGGACACCACTGGCAGCCTACGTGATCGCACGGCTATGGCCACTGGCGCTGTTTTGTATCGCCCTGCTTGCGATTGCTCATGTGGCTCGATTTGCCAGGCGTCATAAGAAGCTCTTCGACAAGCACATCAGAGACCCCGAAGCACACGAATGACCGGCGATTCACTGAAGCACCTGGGCGACCGGGTGCTCACCAAAGCCACTTGCATCAGGTGGCTTTGGTGACCAGAGGAACAACCATGCGAAAAGGCATCATCTACGGCGTGGGCATCAACGACGAGCGAACCACAAATGGTTGCCCCTTCTACAACCGATGGAAGGGCGTAATCAGAAGGTGTTTCTCTCCTGGCAAGAACGAAGCGGCTCGCTACGCAGGCTGCTCGGTTGACCCTGAATGGCTGAGATTTAGCGCGTTCAAGCGATGGATGCAGGACAAGCCTTGGGAAGGAAATCACTTGGACAAGGACATTCTCAGGCCTGAGGAGAAGCGCTATTCGCCTGACACATGTGTCTTCGTGCCGATCTGGATCAACACGCTGCTTAACGACTGCGCCGCAAGCTCAGGCGCTTTGCCGACAGGCGTCTACCTGTTCCGCAAGCGCTACATAGCTCGTGCACATGACGGTCATGGCAAGCGCCTTTTCATAGGCAGCTTTGACTGCCCTCACGAAGCGCACAAGGCCTGGGCTACCGCCAAGGCCGGCGTCATCCGGCAAGCGGTAGACCAATACCGCACGACCGACAGATTCGACGAGCGTGTCTGCGCTGCCCTTCTGGATAGGGCGGATCAGCTAGCCGCAACCTGAAATCAACCGCCCTGGAGGGCAAGACGATGAACGAACGCCAAGCTTACCTGCTCGAGCAAAGCAACTCCTTCCAGGTTGGCTTTCGAGACCAACGCGCAGGCCTCCCACTCGACGAGCGCATGAGTGCCGAATGGCAGCGCGGGTGGAAGTGGGCAAACCTCAATCGCCCCTGAACAACCAGCGCCACGTCAGCCTGACGTTAACTGCCCGACACCCTGCCCGGCAGGCTGCATCGGAGTGTGATCTGAATGCGCAGGCTGATGCGCAAACCTTGCCTCGTTGGCGAGCTACTGAGGCCTCATAGAGTTAGGCCGCCAAGCCGGAGATCAGCGCCGGCCATCAACGCCAATCCTCCGCCAGAGGTCCGGATTACGGCGGTCGGAAATGAACACGGCCGTGTAACTCGGCGCCGGAGACGTAACCGGCACCTATCCCTTGACTGCCAGGAAAGACTGGCCCGATGCCCTGCTCCCCGTCGCGGGGTTCATCGGAAGCAACTCTGAACCACAGTTGATCGCGTGGAATTGACGCGATAGGTCCGGGAGCGTGCGCAACACGCCACGTCTATTGCCCCGGTTTGCCCCGGAGAGTTGCTCCCGATGCATCCCGCATCCCCTCCCCAGGAGTCCACCATGAAACACGCAGCAGCTATCGCCCAGCTGGAGGTCAGCGCTCAGGTTTGCGAAACCAACGCACCGATCAACGAGGCCGAGGGCAATCACAAGCAGGCCCAGCTTGAGCGTGACAATGCAGCAGCCTACCGCGCAGCAATCGCTCGGCTCCAGGCCGACCAGTAACACCCCTTTCGCAGGCGAGTCCGAGGGCATCAGCTGGCCAGACTCGACGCATCCCGGGCAGCGCCGGGCGCCTGCATCCCCTTCCCTTTAAATCGACCGCATCAGACAGGTGCCAGTACTGCGCTCTCACGGCGCGCAGAGGTTGGTCGCCTGCGCTGGCATCTGCCTCATGCGGTTGATTATCGAGGTCGACATGACAAAGCGCAGCTACCCATTCAATGCCTGGGTTCTCGGCGGCACGTTCATCCCAAAGCAGATCACATTCGTGCGCTTGGCATGGAGCCATGAGCCGCCCTGGCACCGCTCGGAAAGCGGGAAAGACTATCGCGATGGAACATTCTTCCTGACGAAGGAAGAGGCAGTGGCACACGGTCGGCTTCTGCTTGAAGAGCAGGAAGCCAGGATCACCAAGCAACAGGCCGTCATCGCAAAGAAGCGGGCCAATCTCGACAAGCACGATGATTCCGCCGCCCGGGTGAAGCCATGAGCGGATGGATCAAGTGCAGCGACAGGCTGCCAGAAGTCGGGACCAGGGTTCTTGCCTGGAGCGAACAATACGGCGCCCGCGAGTCGCTTTACCGCGAGCACGGCAAGGGTTCGATTGCTTACGCCCACGGATATCCGCCGTACTTCTCGTGGGAAGAGCCGCAAAGCAGTTGGGCTTCCAGCTGGAAGCCGACCCACTGGATGCCACTCCCTTCCCCACCCACCGAGTAACCCACCACCTGGAGGCGATCATGGCCTACGAAGTAATCGTGGAGGAATACGTCCTCCAGTGCGTAATCACTTACTCCAATTCCGTTAAGGGTGACCCGACTAGCTGGGCAAGTCCGGACGACTTCTACGGCTATCGGGAAATGGAGTTTGAAGTCGTCTCGGGCAACACCTATGACGACGAAGGAAATCCAGTTGACCTTGGCAAGAACGGCTGCGCTGCGGCTGCTGAAAAGTACGCCGAGGAAATCGAAGAGATTCTTTGGGAGTATCTGGAAGACAAGGCCGCTGCCGAAGCTGAAGACAGGTATGACGATATTCGCCATAGCAGCTGGGAGGCGGCATGAACAAGAAGACCAGGCAGGACGTTGTCGACTTCATCGAATCGCGCTTTGAATGGGCGCGTGAGCGGTTCACGGATGTGCTCCGCGCCGAGCTGGACACCGCAATCGATCTGGCCGGCCTTGTAGGGGCGATAGACCTGCCCGAGCAGCGCCACTACAAGGAGCGGCTGAACCGCTTCGTTATGGCCGACCACGAGCAATGGATGACCACAAACGGGAGAGTCGCATGAGCACCGCACCTGTAAAATCCCTGATTGACGAGCAACTCGAGCAGATTGAGCGAAGCCTGGCCATTATCGGCGTGGGCCTGCCGCGTGAATGGCCAGTGCAGAAGCTGCGCCCGGAGATCGTAGCGGCGCTCAAGGCCGGTCAGATCGCTGTGAGGCCCCGGCCATGACCAGTAACCAGCGTGCCCGCCGAATCTCCACTTGGCGTGGTTCCTTCATCGCCCTCACCTTCTGCACTGGCTGGCTCCTCCTTAGCGCACTGGCCGGCAGCATCACTTCCTGAACACACACCCGAGCCCGGCGGGCCCCGCTGGGGATAACCGTGCCCGCAAGGGAGCGTAAGCCGGTAGAGCGCGCAACCATCACCGGCAGCCAGGGCCCGGACCAACCCTCCGTCGCTGGGTGACCTGGCATTCCACTATTCCAATTGACGGCGCCGGCCTGGCGCGAGGTGACAAATGTCCAATGCAAACATGCGCATCTGGGACCAGGTTGACACGACCGACCCCAGTGCAACGAAAAACTTCACTGGGATGGGCGGCTTCAAAGGAACCGCAATCAAGCCCACCTACCTCATGCGCAAAGCGACCGAAGTATTCGGACCTTGCGGCGAGGGATGGGGCTGGACGGTGCTTGAGGATCGTTTCGATGAGGGCGCCCCGCTTTCAGCTCCTACCAAGGAATGGCCGGATGCGCCGCGAATCAACGCCAAGTTGCACACGATCAAGATCCAGCTTTGGTACCTGGGCAAAGACGGGCAGAAATGCACTGTCGAACACTACGGGCACACACCGTTTGTACTTCTCCAGCAGGGCAAGATCATCACGGATTGGGAGGCTGCGAAGAAGTCTCTCACAGACGCTATCGGTAAGTGCCTTCAGCCTCTTGGCTTCGCGGCTGACATCCACATGGGCATGTTCGATGACGCCTCCTACGTCGAGACGGTACGCAGCGAGGTGGCCATTGAGAAGGCAGAGGATAAAGCTGCCGAGGAAGAGCGCCAGAAGCAAGAACGACTGGAGTGGCTCAAGTCCGCTGTAGAAACCCTGGCAGGCGCTGTCACCATGCATGAGCTGAAGATGCTCAATACCCGATTCGTGAAAAGCGCCACTGCACGCAACGAAACAGCGTTCCTTCGGCGCCTGACAGAGGCATACGAAGAGCGCAAAGCCTTCATAGAGGGCGCCCAGAAGAAGGAACAGGCCGCATGAGCACTCTGTATGAACTGACCGGACAATTCAAAGAGTTGGCCGTCCTTATGGATGGGGCTGACGAAGACATGGCTATCGCGGTGCGCGACACCATGGGCGCCATTGAGGCTGAATTCAACGACAAGGCGCTGGCAGTAAGCAGGGTCATCCTGAACATGGATGGCGATATCGAGGCCGTGGAGGCCGAGATCGATCGCCTCCAGGAGCGAAAGCGGATCATGTCCAATCGCAAGGGACAGATCATCGACTACCTGCGCGAGAACATGGAGGCGGCGAACATCACCAAGATTAGCTGCCCCCTCTTCACCATCACTCTGGCCAAAGGCCGCGAGTCAGTAATCATCGACGACGAAAAGGCGCTCCCTGACGATTTGGTCGATTCGCGCGTGACCTATGTCCCTGACAAAAGAGCTATCTCCGAACGGATCAAGTCCGGCCAGGAGGTAAAGGGCGCCCATCTGGAGCGCGGCAAGTCTTCGATTCGTATCAAGTAAGAGATAACTCATGCCAACACTTACCGATATCGGCCGCATTGGCCGCGACGCTGAACTGCGGTACACCGCCGGCGGCGACGCTGTGTGCAACTTGGCTATCGCCTGCGACTATGGCCGCAAAGGCCAAGACGGCAAGCGGCCCGTGCAGTGGGTAGACGCCACGCTCTGGGGCAAGCAGGCCGAGGCCATGGCTCAGTATTTGGTCAAAGGCCAGCAGATACATTTCACCATCGACGACGCGCATGTCGAGGTTTTCACGAAGTCCGACCAGACGCAGGGCGTCAAGCTCACCGGGCGAGTGATCGTCATCAAGTTTGCCGGAAGCCCGCCGCAGCAATCACAGGGCAACCAACCAGCACAGCAACCACGACAACAGCGTCCTGCCCCACAGCCTAGCCAGCAAGGCGTACCGCCTGACGCATTCGACGACGACATCCCCTTCGCACCGCTCCACCATCTCACAGGTGCATAGCCATGCCACTCGCAACCATCCTTGAGCTTATCCAGCGCCGCAAGGAACTGGATAAGCACCTACAGCTGCTGTTCAACCGCAGCTGCCAGTGGGGCCGCGCCGAACGTGTGCGCGGCGCCGCGACTATCGAGAACCTGACCCAGCAGCTGGTCGAGATATCGGACAAGCTGAAAACGGCCGGAAGCACATGAAGCGGATCAACAACCTGGTCCGCCAGAGGCGCCGACAAGCCCAGTCACACCTACCACCCAGCGGACTCATGGAGAACAGCCATGCAGAAAGCCCCTTCCGGCGTAGTCAGCCTGCCATCTTGGCTCAAGTCGCCAGTCAAGAAGCTATACATCACCCGCAGCGGCGGCCAGTACCGGCCTGATGACGTGGCCCTTGCCTTCGCGCTGAGCCTTCGAGTGCACGACAGCGCCGATCACCTGCGCAGGCTGGACCGGCGCCTGGTCGACAAAGTCTGCCTCGAGCACCAGCCGAACATGAAACGCCTGGCCCGCGAGCCGGACGACGCCAAGGTGTTCGACGCCGCGCTCAAGATCATCAACCGGGTTTGCGACCTGCTCGAGTACGCGCCGGGCACCGCGTTCGTGCGCAATGGAGGCGATGATGGCTCTGACGCAGCAGCAGCGTGACGAGAAGCGAAGGGCCAAGGCCGAACGCCTGCAGGAAGAAGACCTGCGCTTGAAGGTTCGACCAGGGACTAAGCAGGCCCTGCTGGAACTGATGGAGTGGGCAGGCATCGAGGAACAGGGCGAGGCCATGACGCTGATGATTCACCACATCGAAGCTCTCGGGCATCACGCGCTGCTCAGGATTGCGCGCCACGAAATCGAAGCTCACCGATCTGTGGCGCGGACGGAGCCGCTGAGGCTGTCAGCCAGGAAGCGAACCGGGCAGCACCTGCGGGCGATCTGCGGATGGGCTGACGCCTCAGCCAGCCAGATGATCGAGGCGCTGATCCACGGAATCCATGCCCTGGGCAGGCTGCATGCGGCGAAGTTTCTCACCCCGCCTGGCCCTGGCCTTTGACCGGAAGAGCATGCTGATGATTCAGCAGGATCCGGGGGATGAGGTTTTAGCCCCGAATCTTCAATCCTTCTGACTCAGCAAAGGCCTTCGCGCGGGACAGAGCCGCTTCCTTTGCATCTTCCTCGCTGTCGAATTCGCCTTTTCGAGTAGGAGGAACCTTGCGCCCCTTAACGCTTACTGACTGGATGTCCCAGCCGCCCGCTGGACCGGCGATAAGAGAGACCTCAATGTCTCCTTCCCTGAAGTTACTGCTGATCTTCATTTTCAGTTCCTCTGTCCGGCCCCATGCCGGTCACCCGTAATACTCCATCCCAAACCAAATTGCCACCATGCCGCCACCAGCACGGAGGGCGGCGCATGCATGGAGAAAGCCATGAGCAAGAAGCCGAAAGCAAATCCAGCATCACGCAAGGTGCTGGCCTACACCGTCGAAACCAATGACCCAGAGGAATCCACGATCCAGTTTGCCTCGTCGAACGCTGCGGCTAGGCGCCAGGGCGCGGAGGAGATCGGGGCCGACTTCGGCGACGTGTCTTGCCGCCGCGCGCAATGGGCCGATCAGTATGCCGATCAGCCCTTCATCCCTGCCCAGGCCTACATCGATGCCGGCTGGTGGTTCGACTGCAACCACTGCGGTACGAGGTGCGACAGCGATGCCAGCCGCTGGGACGAAGAAGCTGAAACCGATATCCCTCTGGACCTAGTGTTCGACGGTCGCGTCGTCTATTGCTCGGCGGAATGCAAGGAAGGCCACGAGAGCGAGGTGGCGGCACGCAACGCCAGGTTCGAAAAGTTCAAGGAGCGCGTCGTTGCTGCCCAGCCCGGCGTCACCTTTACCGAGTTCACTGGCGGATACCCGTATTGCGGAGACGGCGCAAGATTCACCTTCCCAGGCGCCCAGTACGGCGGCTCGGTCAGTGAAACCGAGGATGGCCAGGACCTGAAGTGGTTCATTGCCCAGGGCGACAAAGCTGCCTGGGATTACTTCATCGCAGAAGGACCAGCCGCCTGACCCTCCCGCGCTGCCCGCCAGCGCCTTCCCCTATTCAACGATAACGCCGACCCGGCGAGGGCGGCGTCTGCACGCAAGGACAACGACATGACCCAGCAGCACCGCATCCTGGTGGGCGACTGCATCGAGATGATGCGGACGCTGCCGGATCAGTCAGTGCACACCTGCATCACCAGCCCGCCCTATTTCGGGCTGCGCGACTACGGGGTCGACGGCCAGATCGGCCTGGAGGCCTCCCCGCGAGAATTCCTCGACAGCTTGGTTGCAGTGTTCCGCGAAGTGCGCCGCGTGCTGCGAGATGACGGCACTATCTGGGTGAACATGGGCGACAGCTACGCTAGCGGTGGGCGCGGTGGTGGCGGGAGCTACATGGCCGAAAGAGGCGACGGAGCCTGGCAGGGCAAAGGCGAGGCTACCGGATGGCGATCAGCACCACCTGGCTGGAAGCACAAGGACTTGATGGGGATGCCTTGGCGCTTGGCCTTCGCACTGCAAGATGACGGATGGTACCTGCGGCAGGATATCGTCTGGGCCAAGCCGAACCCGATGCCAGAGAGCGTTCGCGACCGCTGCACCAAAGCCCACGAGTATCTATTCCTGCTGAGCAAGTCGCCGAAGTACTTCTTCGACCAGGACGCGATCAGGGAGCCAGCAAACCTAACCGGGAAGGGATCTGCATCGACCTTTCGAGGCGGCGCTTACGTCGACGGTTCAACCTTCGATAACTCTAACGGCGGTACCCGGACGGTTTCAGGCAATGTGGTACCCCGTAACAACGGGGTTGGCTGGGGCCATGGCTATGATGCCGACCCGAAGCCTCGCACCGTGGGCAGCAAGCGCAACAGCTTCGCCAGGGAGACGAAGTACTCCAGCGGAGAACATGGCCAGACGGGACAGCACAGGCCTGGCCGGGAACACATCAACTACGACACCACGCGAAACAAGCGCAGCGTCTGGACGGTGGCCACCAACGGCTTCAAAGGAGCGCACTTTGCCACTTTCCCGCCAGACCTGATTCGCCCATGCGTCCTGGCCGGCTCGCCGCGCGGCGGGATGGTGCTAGACCCGTTCGGCGGCGCCGGTACCACCGCACTCGTCGCCATGCAGGAGGGCCGGCAATCGGTCATCTGCGAGCTGAACCCCGAATACGCCGCTCTCGCCCGCCAGCGTCTGGATACAGCCTGGATCGAAGGCGCCGCACAGATGGACTTCCTGCTGGACCAATCGCCAGCTGCTTGAACCTGAGGATCACATGACCACAGCAATCGACCTGTTCGCCGGCCTCGGCGGATGGAGCACCGGCGCGCGCGCCGCAGGTGTCCAAGTTCTCTGGGCGGCAAACCACTGGCCAGAAGCCGTGAAATGGCATGCGGCCAACCACCCCAACACCGAGCACGTCTGCCAGGATTTGCACCAGGCGCGCTGGGAGCAGGTGCCGGCGCACGACATCCTGCTGGCTTCGCCCTGCTGCCAGGGGCACGCCAAGGCTCGCGGCAAGAAGTCGGGCAACCCCGAGCATGACGCCTCGCGCTCGACGGCCTGGGCGCCTGTATCGGCCCTTGAGTTCCACAGGCCTCAAGCGGCGGTGATCGAGAACGTGCCGGAGTTCACCGACTGGGTGCTCTACCCGGCCTGGCTGCAAGCGATCCAAGCGCTGGGGTATCAGGCAGCACCGCACATCGTGGACTGCGCCGACCTCGGCGTGCCGCAGCACAGAGTGCGTCTGTTCATGGTGCTGACCCGCAGCAAGGCGCCGCTGATGCTGCAGTTACCGCAGGAGCGGCATGTGCCGGCGGCCAGCTTCCTCGACTTCGACGGCGGTCGGTGGTCTCCCATCAAGAAGCCCGGCCGGGCCCAGGCCACGCTCGACCGGGTGCGCAACGGGCGCCAGCGATTCGGCGACCGCTTCATCATGCCCTACTACGGCAAAGGCTCCGGCACCACCGGCCGCGACATCAACCGGCCGATCGGCACCATCACCACCCTGGACCGCTGGGCCTTGGTCGACGGCGACCGCATGCGGATGCTCAGCGCCAGCGAGGCCCTGGCCGCGATGTCGTTCCCGGCAGACACCCTGCGCCCGGACAACCACCGGCTGACCATGCACATGGCCGGCAATGCGGTACCGCCGCTGGCAGGCCAGCGAGTAATTGAAGCCCTTTTGAAAGCCGCATAGGCCGGAGCCACCCATGCCCACAGAAAACCGATCCAATAACGCCGACGGCTGGATAGCCTGCGACGACGGCCTCCACCTGATCCAGATGGACGAGAACCTCAGCCATTACGGCTGGGTGTTCAGGAAAGTTGATGGAGGCCTTCCCTACTCGGTTCGCGAAGCCACACCCCACGAAATGACCCATGCCCAGGCTCGCCAGCACCTGCGGATTGGAGTCGCGCAGGTCTCTGGGCAGGCGTTAGCCCCGCAGGCCCACCCCGAGCCTATAGCCTGGATGGTTGGTACTGCCTTCTGGTGGACCAAAGAAGAGGCAGAGCGGGATGCGGCGGCGACTGGGCTGCCGATTGTTGGCGTGGGCCCGATGATCGATACCGCTGAGGTTGAGCGGCTACGAGATGGCATCAGCAGGCATTGGAAAGTCGTCTGTGACCAGCGTACCGAACTGGCCAAGCGGGATGCGCTGCTGCGCGAGATAGCCGACCATTGCAATGGGTGTGTCATGCCCACCGAACAGTTGCTTCGTGACTGGGGGTCAAGCATCGACGCCGCCTTATCCGTCAGCGTAGAGCCGAGCACTCTGCCTGACCCGCTTCGCTGCAACGAGTGCACACATGCCAACTGCGGCAAGTTTGACGGTCCACGCCAGGTCGAGTGCCGTGCAATGGCTGACAACGCCTGCGCACGCCCCGGTGCCGGTTCCCAACCCTGGAGCACATTTGTACTGAATCTGGAGACGGGCCGACTATCTAGTGCGCCGGCCCTGCACGCTTAAGCGGCTTTTCGCTGTTTGGATGCAATAACGCGAGCGCGCTCCACGCCAATGGCTAGTGCCCGTGTGATGGTTTCACCAAGGCGTTTTTCGTATGCCTCCTCTTTGATGGGCCTCCCTGAAGGAGAGTAAACCCCGATGAACATCTGTGTTGCTCCAGTCCTAGATAGTCTGGCTTGGATGTCCAATGTTGTGCCATCGGACAACTCTTCCTCGTGAGTCCTGCAATGGAGTTGGGGATCGACCCAAGACCAGTACTTCGTTCCTCTGGTTCGCATAACAATCTCCTTTTTGCTCCCCCAATAAACCCTTAGACCTTCAGGTCATTGGTAAGCCCGACCCAGCTGATGAGCGGATCTACCCAGTCCCAGAAAGCGTCACTGCGAATCCACATGCTGGGCCCCCGCGCCTTTCGTCTAATCAGGTCGCGTCCACCCACCTTAGCCCCGGTTGCCTCGACGGCGAAAACAATGTTCTGAAATGCACGCTGAATCTGACCACCGGCCGATTTTCTTGTACCGAACCCAACCACTTGTACAACTTACCGCCGCGATATGGCGGCCAAGGAATCGTCATGCCCGAAAAAATTGAGTTGGACCTCGACGCGATCGAGGCGGCGGCCAAGGCTGCTACACCGCAAGACTTCGTCAGCGCCCAAGTCGGTGGTGCCGAAGAAGGATGGATGGAATGCCCTGAGTGTGGCGGTGAAGGCTCTGTCGAGCTGACGGCCGACTACCTGAACTACGACGGCGTGGCACTGGGTGTCCAGTTCTATGGCATTGGTGAGCCGCACGTTCATGCTGAGGCGTACTACCGCGCTGCCAGGCCTGCTGTAGTGCTGGCCATGGTTGAAGAAATCCGAAACCTGCGCCAGCAGCTGGAGCAGCAGAAGGACACCAGCCGCACCATTACGCTCTCCGGCTGCGAGTTCACCGAGGATGATCTGCTCCGAAAGGCGGTGCGGATGGCTAACGGCACCAGTCGACGCAAGACCCCACGCTGGGTGCTGATGAAGGATGTCTTCTGCTGCGGGTCTGGCGTCGCCCACGCGCTGTGCAGGCGCTTCAACTCCGACCCGGACGAGGAACTGAGCCGATGACCCGCCTCGCCCTCTGCCTCCTGCTGCTGGCCACCGGCGCCAGCGCAGAACAAGGATTCTGCCAATGAAAAAAGTCCACATGTGGTCACGCATGGCAATGCTCGGCCTTATCGAAGTGAAGTGCGGCCGCCTGGTCAAGGCAACCCAGTTCACCAGTGAGGCGAGCGATGTCACCTGCCTCGCCTGCCTGAAGCAAATGGAGAAGAAATCGTGAAGACCGTCATCGGGATTTTTCTAGTAGCCATTGGCGGGATGATCTTTGGACACATGGTGGCAACGCACCAGGCTCGCAGCTTTGAATGCCCGGCTATCCAGGCCGGCAACGAGCGCCAGCTCTCCCCGCACGAAACCCAACCCGAACCTACACCTGCTGCCGCGCCGGCGGCCTGGAATGATGAGAGGTATCAGCTGTGAAGGCGCTTTCCATACGCCAGCCCTGGGCCTGGCACATCATCTACGGCGGCAAGGACATCGAGAACCGGGCCTGGCACACCAAGTTCCGTGGGCGGTTCCTGGTGCATGCTGCCCAGGGCATGACCCGGCACGAGCTGCGCGAAGCCAACAGGTTCTGCATGCTGCGCAACCTTCCGATCCCCATGGAGCTGGCCAGCCTACAACGTGGCGGCATCATCGGCTCGGTTGAGATGGTCGACAGCGTCGATACCAGCGACTCGGACTGGTACATGGGTGCCAAGGGGTTCGTCCTGCGCGATCCGCGACCGCTGCCGTTCGTACCGCTGAAGGGGCGCCTTGGGTTCTTTGACGTGCCTGATGACGCGTTGTGCACCTGCCCATCCGGCGACGGCTCGCTGCGCTGGCCTTGCCCGGTTCATCCGCCGAAGGAGGCCCAGCCGTGAACCTCGACACACTGAAGGCGCTGGCGGAGCGAGTGATGAATGACCGGCGATTCTGCTGCGACGAACAGCACCGGCTCTTGGCCGAAGGCGTTCTTGCTCTTCTCGACGAGAACGAAGCGCTGCGCAAGGACCGCGACAGCTTGCGCGAAGACCGTGACAGCCTGCTCGAAGCCGGAGGACACCTTCTATGATCGCCCTCGCCTACATGGCCTACCTGATCTACAGGGGACCGCGACCATGAAAGCTCGAATGACCTACTGGAACGGCTCCTGGTGGTGCCGACGTATGGGAGTGACCGGCCAGGGCACCACCATGAAGGAAGCCTGGGACGACATGTGGAGCCTCTATTTCGAGGCTGTCCGCCCTGCTCGCCCGCAGACGTTCCACTCCCCGCGCATCCGCTGCGGCTAAGCCGAAACTTCCCCCATCCCCAACTACTCAAGCCCGCCGACATGCGCGGGCGAGGATCCCCTATGCCCGATATAAAAGCACTGCTGCGCGAAGCGGCCATCGAAGGCATCTCCGGCATGGCCCAACACCTGCCGGAAGGCTGCGAGCTGTTCGTCATCGCGTGCCGGCCTGGCAAGGACGATTTCGACTTGGTCCTGCCGTCGCCCGAGGCAAACCTGAACAACGCCCTCGATGCCCTGCGGCGCCAGGGCCTGAGCATCGACGGCTCCAACATCTACAAGGACGCCGTATGCGATCTGATCGTCGGCGCCCTGGCCATGGGCAAGCAGAACAACAACCCTCCGCCCGCCGGTCATTGGGGGCAGCAGTTCTGGGACATCGGCCGCGCCGAGGGAGAGCTGCAGGAAGAGCTTGCTTCCGCTCTCGTGAAGGTCACGGCCGACCTCTTTTACCAGATCGAAGCGAAGCACGGCCCGAAGGCAGCGGCTGAGTACCCATCCATCGTAGAAGCCAAGGCTCTCATCGCTAAAGCCACAGCCTGACAACCAACCTGCCGCCACCGGCGGCGTGGAGACCTATATGCATTCAAAAAGGAAAAAGCCAGGCGATGAACACGCCAGGCAGGAACAGGCCGTTGCCCATGAAATGGACAAGGTAACGGAAGAAAGGATGGCCGAGCTGCTGGGGATCACTCTGCGAGCTCTCCAGACCAGGCGCCAGCGCGGAAAAATACCCGAAGGCGTCTGGAACAAGAACGGTCGCAACATCATGTACAGCAGATGGAGATATGAGGAATGGCTCGAAAGCCTGTGGGTCTGCCCCCTGGAGTTGAAATCCGAGGAGACTCGCTCCGAATCCGTTTCACTTGGAATGGTGAGCGTCGAGGGGAAACCCTCGCGCATCCCCCGACAGCGCAGGGGATCAAAGCCGCCAGCCGTGTACGTGATCAAGTAGTCAGCCTGATCCGGCATGGTCTGCTCGATGACGAAAAATACGCCGAGCTCTTCCCAGGGTCGGATCTGGCCCGGCAGGCGGCCGATGCGATACCGAGCCTGGGCGCCTACACCCAGATGTGGCTGGATAGTCGCCACATTGTCGAGGGGACCAGGCAAAACTACAAAAGCACGTTCAACCTCTACTGGATGCCCTACCTGGGCCTGAGGCGGATCGATATGATCACGCCCACGATGCTCCGCAGCGTCATCTCGCAAATTCAGTGGACTTCGGTAGGCGTAAAGCGAAACGCGATCATCAAGCTGTCGAGCGTATTCAAAACGGCTGTACTGGACGGGCTGATCGCCAAGAACCCGACTGCTTCCCTGGATAAGCCAAAGGCCGTAAAGAAGGTCGTCGATCCATACACCAGGGCCGAGGCGGAAGCGATCATTGCTCACCTTTACGGCAGCCTTCGCAAGTACTCCCAAATCTACGCAGCCTTCTTCGAGTTCTGCTTCTTCACGGGGGTTCGACCTGGCGAGGCAATGGGCCTTCAGTGGAATGACGTCGATCTGGAGGAACGAACTGCAGTCATACGCCGAATCATAATCAATCGAGCGCCACAAGAGCGCACCAAGACCAAGAATCACCGAACCATTCTGCTCAACGAGCGGGCGATCAATGCCGTCAGCCAGGCCCGCCGAGTGGCCAACTTGAAGCGCATGGCTTCCAAATCGGCCAATCCGGTCAGCCCCTTCGTCTTCCAACCGAGCAAAGGTGGGCTGTGGATCAACGAGCCAAGTGTTACAATCCGCCACTTCAAAGCAGCGCTCAAGGCGCTGAACATCCGTGAACGCCGGCAGTACGACACCCGCCACACCTACGCAACCATGTGCCTAATGGCTGGGATGAACCCTGCGTTCATCGCGAACCAGCTCGGCCACAGCGTCGAGATGTTGCTCTCTACCTACGCGAAATGGATCAGCTCCTCCTCGGACTGGAGGGAGCTGGAGAAGCTGCCGCCCCGAGTCGAATTGGCCCAAAATTGGCCCAAAACAGACGAGAGGGCCTAAATACACCTCTGGAACCCCCGCAGGACAAGCACTTGATTTCTACCGCTAACATCACCATGCAATTCGGCGCCAAGCCGCTCTTCGAAAACGTCTCGGTCAAATTCAACAACGGCAACCGCTACGGCCTGATCGGCGCCAACGGCTGCGGCAAGTCGACCTTCATGAAGATCCTCGGCGGTGACCTGGAGCCGTCCGCTGGCCAGGTGATGCTCGAGCAGAACACCCGCCTGGGCAAACTGCGCCAGGACCAGTTCGCCTATGAGGAATTCACCGTCATCGACACGGTGATCATGGGCCACGAGCAGCTGTGGAAGGTCAAGGCCGAGCGTGACCGTATCTATTCCCTGCCGGAAATGACCGAGGAAGACGGCATGGCCGTTGCCGAGCTCGAGACCGAGTTCGCCGAGATGGACGGCTATACCGCCGAGTCCCGTGCCGGTGAACTGCTGCTGGGCCTGGGCATTCCGCTGGAGCAGCACTTCGGCCCGATGAGCGAAGTGGCGCCAGGCTGGAAGCTGCGTGTGCTACTGGCCCAGGCGTTGTTCTCGGACCCGGACGTACTGCTGCTGGACGAACCGACCAACCACCTGGACATCAACACCATCCGCTGGCTGGAAAGCATCCTCACGGCGCGTAACAGCACCATGGTGATCATTTCCCACGACCGGCACTTCCTCAACAGTGTCTGCACCCACATGGCGGACCTGGACTACGGCGAGCTGCGCCTGTTCCCGGGCAACTACGATGAGTACATGACCGCCGCCACCCAGGCGCGCGAGCAGCTGCTGGCCGACAACGCCAAGAAGAAAGCCCAGATCGCCGAGCTGCAGACCTTCGTCAGCCGCTTCTCGGCCAACGCCTCCAAAGCCAAGCAGGCAACTTCGCGCGCCAAGCAGATCGACAAGATCCAACTGGCCGAGGTCAAGCCGTCGAGCCGGGTCAGCCCGTTCATCCGGTTCGAGCAGACCAAGAAGCTGCATCGCCAGGCCGTCACCGTGGAGAAGGTTTCCAAGGGCTTCGAGGGCAAGGTCCTGTTCAAGGATTTCAGCTTCACTGTCGAAGCCGGCGAGCGTGTGGCGATCATCGGCCCCAACGGTATCGGTAAGACCACCCTGCTGCGGACCCTGGTCGGTGAAATGGCCCCGGACGCCGGCGCCGTGAAGTGGACCGACAGCGCGGAAGTGGGCTACTACGCCCAGGACCACGCCCACGACTTCGAAGACGACGTGAGCCTGTTCGACTGGATGGGCCAGTGGACCCAGGGCGAGCAACTGATTCGTGGCACCCTGGGCCGCATGCTGTTCTCCAACGATGAAATCCTCAAGTCGGTGAAGGTGATCTCCGGTGGCGAGCAGGGCCGCATGCTGTTCGGCAAGCTGATCCTGCAAAAGCCCAACGTGCTGGTCATGGACGAGCCGACCAACCACCTGGACATGGAATCGATCGAGGCGCTGAACCTGGCGCTGGAGAACTACCCCGGGACCCTGGTTTTCGTCAGCCATGACCGCGAGTTCGTGTCGTCGCTGGCCACCCGCATCATCGAGCTGACGCCCGACGGTGTGGTGGACTTCAGCGGCACCTACGACGATTACCTGCGCAGCCAGGGCGTAGTGGTCTAACCCCTGCGTTTCGCCGCTCCTACAAAGAACATGCACTCTGTAGGAGCGGCCCTGCGCCGCGAAAGGGCTGCCCCCAGTCGATATTTCGTTAGCCTGCTTTCTTTTCCGCCGCGCTCCAGCGATGATGGGCCACGCCCCACCGCCTACCCGCGAACGCCCCCCATGACCGCGCAACAACCTGCCTCCAGCATCACCTTGCAGATCCTTTCGATCGTCTTTTATACCTTCATTGCCTTCCTGTGCATCGGCCTGCCGATCGCGGTGTTGCCCAGCTATGTCCACGACCAGCTCGGCTTCGGCGCGGTGGTCGCGGGGCTGACCATCGGCCTGCAGTACCTCGCCACATTGCTCAGCCGCCCCTTTGCCGGGCGGGTAGCCGATGGCCTGGGCGGCAAGCGGGCGATTCGCTACGGGCTATACGGCATCGCAGGCTGTGGCGGGCTGACCCTGCTGTCGGCCTGGACGGTCGCCCTGCCCTGGCTGAGCCTGCTGCTGTTGCTGGCCGGGCGCCTGTGCCTTGGCATCGCCCAGGGCTTGATCGGTGTCGCCACCTTGAGCTGGGGTATCGGCCAGGTGGGCAGCGAACACACGGCACGGGTGATTTCCTGGAACGGTATCGCCTCCTACGGCGCCATCGCCATCGGCGCACCGGCCGGCGTGCTGCTGGTGGACGCGCTGGGCTTCAGCGTGCTCGGCGTCGCCCTGCTGCTATTGGCCGTGATGACCCTGCTGGTGCTGCGCACGCGCCCGGACGCGGTGGTGGTGCGCGGCGAACGGTTGCCGTTCTGGTCGGCCTTCGGTCGGGTGGCGCCCTTTGGCCTGGGGCTCACCCTGGCATCGATCGGCTACGGCACCCTGACCACCTTCGTCACCCTCTATTACCTGGAGCGCGGCTGGACCGGCGCGGCCTGGTGCCTGAGCGCATTCGGCTTGTGCTTCATCGTCTCGCGGCTGCTGTTCGTCAATGCCGTCAACCGCTTCGGAGGCTACAGCGTAGCCATGGCCTGCATGGCCACCGAGGTCGTGGGGCTGACGCTGCTGTGGCTGGCGCCCTCTCCGGCTGCGGCCCTGGTGGGCGCAGGGCTGACAGGGTTCGGGTTGTCACTGGTATATCCGGCCCTCGGCGTCGAGGCCATCAAGCAGGTCCCCAGCAGCAGCCGGGGGGCCGGGCTGGGCGCCTACGCGGTGTTCTTCGACCTGGCCTTGGCCATCGCCGGCCCGGTGATGGGCGCGGTAGCCGTACGCCTGGGGTATACCTCGATCTTTTCCGTGGCGGCCTTGCTTGCCTTGGCGGGTGTGGGCCTGGTGTTGCTGCTGGCCCGTCGCGGCCAGGGCCGTTGAAAACGAAAAAACCGGCTGCAGCCCAGGGCCACAGCCGGTTTTTCATTAACGCGATCAGGCGGCAGCGAACAGCTCGTTGGCAATCTGTGCCTGGGCGGCGTCGATGGCCTGGCTGCGGTGTTCCGGGCCATAGGCCAAGCCGTGGGCGCGGACGATCTCAAGGTCGGTGATACCGATGAAGCCAAGGAAGACCTTGAGGAAGTCCTCGTGGCCCACGCCGGTCGGCTGGCCATGGTGCAGGCCACCGGCGGTGGACACCAGGATCACTTTCTTGTCACCGCACAGGCCTTCCGGGCCAGCCTCGGTGTAGCGGAAGGTCTTGCCGGCGACGGCGACGCGGTCGATCCAGGCCTTGAGCTGGGTCGGCACGCTGAAGTTGTACATCGGCGCACCGATCACCACGGCGTCGGCGGCGAGGAATTCTTCCAGGGTTTCGGCGCTCAGCTTGGCTTCGTGGGCCTGGGCGGCATCGCGCACCTCTTCCGGGGTACCTGCGGCAACCAGGGTGGCGGCGGAGAAGTGGCTGATGGCGTCGGCCGCCAGGTCACGGTAGACCACTTCGATGCTCGGGTCGGCGGCTTTCCAGGCTTCGACGACTTCGCGGCTCAGCTGGCGGGAGGCGGAATTGTCGCCCAGGATGCTCGAATCGATATGCAACAGTTTCATGGGATTCTCCTGTGAATGAAGACCGCGACGGTGGGCGATCACGATGGAGAGAATCCTATAGGGCCAACGAATAGCTGATAAGCCCATAAAAATGCGTTAGTTTGTCCTACCAGTAGGACAATGGAACAACCCGATGCAAGACCTCAATGACCTCTTCTACTTCGCCCGCGTGGTCGAGGCCGGTGGTTTCGCCGCCGCTGGCCGTCAGCTGGGCATTCCCAAGTCACGGCTTTCCAGGCGCATCGCCGAGCTCGAGGAGCGCCTGGGCACACGCCTGCTGCAGCGCACCACCCGGCAACTGAAGCTCACCGCCGTGGGGGAACGCTACCTGCACCATTGTCAGGCCATGCTACTGGAGGCAGAGGCGGCCGACGAAGCGGTGGCCAGCATGAGCAGCGAGCCGCGGGGGCGTTTGCGAGTGTCCTGCCCCGTCGCCTTGGCCCACGCCTTCCTGCCGCAAGTGGTCAGCCGCTTTCTGGAGCAGTATCCGCTGGTACAACTGGATATGGTGCTGCTCAACCGGCGGGTCGACCTGATTTCCGAGGGCATCGACGTGGCTTTGCGCGTGCGCGACCTGGGCGACGAGGACCCGGCCCTGGTCACCCGCCGCCTGCGCCAGGCGCAGATGCAACTGGTGGCTGCCCCGGGCTTCGCCGACCACCTGCATCACCCATCGCAGCTCGTCGGCCTGCCGGTGCTGGGTGCTACGGAGGCGGACCGCCTGGTGCATTTTCGCCTGATCGGGCCGGGGGGCGAACAGCAGGAAGTCGCCCTGGAACCGCGCCTGGCCATTGACGATTTCGTGGTGCGAAAGGCTGCCGTACGTGCGGGGCTCGGCTTCACTGCCCTGCCGAGCATGTACTGCGAAGAGGAATTGGCGCGCGGCGAACTGGTGCGCCTGCTGCCGGACTGGTCCCTGCCTGGCGGTTGGCTGCAGGCGGTATACCCGCACCGACGTGGCCTGCTGCCGGCCGTGCGTGTGTGGATCGACCATCTGGCGGCTTCGTTCGAGGCCTGTGGAGAGCGCTATGTGTGAGCATCTGAGTGACCCAGGCGCTTGCACGTGTAATGACTGGCAGACCGAGCGTAGCCGATCGCGGGATAAGCCCACTCCCACAGGGTGCGGGGGCCGACCAACCCTACGATCGGGCCCGCCCTGCTACCACTCAGACAGCGCCTAGTACCCCACCCAACCAGCGCCCGCCCAACAGCAAGTGGTCGACCCAGAACACCTGGTGCACCGCCACGATGCCCCAGAACGTCACTTGGTAGGCCACCTTGCGCGTCTTGTGCCGGAACAGCTGCTGGGCGAGCAATGCCCCTGGCCAGCCGCCACACAACTCGCTGGCATGCAGTACCTTTTCGGGTGTGCGCCAGGCCCCGGTACGGGCCTGGTGCTTGTCTTGCCAATACAGCATCAGGCTGACCAGGCTCACCGCCGGGTATAACGCCAGAGGCAGCCAGGACTGCCCGCTCCAGGCCATCTGCACAGCCCCCACCAGCGGCAGCAGGCACAGCCCGGCGAATACCAGCAGTTTCAGGCGCAGGTTGTGAACGGCATCCTGGGTGCGTTCGACGCCACGGCGTGGCGCGCTCTGGGTGCGTGCCATATCAACCGTGCGCCGTGGCCCAGTCGACCCAGCCGAACTGCCAGGTCGCCAGGATCAGCAGGCCAAAGACGATGCGGTACCAGGCAAAGGCTGCATAGCTGTGGTTGGCGATGAACTTGAGCAGGCCGCGTACAGCGATCATGGCGAAGATGAACGAGACCACGAACCCGATGGCGAACACTGGCAGGTCACCCGGCTGGAACAAGTCACGGTACTTGTAGCCCGAGTACACCGCCGCCCCCACCATGGTCGGCATGGCCAGGAAGAACGAGAATTCGGTCGCCGCCTTGCGCGACAGGCCGAACAGCAGGCCGCCGATGATGGTCGAGCCGGAGCGCGAGGTGCCGGGGATCATTGCCAGGCACTGTACGAAGCCGATCTTCAGGGCATGGCTCCAGCGCATGTCATCGACGTGATCGACCTCGATGCGGTGCTCGCGACGCTCGGCCCACAGCATGATCACCCCACCCACCACCAGCGCCGCCGCCACGGTGACCGGGTTGAACAGGTATTCGTGGATCAGGTCGGCGAACAGCACGCCCAGGATCACCGCCGGAAAGAACGCGATCAGCAGGTTGGCCGTGAAGCGACGCGCCGTGGGTTGGCTGGACAGCCCCAGCACCACGTCGAAGATCTTGCGCCGGAACTCCCAGACCACGGCAAGGATCGCGCCGAGCTGGATGATGATGTTGAAGGCCATGGCCCGCTCGCCACCGAAGTCGATCAGGTCGGCGACGATGATCTGGTGCCCAGTGCTGGAGATGGGCAGAAACTCCGTCAAACCTTCGACGATCCCTAAGATGATTGCCTGAAAGGCACTCCAAAAATCCATTGTTCCCCCGATGAGGCGCTGCTGCGTGCAGGCCCCTTGTTCTTGATTTGCATTTGGTTGCCGCGAAAGCCTGGCCGTTTTACAGCCCCTACGGGGCCAATGCCAGCGGAAAAGGCCTAGATACCTAAAGGTTTCATCTTGCGCGGCCGAGATCCTATCAGAGCAGCCTGTCGATGGCTCGCGCGGCATGCGACAGCAAGCGCCTGACCTAGCCCTTGGTCGAGTGTGCCGCACCGGCCCCGGCATGCTTGGATACACCTGATAACAAGAACAACGGGGAGTACCTTTGATGAAGACCTTGAGGTCGATGTCGATCAGCCGGCGCCTGTCGCTGATCCTGCTGGTCGCGGTGGGCATGCTGGTGGCCTTCGCCCTGCTGATGCTGCGCCAGCTGCACGGCGACCTGTACCAGGCCAAGGCCGAGAAGACCCGGCACGTGGTGCAGACTGCCGCCGGCGTGCTGGCCTACTACCAGGGGCTGGAGGCAGCCGGCACGCTCACCCGCGAAGCGGCCCAGCAGCAGGCCTTGCAGGCCGTGCGCAGCCTGCGCTACGACAAGGATGACTACTTCTGGATCAATGACCTGGCGCCCAGGATGGTCATGCACCCGACCAACCCCAAGCTCGACGGCCAGGACCTTTCCGGCATTCGTGACCCCGACGGTTTCGCCGTGTTCAACGAGATGGCCAGCCTGGCACGCAGCCAGGGCGCAGGCCCGGTGGACTACCGCTGGCCCAAGCCCGGTGCCAGTGAGCCGGTGGCCAAGACGTCATACATCCAGCTGTTCAAACCCTGGGGCTGGATCATCGGTTCGGGCGTGTATGTCGATGACGTGCAGGCCGAGTTCGCCCGCCAGGTTCGGGACGCTTCCCTGGCGGGCCTGGGCATCGCCGTGTTGATGGCGCTATTGGTCATGCTGATCGCCCGCAGCATCGCCCGCCCGTTGCAGGAGGCGGTGCAGGCCATGGGTAATATCGCCAGCGGCGAAAGCGATCTCACCCGCCGCCTGGATACCCATGGGCGCGACGAGGTCACCCGCCTCGGTGAGCATTTCAACCGCTTCAACGGCAAGCTGCAGGGTGTGGTCGGCCAACTGCAGGGCGCCGCCCATGCCCTGGCCCAATCGGCCGAACACGTGGGCGACAATGCAGGCCAGGCCCAGGCGCACAGTGCCCAGCAATCGCTGCAGATGGACCAGGTGGCCACGGCGGTCAATGAAGTCACCTATGCCGTGCAGGACGTGGCCAAGACCGCCGAGCAGGCCGCCAGCGAGATGCAGGCGGCGCAGCGCCAGGTGGACCATGGCCAACAGGCGATCCATGGCAGCCTGCAGCAGATCGACCGACTCTCCAGCACCATCGACCAGGCCGTGCAGGTGATCGGCGAGCTGGCCGGGCACAGCACGCGGATCGGCGGTGTACTGGAAGTGATCCGCTCGATCGCCGAGCAGACCAACTTGCTCGCGCTCAACGCCGCCATCGAGGCAGCCCGCGCCGGCGAGCAGGGCCGGGGGTTTGCCGTGGTTGCCGATGAGGTCCGGCTGCTGGCCCAGCGCACCGCCCAGTCGACCGCCGAGATCCAGACCATGATCGAGCACCTGCAAGGCCAGTCGGAAGCGGCTGTCAGGGCGATCGGCACCAGCAGCGAAGCCTCGCGCCAGACCGTCGAGCAGGCCCGAGAGGCGGGCACTAGCCTGGATGCCATCAGCCAGGCGCTGCACAACCTCACCGCCCTCAACGCCTCGATCGCCAGCGCTACGCTGCAGCAGGCCCATGTGGTGGAAGAAATCAACCGCAATGTGTTGGATACCGCCGGGCTGTCCCAACAAACCGCCGACGCGGCGCGCCAATCCAGCGACGCCGGCGCAGCCCTGGCGCGGTTGAGCGAGGAGCTTGAACAGTTGCTGCGCCAGTTCCGGGTTTGATAACGCCGCTCGTCAAAACCCACGCAGCCCCCTGTAGGAGCGGGCTCGTCCCGCGATCAAGGGCGTAGCCCTTGGCCTGTATCCACGCGGCCAGGGCCGGCCCTATCGCGGGGCAAGCCCGCTCCTACAGGGTATTCGCGACACCGCCCCTACAGCTTCCCCGCCCTACAGGCTACAATCGCACCCTCTACTCCTGCCCAAGGATCGCCGATGTCCGGCCTCGAACTCTTCGCCGCCGTGCTCGGCGTCATCGCCGTGTGGCTCACGGTCAAGCAGAACCCGTGGTGCTGGCCGATCGGCCTGGTGATGGTGTTGCTCTACAGCTGGATCTTCTACGAAGTGAAGTTGTATTCCGACATGCTTCTGCAACTGGTCTACGCCGTGTTGCAACTTTACGGTTGGTGGCAATGGACCCGGCCTGACCGTGTGGAAGACGCACGCCAGGTTTCCAGCCTGGGGGCCGGGCAGGTGTTCACCGGCCTGGGCGCAGGCCTGCTGGCGAGCCTGGGCCTGGGCGCCGCCATGGCGCACTGGACCGACGCGGCACAGCCCTGGCTCGATGCGGCCCTGACCGGCTTCAGCCTGGTGGCGCAGGTGTGGATGGCGCAGAAGCGTGTGCAATGCTGGGCGCTGTGGATGCTGCTGGACGTGATCTTCGTGGGCCTGTTCCTCTACAAGGGCCTCTACCTCACCGCAGCACTCTACGCACTGTTCACCTTGATCGCCGTGCGCGGCTGGGTGCAATGGCGCCGCGACCCGGCGTTGGTCCCTGCATGAAGGTCCTGGTGCTATGCGGGCCGGAGTCCAGCGGCAAGAGCTGGTTGAGCGGCGAAATCCAGGCACATTTCGGAGGTGTGGTGGTCGGTGAATACGTCCGCCACTTCATCGAGCAGGAACAGCGCGACACCTGCTACGCCGATATCCCCGCCATCGCCCGCGGCCAGCTTGCCTGGGAGGACCAGAGCCGCCAGCAGGCGCCCGACCTGTTGATCCTCGACACCCACCTGCTCAGCAATATCCTTTGGAGCCGGGTACTGTTCGCAGACTGCCCCGCCTGGCTCGAGGAGGCCCTGCTCGAACGCCACTATGACCTGCACCTGCTGCTCAGCCCGCAAGGTGTCGATTGGGTCGGCGACGGCCAGCGCTGCCAACCCCGCCTGCAAGAGCGGCAAAGGTTCTTCGAGGATAGCCTGCACTGGCTGCGCACTCACCACAAACCCTTTCAAGTACTCGAAGGCGACTGGCCCACCCGCCAGGCCCAGGCCCTGGCAGCGGTGGCGCGTCTACTTGACGGCCAAGCGCCAGCCTGCGCCACCGAGTGTTAATTTTTTGTAACTGTATAGCCAGCTAGGCCCCCCATTGTTGGGGGCTTTGCCACAGACCTGGGGAAACTGTTTCAAACGTGATACAGCCACTGCCGTTATCCCGGGGCGCGTGGGTTTTCAAGGCTTGCAGGGCGATGGATGGCTTATCTGTATCATCCTTGAAACAGAAAAGCGCCAGACGTACTCATTAACTACCCAACTTTTTGATTCCACGACAAAAACCAAAAACGGCACGACTTTCGCTCTACCTCTGTCAACGCTCAAGGGCCAGCGCACAGAGAAGGGAGCATCGCCGTGGGGACCAAGAACAAGACACTGCCTGCACTGCTCGTCCTGGGTTGCCTGACCGCCGCAGCCTTCCCCCCTCCCGCCAGCGCCGAGGGCAACGGGATCATCGTCCTGACCCGTGATGTCCAGGCTCGCCAAGCCGCTCGGAAGACCGGTACCCCCGACCCCTACCCCACTACCGTCAACGCCAACGAATCGGCCCGGGTGAAAGCCCAGACCAACGAGTTGACCGACGGTGATTTCGCCCGCATCGCCAGCGGCTCGACAGTCAATCGCCTGCTCACCACCGACCACTCGGGCAGCTTGCGCGGCCTGGACACCGTCCAGTCCCGGCTACCTGGCATGGCCGGTGGATCGGGTGCCGGGGCCGGCGGTGGCAACACTATCTCCAACACAGTCAACCAGAACGTCCAGCGCGGCCTGGCGCCGTTGCAGATCCTCACTCGGGGCCAATGACATGCGCGCACTCACGCTCTCCCTGCTGTGCCTGGCGCTGGGCCCCAGCCTGGCGCTGGCCGGCTCGCCAGTGGTGGACAACGCCACCCTGGGCGCCAGCGGCCGCACCTACCAGGGCAACCTCGGCATCAACCAGGCGGCGGGCGATGCCCAACAGCAGGCCAACGTCCGGGCCATGGCTATCGGCACCAATGCCAAGGCCACCACCGAGGTTCGCCAGCGCACAGACTTTCTTGCCGACCCGGCCCGGGACAGCCGCGCCAGCATCCACGGCAACGCCTTCAGCAACGGCAACGGCCTGCTCGGCATCAACCAGTCCGCCGGCGCCGCCACGCAGCAGGCCAACGCAATACGGATCGGCATCAGTGCCGTCCCGCAAAGCATCGACGACAGCATTCTCAGCCAGCAGAACGTCTCGCTGGCCAATGGCTCCGAGGCAACGGATCGCGCTCCCGGCAGTCGCCAGGTCACTACCAGTGACCAGGCCTTCACCGGCAGCCGTGGCGTGATCCAGTTGAATCAGAGCGCCGGGGTGGGCAACCGAATGGGCAACACCCTGAGCGTACGGGTCGCTGACTGACCCAAAGTGGCTTCAACACAACACTTAACAACGAGAAACAAGTGGAGAAACACCATGAAACCTAAAATGGCACTCAAGCCTCTGGTATTCGCCCTCGCAGCGGTCATGGCAGTTGCTGCACAAGCTGATAACCGGCATAACAACGGCCACCACGGCCATCACAACAACCATGACAATGTCCTCCTGCAGCTGTTGGTCAGCGCGGGTGCGGCCGCCACGGTGACCGATACCCAGGTCAACACCGGCAACACCGTGCGTAACGAGGCGACCGAGAACGACGCGGCGATGGAAGATTCCGCCAACCGCTCCAACGGCAACCTGGGCGCCAACGTGGCGGCCGGTGACGGCAACCAGCAGGACAACGTGGCCGCCATCGCCACTGCCGATGAGCGTTTCATCTTCGGCAGCGCCATGGCCATCTCCACCGCCACCCAGGTCAACGCCGGCAACAACGTCAAGAACTTCTCCACCAGCAACACCGCCAACCTGGTCGACTCGGCCAATGGCAGCTCGGGCAACATCGGCGTTAACGTCACCGCCGGCGACTTCAACCAGCAGAAAAACAACCTGGCGATCGCCGTGTCCGGTGGCCGTGTAGCGATGGCCGCCTCCACCGCCACCCAGGCCACTACGGGCTTGAACGTCGAAAACAATGCTGACCGCAAGATGGACAAGGAAACCCTGCAGGCCAGCTTCAAAGCCTATGGCCAGTACAAGGGTGACGGCTGGGGCTATGTTGAAGACGAAAAAGGCTGGGGCCACGGCCATGGCCATGACAAGGGCAAAACCGACAAGGACCCTCTGAAGTTCCACGAAGAAGGCACCTTCGGCCTGGCCGGTGTCGCCACCTACCAGGTTCTGACCCCCAACGGCTGGAAAAACCCTGTGACCAACACCGCCACCATGAGCAACTCGCTCAACGGCGTGTCGGGCAACGTGGGCGCCAACGTCTCGGCAGGTTCGGGCAACCAGCAGAGCAACTCGCTGTCCATCGCCGCAGGTTGCAAAGCCTGCACCGGCCTGTAACACAGCCAATCGGGGCCCTTCGGGGCCCCTTTCCTGTTTCGCGTCGGGGGAGAAGGCCATGCGCGCAGTTCTGCTTGCCGCACTCATGTTCCTGGCCGGCCTGGTCGAGGCCACGCAGATGCCGATCGCGGCGATGCCAGGCGGGACCTTGGTGTACAAGCCGGTACAGAGCATCCGCGAGCGTCGCTTCGCCGACCTGGTGCAACAGAAGACCGATTTCAGCTGCGGCGCCGCCGCCCTGGCCACCATCCTCAAGCAAGCCTATTGGCTCGATGTCGATGAAAGCCAGGTCATCGAAGGCATGCTCGCCCACGCCGACCCGGACCTGGTCAAGGTCCAGGGCTTTTCCATGCTGGACATGAAGCGCTACGTGGAAAGCATCGGCATGCGTGCCCGGGGCTACCGGGTCGAGGCCGACAGCCTGCACCGGGTGAGCATTCCGGTGGTGGTGCTGATGGACATTCGTGGCTACAAGCACTTCGTCGTGCTCCAGCGCATCAACCGGGGCTGGGTGTACATCGGCGACCCGGTGCTGGGCCATAAGCGCTACAAATTCGACGATTTCGTCAAAGGCTGGAACGGCATCATCTTCGCCGTCATCGGCCCCGGCTACGACAAGGCCAACGCCCTGCTCGACCCACCGGCTCCGGTCACCGCCAGGAACCGCATCAATGGGTTCTACCCGGTGGACGATGCCCAATTGATGGAATTCGGGTTCATCCAGAGCGACTTCTTCTAGTGATTACAAAGGGGCACGGAGCTCCGGGGAGCAGCGATGAAGACAATCAACTGGCTGGTAGCGGCATGCCTGGCTGCCAGCCTCCCGACCCAGGCGCAGACGTTCAAGCCCATCGAAGTCAAGGACCAGGAGCTGGCCCAACTGAGGGGGCGCTACGTGATGCCGGGGCGGATCATCAGCTTCGGCGTGGTCATGAGCAGCACCTGGCAGAACGCTGCCGGCGACCGCATCGGTGCGACCACGACGATGCAGGTGCAACACAACAGCTTCAAGCCGCAGTTCTACGTCTCCATGACCGGCAAGAACGGTGGCGGCGTCGCCCCAGGCCAAGGCCATGGCGTGGTCACAGGCGGCAGCGGCCTGGGCAATACCCAGGGCGTGACCCAATCGGTCCGCGCGGCCGGTGACAACAACAGCGCCTACAACGATGTCGCGATCAATGTCAGCGAAGGCAGCAAGGGGCCTGCCGCCATGCCACAAGGCCAGGTGCTGGCATCGGGCAAGACCCTGACCAGCAGCAACAATGCCGGCACCCTGAGCGTGTCGAACACCGGCAAAGGCATCCAGATGGCCATCCAGGCCAACAACAACCAGGGCTCGAGCCTGCAGCGCCTGTCCGATGGCGGCCTGCTGCAAGCCACGACGCTGCTTGGCGGCAACAACGCGGTCAGCAACATGACCCAGCTCAATGTGGTGCTGCGCGACAACCTACCGTCAGCCGGCGCACTGAACTGCAATCTCGATCAACTCAAGGGCCTTCGAATCACCGGCTATTGATCTACGCTTCGTCTCACCATCGTAGTATTCGTAGGGACGGCTAACTTATGCATCGATTCATGTCGTTGAAAGCAGTTGTCTGTCTGGGCACCTTGGTGCCTTCCACCCTGCTCTACGCCGCCGGCGATCCGCAGGTCGAGGCCCTGAAGGCCGAACTGGCCGCATTGAAGGAACGTTACGAAGCCCAGCAGCAGGCCCTGATGGTGCTGGAGCAGCGGGTCCGCCAGGTCGAAGAACAACCCGTCGCCCCCCCACCCAAGCGCCTGACCCGCTCCCCTGCCTCGCAGCCACGCAACAACCAGGCCATCGCCGCCTCCGGCGGGGCTGCGGGGGCAACAGGCTCTTCCTACGGTGAATCGCTCAAGGACGACTCGGAACCGGCCCAGAGCGTGTCCAACCTGTATGACGAGGCCAGCGGCTTCTTCGGCGGTGGCAAGTTCAGCCTCGAGACCGGCATCACCTACGCCCGCTACGACACCCGCCAGTTGATCCTCAATGGGTTCCTGGCGCTGGACTCGATCTTCCTGGGCAATATCAACCTCGACCGGATCAAGGCCGACAACTGGACCCTGGACCTGACCGCCCGCTACAACTACGACCAGCGTTGGCAGTTTGACGTCAACGTGCCGATCGTCTACCGCGAGTCGACCTACCAGTCCGGCGGCGTCGGTGGCGCGTCCAACGATGTGTCCGAGCGCACCGTCACCCGAGACCCGACGCTGGGCGACGTCAACTTCGGCGTGGCCTACAAGTTCCTCGACGAGTCGGAGAACACCCCCGATGCGGTGTTCAGCGTAAGGGTCAAGGCCCCCACCGGCAAGGACCCCTTCGGCATCAAGCTGATCCGCGACCCGCTCAACGACAACCTCACCTACCCCGAAGACCTGCCCACCGGCAACGGCGTCTGGTCGATCACCCCGGGTATCTCGCTGGTCAAGACCTACGACCCGGCGGTGCTGTTCGGCAGCCTGTCGTACACCCACACCTTCGAGGAGAAGTTCAGCGACGTCAGCTCCACGGTCAACCAGAAGGTCCCGGGCAAGGTGAAGATCGGCGACAGCTTCCAGATCGGTGCAGGCGTGGCCTTTGCCCTGAACGAAAAGATGTCGATGTCGTTCTCGGTGTCCGAGCTGATCGCCCGACGTTCACGGATCAAGTCCGCCGAGACCGGCGACGAGTGGGCCGACGTCAAGAGCAGCGACGCCAACGCCGGCTACTTCAACATCGGCATGACCCTGGCCGCGACCGACAACCTGACCATCGTGCCCAACCTGTCGATCGGCCTGACCGACGATGCGCCTGACTTCACCTTCAGCCTGAAATTCCCGTACTACTTCTGACCAACCACTCTTTCACGTCCAGGGGGCTGCTTCGCAGCCCTTTCGCGGCGCGAGGCCGCTCCTACACGGTCCCCTGCCATTGCGAATGCGCGATCCGGTGGCTTCATGTCCCCTTGCATCCCGTCTGCAACCCTCGCCCTCCGCCAAGCGCCTGTTATCATGAAGCACACTTGAGTGACTGTTTCATGACAAGAAGGAAGTCTTTGTGAAAAAACTGCTCGGTCGCTCCAGCACCCGGCTCGTGGCGTTGGCCACGCTGGTGTTGGCGATCCCGCTGGGCATCCGGGCCGCGCTCGGCTGGTCCAACCCCCTGGGCTATGTCTCCGACCTGGCCATCGGCAGCGTATTGGTGCTCTTGTTGCAGCGCCGCGCCTGGTGGCTGGCGTTGCCCTTGCTGCTGGCCTGGGCCAGCCTGATCGTCGCCAGCGCCGAACTGGTCAGTGCCGTGGGCCGTCTGCCCACCAGTGCCGACCTGAACTACCTGTTCGATGCGCAGTTCATGGAAAACTCCACCGGCGGCGGCCTCGCCCACCCCTGGCTACCCTGGGCGCTCGGGGCCGGCGTGGTGGCCTGGCTGGGCAGCGTCTGGTACAGCCGTGGCACCCCCAGCGCCACCCTGCCCCGCAAGGCCTGGGCGATCCCCCTGCTGTTGTTCGGCGTGCATTGGGGCAGCCAGCACCTGGCGCCGTCCGACTCCGACCAATGGCGTCAGTACAACCTCTCGCACCAGTTGCTCTCGGCCGGGCTGGGTGACCTCCAGCGCCAGACCGTTGAGCATTTCGGCGAAAAACCCACCTTCGCCCCCCTGCCCTCCACGGGCCTGACCCAGTCCGACCTCAACGGTCAAAAGCTGCTCAAAGCGCCTGGACAAGCGCATAACGTCCTGATGATCGTCCTGGAAGGTATCCCCGGTGCCTATATCCGCGCCAACCGCCAGGCCTTGCACAGCAGCTTCGACGAAGACCTGATGCCCAAGCTCAGCCGCTGGGCCGAGCGCGGCATGAATACGCCCGACTACGTGCTGCACACCCACCAGACCATCCGCGGCCTGTACGCGCTGCTGTGCGGTGATTACGACAAGCTGGCCAACGGCACGCCCAAAGGCATGGAGATGCTGACCCAGGAGGTGCGCAACCAGGCCTGCCTGCCGGCACAGCTGCGCCATGCGGGGTTCAGCACCCATTACCTGCAGGGCGCGGGCCTGCGCTTCATGGCCAAGGATCGGATCATGCCGCACATCGGCTTCGACTCGGTGCATGGTCAGGAGTGGTTCAGCAACAAGAACTACCTGCCTTTTCGCTGGGGCAAGGACGACCGAGCCTTCTTCGAAGGCGCGCAGAAGTACGTGAAGCAGTTGCGCAAGCAGAAACAGCCCTGGATGCTGACCCTGCTGACCGTCGGCACCCACCAACCGTATTCCGCGCCGCAGCGCTACCTGCAGCGCTACGACACGGCTAAGCAGGCGGCGGTGGCCTACCTGGACGATGCGCTCGATGCCTTCCTGGTGAACCTGGAACGCCAGGGTGTGCTCAAGGACACCCTGGTGATCATCACGTCGGACGAGTCCCACGGTATCGACGGGGTTCGCCTGGCCTCCTCCTGGGGGTTCAGCCTGGTCCTGGCCCCCGAACAGGCCCAGCTGCCACGGCTCAAACGTGGAACCTACGGCCATGTGGACATGGCCACGTCGCTGCTCGACTACTATGCCCTGCCGATCCCGGCCGCCTTGAGCGGGCGCTCGCTGTTCCGTGACTACGACACCGGCCGCGAAATGATTGCCTACACCAACGGCATGCTGCGCTACCACGATGGCCACGGCACCTTCACCGAATGCGACTTCCAGCAACGTTGCCGGCGCTACGCCAGCAACGGTTTCATCGCCGACCAGGCCGAGTACATGGACCGTGCCACGGACACCACCGGCCAACAGCTCACCGCCCTGGCCAGTACCCTGGACCAGTCATTGCTGCACACACCGTTGAACCTGCGCTACCAGTTTGGCGGGCCGGCGGCGATCCAGCTGCGCAAGCGCATCCGTGACGAGTGGGCCGACAACCTGATCGGTGCGCAATACCTGGAAATGCCCGAAGGCTCCCATACCCGCGTACGGGTGATCGTACGCTCCCTGGACCCCAAGCATGATGCCTATATCCAGCTCAAGGCCAAGGAGTACGAACAGGATGTACCGCTTGGCCTACCGGAGGAAATCATCGTAACGGCCGACCGGCCGCTGGAGCTTGAGTTCGGCTTCGACAACCCCTCGGCCCGCAAGGCGTTTTCCTTCCACCTGCTGGGGTATGGCGGCGGCGAAGTGCAGGTCAGTGATTTCAGCGTGATCACCGGTGTTGCCGGGGGCGGCTGATACGCCCCCGTCGCACGGCCCCTGTAGGAGCGGGCTTGTCCCGCGATCACCGGCAGAGCCGGTGCCAAGCACCGCGTCGCACGCTTCGCGGGTAAACCCGCTCCCACAGACCGGTCCTACACCACCGGCGATCAGGCGATCGCCGCGTCCACCAGTACCTGGGCCTCGCGCACCAGGCGCTGCAGGTGCTCTTCGCTGACGAAGCTCTCGGCGTAGATCTTGTAGATGTCCTCGGTGCCTGACGGGCGCGCGGCGAACCAGCCGTTGGCGGTCATCACCTTCAAACCACCGATGGCCTGGCCGTTGCCCGGCGCGTGGCTGAGGATTTGCTCGATCGGCTCGCCAGCCAGCTCCGTGGACGTCACCTGCTCGGCAGCCAGCTTGCTCAACAGTGCCTTCTGCCGTGCATTGGCCTTGGCCTCGACACGGGTGGCGAATGGCTTGCCCAGCTCCGCGGTCAGGTCGGCGTAGGCCTGGCTCGGGTTGCGCCCGGTACGGGCGGTCATTTCCGCGGCCAGCAGCGCCGGGATCAAACCGTCCTTGTCGGTGGCCCAGACGCTGCCATCCTTGCGCAGGAACGACGCCCCGGCACTCTCCTCGCCACCAAAGCCCAGCGAGCCGTCGAATAGGCCTTGGGCGAAGAACTTGAAGCCCACCGGCACTTCGTACAGCTCACGGCCCAGGCGCGCGGTGACGCGGTCGATCAGTGCGCTGCTGACCACCGTCTTGCCCACGGCGGCGTCGCTGCGCCAGTGCGGGCGATGGCGGAACAGGTAGTCGATGGCCACGGCCAGGTAATTGTTCGGCTGCAGCAGGCCGTCCGGGGTGACGATGCCGTGGCGGTCGTGGTCCGGGTCGCAGGCGAACGCCACGTCGAAGCGTTCGCGCAGGCCGATCAGGCCCTGCATGGCATGGGGCGAGGATGGGTCCATGCGGATCTGCCCGTCCCAGTCGACGGTCATGAAGCGGAACGTGGGGTCCACTTCGGTATTGACCACTTCCAGGTCCAGACGGTAGTGCTCGGCGATGGCCTGCCAGTAACGCACCCCGGCACCGCCCAGGGGGTCGACGCCCAGGCGCAGCTTGGCGTTGCGGATGACGTCGAAGTCGATGACGCTCTCCAGGTCCGCCACGTAGCGGCCTACATAGTCGTAACGATGGGTGGTCGCCGCCTGCAGGGCCTGGGCATGGTCCATGCGCTTGACGCCGGCAAGGCCGGCGGCCAGCAGCTCGTTGGCTTTGGCTTCGATCCACTTGGTGACGTCGCTGTCGGCCGGGCCGCCGTTGGGCGGGTTGTACTTGAAGCCACCGCTCTGGGGCGGGTTGTGCGACGGCGTGATGACCACGCCATCGGCAAGGCCCTGCTGGCGACCACGGTTGTGGCAGAGGATGGCATGGGACACCGCCGGGGTCGGGGTGTATTCATCGTCCTTGGACAGCATCACCTGCACGCCATTGGCGGCCAGCACCTCCAACGCGCTGGCGGCAGCCGGCGCGGACAGCGCATGGGTGTCGGCACCGACGAACAGCGGGCCATCGATGCCTTTTTCCTGTCGGTACAGGCAGATGGCCTGGGTGATCGCCAACACATGGTCTTCGTTGAAGCTCAGCTCGAGCGAGGTGCCCCGGTGCCCGGAGGTGCCGAAGGCCACGCGCTGGGCCGCCACGGCGGCGTCGGGGCGGCCGGTGTAGTAAGCGGTGAGCAGGCGGGGAATATCGACCAGCACGCTGGCCGGAGCCGGCTTGCCTGCCAAAGGACTGAGCGTCATGCAAGAACCTCGAGTTCAACGGATGTAGGTGTTGGAACGCGCAGTGTACTGGGAGTTGCAACGCCATGCGATGGGGCCCACGGCGATTATTCGCCCACCACCTGCCACCAACCGGGGAACATCTGCCGCACCCGCGGCTCGGCGAAGCGTTCGTCGATCAGCAGCAGCACGCCCTGGTCCTGGTCGCCGCGGATCACGCGGCCGGCGGCCTGAATGACCTTGCGCACGCCAGGGTACAGGTAGGCGTAATCGAACCCCGCACCGAACTGTCGCCCCAGGCGCTGCTTGAACTGCTCGTTGACCGGGTTGACCTGGGGCAGCCCCAAGGTGGCGACGAAGGCACCGATCAGCCGGCTGCCGGGCAGGTCGACGCCTTCGCCGAAGGCGCCGCCCAAAACCGCGAACCCGACACCCTGGCCATCGGGTACGAAGCGAGCGAGAAACGCCTCTCGCGCCCCTTCGTCCATGCCTGGGGCCTGTTCCCAGCGCGGGATGGCCGGGTAACGCTCGGCCAGCAGCGTGGCCACCTGCCCGAGGTACTCGAAGCTGCTGAAGAAGGCCAGGTAGTTGCCTGGTGCACGCCGGTACTGCTCGGCGATCAGTTCCACGATCGGGGCCAAGGAGGCCTGCCGCTCGCGGTAACGGGTGCAAATCCGGCTGACGACGCGCACCTGAAGTTGCTCGGCCCGAAACGGCGCGGCCACCTCCAGCCAGGCGGTGTCAGCCGGCATGCCCAGCAGGTCGGCATAGAAATGCCGGGGATTGAGGGTGGCAGAGAACAACGTGACGCTACGTGCCGCGCTCATGCGCGGGCCCAACAGGCGCGCCGGAACCACGTTGCGCAGGCACAGGGTGGCCAGCCGGCGCTTGCGTGGGCCATTGCGCACGCTTACATCGAAGATGAAATGCTCGTCGAACAACTCCGCGACCCGGCTGAACTGCAAGGCCTGGAAGTAGAACTGCAAGACGGCCGGTTCCACCTCGCCCGGAGCCTGTTCAAGACGCGCCTGGATCTGGCCGGTGCAGTGCTGCAACGCGCCGAGGAATGCCCCGGGCAACTGATCACTGGCCTCGTAGGGCGCCCGTTGCGTCTTGTACAACGCGTTCCACTGGCGGTTGAGCCGATCCAGGGCGCTGCCAAGACCCGCCGGCTTGCCTTGGCGCAAGGCCTGCAGCTGGCCCTGGTCGAGGCTTGCGCTGTACATCCCCCGGCCCCGCTCTACCAGGTTGTGGGCCTCGTCCACCAATACCGCGACCCGCCACTGATTGGCCTGGGTCAGGGCATACAGCAGGGCGTGGGCATCGAAGTAGTAGTTGTAGTCGGCGACCAGCACATCGACCCAGCGCGCCATCTCCTGCCCCAGGTAGTACGGGCAGACCTGATGCGCCAGGGCCACTTCGCGCAGGCCGGCACGGTCGAGCAGCGGCCGTTGTGCCGCGGCCTCACGCGCAGCAGGCAGGCGATCATAGAAGCCGCGTGCCAGCGGGCAGGACTCGCCATGGCAGGCGCTTCCCGGATGCTCGCAGGCCTTGTCCCGGGCGATCAGTTCCAGGGTACGCAGGGCCGGCTGCGGCGTGGCTTCGGTGATCTGGCGCAGGGCGTCGAGGGCCAGGGCCCGGCCTGGGGTCTTGGCGGTGAGGAAGAACAGTTTGTCCAGTCGCTGCGGCACCATGGCCTTGAGCAACGGGAACAAGGTGCCGAGGGTCTTGCCGATCCCGGTACTGGCCTGGGCCATCAGGCAGCGGCCGGTGCTGACCGCTTTGTACAAGGTCTCGGCCAACTGACGCTGGCCCTGGCGAAACTGTGGGTAGGGAAAGCCCAGTGCCTCGAGGTCACGGTCGCGCTCGGCCAAACGCCGCTCCTGGGCCTGGGCCCAGGCCAGGAAGCAGCGGCATTGGCGTTCGAAGAAACGTTGCAGGTCGGTCGCGGCATGCTGCTCGCTGAATACCGTCTGGCGGTCGCTGTCCACGTCCAGATACACCAGCGCGACCTCGATCGAGTCCAATTGGCGTGCCTGGCACAGCAACCAGCCGTAGACCTTGGCCTGGGCCCAATGCAGCTGGCGATGGTTGGCCGGCTGGCGTGACAGGTCGCCACGGTGCGTCTTGATTTCCTCCAGGCGGTTGGCCGCCGGGTCATAGCCATCGGCCCGGCCTCGCACCTCGAGCCCTTGGTATCGGCCTTGCAGCGCCACCTCGGACTCGTACCCTGCCCCGCGCCTTGCCACCACCCGGCGGTGGCCGGCGATACCTTCCTGGGCCGTGGGCGAAGGCGTGAAGCGCAGGTCCAGGTCTGCGACCTTGGCGCTGAATTCGCACAGCGCGCGCACCGCCACGGTGTAGGTCATGCCGTGTCGCTCCAGCGGACATGGCAGACCACGACCGGCAAGCCGTGCTCACGGCAGAACGCCAGCCAGCGCAGCTGGTTGTCCTGCAGGCGGTCTCCGGGCCCCTTGACCTCGACCATGCGGTATCGGCCTTCCTCGGGCCAGAACTGGACCAGGTCAGGCATGCCGGCGCGGTTGTTGCGGATATCCTGCAACAGGCGCAGGAAACACTGCTTCAGGTGCATCGCAGGCACGCAGGCCAAAGCCTGGTCGAGCAGCTCGGGCGTGAGCATCGACCAGAACACGAAGGGCGATTGCAAGCCTTGCTTGGCCACAAAGCACTGGCCGATGGCCTGCCTATAGCTGCCATCGTCGAGCCGACCGAGGCAGGCGTCGAACAGGGTGGCGCGGCGTTGCCGGAAATCGTCGTCATGCAGGTCCTGGGGGCCAGCCTGGAACGGGTGGAAGAACGCGCCGGGTACCGGAGCGAAGATCGCCTCCCAGCACAACAGGCCGAACAGGCTGTTGAACAGCGTGTTCTCCACGTAATGACAAGCACCCCCGCCCTGCTCCAAGTGCAGGCGAACCGCCTCCTCGACGCCGAGGTGCGCGAGCGCCGCTGGCAGTTGCAGCTCGATCAGCTCAAGGTCCGCCGTACGGCGGCGCGCCCGCGGCGGCCCGCCCAGTTTGCGCCCAAGGCGCGGCAGCATGCGGGCCACTGCCTGGGATTCAAGGGCATTGACCGGAGCGGCGGCCATCTCCGACGCCAGTGCATGAGCCTGCGCCCAGCGCTCGCTACGCTCCAGGGTGCGTACCTGACGGATGCGTGCCTCGGGGTGGCTGCTCTGGCCATACACCTCGAAGGCCAGGTCCCAGTCGCCCAGCCGCTCGCACCGTTGGCCGATGCCATACAAGACTCGGGAATGACGCCGGGCCAGCCAGGGGTTGTCGCTGTGCAGCCCTTCCAAAGCAGCCAGCACGACGCCTGGCGCCTCGCCCTGCTCCAGGCGTTCGGCGCACTGGTGCAAGGCCATGGCCAGGTCGACCTCGGCGCGTTGGCGCAATGCGCGGGAGTCGGCGCTGAACGGTACCTGTTCATAGCGCAGCACCCCCAGGTCGGCAAGCACGAACTCCGACCAGTCCTGGTACAGGTTGCCGAAGAACAACAGACGCAAGCGATCACACAACGGTTGCAGGCGCCAATGAAAAATACGCACAGGGCACGCTGGGAACCATTGCGCCAATGGCCGGGGCGCAAGCGCCAGTGGCAACAACTGCGCCAGCAATTCGGCCTTTGCCGCCCGCGGCCGACTCAGTTGCGCGGCGAAACATTGAACGAGCTCTTCCTTGCGCAGCACACCGAACACTTGCTCCAACGCCAGCGTCGAACGGTCACACACCCACCCAAGCTGCAGCAGCGGCTCGAGCGCCACCTGCCATGGGCCGATTTCGGCATAGTCGAGCCGGTCACTGCGAAACAGCTCCCCTTTGCGCATGACCATGCGCACCAGCATGGCCTGGGCAGGCTCGGGTAGCCCGGCGAAAGCGCGCAGGAAACCCTGCTCGGCCTCATCGAGCACATCGGCATAGCGCTGCTGGACCCATGCCAAGACCTGCCTGAAGTTGCACAGGTAATAGAAAGGGTCATCGACAGAATGGGCAATCACGGTGAACGGGCAAGTAGCGGGACAGGCACTGGTTATACATACAGACCAACCCCGCTGACAAGCGCCCCGGATCGGCGGTCACTCTGCTGCGCCATCATCCGGCGGTCGCGCCAAGGCCCGGTCCAGCCTGTGCAACGCATGCTCCAACGCTTCCCAGGGAGCGCCCTGCCACGTCAGGGCCACATACCCCATATGGTTTCCCTGCAGGCTGAACCGTTCCCCGGGGGTGATCGTCAATCCCGTGCCGGCCACGGCCACCTGCGCATGACCATGATTCACCGGTTGCCTCAAGCGGCCCCATAGCACCCGGCCACCCTCGGGCCTGGCGACCACCAGCCTGCCCCCCAGGCATGACTCGACCTGTAGAAACAAATGGTCCATGGATACCTGCAGCTCGCTACGCATGCGCGGCAACCACGCCTCCACCTCCCCTTTGGCATAGAGCTGGGCGATAGCCTGCTGGCGCAATGGCGGAATCAGGAAGCCACGGCGGGCGATGGCCTCTTCCACCCCCGTCTGACGGCAGAGTAGGTAGGCGTAAGGCCCTTCGGCACCTACCGTGGCTTCCAGCGACCCCAACACCAACAGCCGGCCGATGTCGACCCCATCGCGAAGATGCATGGCTGGCGGCCCGCCAAAACAATGCTCGCTGTCCAGGTCGTTTTCGAGCAACCAGGCCGGGTGGTCGGCGAGCAGGTGGGCGACAGCCTGCTGGTCGGAAAGCGAGACCCTGCGCCCCAAGGGCACGGCAAGGCAGGACGGCAGCACTACCAGGCGCACGCGCTCACAGGCGAGCAACTGTGCCAGGCGGTCCAGGTCCAACGCGCCGTCATCGCCCGCCGGCACTTCAAGGACCCGCATTCCGGCCCAGCGCAGCGCCTCGAGCAGGCGCCGGCAGCATGGCGTGGCCACCACGGCGGTCGCCCCCTGCAGGCGCAAGGCCCGCAGCAACGTCACCAGCAACGCCTGCACATCCGTTGCCAGATGAACATGCTCGGCATTCCAGCTGTGCCCGGAGGAACGCGTGTAACGGGCAGCGAGCACATGGCGCAGCAATGCGCCCTGGCCTGAACGCCAGCTCGACGGCCCTGATTGACGGGATAGCCGCCGTTCCTGGGCGAACAAGGCTCGCTCGAGCGCCATGGGGGTTGCCATCGGTAACGCGAACGCCGGCCGCGACCGTGGCCAGGCCGATTGTTCGCGCGCCCTGGCGTCGAACGCCACGAAATAGCCAGACTTGGGAACCGACCGTACCCGCCCCTGATGCTCCAGCAGGCGGTAGGCATTCTGCACGGTGGCCAGCGATACCTTCAGGCGTGCCGCCAGGTCTCGCAACGAGGGCAAACGACCCTCCTCGGTGGGGTCGGCCTGGTTGATAAGCGCTTCAATGTAGCGACACACTGCCTGGTAGGCGAACTCGCCTCGCCCGCAGCGCCCCATCAGAGCGCCGCCTGGCGCACCGTCGCAGCGGGGGGTGCGGCGCGTGGCACCAGTCGCAGGTCGATGTCGCGCCGCGCCAGGTTGGCCAATACCCGCCGGACAGGAGCGCCAAGCCGCCCGGCGTAGATCGTCTGGAGCTGCGTCAGGCTGAGGCCGCTGGTATCCACCAGCCAGCGCTTGACTGCCTCGGGGCATGCCTTGCCCTGCAGTGCTTTGTGCAGATACGGCAAGGCAACCTGCATGCAGGGATGACAACGCTGCAAGAAATACGCAAGGTCGCGGCCTTGATCGGCAAAAGGCGCAAACAGCAGGCAAGCCAGTTGTGCCTCGTTCAACCCATGGGCCTGCAGAAACGGCGCCCGGACCTGCTGTTGCGCCCGCAACCACCAGGTCAGTCGCGTGCCCTTGAGCGACAGGCGTGCGTCCTGCCCTTCATCCGCGCGCAGCCGGGCCTTGAGCAAGCACAAGTTCCGCACAAGGTGAGGTTCGAGCGTGTTTTCCTTGGCATTGCCCGGACCGTCCGCAAAGCCCAGCATGCCATCCAGGTCACCCATGGCGGCCGAGCGGGGCAGCAGATCGTCGACCGTCAGGACGTTGACTCTATGTTCGCGCGCCAGCGCAACCGGGGTGCTGACGAAGCGCCCCGTGGGCGCCCCGAGCACCATCTGCAACCGCCCCAGCCCTTCCAGCAGTGCGGCCGCGCAGCGATCGACAGTGTCCAGGCCCGGCTGCTTCGCCAGACGCAGGATCCGACGCCCCCACGCCAGGAATCGGCGACGGTGGCGGCCCGACCACGCCGTCACCAGGGTGTCGGCGCCATCGGTGCAGGCGAGCGCCAGGCGCAGGGCATCGGCCAGCTGCAGGTGCAGGCGGGCGCCCAACAGCGCGGCAGGCGCCGCCTCGGCAAGGTGGCCGAACAGCAGCATGGCTTCACGCGCTCCCGACCACTGCGCCGTGATCTCCGGTTGACGGCAACTGAACGGCACCAACTGGTCGTCCTCGACCATGAGCAGTTCCACCCGCGGATCGTCCTGCATGACCAGCGCACTGAAGCCCTGATCGTGCCGCTGCAGCGTCTTGGCGTCCATGCCCGGCAGGCACGCCACCACCACACGCAGGCGGAACGTGCTGCCGTAGCGCAAGGCCAGGTTCAACTGGGCCGCACGCACGCAGGCCAGCAGTTGAGCACTGCGCCGATCGCCGCCCAGCACCATCAACAACCGGAACCGGTCGAGGTATTCCCGCCCGCCGGCGGCCATTTCCAGCCGGTGGACCAGCAGCTGCAACGAGGCTTGCTGCGCCCGTGGCATATGCGCGTTAACGCGCTCCAACACCTGTTGGTAGATTGAGTGCATGGCTTGGTCATGTAGGCTGCTCATTGAATAACTCCTTGTCCTTCAGTGCGTCGCATCCACGACAAGTATTGACTGCAAGCGCGTACACCTTTTACTTTGCAGACTTTTCCCACAAACACTTGGGAAATAACGCAAGACCTATCGAAAAACACCATTCCATTGGCCCCTGTTGGCCACAACGACCAGCCCCGAACCTTCCCACCCCTGTATACAAGCCGTCCCAAGCGCATGTTCTGCTCCTTGCAATCACTGACACGGCTTCATTATCGAAAGTTGCGGTACGAATAAAAGATACAGATCCTGGTAAAAAAACCATTCAGCGACGCGGACTTCAACAACGACCAGCGTGGATTTTGTCGAAGTGCCACTTCGTCACCTGGAAAAAATTCACGCCATAAATCTCAACTTAAACAAAAGTTGTCAGATATGAGCTTTAGTTGCGTAGGAATATTCTGATACCCAAGAGAAGTGCATCATGTATCAGCTAAAAAGCCGCTCCCGCAGTATCGTCGCACTGCGGGGCGGTTTCATATCGGGAGGTGACGCCAATGGGCCCTGGATACCGCACCCGGCGCTACGGACGGATCACGCCATCGTCAGTACGATCCGCCCGCCACAAGGGCAACCATCCATGTAGCGATGGGCCTCGACCACCTGGTCGAACGGATACACCTTGACGATCTGTGGCGTCAGCAGTTGGTCGGCCGTGAACTGGTTGATATCGCGCAACGCGCGCTGCAGCGCCACCTGGTCCTGGCAGATTCCCAGCTCCGGCTTGCCGGTGAAGTTGCTGATGCAATGCACGTAGAACTGGATGTTCTTCTGGAACGCGGCACACGCCGGGAACGGCGTCTGGTTGCCGCCTTGCAGGCCATACAGCACCAGGCTGCCGCGCGGCGCCAGGACGTCCCCCAGCAGCGACATCTGCGGCCCGCCCATACCGTCGAGGACCATGTCCACACCCCGGCCATCGGTGTATTTGCCGACCTGCATGAGCAGGTCCTGCTCCTCGGTGACGATCACCTTTTCGGCACCCAGGCCCAGCAGGTAGTCGCGCTGCTCCGGGTCCTTGGTGGCGGCGAATACCCTAAGGCCCAGCGCCTTGCCCAGTTGCACGAACGCAGGGCCCGCGCAGTGGCTGGCATCGGTCACCAAGGCCGTCTGGCCGGCCTTGGCCCGGGCCAGGTCGACATAGGCGAAATAGGCGATCAGCAGCGGGGTGTAATGGACGCTGGCCTCGATGGGCGTGAGCACGTCAGGATAGCGGGTGATGGCCGTGCGCGGCAGGACGATGACATCGCCGTAGACGGGGTGGTCGTTGGCGCTGGTAGCCGGGAAACTGGCCACACGATCACCGACCGCAATGTCTTCGACACCCTCGCCGACCGCCATCACCACACCGGCCATCTCATGGCCGATACCCGCTGGCAGGCGCGCTTGGGACGGTGCCAGGTTCTGCCGCCACAACACGTCGTACCAACTGACGCCGATCGCCTCGACGCGGATCTGCACCTCGCCCGCCGCTGGGGACGGCTCGGCCTGCTCCTCGCAACGGAGCACATCGGCCGCGCCGAACTTGTGGAAACGGATCATGCGGGACATCGCATACCTCGCCTGTGTGAATCTCGTATTACCACGGACTTTATCCGGGCTTTTGCCGTTAGACCATCAGTGGCTGTTAATAGTCGACATGCCTGTCATCGATTGGGCCCCTGGCATTTCCCTGCATTGGCACCCGGAAATCGGTGCAGGGTAACAGCCTTTGGCCTTAAGATTCACCCCTGCCCCCTTCAAGGCGAAGCGTATCGATGAACCGTAACGACCTGCGTCGCGTAGACCTGAACCTGCTGATCGTGTTCGAGACGCTCATGCACGAGCGCAGCGTGACCCGTGCAGCCGAGAAGCTGTTCCTCGGCCAGCCGGCCATCAGCGCGGCCTTGTCGCGCCTGCGCAACCTATTCGACGACCCGCTGTTCGTGCGCACCGGGCGCAGCATGGAACCCTCGGCCCGCGCCCACGAGATCTTCGCCCTGCTCTCCCCGGCGCTGGACTCGATCTCCACCGCCGTCAGCCGCGCCGCCGAGTTCGACCCTGCCACCAGTACCTCGGTGTTTCGCATCGGCTTGTCCGACGATGCCGAATTCGCCCTGCTGCCACAGTTACTCAAGCGCATCCGCGCCGAGGCGCCGGGCATCGTGCTGGTGGTGCGCCGGGTCAACTACCTGCTGATGCCCACGCTGCTGGCCTCGGGCGAGATTTCGGTCGGCGTCAGCTACACCAACGAGTTGCCGGCCAACGCCAAGCGCAAGGTGCTGCGCCGCAGCAAGCCCAAACTGCTGCGCGCCGACAGCATGCCCGGCGCCATCAGCCTGGATGACTTCTGCGCCCGCCCCCATGCGTTGGTGTCGTTCGCGGGCGATCTTTCCGGCTTCATCGACGAAGCCCTGGAGGAGGTCGGTCGCAAACGCCACGTGGTCCTGGCCGTACCGCAGTTCAACGGCCTGGGCAGCCTGCTGGCCGGCACCGACATCGTTGCCACCGTCCCCGACTACACCGCCGACGCCCTGACCGCCGCCGGCGGCCTGCGCGCCGAAGAGCTGCCCCTGGAGGTACGTAGCTTCGAGCTGCACATGGCCTGGCGCGGCGCCCAGGACAACGACCCGGCGGAGCGGTGGTTGCGGTCGCGGATACAGATGTTCTTCGGGGATCCCGATAGTGTTTGAAAGTAAGGGATCCATCATCCCCGCAGTGCTGCATCGGTCGCCAGTAACGAAGCCTGCCGCTCCTCAAGCAGTTGAGAAGTTGCCTCGACAAGACGCACCAGGCTTGCGGTAGGTGGGGTTCATGGATCAAATACCTTGGACCCGGCTCAAAGGCACGTTCTAAACCGGGGCTTTATCTCAGTCAGTTATGAAGCCAAGGGCTATTTCCTTTGCAACGGAGGCGAAGCTGCAAAGTGCTGCGGATGGGATTTCGTCTTTCCACACCAGGTAGAGTTCGCTGCCTACGTGCTGTTCTTGCAGGGGTCGATAGACGACATTATTTAGCTGAGTTCCTTGTACGGATGCCGGAACGAGTGTGATGCCAAAACCGCAGCTAACCAGCCCAAGCGAGGCATAAATCTGCCCCATCTCATATTCGGGAGAGGGATGAAAACCTGCCATCGTGCAAAGTTCATTAATCATGTCGTGATAATCAGGAGCCACATCACGCCTATAGTTGATTACCCTTAGCTCCCGACAATCCTTTATCGATATATTTTGCTGATTCGCCAAAGGATGATCTGCAGCGATAGCCACGTAGAAGGGTTCCTGCATCACCAGCTTTTTCTGATAGCCATGACCATTGGGCACCTGGCGCACGAAAGAAATGTCGATGTCCCCTCTGTCGAGCGCGCTCAACTGTTCTGCCGACGTGAACCAGCGAAGCTCTACAGCTACCGAAGGATGCCGCGACTTATACTCACGCAGCAGCGGTGGAAGCAGTGTATAGGCTATGTGCTCGAAGAAACCCACTGCGATATGCCCGATCTCGCCCCGCGCCGCCCGTTGGGAATCGATAACAGCCAAATCAGTAGCTGCAAGGATTTTTCGAGCGCGATCAGCAAACACCTCGCCCGCTGGAGACAGATAGACGCGCCTGGCCCTGCGCTCAAATAACGCGAGCCCGATCTCCTCCTCAAGCTCTCTGATCTGACGGCTCAACGGGGGCTGCGCCATGTGAAGTTCTTCGGCTGCCCTCGTAAAATTTAGATGCTTCACAACAGTTAAAAAATAGCGAAGATGGCGAAGCTCCATGACGGTACCTCCTGGGTATGGGTGAGCGACTTTTTTAATATTTTACTTTCAGTTTTCATGAGCTTACGGTTAGGCATCATACCAACAACAGGAAAAATAGGTCATGAAATTAACCAACGCTCAACTGGACGAATACAGAATCAACGGCTTCGTGATGCTTCCATCGCTATTTAGCGAGAAAGAAGTTCAAACGATGAAGTCTGAACTCCGCAGAATCCAGGGAATAGACACAGACCACCTTGTTCGCGAAAAGAACGGTGGTATCGCTAAAACCATTTATAAAGTTCATGACCCCGAAAGCCCTACATACTCCAACGTTTTCAATGCTGCGGTGGAGTGTGGGCGGCTGCTGGAACCCGCACAGCAGTTGACCGATAGCTCCCAACTTTATATCTATCACACCAAATGCAATCTCAAGACGGCTATCGACGGCTCGGTGTGGCAGTGGCATCAGGATTTTGGCACCTGGCACATTGACGGCGTTTCAGAGCCACAGATGACGACCGCCCTGATTATGCTCGACGAGCCAACCGAAATGGGCGGATGCCTGTATTTCATCCCTGGCAGCCACAAGTTGGGACCTCTGGAGCCAGCATTGGATGAGGCTACTGGCTACCGTTTCTATGTCGTACCGAAGCCGACCATGCTGGACATCCTGGCGTCCCATCAGCCAGCAGTTCCTATCATCGGCCAGCCGGGAACGGTGGTGTTCTTCGATGCGAACATCGTGCACGCATCGGGTCACAACCTCTCTGGCGAGGATCGGTGGCAAGCATACGTCGTTTATAACGCATCGGCAAACAAGCCCCACGATGTCGAAAACCCACGGCCCGATTACGTTCGAGCCAGAAACTTCGCACCATTGAAGCTTGGCTCAGACAATATCTTGAGCTAATCCGCCATGCAAGACTAGGCTGACCATGCTTCAATTTATTGAGGCAGCGCCCAAATACAACGCACGCAATGATCGTCGCATTTCAGATTGAGGTTCCCTCTTTACGTCCGAACTTGTGCCAAGGATGGCTGATTATAAGACGCCTCGTGAAATGCCGAGTGCGGCACTTTTTCATGTCCAAACCAAGAACAAAGGAACTGACATGACTATTAAAACAAAAAGATTATCGCGAATACAAATAGCGGCGATATCTCTCTTGCTGATAGCCGGCGTCGTAAATTATCTCGATAGAAGCACGCTCTCTATCGCAAACCATTCCGTATCGCAGGAGCTGGGATTATCGGCGTCAGAAATGGGACTGCTCTTGTCCGCGTTCTCGTTCGCTTACGCCTTCTCACAGTTACCTGTAGGAATACTTTTAGACAAGCTAGGTGCCAGGCTGATGCTTGGGCTCGGAATGTTCATTTGGTCCACAGCCCAGTTTTGTGGAGGACTGGTTTCTAACCTTACGCAGTTCGTGATTGCGCGGATTGCGCTCGGTATTGGGGAAGCACCTAACTTTCCAGCAGGCATGAAGGTCGTGAGCGAGTGGTTTGGTACCCACGAAAGAGGCCGACCTACAGGCATATTCATCGCGTCAAGCACGATTGGCCCAGCTTTGGCTCCGCCGATACTCACCGCCCTACTTCTCACCTTCGGCTGGCGAGAAATGTTCATGATCATGGGTGCATTTGGTATCGCTGTGTCCATCGGCTGGTACATCATCTATCGGGACAGGAACAGTGTAGATCTCACCCCAGAGGAGCTGGAGTATCTCGACGACAAACGGCCAGGTATCTCGAATGAGCAAAAGCTGACCATGGCAGAGTGGCGGCGTTTATTCAGTTCTGGTACGACCTGGGGGATGGTCATCGGGAATGCCGGCATCATTTACATGCTCTGGCTTTACCTGACGTGGCTCCCGGCGTATCTGGAACGGGAACGTCACCTTTCACTTGCCGACACTGGCTGGCTCGTCTCCATCCCTTATCTGATCGGCACGATTGGGATGGTACTCAGCGGTTTTATCGCTGATAGCCTCCACGCACGGGGCAGTTCGCCTATCAACAGCCGCAAATGGCCTGTTTGCGTAGGGCTCTTAGGAGGTGCCGTATTTACAGTGCCCGCTGCCTTTACGGAAAGCCTGGTAATGGCAATGACCTACCTTTCCCTGGCCATGTTTTTTGTGCAGATGGCTTGCGGCGCCAGCTGGGCACTGGTCACGGTAATTGCCCCTCGTCACCAGTCTGCCTCCCTTGCAAGCATTCAGAATTTTGGCGGCTACTTCGGAGGATCGTTTGCACCGTACATCACAGGAGTGGTGGTAGATAAGACTCACTCGTTTGTCATGGCGTTTCTGATCAGCGCAGGTATCGCAGTGCTAGCGGCGGCGATATATGCCGTGGTGGTACGTAGAAGCGTCCCTACTCCAAGTGAAGAGCGACATTTAGAGATCGGGTCCACCCCTCAAGGTTCCTAGCACAACAATTTTCGGGCCGCAACCCCTGAAACAATCCCGGCCGCGTAGCAATACGCCCCATATGCTGACAGCCGCACCCGCTTGGAAACTTGATCTTGGTGCCCTGTTGCCCTGTGGGCGTAAAGCGGCTACTTCACGGAGCAGTGCAATGCAAAACAATCATATTGCAGGTGAATGGATCAGTGGCGTAGATGTCAATTTGAACATCAACCCATCAAACATCACAGACATCATCGGTGAATACGCGCGTGCTGATGCCTTCCAAGCTCAGATGGCAGTGGACGCAGCGTACGATGCACTACCCGCCTGGGGTAGGCTCACCGCTGAACAGCGCTCGGATGCCTTGGACCGGATCGGCTCGGAAATTCTGGCCCGCAAGGATGACCTGGCCAGGCTTCTTGCGCGTGAAGAAGGGAAGACGCTTCCAGAGGCGACGGTCGAGGTCGTCCGCGCCGGGCGCGTGTTCAAATTTTTCGCGGGCGAAGCATTACGTCTGGGGGGGGAGCGGCTGGCTTGCATTCGCGCAGGAGTAGAGGTTGACGTGCGCCGCGAACCAGAAGGCGTGGTAGGTATAATTACCCCTTGGAACTTCCCGATCGCGATTCCGGCCTGGAAAATCGCACCGGCATTGGCCTATGGAAACACCGTGGTATTCAAACCGGCTGATCTAGTACCCGCAAGCGCCTGGGCGCTTGCGGAAATCATTGTCCGCGCAGGCGCGCTGCCAGCTGGGGTCTTCAATCTGGTCATGGGTTCAGGCACAACGATTGGGGACGTGTTTGTGCGCTCGCCAAAGGTACGTGCCGTCACCTTTACCGGGTCGACCGAGACCGGTCGCCAGGTAGGCCTGGCTTGCATGGAACGCGGCGCCAAGGTACAGCTGGAAATGGGTGGTAAGAACCCTTTGATCGTGCTCGACGATGCGGATCTTCAACAGGCAGTCGAAGTGGCTGTCTCAGGATCGTACTTCTCCACGGGTCAACGCTGTACCGCATCGAGTCGATTGATCGTTCAGGAAGGAATACATGATCGCTTCGTCGCGGCGGTCACCCGACGGCTTGCATCACTCAGGGTCGACAATGCACTGGCGGCAGGCTGCGACATGGGCCCCGTGGTTTCGAAGGCACAACTCAAGCGAGACTGCGATTACATCGAAATCGCTAAACGCGAGGGCGGAGAGCTCGTATGGGGTGGCGAGTTGCTCACCCGTGAAACGGAAGGCTTTTATCTATCCCCGGCACTTTTCACCGAAACTACCAGTGCCATGCGCATCAACCGTGAGGAAGTCTTCGGGCCAGTAGCAAGTGTCATTCGCGTCAATAATTACGAAGAGGCAGTTGCCGTAGCCAACGATACTGCATTCGGCCTTTCCTCGGGGATATGCACCACCTCCCTCAAGCATGCCTCGGACTTCAAGCAGCGCTCTGCGGCGGGGATGGTAATGGTCAATGTGGCGACGGCCGGCGTCGACTACCACGCGCCGTTTGGCGGTCGTAAAGCTTCCAGTTATGGTCCTCGCGAGCAGGGCAGTTACGCCCGCGAGTTCTACACCGGCGTCAAAACCGCCTATACACTGGCCTGACACTATGACCGACATCAGACAAGGCATGAACGACGCGCATGCCGCTTCGGGGGTGCTTAGTTTGTAAGCGTCCGGCGAACTCACCTTCCGAACTCCAGCTTTAAGGGCGATGGTGTCCGCGTATTTTCAAGCGGACGCGATCACCCTTATTGCCAGGATCTCCATGCGCCAACGAAGCTCTTATCCGAAACCGTTTAAAGCCCAGGTCATTCAGGAGTGCCTGCAACCTGGGGCAACCGTGTCGAGTGTTGCCATCAGCCACGGCATCAATGCCAACGTCCCCCGGAACAGCTTCGTGCCATGGCGGCACAGGCATTGCAATTGCAGTCCCAAGTCGAGGCGATAGGCAGGAAGATCCAGAACGATGAAATTCTCATCGAACCGTTCAAGTTCGAAACCGCCCTGCTCAAGCGCCACAAGCTTGCCAAGCGCAGCGAGCAGATCAGCCAAGCGCAAGGCAGCTTGCTGGATGAAGATCGGTGGCGAATATGTCAGTAAATGGCGGTACCGATCAGCAAAAAACTGCATGATTGGATGTTGGCCCAGCGCGACCTGGCGTCCAACGGCCCAGCTACCGCCAAAGCCCTCGACTACAGCCCGAAATGCAGTGCATGGGAACTGGCACGACAACGACGGCTGGAAGCACTCGCCACCCTCCTCGCCGAACTCGACATAGCGCAAGCCAAGCTTGAACGACAATGCGAAACCCTGGCCGCCGAGCGTAGCCTAGCTGAACGGGAACGGAAAAGCGTACCCTCCGAGCGCCCATTGCACGATGCGATTGCTGCCGCGCTGCAGGTCGCTCGTGATGTCGATCGGACCCGGTAGCTGTTGGTGCTAGGCGAAACACGCGGCCAGGAAGCCAACGACGCATGGCAATCGGCACGCGAGTGGCAGCGCGCATGGCCCGATCAGTGTCAGCAGCAACAGCGCGAAGGCGAAGCGCGCAGAGTGCTGGAGCAGGCCGAGTAAACCCTCATGGTCGCCGACGAGCAGGCTGAACAGGCCCGGGGCCGCTTGGAGACACTACGCCAGTCCATCGACCAGCAGGTGGAAGAATTGCTGGCCAAACTGGCCGCCGCGCTCGCCGGACATGCCCAGGCCGAGCAGGACGCCGAAACATGCCGCACGGCGTTGGGCGAAGCGGAAAAACGGCTGGCCGTGACCGCAGCGCACGACAAGCGCACCGAGCAGACACTGAGCGAGCGTAGCGACGAGCGCGCTACGGCCGTCGAACGCCTTCGCCATTTCAGCGCCAGCGGCCTGCTGGCAGCCGCATTGCCGGATCTGCAGTTGGCTGAGCATTGGAGCATCGACCCGACGCTGAACCTAGCCCGCGCTGCAGTTCGCTCAGGTCTTCGGCGATCTGTTTCTGTACGCCGGTCCAAGTGGCCTCGTCATCGGCAATGTCAGCCAGCGCCTGTTCGATGCGGGCTGCCGACGACCGCGTCAAGGCGATAAACCATGAATTGCACAAGCGCCCCACTGCCACAGGCGTACGCTACCGCCTGCTATGGGAGCCGCTATCCGTCGAAGAAGGCGCACCGGCAAACCTGGAGACCGCCCGCAAGAGCCTGCTCAATACCAGCGCCGATCTCTGGTCGATCGACGACCGGCGCGCGGTAGGTACCACGCTGCAACAGCAGATCGCCGCGTCAGCCGCGTAGAAATCACCCACGAAGACCCTGCCATCGGTGCGTTCCTGGGATTGCTGGAGGCTGATATCCGAGGCGGCCGCAACCTCACCACTCTGCCGGAAGACTTGGCGCAAACCATGCTCGCCAACGCAAAGCAATCCGTAAACCTGGACGAAGATATCGATGGTGAGGTCGCGATCTGATGCTGCGACATGGCTGGACACTGTTGTTCCATGAAGGTGTGACTTTACAGCTACACAAATTGCAAGAAGCCACCGCCCGGGCCGAGCAGAATGACCCGCAAGGTTTTGAAAACAACGCCAACGTCAAGCTGTTTCGGGCATTGAGCCATCTGATCATGGAGGCTGTGCCCGCCGACCCGGGCCGTGATGAGTTCCGCCAAGGCAATACGCTGGGCACCGCCTACCGACATTGGCGGCGGGCAAAAATCGGTAGGCGCTTTCGGCTGTTCTTTCGCTACGATTCAAGATCCAAGGTCATCGTCTATGCATGGGTCAACGACGAAAATACCCTACGGTCCGCAGGCAGCAAATCCGCCCCCTACGCCGTATTCGAGAAGATGCTGGGCCGCGGCAACCCTCCTGATGACTGGAACACGCTGATTGCAGCCGCGCGTCGCGATTGGTGCGAGTCCAAGCTATAAGCTGCACGCCTTAGTGAGGGGGAAAACGGCATGGAAGAAATAGAAACGATCACCGCCCCAGGCGGCATGTTCGCGGTCAGGGTCGAAGCCTGGGAAGCGCGCAATACCCAATGGGTGTATGTGCCAACGCTCCTCGACGTGCACACCCAGGCTGTCATCTTCACATTCGCCGACCCTCGTTGGTCCATGGACCGCGTCACTTGGCACGGCGATGCAGTCGCGCACTTCGTGCTTCGCAAGTTTCCGGGCGACCATCGTCCTGCTGCGCTGGAGCTTGTGGTCGACTGCGCCAGGCGTACGGCGGTCGTGGGGGCTGGCACCGTATGCACGCTCGCCGGGATCGAACAGGCACTGGAGGCTGCGTTCGAGAAAAAACCAAGTGCTCTCTGAGGATCAATCGGCCAGCCATTTGTTCTTCATCGAGGTCAGCAACGCTTCTTTTACCAGCCCTTCGATGACCACCAAGCGCAGGCAATTTCTATCGCCCCGATAACCCTGCTCAATAATCAAGCGAGTCGATAACCTGAATCGCTCCAGATTGTTTTTTATCGCCCCGCCTTTGCATCACCCTTGGCTCCACAAGCGAAACCCGGAGCCACCACCATGGGCACGCCCCTTCTCCACTCACTCAAGCAAGGCGCCTACCTGGCGATCCTTGGCTACACCCTGCTCATCCTTACCGCCTTGGTCGCCAGTACTCAGGGGCTGGCATCATGAGCGCCGGGTCATTCTGGGTGATTGCGTTCTTCGTGTTCATCAACAACGGCTGCTCGCTGCTGGGCTTCGGTGAACGCTCGGTAGGCGCCGTGGCACGGGGCATCGAATCTCGCGCGGAAATCGCCATCGCCACCACATTGCAGCGGGCACAGAAGGCCAATGCCGGTGGTCGGCCACCAGACGATGGGCAGGAGCCCTCGACGATCTTCCTGACGCGCCGTGCGTGAAGTTCACTCGCCCGCCGCCACGCGCTCCAGCCGATAGCCGTATCCGTATATGGTCAGCAGTTGCCAACCGCGCTCGGCACTCAATCCGAGCTTGTTGCGCAGGCGATAGATATGCGTATCCAGCGGGCGTGAGGAGAGCACTTCTTCGTGGGGCCAGAAACGCTCATAGAGGTACTCACGCGACAAGGGTCGGCCCAGGTTGGCGAACAGACAGCGGGCCAGGCGGTACTCCCGTTCGGTCAGGTTGATCGGTGCGCCGGCGCGGGTCACGGTCAGCTCGGCATCATCGAAGCGCAGGTCGTTGAAGGTCTGCACTTCATGTTGCGCCGGGCGCGTCGGCGCATGGCGGCGCAGCACGGCGCCCACCCGTGCTTTCAGTTCGTTGGGCCGGAACGGCTTGCTGACATAGTCGTCGGCCCCGCAATTCAGCGCCTGCACGATGTCCTGCTCGGTGTCACGGCTGGTCAGCATGATCACCGGCGGCGGTGCGTCGAGGTGCTCGCGGCTCCAGCGCAGTACTTGCAGGCCGCTCACATCCGGCAACTGCCAGTCGAGCACCAAGAGGTCGAAGGTTTCCCGCTTCAGTTGCCTGAGCAGCTCCTCGCCCCGCATGAAGCGATGCACGACCCAGGCTTGTTCGCCGTGCGCGGGTATCTGCTGCAGGGTGTGCTCGACCCGATCCAGTTCGGCCGGCTCATCGTCCAGTATCGCGATACGCATGAAAAACTCGTCCTGTTCCAATGGGCCAGCGCCCTGTTTTCGCTCCATGAACGGTGGATCACGAATCTGAAGAATTGTGGCGGATCAGGCTGGTCGCAACCAGCCCTTGATAGCCTGATCTCAAATCGCCATCGGGCCAGATACAGCACTGGCCTGACCATTCAAGGAGCAACAGCCATGGGTTCTCGGCCAATTCGTCAACGTATGCGTGACATCAACCTGCGAGCCCTCGCCGCGGTTTCCTGCATGGCCTTGCTCCTGGGCATCGGCTCGAGCAGCCATACGCAGGCGCCCGCCTTGGCGTCGGTGGTCGGCCAAGGCGCTGTCAGCCCCGCCTTCGCCGCCCCGCTTGGTCTCGACTCGCGCCCCCATGTGCGTGGCGACCTATGGGAAGTCAGCGGCGCTGTCAGCGTGCAGGATGACCCGCGCTGGGTATTTTGAATCGGCCGAATCTGAAATATCAGCGAAAGAATCTGAAGAAATATGGCAAATCCCGCAGCAGCTGAAGCCCGCTTGGTAGATTGCCAACCGTTGAGCAGGACGAGGGGCAAATGGACGGCCCCGACACACGGATGTGTAAACCCACTTCGCCAGCGGGACGAGGCAACTCGAACCCAGGTCAGGGCCGATAAAGGATGATCGCCCCAGGCAACCGAGCCGCTTCCTCCCTGGGCCGGCTCCGACACAAGGACGTGTCATCTCCTCTTCCCCTCCCGAGCCGTCCCAACCACTGGATGACTCATTGCGCGTTTCACCTCTGGATCTGACAAGGACCTCATCATGAAAGCATACGGAGCCGAGTTCTTCGGCACTTTCTGGCTGGTACTGGGCGGCTGCGGCAGTGCCGTGCTCGCCGCCGGCGTACCGGAGCTGGGTATCGGCTACCTCGGCGTCGCCCTGGCCTTCGGCCTCAGCGTGCTGACCATGGCCTATGCCATCGGCTCGATCTCCGGCGCGCACCTGAACCCGGCTGTGTCCATCGGCCTGTGGGTCGGCGGACGCTTCCCCGCCGGCCAGTTGCTGCCCTATATCGTCGCCCAGGTGCTCGGCGGCCTCGCTGCCGGCGGCGTGCTGTACTTGATCGCCAGCGGCAAGGCCGGCTTCGACCTGGCTGCCGGCTTCGCCTCCAACGGCTACGGCGAGCACTCCCCAGGTGGTTATGCGCTGCAGGCGGCGCTGATCAGCGAGGTAGTGCTGACCGCACTGTTCCTGCTGATCATCCTTGGCGCCACCTCCAAGCGTGCGCCCCAGGGTTTTGCACCGATCGCCATCGGCCTGACCCTGACCCTGATCCACCTGATCAGCATCCCGGTCACCAACACCTCGGTGAACCCGGCACGCAGCACTGCGGTGGCGCTCTACGTCGGTGACTGGGCCATCGCCCAGCTGTGGCTGTTCTGGGTCGCGCCGATCCTGGGGGCCGTGCTCGGTGCCCTGGCCTATCGCCTGGTCGGCGACAAGCACGATTGAGCCGATGCGCCTGGCACTGCGCCAGGCGCAACTGCCAGAGAAGGCTGAGGGCGCTTCGTGCGCCCGATGATGCTGCAAGGATTGCGAAACCGGCGCTCGATCAGGCAGATTGCAACCTGACCGGATCGCCAGCGATACCTGACCCGCTGCCCAGTGAAGCCCATGACAGCCCTCCTCTTTGCTTCGAACCTCGTTTCCCAGCCGCTGCGCCCTGCCTGCCTCGCCCTGGCGTTCGGCGGCCTGCTGGCGCTGCTCACCGGCCCTGCAGCGGCCACCCCGGCCAAGACCGAACGGCCGCCGTACATCGAACTGAGCCAGGCGTGCCTGCCCCAGCCGCTGCCCGCGAGCGTGCTGTACCTAGCAGGCGATGCCTGGAAGGTCGACGCCAAAGGTAACCAGACACCGCTCGAAGAAGGCATAGCCATCGACGAGCAGGAAGGCGTGAAAACCTCCCCTACCGCCTTCGTCAGCCTGCTGCTCGGCGATGGCAGCCGCATCGTCCTGCCATCGAGCTCGCACGTCACCCTGCACCTCGATGAACAGAAAGGAATCGCGCAAGTCGCCCTGCGCACGGGTCAGGTCGAATCCTATGTCCTGAAAAGAATCAGCGACCACGACCGCTTCCAAGTGCTGACGCCGGTCGGCGTGCTGGGCGTGCGCGGTACCCATTTCCGCGCACGCATCGAAGATCGACAGGCCTTGGCCGAAGTGCTCGACGGGCGTGTCGCGGTCAACCGCGACTTGACCAACGACGACCTGCCGGTCGCCGGCAAGCGCCCGCTCCGCAAGCCGCCACAGGCCCGCGCCGAGCCCGACGACGACGTGCTGCTCGACGCCCGCCGCGGCTTGAAGATCAAGGCACAAGGCAAGCTGACCCCGGTCGACTTGCTGCCCGCCCCACAGTTGCGCGGACAAGGCGGCGAACACGGCCAGTCGCGCCAGTGGACGCTGTACCTGGCACCGGTCCAGGGCGCCAAGCGCTACCGCGCCCAGGTGGCCAGCGACCCGGACTTCCTGCATATCCAGCAGGAGCGCTTCTCGAGCACGCCGCAGGTCAGCTTCAGCGACCTCGAGGCAGCGTTCTACCATGTGCGCCTTTCGGCCTTCGACAGCGAGGGCCTGGAAGGCCAGACCAGCGTCTACGATATTCTCTACTACCCGCGGCGCAGCAATGCGCAATAAAGGACCGGAGCTGCGCCGATGAAACCGTTCGCCCGCCAGGACGAGCCCAGCCAGGCGCAGCGCCTGTTCCACAGCCTGGTGCGCGAATGGTTGCTGGTCAGTCTGCTGCTGGTACCGCTCACCGCACTGCTCTCGCTCGCCACCCACCTGTCGCTGAACAACCTGCTCTATGATCGCCTGCGCAGCCTCACACCGTTGGCGGTCGACCCCCGCATCCTCATCGTCACCATCGACGACCGCAGCCTGCAGAGCCTCGGCCGCTGGCCCTGGCCACGCAGCGTGCACGCCGAACTGCTGGATCGCCTGACCACCGCCGGCGCGCGCAGCGTGCTGTTCGATGTGATCTTCAGCGAACCTTCCAGCAACCCGGACGAGGACCGCCAACTGGCGCAATCGCTGTGCCGGGCAGGCAACGTGCTGCTGCCGCTGCTGCGCGAAAGCATCCCGCGCCATGGCGAGCCGCCGCGGGAAATACCGCCCACCCAGGCACTGACGCAGTGCGCGGCGGGTATCGGTCATATCAATGTCGAAGCCGACAGCGATGGCACCCTGCGCAGCGTCTACCTGCGCGAAGGGCCGCTTGGGGCGCCGCGCCCCCTGCTCGCCTGGCAGGCCTTCGCCGGCAACCACGAAGCCGGCATGCCGGGGCTGGACGCCATGCGCAACCTGCCCGGCTGGCAGCGCGACCACGCTATCCGCATTCCCTTCATCGACGCCGACGCGGGCTTCCCTAGCGTGTCGTACATCAGTGTGCTGCGCGGCGAGGTGCCCAACGAACTGCTGCGCGACCGCCTGGTGCTGATCGGTGCCACCGCGCCGGGTCTCGGCGACCGCTATGTCACCCCACTCTCGGCCAGCCTGGGCACCACGCCAGGCGTAGAGATCCAGGCGAACATCCTCAACGGCCTCCTGCAACAGCGTACCAGCATCGACCTGCCACCCTGGCTGGGTGCCCTGCTCAGCGCCGCTGGCGTCGCCCTGCTCCTGGGCCTGATGCTGTTCCGCTCGCGCCATGCGCTGGCCCTGGCCTTGGCCTGCGCGGCGCTCGCCCTGGGGGGCTCTTGGGCCTTGCTGCTCAATGGGTGGTGGTGGTCGCCGCTGGCCACCTGGGTCGGCCTGCTGCTGGCATACCTGGTCTGGAGCTGGCGCCGGCTGAACGCAGTGCTCGCCTATTTCGGCTGGGAGCTGGCGCGCCTGGACCAGGAGCCCAAGGTACTTCCCGAGCGGGCCGCCCCGCCGATGCCGGGCAACGACCCGCTGCAAAACCGCATCGCCGCCTTGGAACAGGCGATCAGCCGCACCCGCGACGCCCGCCGGTTCATGGCCGACGGCCTGGAAGGCCTGCCGGTGGCGACGCTGATCTGCGACCCAGAGGGCCAAATCCTGCTGGCCAACCGCAAGGCGCGCGAGCTGTTCGGGCAGGCACTGCGCGGCGACGATTTGTGCGAACGCCTGGCCGAGCTCGGCCACCCGAGCCTCGCGGGCGGCGCGCGCCCAGCCCTGGAAACCCTGGAAGCGGTCGAATTCCATGACCACCGCGAGCGCGACCTGCAGGTCCACCTGGCACGCCTGCTGCCGGTGCACAGCGAAACTGCCATCGGTTGGTTGGTCAGCCTGATCGACCTGAGCACCGAACGTGACGCCGAACGCCAGCGCGCCGCCCTGCTGCGTTTTCTCTCCCACGACCTGCGCGCACCCCACTCGGCGATCCTCGCCCTGCTCGATGTCCATCCCGCCAGGGACCAGAACGAGCGGCAGGTCTACCAGCAGATCGCGCAGCAGGTCCAGCGTGCCTTGAGCTTGACCGACGCCTTCGTGCAACTGTCCAAGGCCGAGTCCGACGCCTACCACTTCGAACCGTGCATGTTCACCATGCTGGCGATGGATGCCGCCGACCAGCTCTGGCCGCTGGCGCAGCACAAACACATCGACCTGCAGCGCGACTGGGACGATACACAGGAGCCGATGGTCTGGGCCGATCCCGGCCTGCTCACCCGGGCACTCTTCAACCTGCTGGAAAACGCCGTCAAATACAGCTCGGCAGGCACACGCATCACCCTGGCTATCCATGTGCAAGGCGACTGGCTGGCCTGCCGGATCACCGACCAGGGCAAAGGTATCGCGGCGCAGGAGCTGCCGCGCCTGTTCGCCCCCTACCAGCGCTTGACGTCAGCCGAGGGCAGCACCGGCCTCGGCTTGGGCCTGGCGATGGTGAAGACCGTGGTCGACCGCCATGGCGGCGAGATCGGCTGCCAGAGCCAGGTCGACCAGGGCACGACGTTCGTCATTCGCCTGCCCCTGCTACAGGGTGAGCACTGAATCGCGACACCTGCGGACAAGGCCGTTCCGGCGCCTTGCAGGGCAAACCGCCGGTCACGCCGGACTCAGGCCATGCTCGGCTTCTCGCTCACCTCGAAAACAGGGTCTTCTACCCATACCAGATCGCCGATCTCATCGTTGTGCAGGACGACCACCTGCTGCACCCTCAGGCGCCGGTAGGTTTCAGAGGTGACGCCAAAGCTTCTCATCAGAGTCCGCTCGCAGATGTCCGACACGCGTGTGCGTCGGTCGAAACGCCGGGCGCGCATTTCGTTGTACTTGGCCCAGGCGAACAGCGCCAACCCGATCAATACGGCGCACAGCGTATAGACCATCAGGGTGCCGAAGGTATGTACCATTTGTTCCGTCAGGTCCTGCTGCGCGCCACTGCGCGAGGCTTCAGCCATGGCCTTCAGGCCACGCACCAGCAGAAAGGTGAATGCTGCCCACGCCGCCAGGGTGAGCACCAGGTCGATCATCCGATGCAACCAATGCTGCGAAGTCTTGATCAGCGTCATGCAGTAGGGTTCCTTTTGATTCCACGGTCCGGGCTGGTCCAGCGTGCGCGCTGCTGGCGCACCTTGAGCATGACCTTGGGGAAGCTGACCAAGGTGGTCATGAGGGTTACCAGCCAGAAGGCGAAGGGGTACCAGATGACCCAGAACAGGTTCCTGCCCAGGCGTTTTTCGTAACGTCGCTCGATCAGCAGGCTCAAGGCGAACTGCAGCAAGCAGACCACCGCCAGCAGCATGCCGGTGAAGGCTGGCGGTACGATGCCGGCCACGCGCAATTCTGGCGGCAGCTCGACCAGGTAGCCGACGCCCCACAGCAGGAGCGTCAGGGCGAAGGTGAAGGCCCAGGTCGCCGACAGGCAGAACTCGATCAGCAGCGGCCACATGTAGCGCAGGCGCCAGCGCCAGATCGTCCGGATGTTCTTGAGCAGCACCTCGGCACCGCCCTGGGCCCAGCGCAAACGCTGCTTCCACAGTCCACGTAGCGTCTCGGGCATGAGGATCCAGCACAGCGCACGCGGCTCGTAGAAGATCGACCAATGATCGAGCTGCAGCTTCCAGCTGATGTCGATGTCCTCGGTGATCATGTCCGGGCTCCAGAAGCCGACCCGATCGAGCGCGCTACGGCGGAACGCCGCGACCACGCCGGAAACGGTGAAGACCCGGCCGTAGACGCGCTGGGTGCGCTTGATCAGCCCGATGATCGAGGAAAACTCGCCGACCTGGACGCGCCCGACCAACGTCGAGCGTGTGCGGATGCGGGGGTTGCCAGTAACGGCCCCGACGCGCGGGTTGTCGATCAGCGGCGCCACCAGGTAGGAGACGGCGTCAGGGTCGAGCAGCGCATCGCCGTCGATACACACCAGGTATTCGCTGTGCGCCGCCAAGGCGCCCATGCGCAGGGCCACCGCCTTGCCCTGGTTCTGCGCCAAGTGCAGCACCCGCAGGCGCGGGTGCTGCACGGCCAGGGCGTCGAGCACCTCGCGGGTATCGTCCCTGGAGCCATCGTTGATGGCGATCACCTCTATATGTTCATAGCGCTGCGCCAGAGCCGCGCCGATGGTCTCCCGCGCGTTCGGGCCTTCGTTGTAGCAAGGGATGAGAATGCTCACCAGCGGGTTGCCACTGAGCCCAGGCACGCCCTGGCGCCACGGCCAATGGCGCTCCCAATGCAGCCAGAAATAGGTGCCACCGGCCATCCACAACGCCGACATGAACAGCGGGTAGAAAAACACGAAGTTAAGCAACAGTTCACCTGTGACGACCAGCGCCATTCCAACGGGAGCGCCCAGTATCACCACCAGGATCAGCAGGGCTACGATTCGATCGGTCATAGTTTCGGATACCAGGAAGAGGAGAAGGCAGCACGTGTGGTTTCAAGGCCGGGCTGGTCGTTGAAGAAGTCATCCGGGTAATAGCCGTAGTGGCGCACGCCGTTCCAGCGCAGGCGCTTCGCCCACTCGGCCAGTTGCCGCGCCTCGATCGGCGCCTCATGGCCCGGGCGCCAGTCACGCGCCTGCAGTTCGAATACACTGCGCTCCAGAGCGCCCGGGCGCTTGGCCACCTGCTGCACCAACCGGTCAAGCCAGGCGTTCGATGCTTCCAGCGCCTCCCCTTCCATCAGTGGCATGGCCATCGGCGCCGTCCAGTCGTAGGTGGCGAGGAAGTCGTCGAGGTTCTGCGCGAACCAGGTTTCGGCCTGCGGGTCGAGAATCGGCTGGGCGAAGATATTGCGCGCCGTCAGCACCTGTGGCCCACGGATCGCCCGAACCTTGGCCGTCAGCTCGCGGGTCAGGTCGATCAGGTAGCGGCTCTTGTAGCGTGTCCAGCGCTGCAGGGTCCGCTCGTCGCCGCGCAATGCATGTAGGTCGCCCGGCAGGCCGGCCTGGCGGTAGGCCGCCAGGGCGCCGGGGCTGGCATCCTCGAAGTCCGACAGCACCGCGTCGTCATGGAACAGGATGCCCTGGAAGCTGGCGTGCTTGGCCAGGTCTTCGTAGATCTCGCCGATCTGCTGGCGCACCTGCGGATCGAACGGCGACAAACGCCGGTATTGATCCGGGGCTACCGCCACGCTGCCGGTCTGCGGGTCCCAGGCCTGCACCCGCGGCAAGGTGTCGTCCAGTTCGAAGGCCAGGACCGGCATCCATGCATAGACGCTGGCACCTGCCCGGGTGCGCAGTTGCCAGGCGACACGGTTGAACAGGTCCGCACGCATCGGCAGGTGCCGGTTGGGGAAGTACAGGGCGTGGATGTTACCGTCGCCCTTCGGGTCGGCGAAGGCCTGCAGGAACACGGTGTTGACGCCCAGGTCGGCGATCCGCTGCACCAGTGTGCCGACATTGGCGTCGGTGCGCGCCGGGTCAGGGTCGTAGACATAGTCCAGGTCGACATGGGCAACGCGCAGCGGGCCTTGCTCCTGCACGCTGTTGATGTCGGCGGCGAAGGTGCGCATCTCCGGGTCGCCGTTGACCAGGTAGCGCGGCACGCTCATCAGGTCGTCCACGCTGCCAAGGCCATCGTCGAGCGTCAGCGCCAACCCATAGCCATGCTCGCCCACGATCTGCAGGGTAGTGCCGCCGGCGGCGCCGTAAGGCCAGACCCAGACGCGCGGGGCCTTGCCGGTAATGGCCTTGAGCGTGGCGCTGATGGCCGCGACGTCCGTGTCCAGGCGCTGGCGTAGCTCGGCGTCGGTCTCGTAGCGCTGCTCCTTGGCCAGGTACAGGCGGTTGGCCACCGCCGGCAGCGTATTGCCCTGGGGGTTGGCTAGCAGGCCAAGGTGCGACGCGTAGGTGTGTGCGCCGATCTCCACCAGGTTCGACTGCGCCAGCTCACGCACCTGCTCCACCGTCAGGAAACGCTCGCGCGGGGTGGGCAAGCCGCCAAAGTCCACCGCCTGGTTCGGCGCAGTCTTGAGCCAGACACCCACCGGCGCCATGATCGCCGGCCATCCATAGGCCTTGAGTATCGGCAGCACGCGGCTATGGAAACTGCTGTAGCCGTCATCGAAGCTGAGCAACAGCGGCTTGTCCGGTAGCGGCGCGCGGCCTTCACGGGCGGCGATGATCTGATCGACGGAGACGGCCTGGAAACCTTGCTCGCGCAGCCAGGCCAACTGGTCGATCAGGTGAGCGGTACGGGTGGTGATGTAGGCCTGGTTGCCGTCGATGTCATCCACATCGTGGTAGGCCAGGGTCAACAGACGACCGGACGGCCAAGGCGACTCGCTGATGGCCACCGGGCGCTCCTTGGGTGCAACGAAGGGCGGCGCTTCGGCGGCGCAGCCGGTCAACAGCGCGACCAGGCAGAGCATGCGAAACAAGACATTCATGTCCAAGATCCTCAGAAGCGGTAGTTGATGTCGAGCATCAGGCGGTAGTCCATTTCGCGATCGCCGTCGTAGGGGCGGCTCATGGCCGTGAGGTTCACGCCGCCATCGAAGCGGTCGTCGAACTTCAGGCGCTGCCCATAGCCGACCAGGGCGATCGGCTCGGTGCCGTGGCCCTGCTGGCTATAGGTGCCGACGCCGAACTGCGCCTGCTGGCTCCAGACGGTCTGGTAGTGCCGGTAGAGGATGTGGTCGATATCCAGGGTCGGCAGCACGCTGAGGTCGCGCTTGGGGTTGTAGTACGGAACGTCGTCCGACTTGCTGTTGTGGCTGGCGCCCACTTCCAAGCCGATATCGGCCTTCAGGTACGGCTGGTTGTAGACCTGCTGACGGCCGGTCAGTACCAGGCCGATGCGCTGGTTGCCGTCGCTGAAGCGCTGTGGGGTGAAGGCGAGCCTCGCCTCGCGGGTTTCATCCTGGCGCCAGGCCAGCCAGGCGCTGCCGGCGTTGGAGCGGATGCCACTGTTGAGTGCGCGCAAGGGGGTTTCGCGCGATAGGTATTCGGCACTCCAGCCGTACTGCCAGTGATCGTCGATCTCGTGGCTGCCGGAAAGGCGCGCGCCAGGCTTGTCGCCATCGCCATAGGCGTTGTGCGAGAGCTCGCCTTCGACCGTGTTGCCACGGTCGCGCCACTCCAGCCCCGCGCGCTGGTAGCGGTAATGGCCGGTGCCCTCGAGAAAATCACCGGTGGCGTAGCCGGCACCAGCGAAGACCCGCCAATTGTCGTCCATCGGCGGGCTGTAGAGCACGCTGTCGATGCCGAAGTCGCGGTTGCCGACCGCGTCGCCGCCACCGTTGCTGCGCCCGGCATAGGCATTCACCTGCAGCTCGAACATATGGTGCACTTTGCGCAGCTTGTCCAGGCGCTGCGCCGGCAGTTGTTCGGGGAAACGCTGGATGACGTCATCGGCCAGCAGGTCGGCCTGTCGCCACTCCTGAAGCGCCAACGCGGTAAGCCCCTGCTGCACCTCCAACGCGGCCTCTCGCGGGCCGAGGGATTCGGCGCTCTTGAGCACATCCTCGGCCCGGCGCGGCCAACCACGCGCCAAATAGACACTGGCCAGACCGGTATTGAGCCCGCCATTCGCCGGCGCCGCATGGGTCAACGCCTCGAAGGCCTGCTGCGCCTGCTCCAACTGGTCACGGTATAGATACGCATTGGCCTGCATCACCTTCGCGTCCAGGCGGTCCGGGTTGGGCACGCCGACGGCGGCGCCCTGCGGGTAGGTCAGCACCGGCTGCTGCGCGACCAACTGTTCGGTCATCGGCTGGATAGGCGCGAGCTGCTCGCTTTCCACCAAGGCATAGAACAACCCTTGGTTGTCTTCCGTCCATTCCAGGTCCTTCGGCGACTCGCCGGCCAGCACCTTGCGGTACAGCGCGGCCGCAGCGGCGGGCTGACGCAGGTACAGGTAGGCGCCAGCGACCCAGCGTTCGGCGTAGGCCGGCAGCTCGACCTGCGCCTGGCGCAGTTGCTGGTATTCCTGCGCCACCTGTTGCATCCGCATGCGTGCGTACAACGCCCCCAGGCGGTCGATGCGCACGCGGTTGCGCTCCTGCTCGGCGCCCGGCAACGCCTTCCATGCTTCCAGCAATGCGTCCGAGCGCGCGATGGCGCGATCGGCGATCACGAACCGATCGGCCTCGCGACGTACCGGGAGCTGGGCAAAGCGCACCTGGCGCGCCAAGGCATCGGCTTGCAGGCGTCGAGTTTGGGCGTCGTCGACCAACCCAGGCTGCGCCATGCCCTCGCGCAGCGCTGCCTCGGGCAGGTTGGCCCCCTCCAGGCCGCGCATGTACTCACTGCGAACGTAACCCTTGCCCGGAGCCAGGCTGTTCGCCTTGTCCAGCTCGGACAGCGCGGCATAGGGCTGGCCCGCACGGGTATGGGCGTAAGCCAGGGCAATGTGCGCGTCGGCCTCCCCGGGCAGCGCGCGCACCAGCGCCTGCGCGCGGCGCAGGGCCTGGTCGTGCTGCCCGGCATCGGCCAGGGTCATCACCTCCCCCACCCGCAAGGCACTGTGTCGTGGCGCCTGGGCCAATCCTTGGCGGTACACCGCCAAGGCCTCGTTCCAGCGTTTCAGGTTACGGTAGGCGCGGGCCACAAGGGCCTGCGAATCGACGCTCAACATGCCCTTGCCCCGGTTGGCCTCGTAGACCTGCACCACTTCCTGATCGCGCCCGGCCCAGCTGGCGATGGCGACATGGTCATTGAGATAGCGCGGCGTCACCGGCTGGCGCGCCAGGTAATCCAGGGCCGGCGCATGATCGCCGGCCCGTGCTTTGATCACCAGGGCGTCATAGCCGTCCTGTGCCTGGGCCCAGGGAGTGCACAACAGCAACCCGGCGACCCAGGTTGCGCACGCACCGCCTGAAAGGACCCGGGAACGTGCCCGCCAGAAAGCTGGCACAGTTGGAACATCATCAAGGCTTCGCATAAGAAATGTTTGGGTCAACGTAAAGATGAAGACCTCTGCGGCAAGGCCGGCCGGGTCGGATATCAAGTCGTGAATCGCAGGCAAGCGCCGCCGTCGATCACGCTCGGGCGTGTCGGCGTGAACGCTGCCTTTGTTTCAGGGCTTGGTCTTCAGCTTGCCCATGCCGGCCGGCGCCGGCCCGTCGATGGGCGCAACGCAGCGCCCACCCAGGTCAAGACACCAGGCGAACGTGGGTGGCAGCAGCGTCTTGCGCTGCGCGAGGCATACAAGGAGGGGGTTGCGATAGCTGCGATGGCGGCGAGGCGGTGCGATGTCGTGCCACCATGGCGTGATATCAGTCCAGTGGACACCGCAATGCGAGGGGTGGAGTTCGGCATACTGATAAATCCCTGTCAGTCAAACAAACGATCCTGTCGGCAGAAGCCGGATGACTATACCTGCAAGGTCAATTTTCCGCCACAAAAACGAACAAATAATATACAACTAGAAAATAAGTCATTGAATTGACGCCCCTCGCACCCTCCTTCCGGCGATCTCGCCAGACATGCATCCGCAGATAGAGGGTGTTTATTCGCGATTATTTCTCATTTACACTCAGCGACCTCCCCCGAAGCCAAGCTCCTTTCCTGGGTGCATCGTGTCGCTCGACCCCACCAAACCAACGTTGTTGTCCGCCCTGGTACGCCACTACGACGAGCTCGTGGACCACGTTCGCCGTCGCTTCGGCGACCGGAACACAGCGCACGATGTGGTGCATGACATGTGCGTGCAGTTGCTCGAGCGCGACGAGAAAGAAGTCGTACGCACGCCCCTTGCCCTGCTGCGAAAAATTTCCCACGATACGGCGATCAGTCGCTATCGAAGCGAGCGTCGGCGGGCCGTGTGGGTGGATGCAGTGCCCGAGCTTCCCGAGGTCGCCTGTACGGCAGCGACACCCGTGGGCCGTCATGAAGCCGAGCACGAATTCCAATTGCTCGTCGACGCCATCGCCGCCCTTCCCCCGCGTTGCCAGGCCGTATTCGTCATGCACAAAATCCACGAGATTCCCCAGGCAGAAGTGGCCACACGCCTTGGCATCTCCATCAAGACAGTCGAAAAGCACCTGCGCCTGGGGTTGGCCACCTGCCGGGAACGGCTTGGCCGTGGCGAGGTTCACCCATGACCGGCCCTTCGAAGAAAACCGGGCCAGCGCCGGTGGACGAGGCCCTGGGGCGTCATCGGGAAACGCTGAAAACCCTGTTTCCGCTACCGGCTTGCGAGCCAAGGCCGCGCAGATCGCCCAAGGTCGTCGGCCTCGCGCTCTCGATCACGCTCGCCTGCGGGGCACTGGCATGGTTGAACCCGGCATACAAGACCGAGCGTTTCGATACCGCCATCGGCGAGCGACGTTCAGTGGCCCTGGAAGATGGCAGTACGCTGCTGCTCGACAGCGCCAGCCAGGTCGAGGTGCGTTGGCGTCTGTTCAGTCGCCAGGTCGACTTGCGTGTCGGGCAGGTGCTGTTCGATGTCGCTGCGGCTGTGTACCGCCCGTTCGTGGTGTCAGCCGGCACCGCGCGGGTCGAGGTGCTCGGCACCTTGTTCAATGTGCGGCGCCTGGGTAACGACGACATACGCGTGACCTTGGCCCGTGGGCGCGTCGAAGTCGCGCCGGCGAACGCGGCGCAACCCCCGGCCATCCTGATGCCGGGGCAACAGGTCGACTCGATCGGCGGGCAATTGACGCCGGTCGCCAAGGCCGACGCCGCCACCGCCATGGCCTGGAAGGATGACCGCATCGTGTTCGAGCAGACGCCGCTGGACGAGGCGATCGCGGTGCTGCGCCGGTATCGCAAGGCACCCATCGAAATGGGCGACCCCAGCCTGGCCGCGCTCAAGGTGACGGGCGTCTTCGACACACACAAGGTCGATCGACTGCTCGACCTGCTGCCGAGCATCCTCCCGGTTGCCGTGCTGCGCCAAGCGGACGGCACCGTACAGGTTCAACGCAAAACGACAAGAAAATAATTCTCAGAAGCAGGTAGGGTTTCTGGATTTGCGCGGCGGCTATAGGGAAAAAGCCAACCTACAAAGGAATTCCAGACGTGCATTCTTCCTTCAGGAATCGCTCCCTACGCCTGTCATTGCTGGCCAGCAGCCTGTTCATCGCGATGTCGGCCCAAGGTCGGGAAAAGCTGGACGTAGACCTGCCGGCCGCCCCGCTCGGGCAGGCCATCAATACCCTCGCCCACCAGTCCTCGGTGCAGATCATCTTTGCCGGCGACCTGGGCGCAGGCCGTCAGGCCCCTGCAATCAAAGGCCGGTTCACGCCGGAGGAAGCCCTGCACAAGCTGCTCGAGGACAGCGGCCTGCAAGCGCAGGCCAAGGACGAACACACCTTCATCATCGTTCCGTCCAGCGCAGCCCAGGAAGCCGCCACGGCCGCGCCGAGCCAACCCCTGGAAATGGCGCAGATGGAAATCACTGCCTCGCGCACCAGCAGCGACCTGGTTTCGGCCACCCGCCAATCCACTGTCATCGACCATGCCCAACTGCAGGAGCTGCGCCAGGGCTCCGACAGCCTGGCCACGGTACTGGCCAAGGTGGTCCCGGGCATGTCCGACTCCAGCCGCACGATCACCGAATACGGCCAGACCCTGCGCGGGCGCAGCATGCTGATCATGGTCGATGGCGTGCCCCTCAATACCAACCGCGACTCCTCGCGCAACCTGGCCAATATCGACCCTGCCCTGATCGAGCGGGTCGAAGTCATTCGCGGCAGCAGCGCCATCTATGGCAGCGGCGCCACCGGCGGCATTATTTCCATCACCACCCGCCCCGCTGGCGGCGAGTTCCGGGCCGAAACCAGCCTGAGCGCCACCTCGCCCCTGACCCGCCTGGGCAGCGACGGGCTGGGCGGCCAGTTCCAGCAGTACGTTGCAGGCTCCCAGGGAGCCGTGGACTACGCGTTCGATTTCGGTACCCGCCACGTCGGTGCCTCGTACGATGCCAACGGCGACCGCATCGCGCCCGAACCCAGCCAGGGCGACCTGTTCGACTCGAACATCTACAACATAGGGGGCAAGCTCGGGCTGCACATCGACGAGGACCAACGGGTCCAGCTCGCGGTCAGTCACTACGACGCACGCCAGGACACCGACTACGCCACCGACCCGAGCGTTGCCAAGCTCCCGCCAGGTTCGGTCCCGGCCAATGCGATCAAAGGCCTGGACCTGGACGAGCAGAACCGCATTCGCAACACCTTGGTGAACCTTGAGTACGAGAACCTGGACATTCTCGGCAGCCGACTCTCCGCCCAGCTGTACTACCGGGACTACTTCACCCGTTTCACCCCCTTCGACGCCCGCGCCGTCGCAACCCGTGGCGGCAATGTCGACCAGGTGATGCAAAACAGCGAAGTGTTCGGCAGCCGCCTGACCCTGCGCACCCCGCTTGGCGAGAGCGGCAACACGGAACTGGTATGGGGCGGCGACTACAACCAGGAACGCAGCGACATGCCGCTGGACGTGTTCGACCCGGACGCCTACGACGCCAGTGGCGGCCTGGTGTTCGACAAGACCGGCAAGCTTACCTACATGCCGCCGCTCAAAACCCGAAGCGCTGGCGCATTCGCCCAGCTGCAGCACCGTTTCAACGAGCATTGGTCGATCGACGGCGGCCTGCGCTACGAGTATTCCACGGCCAAGTTCGATGACTTCATCCCGTTGTCCGAGTCCAAGGCGGCTGCGCCGGCCACGGTCAAGGGCGGCGACATCGACTACGATGCGCTGCTGTCGAACATCGGCATCGTCTATTCGCCGGTCGCCGGCCAGGAAATCTATGCCTCCTTCAGCCAGGGCTTCCAGTTGCCTGACATCGGTATCCAGCTGCGCAATGCGCGCCGTGGTTTCGATCTCGGCGCCTCGAACCTGGAGCCGGTCAAGACCAACAACTACGAGCTTGGCTGGCGCGGCGAGCTGGGCAGCAACACCCTGGGTACCCTGGCGCTGTTCTACACCACCTCCAAGCTGGGCGATGTACAAAGCTTCAACAACGGCCTGATTCTCACCCGGACCAAAGAGCGTGTGTACGGCGTCGAAGCCAGTGCAGACTGGCTCGCCGATGACGAAGTGTGGGGTGCAGGCGGTAGCGCGACCTGGATGCAAGGGCGCGAGAAGCCGGACGGCAAGGGCTGGCAGGACATGACCGGTTATCGCGTGCCGCCGTTGAAGCTGACTGCCTACATCCAGTACAAACCGACCTTCGAATGGAACAACCGGCTCCAGGCCACGTTCTTCGATTCCAAGGACTATCGCCTCGATGGTGTCGACAGCTTCGGCCGCCACCAGGTCAGCACCTACACGACAGTGGACCTGGTGAGCCAGTATCGGCTAACCCCCGATGACCAGGTGAGCATCGGCATCCAGAACCTGTTCAATCGGGACTACTACCCGCTCTACAGCCAATTGCTGCGCAATAACAACAACACCAGCCACCTGCCGGCACCCGGGACCGTGCTGACAGCCAGCTATACGCACAACTGGTGATACTGTACCGGCCCGGCCAGCGGGCCCATTGCGAGCCCGCTGGCCGGCGTCGAGTCAGGCCTGCACGGCACCGGCGCTGGGCCGATACATCAGGTAGGCGTCCCCCGTCACCCGTACCATCGGATGTGGCGCGATCCGGCAGGTCTTGACGATGCCGAAGCCCTTGCGTTCGTAGAAGCGCCGTGCCCCGGTGTTCTCGGCATAGTCGATCAGGCTCAGGCCTTTGAGCCCCAGTTGGTCGGCGCGTGCCTGGGCGAGTTCGAGAAAGCGCGCGCCCAGGCCCTGGTTACGCCAGCCGTCATGCAGCGCCAAGCTGGAAATGTAAAGCGTGTCCGGTACTTCCATGTCGGCGTAGGGTGCCAGCACTGGGTCGGTCACAGGCTCGGCTTCCGGGTCGTGATACATCGCATAGCTGTGCATCATGCCGATCACCCGCCCTTGTGCTTCGGCGATCAGGCAGTTCTGGTACGAAAAATCCACATCGTCCCGGGCATAACGGATGGCACCGACATCCAGCAACGCCTGCCCTGGCTCGGCCAGCTGGCTCCAGATGTAATCGGCCACCCCTTCGGAAGTGATCTGGAACAGCCGGGCGATATCACGGGCATCCGAGCGACGCGCCGGACGAAATTCAACGGTCATGGGTAGGGTTCCAAAAGGGATGGAAGCGTCCTTATAACGGTCTGAATAGGGCCATTTCAATCCGTTTGCCGGTTGCAACCCCAACACGTCGTAGCGAGGCACTGGCATGACGTACCCAGGCAACGCAAGGCCTCTGCCTCGCGATGCCCCCGTACCGTCACAGCAAGAGAGAACCCTGCCCGGGCGGGCGCCCAAGGGTGTGTTGTGAGGTCGTCATTTTTCTAACGAAAAACGCCTTTTCTGACCCTGTTTCCTAAGTATTCACGCTAAATCGCTGAACCATGGTGTCTCAGCCGTGAACCTACCGCCCGCCCAGAAAGTCAAATTAACGTCATATTTACTAAGCGCTAAAAATTATTAGCGGGTTTTTGACGCTCACTCTATAGTCGCCGGGTTTCTGGCTGCACGTTGTTCTTTGAACCTACAAGGAAATACGACATGCCGAACCCGACTCCTCGTATCGCGGTACTGGGCGGGCTGGTGTCGAGCCATGGGGGCGCGACACTGGACTGCTTCGCCGACCTGGACAGCCTGCTGGCCGCGCCTGTATTCGATGTACTGTTGATCGACCAGCCCGCCGCGGTTGCCAGCCGCTCCCTGCATGCTTTGCGCAACGCCAGCCCCTACCGTTTCCACCTGATCTACTGTTGCCGCGACCTGGACGATGGCTGCCACGCGCTGGGCGATGGGCCGGTGCCTGCGGACCAGACCGAATTGTCCATGCGCTGGCAATTGTGGCAGTCGCGCTTTGCCCGCTTCGAGTCATCGCTGGCAGCCGATCGCTTCGAGGGCCGTATACTGGCCTGGCTGTGGATGCGCGCCAGTGCGCAGATCCTCGCCGTGCGCGACCCGCGCGTCGCCCAGCACTACCGCTACCCGCTGCTCGAGGCCCTGGCCGGTGAAGAGCATGTCAACAGCTTTGCCTGGCTGAGCCTGATGGCGCAGCAAGACTGGCTCGAGGAAGGCGACATGCTCGACCGCATCCGCCTGTGTGGCGAATGCGGCAGCGGGCGTTTGAATTTCGTCGACGTCTGCCCCGAATGCCAGGACCTGGACATTTCCCGGCAACCGGCGCTGCACTGCTTCACCTGCGGCCACGTGGCGCCCCAGGATGCGTTCCTGAAGAACGCGATGCTGCTGTGCCCCAACTGCCTCAAGCAGCTGCGCCACATTGGCAGCGATTACGATCGGCCCCTGGAGAACTATTGCTGCCGCAGCTGCAAGGCGTTCTTCGTCGACGCCACCGTGCAAGCACGCTGCATGGATTGTGGCCAGGCCCATGCACCGGAGCGCTTGCGCGTCCGTGAGATCCGTCACTACAGGCTGACCGAGGCCGGTCGCCTGCGCTGCCGTCAGGGCCTGGACAGCGCGAGCGGCGACATCAGCCACTTCAACCGGCTGAACCTGCTGGGCGGACGCGCCTTCCACGACCTGCTCAGCTGGCAATTGCAGATCGTGCGGCGCTATGACACTTCGACCTTCTCGGTACTGGGCCTGCGCTTCATCAACCTCGGCCAGACGCTCCTGCGCCTGGGCGAACACCGCGGGCACGCCTTCATCGACAGCCTGGTGGCTCGGCTGCAGGAAGCACTGCGCGAAACCGACCGTTGTTCACGCGGCACGGAGGAAATCCTCTGGGTCTTGCTGCCCCATACCGGCGCACAGGGGCTGGAGACGGTCAAGCGGCGCCTGGGCCAGGTCGCGGAGCTGTTCAGCGACCCTGAGGTGAGCAGCATCAGCCTGCGCATCTCCAGCCTGACCGCTCCCCAGGACCTTCATGGTGACGAGAATGCCGAACTGCTGCTGGCCCGGGTGGCCAGCGGTCTGGCATGAGGAGAGCGCCATGCCGCCCTTTTTCGAGCAGCTGTACAACGCGCTGTACCCGCTGACCGGGCCCGATGGCCTGAGCCGCGTGTTCCTGATGCTGTTTCCCTACTTCCTGATGCTGGAACTGCCCCTGACCCTGCTGGTACTGCTGGGGGTACTGCGCTGGTTCGTGCGCCGCCACGCCTCCACCCCCCAAGTGACCCTTTATCGCCCCCGGGTCTCGTGCATCATCACCTGCTACAGCGAAGGGATGGATGTGCAGAAGACCCTGCTCAGCCTGTGCGAGCAGACCTACCCAGGGCACATCGAGCTGATACCGGTGGTCGATGGCGCCACCGTCAACCAGCCGACCCTGCAGGCCGTGCGCAGCTTCCGCCTCGATTCACACTTATATCCCAAGCGTCATCTGCGACCGATCGCCAAGTGGCAGCGCGGCGGGCGCGTATCGTCGCTCAATGCGGGGCTGTCGCTGGCCAGTGGCGAAATCGTCATGGCCCTTGATGGCGACACCTCGTTCGACAACAACATGGTCAGCTCGATCGTCCGCCATTTCGCCGACCCTTCGGTACCGGCGGTGGCCGGCAGCCTGCGAGTACGCAACACCTGGGCGTCGGTGACGACAGCGATGCAGGCACTGGAATACCTGCTGTCGATCCACATGTCCAAGATCGGCCTGGCAGAATGGAACCTGGTCAACAACGTGTCCGGTGCCTTCGGCGCGTTCAGGCGCAGCTTCCTGGTCAAGATCGGCGGCTGGAACACCCACACCGCAGAGGACCTGGACCTGACTCTGCGAATCAAGAGCTACTTCGCCCGCCACGACCTGCGCATTCCCTTCGAGCCCCAGGCCGTCGGGCACACCGACGCGCCCGTGACCTTCCGCCAGTTCCTCATGCAGCGTCTGCGCTGGGACGGCGACCTGTTCTTCCTCTACGTGCGCAAGCACAACCACAACATCAACCCGACGCTGCTGGGCTGGCCGACCTTCCTCATGATCCTGCTCAGCGGCTTCTTCTTCCAGCTGGTGCTGCCGTTCATCATCCTCGGCTACCTACTGCTGGCTGTGTTCGTCCTGCCGGGCACCACGCTGTTCGTGCTCGCGTCATTGATCTACCTGCTGTACCTGTCGATCACTTTGGTGCTGTTCCTGGTGATGCTGCTGATGGTGTCCGACCGGCCACGCCAGGATGCACGCCTGGCCGTGCTGGTACCGGTATTCCCGTTGTTCATGCTGGTCATGCGCTGCTGGAGTGCGGTGGCCATGCTCAATGAAATTTTCCGTCGCGGCCATGAGGAAAGCAGCATGGCGCCTTGGTGGGTCCTCAAGAAAGCCACGAGGTTCTAGATGCGTTCATTTCTCCTGGTATTGACCTTGTCCATGACCAGCGGTCTGGCCCAAGGGCAGCTCCTGACGTTGCAGGAACTGCTCGACAGGCAGCAGGACAACCCCCTGGCCCGGGCCGGCGCGGCCGACCTGCGCGCCTTGCAGGCCGAAGCCAAGCTGCACGAAGACCGCGCTGGCTGGCAGGTGTTCGCCGGGGCCAGCGTCGGCCGCTTCGAAGAGCTGGTCACCGAAGACATCCGCGACGACTACTATGGGCGCAACCTCAACCTGGGGGTGCGTCATCCCCTGCTCGGCAGCCTCAACCGTCAGCTCGAGCTGCTGGAGAGCAACCAGTACGAGCAACAACGCCAGCAGATGCGCCAGGCCCTTGAGCGCTCCAGCCGGCGCCTGGCATTGCGCAGCGCCTATGCCGACTGGTGGCGGGCGCAACAGGAGCTTGCGCTGTGCCAATCGCTCAAGGCCGGTGCCTCGGATGCCGCGGGCAAGATCCGTATGCGCCGTGAAAAAGGCTGGCTGCGCGACTCCCAGGCACAACTGCGCCTGAGTGAATGGCAGGCCATGACCCAGCGTTGCGATGGGCTACCCCAGTTGGAGGCGGACATCCGCGCCGACCTTGCCCTGCTCAGCGGCCAACCGGTACCCGAGGGCGCCCAGGCGGCGGCCGAACCCCTGGCCCTGGCACCGGAGCCGCTCGATCGCTGGCAAGCCGTGCTGGGCCGCCATCCCCGTATCAGCGAGAAGCAGAACCTGCTCGCCCAGGCCGACGCCCAGCGTGACAGCCCTTGGTACAACGCCATCGACTCGGATGTGATCCTTGCCGGTAGCAAGGAGTACCGCAGCGGCTCGGACAAGTCCGGCAGCGGCCTGTTGGTGGCGTTGAACTTTTCCATGCCCTTCGACGTGGTCGGCAACAGCCGTGCGCGCAAGCAGCTGGCCCAGGCTCGCTATGATGCGGCCAGCGAACGCCTCGAGGCAGAACGCCAGACCTTGGGCCTTGAGCTCAACAAGGCTCTGCGTGCACAGCGCGCCGGGCAGCTCACCCTCGAGCAGCGGCGCCAGCAGCGCAGCGTCGTCGCCCAGGCCCTGGAAGAGGAAAAACGGCGCAACATCGGCGGTGGCGATGATGGTTTCGACGGCCAGATGATGGCCCAGCGGCTCTACTACCAGAGCGGCCTGGACCTGATCGCGGCCTGGCACGCCGCCTGGTTGCGCCAGGCCAACCTCGACCTGCTGCTCGAAGATGCGCCCCAGGCCGAACAACTGCTGGGGCGCGAGCGGCAGCAATGGACCGCCTTGAATGATACCGCGGCACCGCTGACCCTGGCCGCGGCACCGCCGCTGCTGCCCATCTCCGCCGTGCGCGACACGACTACCCGCACTGACGGCTGGAACCAGGGCACCTATGTCTGGAACAGTGCTGCGCTGCTCGACCCACGCCGTCGCCCTGCCGAACTGCAAGCCTTGCAGCAGGCCGGCATGCAGAAGATCTACCTGGGCCTGGATGCGACGCAGGTGCGCAACCTGTCTGCCACCCGCCAGGCCCTGGAGCAACTGCTGGCGCAAGCCTCGCGCCAAGGTCTTCAGGTAAGCCTGCTGCTCGGCGATCCTAGCTGGATCGAGCCGGCCCAACGCCATGAGCTGATCGAACTGGTCAAGAAACTCGACGGCCTGGCCTTCGACAGCCTGCACCTGGACCTTGAAGTCGAACAGCTCGGCTGGCCAGTGCCTGAGCAGCGCCTGCGCGATTGGCTGGGCACACTCACGGCCGCCGTACAGTCCAGCCCATGGCCGGTGGAAATCGCCAGCCACCCCCGCTGGTTCGAACCCGACCCGCCCGCCAAGACCTGCGTGCCCTGTGCCTTGCCCGGCCTCGGCGTACGCCAGGTGAGCGTGATGATCTACACCAGCAACAGCGAACGCGGCATCCAGCGGGCCAACGCCATTGCCAAGCGTTGGCCCGACCTGCGCTTCCGCCTGGCCCAGAGCATCGAGCCGCAGCTGCTCAAGAGCGAGAGCTGGGCCGGGCAGCCGCCGGCGCACTTGCAACAACAGGTCGCTACGTGGCGCAAACACTTATCCCCCCAGGGCATCGCCGGGATCGACTGGCAAGCCTGGGCTGACTATCCCAAACGGTGAACGGCCCATGAACATTCGCTTTGACAGCCCCAAGGAACTGAACCCGACCCATGACCATGGCCTGAAGGTGCTCTACGCGCCGGGCAAGCGCATGGCGTTTCGCCTGCGCTGGTACCTGATCCTGTTCCTGGTCGCCAGCCCGCTGCTGTGGTTGCTGGGCAAGCTGTTGTTCAGCCTGGTCCTGATCGATGCCCCGGCGCAATTGCGCCTGCCCATCGAAGAAGTGCGCGCCCGTGATGCCGGCCGGGTCGAGCGGTTGCATGTGACAGCCGGCGAGCAGGTCCAGCCCGGCCAGTTGCTGGTGAACCTGGACAACCCGGAGTGGCGCGTACGCCTGCAACAACTGGCCGCCATGCCCACCGAGATGCCGACCGCTACGGATTCCGAATGGGTGAGCCGCGAACGACAGTCGCTGCGGGCCAGCGCCGGGCGTGCGGGCCAGCGGGTACGAGAGCTATCTGCCCTGCTCGCCCAAGGCGCGGCCACCCGCGGTGAGTTGATGGCCGCGCAGGCGGAACAGGACCGACGCCAGGCCGAGCTGGCGGCCTTCGAGCGCCGCGAACAGCTGACCCGCCAACCGCGCGAGTTCGACCGCCAGCTGATCGAGCAGAACGCCGAACGGCAATGGCTGCAGACCCGTTTGCAGGCGCTGTCGCTGGTCGCCCCCGAGCCTGGGCGTATCGCCGAGGTCCTGGTGACGCCCGGTGAGAATGTCGGCCCGGGCACTTTGCTGATGCGCCTGGAGCGCGTCGGCGATCCGCTGCTGTGGATCTACCTGGAGCCTCACAATATCGGCTACGCCGGGGTCGGCCAGCCGCTGCAGGTCCGTATGCCGGACGGCAACTGGCTCGATGCCCATGTAGTGCAGGCCGTGGACAGCGCCGGCCGCACGCCAGTGGTGCTGCGCGGCCCGTTCGCCGCCAGCGAGATGGGCCTGCAGGTGGCAGCGCGCTTCGACCAGCCACTGTCGGCACGCTGGCGCATCGACCAGTTGCCATTGCATGTACGCTTCCCCACCAACTGGAAGCGCGCCCTGGGCTTCGACTGATCCGGCAGGTCTCATCCAATCGTGGAGTAAGCATCAAATGCCTTCCGAAAAAATCCTGGTTACCGGCGGGGCCGGCTTCATCGGCTCGCACCTGGTCGAAGCCCTGTTGGAAAAGGGTTACTGCGTACGGGTACTGGACGACCTGTCGACGGGCAAGCTGAGCAACCTGCCCGTCGACAACCCACGCCTGAGCGTGATCATCGGCGATGTCGCCGATGCCGAGACGGTGGCCCAGACCCTGAAGCACTGCACAGCGGTGGTCCACTTGGCAGCCGTGGCATCGGTGCAGGCGTCGGTGGACGACCCACTGCGCACCCACCAAAGCAACTTCATCGGTACCTTGAACCTGTGCGAGGCAATGCGTGAGCGAGCGATCAAGCGGGTAGTGTTCGCGTCCAGCGCGGCCATCTACGGCAGCAACGGCCAAGGCAGTGCCATCCATGAAGACACCCCCAAGATGCCGTTGACCCCTTACGCCTTCGACAAGCTCGCCAGCGAGCATTGCCTAGGGTTCTACCAGCGCCAGCACGGGCTGGAGCCGGTGATCCTGCGCTTTTTCAACATCTTCGGCCCGCGCCAGGACCCAAGTTCGCCCTATTCCGGAGTCATCAGCATCTTCAGCGAGCGAGTGAACGCCGACAGCCCGATCACCATCTTCGGCGATGGCGAGCAGACCCGCGACTTCGTCTATGTCGCCGACTTGGTGCAGGTTCTGATCCAGGCTCTGGAAAGCCCTGCGCCCTGCCCGGAGCCGGTGAATGTCGGGCTCAACCGCGCCACCAGCCTCAACGACCTGGTCGCGGCCTTGAGCCAGGCCACCGGCAAGTCTCCCGAACTGCGCTACGATGCCGAGCGCCCGGGCGATATCCGTCATTCCCGTGCCGACAACAGCCGCCTGCTGGGCCAGTTCACCCTACCGACGGTCACGGGCCTGGAACAAGGGTTGACGCGCCTGTTGGCCAGCCTCAAGGGCCAGGGGCGCTGACCGTGACACTTCCATCAAAGCTGCTACGGCAAACACGCTGTTCTTTTGACCTCAGCGGATCTGGTGCTTGTGCAGCAGCCGGTAGAAGGTGGGCCGGGACACGCCGAGCACCTTGGCGGCGATACTGAGGTTGTCGCTGTGCCGATCGAGCACATCACACAGCGCCTGGCGTTCGGCGCGGTGCTTGTAGTCCTCCAGGGTACCCAGGGGCTGATCTTCCTGCTCGGTACCCTGTAACCCCAGGTCCTGCGCCTCGATCTGCCGCCCTTCGGCCAGCACCAGGCCGCGCCGTACCCGGTTGGCCAGCTCGCGAACGTTTCCGGGCCAGTCGTGGCGGCCCATGACTGCCAATGCATGGTCACTGAACGAGCGTGGGCGCCTGCCGGTCTCCACGCTGTAGAACTGGGCGAAGTGGCTGGCCAGCATCGACAGGTCGCCATGCCGGTCACGCAGTGGCGCGGTGACCACCTGCAACACATTCAGCCGGTAGTAGAGGTCTTCTCGAAAGCGCCCCTGGAGGATCGCCTTCTCCAGGTCCACATGGGTTGCGGCCAGTACCCGGACATCCACGGGGATAGGTTGGTCCCCGCCGACCCGCTCGATGTGTTTTTCCTGCAGGAACCGCAGCAGGTTGGCCTGCAGCTCCAAAGGCAGGTCGCCGATCTCGTCGAGAAACAGCGTACCGCCGTTGGCCGCCTCGATACGCCCCACCTTGCGCTGGTGGGCACCGGTAAAGGCGCCTTTTTCATGGCCGAACAGTTCCGACTGGATCAGGTGCTCGGGGATGGCGCCGCAATTGATGGCAATGAACGGTTTGTCGCTACGGTGCGACTGGCGATGCAGCGTACGGGCCACCAGCTCCTTGCCCGTACCACTCTCTCCCCGGATCAGCACTGGCGACTCGGTGGGCGCCAGTTTGCCGAGCAACCGGCGCAGCTCGCGGATAGGCCGGCTGTCGCCGAGCAGTTCGTGCTCAGGCTCGTCGACCCGCACCGAGCCCTTGCCACGCAGGCGCGCCATGCCAAAGGCCCGTCCGAGGGTGATCTGGACCCGCGATACGTCGAACGGCAAGGTGTGAAAATCGAAAAACCACTCGCAAACGAAATCACCGATGTTCTGCGTACGCAGCTCTTCGGCGCTGAGCACAGCGATCCATTCGGTGTTGCTGCGGGTGATGAGGTCCTTGACCGCCTCGGGATGGCGCAGGTGCGAAGGCTGCAGGCGCAGCAGGCCGACATCGCACGGCTGGTCCAGGGCCGAGGCCAGGGTACAGCTGTGGACATCCCAACCGACGCTGCGCAGGCCCGGTAGTAGACGGTGGCAATCGTCGCATGGGTCGACGATCAGCAGGCGGCGTTGAGCGGTCGGTTCGGGCATGACTGTTCCTTGGCGCCAGAAAGTGTTTTTTAAGTAGAAACAGTAAGTTGCAACGTCCGAATTAACAGTAGCAATGAACGTCGACAAACCCACGACCGTTTGTCCGCCAGTGGTGATCACCTGCCGGTCATCTGGGAATCTTTGGAAGTTTCGGGCGTCACAGGCGCACAGGTTGCGCTACTTATCGCGCACCCTTTGAAAAAATTTTTAATGGCTGTGTGACTTCAACCCCAACTTGGAGCATCAGTACGAATAACCCCGCGCTGCGCAGCTCTGACTATCAAGCAACGCGGACATCACTTCGCTGTTTGGGACCATAGAGAGACCGAACCATGAACGCCCCGCTCCGTGTCAACGAAGCACTGCTGATCGCCGACCACGCCTTCGAACCCTTCCAGTGCGTAGCCTGGGATGCACCCAACGGTACTGGTGAGCTGAGCCTGGCAGTGATCGACCGGACCAGTACGCGTATCGGCAGCAAACAAGTATCCTCGCGTATCTATTCCGACCCTGCGCAATGGGCCAGCTTGATCGAGGAAGTGCGTGCCGAACTTTGCGAACAAGGTTATGACCTGCAACCCTGGTCGATGCCTGAATAATATCGACGCCCCACACAGGTGCGTGGCCCGCTCACGCACTTGTGCAACTTTCCCTCTGCCCTGTCGGCAACTTTTTATTTGCGGCTTATTGTCGCAGCCCGCACGTCTTCAGCACGTTCAAGCCAACGGCTTGAACTGCTCGATGTGCCGATAATCGGCCTGCAGTTGCGCCGCCAGTTGCTGCCCCCGCCCCACACGCACCGCCGCCCGTTCGATGTCCACCAGTACCGTCGCGCACGGCATCGGCTGCAGTGGGCTCCAACGCTGCAGGCGACCATCGGTGACGACCAGGCAGCGCCGGGTTTCCTGGGGGTGTCGCTTTTCGCGTGCCAGCAACCAGCGGCGCGCTTCTTCCAATGCCGCGATCAATGGCGTACCGCCGCCTGCACCGAGTGCCTGCAACCACGGCTGCAGCGCCGCCGATGCCTTGAGCCCATGACGCTGCCAGCGCGGCGCACCACCGCTGGCCGTCAGCAGGGCCAGGCGGGCACGCTGGCGGTAGGCCTGGTCGAACAGCTCGGCCAGCAGGCCCTTGGCCTGGGCCAGCGCCTGGTTGCGCCGGGTGGACGCCGAGGCGTCGACGATCACCAGCCACAGCTCCGGCGCCTTGGCCTGGCGCTGTTGCCAGCACAGGTCCTGGCGTTGCCGCGGTCGCCCTTTGAGCAAGGTGGGCAGCCAGGCGACCCGCGTCGAACCAACACTCCGGACCCGGCCTCGGGTGGCACCGGCGAGCGCTCCTGCCTGGGGCCTGGCATCCACCGCCTGTGCAGCGGGCGGGCGGATGCTCAGGGCTTTTTTGCCCAGTTCGGCACCTCGCGCCGGACACCGCTGGCGACCGCCTGCGGTGCCAACGCGCCCCAGTCGCCCTCGCCGCCCTGAGGGCCTGCATGGCCACCGCTCGGCGCCGGCGCTGTGGCCGGGGCATCGGCCGTCGGCAGTTCGCGGCGCCGATGGCGCAAGGCGAATTCAGCCACGGCCTGCACGTCGCCCTGTTCGATCGTCTCCCCCCCTCGCCAGGCGGCGTGGGCCCGAGCCGCGCGTAACCAGACCAGGTCGGCACGCAGGCCGTCGACACCTGCGCTGAAGCAGCCTTCGGTGATCCAGGCCAGGGCCTGGTCATCCAGCGGGATCTGTGCCAAACGCTGGCGTGCAGCCTGGCAGCGTTCGCGCAGCTGCGCCTGGGCATCGGCCCACTGCGTGCAGAACGCCTGCGGGTCGCTGTCGAAGGCCAGCCGGCGGCGAATGATCTGCTGCCGGGCCTCTGGCGGCGGCAGGCCTTCGAGGGCGACATTCAGGCCGAAGCGGTCGAGCAGCTGCGGGCGCAGCTCGCCTTCCTCAGGGTTCATGGTGCCGATGAGCACGAAGCGGGCGTCGTGACGGTGCGAGATGCCATCGCGCTCGATGCGGTTGGTGCCACTGGCAGCTACGTCCAGCAGCAGGTCTACCAGTGGGTCGGGCAACAGATTGACCTCATCGACGTAGAGCACGCCGCCATCGGCCTGGGCCAAGACACCGGGAGAAAACTGCGCCTTGCCCTGCCCCAGCGCGGCATCCAGGTCCAGGGTGCCGACCAAGCGTTCCTCGGTGGCGCCCAGTGGCAAGGTCACGAACGGCGGTGTGTGCCCGGGCGCTTGCAGCAGGTCGGCCAGGCCGCGGGCCAGCGTGCTCTTGGCCATGCCCCGGGGGCCTTCGATCAGCACACCGCCGATCTTGGGGTCGATGGCGGTCAGGCACAGGGCCAGCTTGAGGTCGTCGGCCCCAACTACGGCGGCCAGCGGGAATTGCAAGGGTTCATTCATTTCAGGCTTGTTCCTCGCCATCGAGCAATTGCTCTTCGAGCGCTTGGCGGTAGTCACCCGGCGTTTCCCACAAGCCGCGCTGCTGGGCTTCGAGCAAGCGCTCGGTGAGGTCGCGCAGGGCCTCGGGGTTGTGCTGGCGCATGAAGTCACGGGTCGCGGGGTCGAGCACATAGGCATCGGCCAGGGACTGGTAATGGTGGTCGTCGATCAGGTGCGTGGTGGCGTCGAAGGCGAACAGGTTGTCGACCGTCGCCGCCAGCTCGAAAGCACCCTTGTAGCCGTGGCGCTTGGCGCCGTCGATCCACTTGGGATTCAGGGCCCGGGCGCGGATCACCCGGTTCAGTTCTTCCTTGAGGGTCCGGATGCGCGGGCGGTCGGCCTGGCTGTGGTCGCCGTGGTAGCTGGCCAGGGTTCTGCCGGCCAGGGTTTCGGAGGCTGCGAGCATGCCGCCCTGGAACTGGTAGTAGTCGTTGGAATCGAGCAGGTCGTGTTCGTGGTTGTCCTGGTTGTGCAGAACCGCCTGCACTTGGCCCAGGCGCCGGGCGAACTCAGCACGCGCTGGGGTGCCTTCGTCGGCGGCGCCATAGGCGTAACCGCCATGGTTGAGGTAGACCTCGGCCAGGTCGTCACGGGTATGCCAGAGCCGACCATCGATGGCGTTCTGCACGCCGGCGCCATAGCTGCCGGGTTTGGCGCCGAAGACCCGCCAGCCAGCCTGCCGCGCTGCCTGCTCGGGCTCGACGCCTTCAGCCAGCAATATTTCGCGTTCGCGTCGCACGCGGGCGGCCAGGGGGTTGAGGTCCTCGGGCTCGTCCAAGGCTGCCACCGCCTGTACCGCGGCGTCGAACAGGCGGATCAGGTTGCCGAAGGCATCGCGGAAAAAGCCCGATACGCGCAGGGTCACGTCTACCCGTGGGCGGTCGAGGAGGCTCAAGGGCAGGATCTCGAAATCGTCGACCCGCTGGCTGCCGCTGGCCCACACCGGGCGCACGCCCATCAAGGCCATGGCTTGAGCGATGTCGTCGCCACCGGTGCGCATGGTCGCGGTGCCCCACACCGACAGGCCGAGCTGTCGCAAATGGTCACCATGGTCCTGCAGGTGACGCTCGAGGATCAGGTTGGCCGAGGCGAAGCCCAGGCGCCAGGCCGTGGTGGTGGGCAGGTTGCGTACGTCCACGGTATAGAAGTTGCGGCCCGTGGGCAGCACGTCCACGCGCCCACGGCTGGGCGCGCCGCTCGGGCCTGCCGGAACGAAGCGCCCGCTCAGCGCCGCCAGCAGGCCGTCGATTTCCGCTGCGCCACAGCCATCCAGGGTCGGCGCCAGCGTGTCGACCAATGCCTGGAGTACTGTCGCGACCGGTTGCCAGGCGGGCTCGCCAGGCAATTGCAAGTGCCCCGCCAAGGCCTGCTCGATCAGCACCAGCGCCAGGAGCTCGAGGCGTTCGCGGGTATCACCGCAGGTGCGCCAGATCGCGTCGTCGAGTGCCTGCAAACGTTGCGGGCGCGGCCCCTGCCACGGTTGGCCGAGGTCACAGTCCAGCGGATCGAAGCCCAGGGCCATGGCCTTGGCCAGGGCGCGGACAAGGCTGGCGTTGGCGCCTTTGCCATCGCCGCGCTCGACACGCAGCAGCGCCAGCAAGGTGTCGCGGCGCAAACGCCCTTGCGGCGACTGCCCGAACACATGCAGGCCATCGCGGATCTGCGACTCCTTGAGGTCGCACAGGTAGGTATCCAACCGTGGCAGCCACAGTGCGGCATCGTCCAATTGCCCCTCGAGCTGAAGTTCGCGGTCGATATGGTTGGCCTTGACCAGTTCGAGGATATCGCCCTGCAGTTCGCGAGCCCGGCGCGGGTCGAGCAACTGCGCCTCGTAGAATTCGTCGGCCAGACGCTCCAGGTGGCGCAGCGGGCCGTAGGTTTCGGCGCGGGTCAGCGGCGGCATGAGGTGGTCGATGATCACCGCCTGGGTCCGGCGCTTGGCCTGGGCCCCCTCGCCCGGGTCGTTGACGATGAACGGATAGATATTCGGCAGCGGGCCGAGCAATGCGTCCGGCCAGCACTCGGCAGACAAGCCGACGCCCTTGCCGGGCAGCCATTCGAGGTTGCCGTGCTTGCCGACATGAATCACGGCGTCGGCGGCATAGCCGTTGCGCAGCCAGAAATGGAACGCCAGGTAGCCATGCGGCGGCACCAGGTCCGGGTCGTGGTAGACCGCGCTGGGGTCCACCTGGTAGCCCCGGGCGGGCTGGATGCCGACAAAGGTCAGGCCATAGCGCAGGCCGGCGATCATCATCCGGCCGCTGCGGAACATCGGATCCTGCTCCGGCGGCCCCCAACGCTCCAGCACGGCCTGCTGGTTGGCCTGTGGCAGCGAGGTGAAGGCCTGCTGGTAGTCGGCCAGGCTCAGGCTCTGGGCACAAGGGCGCTGGTCGAGGTGGTCCAGGTCGTTGGTCACACCGCCCAGCAATTGGTGGATCAAGGCGGTGCCGCTCGGCGGCAGGCCCTCTACCGGGTAGCCCTGCCCCTGCAGGGCCTGGAGGATATTCAGCGCGGCGCCTGGAGTATCCAGGCCAACGCCGTTGCCGATGCGCCCGTCGCGGGTCGGGTAGTTGGCCAGCACCAGGGCCACACGCTTCTGCGCGTTGGGCAGGCGCGCCAGCATCACCCAGCGACGTGCCAGTTCGGCGATGAAGTCCATGCGCTCGGGGTGGGCGCGGTAGCAGACCACGTCCGACTGGCTGCGCTCGCTGCGCCAGGCCAGGTCTTTGAAGCTGACCGGCCGGGTGATGATACGCCCATCCAGCTCCGGCAAGACGATGTGCATGGCCAGGTCACGGGCGCCCAGGCCCTGTTCGCTGGCCTCCCAGGCCGGCTGGTTGTCCTGGGCGCAGATCGCCTGGAGCACCGGGATGTCGCGCCGCAGCGGGCGCAGGTTGGGCTGCTCCGGGCTAGACAGGGCAAAACCGGTGGTATTGATCACCACTTCAGCGCCGGCCTCGTCCAGCCAGGCCTCGACCTGCGCCAGGCAGGCGGCCTCCTTGAGGCTGGCCACGGCGATCGGCAGTGGGTTGAGCCCTGCGGCGTGCAGGCGCTGGCAGAACACATCGACGAACGAGGTGTTGGCCGCCTGCAGGTGCGATCGATAGAACAGCACCGGCGCCACAGGTTGGTCGGGGTGCCAGTGGGCGTACCAATCCTGGAGGGTCGCGCTGGGCTTGCCGGGGTGGTACACGCTGGTACGCGGCAAGGGCTGCGGTTCTTGCCAGGCGTAGTCGCGCTCCAGCCACAGGCTGGCCAGGCAGTTGAACAGGTTCAGGGCGTTGGCCTTGCCGCCCTGGCGCAGGTAATGCCACAGGCGTTCGGCCTGTGCGCCAGTCACCGTGCCCAGACCAGTCAGTTCCGGGTCCGGACGGTCGTCACCGGGCACCAGGATCAGCTGGATGCCACGGGCGGCCAACGCCACCAGCTGCTCGACACCATAGCGCCAATAGCCGACGCCACCGTGCAACGACACCAGGATCACCTTCGCATGGCGCAGCACCTGGTCCACATAAAGGTCGACCGAGGCGTGGTTCTGCACCTGCATGGGGTTGGCCAGGCGCAGGCTGGGGAAGCCCTCCGGCAGCTGCTCGGCGGTTTCGGCGAGCAACGCCAGGTGCGAGTCGCCGCTGCAGAGAATCACCAGTTCGGCCGGCGTCTGGCCGAGGTCGGCGATGCTGTCGTCCGGCACGAAGCCGCCGGGCTGGGTCCGCAGCAGGTGCATGGGTCAGGCGCCCAGGGCCTGGCGCAGGCGCGCTTCCAGCTGCGCGGCGTCCAGGTCCTGGCCGATCAGCACCAGGCGCGTGACGCGTGGCTCGTCAGCGCGCCAGGCACGGTCGAAGTGCTTGTCGAAGCGGGTGCCGACGCCCTGGATCAGCAAGCGCATGGGCTTGCCGGGGATGGCGGCGAAGCCCTTGGCGCGCAGGATGCCGAACTCCACCACCAGTTGGGTCAGGGCGTCGAGCAGCAGGCTCTCGTCCGCCTCCGGCAGGTCGATGGAAATGGAGTCGAAGGCATCGTGGTCGTGATCGTCGTGGTCATCGCCGTCGTGATGGGCATCATGGTGGGTACGGCGACCGTCGATGTGCGCCTCGGCCTCGGCCCCCACGCCAAGCAGCACCTCAAGCGGCAGGCGGCCGCTGCTGGCCTCGATGACCTTGACCGCCGGCGGCAGCTCCTCCAGCACCTCGGCACGGACCTTGGCCAGGCCTGTAGCATCGATCAGGTCAGCCTTGTTGAGCACCACCAGGTCGGCGCTGGCCAGCTGGTCGGCGAACAGCTCGTGCAGGGGCGACTCATGGTCCAGGTTGGGGTCGAGCTTGCGCTGGGCATCCACCTGATCGGGATAGGCCGCGAAGGTGCCGGCGGCCACGGCCGGGCTGTCGACCACGGTGATCACGGCGTCGACGGTGCAGGCGTTGCGGATTTCCGGCCACTGGAAGGCCTGTACCAGTGGCTTGGGCAAGGCCAGGCCGCTGGTTTCGATGAGAATGTGGTCCAGGTCACCGCGGCGTGCCACCAGTTCACGCATGACCGGGAAGAACTCCTCCTGCACGGTGCAGCACAGGCAACCGTTGGCCAGTTCGTAGACACGGCCACTGGCCTCCTCCTCGGTGCAACCGATGCTGCATTGCTTGAGAATTTCGCCATCGATGCCCAGTTCGCCGAACTCGTTGACGATGACCGCGATACGCCGGCCCTGGGCGTTATCGAGCATGTGCCGAAGCAAGGTGGTCTTGCCCGAGCCGAGGAAGCCGGTGACGATGGTGACGGGGAGCTTGGCCAGTGTTTTCATGTCGCGATGCCCTTGGCAGGATGGCGCGGGCATGCAGGACGAAAGCCTCGGCCTTGTCGGTCGGGCTCGTTCGCCACCGGATCACCCCGCCCGGTTGAAAGTCGAAAACGTCACGAGGCAGGTCTCCTGGCTTGCACCGTACCGGCCGGAGCCGGTGGAGCGACGCCTTCCCGCGCAGGGCGCAGTGGCTGTGTCGATCCTGTTCAGTGCCTACAGTTGCGGGGGCAGCCGCGGCTTGGACCGCGTTCCCGTCTTAGCTGCGGCCGACGCCGCAGAACCTCGAAGCGGCAAGGCTACGCAGTGGTGGGTAGGCGGTCAACCATCAGCGCAGTATTCCCTCCATCTCCATAGAGAATGGATTTTGTGGGGGCGGCGCACTCTCGATGGGAGCTGGCGATAGCCTGCGATGGGCTGCAAAGCAGCCCCAAGCCCTCAAACGCTGGAACCCCTCCAGACTCAGCGCCTTCGACACCAATTGACGGAGCATCGGCCGCATGCTTTGCTTGCACCTTGCGTTCAGGTGCCCCCTCGGGGGTGAAACGGGAAACCGGTGCGTCGCAGGCCCCAAGGGGCCAGACAAGGCCGGTGCTGCCCCCGCAACGGTAAGCGAGTGCGCGTCTTGACCACTGTGCCGCGTCGTATGGCATGGGAAGGTGACGCTGTCCAGGGAGCCTGCCTCCTCCTCGCCAGCCCGGAGACCGGCCTGACGACGAATGAACACCCCGCGGTGGGCGGGTGCTGTCGTGTGCCCTGGGCAAACCCTGCCCAGGCGTGACGCCCGTGCCCGTCGCCCCTAAAAAAGCAGAGGAACGCGTCATGTCCGTCACCAGTGCCAAACACAGCATCGCCACTCCCGTCAGCCTCAGCCAGCGCGTGCTGCTCGCCATCGGCGCCAGCCTGCTGGGCCTGTGCCTGGTCTACTTCGCCGGCTTCTCGCACATCGAGGCCGTGCACAACGCCGCCCACGATACCCGCCACAGCGCCGCCTTCCCTTGCCACTGAGTACGCCTGCATGATCAAGCGCATTGCCCGCACCGCCGGCTTCAGCGGGTTGCTCGCTGCCCTGCTGCTTACGCTGTTGCAGAGCCTCTGGGTCACGCCGCTGATTCTCCAGGCGGAAACCTACGAGAACAACGCCCCGAGCGCCGAGCACCACGCGCATGACGATGGCGTGGCCGCCCACACCCACGACGCCGAAGCCTGGGCCCCTGAGGACGGCTGGCAACGCCTGGGGTCCACGACCGGTAGCAACCTGGTGGTGGCCGTCGGCTTCGCCCTGGTCCTTGTCGCGCTGTACAGCTTGCGCGAACCCCGCACGTTGGGCACCGGAGCCTTGTGGGGGCTGGCCGGCTTTGCGGTGTTCTGCCTGGCGCCCACCCTCGGGCTGCCGCCGGAACTGCCAGGCACTGTTGCGGCCGACCTGGGCCAACGCCAGGTCTGGTGGATCAGCACGGCGGCTGCCACCGCCGTGGGCTTGGCGCTGGCAGTGTTCGCCCGGCATTGGCTGTTCAAGGCGCTCGGTGTGGCCTTGCTTACAGCCCCCCATCTGGTAGGCGCCCCTCAGCCAACCGTCCATGAGAGCCTGGCCCCCGAGGCCCTGGAAACCCAATTCAAGCTTGCCTCCTGGTTGACCAATGCGGCCTTCTGGCTCGCGCTCGGCCTGCTCAGCGCCTGGCTTTATCGTCGTTCCAGCCAGGCCTGATGACTCGCCCTCCCGTGTTGCCGGCGTTCTACGCCGGCTTCGGCTGTCGCAAAGGCTGCCCGGCCGACCACCTCGAGCGGCTCCTGCGTGACGCACTGGCTGCCCATGGCCTGCAACTGGCGCAATTGCGCGGCATCGCCAGCATCGACCTCAAGGCCGAAGAAGCCGGGTTGCAGGCACTGGCCAGCCGCCTCGGGCTCGCCCTGACGCTGTTTCCGTCCGTACAATTGCACGCCTTCGAACCATTGCTCAGCCATCGCTCTGCCGCCGCATTCAACCACAGTGGCTGCTGGGGGGTCGCCGAAAGTGCAGCATTGGCGCTGGCCGCACAAAAACAAGGGACGCCCCGGTTGCTGGTGCCACGCCAGGTAGGCGACCGGGCTACCGTTGCCCTGGCGTGCAGCCGATAATCGCTGCTCCTTATTGCCCTACTGCAAGGACTTCCCATGACGGTCTTCTTCATCGGTGCCGGCCCCGGCGATCCGGAATTGATCACGATCAAGGGCCAGCGCCTGATCCGTCAGTGCCCGGTGATCATCTATGCCGGCTCACTGGTGCCCGCAGCCGTCCTGCAGGGCCATAATGCCCATACGGTGATCAACAGCGCCGAACTGCACCTCGACCAGATCATCGCAGCCATGCGCAACGCCCATGAACAAGGCCAGGATGTCGCCCGCGTGCACAGTGGCGACCCGAGCCTCTACGGGGCGATCGGCGAGCAGATCCGCCACCTGCGCGAGCTGGGTATCGACTACCAGGTCATCCCAGGCGTCACGGCCACCGCCGCCAGCGCCGCCCTGCTCGGCTGCGAGCTGACTTTGCCGCAAGTGGCGCAGACGGTGATCCTCACCCGCTACGGGGACAGCTCGCCCATGCCCGCGGGCGAGCAACTGGCCGACCTGGCCCGGCACCGCAGCACCCTGGCGATCCATCTGGGTGTCAAGCACCTTGAACGTATCGTCGCCGAGCTGTTACCCCACTACGGCCCGGATTGCCCGGTTGCCGTGGTGCACCGCGCCACCTGGCCGGACCAGGACTGGGTGCGTGGGACCTTGCAGGATATCGTCGCGCTCACGGCAGCCAAAGGCTTCCGGCGCACGGCATTGATCTTGGTGGGCCATGTGCTGGGCGACACTCCATTCGCCGAGTCGGCCTTGTACCGGGCCGGGCACGCTCACCTCTATCGACCCTTGGGCTGAAGCCCAAGATCATTCCTACAAAAAACAATATGAGGTTACACAGATGCTCGAACTGCGCCCCAACTGCGAATGCTGCGACATCGACCTGCCAGGCGACAGCCCGGACGCAAGGATCTGTTCCTTCGAATGCACCTTCTGCCGGGCCTGCGACGAGGCGCATTTCCAGGGACGTTGCCCGAATTGCGGTGGCCAACTGGCCCCCCGGCCACCTCGAGTCGGCACCGCCCTGCTGAACAACCCGGCCTCAGGCCAGCGCGTCATCAAGCCCCATAGCCGATGCACCCGGGCCGGCGGATAGGGACCGCGGGTTGACGATGACTGTCCAGCCTGTACCATTGCCATGCCGTTTGTAGGAATTTTCAACAAACACACTTCGTTTATTCAACGACCCTACGCTTCCCATTACTATGCCCCCCGAATAAACGTATCTTGCGCGCTCCGCGCAGGTCCCAGAGGGTATTCCTGCGGGATTTCAGGAAACGGACCACATTCCTACAGGAGTTATCCAATGACAGCCGTTCTGATGGTTGACGACCATCCAACCGTTCGACTCGCGGTACGCATGTTGCTCGAACGCGAACGTTTTCGCGTCATCGGTGAATCAGGAGACGGTATCGATGCCGTGCAGCAGGCCCGCGCACTGCGCCCCGACGTGGTGATCCTCGACATCGGCCTACCTGGCCTTGACGGCATGGAAGTGATCAAGCGACTGCAATTGCTTGAGCCTGCACCGAAGATCATGGTGCTCACCGGCCAACCTGCCGACCTTTATGTACGTCGCTGCCTGGATGCCGGGATCGCCGCCTTCGTCAATAAAGATGAGGACCTCGACGCCCTGGTGTTCGCCTTGAAGGCGCTGGTCAAGGGTTACTCGACCTTTCCACAGATGTCGGTCAACAGCAGTTCGCTGGAGAGCGAGTGCGAACGTCTAGGGAGCCTTTCGAACCGTGAAATGGAAGTGCTGCGTCGCCTCAGCCGTGGGGAGAACAACAAATTCATCGGCGAATGCATGAACCTCAGCGCCAAGACCATCAGCACCTACCGGGGTCGTATCATGGACAAGCTCAAGACCGAGTCGCTGGTCGAGATGGTTGACCTGGCCAAACGCAACCAGGTCGCTTGAACGCACTCTGTATGAGAGGGGCACTGGGCGTTCTGCTATTGGGCTTATGCCTGGTAGCCACCTCGCCTGCGGCAAGCACGGACAGCGAGGCCCGCCACTTGCTGGCCCGGTCCCTGAGCGTCGCACCACCCTTGCCGTTGGACCCGGTCGATCGGCAATGGCTGGAGCGGCGCAAGGCCTTGGTGCTTGGGAGTTCGAAGCCGGACTACCCACCGTTCGAGATCAACACCAGCCTCACCGATTACGAAGGGATCAGCGCCGACTATGCCGGCCTGATCGCCGAACAGTTGGGTGTGGCGATCGAAGTCCGGCGCTTCCCCGATCGCCAGGCAGCCATCGAGGCACTCCACGCAGGCAGTATCGACCTGCTGGGCAGCTCGAATGCGTTCGAGGCCGCCGATGCCCAATTGGTGCTCAGCCAACCTTATGCCGATGACCTGCCGGTGATCGTCAGCCGGCAAGACCGGATGCTCGCCCGGCACGCCAAGGACCTGGCCGGCTTGCGCCTGGCGATGGTTGATCACTACCTGCCGGAGTCGGAGGTCCGCAAACAGTATCCCCAGGCGCAGCTACGCCTGTATCGCTCGACCCTGGCTGGGCTCTCCGCCGTGGCGCTGGGCGAGGTGGATGCCTACCTGGGCGATGCCATCAGCACCGACTACCTGGTTGGCAAGAGTCTGCAGGGCCTGGTGAAGATCGACCATTTCAGCCCGCTGGCAACGGATGTCTTCGCCTTTGCCCTGGCTCGCGACAACCCTCGCCTGCAGCGACTGGTCGATAGCGCCCTCGCCAGGATCAGTGACAGTGAACGGCTGGACATATTGCGCCGCTGGAGCACTGGCAACACCAGCCTGCTATTGAAAAACCACACTGGGGCCCTGACTGCCGAAGAGCAGGACTGGATCAAGCAAACCCCGAAAATTCGCGTACTGGTAAACAGTTCACTCGCCCCCCTGACCTTCAATGATGCCGCACATCACCCCAGCGGTATCACGATCGACCTGCTCAAGCAGATCCGCCTGTTGACCGGCCTGCGCTTCGAAATCGTCGAACGCGACTCGATCCAGGAAATGGTCGACCAGGTGGCCGAGGGCAAAGCCGAGATGATCGGCGCCCTGGGCTATGGCCCCGAGCGGGCGGCACGCCTGCGCTATACCCGCCCTTATCTGGTGAGCCCGAGGGTCCTGGTCACCCGCAGCGATGCTTACTGGGCCGGCGGCCCCACCGCCTTGGACGGGCGCCGGGTCGCGCTGCTGCGCGGCGCCCCACAGCGGGAGGCGCTGCGGCAGAAATACCCTCGGGCACGCCTGGTCGAGGTGGACACCCACCTGGAACTGATGGAAGCAGTGGCCAATGGCGAGGCGGATGTCGCGCTCAGTTCGCACATCAATGCCAGCTATTACATCGCCCATGTGTTCAAGAACACCTTGCGCATCGCCGGCCTGCAGAGTGACGAACCGGCGGTGGCGGCCTTCGCGGTGGCGCCCAACCAGCCACTGTTGCAATCGATCCTGAACAAGACACTGTTGAGCATACCGCCCGAGGAGCTGGATCAGGTGGTCAATCGCTGGCGCACCACCACCGTGGTCAGCGACAGCCCGTGGCGCAATTACCGCACCCTGGTCTTGCAAATCGTCGTGCTGGCCGTCCTGCTGCTGGCCGGCGTGGTGTTCTGGAACACCTACCTGCGCAAGCTCATTCACCAGCGCACCGAGGCCGAACGTGCCCTGCAGGCCCAGCTGGCCCTGAGCCGGAGCTTGCTGGAGCAATTGCGCCAGGCCAAAGACGACGCCGAGCAGGCCAGCCAGGCCAAGAGCACCTTCCTGGCGATCATGAGCCATGAAATCCGCACGCCCATGAATGCCGTGATAGGCCTGCTCGAACTGGCGCTGGAAGACAGCCGTCACGGCCGCAGCGACACACAGGCGCTACAAACCGCACACGGCTCGGCGGTAGGCCTGCTTGAGCTGATCGGCGACATCCTCGACATTTCGCGCATCGAGTCCGGCCATCTGACCCTGCAACCGGCGCCCACGGACCTGGTCGAGCTGGTCCGCTCGACCTTGCGTGTGTTCGAGGGCAATGCCCGCATCAAAGGCCTGCTTCTGCACGCCGAACTGCCCCAGGCTCCGGCCTGGCTGCAAGCCGATCCGGTGCGCCTGAAGCAGATTCTCTCCAACCTGATCAGCAATGCCATCAAGTTCACCGACCACGGCAGCGTGAAGGTCAGCCTGAGGCTTGCGCCGGATACGTCCGGGGCAACGGTTCGCGTGGCATTGGCCGTACAGGACACGGGTATCGGCATAAGCCCTGAGAACCAGGCGAGGCTATTCAATACCTTCGCCCAGGTAAACGGGACCCAGGCCCACCAGGGCGCAGGCTTGGGGCTGGTGATCAGCCGCACCCTGGCCGAGCTCATGGGTGGCCAGTTGCACCTGCAAAGCGTGGAAGGCATGGGCACCCGGATCGAAGTGGAGCTTTCCCTGCCGCCTGCCACGCCACTGCCCCGGCACGAACACCCCGAAGCCCCCCCATCACAGGCGAGCAGACCATTGAATATCCTGGTGGTCGACGACTATCCGGCCAACCTCCTGCTGCTGGACAAGCAGTTGACGACCCTGGGACATCGGGTCACCCTGGCCGAACACGGTGCGGCAGCCTTGGCGCTATGGGAAGCCGGCAGCTTCGATGTGGTGTTGACCGACTGCAGCATGCCCGTGATGGATGGCCATGAGCTGAGCCGGCGGATCCGCGCCCTGGAACGTGAGCGCAATTTGCCGCCTTGCCGGTTGCTTGGCATCACGGCCAATGCCCAGGCCGAGGAAAAGGCCCGGTGCCTGGCCAGCGGGATGGACGATTGCTTGTTCAAGCCCATCGGCCTGCAGGCACTCAAGGCCCACCTGCCCCAGGCGCGACCGCAGCCGTTGCCGACCTCCGAACCGCCAGCGCCTGAGGAACCCAGCCCGGTCGACGTCCCGACCACCGGCTTCAACCTCAATGAGCTGCGTCACCTGACCCAGGATGACGAGACACTCATTCGTCGCCTGCTGGATCAGCTTGCTCATAGCGCCAGCGAAGACCTCGCCGCGCTGCGGGCCCTGGGCGACACGCCCGAAGACGAAGCGACCCGCGCCCTGGCCCACCGTATCAAAGGGGGTGCCAAGATGCTCAAGGTCCGTGGCGTGGTAGGTGACTGCGAAGCGGTCGAGCACGCCATCGCCCAAGGCCAGCCAAGCGGGGCCGCGTTGCACCGCCTGGAAGCCAGCCTGGAAATCCTGCTGCAGGAGTTGCGGGAAAGTCTCGCCAGGCTCGATAGGTCGGCGTGATCCCTCGGCCTGCCCAACCTCAGGTGCTTTCGCGAACCATCAGCTCGAACCCCAGGTCCTGCTGCTCGGTCGCCACCCGCTTGCCGTCGAGCAGGGCCAGCAACGCCTGGGCCGCACCACGGCCGACAGCGGCCCTCGGCGTGCGGATCGAGGTCAGGCGCGGCACCATGTGTGCCGAGGCCGGCAGGTCGTTGAAGCCAACCATCGCCACCTGGTGCGGCACCTGAATCCCTTGGCGCAGCGCCTGCAGCACCGCGCCCTGGGCGAGGTCGTCGTTACAGAAGAAGATGCCATCCACGTCCGGCGACTGCGCAAGCAAGCGGCTGAATAGCTCGCTGCCAAGGGCGATGGATGAGGGCTGCGGCGCCAGCAGCTCCAGCTCCGGCGCGTGCAGGCCGGCTTCGGCCAGGGCCTGGCGAAAGCCCTCGGCGCGCTGCATCACCCGCGGGTCGAGCTGGGCGGCGATGAACGCCAGGCGCCGCCGGCCTCGCTCGATCAAGTGGCGTGCCGCTGCACGCCCGGCCTGCTGCTGGGAGAACCCCACCGACAGCTGGCCCGCCTCGCCGCCCAGCTCCATCATGTGCACGCAGGGCACACCGCTGGCCATCAGCATCTGCCGCGCGGCGTCGCTGCGCTCGAAGCCGGTGAGCAACATGCCGCAGGGCTGATAGGCCAGGTAGTTGCGGATAAGGTTTTCTTCTTCGGCAATGTCGTAGTGATAGTTGCCGATCAGCACTTCCAGCCCGCGCGGGCGCATCACCTCGTGGATCGCTTCGAGGGTATCGATGAACAGCTGGTTGGACAGCGATGGGATCAGCACCACCACCGATTGGCTGCGCGCCGACGCCAGTGCTCGCGCAGCCGGGTTGGCCACATAGCCAAGGCTGGCAGCGGCGAGCATGACTTTCTCGACCAGCTCCGGGGCGACGGTACTGACGCCGCGCAAGGCGCGCGACGCGGTGATGGGGGAAACGCCGGAGAGCCTGGCGACTTCTGCCAGAGTGGGGCGACCGGTGGTACGCGAGCCTGTGCGGGACATGGGAGTTGTAATTTTACTACTTGCCAGAAAGGGGAACGGCCACTAAGGTAGCGCTGTCTCAGGACACAGGCAACGTAAAACTTTAGCGGCTATGTGCCCAGCGTCCATACTGCGTGAAGACAAGACCAATAACACCCGGGAGGGTGGCGCTTGCAACCTCGTTTCGTCGTCAGCGAGACAGCGCTATCTTACCCCGCAGGAGGTACTGATGAACTCTCCCCTGTCTGCAATAGTGGTGATGGGTGTGGCTGGCTGCGGCAAGAGCTGCATCGGTTCGGCCATTGCCAGCACCAGCGGCGGTCGCCTGATCGAAGGCGATGCCTTTCACCCTGCCGAGAACATTCGCAAGATGAGCGCCGGCATTCCCCTGGACGACGATGACCGTGCTGGCTGGCTGGTGCGCCTGGGCCAGGAATTGCAAGCCACGCTCCAGGCCGGCGAACGCCCCATCCTCACCTGCTCGGCGCTCAAGCGCCGCTACCGCGAAACCCTACGTCAGGCCGTGCCGGGTCTTGGTTTCGTATTCCTCGAGCTGACCCCGGCCGAAGCCGAAAAACGCGTGCTCGCCCGCCCTGGCCACTTCATGCCGGCCAGCCTGATCGACAGCCAGTTCGCCGCCCTCGAGCCGCCCCATGGCGAACCGCTGACCCTGACGCTGGACGCCACCCAGCCGATCGAGACCCTGGCCCAAGCCGTAGACACCTGGCTAAAGCCCTGCGGTGACCGGAGACTGGCGCGAACTGCCTGATGCCGGCGGTTTTTCCGGCTCACCAAAGACAGCGCTGTCTCGACACCTGAGCGTGTCGAACGTTCCGCCAAAACAACGATAAGATCGAGGCACTTCAACCATGTTCGGACTGGCTACTGATACCTTCCTGCTGCTCGACGCCCTGGTGACCATCGTCGGGCTCATCCTGCTGATCACCCATTTCAAGGTCCACCCCTTCGTCGCCCTGACCCTGGCCGCGGGCTTTCTCGGCCTGACCTCCGGCATGCCGGTGGCCAAGGTCATGAAGTCGTTCCAGGACGGCTTCGGCGGCGTGCTCGGCTTCGTCGGCATCGTCCTGGCGCTGGGCACCATGCTCGGCAAGCTGATGGCCGATTCCGGCGGTGCCGACCAGATCGCCCAGACACTGATTCGCGCCTTCGGCAAGCAGAAGGTGCACTGGGCCATGATGTTCGCCGCCTTCCTGGTGGGGATCCCGCTGTTCTTCGAGATCGGCTTCGTGCTGCTCATCCCGCTGGTGTTCATCGTCGCCCGCCGCTCCGGGGTGTCCCTGGTGAAGATCGGCATCCCGCTGCTGGCCGGCCTGTCCGTGGTCCATGGCCTGGTACCGCCGCACCCGGGCCCGCTGTTGGCGATCGGTATTTTCCATGCCGATATCGGCAAGACCATCTTCTACGGCCTGCTGGTCGCGCTGCCGACCGCCGTGATCGCCGGCCCGCTGTTCGGTAATTTCATCTCTCGCTACATCCCCGGCAACCCGTCCCAGGAACTGATGGACCAGATCGCCCGGGAAACCGACCAGAAGAACCTGCCAAGCTTCGGCATCACCCTACTCACCGTGCTGTTGCCGGTGGCGCTGATGTTGCTCAAGACCTTTGCCGATGTGGTACTGCCGGCCGAACATATCGTGCGCCAGTGGATGGACCTGATCGGCCACCCGATCACTGCCCTGCTCGCTGCCCTGCTGCTGGCGTTCTACACCTTCGGTTCTGCCCGCGGCTTCTCGCGCCAGCAGATCATGAAGATGCTCGACCAGAGCTTGGCGCCCACCGCCGCCATCGTACTGATCGTCGGTGCCGGCGGCGGCTTCAAGCAGATGCTGGTGGACACCGGTGTCGGCAACGTGATCGGGCAGATGGCGGTACAGGCCGAGATCTCGCCGATCCTCCTGGCATGGCTGGTGGCGGCGGTGATCCGTATCGCCACCGGTTCGGCCACCGTGGCGACCATCACCGGCGCCGGCATCGTCGCTCCGGTGGTGGACCTGGTTCCCGGCGTGAACCGCGAACTGCTGGTGCTCGCCACCGGCGCGGGGTCGTTGATCCTGTCCCACGTCAACGACGCGGGTTTCTGGCTGGTCAAGCAGTACTTCAACATGACCGTGGCCGAAACGTTCAAGACCTGGAGCATGATGGAAACCATCCTTTCGGTGGTGGGCATCATCTTCATCATGCTGCTTTCGACGGTGGTCTGACCGTTCATCGTGGTGATGGCACCTTGCTGCAGGCCTGTAGCCCAAACCGGTACAGGTCATTTGCAAGGAGCCCCACATGAAACTGCACCACACCTGCCTGCTCGCCGCCCTGCTGGCCTCTCCCCTGGCCCTGGCGGCGGGCACTGGGCCGACCCACCCGGACGACCCGCACAGCCCCGCGCCCCAGCCCGGCGCCGACAGCACGCTCAACCCGATCGAAAAGCCCATGCCGCGCGACACCGACCCGCGGATCCAGGGCAATGACCCGGACAGCCCGCCCGCCGAACAGAACGACAATCGCGACCTGCCCGGGATGGATGGTGGCGGGTCGGAAGGGATGCGCGGGCATGGCGATGGCAGCGGGACGCGCGGTGGCGATAGCGGCCAGCCCTGAGGCGTGCGCACGGAACAACGCAAAACTGCTGGTTTTGCGGCGTCTATATCACGTGCCAAGCCTCACCACTGACGCTTGTCGGGCCGGGTCAACCCCAGCTTCTCGATCCGATAACGCAGCATGTCCCGCGATAACCCCAGCAGGCGCGCCGACTTGGTGACGTTCCAATCGGTCCGATCCAGGGTCTTGCACACCAGGTCGCGCTCCATGTCCGGCAGGCTGGTGCCAGGCTCCGGCTCCTGGCGCGGCAGCTCGAATGCTGCGGGCATCGGCTGGGCCATGGGTTCATCGACAAGCGTCATGCACAGGTTCAGCTGGTGGGCGGCGATCACGTCGCTGGGCGCCAGCAGCACGGTTTGCTCGAGCATGTTGCGCAGCTCGCGCACGTTGCCCGGCCAGCTGTAGGCGAGCATCAAGGCCTCGGCCTCGGCACTGAAGCGCAGGTTGGGCTTGCCATAGCGGCGGCCGTGATGGGCCAGGAAGTGCCGGGCCAGCAGTAGGATGTCCTGCCCTCGGGCATACAACCGCGGCACCTTCAGGGCAATGATGCGCAAGCGGAAGAACAGGTCGCGACGGAACTTGCCCTGCTGCACCATCTGCTCGAGGTTACAGTTGGTGGCACTGATCACCCGTAGGTCGACCTTGCGCTCCTTCACCGCACCAATGCGCCGAATGCTACGGTCTTCGAGGAGCTTGAGCAATTTGGCCTGAAGCACCAGGTCCATCTCGCCGATCTCATCGAGGAACAACGTACCGCCGTCGGCCGCCTCGACCAGGCCCACCCGGCGTTCCTTGGCGTCGGTGAACGCGCCTTTCTCATGGCCGAACAGTTCGGCCTCCAGGAGGTTGGCCGGGATCGAAGCGCAGTTGAACTCAATGAACGGGCCCTTGCTGCGCGCGCCATCGAAATGCAGCGCACGGGCCACCAGTTCCTTGCCAGTGCCTGTCTCGCCTTCGACCAGCACCGGCGGCAGGTCGTCGCTGGCCATGCGCCGCTCGGCATCGAGCAACTGGCGCAGGGTGTGCTTGAGGCTCTGCATCACCGGCGATTCGCCGATCAAAGCCTGCAACCCGGATTTCTGCGCCTCGCGCTCCTGGTAGAACGACAAGGTACGCTCCATCCGCTCGGCGGCCAACGCCTTGTCCAGCATCAGCTTGAGCTCAGCGAGCACCACCGGCTTGGTCAGGTAGTGGAAGGCGCCCTCCTTCATCGCCAGCACGGCATCTTCCACGTTGCCGTAGCCGGTCATCATGATCACTTTCAGGTCCGGCGCCTGGGCCACCAGATTGCGCAGCAAGTCGTGGCCGCTCATGCCCGGCAATGAGTTGTCGGTCAGCACTGCGTCGGGCAGGCCCTGCCGAATCTGCTCCAATGCCTGCTCGGCGCTATGGCAGACCGTGACCTCGAAGCCCTTCAGGCCCAAGTATGTGCGTATGTTGTCAGCGAGGATCTCGTCATCCTCGACCACCAGAATGCTGGGCCCCATGGTCCCCTCCCGCTGCGATATTGAAAACAAGGCTGACGCGGGTTCCTTCCTCTTCGCGGCTGCTCAAGCTGACCGAGCCGCCAAAGCGTTCCATGATGCGCTTGACCAGGGCCAGGCCAACACCGAGGCCGCCCTGCTTGGTGGTGAAGAACGGCTTGAAGACCATTCGCTCCTGTTGCTGGCTCATGCCTTTGCCGGTATCGCTGAGCACCAGCTTCACCTGCTGACCCTCCAGGTTGCTGACCTCGGCGCACAACAGGCCGCCCTTGGGCATGGCCTCCAGGGCATTGGCGAACAGGCTGTTGAGGATCTGGGTCAACTGCAACGGCTGGCTGGCCACCCAAAGCTGGGTGGGCCCTTCGAAGCTGAACTGCACGCCGTTGCGTTCGATCTGCTGCAGGAACGCCAGCCGGGTGTCCTCGATTGCCGCTACCAGGTCCACCGCCTCGGGCTCGTCGCTGGTCGGGCGCAGCGACACCAGCAGGTCACGCACCCAGCGCGACATGCGGTCGACCTGGCTGATGATGTCGGCGATGTTCTTGCGCGCCGGCTCGCTGGCGATTTCCTGGGCCAGTTCGGCACTGGAGCGGATATTGGCCAGCGGGTTGCGCAGGCTGTGAGCCACCGCCGAGGACATCTCGCCAAGGGCGACATAGGTCTCGCTGGCCACCAGACAGTCCTGCTGGTGGCGGAGCATGCCGGCGGCGCGGCGCACGATCCAGAACAGGCCAAAATAGACCAGCGCCCCGCCCAGCAAGGTCGACACCCAGATCAGCACGTAGCCGCGCTGGATACGCCGGACCAGGTCCTGGGGCTCTTTGTAGATCTCGACCATCGACAACACCTGCTCGCCCTGGCTGTCGAACAGCGGGATGTAGTTCTCGATGAACAGGTACTGCGGCTCACGCTGGAACTTCTGCTCCTCGCGGTCCTCGTCGGCCTTGTGGTAGCTGGCCGACACCGGTTTGCGCGAATGGAAGGCGTGGTCCAGGTCGTCGTCCTCGGCGATGCGCTTGCCTAGCAATGCCGGGTTGGTCGACCAGACGATCGTGCGATCGTGGGCATAGACATTGGCCAGCAACGTATCAGGCAGGTGCTCGACATGGTCGAGGAATTCCACCCGGGTCGACTTGACCAGCGCCGGCGCGATCTGCAAGTGCTGCGCGTCCAGCCGCGGGTCGAGCAACTCACCCATGGTGGTGCCGGGCGGCAATTGCGAATGACGGACCTCGGCCTGGGCCATGGCCTGGATGAACTGGGCAGTGAGCATCGCGTCGCGCTCGACGCTGTCGCGCACCACGAAGCGGGTGGAGAAGTAACCCAGCCCACCGGCCACGGCGGCGATCACCAGCAGACTGATCACCGAAAACCAACGTAGCAAGTTGAATTCACGCAGCGGCGCGGCCAACCCGCTCGAGCCAGGCGCCGTCTTGTCGGGAACATCATGATCCAGCGTCTGCATGGTGGGGTTCCCGCTCTGAGGTCTTCATCAACGGCGTCGCTACCGCCCGTAGCAAGGTGATAGCACTTTGCCTATTGCGCTGCCGCCGCCGTCTGTCGCCAAAGGGCTCAGCAAGAAATCGGCCAATCCAGTTCGAAAACTAAATATTCATATAAAACAGTAGGTTATGAAATATTTATAACCCTGACTCGAGGTCGGTGACCCACAATTGGGTATTCTTCACCCAAAAAACAAAACACATTAAAAAACAATTGGTTATATAAACTAAATGCCGCTTTGCTTTAACTCTTGATCAGCCGAAAGCTCAAGGAAACGTTCGTACCCACGCCCTCCCGGCTGCTCAGCCGGACCGAGCCACCGAAGCGCTCCATGATCCGCTTGACCAACACCAGCCCAACCCCAAGCCCACCTTGCTTGGTGGTGAAGAAAGGCCGGAAGGCCATGCGCTGCTGTTGTTCGCTCATGCCTCTGCCGGTGTCCGAAACCCGCAAGGTCAGGCTGCGACGGTCCTGGCGTACCACCTCCACTCGCAACTGGCCGCCTTGCTCCATCGACTCCAGGGCATTGGCGATCAGGCTGTTGAAGATCTGCCCCAGCAACACCGGATGCCCGAGCACCTGGAGCGGCGGCAAGGGCTTGAGATCCAGGCTCACACCATTGCGCCCCAGCGGCACGGCGAAGGCCTGCAAGCTGTCCTGGAGCGTTTGCGACAGGTCCACGGGGACCGCATCGTCGTTGAGCGGGCGCAGCGATTGCAGCAGTTGGCGCACCCACTGGGACATTCGATCGACCTGGCTGATGATGTCGTTGATGTTCTTCTGCGCCGGCCCTTCGTCGAACGCCTGGGCCAGTTCGGCGCTGGAACGGATGCTGGCCAGCGGGTTGCGCAGGCTGTGAGCGACCGCCGAGGACATCTCCCCCAGCGCCACGAAGGTCTCGTTGCTGATCAGCCGCTTCTGCTGCACCGCCATCACTCGGGCGGCACGCCGCATGATGCCGTACAGGCCCAGGTAGACCAGGCTCGCCCCGATGGCGATGGCCAGCCAGATCAGCAGCAGGCCGTGTTCGATGCGCACGATCAGGTCATGGGGTTCCTTGTAGATCTCGACCATGGCCGCGACCCGCTGGCCGTCGGCGTCGAACAGCGGAATATAGTTCTCGATGAACAGCTGCTTGGGTGGGGTCACGAATTTCTGCTCGCTGCGTGCATCGTCGAAATCGTGGTAGCTGGCCGACACCTGCATCTTGTATTCGAAGGCACGCTCAAGGTCGTCATCGGACTCGATCATCTTGCCGATCAACGCCGGGTTGCTCGACCAGATCACCGTACGGTCGGGCGCATAGATATTGGCCAGCAGCACATCCGGCAAATGGGCGATATGGTCAAGGAACTCGCCACGGGCGCGGCGCCGTGCATCCGGGTCGACATCGGGCATGGCCAGGTCCATGCGCGAATCGAGCAGTTCGCCCATGGTGCGCACATTGGGGATGGACACGTGGCGCACTTCGGCGTCGGCGATGGCTTGGATGAACTGCGCGGAGAGCAGCGCATCGCGTTCGACGCTCTCATTGATGATGAAACGGCTGGAAATCAGGCCCAAACCCACAGCCACCGAGACGATGATCGCCAGGCTGACCCAGGCATACCAGCGCAACAGGTCGAACGGCTTATGGGCCGTACCGCCATCACCACTTGCGGGCACTTCGAGTGTGTCGGAACGTGGGGCGAGGTCCATGACGGACTCCAACGGCTGGGGCACCTTCTGAAGGTTATAGCCCAGAGTTGGGGGTTCGCCCGCTGCTCACCGAACAGGTTCCTGGCAAAAAGCCACACGCCTCGCCTTCACCACCCGCTGTAGAGCGGCGCATCCTCGGCCAGCCCCTGCAAGCGGCGGTAGTCACGCAGTACATTGGGCACGTACTTCTGCGTCTCGGCGAACGGCGGCACCACCCGCCCCCGGCTGAGCACAGCTTCCGGGCCGGCATTGTAGGCGGCCACGGCCAGCGTTATGTCGTTGTCGAACAACGTGAGCATGCGCTTGAGGTAACGCGCACCGCCTTGCAGGTTGGCCGCGGGGTCGAGCACATCCTTGACGCCCATTTCCTTCGCCGTGCCGGGCATCAGTTGCATGAGCCCAGCCGCGCCCTGGGGCGAGCGCGCCTTGGGGTTGTAGCCGGACTCGGCCTTGATCAGCGCATGCAGCAGCGCTTGGGGCACGCCATGGGTACGCGCGGCGGCGGCCACCAGGTCAGCATAGGGGCGCCCGGTGATCAGTTGCGCATCGACAGGCCCAGGGTGGGCCTGGGGTTCGCTGATGATCTTTTCATAGTGCCGCCCTGGTCGATGCACGTTGGACAGCACATAGCCGCCCTTGGCATCGATGGCGATGTACATGTCGGCCTGGGCAGCACCTGCCGCCAACCAGACCAACACCAGGATGATTCCACGCATGTCGGCTGCCTCCCCGTCGTGGCCCCCGATGTGGGGGAAATGCCCCGGAAAACCCGAGGTTTCCAGCTGCGACGCAAGCACTGTGCCGCTTGCCATGGCCCATGGCGCAAGGGCCCGAGCCAGACGTGCACGGCTGTTGCATGGCGAAGGCGAACCTGCCCGAACGCACTGGAGGGTTTCACCATGCAGCGCAGATCCATCACCCAACGCGGCTTCACCCTGCTCGAACTGTTGGTGGTCCTGGTGGTGCTCGGCCTTCTGGCCGGCATCGTCGCCCCTAAGTACTTCAGCCAGCTCGGCCGCTCGGAGGCCAAGGTCGCCCGGGCGCAGATCGAAGGCCTGGGCAAGGCACTGGACCTGTACCGCCTGGAGGTCGGCCATTACCCCAGCAGCGAGCAGGGCTTGCAGGCATTGGTAACTGCACCGAGCGGCGAACAACGCTGGTCGGGCCCCTACTTGCAGAAGGCCGTGCCTCAGGACCCCTGGGGGCGCCCCTATATCTACCGTCAACCCGGTGAGAACGGCGGCGAGTACGACCTGCTCTCGATGGGCAAGGATGGCCAGCCCGGCGGAGACGGAGAAAATGCCGAAATCACCAGCTGGCAATGAGGAGAGCCGCCATGCGCTACAGCCTCAAGGCCCTGGGCCGGCAGGGCATCGTCCAATTGCAGGTCGAGGCCGAGGATGCCGGCCAGGCGCGGCGTCACGCCGAGGCCCAAGGCCTGCGGGTGGTCAGCCTGCGCAGCCAGGGCGGCGGCTTGCACTCGCTGCCTTGGCGCCGCACGGCACGTTTCGACCTGGTGTTGTTCAGCCAGGAACTGGGCACCTTGCTCAGTGCCGGCCTGCCACTGATAGAAGCTCTGGAGAGCCTGGCCGAAAAGGCCCCCACCCCTTCGGCGCGCCAGGTCCTGGAAGCCTTGGTACGCCAGCTCTACGAGGGCCACTCGCTATCCCAGGCCCTCGGCCAGCAGGCGAAGATATTCCCCGCCCTGTATGTAGCACTGGTGCAGTCGAGCGAGCGCACCGGCGCGCTGGGCGATGCGTTGGCACGCTATATCGGTTACCGGCAACGCCTGGACCTGGTTCGGCAGAAGCTGGTCGGAGCCTCGGTCTATCCGTTGCTGCTGTTGCTGGTGGGCGGCGGTGTGGTGTTGTTCCTGCTCGGCTACGTGGTGCCTCGCTTCAGCCTGGTATTCGAGGGCATGGGCAGCGAGCTGCCTTGGCTGTCGCGCCTCTTGATGCAGGTCGGCCTGTTCCTGCATGCGCAGCAGCTGCCCCTGGCATCGGCGGCACTGGGTGGCCTTTGCGCCTTGGCGCTGCTGCGACGCCACCCTGCCGTACGCCGCTGGGCCAGCCGCCAGTTGCGGCGCCTGCCGGCCTTGCACCAGCGCCTGGTGATGTATGAGCTTGCCCGCTTCTATCGCTCGCTGGGCATTCTCTTGCAAGGCGGCATCCCCATCCTCACCGCCATGGGCATGGCCCGAGGCCTGCTCGGCAGCGCCGCTGCACAAGGCCTGGAACAGGCGTGCCGACGCGTGGGCGAAGGCCTGCCGCTGTCCGATGCGCTGGAGGGGGGGCAGCTGGTGACGCCGGTGTCGCTACGCCTGCTGCGGGCGGGCGAGCGCTCAGGCAACCTGGGCGAGATGCTCGAGCGCTGCGCCGACTTCCATGACCAGGAGATCGGCCGCTGGGTGGAATGGTTCGTGCGCCTGTTCGAGCCGTTGCTGATGACCTTCATCGGGCTGCTGATCGGCCTGATCGTGATCCTCATGTACATGCCGATCTTCGAGCTGGCTTCAAGTATTCATTGAAACCCACGCCGGCCCTGAAGACCGGGCTCGCCCGGCTTGCCGCCGCTGCACACCCGATCGCGGGACAAGCCCGCAGAGGGTCATGCCGAGCTCAACAGTGTGGGAGCAGCCCGGTCAGTAGTCGAAGCGGTCCACCGCCCGACGCCGCTCGTTGTCGTCACGCCGGTCATAGCTGGCGGTGGTCTGGATATTGGCGTGGTGCGCCAGCTTCTGAGCAATCGACAGGTCATGCTCCTCGATCACCCGGGTAATGAATGCCCGGCGGAAATCGTGGGGCATGATCTTCACCCCCACCTGAGACCCACGCTGGCGAGCGATGTAGTAGATCGCATGCTTGGTGATGCGCGCCCGGGTAATGTGGCTGCCGCGCCGGATACGGTTGAACAGGAACGCATCATCGGCCTCGCCCGCCGGCAGGTGCGCGCGGCGCAGGTCCAGCCAGGCCTGCAGCTTCTCAAAGGCCCAGGCCGGTGCGTACTTGATCAGCTGCCGGTTGCCCTTGCCCACTACCTGCAGGCTGCGTGCCTGGAAGTCCACCTGGGCCAGGTCGATGTCCACCGATTCGGACTTGCGCATGCCCGTGCCATACAACAGCGCGATGATCGCGGCATCGCGCACGCCCTGTGGGCGCGGGTCGGCCGCGCACACGTCCATCAGCTCGCGGATCAGGCTGCGGCGCAGGTTGCGCCCCGGCGGCAGGCGGCTGCCGCTGGCCGGTTTGACCTCGCGGATGTGCAGCAGCTTTTCATGGTCTATCAGCCCCTGGCGCCACGCTTCGTTCATCACGCCACGTACCGCGTTCACATACAACGACGAGGTATTGGGCGCATAGCCATCGGCGCGCAGCGCCGCCACCAGGGCGACCACATGGCCAGGCTCGAGCAGGTGCCACGGCACTTCGGTGATATCGCAGTCGACGAAACCCAGGCGGTCGGCCGCGTCCTGGAGGATATAGCGCATGGTCAGCTGGCTGGAGGGGGCCAGGCGGGCCAGGTACTGCAGCAGAGGATTGTGCAGGTGATCGGACAAAACGTGGATCCTGTAGCGGGAGCTTCGAGCAGGGTATGACATGAAGCGAGTCATTACGACTGGGTTAATAAATCAGCGCGACAACAAAAATGGACAGGTCGTTGAGACCCAGGCCGTGCCATCACCCCCGATATTCAGGGGCTGCCGGCGGCACGGTTGGTGATGGTACCCCATTAGCCGCCCACTGTTCGAACCGAGGATCGCCCCATGCTCATCCCGTCGGATTGCTGTACCTGATGCGGGTGGCGACCTGCCAGGTGGACCGCTGGTCTGAAAGTGCAGCATTTCTCGATCAATGGCCGGAACCTCCAGACCGGCCGGTTTTGCCCCGAAAAAACGTTTGCCCCAGCGGCTTGCGCCGCGCGGCCAGCCACCGCTCGCCTGTGACGTACGTCAAGCAATGGCATTTTTGTCATGTTCGGCGCGAGACACTGGCGATACAGGTGCTATGGTTAGATTCCCACCGGCCGAGTGAGCGGCCGATCACCGGGTTCAGGATCAGAACAAGGAGGCTGGCATGAACAAGATGACGTTCCCCAACGCCTGCCAGGTGATGCGCTGGCATTTTCACCCATTGGGCTTCGAGGCCAGTATGGATGCCCCCCGCAGCATGGTGGCACGGCTGTTCGACCGCGCGACCGGCGAGACCCTGCTGGCCATTGCCGGCATCCCCTGCGCCGCGATCATGCCCGCAGCGGATGTGGAACGTATCATCGAAGCCGTCGAGGCCGAGATGGAAGCGTTCGAACCTTCCTATGTCCTGCGGGACGCGGTCTAGCCAGCCCGAACCTCGTCGCCAGGCTGGCCCATGGCATCTAGCCGTGCCATGAACTGCTCGGCCGGCACGGGCTGGCCGAGCAGGTACCCCTGCAACGAATCGCAACCCAGCCGGGTGAGGAACTCCTGCTGGCGATTGGTCTCCACGCCTTCGGCGACGATGCGCAGGTCCAGGGCTTGGCCCAGGGCGACGATGGCCGAGACGATCGCCGCATCGTCGCTATCCTGCTCCAGGTCGCGGACGAACCCGCGGTCGATCTTCAGCTCGTTGGCCGGCAGGCGCTTGAGGTACATCAGGCTGGAATAGCCCGTGCCGAAGTCGTCGATGGACAGATCCACTCCCATGCCGGACAGTTTCTGCAGTACCGCCAGGCTGGCATCGGCGTCGCGCATGGCGGTGGTCTCGGTGATCTCCAGGGTCAGGCGATTGGCCGGCAAGTTGTTGTCCTGCAGCGCGCGGGCCACGCTGTCGACCAGCCCGATATGACAGAACTGAATGGGCGACAGGTTCACCGCAATGCGCCAGTCGCTGCGCCCTTGGTCAAGCCACACCCGCATCTGCCGGCAGGCTTCGTCGAGCACCCAGTCACCGATCGGGATGATCAACCCGGTCTTTTCCGCAAGGCCGATGAAACGGTCCGGCAATAGCAGGCCATGTTGCGGGTGCTCCCAGCGCAGCAGCGCCTCGGCACCGATCGGCTGGCGGGCAACAGCATCGAACTTGGGCTGGTAGTGCAGGCGGAACTGGCCGTGCTGCAGGGCCGCACGCAGGTCCTGCAACAGCTGCAGTTGCTGGCGTGCATTGGTGTTCATGGAAACATCGAAGAAACTGTAGCCGTTCTTGCCGGCGCTCTTGGCGTGGTACATGGCAGCATCGGCGTTGCGCAGCAGTTCGTGCTGGTCTTGCCCGTTGCCGGGGTACAGGACGATGCCCACGCTCGCCGACAGCTGCAGGTCATGCTCGGCCACCCGGTAGGGCCGGGCGACCAGGTCGACCTGCTTGGCTGCCACGTCCATGGCATCGGCCGGTTCGTCCAGCGCCACCAGCAGGACGAACTCGTCGCCACCGATACGCGCCAGGGTGTCCTGGCTGTGCAAATGACCACGCAGGCGCGCCGCCACGGCCTTGAGCAGTTGGTCGCCGACATGGTGGCCAAAGGCATCGTTGACCGGCTTGAAGCCATCCAGGTCGATGAACATCAGGGCGAAACAGCCGCCCTGCTCCGCGACCTTGCTGATCGCCTGCTCGATGCGCTCGGCCAACAGGGTGCGGTTGGGCAGGCCGGTCAGGGTGTCGTGCAGGGCCAGCTGGGTCAGCTCCTGGTTGGCCAGGGTCAGCGAATGCGCCAGTGCCGAGGTACGCGCCTCCAGGCGCGCATCCAGCACCGAGGTGAGCAGCGCCACCGCCAGCACCGCCAAGGTGGTGATCAATACCAGGTAGGCCAGGCCGTCGCCGCGCAGGCCACCGGCCAGCGCGCCACAGAAACTGCCTTCCGGGAAACTGGCTGCCGCCATGCCGGTATAGTGCATGCCCACGATGGCGATGCCCATCACCACCGCTGCGGCACCTCGGATATGACGCACGTAGGGCGTATGCTGACGCAGACGGAAGGCGATCCACAGCGCCGCCGCCGAAGCCCCGACGGCGATGCCCAGGGACACGCCGAACAACGTCGGGTCGTAGTCGATGCCTGGCAGCATGCGCAGGGCCGCCATGCCGGTGTAATGCATGCTGGCGATCCCGCCGCCCATGATCACGGCACCCAGGCCCAACTGCAGCCAGGGCAGGTGCGGCTGGCTCACCAACCACAGGGCGAAGGCCGATGACAGCACGGCGATCAGCAACGACAACGCGGTCAGGGTCAGGTCATACCCAAGTTCGATGGGCAGGCTGAAGGCGAGCATGCCGATGAAGTGCATCGACCAGATGCCGACGCCCAGGGCGAAAGCCCCTCCTCCCATCCACAGGTAGGCCGCACGGCCCTTGGCCGTGGCGATGCGACCGGTGAGGTCCAGGGCGGTGTAGGACGCCAGGATGGCCACACACAACGAGATCAACACAAGGGAAGAGGAGTAGCTACCGATCAGCATTCGAATCCCAGCCAGCGCTGTACATGAGTCCGGAAAAAGCCGCTCATTGTACTGGAGCGCGGGTGAAACGCACGGGCTTTCGAGAAGAGGGATAGCTGGACGAAAAGGCCGCGCAGCCCATCGGATTGCGCGGCATCGCACCACGAACGCGCCGTGGTTGCAGGAGAGCAAGGGAGGGGTTGCCCCTCCCCGCCTTGTTCAGCGCACGGTGAATTGCACGTGCACGATGATGTCGCTCAGGCTTTCCAGCAGGCTTTGCTGGTCGCCTTGGGCCTCGGTAAAGCTCAAGGTCATCACGGTATCGGCACCTGGTTGGTTGTCATCGGCGCCAGCTTCTGCAATGTGCAACCCTTCGAAAGGCAGCCACTGGGCGCCCCACCGCGGGTGGGAGTCACCACCATCCGGCGAGAACAACCCCTTGTCCTGCATGCCATGGGAGATCACGGTCTCCTCGCAGCCATTCGGCAGCCCCTGGGCATTCGTGCGCAAGCGCGCCCGCACATCCTGGTAGGGGCCGAGCAGTGCCGGCAGGGAGACGGCGATGCTGCGCACCCTGCGCACTTTGCCGGCGAAATCGCCTGCCAGGCCCAGCTCCTTGAGGCCGAAATGGACAGCCAAGGCACCGGTACTGGCCATTTCCAGCTTGCTCAATGGCAGATCCTTGACCGGAATGTCCGACTCACCCTCATTATCGATCAGCGTGCGCAGGGCGCCATTGAGCGTCCGGGGACGTTCGTCCTGATCCGTGCCGAGCCGGCCTTCGAAGAGCTGAGCCAACGACACCGTACGGGTCACCTCCAACTCTCGCTTCTGCCATTTCACCCAGGCATTTTCCATCTGGCCCAGGGCCAACATCAGCCCTTCGCCACACAGCAGCCCGGCCCAGGCGCCATTCCAGGTGCCGGTGCGCAGGTAGCGTGTGTTGTCACCCATTTCCCATTGCAGCGCCTTCTGCGCCATCATGCAGCGCGACGCGGTCAGGTCGTAGTAGGTATAGAAAATCGTCGCCAGACGCGAGCGCAGCCAGCTGTACATCTTCTTGCCGGTGAACTTGCCACGCAGCAACTCCAGCTGTGCCTGGGCATGGGCCGCCTGGGTCTGCATATGAGCAATCTGCATGTTGGCCGAGGTCTCGCGCACGTCCAAAGCGTCGAGCTGGGCCTGGATGACGTTCATTTCCTGCTCTGCTGCCTTGTACTGGATCTCCCAGTCCTGGCGCCGACGGCGGTACATCTCCTCCTGGCCGACCCGCCACGAGGCAGTCTCAAGCGCATCGGACGCCAGGTCTGAGGCAATGGCCGCGGCCTTGAATGCAGCCCCCCAGTGGCTACCACCGTTGGCCAGACCAAAGATATTCGGCGCCGATTCTGCGAGCGAGGCCGCCATATGCAACCCCTTGGTAGCGGCTCTGATGGTCTGGGACGAGGTGGACATATCCAACACCATGCGTTCGCGAGCATTGATGTCTTCTTCGTAAAGCCGATGGTAGTGGCTATAACGCAAGCTGGCGGTTACGTAGGAAGCCGTTAACACGTCACGCTCGGCTGCCAGTTCATTCACGGTTTGCTGCTGCAGCTTCACACTGCTTTGCGCCAGCTCCACACCTTGGGTATTGAGCAGTTCTGCCAATGCCTCGGCATCCTGGCGCTCCAAGATGTTCTGCATGGTGCTGCCGAATTGGATGAGCTGGGAGGCCATGGTCCGCGCCCCTTCCATCAGCGGAATGAAACGCAACGCCGGCACGTTGTCGATGGGCGGCAAGGCATTGGCCCCGCCCGCCTCGGCAGCCACCGCGTCGGCCCACAAGGCCTTCGGGTCCGCCGGCGTGGCGTACAGCGCCAGGTTCAGTGGCTGGCCATCCAGCGTCAGGTTGTGCCGCAGGTTATACAGGCGGATGCGCAGCGCTTCCCAGTATTCCAGCAGCATGCGGTTGGCCTCGGGCAGGAACAGCGTCCTGCCGGCCTCGGCGCGTGCCGGCCCCGCAGCGCGCAGCTTCACCACGTCCTCGGCGCGTATGCCTTCGGCCATCATCGCCAAGGCGTCCATGCGATCGTCCAGTACCTGTTGCGAGGCCGCATCGCCCAGCTGCGGGTCGTCCCAGTCGGTGCTCGGCTCGATCCATGGTTCGTCGCCCAGCAGGCGCAAGGCGCGCTGGTACCACACCTTCGCTTCGCTCAGGGTGTCGCGTTCGAGCTTGCGATACGCCGCATCGCCGCGCCCCAGGGTGATGTCCAGCAAGCGCATGAAGGCGTTGAGCTTGTAGTGCATCGGGTCGTTCTGTGCCACGGCGTCCGGGTCCAGCACCGCCAGCGGCTCGTCGTTCCAGGCGGTGTCTTCCTCCAGTGGGCGCACATTCCACAGTCGTGGCGTGTAATGGCCATTCACCGTGTAGCCAGCCGGGTTGAAGATGTACTTGAGCCATTGCTCGGCCAGGTCGAAGCGCTCTTCCTGCAGGAAGCGCTGCATCACCATCATCGGCGTGTAGTAGAACAGTTCCCAGAAATACAGGGCGTTGGCACCCCCGAAGTCCATCATCGGGCTGGCATCGCTGCCCTCGATGACCGGTTCCGGCATCTGCTGGGTGTCGTAGCTGAGGATGGTGTCGATGCCTAAAGCCGCACGCTCGGTGAGCTTGCGGGCGAACAGCGTGTTGAGCCGGGTGACCGAGGTACCGCGCTTGAAGTACTGGGCCCCTTCGGCGGTTTCGCCGATGATGGGGCTTTTCACCGAGGTGACCGCTGCGAGCCTCGCTCCCCATTCGGCCGGACGGGTCTCGGTACCGGGTTGCTTGTACAGATTGATCCGCCAGTGGCGTTGCACTTCGCCGACCGTCAGGGTCATCGTGTGCGAAACTTGATCCTTACCAGACCACTCCGACATCCGACCAATGTCCAGAACGCTGGAGAACTTAGCCTGCTGCGCACCCAGGGCCAGATCGAAATCGACCTTCGCGGTCTCACTGACAGATCTTGTTTCATCGACGCCATAGACGATACGGCGAATATCCGACTTGCCGACCTTGCCCGGCGGATTCAAATAGCGGCTAGGCGTTACCAGCTCTCGGCTCATCCCGCTGTATTCGAGCAACTTCGCGACATTGACTTCGTGACTGACAAAGCTGCTGCCATATCGGAACTTTATATTTATCGCAGACAGCGGATAGTTAGCGGTGTTTATCTTGAATCTGCAAAGAATGTAGCCCGATTCGTGACGGACCCCAGTCCCCACCCCCACGGGCACATCATAAACATCGGCAATGGTCGAAAAAAAGACGCCAAAATTGCTGAGCTGCGCAAAACTGACGCACAGGTACCCCCAGTCCTCTGCATTCTCATGGCGGACCAGGAAGGCGCCCTCCTGAGTCAGCGCCAACGCTCTGACTGGGGTGGTTTGCATGGCAAGCCCCTCGAAGCCCTTGACCAGCTTGGTGATCCAGGGGTTGGCGACCTCCGGACGCACGGCCTCCACCGACAGCGTGGTATCCAGGCGCAGGCTATAAGTACCCTCTTGGGTAGCGGAGGTGTCGATGACCCTCACGCTCGCATCGGACAGGTCGAACGACACGAAATCCGTCGGTTTTCCAGACGCAGGCGTGATGTCCTTCGCCACGGGCCGGTCTTGGCGATCGAACACGCTGCACAGCCCCGTATGCAGGGCCGTGTCCAGCCAATGCGGGACTTGCTGCAGGTCATTCAATAGCGCAATCGACGTGCTGGTGAAATCCTCCCGGATCTCGATGCCGCCGTACTCCTTGGCCTCGTCACCGGCGCCGACGCCCCGATCATAGATACCGGCCACCAGGGCGTTCAGCCCTGACAGGTTGACCAGGAACAGCGAGAGGTTTTCACGGGACTCGACCGACTCCAGTTCTTTCACGTTCTCGGCCGACATCGGGTAGCTCAGCGGCGCACTCCAGGTCCCGTCATAGCGCAGCCATGCCAGCTTGTAGGCCCACACATGTTCCTTCTGGTCTGGCTGGCCCTGTTCGTTGCGGGTCAGGATATGCTCCTGCCGCTCCACCCACATCAGATACAAGCGCTCGTTGTAGATCACCGGCCGGATCAGCCGGCCCACCACCTGGGGCGCCAGATCGATCTTGGTCCAGCCGCGCCAGGCGTTGGCCGGCAGCGCGCCGGTGTCCTTGTCACGCTTGCTCTCGTCCACCGTCCGCCACCAGTACTCGCGCGGCTCGCCGCGGCTGCGGCCGATGAACCAGGTCTTGTCCAGCGCCGAGTCGGCCTCCTGCGGCTCCCGGCCGTTGTAGTAGCCGCTGATCGTCTCCAGGTTGGCCACTTCCTCGAAAGCACTGAGGTAGCCGTGGAAGGCATCGCCCACCGTATCGCCGTTGATCTGTGCCTGCCCCAGCACTTGCAGCATGTCGTCCATCGCCTTGGTCTGGCCCAGGCGTACGGTCGGGTCGATGTAGTTCTCCGGGTAGTACATCAGCATCTGCCCCGCCGACCAGGTGGCGTAGCGGGCGTTCCAGCGGGTCCAGTCTCGGAAGAACGGACGGTCCAGCGCGGCGCTGTTGAGGCCGTGCTTGTCCTCAGGCTCCGACAAGGTGCGGTGGATGAACAGTTGCAGCGCCGCCATCGCCTCGGCGATACGCGAGGTCGTCACCTGGGCACTGTTCAGGCTGTCGAGCAACAGGTGCTGGTTCAGGCGCTCCACACCCAGGTTGCCGCGCGCGGCCAGCACACCGGCCAGCGCCTTGCTCAGCGGCGCCTCGGTCGCGGCCTGCGCACGCTTGACCTGCGACGGGCTCAGCCCCGCTTCGACACTGTTCGCCAGGGCTTGCCACTGAGCCCACGCCTCTGGGGACACCAGTAACGTCGCCAGGGTCTCGGGTCGCACGCCCAGCGTTGTCGCCAGGTCGGTCCATTGCCGGACCACGGCGATCTCCTGCCAATTGGCCAGGGCCGAGGCGTTTTCGACATCCCGTTTCAGGGCTGCCTGCCTGGCGGCCTCGGCGACCACCCCTTCTGCCTGGCCGGTGGCCGTGGCCAGCAGCGCTGGCGTTACGCCTTCGGCCACCAGCGCAGCCATCAGCGCGCTCGCCGACTCTGGCCGTGCTTTCAGCCAGGTGCTGAAGTCCGTCAGGGCCTCGACCGTGGCCACGCTGCGCTTCAGGGTCGCGTTGCCCCCTGCGCCTTCCACGGCCTCGGCGCCCAACACATGGGGTTGCGTCACCAGCACAGCCAGGACGTCGGCGGTCACGCCGCTGGCGTGCACGATCAGGGCCATCTGGGCCAGGCCGTAGGTGAAGGCGATTATCTGGGGATCGGCTACCGGGTCGGAAGGCTCTTCTGGCTCTTCCGACGCTTCTGGATCTTCCGATTTCAGGCGCTCGCCCACCTCTTGCAGCGAAAGCCCACCGGGCTTGCCACGGTCCGCCCAGATCAGCAGGGCCCGGGCCGCGGTTTCACCGCTCAGGCCAAAGGTCGAGGCGATCAGCGGAGTCAGTGCGCGCAGGTAGTCTTCCATGACGGGCTCGCCAGGCAGTTCAGCATTGGCGAGCGCCGCTTGCATTTCCTTGATCAGGTTGGTGATCTCGGGGCTCGGAGGAATATCGCCCACGTCCCGGGTCATCAGCACCAGGTCAGAGACCGTCCAGCCACGAGCCTGCAGCCAACTGGCCAGGTGCTCCACGCAGCCCAGCAAACGCAACCACTCGGCAGTGTCCGCCTGGCGCAGGTACCGCGGCGCGCCGAAGGTCTCCAGCAGCAGCCCCAGCTCGCCAGGCGCCAGACCATGCAGGCGCGCCCACAGGCTCAGGGTGTAGAGGCCGGACAAGTCCTCGTGCGTGGTGGCGAAGCGCACCTCATCGTCTTCTGCATCGCTGGCCTGCGCCTCCAGCGCCAGGAAGCGGCCCAGCTGGTACAGCCCTTCGTCGTCCACCTGACAGGCGCGCTTGAGTGTGGCCTTGATGTCGGCCTGCTCCGCGGCCTGGTCGGGACGCAGGTCGATCACGACGTAGTCGGCCGGGTCCAGCCCCCCTTCGACCAGCGCGGGGTCGTTGAACAGCCGGTCGTATTGGCTCAGCTCGCCGCCCCGGGCGGTCACGGCGATCAGTTGCCGGCCCATGACCAGCGCCTGTTCATGAGGGATGGCGTAACGTTTGGCCAAACGCACGGTCTGCGTCAGCACCGCCAGCGATCGCTCGCTGATGGCCAGCGGGTCCACGCTGTGGAGGATGCGCGCCAGCGCCTCGGCCCCAAGGCCGGTGGCCTTGTGCAGCCTGATCACCTTGTTGAGCCTGAGCAGGAACTGTGCCGGCGCAAGCTTCGGCGTGGTGAAACGGGCGCTCAGCACACGGCCCTGGTCGGTGGCGTGGGTGAACTTGATCCGGTAGCTGGCATAGGAGCGATCTTCGTTCGGTCCCTTCCATTCGAATGCATAGCGGTAGTCGGTGTCCGGCACGAAGGCCTCGACCTCGAGCATCTGGGGCGACACCCTCAGGTGGTGCACTTCTTCCAGGATGAACTCGATCGCCCCGGCCTGCTTGAGGCTGAAGCTCAACTCCCAGCGATCGCCGCCCAGGAAGAACAGGTAGGCGTAATGGATCGCCGTGCTGGCCGAGCCCACGCCCAACTGGTAGGTCACGCCCTCGCGATTGAGCAGCTCGGAGACATGCGTTTGCGGCCCCAGGCGCTCGTCCTCGACCTGGGCGCCGCCGTCGATGAAGGCCTTCAGTTCCGGGTCGCTCAAACCAAACCAATCGCGGAGACGGGCCGGGCGCAGCATGTCCTGGGGCACGGTGCCGGGGAAATAGGTCGCGAACTTTTCGTCGGCGTTTTCATCGGTGATCTCATCGGTCAACAGCCCGTACAGCGCGGGTGGGATATCGTGGCAGAGCCCGGCCAGCGACGGCGCCGCGAAGTGCTTGGCGACGTCGGTTGCTGCCCATAGGTGCTTGAAGTCCGGGTCTTTCAGGCGGTAAGCCTGGCGCAGGCGAGTGTGCTGATGGTGATAAGGCGTGGCGCCGAAGCCTACCTGGCTCGACAAGCCTTCGAGGGTGTCGCCGTGCTCGCCCAGCCGCTCCATCAGGATAGCGTTGGACAGGCTCAGGGCGCTGACCGGTGTGTCCAGGTTCACCTGGCTCAGCACCAAGTGCTTCAAGTCAGGACGACGTGTGTCGATATGCCATGGATTGCCTTCGGGGTAGAGCTTTTTCGCTTCCCGGTACAGGGTTGTCAGGTAGGCCGCTGGCGAGAACATCGAGGCGACGCTGCCTGGGGCGGCAAACTTCGCTGCGCGGCCCCCGAACCATTCTTTGTAGTCATCCAACGAAACGTCCGGATGCTGGATGCCGCGCTTGATCGCCTGGGGCAACAGCGGCGAGGCACGGGTGAGGATTTTCTTTTCCAGCAGTACCGCATCCTGGTTGGCCTTGATCGCGGCCGCGTGCAGCGCCTGCACGTCGCTCGACGTCAGTGTATCGTCCAACTCGCGCAACTGCGCACAACTAAGAAGACCAACAGGTGCCAATGAACGAACACCGGTTTTCGCACATATCGCAACCGGCGGCTGAGTATTTTGCGGCATCAATCTATATCCTTTCCATATATGGCCTTGCGACTTGTTCAAACCAAGCAACCTCACGCCCCCAGTCGGTGCGCGGAAAGTTATTTGGTTTAAAGAATGCACCCGACTTCGTGGCCGCTTGCGGGTTGTAAAACCGCACAACGCCATACATCACGGATGCATGTATATGGAAAGCTTAGAGCCACACCTCCCCTGCCATAACCAGCAACCCTACGAGGTTATTGATTGTTTAACTTCCTGTACCCTGCCCACTCATTTCAATCCGTATGAAATGAATACGATCTTTATTAATTGTTGAAGTAGCTGCCGAACACTACCGTCAGTACCCTTGACCAGCCTCGGCCAGGGCCTGCTTGGCATCCCAGCCTCCCCCCAACGCGGCGATCAGCTGTACGCTGGCAACCAACCTGCCCTGGAGCAAGCTCAGCACGCTGCGCTCATTGCTCAGCGCGGTGGTCTGCACATTGACCACATCCAGGTAGCTGATCAGGCCGGCACGATACTGGTTCTCGGTCAGGCGCAACGATTCGCGGGCCGCCTCCAGCGCCTCCTGGCGCACCACCGCTTCGTCGCTGTATACCTTCAGCTGTACCAGGTAGTTTTCCACTTCCTTGAACCCATCGAGCACGGTTTGTCGGTACTGGGCCACGGTCTGGTCGTATACCGCGACGGTGCGGTCGACCTCGGCACTGCGCCTGCCAGCATCGAACAGGGTCATGGCCAGTGACGGCCCTACCGACCAGTAGCGGTTGGGCAGCTCGATCCAATTGCTGAAACTGCTGCTGGAATAGCCACCGCTCATGCTCAGGCTCAGGTCCGGGAAATAAGCCGCGCGGGCCACGCCGATGTTGGCGTTGGCGGCCATCACGTTGCGCTCGGCCGCTGCGATGTCGGGGCGGCGTTCCAGTAATTGCGAAGGCAGCGACAGCGGAATCTGTGGCAATGCCGGAATGGCCTTGCTGTCGGCCAGAGCAAAGTCCGCCGGCGCCTTGCCCAGCAAAACGGCAATGGCATTCTCGTACTGGGCACGCTGCCAAGCCAGGTCGATCAGGTCCGCCTGGGTGCTCTTGAGCTGGGTTCGCGCCTGGGCGACCGCGTCAGGCCCGGCGACACCTGCCCGGTACTGGTTCTGGTTCATCCGCAACGAGCGCTCGTAGGCCGCCACGGTGGCTTCCAGCAGGCGCTTGTGTTCATCGATGACGCGCAATTGCAGGTAGTTCTGCACCAGTTCCGACTGCAGGCTCAGGCGAATGCCGGCCAGGTCAGCCAGACTAGCCTGGGCACTGGCTTCGTTGGCATTCAAGGTTTCGCGTAGCTTGCCCCACAGGTCTATCTCCCAACTCACGCCAAGCTGGGCGTTGTAGGTGTTGCGAATACCGCTGCTGTTATTGGACAAGCTCGAACTGCTGCTGCCGGTGCCCTGGGCCGAACGGGTCTTGCCCACCGACAGGTCGAGGCTGGGGAACAGTGCGCCCCGGCTGCTGCGCACCAGAGCCTGGGCCTGGCGGTACTGGGCCTCGTACTGGGCAACGGTCTGGTTGCTGCGGTTGAGCTCATCGACCAGCGCGTTCAGCTCGCTGTCACCGTAGATTTCCCACCAAGCCCCTCGGGCGATGGCGTCGGAGGGGTTGGCCTGGGTCCAGCCTTCGGCCTGCTTGAACTGTGCCGGGGTCGCAAGCGCTGGGCGGTGATAGTCCGGGCTCAAGGTACAGGCACTGAGCAGTACTGCGCACAGGCCAGCGCCGACCAGGCGCGAGCCGCGCCCGCGGGTCAGCATCTGCAGGGCGCGGTGAAGTGGGGTCTGGGCGAAATTCATAGCGGGGTATCCAGTGCGGCGTCGGTGCGCACGCCGCGCCAACGGTTGAAACGGTGGCGCAGGCGGTCGAGGTACAGGTAGACCACAGGCGTGGTGTAGAGGGTCAGGACCTGGCTGAATACCAGGCCGCCGATGATGGTCAAGCCCAATGGCTGGCGCATCTCGGCACCTTCGGCACGGCTGAGCAACAGCGGCAGCGCGCCAAGAATGGCTGCCAGGGTGGTCATCAGGATCGGACGCAGGCGCAGCAGGCACGCCCGACGGATGGACTCCTCCGGGCTCAGGCCATCATGGCGCTCCAGCTGCAAGGCCAGGTCGATCATCAGGATGGCATTCTTCTTCACCACCCCGATCAGCAGGAACAGCCCCAGCAGCGAGATCAGGCTGAACTCACCGCCGGTTGCGTACAGTGCGAGCAAGGCGCCGACGCCAGCCGAAGGCAAGGTGGAAAGAATGGTCAGCGGATGGATATAGCTCTCGTAGAGGATCCCCAGCACCAGGTACACCAACACCAGGGCGCCGAGGATCATCAGTGGCTGGCCCTGGGTAGTCTTGGCGAACACATCGGCTGTACCACCGAGCTTGGCAATCACTTCTTCCGGCAGGCCGAGCGTGGCCACCGCGCGCTCCACCGCCGCCATCGCCTGGTCCGGGCTGTAGCCTTCGGCAACGTCGAAGGCAATGTTCTCGGAGGCGAACTGGCCCTCATGGCTGACGCGGTCATTGGCCAGGCTGTTCTCGTAATGGGCGAAGGTGGACAACGGCACGCGGGCACCCTCGGCAGTGATCACCTGCACCTGTTCCAGGGTCTTGGGGTCCCAGGCATACCTGGGGTTGATCTCCAACACCACCTGGTACTGGTTGAGGCTGTCGTAGATGGTCGAGATCTGCCGCTGGCTGTAGGCGTTGTTCAACACCGTGGTGACCATGTCCATGTCGATGCCCAGGCGCTTGGCCTGGTCGCGATCGACCACCAGCGTCACCTGCTGGGTGCCGGCGCCATCACGGGCATCGATGGCGGTCAGCTGCGGCAAGGCGCGCAAGGCAGCGACCACCTTGGGGAACCATTCGCGCAGTGCCGCCAGGTCACCGCTCTGCAGGGTATAGAGGTACTGCGATGTGGACTGGTCGCGCCCGGCGCTGCCCAATTGCAGGTCCTGGTCAGCCATCAGGAACAAACGCCCGCCGGGTACCTTGGGCATTTCCTTGCGCAGGCGCTCGATCACCTGCTGAGCCGACAGCTTGCGCTCGCCGATCGGCTTGAGGCGCACCAGCACGAAGGCATTGTTGGTGCCGCTGTTGCCACCGATGAAACCGGCCACGCTCTGCACCGCAGGGTCTGCCAGCAGGGCCCGGCGGTAGATTTCCATCTTCGGCTGCATCACGCTGAACGACAGGCCATCGTCGCCCCGGATGAACCCCTGCAGTTGACCGGTGTCCTGTTGCGGCATGAGGGTCTTGGGCACCACCACGTACAAGGCGATATTGACGCCGATGGTCACCAGCAGGCTGAGCAGGGTCAGGCGCTTGTGCCGCAGGGCCCAGCCCAAGCTGCGGTCATAGGCCGCCACCATGCGTTGGTGCACGCGGTCGCTCCACTGCTGCAGGCGGTTCTGCTCCTGGGCGTGGGGCTTGAGCCAGCGCGAGCACAGCATTGGCGTCAGTGTCAACGACACCAGCAGCGAAACCAGGATGGCGGCTGCCAGGGTGATGGAAAACTCCAGGAACAAGCCGCGGACGATGCCCCCCATGAACAGGATCGAGACGAACACCGCCACCAGCGAGACGTTCATCGACAACAGCGTGAACCCCACCTCCTTGGCCCCCAGGAAAGCCGCACGCATGGGCGGTTGGCCTTCTTCGATGTGTCGGGAGATGTTCTCCAGCACGACGATGGCATCGTCGACCACCAGACCTGTGGCGAGGATCAACGCCATCAGCGACAAGTTGTTCAGGGAAAAGCCGCACAGGTACATGACCGCGAAGGTGCCGACCAGCGACACCGGCACGGCCAGGCTCGGGATCAGCGACGCACGCAGGTTACCGAGGAACAGGTAGACCACCAGGATCACCAGCACCACGGCGATCAGCAAGGTGTGCTCGGCTTCCTTCAGGGTGGCCTTGATCACCGGCGAGCGGTCCATGGCCACATCCAGCTTGACGCTGGCCGGCAGCAGCGACTGCAAGGCGGGTAGCTGGGTCTTGATCTGCTCGACCGTCTGGATGATGTTGGCGCCGGACTGGCGGTTGACCACCAGCAACACCGCGCTCTGGTCGTTGAAGAAGCCGCTGTTGTAGCGGTTCTCCACGCCATCGGTGATGGTGGCCACGTCGGCCAGGCGCAGGATCGAACCGTCCTGCTGGCGGATCACCACCGGCTTGTAGTCGTCGGCTTTTTCCAGCTGGTCGTTAGCCCGCACCTGCCAGTTGCGCTCGGCGTCCTCGACGAACCCCATGGGCCGGCGCTGGTTGGCGTTGGCCACCGCCGTGCGCACCTCGTCCAGGGACAGGCCGTACTGGTTGAGCAACTGTGGCTCCACGGCGATGCGCACCGCCGGCAGCGAACTGCCGCCGATCTGCACTTCCCCTACCCCACTGACCTGGGACAGGCTCTGGGCCAGGATGGTATCGGCCAGGTCGTACAGCTGGCCTTTCTGCAGCACATCGGAGGTCAGCGACAGCACCATGATCGGCGCCTGTGACGGGTTGATCTTGCGGTAGGTAGGCATGCTGCGCATGCCGCTGGGCAACAGGTTGCGCGTGGCATTGATCGCCGCCTGCACCTCGCGCGCCGCACCATCGATATCGCGGCCCATCTCGAAGCCGATGATCACGCGGGTCGAGCCCTGGTTGGAGCTGCTGGTCAGCGTGGTGACGCCGGCGATACTGCCCAGCTTGCGCTCCAGCGGCGTGGCCACCGTCGCGGCCATGACTTCGGGGCTGGCACCCGGCAGGTTGGCCTGCACCACGATCACCGGGAAATCCATCTGCGGCAAGGGCGACACCGGTAGCAGGCCGAAGCTCACGCCACCGAGCAGCATGATCGCCAGGCTCAGCAGCATGGTCGCCACCGGCCGGCGGATGAAAGGCCCGGAGAGATTCATGCCTCGGCCTGCTGCGTGTCGGTGGCCGGGCGCCTGCGGCGTGCCAGGCGGTCGAAGTACAGGTAGATCACCGGCGTGGTGAACAGCGTCAGCACCTGGCTGACCAGCAGGCCGCCGACCATCACCAGCCCCAGCGGCTGGCGCAGCTCGGCGCCGGAGCCGGTGGCGAGCATCAGCGGCACAGCACCGAACAATGCTGCCAGGGTGGTCATCAGGATCGGCCGGAAGCGCAGCAGCGCAGCCTGGTAGATCGCCTCGCGTGGGGACATGCCCTGGTGGCGCTCAGCCTCCAGGGCGAAGTCGATCATCATGATGGCGTTCTTCTTGACGATGCCGATCAGCAGGATGATGCCGATGATGGCGATCATGCCCAGGTCATTGCCGCTCAACAGCAAGGCGAGCAACGCGCCGACCGCTGCCGACGGCAATGTCGAGAGGATGGTCACGGGATGGATGTAACTCTCATAGAGCACGCCCAGCACGATGTACATGGTCACCACCGCCGCCAGGATCAGCAGCAAGGTGCTCGACAACGAGGCCTGGAACGCTTCGGCGGCGCCCTGGAAGCGCGTCTGCACACCCAGCGGCATACCGATCTGCTGCTGTACCTGCTCGATGACCTTGACCGCCTCGCCCAGGGACGCGCCGTGGGCCAGGTTGAACGACATCATCACCGCTGGAAACTGGCCGATATGGGAAATCGCCAGCTGCGCCTGGCGCTGCTCGATGCGGGCGAGCGCCGAGAGACGCACCTGGCCCCCGTCGCTGGCCTTGACGTGGATCGACTCCAGCGCCTGCGGGCCGATGCTCGAGGCGGTCTGCGACTGCAGCACCACGCGGTACTGGCTGGCCTGGGTGTAGATGGTGGAGATCTGCCGCTGGCCGAAGGCGTCGTACAAGGCATTGGTGATCTGCGACACGCTGATGCCCAGGCGGCTGGCCATGTCACGGTCGATCACCAGGTATACCTGCAGGCCCTTGTCCTGCAGATCGCTGGCCACGTCCTGGAGTTCGGGGCGTTGCTGCAGGGCCTGGACCAGCTTGCCGCTCCATTCGGCGAGCAGGTCGGCGTCCGGGGACGACAGGCTGAACTGGTACTGGGTACGGCTGACCCGGTCCTCGATGCTCAGGTCCTGCACCGGTTGCATGAACAGGCGAATACCCACCAGTGTGTCGAGCTGCGGTTGCAGGCGCTCGATCACCCCGCTGGCGGTGACATCGCGCTCGCCGTGGGGCTTGAGGTTGATCAGCAAGCGGCCACTGTTGAGGGTGGCGTTGTCACCGTCCACGCCGATATAGGACGACAGGCTCTGCACAGCCGGGTCCTGCAGGATCACCTTGCTCAGGGCCTGCTGGCGTTCGCTCATGGCGGCGAACGAGGTGGCTTGCGGTGCTTCGGAAATGCCCTGGATCACCCCGGTGTCCTGCACCGGGAAGAAACCCTTGGGCACGATGATGTAGAGGAACACCGTCAGCGCCAAGCTGGCGACAGCGACCAGCAAGGTCAACGGCTGGTGCTTGAGGACCCACTGCAGGCCACGGCCATAGCGCTCGATCAGCCAGTCGATCCAGGCGCCGCTGGCACGGTAGAAGCGCCCCTGCTCCTCTTCCCTGGGCTCGCGCTTGAGCAGACGTGCGCACATCATCGGCGTGAGGGTCAGCGACACCACCAGGGAGATCAGGATCGCCACCGCCAGGGTGATGGCGAACTCGCGGAACAGGCGGCCGACCACATCGGCCATGAACAGCAGCGGGATCAGCACCGCGATCAACGAGAAGGTCAGCGAAACCAAGGTGAAACCGATCTGCCGGGCGCCCTTGAGCGCCGCCTGCAGCGGCGTCTCACCCTCCTCGATGTGCCGCGAGATGTTCTCCAGCATGACGATGGCGTCGTCCACCACGAAGCCGGTGGCGATGGTCAGGGCCATCAGGGTCAGGTTGTTGACCGAGAAGCCGGCCAGGTACATCACGCCGAAGGTACCGATCAGCGACAGCGGCACGGCGATCGACGGGATGATGGTGGCGCTGAAGCGGCGCAGGAAGACGAAGGTGACCATGACCACCAGGGCGATAGCGATCAGCAGCTCGTGCTGCACGTCCTTGACCGCGGCACGGATGGTCTGGGTACGGTCGGTCAGGACCATCACGTCCAGGCCGGCCGGCAGGTTGTCGGTGATCGACGGGAGCATGGCCTTGATCAGGTCGACCACTTCGATGACGTTGGCCCCGGGCTGGCGCTGGATGTTCAGCAGCACCGCCTGGTTTTCGTTGGCCCAGGCCGCCAGGCGCTCGTTCTCGGCGCCATCGACGATCTCGGCGACATCCTTCAGGCGCAGCGGTGCCCCATTGTTGTAGGCCAGGATCAGGTTGGCGTATTCCTCAGGCGAGCGCAGCTGGTCGTTGGCGTCGAGCATCGACACACGGGTCGGGCCATCGAAGTTGCCCTTGGGCTGGTTGACGTTGGATGCCCCGATCAGGGTGCGCACGTCCTCGAGGTTCAGGCCGTTGGCCGCCAGGGCGTCGACGTTGACCTTGATGCGCACCGCCTGGCGCTGGCCACCGGCGATGCTGACCATGCCCACGCCGCTGATCTGCGCAAGCTTCTGCGCCACGCGGGTATCGACCAAGTCGTTGAGCTTGGGCAGTGGCATGGTTTTGGACGAGATGGCCAGGGTCAGCACCGGGGTGTCGGCCGGGTTGACCTTGTTGTACACCGGCGGTGCCGGCAGGTCGCTGGGCAGCAGGTTGGTAGCGGCATTGATCGCAGCCTGCACCTGCTGTTCGGCGACATCCATGTTCATGTCGAGGTTGAAGCGCAGGGTCAGTACCGAGGCGCCGCCGGAGCTGGTCGAGGCCATCTGGGTCAGGCCGGGCATCTGGCCGAACTGGCGTTCCAGCGGGGCGGTGACCGCGCTGGTCATGACCTGTGGGCTGGCGCCGGGGTACAGGGTCATGACGCGGATGGTCGGGTAGTCGACCTGGGGCAACGCCGAGACCGGCAGCAGCTTGTAGGCGATCAGGCCGGCCAGGACGATGGCCAGCATGCTCAGCGTGGTGGCGACCGGCCGCAGGATGAACAGGCGCGAGAGGTTCATGCGCCCGCCTTGCCCGACTCACCGGCCTGGGCCGAGCCCTTGGCATCCTGGCCCTGCAGGTGCTGGCCGGGAGTGGTCGGTACTTGCGAGCTGTCCTCCACCACTTCGACCTTGCTGCCTTCGCGCAGGCGGTCGGTGCCTTCGAGCACCAGACGATCACCTGCGGCCAAGCCTTCCAGGATCACGCTCTGTTCACCATCGCTGGCACCGACCTTGACCTTGCGGATATTGACGTTGCTTTCGGCATTGACCACGTAGGCGAAGGTACCGTCGTTACCAAACTGGATCGCTGCGGCCGGGGCCAATACCACTTGCTTGAGCGTGTCGGCCAGCAGGCGCACATTGACGAACTGGTTGGGGAACAGAGCCTGGTCCTGGTTATCGAACCGGGCCTTGAACTTCAGGGTACCGGTGGTGGTGTCGATCTGGTTGTCGAGGCTGCCCAGCACACCGGTGGATTGCAGTTTGCTGTCTGCGCGGTCCCACGCTTCGACCGGCAGGCTGGCACCGCTGCGGTAGCGCGTAAGCACCGTGGAGAGTTCGGTTTCCGGCAGGGTGAAGGCGACGCTGATCGGCTCGGTCTGGGTGATGACCACCAGGGCAGTGGTGTCGTTGGCTGCCACCAGGTTGCCCAGGTCGAGCTGACGCAGGCCGACGCGGCCGCTGATCGGGGCGCGGATCTGGGTGAAGTCCAGGTTCAGGCGAGCGTCGGCGACCGCGGCCTGGTTGGTCTTGACCAGCCCCTGGAACTGCGCCACCTGGGCCTCGGCAGTGTCGAGGGTCTGCTTGGCGATGCTGTCCTCGGCATACAAGCCCTTGTAGCGCGCCAGGTCGACCTGGGCGTTCTTCAACTGGGCCTGGTTCTGCGCCAGGGTACCTTCGGCCTGTTGCAAGGCGATGCGGTACGGGCGTGGGTCGATCTCGGCGAGCAGCTCGCCAGCCTTGACCTGCTGGCCCTCCTTGAAGTGGATCTTGACCAGTTCACCGGCCACGCGGCTGCGTACGTTGACGGTGTTGGTCGCGGTAACGGTACCCAGGGCCTTGTAGTACAGCGGGAAGTCACCGACATGCACCGGCGCCACACGCACCGGCACCGGGTCACTGGAGGCGCCAAAGCCTGGACGCCCGCCCATTCCCATGCCCATGCCCTTCCCCGGCCGGCCGCTGGGCTGCGCCTGGTGGGGCGGCGTCGCGGGCCACAGCCACCAGGCCAGCAAGGCCACCAGCAGCAGGATCAGCAGGCCGAAAAGCCAGCGACGAGGGGAGCGAGAGACAGAAGCTTGCATGGGTTGAACGAACCTTGTTCGGTGATGACGACTTGGGGAGGTTGAACGATAAGCACTGGGGCGGTGTTAGCAAAGCACCTTTACCAGGCATTTACCTTCGCCTTACGTTGCCAAGATGCTGAACTTTAAATGAAAACGGCCTGGAAATCGTTCCAGGCCGTCATGTTGATCTCGTAGGACTCTGTGGGAGCGACGGTCCGACCTGCCCCGCGATCAAGGGCAAAGCCCAGATCAACGATGGGGCGCGAAGCGCCCCGGTACGCTTACTTCAGGACAGCCAGCGCCGCGTCGTAGTTCGGCTCGTCGGCGATCTCGCCAACCAGCTCGCTGTGCAGGACCTTGTCGTTCTCGTCCAGCACCACCACCGCGCGGGCAGCCAGGCCAGCCAGCGGGCCGTCGGCGATGGCCACGCCGTAGTTCTCCAGGAACTCGCGACCACGCAGGGTAGACAGGTTCTGCACGTTCTCCAGGCCTTCGGCACCGCAGAAGCGGGCCTGGGCGAATGGCAAGTCGGCGGAAATGCACAGCACCACGGTGTTGGTCACCTCGTTGGCCTGGGCATTGAATTTGCGTACGGACGTCGCGCAGGTCGGGGTGTCGACGCTTGGGAAGATGTTCAACACCTTGCGCTTGCCGGCGTAGTCCTTCAGCGACTTGTCGGCCAGGCCTTCACCGACCAAGGTGAAAGCTGGGGCCTGGGTGCCCACCTGAGGGAGGCTGCCGCTGACTTGAACCGGGTTACCTTGCAAAGTTACTTGAGCCATTACGAAAATCCTAGCAATTGAAAAGGAGGGCTGAGTTAACCATGAAGGTGCGGTGGTGCCTATGAGAAATGCGAAATTGTTGAATTGTCCGACAACAATTGTGAACAAAAAAAAGCCCGAGTGGCGACAGTGCCCTCGGGCTTTTTCGCTGCGATAGATCAGCCCAGCAGACTATCGACCACCGAATAGACCACCGAAGACATGGCGACCAGGCCAAGCACCACGACGAAGACGTTGGACATCGCGCCGCTGTACTTACGCATCGACGGCACGCGACGGATGGCGTACATCGGCATCAGGAACAGCAGCGCCGCGATGATCGGGCCGCCCAGGGACTCGATCATGCCCAGGATGCTCGGGTTCAGGGTAGCGACGACCCAGCACACCACCAGCATCAGCGCGGCGACCACGCGGTCCAGGGCCTTGGCGCCGGGGCGCAGGCCAGCCTTGGCGATGATGCCCTTGAGGCCTTCGCTGGCACCGATGTAATGGCCCAGGAACGACTTGGCGATGGCGATGAAAGCAATCAGCGGCGCCGCAAAGGCAATGGCCGGGTTGCTGAAGTGGTTGGCCAGGTAAGACAGGATCGACAGGTTCTGCGCCTTGGCCTCGGCCAGTTGCGCGCTGCTGAGGGTCAGCACGCAGCTGAAGACGAAGAACAGCACCATGGCCACCATCAGCAGGTGGGCACGGGCCAGGATCTGGCCACTGCGCTGGTCGGCATGCTCACCGTAACGGCGCTTTTGGTCGACCGCGAAGGCCGAAATGATCGGCGAATGGTTGAAGGAGAACACCATCACCGGAATCGCCAGCCACAGGGTATGCAGGAAGGCCGAACCGGTCGGCAGCGTGGTGGCGCTGTCCAGGATGCCGCCGTTCCAGTGCGGCACCAGGTACAGGGCCAGCAAGGCCAGGGCAACGATGAACGGATACACCAGCAGGCTCATGACCTTGACCGTGGCCTGCTCGCCGCAACGCACGATCGCCAACAGCCCCAGAATCAGCACGAACGACAGGATCGCTCGCGGTGGCGGGGTCATGTGCAGTTGGTGCTCCATGAAGCTGCTGACGGTGTTGGTCAGGGCAACGCTATAGATCAGCAGGATCGGGAAGATGGCGAAGAAATACAGCACGGTGATCAAGGCACCGGCCTTGAGCCCGAAGTGTTCTTCCACTACGTCGGTGATGTCGCCACTGTGCCCGGAAAGGACGAAACGGGTCAGGCCACGGTGGGCATAGTAGGTCATCGGGAAGGCCAGCACGGCCAGGATCAGCAGTGGCCAGAAACCGCCAAGGCCGGCGTTGATCGGCAGGAACAAGGTCCCGGCACCGATCGCCGTGCCAAACAGGCCCAGCATCCAGGTGGTGTCTTGTCGCGACCAGCTGCCAAGGGTGGCGGGGGTCGATTCTTCGAAGCGCTGTTCGACGCTTGGGGCCTGCTCATTCATTCCGGGTGCAACTCCACTCGCAAGACTGCAACAGGCTGAGAGTGGCGAAACACGGGGCCTCGCGCACCTCAACCGAAAAAGAGGGGCGCGATTGTGCGCTGATCGGGTTGCACTTGCATAGCCCCGCCCGAGGAGCGGTTGCACCTTTTGTGTAGGAATTACCTTAAAAAATCACCACCGAACAACAGAGAGAGTTGCACCCATCAGATTTCATGGGCAGCGAGAAGCTCCGTGAGTACGTCGGCCAGCGCCCGCACCATGGCGTCCGCGGTGGGCCGGTGCACGACCACGATCTCGTAGCTGTCCACCTCCGGCAGCCCTTGCCCTGCGCCCAGTACCCTGTGCTCGGCAGTCGCTGCGCGCGGCGGCAACAGGCTGATGCCCATGCCGTCGGCCACCGCAGCCTGTATCCCGCTCAGGCTGGAGCTGGTGAAACTGATGCGCCAGCGCCGGCCCATCCCCTCGATGGCGGTGATCATGTCGTCCCGGTATAGCCCCCGGGGCGGAAAGGTCACCAAGGGAATGGGGTCCAGTTCGAACGCCGGGGTCCGCACGCTGTCGATCCACTGCAGGCGCTCCGGCCAGCAGGCCACGCCCTCGCGTGCATTGCGGCGCTGCTTGAGCAGCACCAAGTCCAGCTCGCCATTGTCGTAGGCCTGGCTGAGGTCGCGGCACAACCCGCTGGTCACTTCCAGCTTGACCTCGGGGTGGCGCCGGCTGAACGCCGACAAGGCATTGGTGGTGCGCCCGCCAACGAAATCCTCGGGGACCCCGAGGCGTACGGTCACGCCCACCATGGCACCGGCCAGGGCTTCGAGCATCTGGTCATTGAGCGCGAGCATGTGTCGGGCATAACCGAGCAGCGTCTGCCCCGCATCGGTGGGCAACACGTCGCGGTTGCCTCGCACCAGCAAGCGATGGCCGACCATATCTTCCAGCCGGCGCACCTTCTGGCTGATGGTGGACTGGGTCGAGTGCAGGCGTGTCGCGGCGGTGGTGAAACTGCCGCAGTCAGCCACCACGACAATGGCACGCAACAAGTCCAGGTCAAAAAGAGCCCTATTCGATTTAACGCTGATAGACATGGAACTATTCAACTTTTGAATGGCAGGCTCGACTTCTAGCACGCCTGCCCATGGCGGGCAACAGCGCCCAAGGAATCAGTCGCCCAGCGCCACCCCTTCGCGGCGCGGGTCGGCACCGGCCGACCAGCCATCAGCCGTGCGCTGGATGACCTGGGTACCGCTGGTCATCGTCATGGGCGTTACCTCATGGCCCAGCGCCTGGAGCTCATGCACCAGCTTCGGGCTGACCAGGCCCGCTTCCACTTCGGTGCCGACATTGCGGCTGCCGAAATTGGGCAGATTGATGGCCTGCTGAGGGTCGAGCTGCCAATCCAGCAGCCCGATCAGCGCCTTGTTCACGTAGCCGATGATCTGCGAGCCACCGGGCGAACCGAGGCTGGCCACCAGCTCACCGCTCTGGCGGGAAAACACCAACGTCGGCGACATGGACGACAGCGGCCGCTTGCCCGCCTCGACGCGGTTGGCGACCAAACGGCCACCTTCGCTCGGCACGAAGGAGAAGTCGGTAAGGTGATTGTTCAGGACGAACCCCTTGACGAACAGGTGCGAGCCGAACGCGGCTTCCACCGAGGTGGTCATGGCGATGGCCCCGCCCTGCTCGTCGACCGCCGAGACATGGGATGTGGCGATTCGCAACGGCGAGCGGTCCGGGGCCAGCGACAGGTCGGCGCCAGGTGGGGACCCGGCCTGCGCGTGCTTCATGCTCCGCGCACCGATCAGCCTGGCGCGCTCGGCCAGGTAGGCCTTGTCGAGCAGGCCCTGGGTATTGACCGGGACATAGTCGCTGTCGCCCAGGTACTGGGCGCGATCGGCATAGGCCAGGCGCTCGGCCTCGGCAATCAGGTGAACCGCCGTGGGTGTCGGCTCCAGGCCCGCCAGGGACGGTACCGGCACGGGCGGCATGCGTGCGAGGTCCAGCCGGGGCGTCGCCGTTTGCAGCGCTTCGAGAATGCCCAGTGTCTGCAGCACGGCAACCGCGCCGGAAGACGGCGGCGGCATGCCGCATATACGCCAGGCCTTGTAGGGGCCACACAAGGCGGTGCGGGGTTTGGCCCGGTACTGGCGCAGGTCCTCGAGTGACAAGACACCAGGGTTGGCGTGGCCACGCACGGCGGCCACCATCGCCTCGGCAACCTCTCCGGTGTAGAACCCATCCGGGCCCTGGTCGGCGATCAGTTCCAGGGTATGGGCAAGCTCGGGGTTTTTCAGCAACGCGCCAACCGCCAGAGGCTTGCCCTGGGCATCGAGGAAATAGCGAGCCATGCTCGGCGAACCGGCAATGAAGGCGTCGGAGGCCAGCAATGTATGCAGGCGGCTGGAAACCGGGAAGCCCTCGCGCGCCAATTCGATGGCCGGCGCGAAGAGGTCGCGCCACGGCAACCTGCCATGCTGCTCATGGGCCAGTTTCAGCGCCCGCAGCACGCCAGGCACCGCGACCGAGCGACCGCCGATCTGGGCATCCCTGAAGGCCATGGGTGTGCCGTCTGGCTTGAGGAACAGGTCTGGAGTCACACCGCTGGGGGCGCTTTCGCGACCATCGAAGGCCTGCACGTTCCGGTCGTCCCAATACAGGATGAATGCCCCACCACCAATGCCGCTGGACTGCGGCTCGACCAAGGTGAGCACCGCCTGCATGGCGATTGCCGCATCGATGGCGCTGCCACCGGCACGCAACATGGCCCGTCCCGCCTCGCTGGCCAGCGGGTTGGCTGCAGCGGCCATATAGCGGCTGGCCTGAGTAGGTACCAGGCCTGCACGATAGCCGGACGCAAGTTCCGGTGCAGGTGGCAGGGAAGGCGACCCTGCCCGCCCGCCCCAGCCGCAACTGGTCAGGGCCAGGAGGCAGCAGAGGACAAGCGGCAGTGTGTGCGAAGGCCTTTTCAAGCGTGACGTCCTGTAATCGAGGGGCAATAGGTGCCAAAAACAGCGATTTTAGCCGAACCTGCGTGAAAAGCCGCAAAGCGTCTCGTATCAAGAAATGCACTGCATGCCATGCGGATAATTAACTTCCAAGCCAGCCTGTGGTTTTCCTAGGATGAAAGCCGGTCAATCAGGAGCCCAGCCCATGCGCTTGCCGTTCGCCACTGCCCTTTTCGCCTTGTTCACAAGCTTCGCTGCCCACGCCGAGACCTCTGCCATGGATACCCAGTTACTCGATGCCGCCCAACGTGGCGATGCCACAGCCATACGCCACCTGCTCGACCAGGGGGCCACAGTGGATGCCCGCGACAGCCAGGACCGTACGGCGCTGCTGGTCGCCACCCACGCCAACCGCGTGGAAGTGGCCAAGGTGCTGATCGAGGCCGGTGCCGACGTCAACGCCAAGGACACTATCCAAGACAGCCCCTACCTGTATGCCGGCGCCCGCGGCCTGAACGACATCCTGCGCCTGACCCTGGATCACGGGGCCGACCTCAAGAGCACCAACCGCTACGGCGGCACGGCATTGATCCCCGCTGCCGAGCGCGGGCATGTCGAGACCGTGCAGCTGCTGATCGATGCCGGCGTCGACGTGAACCACCTCAACCGGCTGCACTGGACCGCCCTGCTCGAAGCGGTGATCCTCGGCGACGGCGGCCCACGTCATGTGGAGATCGTGCGTCGTCTGCTGGCGGCCGGTGCGGACCCGATGATCACCGACAAGGATGGCGTGACGGCCCTGGAACATGCGCGCCAGCGTGGTTATCGGGAGATGGTGTCGCTATTGGAAAAGTAGGATCCCCCACTGCTCCCACAGTGCTCGTGCGAACCGCTGCTCTTTACGATGTTCCGCCTTCCCTGTCGGAACATGGCCCGGAACGGCCTGCTTGACGTAAACGTCAACCTGCCTTTAGCTTACGGCTATCCACTCTTCCGAGCCCGAGCATGAGCACCCAGACCTACAGCATTTCCGACCTGTCCCGTGAGCTGGACATCACCACTCGCGCGATCCGCTTCTATGAGGAACAAGGCCTGCTCAGCCCTGAGCGCCGGGGGTTGGAGCGCATCTATTCAGCGCGTGACAAGGTCACCCTGAAACTGATCCTGCGGGGCAAACGCATTGGTTTTTCATTGGCCGAGTGCCGTGAGCTGATCGAGCTGTACGACCCCAGCGGCGGCAACCTCAAGCAGCTGACCAGCATGCTCGCCAAGATCGCCGAACGTCGCGCTCAGCTGGAGCAGCAGATGCTCGACATCCAGCAGATGCACCTGGAGCTGGACACCGCCCAGGAGCGCTGTGAACAGGCCCTGGCCGCCACCTTGAACAAGCAGCACCACAACAATAGCCATTGATCCGCCACAGGAATCCCGCCATGTCATTGCCTCAGAATGTCCGCCTGGTCGAGGTCGGCCCACGCGACGGCCTGCAGAACGAAGCCCAGCCCATCAGCGTCGCCGACAAGGTCCGGCTGGTGGATGATTTGACCGATGCTGGGCTGTCCTATATCGAAGTGGGCAGTTTCGTCTCGCCCAAGTGGGTGCCGCAGATGGCGGGCTCGGCCGAGGTGTTCGCGGCGATCAGGCAACGTGCAGGCGTGACCTATGCCGCATTGGCGCCCAACCTGCGCGGCTTCGAAGATGCCCTGGCAGCGGGCGTGAAGGAGGTGGCGGTATTCGCGGCCGCCTCCGAGGCGTTTTCCCAGCGCAACATCAACTGCTCGATCAATGACAGCCTCAAGCGCTTCGAGCCGATCATGGACGCAGCGCGCAACCATGGCGTACGCGTGCGTGGCTATGTCTCCTGCGTGCTGGGCTGCCCCTATGAAGGCAAGGTCAGTGCCGAGCAGGTCGCGCCAGTGGCCCGTGCACTGCACGAGATGGGCTGCTACGAAGTCTCCCTGGGCGACACCATCGGCACCGGTACCGCAGGCGACACCCGCCGGTTGTTCGAGGTGGTTTCGGCCCATGTGCCGCGCGAGCGGTTGGCCGGGCATTTCCATGACACCTACGGCCAGGCCCTGGCCAATGTCTATGCCAGCCTGCTCGAAGGCATCCAGGTGTTCGACAGTTCGGTCGCAGGCCTGGGCGGCTGCCCCTATGCCAAGGGTGCTACCGGCAACATCGCGACCGAGGACGTGATCTACCTGATGCAGGGCTTGGGCATCGAGACTGGCATCGACCTTGCGCGACTGATCGCCGCTGGCCAGCGCATCAGCACGGTGCTGGGCCGCGACAATGGGTCGCGGGTCGCACGGGCCTATAGCGCACGATAAATCATCGAGGTGTCACATTCGTGTGGGTGGAGTGTTACCTCCCCCACGTTTGCCAGCGAAAAATCGGGTAACAGGGAAACAAATCGGCAGATTTTCAGGCCCTCAGATTTTTTCGATTGCGCTCAACCAATTGATTTTAAAGGGTTTTTAAAAGTTGGCACGGCACCTGCTTTATCTCTGGCATAACAAGAACAAAAACGCGATACCCAATAAAAACAATAGGTAACGGCTCTGACATAACAAGAACAACACGGCAGAGGCGTAGCAAGCAGATTTTTTTGGAGTAAACACGCTTTTCAGGGGTTCGCCCCGCGGTCTGGCACAGAACAATAAAACTACCTCCAGGTAGCGGCAGCCAGGTTCGGATCAGCAATGATGGAAGCGGGTCGGCGCTCAAAAAAATACGTTTGCTCTTGTGCCCCGAATGGGGGCCACCCGCGGTACAGAGGCAAAGGCTGACAAAAACAACAACAGGCCAGTCTCCAATAATAAAAAAAGAGCAGGCAACAAACGCTTATGAGGGGAGCTTCGGCTCCCCTCAGTGCTTCCTGTCATCCCCTTCCGGCCTCTCCTCCTCGCCCTCGATCTTCTCCACCAGCACCGGCATGCTGCCCAGCACCAACAGCGCCAGCACCGTACTGATCACTGCCGTGGCCTCGCGACCCATGCCGGCGGCGGTACCGATGGCGGCGGTCATCCACAGCCCAGCAGCGGTGGTCAGGCCTTTCACGTGGCTGGTGTCCGTGCCGTTTCCCTTGAGAATGGTACCGGCACCGAGAAAGCCGATGCCCGCGACAATGCCCTGGATCACTCGGCTCAATGCCTGTTCGTCCGCACCCGCCATGCTTGGCGCCAATACGAACAGCGCCGCGCCCAGGGATACCAGCATATGCGTGCGCACGCCCGCCGACTTGCCCTTGTGCTCGCGCTCGAAACCCAGCACCGCGCCGAGAAGCGCCGCCATGATCAGGCGTACGAGGACCTGGGTGACCTCGCGCACATCGGTGATGTCGGCGAACTCGGCCTGTATCGCCTGCCATATCGTGTACCACCAAGGATCCATGCTGTGCCTCCCAGGTTGTGCACCACCCTTGTATGCACCGTTCCCCTGTAGGTTGACCGTTGTGCCTGCCCGGAGTGCGATCGGCCCCGCCGAGCGGAACGATGCAGCAACCGCGAACCTGGTGCGGTCACAACCGATGACTGCCATAGGAGGAATTCGCCATGCCCGTTGAAATCGATGAAACCACCCGCCGCTGCACGCTGATCGGCGAGGACCTGCGCCTCGAGGCCGAAGGCCCGGACATCGAGATCGTCACCGATGAACAGCTGCGCATGTCCGTGGCACTGCTCGCAGGCCAGCGCGTCCCTATCACCGAGGCCGAAGCCGACGCGCTCACCGTGGCCGGCGCGCTGGACAGCCGCAGGCACCTGAAGTCCAGCGCACCGGGCTCCGTGATCTAAGGGGTGCATGACAGTTGGAGTTGATCTGATACGTCATGCCCGCCGGGGTCCGACAGCCAGTTCGTCGTACCCCGCAGCCGCGGATCCCTTACACTGGCATGTCACTTGCCTGACGAGCCACGATGAAACGCTACGAACGATTCGCCGACGACATTGCCGAACTGATCCGCTCCGGGGTGCTCGCCCCTGGCCAGCGCGTGCCCTCGGTGCGCTACGCGAGCCAGACCCATGGGGTCAGCCCGTCCACGGTGTTCCAAGCCTACTACCTGCTCGAGCGCCGTGGCCTGATCCGGGCCCGGCCGCGCTCGGGCTATTTCGTCAATGCCCATGCGCCACGCCAATTCAGTGAACCTCTGGCCCAGGCACCGGCCAGTGAGTCCACCGACGTGGATGTCAGCGCCTTGGTGTTTTCCATCCTCGACTCGATCAAGGACCCGCACACCGTGCCGTTCGGCTCGGCCTTCCCCAGCCCGGAACTGTTTCCGCTGCAACGTCTGTCGCGCTCACTGGCCAGTGCCAGCCGCGCCATGGACCCGCAGATGGTGGTCACCGACCTGTCGCCGGGCAATCCACAGCTACGGCGGCAAATCGCCCTGCGCTACATGGTTACAGGCCTGATGTTGCCGATGGAGGAACTGCTGATCACCAATGGCGCGCTGGAAGCCCTGAATCTGTGCCTGCAGGCGGTCACCCAGCCCGGCGACCTGGTGGCGATCGAGGCACCGGCTTTCTATGCCTGCCTGCAGGTACTGGAACGGCTCAAGCTAAAGGCCGTGGAGGTTCCGGTCCATCCACGCGAAGGTATGGACCTGGGGGCGCTGGCCCAGACCCTGGAGAAACACCCGATCAAGGCCGTGTGGTGCATGACGAATTTTCAGAACCCGGTAGGTGCCAGCATGCCGGAGGCGAAGAAACAGGAGCTGGTCGAACTGTTGCGCCGCCACCAGGTGCCACTGATCGAAGACGATGTCTACGCGGAACTCTATTATTCGCAGCAAGCGCCCAAGCCGGCCAAAGCGTTCGATACCGATGGGCTGGTGATGCATTGCAGCTCGTTCTCCAAGAGCCTGGCACCCGGCTACCGCATCGGCTGGGTGGCGGCCGGGCGCTTCGCCCAGAAGACCGAACGGCTCAAGCTGATGACCTCGTTGTGCGCCTCGATGCCGGCCCAGGCAGCCATTGCCGACTATCTGCAGCACGGGGGCTACGACCGGCATCTGCGCAAACTGCGCTACGCCCTGGAGGGCCAGCAACTGAGCATGCTCGGCGCGATCGCCCGGCACTTTCCGGCCCAGACTCGGGTCAGCCACCCCACCGGGGGTTATTTCCTGTGGCTGGAGCTGCCCGAACAGATGGACGCCCTCAAGCTGTTCCACCTCGCCCTGGCCCAGGGCATCAGTATCGCACCGGGGCCGATCTTCTCGCCGACCCGACGCTTTGGCAATTGCATTCGCCTGAACTACGGCAGCCCTTGGCACGACACTGCGGAACAGGCCATGGAGACGTTGGGGAAGATCGTCAGGTCATTCTGACAGACCTGCATGCCAGCTACGGGAAGCGGCCTAGCGCCCGCCCCCCAGATCGATGAAGCTGCCTGTCGAATAGGATGCCTTGTCCGACAGCAGCCACATGATCGCCTCGGCCACCTCTTCAGGCCGCCCGCCCCGCCCCATCGGCAGGCCAGGCTCGAGCTTGGCCACACGGTCCGGGTCACCGCTGAGGGCATGAAAGCCGGTATGGATATAGCCGGGGCGTACGCCGTTGACCCGCACGCCCTCGCCGGCCACTTCCTTGGCCAGCCCCAGCGTGAAGGTATCCAGTGCGCCCTTGGAGGCGGCATAGTCGACGTATTCATTGGGCGAGCCAAGCCGTGCCGCCACCGACGACACGTTGACGATCGCCCCGCCCTGCCCGCCATGGCGGCGAGCCATGCGCAGCAAGGCGTGCTTGGCACACAGCATCGGCCCGACCACGTTGGTCTTCATCACCTTGAGCAGGCGGAATTCGGACATTTCCTCGACCCGGCTCTGCTGGCCGATGGTCCCGGCATTGTTGACCAGCGCAGTAACCGGGCCAAGCTCCTGGTCGACGCGGTGGAACAGCTGGGACACTTCATCCTCGACACTGGCATCGGCACGCACGGCAATGGCCGTGGCGCCCAACGCACGCACCTGGGCCAGTACCTGCTCGGCGGCCTGGTCGTCGGCATGGTAGTTGATGCAGATGCGGTAGCCCTGTTGTGCCGCCAACAGCGCCGTGGCAGCGCCGATGCCACGGCTGGCACCGGTGATGACGATGACCTTCTCCATGAATCCGCCAATTGCTCTGGGAATGGATTCCCGACAATAGGGGAAAAGGCGATGCTTGTGAATGCCCTCGAAGGGCGTAGGGCGAAAGCGGCTTCCACAGGCTTCACACAGCTATCAATGCCCAGCCGAAGCCGGCGCTGCCTTGGCGGTGAACGGCGGTCGCGCCAGCCACACCAGCAGGATCAGGCCGGCGAACACCCAGGTCATCAAGGTGAAATAGTCCACCGTCGACATCATGTAGGCCTGGCCGTTGAGGATGCGCTCCAGTTGCGCATAGCTCTGTGGGTTGGCCCCGCCCAGCTGCCCCAGGGCATGCTGGGTCGCCGGGTCGTACTCGCTGATGTGCTCGCTCAGGTAGGCGTGGTGCTGCTCGGCGCGGCGGATCCAGATCCAGGTAGTCAGGGAGGCGGCGAAACTGCCGCCCAGGGTACGCAGGAACGTCGCGAGCCCCGAGCCGTCTGCAATCTGGTGCGGCGGCAGGTCCGACAGCAGGATGCTCAAGGTCGGCATGAAGAACAGCGCCACGCCAATGCCCATGAATAGCTGCACCAGCGCCACGTGCTGGAAATCCACCTCGTTGGTGAAGCCTGCGCGCATGTAGCAGCTGGCACCGATCGCCAGGAAGGCCAGGCCCGCCAGCAGGCGCAGATCGACCCGATGCGCGTACTTGCCCACGAAGGGCGACAGGACCACCGGCAACAGGCCGATCGGCGCCACCGCAAGGCCCGCCCAGGTGGCGGTATAGCCCATCTGCGTCTGCAACCATTGCGGCAGGATCAGGTTGATGCCGAAGAAGCCGGCGTAGCCACCGACCATCACCAGGGTGCCCACGCGGAAGTTGCGGTGCACGAACAGCCGCAGGTTGACCACGGGATGGCGGTCGGTCAGCTCCCAGATCACGAAGATCGCCAGGAATACCACCGAGACCAGGCTGCCCACGACGATGAACGACGACTCGAACCAGTCCAGGTCGTTGCCCTTGTCCAGCACCACCTGCAATGCCCCGACACCGATGATCAAGGTCAGCAGGCCGATGTAGTCCATCGGCTGACGGCTGGTGGTGACCGGCCGCGTACGCATCTGCTGGCGCACCACGGCGGCGGCGAACAGGCCGATCGGCACATTGATGAAGAAGATCCACGGCCAGCTGTAGCTGTCGGTGATCCAGCCGCCGAGAATCGGCCCGGCAATCGGCGCCACCACCGTGACCATGGCCAGCAAGGCCAGCGCCATGCCTCGCTTGGCGGGTGGGTACACGGCGATCAGCAAGGTCTGGGTCATGGGGTACAGCGGCCCCGCGACCACGCCCTGGAGCACGCGAAAAGCCACCAGCTCCGGCATCGACTGGGCGATCCCGCACAGGAACGACGCCAGCACGAACAACAAGGTGGCCCAGATGAACAGCTTCACTTCGCCGAAGCGCCGGCTCAACCAGCCGGTCAGCGGCAAGGCGATCGCGTTGCTCACGGCGAACGAGGTGATCACCCAGGTGCCCTGCTCATAGCTCACGCCGAGGTTGCCGGAGATGGTCGGCAGGGCCACGTTGGCGATGGTGGTGTCGAGCACCTGCATGAAGGTGGCCAACGACAGGCCGATGGTGGTCAGCAGCAGGCTCGGCGGGGTGAACTGCGCGGGCGCGTTGTTGCTCATCGCTGGGCCGTCTTGCCGCTGGCGCTGTTCTCGTGGATCAGCCGGGCGATCAGCTCATCGGCTTCGACCAGCTGGTGGTCATACACCTGGGTGGCATAGCTGGCCTGCTGCGGCGGTTGCTGGGCCAATGCCGGGCCGCTCTGGTCGTGCAGGTCGACCTCGACCACCGTGGACAGGCCGATACGCAGCGGGTGTTGCTTGAGCTGCTCGGGGTTGATGTGGATCCGCACCGGTACCCGCTGGACGATCTTGATCCAGTTGCCGGTGGCATTCTGTGCCGGCAACAGCGCGAAGGCGCTGCCGGTACCGGCACCAAGGCTATCGACCGTGCCACTGTACTTCACGTCGCTGCCGTACAGGTCGGCGGAAATCTCCACCGGCTGGCCGATGCGCATATCGCGCAGTTGGGTTTCCTTGAAGTTGGCGTCGATCCAGACCTGGTCCAGGGGAATCACCGCCATGGTCGCCACACCCGGTTGCAGGCGCTGGCCCAATTGCACGGTACGTTTGGCCACGTAGCCGGTAACCGGCGCCACCAGCGTGGTTCGAGCATGGTCGAGGTAGGCCTGGCGCAGGTCGGCGGCGGCGGCCATGACTTCAGGGTGCGACGACACCACGGTGTCGTCGACCAGCGCAGTGCTGGTATTGAGCTGCTGGCGGGCGCTGTTCAAGGCGCTCTGGGCAACGCTCAGGTCATCGCGGGCATGGGATATTTCCTCGGCTGCGATCGCCCCGCTGTCGGCCAGCACCTTGCGCCGCCGGTAGTTGTCCTGGGCCTTCTGCAACTCGGCCTGGCGCGTCTGCAACTGGGCCTTGAGGGCATCGACATTGCTGTACAGCCCGCGCACCTGGCGCACGGTGCGCGCCAGCCTGGCTTCGGCGGCCTGCAAGGCCACCTCGCTGTCGGCGGGGTCGAAACGCAACAGCATCTGACCTTCGTGCACCAGATCGCCATCGTCGGCACCGATGCTGGTGACGGTGCCGGTCACCAGCGGCGTGATTTCCACCACATTGCCGTTGACGTAGGCGTCGTCGGTGCTTTCGTGCCAGCGCCCGACCAGGGCATACCAGGCCCAGGTGGCGGCGCCTGCCAGGATCAGCACCAGCAGCAAGCCCAGCAGCCAGGCCTTGCGCTTGCGCGTGTTGTCCGGCGCAGGTGCTGGGGTGGGAGTGTCAGCGGAAGTGGCCATGACAATACCTTGGAAAGAGTCGTGGGAGGATCAACGATTGCCGAAACGGCGAATCGTCAGGGGGTCGCCGGCGCTCAGCAGCACCTTGGCCAGCAGGCCCTCGAGGGTCTTGAGCTCCTCGGGCTGCAAGGCGCCGACCAGCTCATTCATTGCCGCGGCACCGATCTCCGGCAACCGATCGGCCAGGCGCTGGCCATCCTCGGTCAACGCCAGGCGAACCTGGCGGCGATCCTCGGGGCAACGGTTACGCAGGATGAGGCCCTTCTGCACGAGGCGATCGAGCATGCGGGTCATCGAGCCGCTGTCCAGGCCGAGGTAGCGGCACAGTTCAGCTGGGGTATCCACGTCGTACTGGGTGACGATGATCAGCACCTTGAACTGCGCGGCGGTGACGCCGTCTGCTTCCAGGTGCCAATCGAGGATGCGGTCCTTGAGCAACGCGGCACGCCCCAAGAGCATGCCGATGGCGCAGGTCTGGAAGTTTTCCGGCGAGAAGTGAGACATGACGAAGGCCCGGGCAATATGTGTATAAATATTACTGCCTAGGCAGTGAATGTCAAAGCCTTGATTAGCCTGCTATGTAAAAGTTCGGCAAGACGCTGTATCAGGTCGCCTGGACCCGCCGGAATCGCGATGAAAAAACAGACATCTGATAGTCGTTCGCCATTATCTTGGTTCTCGACACTCCCCGGTCGAGGGTAGAATGCACAAAACCGGGAGCCGCAATGAACCACGATCGCTTGACCCCCACTCCAGACGATGCCCTCGCCGACGCTGCCGCCCACTGGTGCATGCGGCTGCATGCCGACGACTGCACGGCAGCCGAGCGCGAGGCATTCCAGCGCTGGCTGGCGGCCGACCCACGGCACCAGGAGGAGTATCAGGCGATGCTGGAGATCTGGCATACCGCCGAATGCTTGCCCCCTACCGCCACAGCGGTGGACTTCAACCCGCGTGCACGGCCTGCAGCGCGCCAACCCACCTGGCGCCCGCTGGCCTCGGCTGCAGCAGTGCTCCTGCTCGCCCTGCCCCTGGCTGGCTGGGTCAGCTGGGAACAAGGCTGGCTGCCCAACCGCTACCAGCACGTCGAAAGCGACGGCCAGGTGCAGCAGGTGACCCTGAGCGACGGCAGCGTGGTCGAACTCAACCTGCACACCGAGTTGCGCTACCTGAACTACAAGGACCGGCGCCAGGTCACCTTGGTCAAGGGCGAGGCGTTCTTCAAGGTCAAGCACGACAGCCGCCACCCGTTCATCGTCCGAGCAGGCAGCGGCCAGACCCGGGTCACCGGAACCCAGTTCAATGTCTGGAAGCATGAAGACCAGGTCAAGGTGACACTGGTGGAAGGCTCGGTGCTGGTCACCAGCCATGGCGCCGATGACGGCTACCGCCTTGGCCCCGGCATGCAGGCCAGCTACCGCACCGGTGACTTCGAGCCGGTACTGGCGCAAACCGACGATTCCGGCAACAGCCTGGCCTGGCGCAGCGGCAAACTGATCCTGGACAACCTCACCCTGGCCCAAGCCCTGCCAGTGATCAATCGCTACCTGGACAAGCCCTTGCGCCTGGCTGACGAGAGCACGGGCAAGATCCGCGTCAGCGGGGTGTACAGCATCGACGAGGTGGAGCGCCTGGTGGATAACCTGCCCAAGGTGCTACCGGTCTACCTGACGCGTAGCCAGGACGGCAGCACCGTGCTCAATCGCATCTCCCCACCGGCCAGCCGAGGCTGAGCCTGAAGCGTTCGCCGCAACAGCTTCGGCGCTTTTGAAATCGAGCGCCGCCCGCGCGGACGGCGCTCGATTTCACAGTTACCAACCCGCTCAAGCCCTGCCCCGACTCAAAGCACCATCGCCGCCAACCAGCCAAACGCCAGCAGCGGCAGGTTGTAGTGGATAAACGTTGGCACCACGGTGTCCCAGATATGGTGATGCTGGCCATCCACGTTCAGCCCTGAAGTCGGGCCGAGGGTGGAATCCGATGCAGGCGACCCGGCGTCGCCCAGGGCGCCGGCGGTACCGACGATGCACACCGTGGCCAGCGGGTCGAAGCCCAGTTGCACGCACAGCGGCACGAAGATCGCCGCCAGAATCGGCACGGTGGAGAACGACGAGCCGATGCCCATGGTCACCAGCAGCCCCACCAGCAGCATGAGCAGAGCCCCGACGCCCTTGCTGTGGTCGATCCAACGTGCCGAAGCCTCGACCAGGCCGTTCACTTCACCGGTGGCCTTCATCACCTCGGCAAACCCGGACGCGGCGATCATGATGAAGCCGATCATGGCCATCATCTTCATGCCTTCGGTGAACAGGTCGTCGGTGTCCTTCCAGCGCACGATGCCCGACAGCGAGAAGATCAGAAAGCCGACCATGGCGCCGATGATCATCGAGTCCAGCCACAACTGGATGATGAACGCTGCGGCAATCGCGGCGCCGGCTACCAGCAAGGTCAGAGGGTTGTAGCGGACGCTGACCTGCTCGACCTGTTCGATGCGGTCCAGATCGTAGTCGCGCTTCTTGCGGTAGCTGACGAACACGGCCAGCAACAGCCCGGCGAGCATGCCCGCGGCCGGAATGGCCATGGCATGAGTGACGTTGACGCCACTGACATCCACGCCGGCACGGGCGACGTTGGCCAGCAGGATCTCGTTGAGGAAGATGTTGCCAAAGCCCACCGGCAGGAACATGTACGGGGTGATCAAGCCGAAGGTGATCACACAGGCGATCAGCCGCCGGTCGATGCGCAGCCGGGTCAGCACGTACAACAGCGGCGGTACCAACAGCGGAATGAAGGCGATATGGATAGGCAGGATGTTCTGCGAGCAGACAGCCACCACCAGCATCAGCCCGACCAGCACCCACTTGAGCGCACCCTTGTTGGCATGCCCCTGCCGGTCGACCATCGCCAAGGCGCGGTCGGCCAAGGCATGGGCCAGGCCGGACTTGGCGATGGCGACGGCAAAAGCGCCGAGCAGCGCGTAGGACAGCGCCACCGTGGCACCACCGCCCAAGCCACTGTTGAAGGCTTTGAGCGTGCCTTCGGTGCCCAGGCCGCCGACCAGGCCACCGGTCAGGGCGCCGACGATCAGGGCGATGACCACATGCACGCGGGACAGGCTCAATACCAGCATGACGCCAACCGCGGCAATGACTGCATTCATGGTGTGGTTTACCTCGTTACGACAGACGAAAAGCGAGTGCGCCGGCGACAGACTGCATGCGGGCAGTGGCCGGGCCAGGGGATGTTGTTATGAAGGGCGCACACTCTGAAGCACACCTGGGCGCTTGTCAAAGCCGTCAAGACCGTGACGGGTGTCAGAAGTGCCTGAAAGTACGGTTTTTTATTGAACGCATGGATAAAGAAAAGGACCGGCTCGCCGACATAAAGGGCAACCCCAGGCCCTGCTGCCAATCAGCCGCGACTAGACCGACTGGCACTGGCCAAGACCTCTTAACAAGGGATCCCCAAATGCCTTTGCGTCAACTTTCCATCCAGTGGAAGATCACCCTGTTGGCCGGCCTGTGCCTGGCGACCATCGTCACGGTGCTGATCGGTCTTTCGTTGTACCGCATGGATCACAGTTCGGACCTGGTCAAGGCCAGCAGCATGCAGATGCTCACCGAGTCGGCCCAGGCCCGCATCGAGTCCCAGGGCGAGGTACAGGCCCTGGATATCCGCCGCCAGTTCATGGATGCGTACCAGTACGGCGCCGGTTTTGCCCGCCAAGTGTTGTTCCTGCGCGAGCAGGCCGAAAAGCGTTTTCTCGATGCCTATGACCTGCGCGAGGACATGACCCGGCAGGTGCGCACGGCGCTGCAGGCCAACCCCGAGCTGCTCGGCCTGTCGCTGGTCTTCGAGCCTGATGCGCTGGATGGCAAGGACAGCCTGTTCAACGGCCAGGCCGAGCTGGGCAGCAACGAAACCGGGCGTTTTGCCTTGTACTGGTCGCAGCCACGCGCCGGCCAGCTGACAGCCATGGCATTGCCGGAACAGGACATGGCCAACACCGAGATCGGCCCCAGCGGCGAGCCGGCCAACACTTGGTGGGTATGCCCGCGCAGCACGCGCAAAGTGTGCGTGAGCGAGCCCTACTTCTATACCATCGATGGCCAACAGGTGCTGATGACCAGCATCGTGTTCCCGTTGATCGTGGCAGACAAAGTCATCGCCACCCTCTCCATCGATATCAACCTCAACAGCCTCCAGGCCCTGAGCGAACGCGCCAGCCGAAGCCTCTACGAAGGCCGCACCACGGTCGGCATCCTCAGCCCCGCAGGCCTTCTGGCCGGCTACAGCGCCGATGCTGGCAAGCTGGCCCAGCGCTTCGACCAGGTCGACCCGGCCCAAGGCGCAGCACTGGTGCGCAAGCTGGCGGACGGCAAGCTGCAGGTCGTGCGCCATGAACAGCGCCTGAAGGTGCTGGCTGCCTTCGAGCCGATCCCGGGCGGCAAGCCCTGGGGCGTGTTGCTCGATGTCCCGCAAAGCGCCCTGACCGGCCCGGCCGAAGCGCTCAAGCAAGAGCTGGACGCGCTCAATACCAGCGGCACCTTGCTCGAGCTCGGCCTTGGCCTGGCCGTCGCAATCGCAGGGCTGTTGCTGGTGTGGCTGATGGCCCGTGGTGTCACCCGGCCGATTCTTGGTGTTGCGGCCATGCTCAAGGACATCGCCAGCGGCGAAGGTGACCTGACCCGTCGCCTGGCCTACGACAAGCGCGACGAACTGGGTGAGCTGGCCGGTTGGTTCAACCGCTTCCTCGACAAGCTGCAGCCGACCATCGCCGAGGTCAAACGTTCGGTACATGCCGCACGCGGCACGGCGGACCAGTCGGCAGCCATTGCCGCTCAGACCAGCGCCGGCATGGAGCAGCAGTACCGTCAGGTCGACCAGGTGGCCACCGCCTCCCATGAGATGAGTGCCACTGCCCAGGACGTGGCCCGCAGCGCTGCGCAAGCCGCCCAGGCCGCTCGCGAGGCCGACCAGGCCACCCGTGAAGGCCTGGCGGTGATCGACCGCACCACCCACAGCATCGATGCGCTGGCGGCCGACATGAGCGGTGCCATGGCCCAGGTCGAAGGCCTGGCCCAGAACAGCGAGAAGATCGGCTCGGTGCTGGAGGTGATTCGCTCGATTGCCGAACAGACCAACCTGCTGGCTCTCAATGCCGCCATCGAGGCCGCCCGGGCCGGCGAGGCCGGACGAGGCTTCGCGGTGGTCGCCGACGAAGTGCGCAACCTGGCCCGGCGTACCCAGGAGTCGGTGGAAGAAACCCGCCAAGTGATCGAGGCGCTGCAGGCCGGCACCCAGGAAGTGGTCGGCGCCATGGACAACAGCCACCGTCAGGCCCAGGGCGGCGTCGAGCAGGTCGGCCAAGCGGTCACCGCACTGCAACGCATCGGCCAGGCGGTGACGGTGATCACCGACATGAACCTGCAGATCGCCTCGGCCGCCGAGGAGCAGAGCGCGGTGGCCGAAGAGATCAACCACAATGTCGCGACCATTCGCGATGTCACCGAATCGCTGTCGGGTCAGGCCAACGAGTCGGCACGGGTCAGCCAGTCGCTCAACGACCTGGCCAACCAGCAGCAGGGGCTGATGGACCAGTTCCGCGTCTGAGGGTCACACCGGGGCCCTGCCTGACTGCAATCTTGCATAGGGCTCGGCCCCCTCCCCCAACGATCGGCTACTCGTGTGGTCGCCGCTCGGTGACTTTCCGTAAAAACCTAGTGTGGTGTTTTGCAAATACGACCAATAACTCGCAAGCGATTTTTGCGCTCAGGCAAGGCGTCGTTATTTGTGAAACACCACACTAGCGTTCACCCCGCGCCGGATGGAACCGGCCTCCGCCCAGAATCCGGTCGAGCATCACCAGCGCCCCATGTACATTGGGCCGCGCGCCCATCGGCAACACATCGGTATCGGGCACGGTCGCATCCTTGTACCCCGACGCCATCACCAACAGGTGCATCTGGTTAGCATTGAGGTAGACGTGGTGCTGCTCGATCGCATAGGACTGGATCAGGGCCAGCGCACCGGTGGTCATCGGCGTCGCGGACGATGTACCGCTGTAGTTGTCCGTGTAGTCCCTGTCGTGCCCGGGCTTGTCCTGCAACGCTCCGTAGCCCAGTGTCGCCACGCCAATGCCCCAGGCATTGAGCATGCGGTAGCGATAGCTATGGTTGGAAAAATGCATGGGCTTGCCGTCCCAGAACTGACAGGCCCCCACGAGAATGGCGTCGGCATCGCCATGGTCGGTGAAATACGGCCATTGGGACAGATCGACGCCGGTGTCCTGCGTGGTTCCCTTTTGGCGATCGGTCTTGGCACTACCGTTCGCTGCGGCGTTCAAGACAACGGCCCCTCTGCGTGTCAGCGCCTGGCAGACATCCCACCAGACCTGGTCGTGCAAGGAAGGCAGGAACGTGTGCAGTACATCTATATTCGCGGTCTGCCGGTTGATGCCCACGATATCACCCGGCTCCACATGCAAGAGCAGCTCCTTGGGTGTGGCGTAGCGTTCTGCATTGGCTTCGGCGCGATTATCGTAAAGGAACAATTCACAATCGTGACTGATGCCGGTCATGCCGATGCCATTACGCATCGCCAGCATCACACCCACAGAAGCGGTACCGTGGTCAGGATCGTCATTGGGCTCGGGCCTGACGATCTTGAAGTTCGGGTTACCTCGCAAGTCTTCATGGTTCGGATAGATCCCACCATCGGAGAAGTGAATCCGCGCGCCTTTGCCGGTAACCCCCTTGGCCCAGGCCTTGCGTACGTTCAAGCCCTGATAGGACGCCCCTGGTTCGTCCAGATAATGCTGCATCGCCTCGAAGTCAGGCGTGGGCTTGGCTTTCTCGTGGGCGCGATCGCCGAACACCACGGCAGTACCGGTGATGATCGTCGCCAGGACGGCCGAAATGCCCAACCACACCACCCCCGGTTCCGTTTCGCTGAAAAAGTGCAAGGATTTGACATACTCGAGGGCGGCCAATGTCCGGACCAGGTCGACATAGGTGTCGTTGAGCATGGTATCCGGCTGTGCCAGGTAGCAATACTCGCGCAACGCGCCCAGGCGCGCGTCTTGACGCTCCTCGGGGTTCAGCAGTGGCTGGGGAGCGAGTACGGCCTTGAGCCCAGGCCAAGTCCGTACCAGCAGCGAACCCGAATCGGGCTCCATGTCCGCCAGCAGCCGCTCATATCCACCCTCGTGAAACTTGATGACCAACCCGGGGTATTGCTGCCCCTGCGGCCGATAAGGGAACGGCGCTTGCGCCTGACCGAACGGGTCGACCACCCGTGAGGCGGACTCAGATGGCGTTGCCGGCTCACGCTCCTGAGCCGCCCGTCGACGCCGCCCCGCAGCGCCATCCAGCGGTACCTTGTCGAGGATGCTTCGTTCCGACTCGCCTTCCTTGACCTCCACGACCAGCGGCGCCAGGTCGATGACGCCCGCGGCCCCAAGCGGCCGATTCAACGCCGTGGCGGCACTGTCCAGCAATATGACCCTGGGGGTGATCCTATAGACCCCTGGCCGCCCATCGGTATGGAACGTTGCCGGGCAACCATGATCGGCCAGCTTGCCCGTGCGAGCCTGGGAGCGCGAGGAAATGCCATCGATCAGAGCATCGATGTGCGGGGTGCTTCCTCGCTCCAGTTCGTAACGGATGCGTGCCACCTTGTCCAGGTCCTTGCCGGTGCAACGCACGTGCAATTTCCCATCGAAGCGAAAATTCCGGTAGTAGACAAAACTCAGGTCCAGCTTCATGGGCGCTCCTTCGAGGCGAGGTCATCAATCAGGCCGCCATTATTCCGGTCGGCGCCGGCCCGGCCGCAGGCTGAAGCCTTTCCCGGCCCGGCAGACAAAGCGCCAGACCTGTGTCGTCTACACTTGCCCCAACCCTGGGACTGGCAACACAGAGGTACGGATGAAGAGAATCCCCACGCTGCTGGCCGGCCTGCTGCTCGCCGTCGGCCTGGCCAGCACCGACAGTGCCGCGGCGGATGAACGCACGCCCATCCACTTCGGCGCCATCGGCTGGGAAAGCGGCGCCTTGACCACCGAGATCCTGCGGCTGATCGTCGAGCACGGTTACGGCTACCCCACCGACACCTTGCCGGGGAGCACCGTCAGCATGGAGGTCGCCCTGGCGCGCAACGACCTGCAGGTCATCGCCGAGGAATGGGCCGGACGCAGCCCGGCCTGGGTCAAGGCCGAACAGGCCGGCCAGGTGTTCGCCTTGGGCGACACGGTGAAGAACGCCGAGGAAGGTTGGTGGGTGCCGGCCTACGTGATCAAGGGCGACCCGGCGCGCAACCTGGCGCCGCAAGCCCCCGACCTGCGCACCGTCGATGATCTCAAGCGCTACCCGCAGGTCTTTCGCGACCCTGAAGTACCGGACAAAGGCCGCTTCCTCAACAGCCCCAGCGGCTGGACCTCCGAGACGGTCAATAGCCAGAAGCTCAAGGCTTATGGCCTCGACACCCTCTACAACAATTTCCGCAGCGGCTCGGGCGCAGCCCTGGATGCGGAGATCGGCTCGGCTATCCGGCGCGGCCAGCCGGTGCTTTTCTATTACTGGAGCCCGACGCCGCTGATGGGGCGCTACGATCTGGTGCGCCTGGAGGAGCCACCTTTCGACGCAGCGGCCTGGGCTACACTGACCGATGCCAAGCACCCGGCGCCCAAGGGCAGCCGCTCATTGCCGGCCAAACTGTCGATCGGCGTGTCGGCGCCCTTCCGCCAGCAATACCCGGACCTGGTCGCGGTATTCGAGAAGGTCGACCTGCCGATCGACCGGCTGAACAAGGCCCTGGCACGAATGAGTGAAACCCGACAGCCACCGCGTGATGCGGCCCTGGCGTTCCTGCGCGACAACCCCGCGGTGTGGAAGGCCTGGTTGCCTGCCGAGGCCGCCGCCAAGGTCGAGGGGGCGTTGTGAGCGCAGGCTTTCCCGAGGCACTGCAATTTTCTTTCGCCGCATGGGTCAACCGCCTGGTCGATTGGCTGGTGCTGCACTACGGCAACCAGCTGCGTCATGTCTCGGACCAGCTGTTGCAGGTGCTGGTGAGCCTGGAAAACGGCTTGCGCCTGCTGCCATGGTGGCTGTTACTGCTGGTGGTAGGGCTGCTCGCCTGGCATGCCAGCCGTAGCCTGCTGCGAGCGGTGGTGCTGTGCGCCTTGCTGGCGCTGATCGGTATGCTTGGGCTCTGGGACAAACTGCTGCAGACACTGGCCCTGGTCCTGGTCAGCACGGGCCTGTGTGTGTTGGTGGGCGTGCCGCTGGGGATCGTACTGGCGACCCGGCCACTGGCCCGGCGCCTGCTGTTGCCGGTGCTGGACGTGATGCAGACCTTGCCGGCATTCGTCTACCTGATCCCGGTGCTGATGCTGTTCGGCCTGGGCAAGGTGCCCGCCGTGTTCGCCACCCTGGTATATGCCCTGCCGCCCTTGGTACGCCTGACCCAATTGGGCCTGGCACAGATCGACCCCTCGTTGCTGCAGGCCGCCCATGGCCTGGGCGCCAATCGTTGGCAGCGGTTGCGGCGCATCGCCCTGCCCCTGGCGTTGCCGAGCATCATGGCCGGGTTGAACCAGTCGGTGATGATGGCGTTGTCGATGGTGGTGGTGGCCTCGATGATCGGGGCACGGGGGCTGGGTGAAGATGTGCTGGCCGGCATCCAGACGCTCAATGTCGGCCAAGGGGTCGAGGCCGGGCTGGCGATCGTCGCGTTAGCCATGGTCATCGACCGGATCAGCCAGGCGTATGGCCAGCCGGCGCGTTCATGAACCCTCGTCGCCACACAAAGGCAGCATCACACTGACCTGTAGGAGCGGGCTTGTCCCGCGATCAAGGGCGAAGCCCTTGCCATACCACCGCAGCTCCCGCAAAGCCTTATCAACGTTTCATGCAGCGCTGGTAACGCTCGTCCACCCTGCCGGCAAACCATGCAGTGGTCAGCTTGCGGGTGATCTTCGGGCTCTTGAGCTCGATCCCCGGCAACACCGCTCGCGGCATAGGTTTACCAGCCGCGGCATCAGCGAGGGCGAACACACCCTCATACAGCTCGGTGCCCTCGAATGCGAGGCTGTCGCCCTTCTCCAACTGGCTGCGGATCTGCGTATTGCGCAACCCAAGCTTGACCCCGAGCGTACGAGCGGCCCGTTCGGTACTGCCAGGCATGATCGAACCCGGCGCGATCAGGTCGCCGTCGAGCGCCAGCCGCTCTCCGGTCGCACGGCTCAGGGCTGCCTGGAACGCGGCATTGCGGCTGGCGTACCAGCCGGCGTTGAAATCGGCGAAGCGATACAACTGACGCTGGTAATGGCTGGGGTAACCCAACAGGTGGGCAATACCGAAGTACATCCCACCACGGCGGGTGAACACTTCCTGGCGGATCGTCCCCGAGTAGCTGTAGGGGTAATCCCTTGCGTTGCGCTCGGCGAAGTCGATGCTCACCTGCATCGGCCCTCCGGTGCGCACCGGGTTGAGCCCACCGAGCAGGGTTCTTCCCAAGGGCAGGCTGGAGATGAAATCGTCGAACAAGCCGCTCAGTTGCTTCTCGCTGCGTACCGCCAGCAACCGTTGCTGGTAGGTCTGGCCATTGGGCGATGGGGTCTTCAGCGCGCCATCGATCAGCAGCCTGGGAATATGCAGGCGCGCGGCGCGGCGGTCGATCTCTTCCCGGGCGATGCGGCCGAGGTTCGGTACCTGCGGGTCGGCGTTGAACGTCGACTCCTGTTCGGTGATGGCCAGCACGGCGCACAGGTTGCTCTTGCTGGGGGCGATGCGCTGAGCGGCGAAGGCAACCTGGATATCCCGCGCCCAACCCTCCCGGTCCCGGGTCGAGGCCGGCAGCAGGCGCTTGACCTGGGCCTGGACTTTGGCCGGGTCGGCCTCGGGCGCTCGCGGTGGGGTGGCACAACCTTGCATCAGCACGAGGATGGCCAGCCCGCAAGCCACCAGCCGCCGGTCGATCATTTTCTTCAAGGCTGCTCGCCCACCAGATAGGTCTTGCTGATATGGCGGAACAATGGATGGGCGGCGCTGCCCATCCATTCGAACAGCACCATCTCACGGGTGACCACCTGGGCCCCGGCATCGCGCATGCGTGCCAGGCCCGCCGCCTTGCTGGCCGGGCTGCGGCTGTCGCAGGCATCCTCGACCACGAACACTTGCTTGCCCAGGGCCAACAGGCCGAGCACGGTCTGCAACACGCAGACGTGCGTTTCCATGCCACAGACAATCACCTGCTCGCGCGCCATCAGGCTCGCCGGCAGGCACTGCGCGGCCACACAGGAAAAATGCTGTTTCTCCACCACTTCGGCCGCCGGCGCTGCTGCCAGCAGCTCGGCCAGGGTAGGCCCCAGGCCCTTGGGATACTGCTCGGAAATCACCGTGGGCACTTCCAGTTCGGCGGTCGCGGCCAGCAACCAACGGGCCCGCGCCCGCGTGCCCTCCGGGTCGCTCATGGCGCCTATGAGTTTTTCCTGGATATCGACGACCAGCAGCGTGGCCTTGTGAGAATCGATCAGCATTGACTGCCCCTTGCCTGGGAACGTAGCGGCCTGCCGTAGGCCACGAAGACTACTAGGCTGGCCGAGGCAAGGGGGTGGCGTCAATCATGCGCAACGCCGATAGGCGCCGAGGGCGCTGGCCAGCACGGCCAGAACACGGTCTTCGTGCTCGTGGATGAAGAAATGCCCACCGGGGAATACCTCCAGGGAAAAATCGCCCACCGTCTCCTGGCGCCAGGCCAGCAATTGTTCCTGGCTGGCCCGGTCGTCCTCACCGCCGAGCACATGCAACGGGCAGCGCAGCAAGGGGCGGTGGCGGTAGGTATATCGGCCACATAGCAGGAAGTCGGCGCGCAGGACTGGCAAGGTCAGGCTCATCAACTCCTGATTGGCCAGCACCTCCTCCGGAGTGCCCTGCAAGTCGCGCAGTTCCGCGATCAGGGCGTGATCAGGCCTGGGCTCGCGCCAGTGGCCGGCTTCGTAGTCTTCCCGGCGAGTCGGCGCCGCGGTGCCACAGGCGAACAGCGCCAGCGGCGGCGGGCAGCCCACGGCCTGCAGTTCATGGGCGAGCTCGAAGGCCAGCAACGCACCCAAGCTATGGCCGAGCAAGGCATAAGGCGTATTGGCCTGCAGGCGCTGTTCGGTGGCCAGTTGCCGGGCCAGGGCCTGCATGTCGGTCTGCAGCGGCTCGCCCAGGCGCGCGCCACGCCCGGGCAGCTCCACCGGGCATACTCGCAACCAGGCCGGCACCTTGCGGCGCCAGCGGCTGTAGACCCTGGCGCTGGCGCCGGAATAAGGCAGGCACAACAGGTTCACCACAGTCACAGGCAACGCCTCATTGCGCCTGGGCCTGCGCCATCTTCTGGCGCAGGCTCAACGGGCGCATGTCGGTCCAGACTTCATCGATATAGGCCAGGCACTCCTGCTTGAAACCGCTCTTGCCCACCGCGCGCCAGCCGTTGGGGATGGCCTTGTAGTCCGGCCAGATGGAATATTGCTCTTCGTGGTTGACCACTACCTGGAACACGATGTCGTCGCGGTCGAATACGGAAGTCATTGCCTGTCTCCTTGAATGATGAAGGCCGGTGCGCGGCGCGCAGGGCGGCTTCCCATCAAACGAAGGGCGAGCGGGGAAAATTAAGGCCGAACGAGGACCGCATGTCGAGGTCGCGAGTTTCAGGCATCACGCAACAGGTCATGGGCATCGAGCAGACGGAACGCAACCTGTGGGTTGCGCTCCAGCCCGCGACGAATGGCAGCCGGGATCGACTGGCGCGTCTTGCGGCACAGGCCCGGCTGTTCGTCCAGTTCGATGACGATGCCGCGCATGGTGCGCACTTCGTTGTAACCCGGGGCGATGCGCACACGGATGCCCAGTTGCTCGTACAGGCGCACCTGCAGGCGCTGCAGGTCTTCCAGGTCCTTGAGGTTTTCCAGGCGCTCGAGCAGGCGTTTTTCCTCCTGGCGGGTCAGCAACAGGATACGTTGCGCCTGAGGCGGCCCTTCGTGCAGCCGCTCGCGCCCACAATTGCAGGCGCCCGGCGGGCAGGGTTGGCGAAGGGGAAACTGGGTGCTGGTCATGGAGCAAGCATAGATCTTTCCCTGTCCAAGTTCATGAGGCGGGGATCGCCTGGATGAAAAACGCCAATGACGTGCCGCACTTTTCCGGCAAGCGGTGGTCTACCCCCTCTTTTGCCGAGTTGCAATCGATTACCGGCCGTTATTCGCAGTGCACAAGGCAGGGCCAAAAGCCCTGCGCTTGTGTAGGATGAGCAGCGCAACCTAGGCGCTGCCAGTTCATAGGGAGATCTTCATGCGCGTCCTGTCATCCGTTGCCCGTCTTGCCGTCCTGTCGCTGGGCCTGGTGGCGTGCGCCAATGCCCTGGCCTTCAGTGGCGAAGAGGGGCAGCTGATCGAGTCGATCAACGCCTACCGCAGCCAGGCCCAACGTTGCGGTGGGGAGGCTTCGCTGGAGTTGCCCCCTCTCAACAGCGACACCCGCCTGGCCTTGTCGCCCGAAGGCACCCGCGATCTGCAGCAGGCCATGACCCGCGCCGCCTATCCGATGGTCAACGTACAAGCCATCAGCCTGTCCGGCCCGCGCGATGCCCAGGCCGCGATGCGTGCCATCGAGGAGAGCTTCTGCCAGGTGGTGCTCGACCCGCAGTTCGTCGATATCGGGGTCAGCCAGGAGGGCCGCGATTGGCGTATCGTCCTCGCCCGCCCGTTGCTCAGCGGGCGCCTGGGCGACTGGCAGGCCGAAGGGCAGAAGCTGCTGCAGGAAATCAATGCCGCGCGCAAGGTACCACGCCAGTGTGGCGGCCAACCCTTCGCAGCCGCGCCGGCGTTGGGCTGGAACACCACCTTGGCCGGGGTTGCCGCCAACCATACCCGAGCGATGGCCAACCAGAACTTCTTCGACCACCTGGACCGTGATGGCCGTACCCCTGGCGACCGCGTGGAACTGGCCGGCTACCTGTACCAGCAGGTCGGCGAAACCATCGCGGCCGGGCGTGATACACCGCGCAAGGTGGTGGACGGCTGGCTGGCCAGCCCGGGCCATTGCGCCATCCTGATGAGCCCTGAGTTCCGCGAACTGGGCGCCGCCTATGCCGTGGACCCCAAGAGCGATGCCGGGATCTACTGGACCGGTGTGTTCGCCTCGCCGCAATGACCCCTGCCTGGCACGCCCTTGTGGGAGCAGGTTCACCTGGGAATTGTCGCATTCGCGGGTAAACCCGCTCCCACTGGGTTCACCGTACGCTGCCCTCGCAACGCCAACGCCGTACAGCCAAACCGCCGCCGCACGCACTTGCCCAGGTAGCTGGCATCGCCCAGCCCGACTTCATCAGCGATCTGCGCCAGGCTGTGGCTCGAGTTGACCAACCGCCAACGCGCCTGCTGCAGGCGCAGCTCCTGCCACCACGCCTTGGCGCTCATCCCGTGGCTGGCCTGGAACTGGCGGTCCAACTGGCGGCGGCTGATGCCCAGCTCGGCCGCCAATTGCTCGATCGACAGCGAGGCGCCCAGGTGATGGCGCATCAGCGCAGTGGCACGCTGGACCTGACGCCCCTGCTGCCCTGCCCCGGCGTCCAACGAACGCAAGGCGTGACGGCTGTCTCGGGTCTCGTCCACCAGCATGTCAGCCAGACCCTTGAGTGCGCGGGCTCGCCCGCAGGCCCGTGACAACAACTCCACGGCCAGGTCGATGGCTGCGGTCCCCCCGGCACAGCTGATACGTGCACCATCGAAACAGTACAGCTGTTCGCGTTGCACCTGCAGATGAGGGAACGATGCGCGAAATTCAGCTTCGTGCCGCCAATGCACCACCACTTTGTGGCCATCGAGCAGGCCGCAGGCGGCCAGGAGAAACGCTGCGTTATCGACGCAAACCAGCTTCACTCCAGCGCGCACGGCACGCTTGAGCAGTGCCCGGTAAGACGGCGCCAGGGCAGCCGTTGCAGCGGCACTGCGCCCGCCGAACAGCACCAGGTAATCGTAGCCCTTGAACGCCACCTGCTGCGCGATCACGTCCACCTGTACCACCGCACCGCTGCTTGAGGACACAGGCTGCCCGTCCAGGCCCAACAATGCCCAACTGCAATAACGCTGGCGGCTGTAATCCTCATCGTCGGCGCTGAAACGCAACTTATCGAGGAAGGCCCCGAACGGCAGCAAGGCGAATTCCGGCAGGGGAAGGATCAACAGTCGGATATCGGGTGTCATTGAAAAACACGTCCAGAAAACACTATGTAATGTCCGAATATTACCCTTCAAAAGACGCTTCGTGCTCTAGACTGGCGCTCGTCCCTACCTAAGGCGCTGCTCATGGCATTGGATACCTGGCTTCTCTACCTGCTGGCCAGCATAGGCCTGTCGTTGACCCCCGGTCCGAACAGCCTGCTGGCCCTGACCCATGGCGCGCTCTATGGCGCCCGCCGCACGTTGTTCACCATCGTAGGTGGCGTGTTCGGCTTCAGCGCCCTGATCGCCCTGGCCATGTTCGGCCTGAGCGCCTTGCTGCACACCTCGGCCTCGTTGCTGCAGGTGCTCAAGTGGGTTGGCGGGGCCTATCTGCTCTGGCTGGGCATCCAACTCTGGCGCAGCCCGGCCATGCGTCTGGAACTGGCCGAAGGCAGCCCACGCGTGGGCAATGGTGGCTTGTTCCGCCAGGGTTTCCTCTGCGCCGTGGCCAACCCCAAGGTGCTGCTGTTCTACGGCGCCTTCCTGCCGCAATTCATCGACCCGCAACGCGGGCTGGCGATTCAGTTCTTGATCATGGCCGCAACGTTCGTCAGCGTGGAGTTTCTCGTCGAGTACCTGCTGGCGCGCCTGGCCTTGGGCGTACGCCCCTGGCTGACCAAGGGCGGTCGTGGGTTCAATCGCTGCTGTGGAACGTTGTTCGCCCTGATTGGCGTGGCCTTGCCGTTGGGACGCTGAGCCGGTCTACACTCACAGCCAGGCAGCCACGACTCACGAGGCGGCGATGCTCGGCAACCTCTTCTGTGATCTACCTCCCCTCGCCGCCCACAGCGCCGAGCGCTTCGACGACCTGCTGCGCCGCCCCGGGCTGCGCATCGAGCGCATCGTCTCCACCGGCCAGGCCAGCCCGCCTGGCTTCTGGTACGACCAACCCGAAGGGGAATGGGTGCTGCTACTTAGCGGCAGCGCCGGGCTGCGCCTGGCCGATGAGGCCCAGGTACGCACCTTGCACCCGGGCGACCACCTGGATATCCCGCCCCATTGCCGTCACCGGGTGGAATGGACCGAGGCGGGTGCCGCCACGGTATGGCTGGCCGTGTTCTATGACGCCGGCAGCCGATCCCACCAGCAGCCTTGAACGCACGTCGCCTGCGACAATCCGCCACGAAAATTTTGTACCAACTTGTTAATTAGCAAGCTAAGAGTCTACACTTCACGCAGTTTCCCCCTGCGAGATCCCTGGCAATGTCACACACACCTCGCGCCTCCGGCGCTTCAACGTTCCTCTTGGTCGGCCTGGGCCTGGTCATCGCCCTGCTCGGCCTTCTCCTGGCCGCCGGCGGCATCAAGCTGGCCGGCCTGGGAGGCTCCTGGTACTTCCTCATCGGCGGCCTGGCCATGGCCATGGCCGGCGTACTCATCGCGCAGCGCAAGCCGGCAGGCGCCTGGCTGTTCGCTGCGTTCCTGATCGGCACTGCGATCTGGGCCATCATGGATGCGGGCCTGGTGTTCTGGCCGCTGTTTTCGCGCCTGTTCATGTTCACGGCCATTGGTCTGGTGGTTGCGCTGACCTACCCAATGCTGGTGCGCGCCAGCGGTGGCAATGCCGGGCGTGGGGCCTACGGCGTGGCTGGCGTACTGGCCGTGGCACTGGTGGTCGCTGCCGGCAACATGTTCGTCGCCCACCCAAGCGTTGCCCCGACCGGCAAGGGCCCGGGCCTGACGCCCGTCGAGCCGGCCAAGGCGCAGAAAGACTGGGCCCACTATGGCAACACCGAAGGCGGCAGCCGTTTCGCCGCGCTGGACCAGATCAACCGCGACAATGTCCACAAGCTGCAGGTCGCCTGGAGCTATCGCACAGGCGATGTGGCCCTGAGCGACGGCAACGGCGCCGAAGACCAGCTGACGCCGCTGCAGGTGGGTGACAAGGTGTTCGTCTGCACCCCGCACAACAACCTCATCGCATTGGATGCCGACACCGGCAAGGAGATCTGGAAGCGCGCGATCAACGCCCAGTCCAAGGTCTGGCAGCGTTGCCGCGGCATGGCCTACTTCGACGCCACCGCGCCGATCGCCCAGCCCACCCAACCCGACAGCTCGCCGATTGCCACCGCTCATGTACTGGCCGGCGCGAACTGCCAACGCCGGCTGCTGACCAATACCATCGACGGCCGGCTGATCGCGGTCGACGCCGACAGCGGCGAATTCTGCGAAGGTTTCGGCGACAACGGCCAGGTCGACCTGAAGGCGGGCCTGGGCGATGTCCCGGACTCGTACTATCAGCTCTCCTCCGCCCCGCTGATGGCGGGTACCACCGTGGTGGTCGGCGGCCGTGTGGCCGACAACGTCCAGACCGATATGCCAGGCGGTGTTATCCGTGGTTTCGATGTGATCACCGGGCAAATGCGCTGGGCCTTCGACCCCGGCAACCCGCAACAGCGTAACGCGCCGCAAGGCGACGCCACCTACGTGCGCAGCACGCCCAACAGCTGGGCGCCGATGTCCTATGACCCGGCGATGAACACCGTCTTCCTGCCGATGGGCAGCTCTTCCACCGACATCTATGGTGTCGAGCGCAGCGAACTGGACCACACCTACGGCGCCTCGGTACTGGCACTGGACGCCAGCACAGGCGACCAGAAGTGGGTGTTCCAGACCGTGCACAACGACCTGTGGGACTTCGACCTGCCGATGCAACCGAGCCTGATCGACTTCACCAAGGACGACGGCAAGACCGTCCCGGCCGTGGTGATCGGTACCAAGGCCGGCCAGATCTACGTACTCGATCGCGCCACCGGCACGCCGCTCACCCAGGTCGACGAAGTGCCGGTCAAGCCAGGCAACATCCCCAACGAGCCGTATTCGCCGACCCAGCCGAAATCCGTCGGCATGCCGCAAATCGGCGCGCAGACCCTCACCGAGTCGGACATGTGGGGCGCTACTCCTTATGACCAGTTGCTGTGCCGCATCGACTTCAAGCAGATGCGCTACGACGGCCTGTACACCGCGCCGGGTACCGATCTGTCACTGAGCTTCCCCGGCTCGCTGGGTGGTATGAACTGGGGCAGCATCTCCACCGATCCGGTGCACGGTTTCATCTTCGTCAACGACATGCGCCTGGGCCTGTGGATCCAGATGATCCCGTCGCAGAACAAAGGCCAGGCCGCCTCCGGGGGCGAAGCGCTGAACACCGGCATGGGCGCCGTGCCGCTCAAGGGAACCCCTTACGCGGTGAACAAGAACCGCTTCCTGTCGGTGGCCGGTATCCCGTGCCAGGCGCCGCCGTTCGGCACCCTTACCGCCATCGACATGAAGACCCGCCAGGTGGCCTGGCAGGTACCGGTGGGCACCGTCGAAGACACCGGCCCCCTCGGTATCCGCATGCACCTGCCGATCAAGATCGGCCTGCCGACCCTCGGCGGCACCCTGTCCACCCAAGGCGGCCTGGTGTTCATCGCCGGCACCCAGGACTTCTACCTGCGCGCCTACGACAGCAGCAACGGCAACGAGATCTGGAAGGCCCGCCTGCCCGTGGGCAGCCAGGGCGGCCCGATGACCTACGTCTCGCCCAAGACCGGCAAGCAGTACGTGGTGGTCACGGCAGGCGGTGCGCGGCAGTCCACCGACCGTGGCGACTATGTGATGGCCTACGCCTTGCCATAGAGCGAGTCGCCCCATCGCGGGTCAAGCCCTATAAGGTCCGTGCATGCCGCTGGCCTGTGGGAACGGGCTTGTCCCGCGATGATTCCCTACAGACAACTCCCGAGATTTTGCAATGCCACCCGTTTTTCGTGTCATCCCCATCGCCCTGTTCGTGGCCCTGGCCAGCACCACCGCCCTGGCCAGCAGCGACCTGACGACCCGCAACACCCTGACCGGTGACTGGGGCGGCCTGCGCCACCAGCTCGAAGAAGACGGCATCAGGTTCACCGGCGACTACAGCGGCGAAACCGCCTATAGCGCCCATGGCGGTCTGCACCGCTCTGCGCGCTACTCACAGAACCTCAAGCTCGGCGTGCAGTTCGACCTCTCCCGGCTCTACGGCCTGGCGAACGGCGGCAAGGTCCAGCTAACCCTCAACGATCGCCGCGGCAACAGTGCCTCCGAAGACCTCGTGGGCAACCGCCTGCCGATCCAGGAAAACTACGGCGGCCTGTATACCCGCCTGACCGAACTGAGCTACGAGCGCACGCTGTTCACCCCGGCCCTGAACGTCAAGCTCGGCTACATGGCCATGGGCAACGACCTGGGCGGGTTGGACAGCGGCATCCTGTGCAACTTCATGAACGCAGGCTTCTGTGGCCACCCGCTGAACATGTCCGGTGGCAGCGGTTGGACCAACTACCCCAACGCCCACCTGGGCGTGCGGGTGAAGTACGACCTGTCGCCCGCCTGGCAATTGCGCGTGGCGGCGTTCAATGTCGACCCCGAAAGCAACGGTGATTCCAGCCGCGCCTGGCACCTGGGGCCGCGGCACACCACCGGGACCGTGGTGCCAGTGGAGCTGGTGTACAAGCTGCAGGGCGAATTGCCCGGCGAGTACAAGCTCGGCTACTACTACGACAGCTCCGACGTGAAGCGCATCGGCAGCGACAAGGAAGTCTCCGGTCGCGGCGGCCATTACCTGCTGGTCGACCAGGCTGTGTGGAACGACCCCACATCGCCTGGGCGCACCCTGCATGCCTTTGGCCAGTACTCAGCCTCGAGCAAGGCCGCGTCGCCGTTCACCAAGTGGTACGGCGCGGGCGTGGTGCTGTACAAGCCGTTCGAGGGTCGCCCGCGTGACACCCTGGCCCTGGGTTATGGCCGCGCGGTGCCCAACCCGCGTAGCCGCGATGTGCTGCAGGATGCGGCGCTGGCCACCGGGCAGGGCTTCCCCGACCTCGACAGTGCCGAGCAACTGGTCGAGCTGAGCTATGGCTACCAGGCCACGCCGTGGCTGAACCTGCGGCCGGATGTGCAGTACATCATCGAGCCGGGGGCCTTTTCCGGGCAAGACATCGACAATGCGCTGGTCGTGGGGCTGCAGGTCAAGGCGACGTTCTGAACCGTGCCTTGTGCCGCTTTGCGACCATCGCGGCACAAGGCTGCGCCTAGAGGGGCATCGCCAGGCCTACCCAACTTTTTCCTACCTACCGAACATATTTTTAATAATTTTCCGTTCCCGTCCCCTGCTCCAGTATTCGCCGCAACTACAACAACAAAGAGCGGTGAACACGATGAGTACGAGTGCGTCCATGCCTGCCACCGCGCAGGCGAATCATGCCGGCTTTCGCCGGGTATTGGGGTTGGGTTCGCTGTTGGCCGTGGCCATCGGCCTGGTGGTGTCACAGGGTGTGATGGTGATGATGTTGCAAGGCGTCGGTGCCGCGGGCCTTGGCTTCATCGTGCCGCTGGGCCTGGCCTATTTGCTGGCGCTGAGCTATGCCTGTTCGTTCTCCGAGCTGGCCTTGCTCATACCCCGCGCCGGTAGCCTCTCCAGCTACACCGAAGTCGCCCTGGGCCACTTCCCGGCCATCCTGGCGACCTTTTCCGGCTACGTGGTGGTGGCCATGTTCGCCCTGTCGGCCGAACTGCTGCTGCTCGACCTGATCGTCGGCAAGGTCTACCCCGGGGTCTTCCCGCAGTTCTCGGTGGCTTTCGCCGTGCTCGGCCTGTTCACCGTGCTCAACCTCATGGGCATCGATATCTTCGCCAAATTGCAGAACGCCATGGCGGTGGTAATGGTCATCGTGCTGCTGATTCTGGGCATCGCGGCCATCCGTGAGGGCCATGACGCCGGCGCGACCCACGCCCTGCTGCAAGGCGACTGGAACCCCATGGGCGCAGGCGTGCTGGCACTGACCGCCATGGCCGTGTGGGGCTTCGTCGGCGCCGAGTTCGTCTGCTCGCTGGTAGAAGAAACCCGCAAGCCGGAGCGCAATATCCCACGTTCGATGATGATCGGCCTGACCGTGATATTCGCCACCATCGCCCTGTATGGCCTGGGCGCGTTGTTCCTGGTGCCACGCCAGGCGCTGTCTAGCGACGCCTTGCCGCATTACCTGTTCGCCACCACGGTGTTCGGCAAAACCGGCGAAGTGTTCCTGGTGATCGCGGCGGTCACCGCCACCTGCAGTACCCTCAACACTTCGCTGGCAGCCATTCCGCGGATGCTCTACGGCATGGCCTGCAACGGCCAGGCGTTCCCGCAGTTCAAACGGCTCAGCGCCCGCGCCAATACGCCCTGGGTAGCGGTGCTGTTCGTCGCGGCCATCACCGGCCTGCCGATCCTGGTGATGGGCCAGAACGCTGCGGCGATCAACCTGCTGCTGCTTTCCGCTGCCCTGGCCTGGTTGCTGGCGTACATCATCGTGCATCTGGATGTGATCGCCCTGCGCCGTCGCTACCCGCACCTGGCGCGTCCGTTCCGCACACCGTTCTACCCACTGCCGCAGGTGTTCGGCATCGGTGGGATGCTGTATGCGATCTGGTATGCCTCGCCGAGCCCGGAAATGACCGGGGAGATCTTCGGTGTTGCCGGGGTGGTACTGGCGGTCGTTTCGCTGATCGCGGTGGTGTGGATCAAAGGTGTGATGAAGAAGAAGCTGTTCAAGCCTGAGGCGATGTAAGCCTGGAAGGCTTTTTTTGGCTGAACTGACGCTATCGCGGGGCAAGCTCGCGATAGCGTCGGTACAGGCCTCAACCAACGCTCAGGTGCTTCACCAAGCGCTGCAACATCGCATCGCACCCGCGCAACTGCTCGTGACTGATGAACTCATCCGGCTTGTGCCCTTGGTCCATGCTGCCCGGCCCGCATACCACGGTCGGGATACCTGCCTGATCGAACAGCCCGCCTTCGGTGCCGAACGCCACGGTGCCGAACGCATCCGAACCACTGAGCAGCGCCACCAGTTGCGCCGCCTCGCTGTCGGCCGACGTCGCCAATCCTGGGTAGGCACTGAGCGGTTGCAAGCGGATGTCGCTGTCGGCGCTCACCGCACGCATACGCGGCAACAACTCGGCATGGGCATAGGCCTGCAGCTGGTCGACCACGGTCTGGGCCTCGAAACCAGGCAAGGCGCGCACCTCGAAGTCGAACGCGCAGTCGGCCGGGACGATGTTCAACGCCCTGCCCCCCTTGATCACACCAGTCTGTACCGTAGAGAACGGCGGATCGAAGCGTTCATCGTGGTGCTCGGGCCGAGCCAGGCTGTCACCGATCTGGCCCAGCTTGCCGATCAGCCGCGCAGCGTATTCGATGGCATTCACACCATAGGGTGCATAGGCCGAATGGCAGGCTGCGCCCTGCACCTGGCAGCGCATGGCCAGCTTGCCCTTGTGCCCGAGCACCGGCCTGAGTTCGGTGGGCTCACCGATCAGACACAGCCGTGGCTTGTGGGCACGTTGCTCGAGGGCGGCGAGCAGGGAGCGCACGCCCAGGCAGCCGACCTCTTCGTCGTAGGAAAACGCCAGGTGCACCGGCAGTTTCAATGGCTGGGCGAGGAATGCTGGCACCGCCGCCAGCACCGACGCGATGAAGCCTTTCATGTCGGCGGTGCCACGCCCGTAGAGACGTCCATCGCGCTCGGTCAAGGTGAAGGGTTCGACCGTCCAAGCCTGGCCGTCCACCGGTACCACGTCGGTATGCCCGGACAGCACCACACCGCCGCGGTCCTGAGGGCCGATGGTGGCGAACAGGTTGGCCTTGCTGCCTTCGTCGTTGAGAAACAGCTCGCACGCCACCCCCAACCCGGCCAGGTAATCGCCAATGAAGCCGATCAGCTCCAGGTTCGAGTCGCGGCTGACGGTGGCAAAACCCACCAGCCGCGCCAGCAGGTCGCGGCTGCTCGACTCATTCATCGCCAGGCACTCCGTAGCTGGGCGCAGCAGTGGGGTCCAGCGCACGGGTCACGTAGTCCTGCATCTGTGGGCGATAGTCCTGCCACAGTTTGCCCAAAGCGCCGATGGGGTCGTCGTCGGCCCAGTCGACCCGCAGGTCGACCAGCGGCCAGGTCAGGTCACCGGCAATCTTCATCGCGGCCGAATGCACCGGCCCCGCTTCGCCACCGGCAGCCGTTGCGGCGTGCATGGCCGCCAGCAAACGATCGCCCAGGTGCCCCGCAGCGTGCTCGAACGCCTCGACCATCGCCTCGATCACATGGACAGAGGACAACAAGTTACCCGCTGCCGCACATTGCTGGCCGGCCACCGCGTTGTGCACACCCAGCGCCTCCCTGCCGGTGAACAGGGCCACCTGGCCCTGGCTGTCGATCACCGTCACCTGGCGGTACTCGCTCCAGCCGTTGGCCCTGAGCACCTGTTCCAGGGCTGTGCTCGGCGCCTGCCCGTGCTCCAGGGCGTCCAGCACTTGGGGGCCCAAGGCCGGCAACGTGATGTTTTGCGTGGCCACCGCGCCAACGCCAGCGCGCACCCAGGGGCAACGAGCCCCCACGGCGATGCTCGACGAGCTGATGGCGATACCGAGCTGTCCGGTTTCCGGGCAGCGGCCGATGATGGAAAAGGTCATGTTCCAAGGCTCCTGATGGTCTGTTCGAGTCCCGCCAAACAACAACTTTGCGCGCGGGTAACTGCATTCTGGGCAAAAGCCAACGGCCCACGAAACCAACTTTTTCCTAGGACTTGGCAAGCAAAAAACTACGCCGATAAAACAGAGGAAACGCGTCTCCCCAACGCCTCTGAACACACCTTGAAGCCCCGCAGATCAAGGCCTTCGTTAATTTATGGGCAAGCATTAGCTAAATAATATTTTCGCGATCCAAGCGGCGTCCCTAGTCTGGCCCCAGGCAAAGGCGGTACCCCACCGACCTGAATAAAACCGCCTTCGAAGAAGGGCTCAGACATGACATTGAACAACCTCGAAATCGACACCCTCGTGGTCGGCGCCGGCCAGGCCGGCGTGGCCATGAGCGAACACCTGAGCAAACTCGGCGTGCCGCACCTGGTGCTCGAACGCAAGCGCATCGCCGAAGCCTGGCGCACCGGGCGCTGGGATTCACTGGTGGCCAACGGCCCGGTCTGGCACGACCGCTTCCCAGGCCTTGAATTCGACCTGGATCCGGACGCCTTCGCCGGCAAGGACCAGGTCGCCGATTATTTCGAGACCTATGTCCGCACGTACAACCTGCCCGTGCGCACCGGCGTCGACGTGAAGCGCGTGGTACGCAACACCGATCGCCCGGGCTTCATCATCGAGACCAGTGAGGGGGTGATACGCGCCAACCGCGTGGTAGCCGCTACCGGGCCGTTCCAACGCCCGGTGATCCCAGCCATCGCGCCGAAGGACGAACGCCTGCACCAGATCCATTCCGCCGCCTACTACAACCCCGCGCAACTGCCCGAGGGCGCCGTGCTGGTGGTTGGCGCGGGCTCTTCCGGGGTGCAGATCGCCGAAGAGCTGATGCGCGCCGGGCGCCAGGTGTATTTGTCAGTGGGTGCCCATGACCGCCCACCGCGCAGCTACCGCAACCGCGATTTCTGCTGGTGGCTGGGTGTGCTCGGCGAATGGGACGCCGAGATCGCCAAGCCCGGCCGGGAACATGTGACCATCGCCGTCAGCGGTGCCCGCGGCGGCCATACCGTGGACTTCCGCGCCCTGGCCCATCAGGGTATGACCCTGGTCGGCCTGACCCAATCGTTCGACAACGGCGTGGTGCGCTTCCAGGCGGATCTGGCCGACAACATCCGTCGCGGCGACGAGAACTACCTGGCCCTGCTCGATGCGGCCGATGCCTACGTCGAGCGCAACGGCCTGGACCTGCCGGAGGAGCCCGAGGCCCGCAAGCGCCTGCCGGACCCCGACTGCATCACCAACCCGCTGCGTGACCTGGACCTGGCCAAGGCAGGCGTGAGCACCGTCATCTGGGCCACCGGCTATGGCGTGGACTTCAGCTGGCTGCAGGTCGACACCTTCGATGCCAACGGCAAGCCACAGCACCAACGCGGGGTATCCCGCGAACCTGGCGTGTACTTCCTCGGCCTGCCCTGGCTGTCACGTCGCGGCTCGTCGTTCATCTGGGGCGTGTGGCACGACGCCAAGCATGTGGCCGGCCATATCGCCACCCAACGCACCTACCAGGCCTACCGCGATCGACAGCAGCGCGAAGCGGATGCCGAACGTGTCCCTTCCTCGAACAAGAAAGTCAGCACCCTCGGAGCACACTGATGCCTACCCATACCCGTATCCGCATGTTCAACACCAAGGCGACCTACCCCAACCAGACGCTGGATAACGACCTCTGCCAGGCGGTACGCGCCGGCAATACCATCTATGTACGAGGGCAAGTCGGCACCGACTTCGAAGGCCGCTTGGTGGGCCTGGGCGACCCCCGTGCCCAGGCCGAACAGGCGATGAAGAACGTCAAGCAGTTGCTCGAAGAAGCGGGCTCGGACTTGTCGCACATCGTCAAGACCACCACCTACATCACCGACCCACGCTTCCGTGAGCCGGTGTACCAGGAAGTCGGCAAGTGGCTCAAGGGCGTGTTCCCGATCTCCACCGGGTTGGTGGTGGCGGGGTTGGCACAGGCTGAATGGTTGATGGAAATCGATGTGATCGCCGTGGTGCCGGATCAGGTGTGAGGCGATCGCGGGACAAGCCCCGTACAAGGATGTGGGCCCGGGCTTGCCCCGCGATGCTTTTTATAGCTGCTCCAGCTGCTCCCGGCAGAACTCCACGAACAACTGCGCCGGCTTGGTCAGTTGCACGCGCTTCAGCCGCGCCGCCGCGAGCCCCGACAATGCCACCGGCTCGGCGATATCCACGGTCACCAAGCGCTGGCCATCGTAGGTGTATGGCGAATGCGGCCGGGTCACCAACAGCGAAAAACCGAACCCCTGCCCCACCATTCCCCGCACCATCTCGATCGACGGCGAGCTGAAGACGATGTTCGGTGTCAGGCCCATCTCGTTGAACAGGCTCACGAAATAGGTTCGGCTCGGCGCCACGTCGAGCAGGATCATCGGCTCCGGACACAAGTCACGCAGGGATACCTGGGCCTGGCCGGCGAAGCGGTGTTTCTCCGGCAGCAATACGTAGGGCTTCTGCGGCGCCATCAGTGGCTCGGCCTCGATGGTGCCATCGAGGTCGTGGTCGTAGAGCAATGCCAGGTCGAAGGTACCGGCAGTCAGCCCTTGGATCAGGTCCTGCTGCTCACCATCGCGCAAACGGATATCCACGCCTGGGTAGCGCTCGCGAAAGCCGGCGATCAACCTGGGCAGGTACAACGGCGCCACAGTCTCGAAACACCCGATGTCGATCTGCCCGGCCACGGTGTCGTTGTCGGCCAGGGCGTTCTGCTCGAATTCATGGGTCATCTGCAGCAGAGCCTTGGTCTTGGCATAGAAGCGCTTGCCGCTGGGTGTCAACGACACGCCCTGGGCATGGTGACGGATGAACAACTGGACACCGAAGCTTTCTTCCAGGCTCTTGATGGCCGTGGAGATGGACGGCTGGGCGATGTACAGCTGGCGTGACGCCTCGGCGACACTGCCCGCTTCCACGGTGGTGACGAAGTACTTGAGTTGACGCAAGGTATAGGAAGCCACAGGCACCTCTCTGGCGCCGTGGGCGGCGCGCGGGATTTTTCCTGCCACCATACCTTAGCGCCGGGCTGGCCGGCGCTTCGGTGGCCAAGGATTTGCCTATGGCTTGAGCATATTTTTCATGGGGCCTGTAGGAGCGGGCTTGCCCCGCGATTGGCCGGCCCGGTTACCGCGCTTGGATGGCAAGGGCGTCGCCCTTGATCGCGGGACAAGCCCGCTCCTACAGACCCTGCAGACACCCTACTGAACGACCCCGCAGGCAACCCGGGCGCCACCGCCGCCCAGCTTCTCGGGGTGATCGCTGTGGTTGTCGCCACCGGCATGCACCATCAGGGCATGGCCCTTGAAGTCCTCTGTCTTGAGCCGGGGCGCCAATACCGGCGTCATGGCCTTGCCGTCGGCGCCGACATACAGCGCCGGCAAGTCGCCGCGGTGGCCGCTGTCATCATAGGGGCCCTTGTGCGCATTGGTCGCATCCGGGTCCCAATGCCCGCCTGCGGCACCGGCCGGCACCGGCTTGCCGTTTTCCTCGGCCGGGTCGCACGAGGGGCGCTGGTGCAAATGGAAACCGTGCACACCGGGTGGCAGGTCCTTGAGGTCCGGGGTGAGCAAGGTGCCGTACTTGCCCTGTTCGAGGGTGACCGTGCCGATCGGCTTGCCCGGGCCATCCGGGCCGGCCAGTTTCAATTCCACCGTCTGCGCGGCCTGGGCGAGGCCGGCGGTGGCCAGCAATGCGGTCATTACCACTGCTTTCATGACATTTCTCCATGGCGAGGGATATCGGGCTTCATACATGCCCACCTATCAGGTGGGACTGCGCAGGCTGCCAGCGATTCCATCGCGCCACAGTCAGAAACACTTCCGTCTTTTGTAAGGAACCTCTACGCAGGGGGTGGTTTCTACCCAGTACCTACCACCAACGGAGGCTCATCGGATGCTCGACCCCAAAACCGGCATGCAACCTGGCGAACGCTATACAGTGGATAACGAAGAGCGTACCTGGCAGTTCACCGGCTTCTTCCTCGACGGCAAGTACTACCTCGGTCCCGACCTGCAGACCGCCCTCGGTTGGCTTGAGGGCACGCGGTTCTATTACGACGATGTCGACCCCGACGGTCAGCCGATCTTCCCGGATCGCCTGGCCGGGACCATCGAGGATCTGGTGCTGACCCTGGCCGACGGGACGACCCTCAAGCTCGAAGGCTCGCTACAAGGCCACCCGGCGGATGCACGCAAAGGGCTTTGACGTGCACCCGAGGGCACTCAGTGCCTGACGCCCAGCATCCCACGCTCGACGATAAAATCGATCACCGCCTGCAGCCCTTCACCCTGCTTGAGGTTGCTGAAGGTCCAGGGCCGCTCCGGCCGCATACGTCGGGTGTCACTGGCCATGACCTCGAGCGAAGCGCCGACATAGGGGGCCAGGTCCGTCTTGTTGATCACCAGGAAATCCGATTTGGTGATGCCAGGCCCACCCTTGCGCGGGATCTTCTCGCCCTCGGCCACATCGATCACATAGATGGTCAGGTCTGCCAGCTCTGGGCTGAACGTCGCACTCAGGTTGTCGCCGCCGCTCTCCACGAAGATCACCTCGAGGTTGCCGAACTTGCGCGCCAGCGCTTCCACGGCAGCGAGGTTCATCGAGGCATCTTCGCGAATGGCGGTATGCGGGCAGCCGCCGGTCTCCACGCCGACGATGCGCTCGGGCTCCAGGGCGCCGGCCTCGGTGAGGATGCGCTGGTCTTCCTTGGTGTAGATGTCGTTGGTCACCACGGCGATCTGGTAGCGATCGCGCATGGCCTTGCACAGGGCTTCGAGCAGTGCAGTCTTGCCGGAGCCGACGGGGCCGCCGACACCGACGCGCAGGGGTTGCTGGTAGTGTTGCATCAAGGCAGTCCTCAGGATCTGAACAAACGGGTGTATTGGGTTTCGTGGCGTGACGAGGCGATCGCCAGCAGCGGCAGGCCGCCGCCGAGCTGGTCGTCGGCAAGAACCAGGGCATTTTCGAGCACGGCAGGTAGCGCCTCGCCCAGGTCCCGCAGCAGGGTCTGGGCGGCTTGCTGGCCGAACGGCACCAGCTTGACGCCCGCCATCACCGCCCCTTCCAGCCAGGCGTAGCCATGGCCCAGGGCCAACTGACGCAACGGGATGGACCAGTGCACGCCAAGCCAGGCCATGCCACCCAACTGACAGCGCTCAAGGCTTGCCCGCCAGGCCGGTGCCTGGCCCAGCTGCCAACCGTCGAGCATGCGCGCCAACGCGCTGCCACGCTGCTGCTCTTCCAGCCTTAGCTCGGCGGTTTCCCGATTGCCCAACAGGAAGCGGCTCCAGTGGTCGAAGCCTTCGGCATCATCGTCCAGGCAAGCCTGGTAGAGCCGCACCAGCACCGGCCAATCGAGAAAACCAAGGGTGTCGTGCAACTGCTCGCGTTGCCAGGCGGCGAAGCTTGCGACATCGTGCACCCAGCCGGCTTCCACAGCCCACTCCAGGCCTTGGGAATAGGTGAAGCCACCCACCGGCAGGCCGGGGCTCGCCAGTTGCAGCAGGCGCAACAGCGCCATATCGTTCTTCATCAGCCGGCCAGCACCAAGGCCGCGCCAGCCAGCAGGCCGCCACCGAAGGCTTTTTGCAGCCGTTGATGGCGGCGCAACAGGCACCCCACCGCGAAACCTGCCAGCAACAGCAAACCGCTGACCGTGACGAAGCCGGCACTGAACAGCCAGAACGCGCTTGGCGTCGCTTCCACGCCATGGGCCCAGCCATGGAACAGGGCGAACAGCGGCATGGCCAGCGCCAACAGCAGTTGGCGGCTGGGCAGCAACATGGCGCCGGCAGCCACCACCAGGGACACGGCGATCATCATTTCCATGCCCATCACATCTCCGAAGTAATGGCCACACACCGCGCCTGCGAACATCGCTGCCAGGGTGGCCAGCGGCAAGCTCAGGCTGCGCCGGGTCAAGGCCGCCAGCACGCCGGTGCCCAGCAGCATGAGCAGGTGGTCCAGGCCGGTCAGTGGGTGCAGCAGACCGTCATGCAAGGGGTTGCCGTCATGGCCTGGGTGGGCGAACGCCGGCAAGGCCAGCAGGAGAAGAACCAGGGTGAACGTCTTTTTCATCGAAAGCTCCTTGAGGGTCATGAATGGGCAGGCAGGCGTACGAAGGGATGCTCGTGGGCATGGGGCGCACTCTGGTAGGCGCCTGCCTCGGGCTCGAAAGGCGCCTGCTCGGTGAGCACCACCAGGCCCAGGCCGCGCAGCATGTCATCCAGCACGGGGTCATGCTGGTAGCGCAGCAGGCCCGGCTCGATCTGCAGCGGCACGTGGCGATTGCCCAGGTGATAGGCAGCACGGGCCAGCAGCAACGGGTCGACGCAACGCACCGTGGACACCTGCTCGGGGGCCGCCACGACCCTCACCACCTGCGAACGTTGGGCATCGGTGAGCAGTTCGCCGCCACGCAGCAGGTGGCCGCGTTCGAGCATCAGCCCGGCTTCGCGCCCATCGTCCAGGGTTACGCGCAAACGGCTCTTGATGCGCCGGTCCACATCCAGGGTTACGGTGCCGGTCACCGTGTCGGCCTCGGCGATCCGGCGGGTCAGGATAATCATGGGCACTCCTTCAGAACAGGAAATAGCGCTGGGCCAGCGGCAGTTCGCGGGCCGGTTCGCACACCAGGAGCTCACCGTCGGCGCGCACCTGGTAGGTCTGGGCATCCACCTCGATATGGGGCTGCAGGCTGTTGTGGACCATGTCGGCCTTGCGCACCCGTCGGCAACCATGGGCCACACCGATCAGGCTGCGCAGGCCAAGCTCGTCGGCCAGGCCACGGTCCATCGCCACCTGGGGCAGGAAGGTCATGCGTGTGGCGTGGCGGGCCGCACCCAGGGCGCCGAACATGGGCCGGTAGTGCACCGGCTGCGGGGTCGGGATCGAGCCATTGATGTCACCCATGGGAGCAGTGGCGATCATTCCGCCCTTGATGACCAGCGCCGGTTTGACCGCGAAGAAAGCAGGCGACCACAGCACCAGGTCGGCCAGCTTGCCCACTTCCACCGAGCCTACTTCATGGGCGATGCCGTGGGTCCGCGCCGGGTTGATGGTGTACTTGGCGATGTAGCGCTTGACCCTGAAGTTGTCGCTGTAGCCGCTGTCCGGTGCCAGAGGCCCGCGGCGTAGCTTCATCTGGTGGGCCACCTGCCAGGTGCGCAGCACCACCTCGCCGACTCGGCCCATGGCCTGGGAGTCCGACGAGGTCATGGCGAAGGCGCCCAGGTCGTGGAGGATGTCCTCTGCGGCGATGGTTTCGCGGCGAATGCGCGACTCGGCGAAGGCCACGTCTTCGGCGATGCTCGGGTCCAGGTGATGGCAGACCATCAGCATGTCCAGGTGCTCGTCCACAGTGTTGACCGTATAGGGCAAGGTCGGGTTGGTGGACGACGGCAGCACGTTGGCCTGCCCCGCCGCGCGGATGATGTCCGGCGCATGGCCACCGCCGGCGCCTTCGGTGTGGAAGGTATGGATGGTGCGATCGCCGATGGCCGCCAGGGTGTCTTCGATGCAGCCGGACTCGTTGAGGGTGTCGGTATGGATCGCCACTTGGATGTCCAGCGCCTCGGCCACACCCAGGCAGCAGTCGATGGCGGCAGGCGTAGAGCCCCAGTCCTCATGCAGCTTCAGGCCCACCGCGCCGGCGGCGATCTGTTCGCGCAGCGCTTCGGGGCGTGAAGCGTTGCCCTTGCCCAGCAGGCCGATGTTGATCGGCAGGCTGTCGGCGGCCTGGAGCATGCGCGCCAGGTACCAGGGCCCGGGGGTGCAAGTGGTGGCATTGGTGCCCGTGGCCGGCCCGGTACCGCCGCCGATGAAAGTGGTGACGCCGCTGGTCAATGCTTCCTCCACCTGCTGCGGGCAGATGAAATGGATATGCGAGTCGATGCCGCCTGCGGTGACGATCTTGCCCTCGGCGGCGATCACTTCCGTGCCCGGGCCGATCGGCACGGTGACACCCGGCTGCACGTCGGGATTGCCCGCTTTGCCGATGGCGGCGATACGCCCGCTGCGCACGCCGATGTCGGCCTTGACGATGCCCCAGTGGTCGATGATCAGGGCATTGGTGAGCACCAGGTCCATGGCTTCGGCGGCGAGCATCTGGCCTTGCCCCATGCCGTCACGGATGACCTTGCCGCCGCCGAACTTGACCTCCTCGCCGTAGATCGTGAAGTCCTTTTCCACTTCGACCCACAAGGCGGTATCGGCCAGGCGCACGCGATCGCCCACGGTAGGGCCGAACATGTCGGCATAGGCTTGCCGGGAAATGCGGCTCATGCCTTGCCCTCCAAGACGCCCATCACTTTGCCCTGGAAGCCGAAGACCTCGCGCTTGCCGGCATAGGCCACCAGTTGCACGGTCCGCGCCTGCCCTGGCTCGAAGCGCACCGCGGTGCCAGCGGGGATGTCGAGGCGAAACCCGAGCGCCGCCGCGCGCTCGAAGACCAGGCACGGGTTGACTTCATGAAAGTGGTAATGCGAGCCGACCTGCACCGGCCGGTCGCCATGGTTGGCCACGCTGAGGCTGAGGGTTTCGCGGCCGACATTGAGCTCGATGTCGCCCTCTACGACCTGGACTTCTCCGGGAATCATGCTCGGCTCCTTAGATGATGGGGTCATGCACGGTCACCAGCTTGGTGCCGTCGGGAAAAGTCGCCTCGACCTGCACGTCATGCAGCATCTCAGGCACGCCCTCCATGACCTGTTCTCGCTGCAGCACCTCGCGGCCCAGGCTCATCAGCTCGGCCACACTGCGCCCATCACGCGCACCCTCCAGCACTGCGGCGCTGATCAGCGCCACCGCCTCGGGGTAGTTGAGCCTCAAACCACGTGCCAGGCGCCGCTCGGCCAACAGCGCGGCAGTGAACAGCAGCAGTTTGTCCTTCTCTCTCGGGGTCAGCTCCATGGCGTCTCTCTCAGGTGGCCCAGATGCGCGGCGGGCACGGCGCCAGGCCAAGGACGGCCGGACGCAGCATGTGCCAGAGGCGCTGCAGGGTGTGTTGCAGGTTTTGGTTGTCGTGGTCGAGCAAGCGAATCACCAGTAGCTGCCCAAGCAAGGTTGCGCCGGCCGGGTTGCCCAGGCCTTCGAGCACTTGCCTGGCCTTCTCCAGCACAGCGCTAGTTGCAGGCGCGGCGCAGAAAGTGGCGACCAAGGGATGACCACCCAGCTTCTCCAGCCGACCGTCTTCGATACGCAGCCGCTCGTGCAGGCCGATGTCGTCAGGCATTTCGATATGCAGGCGACTGTCCAAGGCCCCCTGCGCGAAGCGCTCGCCCATCACCGGCCGACCGAGGCACAGGGTCTCCCAGGCCAGCAACCGGGCGCCGGGTTCGAGGGTGAAGCGGCTATCGAGGCTGGCCCGGGCCCCATCAAAGAAGATGCTGTCCTGGGGCAGCCACTCCAGGGTGCTGCCGGCGGCCAGGTGGAAACGCTGCACGAGCTGCGCGGTCGGGCCGATGCTGCGGTAGAACTTGCTCGCCCCCGGCATGGTCAACAGCGCGTGGCTGCCCGGTTCGAGGTGAACATCCAGTGCCAGCCGGTCACCAGCGACGATGCCGCCAGGCGGATGCAACACATAGACATGGCAGGGCGCGCCTTCGGGGTGAAACGGGCGCTGCACCAAAAGAGGACCGACGTGCCGCCGTGCACCAAGGCAGGTCATTCCCTGGCGCTGGATGAAGCGCAATTGCAACTGCGCACGCCAGCCTGCCTCCTGCCCGTTCTGTTCGACCTGCTCTGCCAACGACATCCTGTAGCCCTTGCTGTACCAGGCCTCACGGCCATCGGAAAGGTCCTGCACAACGCCATGCAGCGGCGCTGGCCTGACCATTCGATCAATATTCGCTGGCTGGGATATAGCAGGGAGTGGGCCAACTTTGCAGGTGAACCTTGATGAAACCTTTCATGCCCTTTGCGTAGTGCGTTGCAGATCCAAGCCTATACAACCTGGCGCCAATTCATGACTGGACGTTTCCGATCCGCGGCGGATGTATTATCGTGGCGAGGTGCGCATATAAAAGCAGCCTGAGCGATCAGGCCCTAGGCAATACAAGAGGGTGTCATGAGTAACGAGAGCATTAACTGGGACAAGCTGGGCTTCGACTATATCAAGACCGACAAGCGCTACCTGTCCGTATGGCGCAACGGCGAGTGGGACAAAGGCACCCTGACCGAAGACAATGTGCTGCACATCAGTGAAGGCTCCACCGCCCTGCACTATGGCCAGCAATGCTTCGAAGGCCTGAAGGCCTATCGTTGCAAGGACGGTTCGATCAACCTGTTCCGCCCCGACCAGAACGCCGCCCGCATGCAGCGCAGCTGCGCCCGACTGCTGATGCCGCAGGTGCCGACCGACGTGTTCATCGAGGCCTGCAAGCAAGTGGTCAAGGCCAACGAGCGCTTCGTGCCGCCGCACGGCAAGGGTGCCCTGTACCTGCGCCCGTTCGTGATCGGCACCGGCGACAACATCGGCGTGCGCACCGCCCCCGAGTTCATCTTCTCGATCTTCGCCATCCCGGTCGGCTCGTACTTCAAAGGTGGCATGAAGCCGCACAACTTCGTGATCTCCAGCTACGACCGCGCGGCCCCGCAAGGCACCGGCGCAGCCAAGGTCGGTGGCAACTATGCAGCCAGCCTGATGCCAGGCGCCGAGGCCAAGAAGAACAACTTCGCCGATGCCATCTACCTGGACCCGCTGACCCACAGCAAGATCGAGGAAGTCGGCTCGGCCAACTTCTTCGGCATCACCAAGGACAACGAGTTCGTCACGCCGAAATCGGCCTCCGTGCTGCCAGGTATCACCCGCCTGTCGCTGATGGAGCTGGCTGCCTCGCGCCTGGGCTTGAAAGTGGTCGAGGGCGACGTCGAGATCAACAAGCTCGACCGCTTCATCGAAGCCGGTGCCTGCGGTACCGCCGCGGTGATCACCCCGATCGGTGGTATCGAGTACAACGGCAAGCTGCACGTGTTCCACGACCTGGAAAAAGTCGGCCCGGTTACCCAGAAGCTCTACAACGAGCTGACCGGCATCCAGAGCGGTGACGTCGAAGCGCCAGCAGGCTGGATCGTCAAGGTCGCCTGAGGCTTCGGCCTACTCTGAAACGCGGGGCATGCCAGCAATGGCATGCCCCGTTTTCATTGAGGCCCACGCCCCCTGTAGGAGCGGCAATCGGGTGAGAGCCGCCAGATGAATTTTTCTTAAATCCGCCGTTGTCTATTCTTTGGCACAATCGAATCTCCAATCGCTGCCCAGGTACTAGCATGCCCCGCGTACTGACCATCGAAGACGACGCCGTCACCGCCCAGGAGATCGTCGCCGAACTGTCCAGCCATGGCCTGGAGGTGGACTGGGCCGACAATGGCCGCGAGGGCCTGTCCAAGGCCATCGGCGGTGGCTATGACCTGATCACCCTGGACCGTATGCTGCCGGAGGTCGATGGCCTGACCATCGTCACCACCTTGCGCAACCTGAAGATCGCCACGCCGATCCTGATGATCAGCGCGCTGTCCGATGTCGACGAGCGGGTGCGGGGCCTGCGTGCCGGGGGTGACGACTACCTGACCAAACCCTTCGCCTCCGACGAGATGGCCGCCCGGGTCGAGGTGCTGCTGCGTCGCAACAGCGTGCCCATGACCCAGACCCGGCTGCAGGTAGCCGACCTGGAGCTGGACCTGATCAGCCACGAGGCCCGCCGCGGCGAGCAGACCCTCAACCTGCTGCCCACCGAGTACAAGCTGCTGGAGTACCTGATGCGTCACGCCGGCCAAGTGATCACCCGGATGATGATCTTCGAGGAAGTCTGGGGCTATCACTTCGACCCGGGCACCAACCTGATCGATGTGCACATCGGCCGCCTGCGCAAGAAGATCGACCCGCCCGGCCAGAGCCCGCTCATCCGTACCGTGCGGGGCTCCGGCTATGCCATTGCCGAACCCGTCTAAGGGCTGGAGTTCTTCGACCAGCCGCCTGCTGGCACTGTACAGCTTTCTGTTCGTGGCCTGGAGCAGCATCCTCATGGGGGTGTTGTACTTCGAAGTGTCCAGCTACCTGAACAAGCTCACCCGCCATTCCATGCTGCAGCGTCAGCATCTGTTCGCCCATATGACCGGCAAGCAGCTGGACGATGCCTTGATCGCCAGCCAGGCCTTCGAGGAGCGCAGCTTCGATGCCTACGGCCTGTTCGACGCCCAGCTCAACCCGATCAGCGGCCGGATCCGCGCCATTCCGCCAGAGCTCGGCCTGGACGGCCAAGTCCATGAGCTCAAGCGCTGCCTGGACGCCGACGACCCACACGTACCCCGCGACAGCTGCGATGCGGTGGCGATCCAGGTCAAGGACGGTCGCTGGCTGGTGCTGGTGCGTGACAACGGCTCCTTGTTCGTGGTCACCCGGATCATCCTCCATGCCCTGCTCTGGGGCATTTCCCTGACCCTGATCCCCGGCTTCGCCGGCTGGTACCTGCTACGCCGCAGGCCACTCAAGCGCATCCGCGCGATCCAGGCCCAGGCCGAGCTGATCGTCGCCGGTGACCTCACCCATCGCCTGCCCCTGTCGGCCCGGCGTGACGAACTGGACATGCTGGCAGCCATCGTCAACGCCATGCTCGATCGCATCGAACGGTTGATGCACGAGGTCAAGGGCGTCTGCGACAACATCGCCCACGATCTGCGCACACCGCTGACCCGCCTACGGGCCCAGTTGTATCGGATCCGCCAGCAAAGCGGCGACCACGCTCCCGAGGCGCAGGCCCTGGACCAGGCCATCGGCGAAACCGACACACTGATGGCACGCTTCCGTGGCCTGCTGCGCATCAGCGAGCTGGAAGATCGCCAGCGACGCGCGGGCTTCGTCGAACTGGACCCGCACGCCTTGCTGGTGGAGCTGCACGACTTCTACCTGCCCCTGGCCGAGGATGGCGGCATTCGTCTGGCGCTCGTGCAACCGGAGCAGCTACCGCCCCTGCATGGCGACCGGGAACTGTTGTTCGAGGCACTGGCGAACCTGGTAGGCAATGGCATCAAGTTCACCCCCGACGGCGGGCAGGTACGCATCCACGCCAGCCATGATGCTACTGGCGTGCATATCGCCATCGAGGACAGCGGGCCGGGCATTCCCGAGGATGAGCGTGCGGCGGTCTTGAAACGCTTCTATCGCAGCGAGGAAGGCCATCGTCACCCGGGGTTCGGGTTGGGCTTGTCGATCGTCGCGGCGATCGTCGACCTGCATGGGTTCCGGCTGGAGGTGGGGGCCAGTGAGCTGGGTGGGGCGAAGCTGGTGCTGCATTGCCCTACGGGTGGTCTACCCAAATAACGAATAGGGCCGCATTGCGGCCCAATCGCGGGACAAACCCGCTCCCACAGATTCTCCATGCCCCTTGGGATCGGTGAACAACCTGTAGGAGCGGGCTTGCCCCGCGATTGGGCTGCAAAGCAGCCCCACTCGATGGATCAGTCAGCCAAGCGCCAGGTGGTCCCGCCCTTGCCGTCTTCGAGCACCACGCCCATGGCGGTCAGCTGGTCGCGGATACGATCGGACTCGGCCCAGTTCTTGTCCGCACGCGCCTGCAGGCGCGCCTGGATCAGCGCTTCTACTTCGGCCGCATCGACCTTGCCTTCGGCACCGGCACGCAGGAAGTCATCGGCCTCCAGCTGCAGCACACCCAGCACATCGCCCAGTTCGCGCAGACGGCCTGCCAGGCCTGCGGCGGCCTGTGGGTCGACATCGCGCAGGCGGTTGATCTCGCGCACCAGGTCGAACAGCACCGCACAGGCTTCGGGGGTACCGAAGTCATCGTTCATGGCAACGCTGAAGCGCTCGACGAATTCCTCGCCGCCCTTGGCCGCCACCCGCGGCAGCCCACGCAGCGCATGGTAGAAGCGCTCCAGGGCGCCCTTGGACTCGCGCAGGCTGTCTTCGGAATAGTTGATGGCGCTACGGTAGTGGCTGGCCACCAGCAGGTAGCGCACCACCTCCGGGTGGTACTTATCGAGCACGTCGCGGATGGTGAAGAAGTTGTTCAACGATTTGGACATCTTCTCGCCGTTGATCCGGATCATCCCGCAGTGCATCCAGGCATTGGCGTACGGTTTGCCGGTAGCCGCCTCGCTCTGGGCGATCTCGTTCTCGTGGTGCGGGAACTCCAGGTCGCTGCCGCCGCCATGAATGTCGAAGCTCTCGCCCAGGCAGCAAGTGGACATCACCGAGCACTCGATATGCCAGCCCGGACGGCCTGGCCCCCACGGCGACTCCCAGCTCGGCTCGCCCGGCTTGGCGGCCTTCCACAGGACGAAGTCCAGCGGGTCCTGCTTGGCCTCACCGACTTCGATGCGCGCACCGATGCGCAGGTCTTCGATCTTGCGCCGCGACAGCTTGCCGTAGCCGACGAACTTGCCGACCCGGTAGTACACGTCGCCATTACCCGGCGCGTAGGCGTAGCCCTTGTCGATCAGGGTCTGGATCATCGCGTGCATGCCGGGGATGTGGTCGGTGGCACGCGGCTCCTGGTCTGGTGGCAGGATGTTCAGGCGGCGCTCGTCCTCGTGCATGGCATCGATCATGCGCGCGGTCAGCTCATCGAAACGCTCGCCGTTTTCATTGGCGCGGTTGATGATCTTGTCGTCGATGTCGGTGATGTTGCGCACATAGGTCAGCTCGTAGCCGCTCTTGCGCAGCCAACGGGTGATCAGGTCGAAGGCCACCATGCTGCGGCCATGGCCCAGGTGGCAGTAGTCGTATACGGTCATGCCGCACACGTACATGCGCACCTTGTTGCCGTCCAGGGGCTTGAAGGCTTCCTTGGTCTTGCTCAGGGTGTTGTAGATGGTAAGCACGGCGATTCCTCAGCTGCCCCAGGAGTCACGCAGGGTGACGGTGCGGTTGAACACCGGACGGCCCGGCTGGCTGTCCTTGAGGTCGGCGCAGAAGTAGCCTTCGCGCTCGAACTGGAAGCGGTCCTCAGGCGCGGCCTGGGCCAGCGACGGCTCGGCGCGGCAGCCGGTCAGCACGTGCAGCGAATTCGGGTTGATGTTGTCCAGGAAGCTGCCGCCCTCCTCGGTCTTCTCCGGGTTCGGCGAGCGGAACAGGCGGTCGTACAGGCGCACTTCGCATTCGACGCTGCCTTCGGCCGGCACCCAGTGGATCACGCCCTTGACCTTGCGGCCCTCGGGGTTCTTGCCCAGGGTGTCGGGGTCGTACGAGCAGCGCAGCTCGACGATGTTGCCTTCGGCGTCCTTGATGGCTTCGTCGGCACGGATCACGTAGCTGCCACGCAGGCGCACCTCACCGGCCGGCTCCAGGCGCTTGTAGCCTTTCGGCGGCTCTTCCATGAAGTCGTCGCGGTCGATGTACAGCTCGCGGGAAAACGGCAGCACGCGCACGCCCATGTCTTCCTTGGGATGACGCGGCAGCTCGAGCTGCTCCACCTGGCCCTCTGGGTAGTTGGTGATGACCACCTTCAGCGGGCGCAGCACGCACATGGCACGCGGCGCGGTGCGGTCGAGGTCGTCACGGATGCTGAACTCGAGCATCGACATGTCGACCACGCCGTCGGAACGGTTGGTGCCGATCATTTCGCAGAAGTTGCGGATCGAGGCCGGCGTGTAGCCGCGGCGACGGAAGCCCGACAGGGTCGACATGCGCGGGTCGTCCCAGGCATCGACGTGCTTCTCGTCCACCAGCTGCTTGAGCTTGCGCTTGGAAGTGATGGTGTAGTTCAGGTTCAGGCGGCTGAACTCGTACTGGCGCGGGCGTGCCGGCACCGGCAGCTTGTCGAGGAACCAGTCGTACAACGGACGATGGCTTTCGAACTCCAGGGTGCAGATCGAGTGGGTGATGCCTTCGATGGCGTCCGACTGGCCATGGGTGAAGTCGTAGTTCGGGTAGATGCACCACTTGTCACCGGTCTGGTGGTGGTGGGCATGGCGGATGCGGTACAGGATCGGGTCGCGCAGGTTCATGTTCGGCGAGGCCATGTCGATCTTGGCGCGCAGCACGCGCTCGCCATCCTTGAACTCGCCGGCCTTCATACGTGCGAACAGGTCCAGGTTCTCCTCGACACTGCGCTCGCGGAACGGGCTGTTCTTGCCTGGCTCGGTCAGGCTGCCGCGGTATTCCTTGGCCTGCTCGGGGGTCAGGTCGCAAACATAGGCATCGCCCGACTTGATCAGCTCGACAGCCCAGTCGTGGAGCTGGTCGAAGTAGTCCGAGGCGAAGCGCACCGGGCCGGCCCACTCGAAGCCCAGCCACTTGACGTCACGCTGGATGGCATCGATGTACTCCTGGTCTTCCTTGGCCGGGTTGGTGTCATCGAAACGCAGGTGGCAGACACCACCGAACTCCTTGGCCAGGCCGAAGTTCACGCAGATCGACTTGGCATGGCCGATGTGCAGGTAGCCGTTGGGCTCCGGCGGGAAGCGGGTGACGATGCTGCTGTGCTTGCCCGAGTCCAGGTCGGCCTGGACGATCGGCCGCAGGAAGTTCGCAGGGACGGCGGGAGCGCCTTTGGCAGCGGCGTTGGGCGCGTTGTCGGCAGTGGGCTTGCTCATAGGATCCTTGAATGCTGGTGTTCGGCCTGGGTAGGCCGATTGAATCAAAGGGCCTATCATAGCCGAAGCAGTCAAGCTGCTGACAGCCGGGCTCGGACAAACAGGCGCGATTTATCGCAGCTATTTGTCGCAAGCTGGCAAAATGGCCGCCGCGCGCCTTGTGTCGTGGTCGCCCGATCCTGCGTCAGGTGACAAGTACGCGCCCTGCGCACCCTATTCCCGAATGCCTTGAAAGAGCGAATTCCAGCATGTCCAAAGTCAAACTGAGCACCAACCACGGCGACATCGTCCTGCAACTGGACGCCGAAAAGGCACCGAAAACCACCGAGAACTTCGTTCAATACGTCAAGGAAGGCCACTACGACGGCACCGTCTTCCACCGCGTGATCAACAACTTCATGATCCAGGGCGGTGGGTTCGAAGCCGGCATGAAGCAGAAACCGACCCGCGCGCCGATCCAGAACGAAGCCGACAACGGCCTGAAGAACGCCAAGTACAGCATCGCCATGGCCCGCACCATGGAACCGCACTCCGCCTCGGCGCAGTTCTTCATCAACGTCGCCGACAACGACTTCCTCAACCACAGCGGCAAGAACGTCCAGGGCTGGGGCTACGCGGTGTTCGGCGAAGTGATCGAAGGCCGGGAAGTGGTCGATGCCATCAAAGGCGTGTCCACCGGTTCCAAGGCCGGCCACCAGGACGTGCCGAAGGACGACGTGATCATCGAGAAAGCCGAGATCATTGAGTGATCCTGCTGATCTCCGATCTGCACCTGCAAGAAGAACGCCCGGACATCACCCGGGCGTTTCTTGATCTGCTCGACGGCCGCGCCCGCCATGCCAAGGCGCTGTACATCCTCGGCGACTTCTTCGAGGTCTGGATCGGCGACGACGCCATGACGCCCTTCCAGCAGTCGATCTGCCAGGCCCTGCGACGGCTGAGCGACAGCGGCACGGTGGTCTACCTGATGCACGGCAACCGCGATTTCCTGATCGGCCGCAGCTTCTGCGAAGCCGCAGGCTGCACCCTGCTGGACGATCCCACCGTGGTGCAGCTCGGTGGCGAGTCGGTATTGCTGATGCATGGCGATACCCTGTGCACACGCGACCTCGCCTACATGAAGTTGCGCCGCTACTTGCGTAACCCGCTCACCGTGTGGATCCTGCAGCACCTGCCGGTGTCCACGCGCCAGAAGCTGGCACGCAAGCTACGCAGCGAGAGCAGTCACACGCAGGCACAGATGAAAGGGTCCGAGATCGTGGATGTCACGCCTGAAGAAGTGCCCAAGGTGATGGCGACCTACGGTGTTCGCACCTTGGTCCATGGCCATACCCACCGGCCAGCGATCCACAAGCTGACGGTCGATGGCCAACCCGCCCGGCGCATCGTGCTGGGTGACTGGGATCGTCAGGGTTGGGCGTTGCAGGTCGACGAGCAAGGCTTCCAGCTGGCGCCGTTCGGCTTGCGCTGATGCGGCGCCCTGGCAAGGCTGCTACGCCTTTCATCGCGGGCAAGCCCGCTCCCACAGGGTGCCGCAAATCAAATGGTCATGCGTTGTTCTATGAGAGCGGGCTTGTCCCGCGATGGGGCATAGCCTATATCAGTGGGTGGCGCCCACTGCCACGCCCTTGCCAGCCTCACTGATCACATACCGACGGTACTGTGGGTCAGCCTTGATCTGCGCCTCGGTGAAGGGGATCGGAGCCAATTGCTTGGCCGCGAACGCCCGGGTCTGATCGTTCGCATGGGCCGATTCCGCCTCGCTGGACTGGGAGAACGCCAGCAATCCGAACGCTTGCGGCCCCTGCTCGTTAAAACTGACCAACTGTAAGTAGCTGGTACCGCTGACCACCAGACGCTTGCCTGCCCCATCGGGCACGCTGTACATGGCGTTGTACACGCCCAGTTCCTGGGGGCCGCCCGGTACCGGAGTGCCATCGGCAGACTGCTGCACCTGCCCCCAGCGGCTGTCGCTCGCAATCCCGGCCTTGCCTACCCGCTCCAGGGAAGCCAATGCGGCCTCGTGTACGCGTTGGCGCACCGCCGCCTGCTCCACCGCAAGCCCGCGCGGGGTGTGCAGGGGATCGACTGGGTCGAAGGCCACCCGCCATATGTTTGATTGGGCCACCAGCGCGTCGAAGATATTGGCGAAATGCAACAGGCCGATGCCACTGGCCAGGTCAGCCTTGCCGTCCCAGGCTGCCAGGCTTGCACACACCGCCTGGACGTCGGCGGGCGCGGTCTTGCACCAGGCCAGCAGGTCCGGCAGCACCAGGCTGGCTGCGTACACCTCATCGTCCAGCACCATGCGCTGCAGGTCTTCCAGCGTCAGCTTGCTATTGCCCTGCAGCCGCTGCAGGGCAAAACGGCTGCGCAGGCCCAGCGGTTGGCCCTCACGGCTGACCAACGGGGAAAAGCCGGTCAGCGGTTGCGCAGGGTTGGCCATCCAGGCCGGGTCGTTGGAATTCTGCACGAAGTCTTCGCGTACAAGGCTCGGCAGTAGCCGCGCCGGAAAAATACCCGGCTGGGCTGCCTGGGCGTCGGTCTTCCATTGACATGCGCTGCGCGAACCATCAAGTACCACCAGCGGGCCGGCGGCCGACGGGTCGCTACAGCGAGCGAGCAGCTCTTGGTCCACATGCGGCACTACGGACTGGTTCAGGTAGGTCGCCTGGCCACCTGCATCGACCGCCAAGGTGTTGACCCAAGGGATGCCCTGCAACTGCGCCACCGTACGCTTCAGGCCATCCAGGCTGTCGGCATGGTTGATGGCGTACCACTGCTGCAGTACCCGGGTATTGTCCAGGTTGGCATCGCGCAGGCTGTAGGCGAACCGATTGTCCCAATCCAGCCGGCCCGGCCAGCGCACCACAGGGCCGAACGTCGAGGCGTAGACCTGTCGCTCGACCTGCTGCAATTGGCCGTCCTCACCTTTGACCGCGACGCTCAAGGTCTGGCGGCTCAGTGGCAGGGATTTTCCATCGAGCACGTAGCGTGTCGGGTCCTTCGGGTCGAGCTGCAACCTGTACAGTGTGAAATGCGTCGAGGTATCGACCGTATGGGTCCAGGCCAAGTGGCGGTTGAAGCCGATATTGACCACCGGCAAGCCTGGCAAGGCGGCGCCCATGACATCCAGCTGGCCTGGGATGGTCAGCTGCATCTGGTAGAACCGCAGGCCCCCCACCCAGGGGAAATGCGGATTGGCGAGCAACAGGCCACCACCGTTGGCCGACCGTTGCGCCCCTACTGCCACCGCGTTGCTGCCACGGGCCATGGTGAACTGCGCCTGGCGATCCAGGGCCAGGCTGAAATCTTCCTTGCCCAGGCGCGCAGCCCGCTCAGGCGGAGCAGCCGCCACCAGCGCCTCGGCGAATTGGCCAACGCCGCCTTCAACCAGGAGCCGACGGGTCAGCTTGACCAGATCGAGGCTGCTGATCGGCCGCAACCAGTCCCCCTGGCCGCACTCAGCAGGCAAGCCCTGCGCCCGACGCTCGACCAGCGCGCGGTTGTAGCCGTGGACATAGCCCTCCAGCAAGTCGCGTACCCGCGCAGGCTGGGCTTCGAGGAAACCCTTGACCGCAGCGTCTGCATTGAGCCAGGCGAAGAAGAAGTCACTGTCCAGATTCGCACGCTGCTCCACTGTTCTGCCCTGGGCGCCGAAGTAACGGGAACGCTCGCCGTTGACGGTCACGACCTCATTGGCCAACAGGCACAGGTTGTCCTGGGCGTAGGCATAGCCGATGCCATAACCCAGACCTCGTTCGTCCTCGGCCAGGATGTGCGGAACACCGAAACTGGTACGGCGGATCTGTGCCGAGGCCTCGCCAGCGGCTTCCCGCGCCTGGGCTGCCAGGCCAGATGCAATCAACACGGCTGCCAGGCCAAGACGGGTCATAGGACGCGAAAATGTACGCACGGGCACTCCTGGAATTGGGGATATCCCGTACAGACGAACGGCTCACTGGAAATTTTACGCAGGCCAAGGCCCTGCATCGTCATGAACAGGGCCTGAGCATTATTTTTTCATCGTGGGCTGCAGTTTTGTCCGTCTCATTCGTCATACCCAATGAGGCACCCTTGTTTTCGGGACAGTCCACGAAAAGGAGCATTCACATGTACAACCCACAACCTGCATTGCAGAGCGCCCGCAACCCGGGCCCCAGCAGTGCCGGGCCAATCCCGGGCACACCCGCACGCGCCGGCAACGAACAGATTCGCGAATTGCTGCGGGCCTTTGGGCTACGCACCAGCCTGATCCGCCTCAAGGTCATCGATGCCTTGCATGCAGCTGATCGGGACGGCCGCAGCATTGGCGTGCGCGGCGTTCATGCGCAACTCGAGCAGTTGGATATCCCGTTGTCGTTCCTCAGCGTGCGCGAGGTGCTCAAGCGATTGTGCGCCGAGGGCGTGATCCGCCTGGGCAGCGACAAATGCTACAGCCTCAACCCCGAAGCGCGAGCTGTATTGGAGCAGCCCATGTCGAGCTGAAGGCATGGCCGGCCAGGGTTGGCCGGCCTGGCAGGTTCAGGGCTTCGGCCCGACCTTGCGGCGCAGGATACCGTTGATCACCACCACGACCACCGCGATGGCGATGGCAATGTACTGGAAGGTCTGCTCGCTGATGGTCCCCTGTTTTTGCAGGTAGGACAGGCCCAGCATGAGACCCAGCACCACCAGGATGATCAGGATGGAATATTTCAGGCGTTGCACATGTGTCATCGAAGGTTCCTTGCAGCATCAGGGACAGAGGGCTCGCGTCGAGCCGGGGCCATGATACAACGTCACCGGTCGCGTTTCCTGCTGCCTGGTCCCTTCCTCGCTTGAAAGCATCCGGTCTCCCTAGAAGCCCCGATGGAGGCCACCCGATGCGTACCGCCCGCTTGCTCCTCAGCCTGTTGCTGTTGTCTCCCTCTGCCGCGATGGCATTGGACCCCACCGAGCTGTCCAACGAACAGTTGCACCGACTCGCGCGTGAGCTGGCACCTCGCGCAGGCGCCAGCCAATGGCAACAGCTCTGGCAGAACATGCGCCGGACCGGCCACTTCAGCGCCCAACCAGGCCAACTGCACGTGGTGGTGTCACACGCTCAGTTGCCAGCCCTTGCCCGCCAGACCCTGGCCGAGGCCGACCAGGCCCAAGCCCTGGACACGGCACGGGTTCGTTATCGCAAGGACTTCACCCCCCAGGTCGTCGGTCGGCGCGATACCAAGGATTTCACGGCCCTTTGCCTGGAAGTCGACTGGCGTGCCCTTCCGCGTTCCCAGGCCCATGCACCGAAGAGCTACCTGGGCATGGTCGGCTTGCTGCAGGGGTACCCCTGCCAATAGAGGGTAGGGCCACCCTTCAAAGCTCATGTCGTGTCAAAGAACAGGAACTCAAGGCTTGCGGGCTGCGGCTGAAGGCATGTCCTACGCGCCCGACCACTGCTGCCTGCAAACCCTTGGGGCCGGAGGCTACATCCAGCGATCCGCTTGGCGCCTAGCGACTCCTGGGGCGCTCCCTGAGAATCAAGCCAGGCCATCGCACGAGCTGCCCAGCGGCACATCGACGACAGCCAGCGCCACCAGGGATTTCACACCTGGCGCCTGCTCACCAGTTCGAGGGAACCTCACATGGAATTGCCAGACCTCAATCGCATCGACATCTCCCAGTTGCCCCATTCGCTGCAATCGCTGATCGAGTGCATCGGCATCGAAAATGCGTACCGGCTGACCTGTGCCTATGGCGGCCGGCCGAAATACATTCCCAAGCATCTTGAGCGCACCAAGCTCGCCGATGTGCTTCCCGCCGATGCCCTGCAAGCGTTGATCAAGCGCTTTGCCGGTGTAGCACTGGAAATTCCCAAGCCAGACCACTTCCTGCGCCAGTTGCGCAATTTGCAGATCCAACAGGAAAGCGCCGATGGCCTGTCCCGTAGCCTCCTGGCGGACAAGTACGGCCTGAGCCTGCGCCAGATCGGCAACATCCGCCGGCAGGACAACCACATCCGTTGATTCCCGCCGCATCCACCGTCAAATACCAGGAAAAAAACAATGTCCATCGATAACAATCTGATCGGCTCGGTCATCAATGCATTACCCATGGACCGCATGATCGCGGCGCCCTTGCAGGCAATGATCGACGCCCAGGTCACCGCCAGCCAATCCTATGCCGACTTTCTCATGCAGGTCTGCATCAAGGACGGCAAGGCCGTCGCGATCGAATTCAACTACGACGAAACCCTCGTAGACGAGCAAGGCCTGCACCAGGGAACCGTCAGCCGAGCGATGCAGATCCCGCTGATGGCGGCGATCACACACCCCAACATCTGTATCGAAGAGGGCCGGGTCGAGTTCGAGCTGACCATCAGCCAGATGGCCGAAACCCGTACGAACTCCGAGTTCAGCGGCGAGGGGGAAGCCTCACTGGGTTGGGGGCCTTTCAAGTTGAACGTGAAGGCTAGCGCAAGCCATAAGTCGGAACAGACCCGCAAGACCGACACTCGCGCGCGCTACGCCTTCAACACCACGGTTCGCCGCCAAGACCCACCCGAGGCGCTGCAACGGGTCATGGATTATCTGACCGACGCTGCCACGAAGCCGACCGTGATCAAGGACATCACACCCACGCAGCCGGACCTGCCACCGCAAACCGCGCCGGAGCTGCCCAACTCCGGCAACTGATCCCGCTCGCCCTGCCGACCACCTGACGCTGCCCCCGCTCCGGCGGGGGTCTGTGCACCTATCGAGGAATACTTTGCGTGGATACCCGCCCCACCAGCCAAGCCCCCATGACATCGAGCGATCTGTCCGACATCACGCGCGGCTTGCAGGAAGCAGCAGCCGCCACCAATACGTTGATCGCCCAGCAATACATCAAGCTGTTCGACCAATTCTTCGACTACGACCCCGAGCAACTGGGGGCCCCTATGAAAGCCAAGATGGTAGAGATCGCCATGGACGGCCAGCATACCCTGCAGATTCCATTGATCGCCCTGGTGTCACCGCGAGGCCTGGCCCTGGAGCGCATGCAGGTCGACCTCTCGGTCAGGGTCAACGGAATAGATGCTGGCGACCCGCACAAGGATACCCATGACAATGGCACCGCCCGCTTTCAGGTCACCGTCGGGGCCAATGGCCGTCGCGGGGACCAGCGCGACCCGGACGAAGTGCAGATCCGCATGCAGTTCCAGGCGTGCGAACCGCCCGAGGCGATCAATCGCCTGATCGAGGAATACACCAACCTCATCGTGCCCCAGCGCCAGAACGCCCCATCCACGAGGGATGAGGCGCCCAATGAGTTCATTGAGGCAGCGACCGTTCGCTGAGCGCTAGAAGTCCCGCCTGTAGAAGATATCCAGCGAACTGGCCAAGCCGCTGGCCGCCTCCAAGTAGACCTTCTTGCTCAGTTTGTAACGCAAGGCGATGGTGTTGGCTGGCTCGAACACGCCGACACCATAGCGCAAGCTCAACCGCTCGGTGATGTTGCCGCTGGCGACCACACTGGTGCTGTTGCCCGTCCCTTCGGACCCCAACTGGAAGTCCTCGATGCCAAGGCTCGAGGCCAGCCCACCGGTCAGCTCCTCGCCGCCCAGCAACCCCAGCCCCAGGGCTGCCTGGGCCAACATGTTGTTGTCCTCGCCGCTGGTCGCCAGAGGCCTGCCCAACACCAAGTAGGACAATGCCTGCTCCTGGCCCATGGCAGGTTCGGAAAACACCTTGGTGGTCGGCTGCTCGGCGCTGCCGCTCAGGCGAATACCCGCGATCACGTCATCGACCCGACGGATCGCCTCGATATCCAGGTACGGTTGGTCGATGGGCCCGGCAAACAGCAAACGTGCCCGCCGGATGATCAGGTTCTGGCCATATTTGCGATACCGTCCTTCGGCAAGGCTGAGCTCACCGCGGGTGTCCATGTTGTTGCCGATATGCACATGGCCGAGCAGGTTGGCAGTCAAGCCAAAGCCTTTGAACGACAACTTGTCACGCCCCACCTCGACATCGATATCCATGTCCATGGCCATCGGCGGCTTGCCTTCTTCGGTCTGCTCGCCGACGATCACCGTGTCATCGGAGACCTTGACGGTCGAGGGCGGCAGTTCGCGCACGGTGATCTTGCCCGTGGGCACCTGCACCTTGCCGGCGATCGCCAGTCGTTCATCGACCAGGCGGATGTTCAGGTCAGGGGCAACCTCCAGGTCTGCATAAGGTTCGACATGCACCGGCAATTGCTGGCCACGCAAGCGTAGGTCCATTGCCAGTGCCTGCCCCCAGGTCAGGTTGCCCTCGAGCCGACCACGGCCGTTCGGCCCACTCTGCCAGTTACCTTGCAACTGTACCTGCTCGCCGGCGATCAGCGCCTGCAGCGAGAGGTCTTCGAGACTGACCGGCAGCTCGGCCCCACTCACTTCGCCGCCGCTCAGCGCCAGATTACCCGTGACCTGAGGGCTCAGCAGCGTGCCAGACAACCGGCCGCTGCCATTGAGCTGGCCCGCCAGGCGCTCGACCATCGGCACGAATGGCCGGGCGATCGACAGGTCCAGGCCGGCCAGGCGGAAGTCGCCGCTCAGCGGTTTGTCCTTGCCCAACGGGTCGAGCCGGGTAACCAGGGACAGCTCGCCCAGGCGCTGGCCACGAAAATCCAGGCGGGTGTCGACGCGGCGCGGGGCAAGGGTGCTGTCCAGGCGCAGGACCTGGTACGGGAAATCGACCCAATGGCCATTGTCGCGAATCCGCAACGTCCCATCGCCGGCGTCTACCCGCAAGGTGCCCTTGGGCCCACCGGCGGGGATATCCAGGTTGATGTCGGCATTGAGCAGGCCCTGCCAGGCAAAGTCCTTGGGCAACCATTGCGCCAAGCTGTCCAGCGGGAACTGCTTGAGGTGATAGCGCAGCCGTGGCTCCGGCGCCAGGCGTTGGTCTTCGCCGCACAGGCTCGCCTGACCGGAGCGCCAGCAATGGGCGCCGAAGTCCAGTTGCCCGCTGGCCAGGCGCTGCAGCTTGGCCGGGGCCTGCAAGCGCCAGTCCTGGCCACCTGCCTGGATACGCCCGGAGGCCAGGCGCCCCCGCCAATCGCCCTTGGCCAGCTGGCCGTCCAAGGCCAGGTCGAGTTTGAGCTGCGGCCCATCCAGGGCCAGGGTGGCGGCTTGCTGATGGATATAGCCCTTGCCGTCGATGTCCAGGTTGCCCAATGCGGTTTCACCGAGGCGGATATTGCCGGCCTTGAGCGTGACCCGCCCGCGTTGGGCATTGTCCAGGCGCGCCTCCAGGTCCAGGCGCTGGATACGGTTTTCGGCCTGGCCCAGCTGTTGACCTTGCAGCATCAGCGTGCCTTGCGGAGCAGCCAGGGTACCGGCCAGGTCCAGGCGCCCCTTGGCCTGCCCTTGTAACCTGGGCCACAGCTGCCCCAACCGCGGCAGGTCGAGGTCGATTCGCCCGGCCAGGCGCTGCTGCAGGCTGGCGCTGCCGTTGATACGGTTGTCGCCCAGCTGCACCGCCAGGCTGCCGAGGGTCCAGTTCTCCCCTGCCCCTTCGGTCTCGACCTTGAGCACAGCCGGTTGCCCGCGCAGGCGCCCCTTGAGGTCGAGCTGCGCCTGCAGCTGCAGACGCTCGTTCTTCAACTCACCCTTGCTGCGCAACGGCCCGGCCAGGGTTCCTGGCAATTCCGCCAGCCAATAGGCCGGGTCGAGCGCCGACAATTGAAGGTCGACATCCCAGGCCAAGGTGTCGGCGAAGCGGATCGCCACACTGCCAGCAGCCCTGCCTTGCCCGGCGCTCACTGCCAGCGCAGGCAAACGTACCTGGGTCAGGTCACCATCGAACGGGCTGGCCACGCTGAAGGCACCGGCCGGTCCATCGAGGTCACCCTTGAAGGCGCCCGTGTAGCGGTCATCGCGGTAGTGCGCCTGGGCATTGAAACGCTTGAGGGTGACCTGCGGTGCCGGCTCCATGGGGTACAGGCGCAACCAGGGGAAGTCCAGCCAGTCGACCTGGGCATCGGCCTTCAGCCCCTGCTGCCAGTCAGCGCTGGCTTGCAGCTTGACCCGCTGGGTGTCGCTGGCATTGAGGTCCAGGGCATCGAGGCGAGCGCCCTTGGCATCAACCCGGCCGCCCAGCGCCAGGCCGATGGGACCTTGCTCGGCCGGCAGGCTGGCCGAACCCGCCAATTGGTAGCCACTGAGCAGGTCGCCCTTGGCCTCCAGCCGCAGCTGGTTCAGTTGCACGGTATCCGGCAACGATGCCGCAGGCTTGAAGGCGTCGGCGCGAATGCTCAGGGTGGCCGGCAAATGTTCGGCCAAGGCCTGCAGACGGCCTTCCAGGCGGGCGTCGAGGTAACCGCTGCTGGTGGCATCGATGACGAGCGACTTCTGCAGCTCACCCTCGATGGCCAACGCCAGTTGCCAGGGCTTGCCTTGCACTTCGGGCAGCTGCAGCGTGCCGCTCACCTGCAGGGGCCAATCGGCTTCGGGCTTGAGATCACCTTGCAGGTCCAGGCGCAGGTCGTCGCGCTGCAGCCGCAGGGTATCGATGCGCAGGCCGTTGGCCGCCCAATGAGCCGCCAGTTGCATATCGCCCAACAGGTCGTTGCCATCCAGGCGCAACCGCCCGAGCTTGACCTCACCCAGTTCGATGGCGATGGGCAGCTTCAAGCTGGGCAGTTGCAGCGGCCCGCCGTCCGCCTGTGCCTCGTCCTGGGCGAACACCATGTCGACCTGCTCGGCCTGCACCCGCTCCAGGCACAAGGTGGCGCGCAGCAGACACAGCGGCGACCACGCCAGCTGCACAGCCTGTACCTGGACTTGGCTCGCGCCGTCGGCCCACACCAGTCGCTCGGCCTGCCAGCTGCCACCCAGGCGACCCTGGAAGTGGGTGACCTCAAGCCCAGGGACGCGCCCAAGGGCCCAGCGGCTGCCCGCCTCGGTCCCCAGGAGCAGGCCCAGCACCAGGGCGATCAGCAACAGCAGCCCCAGCAACGCCAGGAGAATGGGTTTGAACACACGCGTCACAGCTCAGGCCCCATGGAGAAGTGCAAGCGGATACCACCGTCGTCATCCAGCGCGTGGGCCAGGTCCAGGCGCAGCGGCCCGACCGGTGATACCCAACGCACGCCGATACCGACACCGGTCTTGAGGCTGGGCAGTTCCAGCGAGTTGAACGAGTTGCCCTGGTCGATGAATGTCGCCACTCGCCACTTGTCCGCCACCGAATATTGGTACTCGACACTCCCGGCCACCAGGTAGCGGCCGCCGATGCGGTCGCCATCGCTGTTCTTCGGTGACAGGCTTTGGTAATCGTAGCCACGCACGCTCTGGTCACCGCCGGCGAAGAAGCGCAACGATGGCGGGACGTTCTGCTTGTAGCCGTTGGTGGCACTGCCGCCGAACTGTACGCGCCCGAGCACGCGATGGTTCTGCCCCAGGGTGGTCAGGCCCTTGAGCAGCACGTTGCCATGCAACAGGTTGGTGTCCGACACCAGCCCGTCCTTGGCCCCCTGCAAGTCGAACTGCAGGCGATAGCCATTGTGCGGGTCGATGCGATTATCGCTGCGCAGGTAGGAGAAACTCACGCCCGGCATCAGCAGGTTGCTCAGCCCCGAATCGTCGCCCAGCCGGTACTCCTCGCGCTGGTACTTGAGCGAGATCACCCGCTGCCAACCACTGGGCAACTTGCTGTGCCACTCCGGGCCGACCGTCAGCAGCTTGCTCAAGGTATCGGTGCCGGCGATCTCTTCGTTCTGGTAACCACCTGCAAAGCGCAGCTTGTCGGTCAGCGGCGGGTCCAGGGGAATGTCGTACCACAGGCCAACGTTCTGCCGAGGAGCCGACAGTTCGGTCTCCCAGCCATAGCTGTGCCCCTGGGGGTTGACCCAGTGGCGGGTCCAGTTGGCCTTGCCGCGCGGGCCGACGTCCGTCGAAAAACCCAGGCCAAGGCCCATGGTGCGTGGCTTGCGGGTTTGCAGGTGGACATCCACCGGGATTTCTTCGTTGACAGCGGCGGTCGGCGCCGCGTCGACCCGCACGCCTTCGAAGTAGCCGCTCGATTGCAGGTCGTTGTTGAGCTCGGCGATCAGCTCGGAATCGTAGGGGGTGCCGGGTTTGAAAGAGACCATGCGCTGCAGCAGGTCGTTGTCCAGCGGCGTATCGCCACCGAAGGTCACGGCGCCCATGCGATAACGCGGGCCGCTCTGGTAGACGAGTTCGATGTCGGCGATGCCGGCCTGGGGGTCGATTGCCAGACGCTGGCGGGTGAAGTGGCCACTGAAGAACCCATAGCGCGAGGCCTGGTTCTGGATCAGCCGCTTGGCATCCTCGTAGGTGCCATGGTTGAGCTGCTCGCCCGGGCGCAAGGCCTTGCTGTCAGGTATGCGAAACGCCGCGAGCTCGCTGGCCGGCCCTTCGATGCGCACGGTCACGTTGCGCAGGTGCACAGGCTCACCCGGCTCGATGTGGATGATCAGTTGCGGCGCCTTGCCCTGCGCGCTCGGCGGCTTGACCTCGGTGTCGATCTGCGCCTGGTAGTAGCCCAGGGCCTGGGCGGCCTTGCGCGCCTGTTCCTGGGCCCCACGGCTGAACCGCAACAAGGCCTCCTCGTCACGGTTCCCGAGGCTTCCGATATAGCCTTCGATATTGCTCTTGAGCGCCTTGTTGGCCGGTTTCACCCGCACCAGCAATTCGCTCTGCGCCCATACGGTGGTACTGGCGACCCAAAGAATCAGGCCCCAGCTTAGTCTTCCTGAATACGTCATGCGGCGCATGCTACCAGAGGCGGGCCCTCCAGGGTGTCGCTCGGTGAGCGGATCATGCAATGTCCGACCCTGGCGAGACCGGCTGCGGGCGGAAAAACACCCGTTCGCGAATAGGGCCGACGGCGATTTCTCCCGCTTGCTGATAGCCCTGGCGCTGGTAGAACGCCAGGGAATGCGCATTTCCGGTGTTGAGTACCACGCCTGCGCAACCAGGTGCTTCGGCGCACCATTGATGCACAGCTTGTAACAATTGTTCGCCGTAGCGCTGCCCCTGGAATTGCGGCTGCACCCCGAGCAACGACAGTACATGCACCTTGCCCTGGGGCAGGCAGGTCGCCAAGGCCGCCTGAAAATCCAGATAACGGCGGGTACAGCCTACGCCCGTACCCAGGACCATGCGCAGACGCCATGCCCAACTGTCGTCCACGCCCAGGCGCCGGGTCGGTGGCACGATCAGCGCCACCCCGACCAAGCGGTCATCGATCAGCAAGCCAATGGCAGGCAGCTGCAAGTGAAAATGCTGGCCTACCCAGGCCCGCAACATTGCCCGCAGGCGTCGCTCGTAGCCCGGCCGCTGCGCTTCGAGCACATAGGCGAAAGTAGGGTCATGGCGGTAGGCATGATAGAGCACTGAGCGGACGTCGCCACGATAACCGTCATCCAGCTGGCAGATGCGAACTGGCTCGGCGTTGACGTCGGGCATTGCGAGATCCTTTTGAAATTACCGTGATATAGCGGAGCAAACGCCGTGCCATACACCGTGTCTTCGGTACATTAGCAGCGCAGGCTGGAAGGTGCCATGCTGGCAGCGGGGGCGGATGTCGGATAGCATCCCAATTTTTGTCAGGATTGTCTTTTCATGAAGATCGTCTCGTTCAACATCAACGGCCTGCGCGCGCGCCCGCACCAACTGGCAGCGCTGATCGAAAAGCACCAGCCGGACGTGATTGGCCTGCAGGAAACCAAGGTCAGCGACGATCAGTTCCCGTTGGCTGATGTCCAGGCCCTGGGTTATCACGTGCACTACCATGGCCAGAAGGGCCATTACGGCGTAGCCCTGTTGTCGCGGCGCGAACCGCTGGACCTGTTCAAGGGCTTCGCCAACGACGAGGAAGATGCACAGCGGCGTTTCATCTGGGGCACCTTCGCCGATGCGCACGGCACGCCCATCACCGTCATGAATGGCTACTTCCCGCAGGGCGAAAGCCGCGACCACCCCACCAAGTTCCCGGCCAAGCAGCGCTTCTACAGCGACTTGCAAGGTCTGCTGGAAGGTCAGTTCAGCAGCGATCAGCCGCTGCTGGTGATGGGCGACATGAACATCTCGCCCCAGGACTGCGACATCGGCATCGGTGCGGACAACGCCAAACGTTGGCTGCGCACCGGCAAATGCAGCTTCCTGCCGGAGGAGCGCGAATGGCTGGAGCGGCTCAAGGGTTGGGGGTTGGTCGACAGTTTCCGACACTTGCATCCTGAAGTGGCCGACCGCTTCAGCTGGTTCGACTATCGCAGCCGTGGGTTCGAGGATGAGCCCAAGCGGGGGCTGCGGATCGACCTGATCATGGCGTCCCAAGGGCTGGTACCACGGCTCAAGGCGGCGGGTGTCGATTATGAACTGCGCGCGATGGAGAAGCCTTCCGATCACGCGCCGATCTGGCTGGAGCTCGCTTGAGCCTGTAGACGATGTCCGCCGCAGCGGCTTCGGTGCCTTAAGCGAACAAGCAAGCGTTACTGTAAAAGCCTCTGGATCTGTTCGCGCAGGCTGTCCAGGTCGAACGGCTTGGCCAAAATGGGGGCCTTGCGCGCAATCGGGCTTTGGCTTTCAAGGATCTCGGCTGGATACCCGCTGATGAAGATCACCTTCAGGTCAGGCCGCAACTTGACGGCCGGCTCGGCGATGTCCACCCCCGAGATCCCGCCCGGCAGGCGAAAGTCCGTGACCATCAAGTCCAGGTGCGGCTTGCTCGCCAGGATGGCGAACGCCTGCTCGCCGTCCTCGGCCACCAATACGTGGTAGCCCTCCCCGGCGAGGTAATCGCGCAGGATCATGCGAATCGCCGGTTCATCCTCGACGACCAGTACCACATCTTGTGCATCTTCACTCATGACTTCGCCTTGGAATTCAATAGGTTGGCCATCAGACCCCAGGCTTAGGCAGAGGTTGCCTGCGCCTGGTCGCTTTGCAGTCGTGCAGCCGCCAACGGCAGGCACAGGCTGAAGGTTGCACCCTTGCCCTCCTCGCTGTCGACCCGGATATGCCCACCATGGGCCTGGACGATCTGCTCGGAAATATACAGCCCCAACCCCAGCCCCCCACTGGCCTGCTGCGCCGCGACCCGTTCGAACTGCTGGAAGATCCGCTGCTGATTGGCGGCACTGATACCGATCCCCTGGTCCTGGACCTGCACCCAAGCCCTACCGCCCTGCTCGAACACCCGAACTCGCACCGGTCGCCGCTCACCATAGCGCAGCGCATTGGACAGCAGATTGGCCACCACCTGCTCGATACGAAATTCATCCCACTCTCCCGGTAACGCCTCGCAGCGCTCCAGTTCGATATGAGTGTCGAAGGCTGCGGCCTGGGCGGTGAAGTTCTCCACCAGCCCCCGCACCAACTGACCGAGGTCGAACGCCTTGGGCCGTATCGACAACTTGCCGGTGCGGATGCGCGAGACATCGAGCATGTCCTCGATCAGGCGGATCAGGCTGTTGATCTGGCGCTCGTCACGCTCGACCATGGCCTGCAGGCGATCCGGGGTAAAGGCGTCGAGGTTGCCCTTGGCCAAGTGCATCTTGCGCAGCTGGGTCTCGAGGATCAGGCCATTGAGCGGTGTGCGTACCTCGTGTGAGACGATCGACATGAAGTCGTCACGCATGCGGACCGCGCGCTCGAGCTCGCCCCGCGCCACCTCGAGCTCGGCCAACAATTGCGCCTGCTCCTGGCGACTGTGCTCCAGCGCCTCCAATTGACGCCCCAAGGCCTTGCGCTGGCGGAACAGGTCGACGAACACCGAGACCTTGCTCTTGACCGCCAGGGTATCGAGCGGCTTGTGCAGAAAATCCACCGCACCGCTCTCGTACCCTTTGAAGGCATAGTTCATTTCACGGGCTGCGGCACTGACGAACACGATCGGAATGTTCTTGGTCTTTTCCGTGCCACGCATCAGTTCGGCCAGCTCGAAACCGTTCATGCCCGGCATCTGCACATCGAGGATGGCCAGGGCGAACTCATGTTCGAGCAACAGCGACAGCGCCTGTTCGGCAGACTGGGCCTGGTGCACTTCGCGGTCCTCGCCCTGGATCAGGGCATCGAGGGCCAGCAGGTTTTCCGGCAGGTCGTCGACGATCAGCAGTTTGGCGATGATATTGCTTAGCATGCGCTGGGTTCCAGGGTCGCGAGCAGTTGCCCGATACCACTCAGGGAAAGGATATGGTCGGGCTGGTGCAGGGCCAGTGCGGCCTCCGGCATCAGTGCGACCTGTGCGTCGCGAGGGTCCTGGACCACGGTCCGGCCTCCGCTGTTCTTGATGTGCAGCAGCCCCTGGGCGCCATCTTCGTTGGCCCCGGTGAGCAGCACGCCGAGCAGGCCAGGGCCGTAGGCATCGGCCGCCGACTGGAACAGGAAATCGATCGCCGGACGAGAGAAATGCACCGCCTCCTCCTGGCTCAACGACAGGCTGCGGTCGCGCTCCACCGACAGGTGGTAGCCCGGCCCGGCCACATAGATCCACCCGGGCTCGATACGCGCTTTGTCGCAGGCCTCGCAGACCGGCCGACGCAGCCGCCGCTGCAGCACCTCGGCCAGTTGACTGTGGCGGTCGTCAGGCAGGTGCAGGACACACAACACCGGGATGGCAAAGCGCTCCGGCAGTGCGCCAAGCACCGCGAACAACGCCGCGACGCCACCCGCGGAGGCGCCGATGACCACCGCCTGTACACCGTTCATGACTTACGGTAGATCCGTTCGGGCCGCATCAGTGCCTCGAATCGGTCGCTGTAGACGGAAAAATCCACCGACTCCTTGCTGCCCAGGACCAGAAAGCCACGGTGACACAACGATTCATGGAACAGACCCAAGGCGCGATCCTGCAACTGCTTGTTGAAATAGATCAACACGTTGCGGCAGGACACCAGCTGTGTCTCGGAGAACACGCTGTCGGTGGCCAGGCTATGGTCGGCGAAGGTCACGTTGTCGCGCAGGCTGCTGTCCATGATGGCGTTGCCGTAGGCTGCGGTGTAGTACTCGGCGAAATCCCGGCGACCACCGGCCTGGCGGTAGTTTTCGGCATAGGCCTGCATGTCGTGCATCGCATAGATGCCTTGCTTGGCCTTTTCCAGCGAGTACGGGTTGATGTCGGTGGCATAGAGGATGGTGCGCTCGAGCAACCCTTCCTCGCGTAGCAGGATGGCCATGGAATATACCTCCTCGCCCGTACTGCAGCCTGCGATCCACACCTTGAGCGACGGCCAGGTGCGCAGCAGCGGTACCACTTCATTACGCAACGCGAGGAAATGCCCAGGGTCGCGGAACATCTCGCTGACCGGAATCGTCAGGTACTGCAGCAGTTGCATGAACATGCTCGGGTCGTGCAACACCCGCTCCTGCAACGCCGAGATCGTGGGACAGTCGAATTGCCGCACGGCATGCAGGATCCGGCGCTTGATCGAAGCGCCGGAATAGTCGCGGAAATCGTAGCTGTACTTGAGGTAGATCGCCTCGATCAGCAGCCGGATCTCGATGTCGGTACTACGTTCGCTAGTCAAATTCGCTCCAGTTGTGGCAGCCAGACACGGATCAGCGAGAACAGCCGTTCCAGCTCGATCGGCTTGGCCAGGTAATCGTTGGCACCGGCCTGCAGGCAGCGCTGCTGGTCGTCCTTCATGGCCTTGGCGGTCACGGCGATGATCGGCAGTTTGCGCCAGCGGGATTGCTGGCGAATCAGCCGTGTCGCCTCGTAGCCATCCATCTCTGGCATCATCACGTCCATCAACACCAGGTCGATGTCCTCGTGCTGTTCCAGCCGTTCGATGGCTTCGCGCCCGTTACGACCGATCTCGACAAGGGCACCTTTGTGCTCGAGGGCACTGGTCAAGGCGAAGATGTTGCGCACATCGTCATCGACCAGGAGGATCTTGCGCCCTTCGAACACCTTGTCGCGGCTGCGTGCGGTCTTGAGCATGCGCTGGCGTTCATGGGACAGCTGCGCTTCGACTTTGTGCAGGAACAGCGTGACTTCGTCGAGCAGGCGCTCCGGCGAGCGCGCGCCCTTGATGATGATCGAGTGGGAGTACTTGCGTAGCTCGGCCTCTTCCTCACGGGTAAGGTTGCGCCCGGTGTAGACGATCACCGGCGGGAAGGCGCGAATCTGTTCGCAGGTCATACGCTTGAGCAGTTCGTCGCCAAGCATGTCCGGCAGCTTCAGGTCGATGATCATGCAGTCGTAGATGTGCTCGCGCAACAGCGTCAGGGCGTCCTGGGCCAAGGCCACGGCAGTGATCTCGATGTCGTCGTCGCCAATCAGCCGGGCGATGCTTTCTCGCTGCAGGTCGTCGTCCTCCACCAGCAGGATGTGCTTGAGCTTCTGGGTCAGCTTGGCCTCCAGCCGACCGAACACCGCCTTGAGCTCCTCTCGGCTGGTAGGCTTGACTGCGTACCCCACCGCCCCTAGGTGCATGGCGGCCTCCACACGATCCTCCACCGAGATGACATGCACCGGGATGTGCCGGGTAGTGGCTTGTTCCTTGAGCCGCTGCAGCACCGTCAGGCCCGAATGGTCCGGCAGGCGCATGTCCAGCAGGATGGCATCCGGCGTGTACTGGGCGGCCAATTCGTAGCCCTCGTCCGCACTTTGCGCCACCAGACAGCTGTAGCCCAGCTCATGGGCCAGATCGAAGAGGATGCGGGCGAAGTTCGGCTCGTCCTCCACCACCAGGATGCAGCGATTGGCAAAGGGCGCACGCTCTCGGTCGTCGGCGAAGGCAGGCCCGCGGGGTGCCGGTGGCATCGGCGGGGCAGCCTGGACCGGGGGTTTGGCAACCTTCGGCGCCTGGGCCTCGGCCGGTGTGCCCTCGTACTGTTCAGGCAGGGTCAGGCTGAATGTACTGCCCTGTCCTGGCGTGCTCTGCACCGTGATCTGCCCGCCCAGCAGGCGCGCCAGGTCTCGGGAAATCGACAAGCCCAGACCGGTACCACCGTAGCGTCGATTGCTGGTGCCATCGACCTGGTGGAATGCCTCGAAGATCGCCTGTTGCTGGTCGGCCGCAATGCCGATACCGCTGTCGCGCACGCTGAAGCGCACGCCCCGGCCGGCCTCGCGGCCGATGGTCAGGCTGACCTGGCCATGCTCGGTGAACTTGATCGCGTTGGACAACAGGTTCTTGAGGATCTGCTCCAAGCGTTGGCGGTCGGTGAACAGGGTTTCCGGCACCTGCGGCTCGACCTGCACCGCAAAGTCAAGGCCCTTGTCCCGGGCCACGGGCTCGAACAGGGCCCGCACCCCCTCCACCACCCCCTCGACCTGGGTGACCTGGGCGCGCACATCGAGCTTGCCGGCCTCTACCTTGGCGATATCGAGGATGTCGTTGATCAGGTTGAGCAGGTCGTTGCCGGCCGAATAGATGGATTCGGCGAACTTCACCTGTTCATCGCTGAGGTTGCCCTCGCCGTTTTCCGCCAAAAGCTTGGCCAGGATCAGCGAGCTGTTGAGCGGCGTGCGCAGCTCATGGGACATGTTGGCCAGGAACTCGGACTTGTAGCGGTTGGTGCGTTGCAGGTCCTCGGCGCGGGCCTGCAGCTCCAGCTGCGCCAGGTTCAGCTCGCCGTTCTTGCGGTCCAGGGCGTCGGTGCGCTCGGCCAACTGCTCGTTGGTCTGTTCCAGCTCCGCTTGTTGGGTCTCCAGATGCGCCTGGGATTCCTTGAGGATACGCGACTGTTCCTCAAGCTCCTCATTGGCGGTCTTGAGCTCCTCCTGCTGCACCTGCAGTTCTTCGTTGAGCTGCTGGGTCTCGGCCAGCACTTCCTGAAGGCGTTGGCGGTTGCGTGCGCTTTCGATGGAGATCCCCAGGTTGCCGCCGACCTGCTGCAACAGCTCCGCATCACGCTCCTGCAGCGGCCTGAGAAAGCCCAGCTCGAGCACGCCATTGACTTGCCCGTCATCACTGGCCGGCATCAGCAACGCGCTGCGCGGCAGGCCATCGCCCAGGCCCGAACTCAAGCGCAGGTAATCGGCGGGCAGGTCATCCAGGCGCAGCGGGCGGAGCTGGCGTACCACTTCGGCCAGCAAGCCGTCATGGCTGGCCACTCGCTCGCCGCGGGCTTGCTGTTCGGCGTCCAGGCCGTAGCTGGCCACACGCACCAGCTGCCCTTGTTCGTCGCGCACATAGAAGGCGCCGACCACACTGCCCAGGTACCCGGCGAAGAAGCGCAGGATGTTGTCGCCGAGCATGGGCAGGGTCAGTTGCCCAAGCACCTGCTCCGCCAGTTGGGTCTGGCCGTTGCGCAACCAGGCTTGGTGTTCCAGGCGTTCGGTGGCCTGTCGCTGGGCCTGCAGGTTCGCCACGTAGCTTTCCGACAGCGCGAGCAGGTCGCGGCGGCCGAGATAGGCCAACAGGGCTGTCAGGGCCACGATGAACAGCACGAACGCGCTGCAGAGCAGCACCGTCACGGTACTCACGGTTTCGTTGCGGGCCATGCGCAGCTGCTGTTCGGCGGCGATCAGCTCGTCGTATTCCTTGCGGATCCCGTCGCTCAGGCGTTTGCCGCGGCCATCGGCGAGGGCGACCTGGTAATCGCCCTGGTTGCGGCGCAAGGCAATCATCTCGGCACCGAAGTCGTTCCAGGCCCGTTGCAAGGCGATCAACCGGTCGATGCGCTCGACCTGTTGCGGGTTGTCCATCACCATCGAACGCAGCGCCTGGAGGCTGTTGAAGATCCGCGGCTTGGCCACCTCGTAGGGATCTAGGAAACGTTCCTCCCCGGAAATCAGGAAGCCGCGCATACCGGTTTCCATGTCGATCGCAAGCTTGGCTGTCTCGTTGGCATTGCCGATCACCCGATCGGTGTGCTCGACCCATTGCATGGCCGAGAGCAAGTAGTTGATCACCGCGACAAACGCCACGGCCCCCAGCAGGCCTATGCCAAGGGGCAAGCCGACATTGCGGCGCAAGAGCTTGCGAAAGCTCTGCTGGTCCATAGAGGCTGCTTGAATCATTTGAAAACGCCCGCGCGAAAAGTATCCATTGGGTGGGTGGCCGCTGCGCCACCGGTTCATAGCGAGTCTAACCAGCTTTACCGGCTCTGGCAGGGCACTTAGCCAGTATTTGAAGGCTACTTGCACCAATCGTTCCATCGATGTGCAGGGCCCGTTATGCTGGGGAACTTCTGCTGCCCGCCGGGGCACCCAATAAAGACCACCCCATGAACAGGATCCACACAATGCAGCTACTGGTAGTCGAAGACGACGACATCGTACGCATGCTGATAGTCGAAGTGCTCGGCGACTTGGGCTATACCGCGATCGAGGCCGACAGTGCCGCTGCCGCCTTGGCAGTGCTCGAGGATCGGAGCCGGGACCTGGCATTGCTGATGACCGACGTGGGCCTGCCGGACATGCGCGGCGAGGACCTGGCTGCCAAGGCCCGTGAACTGCGTCCAACGCTGCCGGTGCTGTTTGCCAGCGGTTATGCCGAAACGCTGGATGTGCCAGAGGGGATGCACATGATCGGCAAGCCGTTCGGGATCGACCAGCTGCGGGACAAGGTCGTGGGGATACTCGGAGCGCCCTGAGGTTCGACGCGACACCTTCGGTGCCTGTGAGATCGAGCGCCGCGCGGGCGGCGCTCGATCTCACAGCACCTCTACCTTCCTGCTTACGCCCCCCTGCACCCGCACACCACAAAAAGCACTGTGCTGCCGCGCCGAAAAAGTTATAAGATAACATTTCAATTCAACGACAAGCCCCGTCCGCATCCAATCATGACAAGCGCCTGCGCCACCCCCACCCAACTCACCCAGCGCCTGCAGAGCATCGATGCCCTGCGCGGCCTGGTGATCCTGTTCATGCTCCTGGACCACGTCCGTGAAACCTTCTTCCTGCATCGCCAGGTCAGCGACCCGATGAGCATCGATGCCACCGAACCCACCCTGTTCATCAGCCGTACCCTGGCCCACCTGTGTGCACCGGTCTTCGTTCTGCTGACCGGCCTCTCGGCGTGGCTCTATGGCGAAAAGCACCAGGGCCGCGGCGATGTATCGGCCTTCCTGTTCAAGCGCGGCCTGTTCCTGGTGGCGCTGGAATTTACCCTTGTGAACTTCGCCTGGACCTTCCAGCTGCCGCCAACCGTGATCTACCTGCAGGTGATCTGGGCCATCGGTGTCAGCATGATCGCCCTGTCGCTGCTGGTCTGGCTCCCCCGCCCGGCGCTGCTGGCTGTCGGTATCACCCTTGTCGCCGGGCACAACCTGCTCGATGGGTTGCACTTCGAACCCGGTTCGGTCCTGCATGTTCCTTGGGCGATCCTGCATGACCGAGGCTGGCTGGAGGTCAACGAACATCTGCGCCTGCGCACCTCCTATCCGGTATTGCCATGGATCGGCGTGATCGTGCTGGGCTATGCCCTGGGCCCCTGGTTCGCCCGGGGCAGCGATGCCGGGGCCCGCCAGCATCGCCTGCTGCTGCTCGGTATCGGCGTGCTGCTGGGGTTCTTCGCCCTGCGCCTGTTCAACGGCTATGGCGAGGCCCCATGGAGCGGCTACCCGACCGCGACCCAGACCCTGATGAGCTTCTTCAACATCACCAAGTACCCACCGTCGCTGTTGTTCCTGGCCCTGACCCTGGGCCTGGGCCTGCTGTTGCTGCGAGCCTTCGAACGGGCCGGGCAGGCACGCTGGATCGGGGTGCTGGCAGTGTTCGGTGCAGCGCCCATGTTCTTCTACCTGTTGCACCTTTACGTGCTGAAGCTGTTGTACCTGGCCAGCGCCGCGCTATGGGGCCTGAACCAGGGGGACTATTTCGGCTTCGATGGCATCGGGGCGGTCTGGCTTGGTGCGCTCCTGCTCGCCCTCGGGCTGTTCCTGCCGGTGCGTGCATTCGCCCGGCTCAAGGCCCGCCGCCGCGACATCGCCTGGCTCAAGTACTTCTAAGGCGGCAGGAGCCCAGCCCCATGCATGCCTGCATCAATTCCGGGCCTCGGCAGTCGCTGCGCGTCGCCCTGCTGCTGCCGCTGCTCGGCGCCTCGCCCGTGGCCTTGTCGGAATCGGCCCAGGCGCGGTCCGACGGCTTTATCGAAGACAGCACCTGGAGCCTGCTCAACCGCACTGTGTTCGACCAGCGCGACTATCGTCATGGCGGCCGTAACGGTGCCGCCCGCAATGCCTACAAGCTACGCAGCGAGCGCAGCGGCAAAGCCGAGGAATGGGCCTATGGCCTGATGGGGACCTTCCAGTCCGGGTTCACCCAAGGGGTGCTGGGCGTCGGTGTCGATGCCCACGCCTACCTCGGCGTACAACTGGACAGCGGTGGCGGCCGTGCCGGCAAGGCGCGCCTGCTGGCCCTGGACAACGACGGCCACCCCAAGGGCAACTACAGCCGTGGCGGCGCGGCGCTCAAGCTGCGGCTGGCCGACACCGTGCTGTCCTACGGTGAGCAACGGGTGAAGACACCGGTGTTCAGTTCCTCCGATAGCCGCCTGCTGCCCGAGACTGCCACGGGCCTGTTCTTCACCAGCAGCGAGATCGACACGCTCAAGCTGGTGGCCGGCCATTTCAACGAAAACACCGACCGCAATGCCTCGAGCCATGACCAGGGTTTCGCGGTGAACTACTCGAACGCACGCCAGGGCGACAGCTTCGACCTGGCAGGCATGGTGTGGACCCCGAACAGCGCCGTTAACGCCAGCCTCTATACCTCGCGTTACGCGGATACCTGGCGCCAACATTACCTGGGCAGTACCCTCAGCCATGCCTTGGATGAACACCGCAGCCTGAGCCTGGAACTGAACCTGTACCGCACCACCGATACCGGCAAGGCCTTGTCCGGGCGTATCGACAACACCACCTGGAACCTGCTCTCACGCTATACCCACGGCCCGCACACGTTCAGCCTCGGCTGGCAGCAGGTCGATGGCGATACACCGTTCGACTATGTCACCCGCGGCGCGATCTATCTGGGCAATGCCGTGCCGCTGTCCGATTTCAACGCACCCAACGAGAAGTCCTGGCAAGCGCGCTATGACCTGAACATGGCCGCCTTCGGCATCCCCGGCCTGAACCTGGCGGCCTTGTATGTGCGCGGGTTCGATATCGATGGCAGCCACATCGACCCGGCCGGCGGCTACGCCTACCTGGGCTACGGCAAGGGCGGCAGGCATTGGGAGCGAGACCTGGAAGCGCGGTACGTGGTGCAGGACGGCGCAGCCAAAGGCATGACATTCTCGGTACGGTACAACGTCCACCGTGGCAATACTGCCCAGGCGGAGCTGGATGCCGACCAGATACGCCTGGCCGTGGAATACCCGTTGGGTGGCGGGCGTTGAGATCTGCAGTAAACTGCCCGCCAGACCAACCCAAGGCCCGATCGATGCCCCGCCCTCCCAGATGCCTGTTCCCGTTGCTCCTGCTCGCAGCCCTGGCCGCTTGCGATCAGGCGCCCAGCCGCGAAGAAAAGATCCTGGCCAACCTGCCCCTGCAGGAGGCCTACGCGCACAACATCGACAAGATCGCCGCGCTGCTCGCACCCAAGCACCCCGGCCTGTCCGAGGAACAGATCCAGGCCGTGGTGCGCAAGCACCTGACCGTCGAAGATCAACGCCAGGACCTGTTCAAGCTCTACAGCGAGGCGCACTTCAGCGATGCCGAGTTCGACCTGATCGTCACCGCCACCCAGGATCCCGCCAAGGCCAGGGCGCTGGAGGAAACCGAACAGGGCAGGCAGTTGAGCGAAAAGCTCACCGCCCTGATGCGTGAAAGTGCCAACGATGGGAAAGCCCAGGCGCTGGCCGAACAGCGCATGCAGCAGGTCGAGCAGGACTTGCTCGAGCTGGAACAGACCCAGCCGTGAACTGCCTGCGCTGCCTCCTTGATGCCCCATGGCCACCACGGTGCAGAACAGGTAAGGTGGTCACTCTTTCCCGCTGTTGAGGTCAGGATTGCCACACGCCAAGAAAGGCCTGCGCCTGGATCTGCGCACGTTGATCCTCGTGCTGTCGGCGCTCACCGCCACGGTGATGCTGTTGACCAGCTATTTCGCCAGCTATCGTGTGCAGCGCCAGTTGCTGATCGATCATGCGCTGGAGGCCAACCGGGTGTATGCCGCCAAGCTTGCAGCCATCACCGAGACGTTCGTTGGCAATGCCCTGCAGCAGCTGGCTTTCAGTGCTACGGTCCAGGCCCGGCAACTGGGCGATGCGCAGCTGACCCAAGCCGAAACCGACCGTGTGCTGCGCCAGAGCCATGCCTTCAACTCGGTGTACCTGGTCGACGCCCAAGGCGTGCTCCGAGCCATTTCGCCTGCGCCCCTGCGCAAGGTGCTGGGCACCCGCCTGCACACCCCGGGCGCGGTCCAGGCACTGCAAGCGCGCAAAACACTGATTTCGACGCCGTTCCTGTCCACCGCCAACAACCTGGTGGTGATGCTGTCGCAGCCGATCTTCAGCGCCGACGGCCAGTACCTGGGCTACGTGGGTGGCAGCTTGTACCTGCGCGAGCACAACATCCTCAACAGCCTGCTCGACAAGCACTTCTACACGAACGGCGCCTATCTCTACGTGGTCGACCGTAACCGCCGCCTGCTCTATCACCCCGACACCCAGCGGGTGGGCACGGTGGTCAGCGGCAACGCCCTGGTCGATCGGCTCGCCACCCTGGGCAACGGCACGCAGCAAGTGACCAATACCCATGGCGTGGAGATGCTTGCAGGCTTCGCCACGGTGCCCAGCACCGGCTGGGGCATCGTCGCCCAGCAGCCGCTGGCCCAGACCGTGATGCCGCTGCGCCGCCTGATCCTCGATGTGATCGGTATCTCCGTGCCCTTGGCCCTGGTCGGGTCCCTGGTGCTCTGGTGGCTGGCCCTGGCCATCACCCGCCCACTGCGGCAACTGGCGGCCGCCGCGCGCACCCTGGACAGAGCCGGCACGGCAGAACGCCTGCACCGGGTCCGAGCCTGGTACTTCGAAGCCGCCGAACTCAAGCGAGCGCTGCTGTTCGGCCTGAACCTGCTGCAGGAACGCATCGGCCGGCTCAACCGCGACGCCCAGACCGACCCGCTCACAGGGCTGGGCAACCGCCGGCGCCTGGAGCTCAGCCTGGCGCTGCTGGAGGCCGAGGCGCGCGGCTTTTGCGTGGTCGCCCTGGATATCGACCACTTCAAGCAGATCAACGATGGCCACGGTCATGACGTCGGCGACCAGGTACTCAAGCGCCTGGCCGAGCTGATGCGCCGCTGCTGCCGTGAAGGCGACGTGCTGTGCCGGACCGGGGGTGAAGAATTCCTCATCCTGTTGCCCAAGGCCAGCCTGGAAGTGGCGACGGCCGTGGCCGAGCGCCTGCGCAAGGGGGTGCAGGACACGCCGATCGAGCCGGTGGGTGCCATTACCCTCTCGCTTGGGGTCGCCCGCTGGGACGCGCAAGGGGACGAAACCCCGGCCGATGTGCTCAACCGTGCCGACCAGGTGCTGTATACGGCCAAGCAGGCCGGGCGCAACCGGGTGGTTGCCGAGCACGCCCGCTGAAGGTGCTGCCTGCTCCGTCCGTCAGGGCGTCGGCACCGCGCAAGCCTGGGCACGCTCGAACGCAGAAGACACCTGGATGGGAGATCCCCGATGAAACACACACGTGTCCTTTCCCTGGGCCTGGCTCTCAGCCTGGGCGTCGGCGCCTCCCTGGCGCTGGCAGCGAACGAGCCGAACACCCAGCGCATCCCGAGCGAACAGGTACCCGGCACCGGCACCATCGACCGTGACGGGGGGCCGATGGGCGCCGGCACGCGGGGCGACGGTCTGGGCATCGGTACCGGCACCGATGCCAACGACACCGACAACACCGGCGGCGACGGCACCGCCCACGGCAAGCCCGGAGAGACAGGGCCCGGCACTGGCAACAGTGGCGACCTGGATGACTCCGGCAGCCCAGGTGGCGGCGCCCCGCGCAACGACGATTCGCTCTAGGCGGCCCTGCATCGAAGCCGCATGCCAAGGGCTGCGCCCTTGATCGCGGCACAAGACCGCTCTCATAGAACAACGCATAACTCATTGATTTGACAAGGCCTGTAGGAGCGGCGGTGCGGCGGTCCGACTTGTCCCGTGATTAGGCCCACCGGCATCGCTGCGACATTCCACCGCACCTGCGCGTTATACCGCTCATCCACTCGAATGGTAGATTCGCCAACCATGAACACCTCCCGCCAGACACGTTCGCTGACTGCCTGGGCGCTCTATGCCAGCGTCCTGTTCAGCCTATTGTTGTGCGGCTTGCATCATGGCCAGATGAGCGGCCTGCGCCTGGCCGGGCTGGAGGGCGGTTTCTGTTCGCTTTCCAGCGACCACGGCCCGGCCATCGACCTGGGCGACAGCAGCAACGACCAGCACATGGCCCAGCTCGATTGCCCGGTGTGCTCATCCTTCGCCCTGGCCGTACCGCTGGCCAGCCACGGCTGGGCGCTCTTCCGGGCCCGGGGCAACACGCCCTCACCCATCGCCGCACGCAGTTGGGCGCAGCCGCCGCCACGCTACCTGCGCCCCGCCCTCAACCCCCGCGCCTCTCCCATCGCCTTCCCCGCAGCAGCGACCTTCGCCTGACGCCAGCCGTGCGCGCTGGTGGTCAGCCATGACCTTTGCGTGGAAGCCCTGACAACATGATTCGCAAGACCTCCCTGGTGCTCCTGATGGGCACCTGCAGCTACGCCTGGGCGGGTACCGCCCCTATCGAACTGACCGCCACCACCGTCGATGGCGAACGCCAGGCGCCCACCGGCGTTCAGCTGGACGAGCCGATTCGCACCGGTTCCCGGCTCGGCTTGACCGCCCGAGAAACCCCGGCCTCGGTGAGCGTTTCGGACCGCCGTGTGATCGAGGAGCGCGGCGCCAAGGACACCCAGGATGTGATCAACGCCATGACCGGCGTCAATGCCTCGGCCAATCCCGGCTATGGCGGCTACGTGGCCTACCGCGGCTTTACCCAGAATCAGGTCACCCAGCTCTACAACGGCATCAACCTGGGCTACAGCAGCGCTACCCGCCCTGTGGACGCCTGGGCCATCGACCGGGTCGAGCTGCTTGGCGGGCCCTCGTCGTTCCTGCATGGCGCCGGTGCCGTGGGCGGGTCGATCAACTACATTACCAAGCTGGCCAGCCGCGACGAGCAGATCGTCGATGCACGGGTGCGCTATGGCAGCTACGACGACTCGGAAGTCGCCTTCGGCATCAACCAGGCCCTGGCCGGCAACCCGGCCGAGGCCCGGCATTTCGCCCGCCTGGACTTCAGCCGTGGCCACGGCAATGGCTATGTCGATCGTAACGAGCGCTGGACCGACAGCCTGGCCTTCTCGCTGCTCAGCGACCTGTCGCCCACCCTGACCCATACCTTGGCCCTGGAGTACCAAGAGGACAAGGAAGACAGCCCCTACTGGGGCGCGCCGATCCTGCCGGGGCGCAGCACCATGAAGATCGACCGGCACCGGCGCTTCGAGAACTACAACGTCGCCGACGGCCGCTACGAACAGCGCGTGCGCTGGCTGCGCTCGATCCTGGATTACCAGGTCAGCGACAGTACCCGCGTGCAGAACACCCTGTACCACTACAATGCCCAGCGCGACTACCGCAACCTGGAGCGCTACGCCTACAACGACGCCGGCAATGTCGTGCGCTCCGGCCCCTACCTGCAGCGCCACGAACAGCGGGTACTGGGCGACCGTATCGAACTGCGCCACGACCACGCGCTGTTCGGCCTGGCCAGCCAATGGGCGCTGGGCCTGGACTATTCGCGCATGCGCCAGACGCTCTACCCTACGTCCGGCAACTGGAGCGATGTAGTCGACCCGGACCACTTCGACCCCGGTAGCTTCGAGGACATCCCTGGCGTGAACAATGGCCTGAGCAAGCAACGCCACCACGAAGTGACCAACCGCGCCCTGTTCACTGAAAACCGCCTGCAGCTCACCGAGCGCCTGGCCCTGCTGACTGGCTTGCGCTACGACTACCTGGACATGCAGGTGCACAACTATGGCCCGGTCTCGGCCACCAGCCCGGCCTACTTCGAACGCCGCTGGGAGCCCCTGAGTGGGCGTGTCGGCCTGACCTACGCCTTGACGCCGTCGGCCAGCATATACCTGCAATACAGTACCGCCGCCGATCTGCCGGCCGGCGCCCTGGCGTCTGCCACCTACTCCAACGTGGGTTTGTTCGACCTGTCCAAAGGCGAGCAGTGGGAAGCGGGCAGCAAGTTCGACTTCCTCGACGGGCGCGGCGCGGCGACGCTGGCGGTGTACCAGATCGTGCGCAAGGACTTCGCGGTGCGCGACGCCAACGACCCCAACGTGACCGTCCAGGCGGGCCAGCAGACTTCGCGCGGCATCGAAGTGTCCGGCCGGCTGCAGGTCACGCCGAGGCTACTGGCCGAGGCCAACTATGCCTATGTCGATGCCAAGTACGATGATTTCAACGAAGCGGTCGGCGGCGAATCGGTATCGCGCAAGGGCAATACCCCGGTCAACGTCCCGGCCAACGTCGCCAACCTGTGGCTCACCTACGCCCTCACTCCGGCCTGGGCCGCGGGGATGGATGTGCGCTATGTGGACTCCGTATACGCGGACAATGCCAATACGCTCCAAGCCCCTGCCTATACCCTGTTCGGTGTGTTCACCCGCTATCGCCTGGACGAACACACCGCGATCACCGCACGGGTGCGTAACCTGACCGATGAGCTGTATGCCAAGCAGGCGTATGGCACGCAGTACTACATGGGCGCACCGCGCACGTTCGAGGTGGCGATGGACCTGCGGTTCTAGTGAGGTGTTTCAGAAACACCGCAGAACAGGTGGGGCTTGCCCCGCGACAGGGCCAGATCAGGTATCCCGATGTCGTCCATGAAAAAGCGCCTCGCCCCACCTGCCGCTCTACTGGGCCTCATAACAACGATGCCGCGGCCCGACCGCGGCACTTTCGTCCAGGCTGCCCATGAAGACCGGAGAACACCCCCATGCCCATACCCCATGAGGTATCCCCCGCCACCCTGCGCCGGGTGATCGCCGCCTCGGCCATTGGCAACTTCGTCGAATGGTTCGACTTCGCCGTCTATGGTTTCCTCGCCACGCTGATCGCCAGCCTGTTCTTCACCGGCGAGGATTCGAGCATCGCCCTGCTCAAGACCTTCGCGGTGTTCGCCGTGGCGTTCGCCCTGCGCCCGTTGGGCGGCATCGTGTTCGGCGCCTTGGGCGATCGTCTGGGACGCAAGCGCATCCTGTCGCTGACGATCCTGCTGATGGCCGGCTCCACGACCCTGATCGGCCTGCTGCCGACCTACGCCAGCATCGGCCTGGCAGCGCCCTTGCTGCTGACCCTGGCCCGGTGCCTGCAGGGCTTTTCGGCCGGTGGCGAATATGCCGGTGCCTGCGCCTACCTGATGGAGCATGCGCCCCAGGACAAACGCGCCTTCTACGGCAGCTTCGTGCCGGTGTCGACCTTTTCGGCCTTCGCCTGTGCAGCGGTGATCGCCTATGCCCTGGAAGCCAGCCTGACGCCCGAGGCGATGAGCAGCTGGGGTTGGCGGGTTCCCTTCCTGATCGCGGCACCGCTGGGGCTGGTGGGCCTATACCTGCGCTGGCGCATGGAGGAAACCCCAGCCTTCCGCGAGGCCATGGCTGAGGGCAAGGAACATAGTCATTCGCCGCTCAAGGACACCCTGCGCCATCACGGCCGGGCAATCCGCAACCTAGGGGCTTTCATTTCCCTGACCGCGCTGTCGTTCTACATGTTCACCACCTATTTCTCCACCTACCTGCAGATGGTCGGCAACCTGACCCGTGCCCAGTCGCTGCTGGTGTCCACCGTGGCGCTGCTGGTGGCTGCCGTCGGCTGCCCCCTGGCCGGTGCGTTCTCCGACCGCGTCGGACGGCGCAAGACCATTGGCTTTACCTGCCTGTGGGTGATGGTGGCGGTGTTTCCGGCCTACTGGCTGGCCAGCTCGGGGTCGATGTCAGGCGCCTTGCTGGGGGTGATCCTGTTGGCGATCGGCGCCTTGCTCAGCGGCGTGGTCACCGCCGCGCTGCTCTCGGAAAGCTTCCCGACCCGCACCCGCTACACCGCCTCGGCGATCACCTACAACGTGGCCTACACCCTATTCGGAGGCACCGCACCGCTGGTGGCGACCTGGCTGATCAGCCAGACCGGCAGCAGCCTGGCGCCAGCGTTCTATCTGGTGGCGATCGCCCTGGTGGCGTTGCTCGGTGGCTTGGCACTGCCGGAGACCTCGCGGATTTCGTTGCATGAGGAAATCGGTGAGCGTCAGGCTGAAGCGACGTAGACCCAAGGCCCCTATCGCTGGCAAGCCGGCTCTCATAGAACGTGTGGGAGCGGGCTTGTCCCGCGATAGGCTGCAAAGCAGCCCTACGGCCTTCAACCAGGCTCCCCCTCCTCCCGCTGGTGTGCCCATTGGTACAGCGCCGGCAGTACCAACAATGTCAACGCGGTGGACGAAAGGATCCCCCCGATCACCACGGTCGCCAGCGGTCGCTGCACCTCCGCCCCAGTACCGGTGGCCAGCGCCATGGGAATGAACCCCAACGACGCCACCAACGCCGTCATCAGCACCGGCCGCAACCGGGTCAGCGCCCCTTCCTCGATGGCCGCGCCCAGCGACCGGCCCTCCTCGCGCAGGTTGCGGATGAAGGCGATCATCACCAAGCCATTGAGCACCGCCACCCCAGACAACGCGATGAAACCGACCCCGGCGGAGATCGACAGCGGGATATCCCGCAGCCACAGCGCCAGCACCCCGCCGGTCAGGGCGAACGGGATGCCGGTGAACACCAGCAGGCCATCCTTGAGGTTGTTGAACATCATCAGCAGCAACGCCATCACCAGCAGCAGCGCCACCGGCACCACCACCTGCAAGCGCTCGGCGGCCGACTGCAGTTGCTCGAACTGGCCGCCCCAGCGCGTCCAATAGCCCGGCGGCACCTGCACCTGGTCGATCAAGGCCTGCCCGGCCTCTTCGACGAACGACCCCAGGTCGCGCCCACGCACGTTGGCACTGACCACCACCACCCGCTTGCCATCCTCACGACTGACCTGGTTCGGGCCCAGTTGCAGGTTGAGCGTGGCCACCTGGGACAGCGGGATGAAACCGATCTGCGTTGCCCCTGCCGCTGCGCCGGCCGGCACCGGGATGAGCAGGTTCGAAAGCCCGTCGACATCGGTACGCAGGGTCTCGGGCAGGCGCACCACCATGTCGAAACGCCGGTCGCCTTCGTACAGGGTACCGGCCGTTCGGCCGCCGACGGCAATGGCGATGGCATCTTGCACATCACCGATGTTCAAGCCATGGCGGGCGGCCTTGTCGCGGTCGATATCGATGGTCAGCACCGGCAGCCCGGTAGTCTGCTCGACCTTCACCTCCGAAGCCCCCGGCACCTGTTGCAAGGTGGCGGCGATCTGCGCGGCGGTGCGGTTGAGCGTTGCCATGTCGTCACCGAACACCTTCACCGCCACATCGCTGCGCACGCCGGAAATCAGCTCGTTGAAACGCAGCTGGATCGGCTGGGACAACTCGTAGTTGCTGCCCGGTACGCTGGCCGCCGCGCGCTGCACCTCGGCGATCAGCGCTTCGCGCGGCTTGCCCGGGTCGGCCCATTGCTCGCGCGGTTTGAGCATCACATAGGCATCGGAGATGTTCGGCGGCATCGGGTCGGAAGCGATCTCAGCGGTACCCGTGCGAGCGAATACCCGCTCCACCTCGGGCACCTGGGCGATGATGGCCGTTTCCAGCTGTTGCTGCATCTGCACCGACTGGCTCAGGCTGGTACCTGGCACGCGTAGGGCCTGCAGGGCGAAGTCGCCTTCGCTGAGGCTGGGAATGAATTCGCTGCCCATACGGCTGGCCAGCACGCCCGACAACAGCACCAGGGTTGCTGCCCCGGCGAACGCCAAGTTGCGATGGCCCAGCACCCAGCCCAATACCGGTGCGTAGCGCTGGCGTGCGGTACGCATCACCACGCCCTCTTCTTCCTTGACCTTGCCGGTGACGAACAGCGCGATGGCCGCCGGGACGAAGGTGACCGACAAAATCATCGCACCCAGCAAGGCGATCACCACGGTGAAGGCCATGGGGTGGAACATCTTGCCTTCGACACCGGTCAGGGCAAAGATCGGCAGGTACACGACCATGATGATCAACTGGCCATAGACCAAGGGCCTGCGCGCCTCGCGAGCAGCGGCGAACACTTCGTGAAAGCGCTCGCTGCGGGTCAGCATGCGCCCATGGCGCTGCTGCGCATGGGCCAACCGGCGGATGGCGTTCTCGACGATCACAACTGCGCCATCGACGATGATGCCGAAGTCCAGGGCTCCCAGGCTCATCAAGTTGGCGCTGACCTTGTTGCTGAACATTCCGGTGAAGGTGAACAGCATCGACAGCGGGATGACCATGGCCGTGATCAATGCCGCACGGATATTGCCCAGGAACAGGAACAGCACGGCAATCACCAGGATCGCGCCCTCCACCAGGTTCTTCTTCACCGTGGCGATGGCCTTTTCAACCAGGTTGGTGCGGTCGTACACCGTCACGGCTACCACCCCCTTGGGCAGGCTGCGGTTGACCTCGGCGAGCTTGGCGGCCACGGCCTGGGACACCGTGCGGCTGTTTTCGCCGATCAGCATGAACACCGTGCCCAGCACCACCTCGCGGCCATTCTCGGTGGCCGCGCCCGAACGCAGCTCCTGGCCCAGCCCGACCCGGGCGACATGGCTGACCCGGATGGGCGCGCCATCGGCACTGGAGATGACGATGCTGGCGATATCCTGGGCCGACGCCACCTGGCCCGGAGCGCGAATCAGCAGTTGCTCGCCGTTGCGCTCGATGTAGCCGGCCCCCACGTTGGCGTTGTTGCGCTCCAGGGCGCCGATCAGGTCATTGAGCGTGAGCTTGTAGGCCGCCAGGCGCTTGGGGTCTGGCGCAATCAGGTACTGCTTGGCATGTCCACCGATGGTGTTGACCTCCGCCACGCCGGGCACGTTGCGCAATTGCGGCTTGATGATCCAGTCCTGGATCACCCGCAAGTCAGTGGTGGTGTAGGGCGTACCGTCCTCCTTGAGTGCCCCCGGCTCGGCCTCGACGGTCCATAGGAAGATCTCGCCCAGGCCCGTGGAAATCGGCCCCATGGCCGCCTCGATGCCCTCAGGCAGCTGCTCGCGGGCCACTTGCAGGCGCTCGTTCACCAGCTGCCGGGCGAAAAATATATCGGTGCCGTCATCGAAGATGACCGTCACCTGGGACAAGCCCGAGCGCGACAACGAACGGGTCTGCTTGAGCCCAGGCAGGCCGGCCATGGCCGTCTCGATGGCGAAGGTGATGCGCTGCTCGGTTTCCAGCGGCGAATAGCCGGGCGCGGCGGTGTTGATCTGCACCTGGACGTTGGTGATGTCCGGTACCGCGTCGATGGGCAGTTTCTGGTAGCTGTTGATGCCCACGGCGGCCATCAGCACCACCGCGAGCATGACCACCAGGCGCTGCTCGATGGCGAATTGGATCAGGCGTTCGAACATGGATACGTTCCTGGGTCAGTGGCTGTGCTCGGCCGAGCCCTTGCCGAGCTCGGACTTGAGGACGAAGCTGCCGGCGGCCGCCACCTGGGTGCCGGCGGCCAGCCCTTCGGTGATTTCCACCTGGCCGGCATCGCGCCGGCCGGTCTTGACCGGGCGGGCCTCGAAGCCCTCCTCGGTGCGGGCGAAGACCACCGTCTGCGCTTCCCAGGTCTGCAGGGCCGCTTCCGGCACCACCACCGCGGCGTCGAAGCGCTCGATGTTCACCGCGATCGTCACGAACAACCCCGGGCGCCAGGCGCCGTCAGGGTTGGCCAGAGTGGCTCGGGCGGTGGCGGCGCGGTTCTGCTCGCCGAGCAGGTTGCCGACATAGTTGACCTTGCCTTGTACTTCGGCTCCCAGGTCTGGTGCACTGACGGTCACGTTCCGCCCGGTGGTCACCCGGCCCAGGTCGCCAGGCGTGACGGCGAAGGTCGCCCATACCCGGCTGAGGTCCGAGAGGGTGAAGGCATTGCTGGTTTCATCGACCACCTCACCTACGGTCAGGTGCTTTTCCACCACCACTGCATCGAACGGTGCGCGCAGTTCATAGCGGTTGCCGGCCCCTGCCGGCGCCACGGCAGCGACTTTCTGCCGGGCGTTGGCCAGGGCGATCTCGGCTTCCTGCAACGCCTGGCGAGCTTGCAGGTAGTCCTGCTCGGCGCTGATGCGCTCCTGCCACAACTGTTGTTCGCGCTTGAAGGTCAGCCGCGCCAGCTCCAGGCGCCGTTGAGCGGCCTGTTGTTCGCTGCGCAACTCGGAGATCTGCTGGCTGGCAATCACCGCCAGTACCTGGCCGCGCTTGACCGCCTGGCCCAGTTCGGCCTGCACCGCTTCGACCACCCCAGGCACCCTTGGCACCACATGGGCGGTATGGTCTTCGTCAAAGCGGATTTCGCCTGGGAAGCTGATGGCGGTGCCCAATGTCATTGGTCCGGCAGCGACCAACTGCACGCCAGCGGCTTCGATCTGGGCGGCGCTAAGGTGCAGGCTACCCTCCTCGCCCTCCTCGCCCTCCTCGCCATGGCCGTGGCCGTGGCCGTCATCCTGCTTGCCATCATGGGCGTGGGCCTGTTCGCCATGGTCATCGCGGACGTTGCCAGCGGTATTGGTCCAGGCCAGGCCGCCAAGGCCGAACACGGCGAAGGCGGCAGCCAGGAGGGCTATCTTGCGGGTGTTGTTCATCATTACTCCTGAAAAGACGGGCAGCTCTGGGTTCCGGGGCCGCTGTGCGGCCCAATCAGAACCCCTCACCCAGATCGCCATAGATACGTTCCACCTGCGCCCTGGCATCGGTGGCCGAGGCCAGGGCGTCCAGGTACAGTCCGCGCGCCTCGATCAGCGTGCGCTGGGCATCGAGCACGTCGAGGAAGCCGAACTTGCCCATTTCGAACCCTCGCGTGGCGGTGTCGACCGCCTGCTGGGCCGACGGCAGGATGGTGCGGTCGTAGGCCTGCACCTCCTCCATGGCGGCGGCCCACTGGCTGACGGCGCTACGGGTGTCGCTGCGCAGGCGCAGTTCGACGGCGTTGCGCAGGTCGCGGGCCTGGTCGGCACGCCGGGCGGCAGCCAGCACGTTGCCCTGGTTGCGATCGAACAAAGGCAGCGGCATCGACAGGCCAACCACGTTCACCCGTTCGCGGTCTTCGCGGCTGTACTGGCTGCCCAGGCTCACAGTGAGGTTGGGTATGCGCAGGGCCTTCTCCGAGCCCAGAGCCGCCTCGCCCCGCTGGATCTGGGCCTCGGCCAGGCGCCATTCGGCGGTTCGCGCAACCTTGTCGAGCAAGGCCTCGGCGCGGGGCGCAGGCCCTGGCGACAGGTGGCTGGCATCGAGGCGGTCGAAGGAGGCCAACGGGTTTCCGGTCAGGCGCGCCAGGGCCTGGTAGGCGACCGTACGCTGGGACTCGGCACGGCGCACCTGGGCACGTGCCTGGGCCAACTGCACCTGGGCACGGGTGACCTCGACCGGTGAGGACTGGCCGGCCTTGACCCGCCCCTGAACCACCTGCAGGCCGCGCTCGGTCAAGGCCTGGGACTGCTGCGCCAGCTCCAGCGCGGTCTGCGCCCGCAGAGCGGCATGGAAGGCCTGGACCACATCGGCGCGCAGGCCGTTGCGCTGGCGCTCGAGTTCGAGCTGCGCCACGCTCTGGCCGGCGCTGGCCAGCTCGGTCCGGGCGCCACGCTTGCCGCCGAGCTCCAGCGCCTGGCTGAGGGTCACGGTGGTGGTGCTGGTGTCGCGGCGGGTGTCTTCGACCTCCCAGGACAGTTCAGGGTTGGGGATCAGCCCGGCCTGGCGCCGCTCGCCCTCGGCGATACCGATTTCACGGCCAGCGGCGGCCAGTTCGGGGTTCTGGGCGAAGGCGGCGTCGAGCGCCTGGGGCAGGCTCAAGCCTTGCGCTGCCTGTAGCTGCGGCATGACAAGCAAAGCCAATAGCAGGCCAAACAAGGCAGCATTGCGGGGTGTGGCACGGTTGCACGGCACGGTGAGGTCCTCGTCGACAAGCGTCGGAAAGCTTGGCGAGGGACTCTAGAGCGGGGCGCTTATCGTCGCGGTGGCATGAACATTACAATTCTGAAAGAAAGCGCCAGGCTGATCAGGTGGCTGCTCCAGCCCAATCGCAGGACAAGCCCCACACAGGATCGCGTAACTCCGGGCTTACGCGATCCTGTGTAGGGCTTGTCCCGCGATTACAGTCGAAAGGCCGCCGCCTACCCGACGAGGTCATTCCGCCAGCAGTGCCTGGATCACGCGCTCCTGCCCGGCATAGTCACCCTCACCGAAATGCACATGCCGCACCTGCCCCTGGCGATCGACGAAATAGTGCGCAGGCCAGAACTGGTTACCCCAGGCGTTCCAGACCCGGTAGTCGTTGTCCACCGCGACCGGGTAGCCGATGCCGAGCCTGGCCACCTTCTCGCGCAGGGTACCCAGGTCATGCTCATAGTCGTACTCCGGGGTGTGCACCCCTACCACCACCAAGCCCTGGTCGGCGTAGCGCCGGGCCCAGTCATTGACGTGAGGCAGGCTGCGCTGGCAGTTCACGCAGTCCCAGGTCCAGAAATCCACCAGCACCACCTTGCCCTTGAGGGCGGCATCGTCCAACGGCGGCGAATTGAGCCATTGGCTGGCACCGGCCAGCGAGGGCATGGGTTTCTCCCTGCCCTGGGCTGCCAGGTAGCCCGCCAGGCCAAGCCCCAGCAGGCCCAACACCCACCCAGCAACCTTCAGCCGCCGGCGTCGGTCAGTTGTCATGGCAGCCTCCGGTGGCGTAAGTACGATACTCCAGGCTTTGTCTACGGCCATTGGAATCGAGGTAGTCCATGCGGGTATTCACCACGCCGCAGGCATTGCTCTGGTCATCCTTGATCAACAGCACTTTCTGCACGTCCAGCCGGTCGCCATAGCGATACTGCATCACGCTGTCGCTCATCGGTTCGCTGTTGGCCTGGGCGGAAATGGCGGCAACGCCGAACAACGCGAACAGGGCTGCATTGGCAAAAGTCTTGAAGGTCATGGCATCTCTCCTGTGCAAATGGGGAGTGGGTTCCCCGGTCGAGAGCCATTACAGGCCTGCTGGGTATCGCGGATGTGTCTGCACAGGGACAGGTGTGCATGTTCCTGTATCGCTGCCATAGGCAGATACACTGCAATACAAACCCCGGCAGGCAAGCACTGCGACGCTCGGTACACTTGCCTGCATCTTTATTCGTACAGGAACCCTGCGATGGAACACGTCGATCACATCCTGATCGTCGACGACGACCGCGAGATTCGCGAACTGGTCGGCAACTACCTGAAGAAGAACGGCCTGCGTACCAGCATCGTTGCCGATGGCCGGCAGATGCGTGCCTTCCTGGAGAACAATACCGTCGACCTGGTGGTGCTCGACATCATGATGCCGGGCGACGACGGCCTGCTGCTGTGCCGCGAACTGCGCGCCGGCAAGCACCGCAACACCCCGGTGCTGATGTTGACCGCCCGCAACGACGAGACCGACCGCATCATCGGCCTCGAGATGGGCGCCGACGACTATCTGACCAAACCCTTCTCGGCCCGTGAGCTGCTGGCCCGGATCAACGCCGTGCTGCGCCGTACCCGCATGCTGCCGCCGAACCTGACTATCAGCGAAAGCAGCCGGCTGATCGGCTTCGGCCAATGGCGGCTGGACACCACAGCCCGCCACCTGCTCGACAGCGACGGCACGCTGGTGGCCCTGAGCGGCGCCGAATACCGCCTGCTGCGGGTGTTCCTCGACCACCCGCAGCGGGTGCTCAGCCGCGAGCAATTGCTCAACCTCACCCAGGGCCGTGAAGCGGACATCTTCGACCGCTCCATCGACCTGCTGGTCAGCCGCCTGCGCCAGCGCCTGGGCGACGACGCCCGCGAGCCCAACTGCATCAAGACCGTGCGCAGCGAAGGCTATGTGTTCTCCCTGCCCGTGCAATTGCTCGAGTCACCCGCATGAGGTGGCCGCGTACCCTGGCGTCGCGCCTGGCCCTGATCTTCCTCACCGGCTTGGTGCTGGCCTATGGCCTGTCGTTCAGCCTGCAGTTCTACGAGCGCTATGTCAGCAGCCGCTCGATGATGCTGAGCAACCTGGAGCAGGACGTCGCCACGTCGGTGGCCATCCTCGATCGCCTGCCGGCCGAGGAGCGTGCCGCCTGGCTGCCCCGTCTGCAGCGCCACAGCTACCGCTACCAGTTGGGTCAGGGCCTCGGCGGCCAGGCCATGCCCAGCGAAGACCCGCCCATGGCCGCCGAGTCCATCGTCAAGGCGATCGGCCGAGACTACCGCCTGACTTTCCTCGAGATCCCAGGCCCTACTCCGCATTTCCAGGTACACCTGCGCCTGGCCGACGGCGCCCCCCTGACCCTCGACGTCACGCCTTCCGGCGTGCCGGTGGCCAAGTGGCTACCCGTGGTGCTGTTGATCCAGCTGGCGGTGTTGTTGGTCTGCACCTGGCTCGCAGTGCGCCTGGCCATCCGCCCCCTGACCCGCCTGGCCCAGGCAGTGGACGACCTGGACCCGGACAAGCCAGGCCCGCAACTGGACGAAAGCGGCCCACGGGAGGTGCGCTATGCCGCCGTGGCGTTCAATGCACTACAGGCTCGCATCACCGCCTACCTCAAAGAACGCATGCAACTGCTGGCGGCCATCTCCCATGACCTGCAAACTCCCATCACGCGCATGAAACTGCGTGTCGAGGTCATGGACGATGGCACGGAGAAGGACAAGCTGTGGAGCGACCTGACGGCCATGGAGCACCTGGTGCGCGAAGGCGTTGCCTATGCCCGCAGCATGGACAGCAGCACCGAGGCGCCCTGCCGCATCAAGCTCGATGCCTTCCTCGACAGCCTGGTCTTCGATTACCAGGACAGCGGCGCCAAGGTCGAGCGCCTGGGTGCCACCGATGTCACCCTCCACACCCGCCCCCACGCCCTGCGCCGGGTGCTGGTGAACCTGGTGGACAACGCGCTGAAGTTCGCAGGTGCCGCGCAGCTTGAGGTGGAACACACCGGGAACGGCACCTTGATCCGTGTGCTCGACGAAGGGCCTGGCATTCCCGCCGATGAGCTGGCCGAAGTGCTCAAACCGTTCTACAGGGTGGAAGGTTCCCGCAACCGCAGCACCGGAGGTACCGGTCTGGGGCTGGCGATCGCTCAGCAACTGACCCAGGCCATGGGAGGGCAACTGACCTTGACCAACCGCGCCGGCGGCGGGCTGTGCGCGCAGATCGAGCTCAAATGACGTGGGGGCCGCCTCCCGGCCCCGGCTTCGACTACACGCCGATACATAACGCCACTGCCCTGGACACACTGCAGATACCCTCGCCGCACACACTCCTTGTCACACCTCGAGCCCCCAGGGCTCGAGTTCTCCAACCTGCTGACAAGAGAGCCTGACCATGAACGCATTGCCCCGCGCCTTTAACGCCCTGGATCGCCTCGGTACCTGGAGCGCCGACCTGCCCCTGCGCCTGTTCCTGGCCTGGGAGTTCTTCGAATCGGGTATCGAGAAATTCAACGGCGCCAACTGGTTCACTGATCTGCAAGCGAGTTTTCCCTTCCCCTTCAACCTATTGCCAGCCAATGTGAACTGGCAGCTCTCGCTGTGGGCTGAATTGATCTGCCCGCTGTTGCTGCTGCTCGGCCTGGGCACGCGCCTGGCCTCGGCCGTGCTGATGGTGGTGACGGTGGTGGCCATTGCCGCGGTGCACTGGCCGGCGCAGTGGTCGAGCCTGGCCGAGCTTGCCCAGGGCTATGCGATTACCAACCAGGGCTACGGCAACTTCAAGCTGCCGGTCATCTATCTGGTGGCCTTGCTGCCACTGTTGCTCAAAGGGGCCGGCCGCCTGAGCCTGGATCACTGGCTGCGCGGCCGGTTCCAGCCATTGAGCGTCAGAGCACCCGCCTGATCAATGGCTCGAGGCGGCTGTAGCGCAGCCGCCGCAGCAGCTTGAGCACTTCGCGCGGGTGTTCGCCAGCCTCGCCCAGCTCCTCGGCCGACGACAGCCGGGGGGCGTGCCGACGGATCCTTTCGAGTTCGGCCTCACGGGGGGCGAGCCACTGTCCCTGGGGGTCATCGATCAACAGGCCGTTCTCAAGGTCCAGATTGAACCCACGGGGATTGAGGTTGTTGCCGGTGAGCAAGCTGTAGCGTTCGTCGATCCACACGCCCTTGGCATGGAAGGTGTGCCCCGGATCGTTCCAGATCCGCACCTGCAGCTGGCCGCTGGCAATGGCGGCCTGGCGCCGATGGGCGAAGGCGCGCAGGTTGTCCTCGTACAGATAGGGCAAGGCGGCGCTGGCGGTGAAGGGTTGCCCGGGGGCGACGTAGAAATCGTTGGCGGCTCGGTGACCGATGATCATCTCCACCGTCACCCCACGGGCCAGCGCCCGGTCGATCTCGGCGATCAGTACACGAGGCGGGTTGAAGTACGGTGTGCTGAGCACGATCTGCGAACACGCAGCCGCAAGCAGCGCGCACACGCTGCGGTTGAGCGGATTGCCTCGGCCGATGCCCAACAGAGGGATCACCCGCAGCCCTTCCCGGGCCGGAGCCACGGGCAGGTCGTAGGCCATGTGCCTCAAACGCGCACGCAGCCGGCGAATCGCACCACGCAGGCGTTTGGTCGTCGGCGGTGCAGGCAAGTCCAGGCGCGGTGTCGCGGTACTTGCCAGTATCTGCCGCACCAGGCCGGCCATGGCGTCAGCCAAGCCGGCATTGTGGAACAGGTGGTATCGATCCAGCCGGTAGCGGTCGAAGCGGTGTAGGTAGACGTTGTTCAGGCTCGCCCCGGTGTACAGCACTTGGTCATCGATGATGCTGCCTTTGAGGTGCAGCACGCCGAACAGCTCGCGGGTCTGTACCGGCACACCATGGATGACCACATCAAGGCCTCGGCGTTGACGCTGGGCCTGGTACCACGCCGCGTTGCCCGGTTGCCGGCCCGCCCCCAGCAAGCCGCGCCGGGCCCGGAACCAGTCGACGACGACGAGAACCTCCAGCGCTGGTCGCGCCGCCTTGGCCTGGTACAAGGCGTCGAGCACTTCTTGGCCGGCCTCGTCCTCTTGCAAGTACAGGGCGACGATGACAATACGTTGGGTGGCGCTGGCAATCAGCTCAAGCAAGCGAGTGCGGTAGCTCGCCGCATCGGGCAACACCTCGATGGCACCGGGGGCCAGGGCGAAGCCCTCCTGGGGTACCGGCACGGATTTACGGTTCAAGCGGTCGTCTCCTGTGCAAAAGGGGCTCCGGGTCGTGGGCATTCCGGCCCCTGTCATCCGGGTGTACTATCGGGCCGGCCACGGCATAAACAACAAGAGTTCCTCAAGGCTGGTTTTTTCTTATAGCCCGGAAACAACGACGCCTCAGCTTGCACAGGTAAATCGCACATGGTCCAACCCTGCTCTGCGCAGCCTGCCTCCCCGCTCCCCCCACCCAGGACATTCGGCTTTCTGGTACAACCCAACTTCACCACCATCGGCCTGGCCTCGGCGGTCGAGACCCTGCGCATGGCCAACCTGGCCGCCTGCCGCCCGTTGTTTCGCACCGTAGTCGTCGCCGCCACGCCGGAACCTGTGACCGCCAGCAACGGCATGCGCGTGCTGCCTGACCATGGCATCGCTGACGCACCCGCACTGGATGCCCTGTTCGTGGTAGGTGCCAACCCCATTGCCAACGACCGTGACAGCCGCCTGCTGATCGACTGGTTGCGACAACTTGCCCGTCAGCGGGTGCCCCTGGGTGGCATATGCACGGGCAGCTACCTGCTGGCGCGGGCGCAGTTGCTCAAAGGCTATCGCTGCACCATCCACTGGGAAGACATCGAAGCGCTCAAGGAGCGTTTCCCCGGCATCGTCATCTCCAATCAACTGTACGAGCTGGACCGCGACCGCTACACCTGCTCCGGCGGCGTGGCCGCCATGGACATGATGTTGCAATTGGTCGCCCGCCTGCCCGATGGCCAAGCCATCGCCGCCAAGGCGGCCGAGCTGTTGCTGTGCGACCGGGTGCGTGGCGAGCGTGACCGCCAGCGGGTGCCACTGCGCACCCGGCTCGGCAATGCCCAACCCAAGCTGAGCCAGGTGGTGGCGATCATGGAAGCCAACCTGGAAGAACCCCTGGGGCTGGAAGAGCTGGCAACCCTCAACGAGGTGACGGTGCGCCAACTGGAGCGGCTGTTTCACAAGTACCTGCAGCGCACCCCCAGCCAGTACTACCTGGAGCTACGTCTGTCACGGGCGCGGGAGATGCTGCTGCGCAGCGACGCCCAGGTGCGGGAAATCGCCCTGGCCTGTGGCTTTACCTCGCCTGCGCATTTTTCCAAGAGCTACAGCCGGTTCTTTGGCCTGTCACCGCTCGGAGAGCGGCGACAGGCGTCGTTGCACTGACGGGTTGCTAACGAAGGTAGGGTTCACATCGAACAAGGTTTCCCGGCGGCACCTGGCACCGGCTCCGCCGATGTTCGCAGGTGAACCCGCTCCCACAGGTTCTGGATTGCTCGCAAACACGCCATCCTACCGGTTGGGAGCGGTGGGCGCTCTGCGCGGTCAGTCCTGCAGCGCCCGATGCGCCGTTTCCCGGCAGGCCAGCATGGCCACTAGTGCCACCACCGCAGCGACCAGCAGGTAGCCCGCCGGGGCCAGCTTGTTGCCAGTGACCTGGATCAGCCAGGTGGCAATGAACGGCGCGGTGCCACCGAACAGCGCGTTGGCGATGTTGAAGCTCAAGGCAAACCCGCTGAAACGCACACGTGTGGGAAAAATCTCCGCCAGCAAGCAGGGCAAGGTGCCGTCGTTCATCGCCAGCATCGCACCGAACAGGATCTGGATCGCCAGGATCACCAACAGCGGCTGATGGTCGAGCAAACTGAACAGCGGCACCGTCAGCCCCAGAAACAGCAGCGAGGCGACCACCAGCATGGGCTTGCGACCAAAGCGGTCCGACAAGCGCCCCATCAGGAAGATCAACCCGATGTAGGTTGCCAGCGACACCGTCGAGGCAATGAACGAGTCACCCTCGCTCATGCCCATTTCGTTGGACAGGTAAGTCGGCATGTAGCTGAGCAGCAGGTAGAAGGCGACCGCATTCAGGCAGGTCACGCCAATGCCGATCAACACGCTGCGCCGGTGCAGGGTCAGCAGTTCGCGGATCGGTGTGGCGCCCGCGCAGCCCTTGCTTTCCAGGCGCTGCTCCATCTCCAGGAACTTGGGCGTGTCCTGCAGGCTCATGCGGATATAGCGCCCCACCAGGCCGAACGGTGCAGCCAGCAAAAACGGCAGGCGCCACCCCCAGCTGTGCAAGGCCTCGGTGCTGAGCAGCGCATGCAGGCTGGCAACGAACGCGGCGCCGAACAGCAACCCAGCGGCGGTACTGGCCGGCACGATGCTGGTGTACAGCCCGCGACGGCCTGCTGGCGCGTATTCGGCCAGAAACGCCGAAGCCCCGGCATACTCGCCCGACGCGGAAAAACCCTGTACGAGGCGAATCAGAAGCAAGAGGCACGGCGCCCACAGGCCGATCTGCGCATGGCTGGGCAGTATGCCGATGCAAAACGTCGACACCGACATGATCAGGATCGACCACGACAGCGCGTTGCGTCGCCCGTAGCGGTCGCCGAAATGCCCCCAGACCACCCCACCCAGCGGTCGGACGATGAAGGACAAGGCAAACACCGCAAAGGTGGCCAGCAAGCCGGTGGTCTTGTCGGCATCGGGGAAGAACGTGGCAGCGATGATGGTGGCCAGGTAGCCATAGGCGGCATAGTCGAACCATTCGACGAAGTTGCCCATGAAACTGGCTCGCGCAGCCTTGCGCAGCGCCTGGCGTTCGGCGTCCTGTGCCGGGAGGTCAAGGTGACGGGCGCTCATGGTGATCATCGCGCACCTCCCTGGGCGGGCAGCAAACGAGATTTCGGCACAACGGAATGACGCTGGGACATGACGGATACCCTCTGTTCTTGTAATTGGCGGCAGGGTCGAGCGGTCACTGGCGGGAAGGTCGCGGGGCTGGCCCGCGACCGTGCCCGAGGGTCACTTGCGGATGATGTTGTGCTCCGGCCCGTAGGGGAAATGGGTGATGTTCTCGGCACCGTGCTCGTTGACGATCAGGATGTCGTGCTCACGGTAGCCGCCCGCGCCGGGATGCCCTTCGGGCAGCATGATCATCGGCTCGATCGACACCACCATGCCTGGCTCGAGCACGGTGTCGATGTCCTCGCGCAGCTCCAGCCCCGCTTCGCGGCCGTAGTAATGGCTCAGGGTGCCGAAGGAGTGGCCGTAACCGAAGGTGCGGTACTGCAGCAGGTCATGGCGAAGGAAGATCTCGTTCAGCTCGCGGGCGATGTCGCAGCAGCGGATGCCGGGACGTACCAGCTTCAAGCCCGCTTCGTGCACCTCGACGTTGGCTTGCCACAGGCGCAGGTACTCGTCCGGGCAGTGGTCGAGGAACAAGGTGCGCTCCAGCGCGGTGTAGTAACCGGCGATCATCGGGAAGCAGTTGAGGCTGAGGATCTCGCCCTTGCTCACCTTGCGGCTGGTGACCGGGTTATGTGCGCCATCGGTATTGAGCCCGGACTGGAACCAGGTCCAGGTATCCATCAGCTCGGCGTCAGGGAAGCTGCGGGCGATCTCACGCACCATTGCCTGGGTGGCATGCAATGCCACCTCGTACTCAGGCACCTGATCGCGCAAGGCCTCGACCACTGCCGCGCCACCGATGTCGGCGACACGCGCACCCTGACGGATCAATGCCTGCTCTTCGGCGGACTTGATCATGCGCATGCGCATGCAAGGCGCGCCGATGTCGACCAACTCGGCCTTGGGATAACAGGCAGCGAGCTTGGCATGATTCTGTAGATTGAGATGGTCATGCTCCACGCCGATGCGCGAGGCCAGCGGCAGGGCCTGCTGGATGGCGACGAAGAAGTTGTCGCGCTGCCAGTCGGTGTAGACGATGTTGTCGGTGCCGACCGTCCGCCGCCAGGGTTGGCCGCCATCGATGTTGGCGCTGATCGAGACCACCTTGTCCTGGGTGACCACCAGCGCATAGGGGCGCCCGAACGAGCAGTAGAGGAAGTCGCTGTAGTAGTTGACGTTGTGGTACGAGGTGAAAATCGCCGCCTCGATGTCATGCTCGGCCATGTAAGCGCGCAGGCGGGCCTGGCGGGCAGCGTACTCCTGAGCGGAGAACGTGGGTTTGACTTTCTCGCCGTTGCGGATTTTCAGGGTCTTGGGCATTTGCATGGTGGGTTTCCTTGTCGTTATGGGCATGCTGTTCAGGCCGGTTGCCTGGGATGCATTGCAGCAGAACGACCAAGGGCGCTTTTGTATCTATCCGACCTGAAATTGGCGAAACGGCCACCGTCCCTTGGCGGCCTTTTTTGCGGATCACCTGGCACAAAGCCGCCCCACAGGCACAGCGCAATGGCGTGCGCAGTACCTGTGGGGCGGCCTGGTATCGCGAAAGGGGCGTACAGGCCCCTCAAGCCACGGTTACTTCAAGTCGAACCTATCGAGCTCCATCACTTTGACCCAGGCAGCGACGAAGTCCTTGACGAACTTGTCCTGGCCATCACTGCTGCCATAGACCTCCGACAAGGCCCGCAACTGGACGTGGGAGCCAAACACCAGGTCGACGCGGGTACCGGTCCACTTCACCTGGCCAGTCTTGCGGTCGCGACCTTCGAAGGTTTCGTTGTCCGCCGAGGTCGGCTTCCACTCCACGCTCATGTCCAGCAGGTTGCGGAAGAAGTCGTTGGACAGCACACCGGGCTTGTCGGTAAAGACCCCGTGTCGGCTGCCACCGACATTGGCACCCAGTACCCGCAGGCCGCCGATCAGCACGGTCATCTGCGGTGCGGTGAGGGTCAGCAACTGGGCTTTGTCCAGCAACAGTTTCTCGGCTTTGACGCTGTAGCGGGCTTTGGTGAAGTTGCGGAAACCGTCGGCCAAGGGCTCGAGCACACCGAACGACTCGACATCGGTCTGCTCCTGGGAGGCGTCCATGCGTCCAGGCCTGAACGGCACATTGACTGTGTGCCCACCGTCCTTGGCAGCTTTTTCCACCGCGGCGCAGCCCGCCAGCACGATCAAATCGGCCAGGGAAACCTTCTTGCCCGAGGCGTTGAACTCACTCTGGATCTTCTCCAGCGCCTTGAGCATTTTGTCCAATTGTTCAGGCTGGTTGGCTGCCCAGAACTTCTGCGGCGCCAGGCGCAGGCGGCCGCCGTTGGCACCACCGCGCTTGTCCGAACCCCGGAAGGTCGAGGCCGAGGCCCAAGCGGTGGAGACCAGTTCGCCGACGCTCAGGCCCGAGGCCAACACCTTGGCTTTGAGGGCGGCGATGTCTTGATCGTTGATCAGCGGGTGGTCCACCGGCGGGATCGGGTCCTGCCAGAGCAGCACCTCCTGCGGCATTTCCGGGCCCAGGTAGCGTGACAGCGGGCCCATGTCCCTGTGGATCAGTTTGTACCAGGCACGGGCGAAGGCATCAGCCAACTGGTCGGGGTTGTCCTTGAAACGCCGGGCGATCGGCTCGTAGATAGGGTCGAAACGCAGGGCCAGGTCGGAGGTGAGCATGGCCGGCGCGTGACGCTTGGAAGGATCGTGGGCATCGGGGATCTGTCCTGCCCCGGCGCCGTTCTTCGGCCGCCACTGGTGGGCACCGGCCGGGCTCTTGGTCAGTTCCCAGTCGAAGTTGAACAAGTTCTCCAGGTACTCGTTGCTCCACTTGGTCGGGGTAGACGTCCAGGTCACTTCCAGGCCACTGGTGATGGTGTCGCCGCCCTTGCCGGTACCGAACTTGTTCTGCCAGCCCAGACCTTGCAGCTCGAGGCCTGCGGCTTCTGGCTCGGGTCCGACGTTGTCGGCAGGGCCTGCACCGTGGGTCTTGCCGAATGCATGACCGCCGGCGATCAGGGCCACGGTTTCCTCGTCATTCATGGCCATGCGGCCGAAGGTCTCACGGATGTCCTTGCCGGAAGCCACCGGGTCGGGGTTACCCTCGGGGCCTTCCGGGTTGACGTAGATCAGCCCCATCTGCACGGCGGCCAAGGGGTTCTCCAGGTTTCGCTCGCCGCCCAGGGCGCGCCCTTGTTCTTCTTCGTGCTTCTGCGGTTCCGCCACCAGGTCGCCCTTGCCGGGGGGTTGCGCCTTGCCGTAACGGGTGTCACCGCCCAGCCAGACCTTTTCCGAGCCCCAGTACACATCTTCATCCGGCTCCCACACATCGGCGCGCCCACCGGAGAAGCCGAAGGTCTTGAAACCCATGGATTCCAGGGCCACGTTGCCCGTCAACACGATCAGGTCGGCCCAGGAAATGTTGCGCCCGTACTTCTGTTTGATCGGCCACAGCAAGCGCCGGGCCTTGTCCAGGCTGACGTTGTCCGGCCAGCTGTTGAGCGGGGCGAAACGCTGCTGGCCGGAGCCTGCGCCACCCCGGCCGTCGCCGATACGGTAGGTGCCAGCACTGTGCCAGGCCATGCGGATGAACAGCGGGCCATAGTGGCCGAAGTCCGCGGGCCACCAGTCCTGGGAGTCGGTCATCAAGGCTCGCAGGTCTTGCTTGAGGGCCTGAAAATCGAGTTGCTTGAACGCCTTGGCGTAGTCGAAGTCCGGGTCCATCGGGTCGGACTTGGACGAATGTTGATGGAGGATCCGCAGGTTCAACTGGTCAGGCCACCAGTCACGGTTGCTCGTGCCGCCACCGGCGGTCTGATGAAACGGGCATTTCGATTCGTTCGACATCTGCGTGTACCTTTCGCACGGAAGTGGAACAGGCATCAGGGTGTCCCTGCCCATGCCTGCATGCCGTTTTCTTGGGGCAGAGTGAAGCCTAGCCGAGCGCAGCCAGGTTTCTAATAGGGCAATTGACTAGGGTCGATAGGCCAAAACTGTCAGCAGCATTGTCACTTGCCGCGTTGCATCCAGGCCGCCCCCAAACCACTCAGGCAGATGATGGCGATGCCCACCAGGCTGGCGATGTCCGGCACCTGGCCGAAGATCAGCAGCCCCAGCAAACCGGCGAAGACGATCTGGCAATAGCTGAAGGGCGCCAGCAATGCCGGGGCAGCCAGGCGGAAGGCCTGGGTCAGCAACAGGTGCGCGGTCATGCCGCAGCCGCCGAGGGCCAGCATCAAGACGACGTGGTTCCATTGCGGCGCGTGCCAGAAGAACGGCACCAGCACGCTCAGGATCAAGGTGTTGCACAGCCCGGCGAAGAAGTTGCTGGTGGTTGGGCTGTCGTAGACGGCCAACTTGCGGGTCAGCAATTGGTAGAAGCAGAAGCCCAGGGCCGATCCAAAGGGGAACAGGATCGCCGGCGTGAACATCGCCCCCCCAGGGTGCACAACGACCAGTACGCCGATAAAGCCCATCACCACCGCTACCCACTGGCCGACGCTGACGCGCTCCTTGAGCAGCGGCACCGAAAGCGCGGTGACCAGCACCGGGGCGAGGAAGTTGACGGATGTCGCTTCGGCCAAAGGCAGGTACTGCAGGCCTGTGGTGAACAGCAAGCTCGTGCTCAACAGGCTCAGCGCACGCAACGTCTGCAAGACCGGGCGGCGAGTGCGCAATACGGCCACGCCGGCCTTGGGAAGGAAGATCCCGGCCATCAGCAGGGTATGTACCAGGTAGCGTGCCCAGACCACCATGATGATCGGGTACAGGCCGCCCAGGAACTTGGAAAGGGCGTCGTGACTGGCGAACAGGAAAGTCGCCACCACCACCAGGGCGATGCCGCGCAGCGGTTGGTTGACTCCGGACAGCGGGGTACTGGCACTCATGGCGTTCTCGGCGGTGGCGCACACTCGCGCCGGGAACCGCACGGCCGGTCGGTCGGCGGGTTTACTGTGCGGATTCTAGAAGAGATGCACCAGGATGCGAAACCTGTAATGCCAGGCGACCAAGCCCTATCGACTGCAAGCGCCGGCACACACGTAGAACGTCAGTTTGGACGCCAGGCCGTACCTGTGGGAGATTCTACGGTGCTGGACAAGCCCAATTGCCTTCGGTTGGTTTTCCAAATATGGCCCAGGCTCCGCTTGCCTCGTGGGAGCTGGCGGAGCCTGCGATGGGCCGCAAAGCGACCCCTTGAGTCTGGAGGGGCTCCAGCGTTTGAGGGCTTGGGGCTGCTTTGCAGCCCATCGCAGGCTGTCGCCAGCTCCCACCGAGATTGCGCCGCTCTCAAGACTTGCGAAATCCCTGGAGCCGACTTGCCGGCGATGGGGCATGCAGCATTCGGTGTCCTTGACTGACAGGCATCAGCCCCAGGTGTTCTATTTTTCCTCGAGCACCGCCCGCCCCTTCACGGCCCGAGGCCCCATCCAGGCCCAGACGATCAAGCCGGGTAAGGGTACGTAGACCACGAAGACGATCCATAGCATCTTCCGTTCAGCGCGCCGGTCGCTGCCGATGATGTGCCAGATGGCGAAGATCTCCAAGAGGATCAGAATGGCTGCGAGAATGATCCAGATCGTTCCGATTTCCATGAGCGCTCTCCCAATAGGCATGTAGTGCTTTGGGTGCCAGCCGGCCGCCAGGGTTCAGTCCGATCCTGCCCGCACGTGCGATCCAGTTGTCTTTCCCTCACGCTCCCAGCAAACTCAACGGGCCAGCCAGGAGTCGGAGTCAGCAGTGTCCACACCACGTCAGTTCAGCCAGAAGACCAGCACCAGCAACATGCTGCGGCTAAAATCCGCCTCCGGTAACGGCCAGGTGCCCTATCGAGTCGACTTCGTCCTTCTCGAACACTTCTCCATGGCCAGTTTTACCGTGGCGATGGACGTGCTGGTCACCGCCAACCTGTTGCGCGCCGACAGTTTCCGCTTCAACCCGCTCTCCCCCCAGGGCGACCGAGTACTCAGCGACCTGGGCCTGGAATTGGTGGCCAGCGAACTCGATGCCGCCAGCCTGAAGGAGCTGGACCTGCTGGTGATCTGCGGCGGCTTGCGCACGCCCCTCAAATATCCTGAGCTCGACCGCATGCTGGGCGATTGCGCGGCCCATGGCATGGCGCTGGGCGGCTTGTGGAACGGCGCCTGGTTCCTTGGTCGCGCAGGTGTACTGGACGACTACGGCTGCAGCATCCACCCTGAACAGCGCGCCAGCCTGGCCGAACGCAGCCCGCAAACCCGCCTCACGCCGGCCAGCTTCACCCTGGACCGGGACCGGCTCACCGCCGCCAGCCCCAATGGCGCCATGGAGTTGATGCTCGGCCTGGTTCGACGTCTCTACGGCGACGCACTGGCCGAAGGTGTCGAGGAAATCCTGTCGTTCTCCGGAGCTCGCTATCGCCAGGTTGGCCCTGGGGCGAAGAAGTCCATGAGCCTGCACTTGCGTACCATCGTCGAGCTGATGGAGAACAACCTCGAGGAAACCCTCAGCCTGGACCAGCTCGCCGCCTACAGTGGCCGCTCGCGACGCCAGATCGACCGCTTGTTCCAGGCCCAGCTCGGCACCTCGCCGCGGCGCTACTACATGGAGCTGCGCATCACCAAGAGCCGCCGGCTGCTGCAATATTCCGACCTCTCGGTAATGGAAGTCGCGGTCGCCTGCGGTTTCGTCTCGGTATCGCACTTCAGCAAGTGTTATGCGGCCTATTTCGGCTACCCGCCGTCACGGGAGCAGCGCCTGGGCGAGTGAGGCCGTTGGCAGCCCGTTCAAGCACGGATGTAACCCAAGACCGCTTCGCGAATCATCTGCTTGTGGCGTCGCTTGACCTCCTGCTCGCAGAGGTCGATCTGGAAGAGCTCGCCGAAGGTATGCCGGTTGGACACGCGGTAGAAGCAGAACGAGCTCATCAGCATGTGCAGGTCGATGACGTCGATGCCTGCCCGGAACACGCCCTCCTCCACACCTCGTTGCAGGGTACGGGCCAGCCCTTGCAGTACGAGGCTGCTCATTTCGCGAATCGCCGGTGATTGCTTGATGTACTCGCCGTAGTGGATGTTCTCGGTGCAGACGATGCGCACGAAGTCGACATTATGGTCATGGTGGTCGAAGGTGAAGTCCACCACACGTTCGATGGCCTGCACGGCCGGCAGCGACTCCAGGTCAAGGCTGTGCTCGGTCTTGCGGATGTCACCGTAGAGCTTGACCAGGCACTCGATGTACAACTGCTCCTTGCTGCCGAAGTAGTAGTAGATCATGCGCTTGGAGGTGGCGGTGCGCTCGGCGATGGCATCGACCCGCGCCCCGGCAAGGCCCTGCTGCACGAACTCGTGGATGGCGGCCTGGAGGATGTCCTCGCGCGTTTTCTCGGGGTTGTGCTTGCGCGACTTGCGCCCCCCTTCGATCCCGGATTGCCCGAGATTGACTACCGAATCACTCATACCCACTCGCAGGCTGTTGTCTTCAATGGCGTGGGATTATCCGCGAGCGGGGCCGTACAGGGAAGCGGGAGGGCATCTGCGTGCCCTCCCAAGGTATCAGCGAACGGTGAATTGGATGTGCAGGGTAATATCGCTCAGTTCCTTCAGGACCTGCTGACCCTTGGCGTCAGCGAAGGTCAGGCTCAGGGTCGTCTTGTCATCCTCGTCATTGGCCGACGCAATGGTCAGCCCTTCGAACGGCAGCCAGCGGGTGGCCGCGTCGCCGCCCTCCTGAGGGAATAGACCGTCGTCCTTGCGGGCATGGGATATGACGCTTTGGTGGCAACCGGAAGGCAAACCAAGGTAGTTGGTCATCAAACGCGCCCGGACCTGCTCGGAAGATTCGACGTTCGGCCCCTCGAGGCTAACCGCTATGCGACGAATACGGCATTTGCCGTCTTCGAACTCTTGCGCCAAGCCCAGATCCTTGAGGCCAAACTGTACGGACAGCTTGTGCGATTCGAACGTCAAACTGCCCAGCGCAAGCGTGCAATCGACATCCTCTTCGTTCAGGACGCGCTGAATGGCGTCCTGCAGCGTGACCGGCTCCCCATCCACGAGAAGCATGCCATCGAAGACCTTAGCCAGCGACACGTCGCGAGTCACCTCCAACTCACGCTTTTGCCATCTCACCCAGGCATCCTCCATCTGCCCCAGCGCCAACATCAGCCCTTCTCCGCACAACAGCCCGGACCAAGCGCCATTCCAAGTGCCCGTGCGCAGGTAGCGGGTGTTGTCACCCATTTCCCATTGCAGCGCCTTCTGCGCCATCAGGCAGCGTGAAACCGTCAGGTCATAGTAGGTATAGAAGATACTTGCCAGGCGCGCGCGCAACCAACTGTACAGTGCTTTGCTGGTCGCCTTGCCTTGATGGAAGGCAAGTTGCACTTGGGCGTTCGTCTCCTGGGACCGCGCGTGTGCGATCTGCAGGTTGATAGACGTTTCACGCACCGTCAGCGCTTCCAGTTGCACCTGGAGTACCGCCATGAGTCCTGCGGCATTCTTGTACTGAATCTCCCAGTCCTGGCGCCGACGTCGATAGGCCTCGCATTTATCGATCGTCTCGCTGGCGATCTCCAAGCCGGTCATCGTCAACCCAGCAACCGTACCTGCCGCCTGTAGTGGCCCGCTGGGACGTCCGCCACCGTTGGATGTGCCGAAAACGTTCGGGAATGTCTTCACCAGTCCCGCCGTCACGGCAAGCGATCCCCAAACGCCGGTCAAGGCTTTTCTCGTTTGGGCGAAACCCAGTGCCAGTTTTTCACCTGTGTTCATGTTCTCGTCATACAGGGCGCGGTAATGATCTCGCCGCGTCCTGGCGACCTCCATAAGCGCCGTTATACGTTTGCGTTCAACATCCAGTTCCTTGAGCGACTGCTCTTGCAACTCCACGCTTCTGGTCGCCAGTTCTACCCCTTGGGTACTGAGCAGTTCCAGCAACCCTTCAGCATCCTGACGCTCCAGAATCAGCCGCATGGCATTGCCGAACAGCATCAGGTGGGAAGTCATCGTACGCGCCCCTTCCACCAGCGGAATGAAACGCAACGCCGGCACGTTGTCGATGGGCGGCAAGGCATTGGCCCCGCCCGCCTCGGCAGCCACCGCGTCGGCCCACAAGGCCTTCGGGTCGGCCGGCGTGGCGTACAGCGCCAGGTTCAGTGGCTGGCCATCCAGCGTCAGGTTGTGCCGCAGGTTATACAGGCGGATGCGCAGCGCTTCCCAGTATTCCAGCAGCATGCGGTTGGCCTCGGGCAGGAACAGCGTCCTGCCGGCCTCGGCGCGTGCCGGCCCCGCAGCGCGCAGCTTCACCACGTCCTCGGCGCGTATGCCTTCGGCCATCATCGCCAAGGCGTCCATGCGATCGTCCAGCACCTGTTGCGAGGCCGCATCGCCCAGCTGCGGGTCGTCCCAGTCGGTGCTCGGCTCGATCCATGGTTCGTCGCCCAGCAGGCGCAAGGCGCGCTGGTACCACACCTTCGCTTCGCTCAGGGTGTCGCGTTCGAGCTTGCGATACGCCGCATCGCCGCGCCCCAGGGTGATGTCCAGCAAGCGCATGAAGGCGTTGAGCTTGTAGTGCATCGGGTCGTTCTGTGCCACGGCGTCCGGGTCCAGCACCGCCAGCGGCTCGTCGTTCCAGGCGGTGTCTTCCTCCAGTGGGCGCACGTTCCACAGTCGTGGCGTGTAATGGCCATTCACCGTGTAGCCGGCCGGGTTGAAGATGTACTTGAGCCATTGCTCGGCCAGGTCGAAGCGCTCTTCCTGCAGGAAGCGCTGCATCACCATCATCGGCGTGTAGTAGAACAGTTCCCAGAAATACAGGGCGTTGGCACCCCCGAAGTCCATCATCGGGCTGGCATCGCTGCCCTCGATGACCGGTTCCGGCATCTGCTGGGTGTCGTAGCTGAGGATGGTGTCGATGCCTAAAGCCGCACGCTCGGTGAGCTTGCGGGCGAACAGCGTGTTGAGCCGGGTGACCGAGGTACCGCGCTTGAAGTACTGGGCCCCTTCGGCGGTTTCGCCGATGATGGGGCTTTTCACCGAGGTGACCGCTGCGAGCCTCGCTCCCCATTCGGCCGGACGGGTCTCGGTACCGGGTTGCTTGTACAGATTGATCCGCCAGTGGCGTTGCACTTCGCCGACCGTCAGGGTCATCGTGTGCGAAACTTGATCCTTACCAGACCACTCCGACATCCGACCAATGTCCAGAACGCTGGAGAACTTAGCCTGCTGCGCACCCAGGGCCAGATCGAAATCGACCTTCGCGGTCTCACTGACAGATCTTGTTTCATCGACGCCATAGACGATACGGCGAATATCCGACTTGCCGACCTTGCCCGGCGGATTCAAATAGCGGCTAGGCGTTACCAGCTCTCGGCTCATCCCGCTGTATTCGAGCAACTTCGCGACATTGACTTCGTGACTGACAAAGCTGCTGCCATATCGGAACTTTATATTTATCGCAGACAGCGGATAGTTAGCGGTGTTTATCTTGAATCTGCAAAGAATGTAGCCCGATTCGTGACGGACCCCAGTCCCCTCCCCCACGGGCACATCATAAACATCGGCAATGATCGAAAAAAAGACGTCAAAATTGCTGAGCTGCTTAAAACTGACGCACAGGTACCCCCAGTCCTCTGCATTCTCATGGCGGACCAGGAAGGCGCCCTCCTGAGTCAGCGCCAACGCTCTGACTGGGGTGGTTTGCTTGGCAAGCCCCTCGAAGCCCTTGACCAGCTTGGTGATCCAGGGGTTGGCGACCTCCGGACGCACGGCCTCCACCGACAGCGTGGTATCCAGGCGCAGGCTATAGCTACCCGCTTGGGCAGCGGAGGTGTCGATGACCCTCACGCTCGCATCGGACAGGTCGAACGACACGAAATCCGTCGGTTTTCCAGACGCAGGCGTGATGTCCTTCGCCACGGGCCGGTCTTGGCGATCGAACACGCTGCACAGCCCCGTATGCAGGGCCGTGTCCAGCCAATGCGGGACTTGCTGCAGGTCATTCAATAGCGCAATCGACGTGCTGGTGAAATCCTCCCGGATCTCGATGCCGCCGTACTCCTTGGCCTCGTCACCGGCGCCGACGCCCCGATCATAGATACCGGCCACCAGGGCGTTCAGCCCTGACAGGTTGACCAGGAACAGCGAGAGGTTTTCACGGGACTCGACCGACTCCAGTTCTTTCACGTTCTCGGCCGACATCGGGTAGCTCAGCGGCGCACTCCAGGTCCCGTCATAGCGCAGCCATGCCAGCTTGTAGGCCCACACATGTTCCTTCTGGTCTGGCTGGCCCTGTTCGTTGCGGGTCAGGATATGCTCCTGCCGCTCCACCCACATCAGATACAAGCGCTCGTTGTAGATCACCGGCCGGATCAGCCGGCCCACCACCTGGGGCGCCAGATCGATCTTGGTCCAGCCGCGCCAGGCGTTGGCCGGCAGCGCGCCGGTGTCCTTGTCACGCTTGCTCTCGTCCACCGTCCGCCACCAGTACTCGCGCGGCTCGCCGCGGCTGCGGCCGATGAACCAGGTCTTGTCCAGCGCCGAGTCGGCCTCCTGCGGCTCCCGGCCGTTGTAGTAGCCGCTGATCGTCTCCAGGTTGGCCACTTCCTCGAAAGCACTGAGGTAGCCGTGGAAGGCATCGCCCACCGTATCGCCGTTGATCTGTGCCTGCCCCAGCACTTGCAGCATGTCGTCCATCGCCTTGGTCTGGCCCAGGCGTACGGTCGGGTCGATGTAGTTCTCCGGGTAGTACATCAGCATCTGCCCCGCCGACCAGGTGGCGTAGCGGGCGTTCCAGCGGGTCCAGTCTCGGAAGAACGGACGGTCCAGCGCGGCGCTGTTGAGGCCGTGCTTGTCCTCAGGCTCCGACAAGGTGCGGTGGATGAACAGTTGCAGCGCCGCCATCGCCTCGGCGATACGCGAGGTCGTCACCTGGGCACTGTTCAGGCTGTCGAGCAACAGGTGCTGGTTCAGGCGCTCCACACCCAGGTTGCCGCGCGCGGCCAGCACACCGGCCAGCGCCTTGCTCAGCGGCGCCTCGGTCGCGGCCTGCGCACGCTTGACCTGCGACGGGCTCAGCCCCGCTTCGACACTGTTCGCCAGGGCTTGCCACTGAGCCCACGCCTCTGGGGACACCAGTAACGTCGCCAGGGTCTCGGGTCGCACGCCCAGCGTTGTCGCCAGGTCGGTCCATTGCCGGACCACGGCGATCTCCTGCCAATTGGCCAGGGCCGAGGCGTTTTCGACATCCCGTTTCAGGGCTGCCTGCCTGGCGGCCTCGGCGACCACCCCTTCTGCCTGGCCGGTGGCCGTGGCCAGCAGCGCTGGCGTTACGCCTTCGGCCACCAGCGCAGCCATCAGCGCGCTCGCCGACTCTGGCCGTGCTTTCAGCCAGGTGCTGAAGTCCGTCAGGGCCTCGACCGTGGCCACGCTGCGCTTCAGGGTCGCGTTGCCCCCTGCGCCTTCCACGGCCTCGGCGCCCAACACATGGGGTTGCGTCACCAGCACAGCCAGGACGTCGGCGGTCACGCCGCTGGCGTGCACGATCAGGGCCATCTGGGCCAGGCCGTAGGTGAAGGCGATTATCTGGGGATCGGCTACCGGGTCGGAAGGCTCTTCTGGCTCTTCCGACGCTTCTGGATCTTCCGATTTCAGGCGCTCGCCCACCTCTTGCAGCGAAAGCCCACCGGGCTTGCCACGGTCCGCCCAGATCAGCAGGGCCCGGGCCGCGGTTTCACCGCTCAGGCCAAAGGTCGAGGCGATCAGCGGGGTCAGCGCGCGCAGGTAGTCTTCCATGACGGGCTCGCCAGGCAGTTCAGCATTGGCGAGCGCCGCTTGCATTTCCTTGATCAGGTTGGTGATCTCGGGGCTCGGAGGAATATCGCCCACGTCCCGGGTCATCAGCACCAGGTCAGAGACCGTCCAGCCACGAGCCTGCAGCCAACTGGCCAGGTGCTCCACGCAGCCCAGCAAACGCAACCACTCGGCAGTGTCCGCCTGGCGCAGGTACCGCGGCGCGCCGAAGGTCTCCAGCAGCAGCCCCAGCTCGCCAGGCGCCAGACCATGCAGGCGCGCCCACAGGCTCAGGGTGTAGAGGCCGGACAAGTCCTCGTGCGTGGTGGCGAAGCGCACCTCATCGTCTGCTGCATCGCTGGCCTGCGCCTCCAGCGCCAGGAAGCGGCCCAGCTGGTACAGCCCTTCGTCGTCCACCTGACAGGCACGCTTGAGCGTGGCCTTGATGTCGGCCTGCTCCGCGGCCTGGCCGGGACGCAGGTCGATCACGACGTAGTCGGCCGGGTCCAGCCCCCCTTCGACCAGCGCGGGGTCGTTGAACAGCCGGTCGTATTGGCTCAGCTCGCCGCCCCGGGCGGTCACGGCGATCAGTTGCCGGCCCATGACCAGCGCCTGTTCATGAGGGATGGCGTAGCGTTTGGCCAAACGCACGGTCTGCGTCAGCACCGCCAGCGATCGCTCGCTGATGGCCACCGGGTCCACGCTGTGGAGGATGCGCGCCAGCGCCTCGGCCCCAAGGCCTGTGGCCTTGTGCAGCCTGATCACCTTGTTGAGCCTGAGCAGGAACTGTGCCGGCGCAAGCTTCGGCGTGGTGAAACGGGCGCTCAGCACACGGCCCTGGTCGGTGGCGTGGGTGAACTTGACCCGGTAGCTGGCATAGGAGCGATCTTCGTTCGGTCCCTTCCATTCGAATGCATAGCGGTAGTCGGTGTCCGGCACGAAGGCCTCGACCTCGAGCATCTGGGGCGACACCCTCAGGTGGTGCACTTCCTCGAGGATGAACTCGATCGCCCCGGCCTGCTTGAGGCTGAAGCTCAACTCCCAGCGATCGCCGCCCAGGAAGAACAGGTAGGCGTAATGGATCGCCGTGCTGGCCGAGCCCACGCCTAACTGGTAGGTCACGCCCTCGCGATTGAGCAGCTCGGAGACATGCGTTTGCGGCCCCAGGCGCTCGTCCTCGACCTGGGCGCCGCCGTCGATGAAGGCCTTCAGTTCCGGGTCGCTCAAACCAAACCAATCGCGGAGACGGGCCGGGCGCAGCATGTCCTGGGGCACGGTGCCGGGGAAATAGGTCGCGAACTTTTCGTCGGCGTTTTCATCGGTGATCTCATCGGTCAACAGCCCGTACAGCGCGGGTGGGATATCGTGGCAGAGCCCGGCCAGCGACGGCGCCGCGAAGTGCTTGGCGACGTCGGTTGCTGCCCATAGGTGCTTGAAGTCCGGGTCTTTCAGGCGGTAAGCCTGGCGCAGGCGAGTGTGCTGATGGTGATAAGGCGTGGCGCCGAAGCCTACCTGGCTCGACAAGCCTTCGAGGGTGTCGCCGTGCTCGCCCAGCCGCTCCATCAGGATAGCGTTGGACAGGCTCAGGGCGCTGACCGGTGTGTCCAGGTTCACCTGGCTCAGCACCAGGTGCTTCAAGTCAGGACGACGTGTGTCGATATGCCATGGATTGCCTTCGGGGTAGAGCTTTTTCGCTTCCCGGTACAGGGTTGTCAGGTAGGCCGCTGGCGAGAACATCGAGGCGACGCTGCCTGGGGCGGCAAACTTCGCTGCGCGGCCGCCGAACCATTCTTTGTAGTCGTGCACCGCCGCATCGGAAGATGCCATGCCGCGCCTGATCGCCTGGGGCAACAGGGGCGAGGCGCGAGTCAAGATCTTTTTTTCGTTTATCAGCGCATCGTTGCATGCCTTGCGGGCAGCCTGATGCAACGCTTGCACCTGACACAAAGTGAATTCCGCACCCAGCTCAGTATGCAATTCTGCGCAAGAGCGCAGCCCAGCCGCCGCCGTCAGTTTGACGGCAGCAGGAACATCAAATTCTTTTCGCGACATATCCAGCCTCATTTAATCATGAGCAGGCGCGCCCCCTGACACGGTCGTCGGCCGAAGCCCAACAATGTGTCGACCCTGTACAGGCAAGGCGCTCGCCTGAAGCAAGTAATTTTTTATTGAAGGAGGCGCAGTTCCGTCGCACACACCAGACATTACAACGGAGGAAAAAGGCGGGGGGCGAAGAAAGGACAACACCGCTGGCGGTGCTGGTCAAAACATTTGGATGTTTCCCATGTGGAGTGCGCGGGGCACTAGTTCATCCTGATCACATATCCTCTCACTCGTCCATACAATTACATCGGGCATCGAACTGCCCGTTCTTCCCTGCATTGAGCCGCTACATTCAACCTCTCAACCAGCGATGTGGATGGTAGCCAAGGACAGCACTGGTACTAACTGGCAGAAGTAATAGGTGTGTTGAAGCATCGTCTTTCAGTTGCAGATAACGTCGTCGCCGCACGGGAAATGGCTGCGAGGTGATCGGGCCGCTGCACAGCCCGATCACAAGGCCAACCTGATGTTCATGCCCGCCATCAGGCCACAACGCGAGCGTGTGGACTCAAGCCTTGACGATATCCTGCAGATTCGCCCATAACCGTTCCACATGAGCCCGTTCGGTCGGCAGCGCGCCCACCGATATTCGCACCATCCAGCGTCCATCCAGGCTCGCCGGCGTCACATAGGCATTGCCGGAACCATTGAGCCGATCCGCCCAGGCGCGGGTATGCACATCCAGGGCTTCACCTTCCAGCCCCGTTGGCCGGTGGCGGATACACAGGGTCTGCAACTGCACCGGCGCCAGCAGCTCCCACTCGGGCGCGGCCTCGACCTGCTCGGCCAGCCAGCGGGCGTTGTCCAGGTCGCGGCGCAAACGTTCCTGCAGCGCCTCGACACCTTCACTGCGCAGCATGAACCACAGCTTCAGGGCTCGGAACCGACGCCCCAAGGGGATACCCCAATCACGCAGGTTCTTCACCTCCCCGTCCACTGCCGACTGCAGGTAGCTGGGGTTGGTGCTCATCACCCGAATCAGGTGCTGGGGGTCGCGCACGTAGTAGATCGAGCAATCGAAGGCCACGCCCAACCACTTGTGGGCATTGACCACCACCGAGTCGGCCAGCTCGATGCCCTCCCACATCCAACGGCATTCAGGCAGGATCATCGCCGAGCCCGCCATGGCCGAATCGACATGCAACCACAGCTGGTGCGCCTGGGTAATGGCACCGATCGCGGCCAATGGGTCGAGCGCGGTGGTGGCCGTGGTACCGGTCGTGGCGACGACGGCACAGGGTTGGTTACCAACGGCCAGGTCTTCCTCGATAGCGGCCTGCAGCGCCTCCGGACGCATGGCGAAACGTTCGTCGGTGGGGATCAGGCGGATGTTCTGGCGACCGAAGCCGGCCAGCAGCGCGGCCTTGTCCACCGAGCTGTGGGCATGAGCACTGACATAGACCACCAGGGGTTTCTCCTGGGCCTGCAAGCCGCCACGCACCAGCGCGTAGTCGGTGGCCCGCTCACGGGCACAGATCAACGCGACCAAGGTGCTGGTGGACGCGGTGTCCTGGATCACCCCGCTCCAGTGCGCGGACAGCCCCAGCAGCTGGCGTAGCCAATCGAGGGTGGTTTCCTCCAGCTCGCTCAACGCCGGACTGGACTGCCACGACAGGCCCAGCACGCCCAGGCCGGTGCTGAGAAAATCGCCCAGCACCGACGATAAGGTACCGTTGGAGGGGAAATAGCCGTAGAAGTCCGGATGTTGCCAGTGGGACAGTCCAGGCATCAGCAGCTTGTCGACATCGGCGAGGATCGCCTGGAACGGCTCGCTCTGTTGCGGAGCCGCCGCGGGCAACGCGGCCTTGAGGTAGCCAGGCTCGACCTGGGCCATGACCGGTCGCTCGGCGACGCCTTGGCGGTAGTCGGCGATCAAGTCGATCAATTGGTGGCCGTACTGGCGGAAGTCTTCTGGGGTCATGGGCGCGCTCCTGGGCATCTTGGTGGTCAGTGCAGGCCCAATCGCGGGACAAGCCCGCTCCTACAAAAAAACCGGCGGCCGACCTATGGGGCCAGCGATTCGTTTGTAGGAGCGGGCTTGTCCCGCGATTGGACCTGCGTCGTACCGAGAGTCTAGGCGCCCTCTCCCTCCGCAAAGAACCCCGCTTCGCGCATAGCTGTTATGGCGAAGGCGCATGCCCGCCGTGCACACCGAACTGCGACTGGCGCCACAACTCGAACACCCGATTGCGCAACCAACGGTGCTCGGCCGAGGCCTGCAACCGCTGGTGCCAGACCACCCAGTAGCGCTGGGTATGGGCAATGAAACCCAGTGGCCGCCAGGCCAGCGAGTGCAAGCGGCACAGCTGACGGGCAATGTGCTCGGGCACCGTGGCCAGGGCCTGGCCATTGCCGACCACCTGCACCGCAGCGCAGAAGAACGGCACCTGCAGGCCGATCCGTCGCTGCAGGCCCTGGGCGCGCAGGTGCCGGTCGATGAAACTGTCCTTGTCGCCACCGCCTGAAATGCGCACATGCTTGAACGCCAGGTAGTCGTCCTGGCTTACGCTGGCATGGGCGGTCAATGGGTGACCCTGGCGCATCAAGCACACCGCCCGGTCCTCGCCCAGCAGGCGCCCATGCAGGTTGGGCGGCGCCTCGTCGAACAAGGTGGTGGCCAGGTCGATCTCGCCGCTGGCCAGCAAGGCGTGCTGCCCCGCCTGCCAGGTGCGGTACTCCAGGGTGACGCCGGGCGCTTCGCGCTCCAGGGCCGCGACCAGCAATGGCAGCATGTGCTCGGCCACGTAGTCCGAGGCCGCCAGGCAGAAACGTCGCTCGCAGCGCGCCGGGTCGAAGACCGCCGGCTGGCGCAGGGCTTGCAATTCTTCCAGCACCTGGCGTAGGGGCTCGACCAACGACTCGGCATGTTCGCTGAGCACGTAGCCGCGGCCTTGGCGTACCAGCAAGGGATCGTCGAAGGCGTCGCGCAGGTTGGCCAATTGCCGGCTCAAGGCCGACTGGCTGCAGCCCAGGCGTTCGGCGGCATGGCTGAGGTTCTTCAACTGCAGGAGGCAGTCGAGGGTGCGCAGGTGCGCGAGGCTGAGGGCAGCGAAGGTGGGGTTCATCGATGAGGGATCCGGCGAGGGCTGCGCCCTCGATCGCGGGGCAAGCCCGCTCCCACAAGGGCTGCAGTAGGCCTGCGGGAACGGGCTTGCCCCGTGATTGGGGGCCTGGATCAGTCCGTCAGGCCGACATAGACGTTCTGCACGTCGTCATGGTTGTCGATGGCCTCGAGGAAGGCCTCGACCTCGGCCAGGGCCTCGGCGCTCAGGCTGGCTGCGCTGACCGGATTCTTCGGGGTGTAGCCGATCTTCGCCGAGATCACCGTGAAACCGTGCTCCGGCAGGGCCTTCTGCACGGCGTCCAGGTCGGTGGTGTCGGTGATGAACAGGGTCGCCCCCTCTTCCTCGCCTTCCTCGAAGTCCTGGGCACCGGCCTCGATGGCGGCCAGTTCCGGGTCGGCATCGCCGTTGGGTGTCGCCTCGATCAGGCCGACATGGTTGAAGTCCCAGGCGACCGAGCCGCTGGCACCGAGCTGGCCCTTGCGGAAGGCCACGCGGATCTCGGCGACGGTACGATTGATGTTGTCGGTCAGGCATTCGACGATCAGCGGCACCTGGTGCGGGGCGAATCCTTCGTAGGTCACTGCGTGATATTGCACCGAGTCGCCGTCCAGGCCTGCGCCCTTGCGGATGGCGCGCTCGAGGGTTTCACGGGTCATCGAGGCCTTCTTGGCCTGTTCCACGGCCAGGCGCAGGCGCGGGTTCATGTCCGGGTCGGCGCCGGACTTGGCAGCGATCTGAATTTCCTTGGCCAGCTTGCCCATGATCTTGCCCTTGGCATTGGCTGCGGCTTCTTTATGCTTGGCTTTCCACTGTGCGCCCATGTCGATTCTCTTTGTTCCAGCGGCCGGTTCAGGAAGCGACCGGCCAAAAAAGTGGGAGCAGTTTATACGCCCTCGCCGGTGGGATCGACAAGAAATCTCGACACAGGCCCCGCGATCGGGGCAAAAAATCAGGCTTTGTCGGCCTTGCCCGCCGCCGCCGCGAACCGCGCCAGGCGCACGTCCAGGTGCCGTGGACGTACACCGCGGTCCTCGGCGCGCTCCTTGCGACGGATGGCATTGCGCACCATCAATGACCCCAGATAGCGGATCGGCTCCGGCGGGAACTGGCCCAGCGGGCCCTTGACCAGCGGTGACCGAGTCCAGGGGTTGTCCTGCCCCAGAGCCAGCGACGACAGAATCTGCCCACCCATGTGGCACGGCCCCACGCCGCTGCCGGAATAACCAAAGCCATAGAACACGTTGCCCTGCCCATCCAGTCGGCCGAAGAACGGCAGGCCGGTCACCGAGCGGTCAGACGGGCCGTTCCAGCTGGCCGCCAGCGGCACGTCGGCCAGCGCCGGGAAAAACGCGCCAAGGCTTTCGCGCAGCAGTGGTCGGTAAGGCGATGGTTGGTCGAACACCGGCAACATACGCCCGCCATAGGCGAAGGTGTTGCCCCCTTTGCCGAGCATCAGCCGCCCGTCGCTGGTGTTGTGGTAGTAGTGCACGAAAATCCGTGAATCGAGAACGCTCACACCGCTGACCAGGCCAATTTCACGCAGCAACTCCGGGCACGGCTCGGTGATCACCATATCGCTGGAGACGATCGCCACGCTGCGCTCGAACTGCGAGAAGGCCCTTGCCATCCAGGCGTTGAGGCCCAGCACCACACGGTCGGCGCGAATGGTCCCCTGGCGGGTGCGCACCTGTACCGGTGCGCCATGCTCCAGGCCCGTCATCGCCGTGCCTTCATGGATGCGCACCCCGCGTGCCAAGGCCACTCGCCGCAGGCCGCGCACCAGTCGGCCCGGTTGCACCGTGGCAGCGGCGGGCGAATACCAGCCTTCCAGGTGTCGGGTGGACCCAGCGAGGCGTTGCACCTGTTCCAGCGGCAAGCGCTGGAACGAATTGATTCCCTTGCTTTCCAGGGCGGCGATCACCGCATCGGTGCTGCCGACCTGGGCCTGGTTGGTCGCGGTATACAAGGTGCCGTCCAGGCGGTAGTCGCACTGGATGCCATTGGCCGCGCAGAACGCACCGATGGCAGTGATGCTGCGCTCCGACTCGCGCACCAGACGCACCGCCTCGGCTGCCCCGAACAGCCGCTCGAGGGTGAAGTACTTGGCCGACCACGACAATGCACACCCTCCATTCCGGCCGCTGGCCCCGGCACCGCAGATATCCGCCTCGATCAGCAGTACATCCAGCGAGGGTGCCTGTTCCTTGATCATCAAGGCGGTCCATAGGCCGGTGTAGCCGCCCCCGACGATGCACACGTCGCAGCGCGCGTCACCGGCCAGTGGTGGGCATGGTGCCTCGCCTTCGATGTCCAGGGCCTGTTGCAGCCAGAAGGGTCTCATCTATTGCATTCCTCAGGTGCGTGCGGGCTTGATCGCCATTGCAGTGTTCGGGGCCACGTCATTGGCCGCCACCAGGCTGGCCGGGCGGCTGTTCCAGTGCGGCAGGAGCACAAGGGCGGAGAACAGCGCGGTGCAGGCAAAGATGATGAACACCGTGACGCTGTCGAAGTAGCCAGGCAGCAGGCCGCCGAGTACCGCGCCCACCGAGCCGCAACCGTTGACGAAGCCTGCCGCGGTGGCACCGGCCTTGGCCGTGCCGAAATCGATCGCGGCCGCGCCGCTGATCATCGAGTCAGGCCCATACAGGGTCAGGCCCATCACGAACAGCAAGGCCACGACCAGGACCACGCTGCCGGTGTGCATGGCGCCCATGAAGCCCGCCAGCACCAGGGTCAGCAGCACCAGGCTGATCACACAGGCGGGCATGCGCCGTGCCCCGAACAGTTTGTCGGAGGCAACGCCGATGATGATCGGCCCGAGCAGGCCCGCCAGCTCGAAGGCAGTCGGAATGATGGCGGCCCCCACCTTGCCCACCGACGGCATGTGTTCGAAGACGATCACCGGGCCCCACAGCAGAATGGCGTAGCGCGCCGGCTTGAGCATGAAGTAGGCAAGCCCCAGGGTCAGCACCGTGCGGTTGCGCAGGATCTCCTTCAACGGCGCCCAGACGCTGCACAGGTTCGAGCCCGGCGCCATGCTCTGCGGCTCGGGCTCCACCGGCTGCAGGCCGACATCCTCGGGCTTGTTGCGCTGGAAGATGAAGAACAAGACCGCCACGCCCGCCACCACTGCGGCGCTGGAGAAGAACGCCGCGTGCCAGGTGCCGACCAGGGTATAGGCCCACCAGCCGGCGAACGGCGAAGCCACCAGGCCACCGAAGGCGTAGCACGAACTCCACAGGCCCAGCACCCGCCCGCGTTGCACCGCCGGGAAGAAGCTGCCGATGTTCTTGCACAGCCCCGCCCACCCGGTGGACTGGGCCAGGCCCTGGACCAGCATGCAGGTGGCGAAGATCGGGAAGGTCGCGTAGCTGCCCATCACCACTGCCGCGGCGGCAGAGATCAGCAGGCCGCCGAGTACCACCACGCGCGGGCCGAAGCGGTCGGCAAGCATGCCCCAGGTGAACTGGCCCACGGCGTAGGCCGCCAGGTAGATCGCATCGAGGTTGGCCATGGCGGCCTTGTCGAGCATGAACGAGGGGTCTTCGCCGATGCCGAGCTTGGCGACCGAGAAGGCCTTGCGGGTGAAATAGAAGGCAGCGTATGCCAGCCAGGTGATTGCGAAGATCTGGACGCGCCAGCGCTTCATGGCCGCTAGGGATTGATTCATTTGACTCTGACCTCTTGCTCGAGTGTGCCGGCAGAATGTGAAAAAACGCCTGTTTTGTTGTTGTGTTGCGCACTGCATGACGAGTAGGACCGTCATTGGTCAGATGGCACCGGCGGTCGGGCGTGACCGGGGAAGTGCCATGGCCCCCCGGTGGTTGCTTTTGGCAACGCCGCTGGGCTGTCGAACATGGAACCAGCTGGTGACTGATAAATAAAATCGATTTATCGTATTTCACACATAAGCTCAGCTTGTTACGGAGTGGTCATGTCGGTCTCCCACGCTCAACTCAAGGCCTTTCACGCAGTTGCCGAGCAAGGCAGCTTCACCCGTGCCGCGGAAAAACTGTTCCTCACCCAGCCGGCAGTCTCCGACCAGGTGCGCAAGCTCGAGGAACGTTTCGGTGTGCTGCTGTTCCATCGCAATAAACGTTCGGTGCAACTGACCGACCTGGGCGAGCGCCTGCTGGGCGTCACCCAGCGGCTGTTCGCCTGCGAAACCGAGGCGGTGGAGCTGCTGCAGGACTCCCGCGCCCTGCATACCGGCAGCCTGGTGCTGGCCGTGGACGCCCCGGTCCACGTACTGCCGCAGATCGCCCGGTTCTGCCAGCGCTACCCAGGTATCCAAGTGAAGATCGAAACGGGCAACACCGACGAATCCCTGGCCCGCCTGTTCAGCTACCAGGCCGACCTGGCCTTGCTCGGGCGCGATGTCGATGACGAGCGGCTGTTCTGCGTACCCATGCGCCGCGACCCGATGGTGGCGTTCGTCTCGCGCCACCACCCGTGGGCCAGCCGCAGTTCGATCACCCTCGCCGACCTGGACGATACCCCGCTGGTGCTGCGCGAACCGGGTTCGGTGACCCGCCAGACGCTCGAGGAGGAAATGCAACGTGCCGGCCTGCGCATCCGCCCGGCGATCCAGGTCGAAGGCCGCGAGGCCGCACGGGAAGCGGTGGTGGTAGGCATTGGCGTGGGCGTGGTGTCGGCCGCCGAGTTCGGCGCAGATGCCCGGGTCTGCGCATTGCCGATCCTCGATTGCCAACGGCACCTGACCGAAACCCTGGTGTGCCTGAGCGAACAGCGCACCCGGCGGGTGGTGGCGACCTTCCTGCAGATGGTGCAAGACGAAAGTTAAGGAGCGCGCGAGCCCACCGCTCGAGATGCGTTGCTCTGTGGGGCCGGGTTTGTCCCGCGATTGGGCCTGCACCGACCGACTTGGTTTATGCTCGGTATGAACGTCCTGCTGCGGGTATACACCATGCTCCCCCGCCTCGCCGCCGACGCCCTGGTCCTCCTGCACCTGGCCTTCATCCTGCTGGTGTTGTTCGGCGGCCTGCTGGTGCTCAAGTGGCGCCCTGCCCTGTTCATCCATCTGCCAGCCATGGCCTGGGGCCTGGCGGTGGAATGCCTGCACCTGGGCTGCCCGTTGACCGGCTGGGAAAACCGTCTGCGTGCCGCCGCAGGCCAGGCCGGCTACCAGGGCGGCTTCATCGAGCACTACCTCTGGCCGTTGATCTACCCCGCCGGGCTGACGCCGCAAATCCAGCTCCTGCTGGGCATGTTCGTACTGCTGCTGAACCTGGCCGTATATGGCTACGTGGCCTGGCGCTGGCGCCGCGCTAGCGGGTAGCGACCACGAACAACCGTGGGAACGGCAACAGCACCTTGCCGTCGCTGGCAGGCGGGTAGCCCTGCTGCATCGCCTGCAGGTAGAGCTGCAGGAAATCCGCCTGCTCCCGTTCATCCAGCCGTGCCAGGTACGGGCGCAGGGCCGAGCCCTTGAACCATTCCACGACCGCTTCGGCCCCCCCGGCCATCGGGTGATGGTAGGTCGTGCGCCACACATCCACCCGGGTGCACAGAGGGCTGAGCAGGTCATAGTAGAACGCCGCATTGTGCCGTGGCGGCAGCGAAAAGTCGGCGAACTTGCCCGCCCATGGCCCTTGGCTGGCGATCTCGCGCAATTGCCGATGGGCCGGTTCATCGATGTTGTCCGGTGTTTGCACGGCCAGGCTGCCGCCCTCGGTCAATTGCCGCACCAGATGTGGGTACAAAGTGCCGTGGTCGGGGACCCATTGCAGCGAAGCGTTGGCCAGGACCAGGTCCTGCGGCTCGCTGGCCGTCCAGCTGGCGATGTCACCGATTTCGCAGCGCACCTGGGGTACGCACAGGCGCCGCCGCTGACGCGCTTTGTCGATCATGTCCGGATCGCTGTCCAGGGCCACCACCATGGCATCGGGGTGTTGGCCACGCAGCACTTCGGTGGAGTTGCCCGGGCCGCACCCAAGGTCGGTGGCGTGACGCACCGGGCGTGGCGGCACTGCGGCCAGCAGGTCGCGCACAGCGCGGGTGCGCTCGTCTTCGAACAACGAATACTGGGTGGCGGACCACGTCATGACAGGCTCCTTCGGCAAACTGAATAATCAGCATAAGCCATGCGTCGACCAGGCGTCGCCCTGCCCGCCTGGCACAGGGCCTGTTCAATGGCACAAGGACTTTCGTCGAGGTCGTTTGGGGGCACCAAAGCGTCGTTGAGCGCCTATCCATAAATAATGGCCATATGTCATCATTCTGCTAAAAACAATAAGGATGGTAAGGACTTAATTTCAACTCTCAGCGCATCATGAGCGCAAATACCCGACCCGTGCCGTCTTGTCCGTGCTCGTGATGCCGCTACCGCCAAGGAAAATCTCACATGCAACTACGGAATCTGAAAATCGGCATACGGGCAGCCGGCGTGTTCGCCCTGTTGGGTTTTCTGGTCCTGGCCATGGGCCTGATCGCACTGTACGAAACCCGCAAGATGGACAGCGCCACGGACGAAATCCGCCTGAACTGGATGCCCGCGATCATATCGCTGGGCGACATCAGCAACAGCCTGGGTCGGGCTCGGGCGTTCACCTTGCGCAGCGTCCTGGAAGAACAACCCGCCGCACGCAAGGTCTCCCTGGACCGGATCATCGAGATCAACCAGAAGCTCGAGAAAGACCTGAAGCTGTACGAAGACACCATCGTCGACGCTGAAGATCGCGCCCTGTTCAACACCTTCATGCAGCTGAGCGAGCGCTACCATGGCCTGCAGCAGTCCATTCGGGACAACGTCGCCGCCGGGCAGATGGACGAAGCGCGTCGGCTGATCAATGGCCCCATGGTCGAATACGCCGACACCATGATGAAAGCGCTCGGTGCGCTCATCCAATACAACGCCCATAACGCCGAACAGTCCTCCTTGCGCAGCAGCACCACGTCCGACGAAGCCTTCGCGCTGATCATCGGCACCCTGGTGGTGATCCTGCTCGCCCTGGCGGCCATCGCCACCCTGCTCACCCGCAGCATCGTCCTGCCCCTGGCCGACGCCGTGCAGGTCGCCGAACGGGTGGCCACCGGCGACCTGACCCACGATATCCAAGTGGTCGGCCGCGACGAGCCGGCACAGCTGCTGCGCGCCCTGGGCCGCATGCAACAAAGCCTGCGCGAGACCCTGCGCAAGATTGCCGCCTCCTCCGACCAGCTGGCATCGGCCTCCGAGGAACTGCACACGGTCACCGAGGACACCAGCCGCGGCCTGCACCAGCAAAGCGCCGAGATCGACCAAGCCGCCACGGCAGTCAACCAGATGACCGCTGCCGTCGAAGAAGTGGCCAACAACGCGGTGAGCACCGCCGATGCGTCCAAGGGCGCCGACCAGACCACCCGCGACGGCCGTGACCAGGTCAACCAGGCGCTGGCGTCTATCCAGCATCTGGTCAACGACGTAACCGGGACCTCCGAAGAAATCGAACAACTGGCCAGCAACGCCAACGAGATCAGCCGGGTGCTGGATGTGATCGGTGCCATCGCCGGGCAGACCAACCTGCTGGCACTCAACGCGGCCATCGAAGCGGCCCGTGCCGGCGAGGCCGGCCGCGGGTTCGCCGTGGTGGCCGATGAAGTGCGCGCCCTCGCCCACCGTACTCAGCAGTCCACGGCGGAAATCGAGCAGATGATCAGCGGCATCCAGTCCGGCACGGAGCGAGCGGTGAGCGCCATGCACACCAGCCAGGGCCGCGCCAACGGTACGCTGGAGGTGGCCCAGTCGGCCGGCCAGGCATTGGAAGTGATCGCCGAGGCCATCGCCTCGATCAACCAACGCAACCTGGTGATCGCCAGCGCTTCGGAAGAGCAAGCCCAGGTGGCCCGCGAGGTGGACCGCAACCTGGTCAATATTCGCGACCTGGCCATGCAGACGTCGGCGGGGGCCAACCAGACCAGTGCCGCAGCGCAGGACCTGTCACGGTTGGCAGTGGACCTGAACGCGATGGTGGCTCAGTTCAAGCTCTGAGCCGGTGGGGCCGCGATGCGGCCCAATCGCGGGGCAAGCCCGCTCCCACAGGATCAGCGCCAGCCGCTTGTCCTCTGCAGCCCGAAAGGCTGGGGTATCTCCCACAGGGGCTGAACCATACTTATGCATCGAAGGTTGCAAGCCCCTGTGGGAGCGGGCTTGCCCCGCGATTGGGCTGCAAGGCAGCCCTCTATGCCACGCTACCCGTATCAGTCATTCACACTCACCGCCCGCGCCACTCCAACCGGCTTGCGGCTGCGGGTCGCCAGGCAGTAATACAGCGGGCAGGTCACCAACAGTCCGAACAGCCACGACAGGTCCGCCCCTTCCACCAGGTTCGAATACGGCCCGACATACAACGACGTGTTGGCGAACGGCAACTGCACCAGGATGCCGCAGGCATAGGCAATGATCGCGTGGTGGTTGAAACGCCCATAGATGCCGCCATCGGCGCGAAAGATCGAGGCAATGTCGTACGCGCCCTTCTTGATCAGGTAGAAGTCGATCAGGTTGATCGACGCCCAGGGCACCAGCACCAGCAGCAGCGCCAGGATCAGCCCGATGAACTGGCCGATGAAGTCGGCCGAGGCGTTGAGCGCCACCAGCCCGCACGCCGCCAGGATCACCGTGGCCAGCACCACCCGCACCTTGACGCTTGGCGTCCACTGGGCCGCGAAGGTCTGGATGGCGGTGACGATCGACAGCACCGCACCGTACAGGTTGAGCGCGTTGTGGCTGATGATGTTGCACAGGAACAGCACCATCAACACCGGCCCCAGCCAGCCCGTCGCCTGCTCCACCGCCGCCATGGCGTCAGTGCCCTCCGGCACGCACAGCACCGCCACTGCCCCGAAGGTGAAGCACAGGATGGTCCCCAGGGTGGCGCCGAAATAGGTGGCCCAGAACGGCTTGGCGATGCCCACTTCACGCGGCAAGTAGCGCGAATAGTCGGAGGTATAGGGCGAGAAGCTGATCTGCCAGATCACCCCCAACGACACGGTGGCGACGAAGCCGGACAGGTTGAACGCACCGCGGCTGAAGAAGTCCGTCGGCAGCGCCTGGCTGAACATCATGACAAACCCTGCCAACAGCGCCGAACCCATCACCCAGGTGCCGATGCGGTTGAGGGTATGGATGAAGCGGTAGCCAATCACGCCGATGGCCGTGGCGCTCAGGGCGCCGATGACGATTGCCGTGGGCATCGGCACGCTGGGAGCGATGCCATGGATCGACTTGCCCGCCAGCACGATGTTGGAAATGAAGAACCCGACATAGATCAACGCGGTAAAGAATACGATCAGCAAGGCGCCGTAACGCCCGAACTGCCCGCGGCTCTGCACCATCTGCGGGATGCCCAGTTGCGGCCCCTGCGCAGAGGCCAGGGCGATGACCACGCCGCCCAGCAGATGCCCCAGCACGATGGCGACCAATCCCCACACCAGGTTCAGGTGGAACACCTGGACCACCATGGCTCCGGTGACGATAGGCAGCGGCGCGATGTTGGTGCTGAACCAGAGGGTGAACAGGTCGCGCGCCTTCCCATGGCGCTCGGCAGGTGGAACGTAATCGACCGTGTGATTTTCGACAAACTGGTGTTGCGACGACGGTTGGGACATGGTTTTCAGCTCGAAAGGTCGTTTTTTATCTTTGTAGGAAACCGCTCGAGGCGGCCTCTCAGCTGTGCACCATATTATGGTATTCCAAGTTTTTGACAACACTGCGCCGCCCTTTTTCAGCGCATCTGATCTGCCTCACGCCCCGCCGCGAAGTGTCCGTCTGGCTGACAAACCCACTGAATACGGGGCTTTGACCGTTTATCGCCTATGAGCCCGCAGAAAAAAATCTGCTTGCAATCGAGGTATTACGGTATACCATCAGACACATCAACGATAAAAATGCGGACCACCGCTGCCCTACCCGAGGAACACGCCATGATCGACGCAACCGTCTACAAGAACGTCCTGGGCTCCTTCCCGTCCGGCGTCACGGTCATCACCACCCTGGACGACGACGGCTCGATCGTCGGCCTCACTGCCAGTGCCTTCTCGTCCCTGTCCATGGACCCGCCGCTGGTGCTGTTCTGCCCCAACTACAGCTCCGACTCCTACCCCGTGCTGATCAAGCAGAAGCGCTTCGCCATCCACCTGCTTTCCGGTGAACAGCAAGCCGAAGCCTACGCCTTCGCCAAGAAAGGCAAGGACAAGGCCGCCGGCATCGAGTGGTCGCTGAGCGAGCTGGGCAACCCGCTGCTGGCCAACGCCACCGCGATCATCGAGTGCGAGCTGTGGCGTGAATACGAAGGCGGCGACCACGCCATCATGGTCGGCAAGGTGCATAACCTGATCGTGCCCGAGGAAGCACCACGGCCAATGGTGTATTGCCGCGGCAAGATGGCCAGCCTGCCAGCCTTCGCCTGAATCACCAGCGGGATTGCCCGCTTGTCGTGCATCAGATCTGACCGCCTGCCCCCTGCAGGCGATAACAACAAGCTCCGAGGAAAACCCCCATGAAATTTTCGCTGTTCGTGCACATGGAACGTTGGGATGAACAGGTCAGCCACCGTCAGCTGTTCGAAGACCTGACCGAACTGACCCTGATGGCCGAGCGCGGCGGTTTCAGCACCGTGTGGATCGGCGAACACCACGCCATGGAATACACCATCTCGCCCAGCCCCATGCCGCTGCTGGCCTACCTGGCCGCGCGCACCGAGACCATCCGCTTGGGCGCCGGCACCATCATCGCGCCGTTCTGGAACCCGATCCGCGTGGCCGGCGAATGCGCCCTGCTCGATGTGATCAGCAACGGGCGCATGGAAGTGGGCCTGGCCCGGGGCGCCTACCAGTTCGAGTTCGACCGCATGGCCAACGGCATGCCCGCCACTGACGGCGGCAAGGCCCTGCGCGAGATGGTCCCGGCGGTACGCAAGCTGTGGCAAGGCGACTACGCCCACGAAGGTGAGGTCTACACGTTCCCCACCTCCACCAGCGTGCCCAAGCCAGTGCAGAAAGGCATGCCACCGATGTGGATCGCGGCCCGCGACCCGGACTCGCACAACTTCGCCGTCAAGCATGGCTGCAATGTCATGGTCACCCCGCTGATGAAGGGTGACGAGGAAGTGCTGGACCTGAAGAACAAGTTCCAGGCAGCGCTGGACAACAACCCCGAGGTGCCTCGCCCGCAACTGATGGTGCTGCGCCACACTCACGTGCACAGCCCGGACGAGCCCGAGGGCTGGAAGATCGGCGCCCAGGCCATCTTGCGCTTCTACCGCACCTTCGACGCCTGGTTCGGCAACAAGACCACCCCGGTCAACGGCTTCCTGGAACCCAGCCCGGAGTCGAAGTTCGCCGAGGTACCAGCGTTCGAGCTGGAGAACATCCGCAAGAACACCATGATCGGTACGCCCGAGCAGATCATCGCGCGCATCAAGTACTACCAGGAACTGGGCGTCGACGAATTCAGCTTCTGGTGCGACAACAGCCTGCCCCATGCCGAGAAGAAGAAGTCGCTGGAGCTGTTCATCAAGGAAGTGGTGCCGGCGTTCGCCTGAGTTCTGTTAGTTGGGGCGCTGCTCGCGATGCACCGCGCGGGCTGCGCTCGATTTTCCAGGCGCAGCAAATCCCACCTCCAACCCGCCTTTCATCCGCCCCGCCAGATAAATTTCAGGCAGCCTCTTGCACTACCAGTATTATGGTATACCATCAGACAACAAGAGCTGATAACCCTCACCAGGAGCCCTCCATGAGTTTCGAAATCCGCAAGATCGTCACCTACTCCGAAGAGACCCGCATCGAAGGCGGCAAGGCCACCGACAAGCCGGTGACCATGGTCGGCCTGGCCGTGGTGATCAAGAACCCATGGGCCGGTCGCGGTTTCGTCGAGGACCTCAAGCCGGAAATCCGCGCCAACTGCTCCGACCTCGGTGCGCTGATGGTCGAGCGCCTGTGCGCGGCGATCGGTGGTGCCGACAAGATCGAAGCCTATGGCAAGGCGGCCGTGGTCGGTGCCGACGGTGAGATCGAGCACGCCTCGGCCGTCATCCACACCCTGCGCTTCGGCAACCACTACCGCGAAGCTGTCCAGGCCAAGAGCTACCTGAGCTTCACCAACAAGCGCGGCGGCCCGGGCACCTCGATCCAGATCCCGATGATGCAGAAAGACGACGAAGGCCTGCGTTCGCACTACATCACCCTGGAAATGCAGATCGAAGACGCACCGCGTGCCGACGAGATCGTCGTGGTCCTGGGCGCGGCCGACGGCGGCCGCCTGCACCCGCGCATCGGCAACCGCTACATCGACCTGGAAGAACTGGCCGCCGAGAAGGCCAACGCTCAATAACAACAACCAGACGGGCCGGGGCGTTGCGCGCAAGCATTGCCGCCACGCCCGACCTTCGAGGAGCGCCCTCCATGATTCAGCCTGTTGCTGAACGTACACCCGCCGGGACCAGCTACCTGAGCCTCGGCCAAGGCCAGCCCGTGGTGCTGATCCACGGCGTGGGCCTTAACAAGGAAATGTGGGGCGGGCAGTTCGTCGGCCTGTCCAGCGACTATCGCGTCATTGCCTACGACATGCTCGGCCACGGCCAGAGCCCACGACCGGCCGCCGATACCGACCTTGCCGGTTACGCCGCGCAGCTGGCCGAACTGCTCGACCACCTGCAGATTGCGCAGGCCACGGTCATCGGCTTCTCCATGGGTGGCCTGGTCGCCCGCGCCTTCGCCCTGCACTACCCTGCACGCCTGTCGGCGCTGGTGGTGCTCAACAGCGTGTTCAACCGCAGCCCCGAGCAGAGCGCCGGTGTCATCGCCCGTGCCGCCCAGGCCGCCGAGCACGGCCCCGACGCCAATGCCGAAGCGGCGCTGGCGCGTTGGTTCAGCCGCGAATACCAGGCAGCCAACCCGGCCCAGGTCGCGGCCATTCGTCAGACCCTGGCCGGCAACGACCCGCAGGGCTACCTGACCACCTATAAATTGTTCGCCACCCAGGACATGTACCGCGCCGAGGACCTGGGCAGCATTCAGGTACCGGCGCTGATCGCCACCGGCGAGCACGACCTGGGCTCGACCCCGGACATGGCCCGCCAACTGGCGGCGCGCATTCCAGGCGCACGCAGCGTGGTACTGGCCGAGCAACGGCACATGATGCCGGTGGAGGCGCCGCGCGAAGTCAACAAGATGCTGCTGGACTTCCTCAAGCAAGCCCGCACGTTCACCGAATCCGCCAAGGGGATAGTGGCATGACCCTCGTACGTTTCCAGATGTGCATCGACGGCCAATGGTGCGATGCGCAGAGCGCCAAGACCTTCGACAGCCTCGACCCAGCGACCGCGCGCCCTTGGGCGCAACTGCCCGATGCCGATGAAGCCGATGTCGAGCGGGCCGTGCAGGCCGCCCAGCGTGCCTTCGAAAACCCGGCCTGGCGTGCCCTGACCGCCACTGCGCGAGGCAAGCTGCTGCGCCGCCTGGGCGATCTGATCGCCGAGAACAAGGAGCACCTGGCCCAGCTGGAAAGCCGTGACAACGGCAAGCTGATCCGCGAAACCCGCGGCCAGGTCGGCTACCTGCCCGAGTTCTTCCATTACACCGCAGGCCTTGCCGACAAGCTCGAAGGCGGCACCCTGCCCCTGGACAAGCCAGACCTGTTCGCCTACACCGTGCACGAACCTATCGGTGTGGTAGCCGGGATCATCCCGTGGAACAGCCCGCTGTACCTGACCGCGATCAAGCTTGCCCCGGCGCTGGCCGCCGGTAACACCATCGTCCTCAAGCCATCCGAGCATGCCTCGGCGACCATCCTGGAGCTGGCCCGCCTGGCCCATGAAGCCGGCTTCCCGGCGGGCGTGGTCAACGTGGTCACCGGCTTCGGCCCAAGCACCGGTGCCGCGCTGACCCGCCACCCGCTGGTGCGCAAGATCGCCTTCACCGGTGGCGCCGCGACCGCCCGCCACGTGGTGCGCAGCAGCGCCGAGAACTTCGCCAAGCTGTCGCTGGAACTGGGTGGCAAGTCGCCGAATATCATCTTCGCCGACGCCGACCTGGACAGCGCCATCAACGGCGCCGTCGCCGGCATCTATGCTGCTTCCGGGCAAAGCTGCGTGGCCGGTTCGCGCCTGCTGGTGCAGGACGAGATCTTCGACGAATTCGTCGCGCGCCTGGTGGAGCGTGCCAAGCGCATTCGCATCGGCAACCCACAGGACGACGCCAGCGAAATGGGCCCGATGGCGACCGCCCAACAGCTAGCCGTGGTCGAAGGCCTGGTCGCCGCGGCCAAGGCCGAGGGCGCCAAGCTGCACCTGGGCGGCAAGCGCGCCGAGGTCGAGGGCGATGGCTGGTTCTATGAGCCGACCCTGTTCGAGTGCGACAGCAATTCGATGAAGATCATGCAGGAGGAAGTGTTCGGCCCGGTGGCGGCGGTCATCCGCTTCAAGACCGAGCAAGAGGCCCTGGCCATCGCCAACGACTCGCAGTTCGGCCTCGCCGCCGGTATCTGGACCCGCGACCTGGGCCGTGCCCATCGCCTGGCCCGCGACGTGCGTTCGGGCATCATCTGGGTCAATACCTACCGCGCGGTGTCGGCCATGGCTCCGATCGGTGGCTTCAAGAATAGCGGCTACGGCCGCGAAAGCGGCATCGACTCGGTGCTCGCCTATACCGAGCTGAAGACGGTGTGGATCAACCTCTCCACCGCGCCGATGCCCGACCCGTTCGTGATGCGTTGACCGAGGGCACGAAGATGATCGAACCAGGCATCTACAAAGACGTGATGGGCTCCTTCCCGTCCGGCGTCACGGTGGTCACCACCCTGGACGCCGACGGCGCCATCGTCGGCATCACCGCCAGTGCCTTCAGCGCACTGTCGATCGACCCGGCGCTGGTGCTGTTCTGCCCCAACTACGCCTCCGATACCTACCCGGTCCTGCGCGACAGCAAGCAGTTCGCCATCCACTTGTTGTCCGCCGACCAGACCGCCGAAGCCTATGCCTTCGCCGGTAAAGGCAGAGACAAGGCCAAGGGCATCGACTGGCACCTGAGCGAACTGGGCAACCCGCTGCTGGCCAAGGCCACGGCGATCATCGAGTGCGAGCTGTGGCGCGAGTACGACGGTGGCGACCATGCGATCATCGTCGGCCAGGTGAAAAACCTGATCCTGCCAGCCGAGCCGGTGACGCCGATGGTGTATCACAAAGGGAAGCTCGGCGCGCTGCCAACGCTGGGTTGATCGGGTACGCCGCGCGCCCCATCGCGGGGCAAGCCCGCTCCCACAGGTTCGGCGCAATCCCTGTGTGGGCTTGTCCCGCGATGGACTGCACGGCAGCCCCAAGTTTCCGGGGCCGCGCATACCCCCTCACCTTCGGTTGCGGCCCCTTTTTCCACGCAGGAGCACGGCACATGAGCAACGAGAAATACGAAAAAGGCCTGCAGATCCGCACCCAGGTGCTGGGTGAGGACTATGTCAATCGTTCGATCCAGAACGCCGATGACTTCACCAGGCCCTTGCAGGAGCTGGTCACCGAATATTGCTGGGGCCATGTCTGGGGCCGCGATGGCTTGTCGCTCAAAGAGCGCAGCATGATAAACTTGGCCATGATTTCCGCGCTCAACCGGCCCCACGAGCTCAAGCTGCACATCCGCGGCGCCTTGCGAAATGGCCTGAGCCGTGAACAGATTCGCGAGATCCTGCTCCAGGTCGGCATTTATTGCGGCGTACCCGCGGCGGTGGACAGCTTCCGCCTGGCCCGCGAGGCGTTCGCCGAAGCCGATGCGGAGTCAACCCGTTAACAGCGGGCTGTTCGAACCACGCAAGGAGAGCGCCCAGGGTTCGTGGCGCTTCCAGGTCGCGGCCGGGCAGCCTCATTCAGAGCGCACTCGATGAAACGCCAGCCCCTCGACGACAGCTTCAAGGTCAACCGCAACCCCGTTACCCTGCGCGAAATCGTGCTCGACAAACTGCGCGGGGCGATCATGAACTTCCACCTGCTGCCCGGCGATCGCCTGGTCGAGCGCGACCTCTGCGACCGCCTCGGGGTCAGCCGCACCTCGGTCCGCGAAGCCCTGCGCCACCTCGAATCCGAAGGCCTGGTGGAGTTCGCCGACGCCAAGGGTCCACGGGTGGCGATCATCACCCTGGAAGACGCCCGCGACATCTATGAGCTGCGCTGCGTGCTCGAAGGGCTGATCGTCCAGCTGTTCACCCTCAATGCCAAGGCCAAGGACATCCGTGCGCTGGAACGTGCCCTGGAAGTCAATCGCGAAGCCTTGGAGGAAGGCGAGCTGCAACAGGTGCTGGAATCTGTTCAAGGGTTCTACGACGTCCTTCTGGAAGGCTCCGGCAACCAGGTCGCCGCCCAGCAGCTGCGCCAGTTGCAGGCCCGTATCAGCTACCTGCGCGCCACCTCGGTGTCCCAGGAAAACCGTCGCGGCGCGAGCAACCAGGAAATGGAAAAGATCGTCGAGGCGATCAAGAGCGGCGACCCGCAGCGTGCGCACCAGGCCTCGGTCGACCATGTACGCGCCGCTGCCAAGGTGGCCCTGGACTACCTGCGTCAGAAGCAGGAAGACAACGCCAAGGTCCGCGACATCGTCGAACCCCTGCCCCTCAAAGACCCCCGCATAGGCCGCTGACCATGCCACCCGCCCCGCGCTATTGCCCGCACTGCACAACGGAGCTCGCCCGGGGCGTTCCCAGCGGCGACACCCACGAGCGTCTGCATTGCGCCGGGTGTGGCTATGTCCACTACATCAACCCCAAGATCATCGCCGGCTGCATCATCGAGCGCGATGGCAAGTACCTGCTGTGCCAGCGCGCCATCCCCCCTCGCCCCGGCACCTGGACCTTGCCGGCCGGCTTCATGGAGGCCGGCGAAACCACCGAACAGGCCGCCTTGCGCGAGGTCTGGGAAGAAAGCGGCGTACGCGGCGAGATCGTCTCGCCCTATTCGATCTTCAGCGTGCCCAAGATCAGCGAGGTGTACATCATCTTCCGCGCCATCGCCACGGAAGAGACCGGCCAGTACGGTCCGGAGACCCTCGCCTATCGCTTCTTCGAGCCTGACGAAATCCCCTGGGACGAGATCTACTACCCCGCCATCCGCCAGATCCTCGAGCGCTACATCCTCGAGCGCCAGGCCGGGGTATACGGCATCTACATGGGCAACGACGATACCGGCAAGGTGCATTTCATTCGGTGATTGCCCATCAGCCTGCACGCGCCTTGAACATTCGCTCGTCATAGGCGAAATCGAACACCTCGCGCACACGGACCTCGCGTACCGCCGGGTGCAGCGGATTGACCACCAGGTTGCGCTCCAGTTGCAGCACCACCGAAGGCACGATGAGCCCCAGATGGCTGCGCGCTTCGAGCCAACGTGTGCCGAACAGCATGCTGGGGTTGTCGGCCGGCAGCGCATCCCAGCCGGCAGGCAGTTGATCGGCGGCAGGTTCCAGGTACAGCGCCGGATCGTCGGGCAACTCGAAACAGGTGATCTTGAGGGGAAACTGGGGGCGCCCGGCCGCATGGACGAAGGTCTCCAACGTACAGATCGCCGGCGACAAGCCCATGTACAGCGCCGGCACGTCGATCTGGTTCCAGCGCCCACCCACGATCGCCGCGCCCCTGCCACTGAGGTCATCTGCCCGGGAAGCCTTGGCGACGCGCCAGGCCAGCATCAGACGACGCCACCCCATTCCAGGGCCACCAGCGCCCGGCGTACCTGCTTGGCACCGATCTCGGTCTCGCACAGCATCACCGGGGCCATACCGCCTAGGGCATCGTTGGGCCGGGACATCCACGCCACGGCCGGCGCTTCGCCTTCGAAGACCGCCACCGCCTGATGGGTGATTTCGGCGATGCGGTCCAGGCGTTCGGAGGCCACGGCATCGAGCGGCTGGTTGTCGCGCACACGGCGCTCGAGGGTCGAGATCGACGCGTTGAACAGCGCCGCCAGCTGTTTTTCCGGCAGGCTGAACAGGCGCTTGACCTCCTGATAAAGCTTGGCCGGCAAACCGTCGCGGATCTGTACCAGACGCTGGGCCTCGGTCAACTGATCGTGGGCCTGGGAATAGCCCCAGAACACGCCGTCCGCCTCGCGGACCTCGAGCGCTGCCTTGCGCCCGCCTTCGATCGTGGCGTAACGCGCACGCCGGGCAGGTGCCTTCTTGGTCGTCTCGATCATGCTCACCTCATTTGGTGATAAAAAAACATCAAATGAAGGATACATCGACTGGAAGGCCGTTGCACGGGTCTTTCTGTGCGGCGAGCGACCTTGCGTCGCGAAAGGACCGATCCCGGCCCCATGGCATTCTCAAGGCCCGACGCCCTCGACAATGATCACCTCGGCCCTCGCCACACCTTGCCGATACCCGCATGCCTCCTGGTACGCCTCGGACCGGTAGCACGCCAACGCCTGCTCGTACGAGTCGAACTCGATCACCACGCTACGCTGTGGGGTAGGCCTGCCCTCCATCGCCTCGCTGCGCCCGCCACGGGCCAGCAGGCGGCCGCCAAACGCGGCGAAGGCCGCCGGGGCGCGTTGGGTGTACTGCTGGTACTGCTCGGGGTCGGTGACGTCGACATGGGCGATCCAGTAAGCCTTCATCCAGTGCTCTCCTGAAAAGGTTATTTGTGTATGATGGTATACCATAAAAACCACCCTACCACAGCGAGTGTGCAGCATGGCTTTCAACAGCATCGAAGAACTCCTCGAGGACTACCGCCAGGGCAAGATGGTCCTGCTGGTGGACGACGAGGACCGTGAAAACGAGGGCGACTTGCTGATCGCCGCCGAGCGCTGTGACGCCCAGGCCATCAACTTCATGGCCCGGCAAGCGCGCGGGCTGATCTGCCTGACCCTGACCGACGAGCACTGCCAGCGCCTGGGCCTTGAACAGATGGTGCCGGCCAACGGCAGCATGTTCAGCACCGCCTTCACCGTGTCCATCGAGGCCGCCACAGGCGTCACCACCGGCATCTCTGCCGCCGACCGCGCCCGCACCGTGGCGGCAGCCATGGCCCCTGACGCCCGCCCCGAAGACCTGGTACAGCCAGGCCATATCTTCCCGCTGCGCGCCCGCGAAGGCGGCGTACTGACCCGTGCCGGGCACACCGAGGCCGGTTGCGACCTGGCCCGCCTGGCCGGCTTTGCCCCCGCCTCGGTGATCGTCGAGGTGCTCAACGACGACGGCACCATGGCCCGGCGCCCGGACCTGGAGCTGTTCGCCGAACACCACGGCATCAAGATCGGCACCATCGCCGACCTGATCCACTATCGCCTGAGCACCGAGCAGACCATCAAGCGCATCGGCGAGCGCGAACTGCCCACCGTGCATGGCACCTTCCGCCTGGTGACCTACGAAGACCGCATCGAGGGCGGCGTACACATGGCCATGGTGATGGGCGACATCCGCCGCGACCAGCCGACGTTGGTGCGGGTGCACGTGATCGACCCGCTGCGCGACCTGGTCGGCGCCGAATATGCGGGCCCCGCCAATTGGACGTTGTGGGCGGCACTGCAGAAGATCGCCGCCGAAGGCGCGGGCGTGGTGGTGATCCTGGCCAACCATGAATCCTCCCAGGCCTTGCTCGAACGCGTGCCGCACCTGACCCAGCCGACCCGGCCTTACCAGAGAGGCCAGTCGAAAGTGTACTCGGAGGTCGGCACCGGCGCGCAGATTCTCCAGGACCTGGGCGTGGGCAAGCTGCGCCACCTGGGCCCGCCGCTGAAGTACGCGGGGCTTGCCGGATATGAGCTGGAGGTGGTGCAGAGCATTCCGTTCGAGCCTGCCGAGTTCAATTGACAATTTGGGGCTGCTACGCAGCCCTTTCGCGGCACAAGGCCGCTCCTACCGGTACGGCGCCGCACGGATGGCGCAGCCCCTGTAGGAGCGGCCTTGTGCCGCGAAAGGGCCGCATAGCGGCCCCAGATCTTTGGGTTTTAGTGATGGCCGGTCGCCCACAGCCCCTTGCTAAAAGTTTGGAATACCATAATATGATATCCCGTAGACCTTGAATTTTTGGCCGCACCTGCACGCATAAGAACGGCCACGCGACATCGTTGGAAAGCTGCTCCCCGAAGACATGGCGGGCGACAGGAAGCCCGCTCAAATAACAAAAGCAATTGAGGGCGTTAACCATGCTGTTAAGCAAACGAGTCACCGCTGTGCTGTCCGCCAGCCTGCTGTCCCTGGCCTGCCAAGCCACCCTGGCCGCCGACAGCCTGAATTTCGTCAGCTGGGGCGGCACCACCCAGGACGCCCAGAAACAGGCATGGGCCGAACCCTTCAGCGACAGCACCAAGATCAAGGTCGTACAGGACGGCCCCACCGACTACGGCAAGCTCAAAGCCATGGTCGAGAGCGGCAACGTGCAGTGGGACGTGGTCGATGTCGAAGCCGATTTCGCCCTGCGCGCCGCCAGCGAAGGCTTGCTTGAGCCGTTGGACTTCACCACGATCCAGCGCGAGCGCATCGACCCGCGATTCGTTTCCGACCATGGCGTCGGCTCGTTCTTCTTCTCCTTCGTGCTCGGCTACAACGAAGGCAAGCTCGGCGCCAACAAGCCAATGGACTGGTCGGCCCTGTTCGACACCAAGACCTACCCCGGCAAGCGCGCCCTGTACAAATGGCCAAGCCCCGGCGTGCTGGAGCTGGCCCTGCTGGCCGACGGCGTACCGGCGGACAAGCTCTACCCCCTGGACCTGGACCGCGCGTTCAAGAAGCTCGACACCATCAAGAAGGACATCGTCTGGTGGGGCGGTGGCGCCCAGTCCCAGCAGTTGCTGGCCTCCGGCGAAGCCTCCCTCGGCCAGTTCTGGAACGGCCGGGTCTACGCCCTGCAGCAGGATGGCGCCCCCGTGGGTGTGAGCTGGAAGCAGAACCTGGTCATGGCCGATTTCCTGGTCATCCCCAAGGGCGCCAAGAACAAGGACGCGGCCATGAAGTTCCTGGCCAATGCCAGCAGCGCCAAGGGCCAGGCCGACTTCGCCAACCTGACCGCCTACGCCCCGGTCAACCTCGACAGTATCGCCCAGCTCAAGCCCGAGCTCGCCCCGAACCTGCCGACTGCCTACGCCCAGGACCAGGTGACCCTCGACTTCGCCTACTGGGCGAAGAACGGCCAGGCCATCGCGGCCCGCTGGAATGAGTGGCTGGTCAAATGAAAGTCGCCATCAATGCCCTGCACAACGCGCAAGGTGCGCCCAGCGGCACCGGCACGCCGGGGGCGGCCGTGCGCCGCCCGACCTTGAGCCAACGCTGGCGCGGCAGCCGCAACCTGCTGCCGGCCCTGGTGTTCCTTGGCCTGTTCTTCTTCGCGTCGTTGATCGGCCTGTTGCTGCGCGGCGTGCTGGAGCCGGTACCGGGGCTGGGCAACTACGAGCAGCTGTTCGCCAACTCGGCCTATACGCGGGTATTGCTCAACACCTTTTCCGTGGCCGGCCTGGTGACCATGATCAGCGTGCTGCTGGGCTTTCCACTGGCCTGGGCGATCACCCTGGTGCCACGAGGCTGGGGCCGCTGGTTGCTGAACATCGTGCTGTTGTCGATGTGGACCAGCCTGCTGGCCCGCACCTACTCCTGGCTGGTGCTGCTGCAGGCCTCGGGGGTGATCAACAAGGTGTTGATGGCGCTCGGCATCATCGATTCGCCGCTGGAGATGGTGCACAACCTCACCGGCGTGGTGATCGGCATGAGCTACATCATGATCCCGTTCATCGTCCTGCCCCTGCAGGCGACCATGCAGGCTATCGACCCGATGGTGCTGCAAGCCGGCTCCATCTGCGGCGCGAACCCCTGGACCAATTTCTGGAAGGTGTTCATCCCGCTGTGCCGCTCGGGGCTGTTCTCCGGTGCGCTGATGGTGTTCGTCATGTCACTCGGTTACTACGTGACGCCCGCCCTGCTGGGCGGTGCGCAGAACATGATGCTGCCCGAATTCATCGTCCAGCAGGTGCAGTCGTTCCTCAACTGGGGCCTGGCCAGCGCCGCCGCTGCGTTGCTGGTACTGATCACCCTGGTGCTTTTCTACTTCTACCTGAAGCTGCAGCCGGAATCCCCGGTCGGCAACGCGAGGTAAACGCCATGCTCCTGACTCCCAACGCCATGGGCCGACCGCTGCGCACCGGCCTGTACCTGACCACCGGGGTGATTGCGGCCTTCCTGCTGCTGCCGATCCTGTTCATCGTGCTGCTGTCGTTCGGCTCGTCCCAGTGGCTGGTATTCCCACCCCCGGGCTGGACCTTCAAATGGTACGAACAGTTCTTCTCCAACCCCGAGTGGATGGACGCCGCCCTGGCCAGCCTCAAGGTCGCCGTGCTCACCACCCTGTGCGCCGTGCTGCTGGGCCTGCCTACGGCCTTCGCCCTGGTGCGCGGGCGCTTCCCGGGCCGCGAGTTGCTCTATGGCCTGTTCACCCTGCCGATGATCGTGCCGCTGGTGATCATCGCCGTGGCGGTGTATGCCCTGTTCCTCGAGCTCGGCTATACCGGCACGCTGTTTTCCTTCGTGGTCAGCCACGTGATCGTCGCCCTGCCGTTCACCATCATCTCGATCATCAACTCGCTGAAGCTGTTCGACCAGTCGATCGAGGATGCCGCGGTGATCTGTGGCGCCTCGCGCTTGCAGGCAGTCTTCAAGGTGACCTTCCCGGCGATCCGCCCGGGAATGATCGCCGGCGGCCTGTTCGCCTTCCTGGTCTCCTGGGACGAGGTGGTGCTCAGCGTGATGATGGCCAGCCCCACCCTGCAGACCCTGCCCGTGAAGATGTGGACCACCTTGCGCCAGGACCTGACCCCGGTGATCGCCGTCGCCTCGACGTTGCTGATCGGCCTGTCGGTCCTGGTCATGGTCATCGCCGCCGCCTTGCGCCGGCGCAACGAAGTCAGCGCCTGAGCGCTCGGAGACAATAACAATGAGTGCAGTGATCAAAGATGCCGCGCCCGCCAAGACCCTGGTCAGCCTGCGCAACCTGAACAAGCACTACGGTGACTTCGCCGCCGTGGACAACATCAGCCTGGACGTCCAGGACGGCGAGTTCCTGACCTTCCTCGGCTCCAGCGGCTCGGGCAAGTCCACCACCTTGTCGATGCTGGCCGGCTTCGAGACACCCAGCAGCGGCGAGATCCTGGTCGACGGCCAGTCGCTGGTGAAGGTACCGCCGCACAAACGCGACATCGGCATGGTGTTCCAGCGCTACTCGCTGTTCCCGCACCTGTCGGTGCGCGACAACATCGCCTTCCCCCTGGCGATCCGCAAACACAATGCCGCCGAGACCGCCAAGCGGGTCGATGCCATGCTCAAGCTGGTGCAGCTCGAGCAGTTCGCCCATCGCCGCCCTGCGCAGCTTTCTGGTGGCCAGCAGCAGCGTGTGGCCATTGCCCGGGCGCTGGTGTACGAGCCACGCATCCTGCTGATGGACGAACCCCTCGGCGCCCTGGACAAGAAGCTGCGTGAAGACCTGCAGGACGAGCTGCGCCAGCTGCACCGGCGCCTGGGCATCACCATCGTCTACGTGACCCACGACCAGGAAGAAGCCATGCGCCTGTCCCAACGCATCGCGATCTTCAGCCACGGCAAGATCGTCGGCCTGGGCAGCGGCTTCGATCTGTACCAGAACCCACCGAATGCCTTCGTCGCCTCGTTCCTGGGCAATTCCAACTTCCTTCGGGTCAAGGCCACCAGTAACGGCGCGGCCAGCTTCGAGGGGCAGTCGTTGGCGATCCGCCTGACCGCCGGGCTGACGGTCGGCCAGGATGCGCTGATCATGGTGCGCCCGGAAAAGGCCCTGGCCCTGACGGCCGACCAGGCGACGCGCGAGGTATTGCCGGCGGGTTGGAACGAGGTCTCGGCCAAGGTGGCGGAGGTTCTGTTCCTCGGCGAAAGCCAGACCTGCCATGTGGTGACCGCAGGAGGCACGGAAATGACCGTAAAGGCCCTGTCGGCGGCGGGAATGGCGATGCAGCCTGGCGATAGCGTGAAGGTGCGTTGGGCGGTGGCCGATGCCTGCACCTACACCGAGTGGGCCGAAAGCGACCTGAGCAAGGCCGCCGGAGCGCATTGACCCAAACAAGGCAGCACTGGCCTTTCGCGGGTAAACCCGCTCCCCCAAGGATCTTCGACAACCCTGTGGGAGCGGGTTTACCCGCGAACAGGACAACGCCGAACGCCGGGACTCACCCAGGCAACCGATACCGTTCGGCAAAGTATTGCCGGAAGAACTCCACCGCCACCCGCACCTTGGCGGAGCCGGCCAGGGGCGCGGTGTACACCGCCCAGATATCCGCGGCCTGCTGGTAATCCTCCAGCACCTGCACCAAGCGCCCGTCGGCGATGCTGTCGTGCACGTCCCACCATGAACGCAGCAGGATGCCCCACCCATCCAGGCACCACTGGTGCGCCACCTCGCCATGGTTGCTCGACAACGCGCCGGTCACCCGCACGCTCTCTTCGCCATCGGGGCCCTCCAAGTGCCACACGCCGAAGGGGTGGTCACGTTCCTTGATCACCAGGCAATCATGGCTGGCCAGGTCCGCCAGGCTTTTCGGCGTACCGCGCCGTGCCAGATACCGAGGGGCCGCGCACAGCACCCGGCGATTGCGTGCCAGGGGCTTGGCGATCAGGTTCGGGGCGATGACGTTGCCGACCCGGATGTCCAGATCCACCCCTTCGGCGATCAGGTCCACCAGGCGGTCGTGCACATCCAGGCGGATGTCCAGCTTCGGGTAGCGCGCCGCCAACTCCGACAACGCTGGCGCCACGAAGCGCCGGCCCAGGCCCAGGCTGCTGGCGATACGCAGTTGCCCGGCAGGTTCGCGCTGGCCGGCATTGAGATCGTCGTCCATACGCTGCAGGGCTTCGAAGATCTGCTGCGCCCATTGGTACACCCGCTCGCCCTCCTCGCTCACCGTCACCCGTCGGGTGGTGCGGTGCAGCAGGCGTACGCCGAGGTTTTCCTCGAGCAGGCGGATGCGCTTGCTGACGAAGGCCGCAGACATCCCCCGCTCATCCGCCACCGCGGCGAAGCTGGCGCGGCGCGCCACCTGCAGAAAGATATCGAGGTCGTCCAGGTTCGGCAGATTATTCACGATTCGTGCACCAAGAATTGATGGATCGCCGGATTATCTCCGGAACGCGTCCTTATAGCATGGCCGGCATCCGTTACCCAGAACAGCGAGTGCGCCCCCATGAGCAAGACCTTCAAAATCGCCGCCATCCCCGGAGACGGCATCGGCAACGAAGTCCTCCCCGAAGGCATCCGCGTGGTCGAAGCGGCCGCGCGCAAGCACGGCCTGAACCTTGAGATCGAATACTTCGAGTGGGCCAGCTGCGACTACTACCTGGCCCACGGCAAGATGATGCCCGACGACTGGTTCGAGCAGCTCAAGGGCTTCGACGCCCTGTACTTCGGCGCCGTCGGCTGGCCGGACAAGGTGCCTGACCATATCTCCCTGTGGGGCTCGCTGCTCAAGTTCCGCCGCGACTTCGACCAGTACGTGAACATCCGCCCGGTGCGCCTGTTCCCTGGCGTACCCTGCCCGCTGGCAAACAAGGCCCCTGGCGACATCGACTTCGTGGTGATCCGCGAAAACACCGAGGGCGAGTACTCGTCCCTGGGCGGTCGCATGTTCGAGAACACCGAGAACGAGTTCGTGCTGCAGGAGTCGGTGTTCACCCGCCGCGGCGTCGACCGCATCCTCAAGTACGCCTTCGACGTGGCCCAGACCCGCGAACGCAAGCACGTGACCTCGGCGACCAAGTCCAACGGCATGGCCGTGAGCATGCCTTACTGGGACGAACGCACCGCCGCGATGGCCGCACACTACCCAGAGATCAGCTGGGACAAGCAGCACATCGACATCCTCTGCGCCCGCTTCGTGCTGCAACCGGAGCGCTTCGATGTGGTGGTCGCCTCCAACCTGTTCGGCGACATCCTCTCCGACCTGGGCCCAGCCTGCGCCGGCACCATCGGCATCGCGCCGTCGGCCAACCTCAACCCCGAGCGCAAGTTCCCGTCGCTGTTCGAACCGGTCCATGGTTCGGCACCGGACATCTACGGCAAGAACATCGCCAACCCGATCGCCATGATCTGGTCCGGCGCACTGATGCTCGAGTTCCTCGGCAAGGACGGCGACGACACCCGCTACCAGGCCGCCCACGACGACATCCTCAAGGCCATCGAGACAGTCATCGCCAACGGCGACACCACCCGCGACATGGGCGGCAGCCGTTCGACCCAGGAAGTAGGTCAGGCCATCGCCGAACTGCTGGGCGCTTAATCGATAAACCTGGGCCGACTGTCAGGATTGTCAGACAGTCGGCTTGCAGTTCGTGATAATTCGATGCACACTTCGTTAACCAAAAGATATGAGTTAACTTTCGGTTAACAGATGAGGAAAAAAGCTATACCTGACAAGGACTTCCCAAGCGCTTAGCATTCCAAACGCTCCAGGAGACAATTGATGTCCCACAAGAATAAAAAGATTGATGTATTCCTGATCACTGTGAGCCTGATCGCCGTACTGCTCACCGTCATCGGCCTTGCTGCCTTCCCCGTGCAATCGGAAAGCATGGCCAACCAGTTGTTCGAACTGTCCACCCGTACCTTCGGCACCAGCGTCCAGGTGCTGGTCTTCGGCAGCTCCCTGGCCGTGCTGTACCTGGCGTTCAGCAAGTACGGCAATATCCGCCTGGGCGCCGGCAAGCCCGAATATTCCACCGCGACCTGGGTGTTCATGTTCATCTGCGCCGGCATGGGCTCCTCGACCCTGTACTGGGGCGTCATGGAATGGGCCTACTACTACCAGACGCCCGGCCTGAACATCGCGCCGATGTCGGCCCAGGCGCTGGAATACAGCGTCAGCTACTCCTTCTTCCATTGGGGCATCAGCGCCTGGTCGATCTATGCCCTGGCATCCCTGGCCATGGCCTACCACTTCCATGTACGCAAGAAGAGCGGCCTGAACCTGGCCTCGATCATCGAGGCAGTCACCGGCTTCAAGGCCACCGGCCCCATCGGCCGCACCGTGGACCTGATCTTCCTGTTGACCATGATGGGCGCGCTGACCGTTTCCCTGGCCCTGACCGCCTCTACCCTGACCCGCGGCCTGTTGGACCTCGCCGGCACCCCCAACACCTTCACCGTGCAACTGATGGTGATCGGTGCGGTGGCGCTGCTGTTCTCGCTCAGCTCCTACATCGGCATCGACGGCGGCCTGCAACGCCTGTCGAAGATGGTCTGCGTGGGCGCCCTGCTGTTCGCCGTGGTGGTGCTGCTGGTCGGCCCGACCCAGTTCACCGTCAACAACACCGCCAATGCCATTGGCCTGATGATCCAGCAATACGTGCACATGAGCCTGTTCACCGACCCTGCCGGCGATGGTGCCTTCACCCGTAACTGGACCGTGTTCTACTGGCTGTGGTGGGTGTCCTATGCACCGGGCGTGGCCATGTTCGTCGCCCGGGTGTCGCGCGGCCGGCAGATCAAGGAAGTGGTGTTCGCCTTGCTGATGGGTGGCAGCTTCGGGTGCTGGTTCTTCTTCGGCGCCCTGGAAAGCTACAGCATGCACCAATTCATCAACGGCCAGATCGATGTACCGAAGTTGCTCAGCACCGTCGGTGGCGAAGCGGCGGTGACCGACCTGTTGCTGGCCTTGCCATGGGGCACGCTGTTCCTGGCGGTGTACCTATTCATCATGGCGGTGTTCTGCGCCTCGCACATGGACGCGGCGGCCTATGCCGTGGCGGCTACCAGCACCCGCAATCTGCGCGAAGGCGAGGACCCGAGCCCGACCCTGCGCCTGTTCTGGTGCATCGTGCTGACCCTGGTGCCGCTGGCCATGCTGTTCGCCAAGGCATCGTTGTCGACCATGAAGACCGCCGTGGTGCTCACCGCCATTCCCTTCATGTTGATCCTGCTGGTGAAGATCTACGGCTTCTTCAAGTGGCTGGCCGCCGACTACGGCCAGGTTCCGGCCTACCGGATCGAGGAAGAGGCCGCGCGCCTGGCTGGCGAGGAGCCGGACGAGCAAACACCACGCAGCGCGGCTGCCGTGCACTGAGTTGAAACTGCGCTGACCCTGTGGGAACGGGCTTGTCCCGCGATAGGGCCAGCGCAGGCAGGACGCCGCCGGGGACCGCTGCGCGGTCCTTTCGCGACACAAGGCCGCTCAAAAAAGCAGCCTGCAAGACCCAAATTTTTTTGCCCAATCTGTTAACCAACAGATACGCGTTAACCAATAAGTAAAACCGAGATAGAGTCATGAACGATTTCAAACGCCTGCCCGTCGATTTCTGCGCCAACCCTGAAGTAGCCTTCACCCTTCCGGCCAATTTCTACACCCAGGCCGCGGTGTTCGAGCACGAGAAGGAAGCGATCTTCGCCAAGAGCTGGATCTGCGTCGGTCACCGCAGCGAAGTCGCTGAAAAGAACGCCTACATTACCCGTGAGGTGATCGGTGAAAGCATCATCGTCGTGCGGGGTCGCGACGACGTGCTGCGCGCCTTCTACAACGTCTGCCCGCACCGTGGCCACCAACTGCTCGAAGGCAGCGGCAAGGCCAAGAACGTGATCACCTGCCCATACCACGCCTGGACCTTCAAGCTCGACGGCGAGCTGGCGCACGCCCGCAACTGCGAGAACGTCGCCAACTTCGACAAGGAGAACTCCACCCTGGTGCAGCTGCGCGTCGAAGAGTACGCAGGCTTCATCTTCATCAACATGGACATGGATGCCGGCAGCGTCGAAGACCAGCTGCCAGGCCTGCAGAAGCGCATGCGCGAAGCCTGCGCCGTGATCGACGACCTGCACCTGGCCGCGCGCTTCGTCAGCGACACCCCGGCCAACTGGAAGTCGATCGTCGACAACTACCTGGAGTGCTACCACTGCGCCCCGGCCCACCCAGGCTTCTCCGACTCGGTGGACGTCGGCCAGTACAACCACAGCCTGCATGGCAACTGGACCCTGCAGTACGGCCTGGCCAAGCCTTCGGAGCAGTCGTTCAAGTTCGACGAGTCGGTCAAGGACCCGTCCTTCGCCGGCTTCTGGGCTTGGCCGTGCACCATGTTCAACGTGCCGCCAGGAGCGAACTTCATGACCGTGATCTATGAATTCCCGGTCGATGCCGAAACCACCCTGCAACACTATGACATCTACTTCCTGAACAAGGACCTCACCGAAGAGCAGCTCAAGCTGATCGACTGGTACCGCGACGTCTTCCGCCCGGAAGACCTGCGCCTGGTGGAAAGCGTTCAGAAAGGCCTCAAGTCCCGCGGCTACCGCGGCCAGGGCCGGATCATGGTCGACCAGCAGCGCAGCGGTGTGAGCGAACACGGTATCGCCCACTTCCACAACCTGATCGCCGTCGCCCATCTGGACTGATGCACCCGGCCGCCGGCCCAACGGTCGGCGGCCTTCGGAGAGCCTTGCGTGAAACTTCAAGACAACAAGCTGTTCCGCCAGCAGGCCTATATCGCCGGGCGCTGGTGCGATGCCGACGGCCAGCAGACCCTGGCGGTCAACGACCCGGCCAGCGGCGAGCTGCTCGGCCATGTACCGCTGATGGGCGCCGCCGAAGCCGTGCGCGCCATCGAAGCGGCCGAGGCGGCCCTGGCCGACTGGCGTGGCCGTACGGCCAAGGAGCGGGCGAATATCCTGCGCCGTTGGTTCGAATTGCTGCTCGAGCACGAGCAGGACCTCGCCCTGCTGATGACCCGCGAACAGGGCAAGCCGTTGCATGAGGCCCTGGGCGAGATCCGCTACGCCGCCTCCTTCGTCGAGTGGTTCGCCGAAGAAGGCAAGCGCGTCTACGGCGATGTGATCCCAAGCCCTGCCAATGACAAACGCCTGCTGGTGATCAAGCAAGGCATCGGCGTGTGCACCGCGATCACCCCATGGAATTTCCCGGCGGCGATGATCACCCGCAAGGTCGCCCCGGCCCTGGCCGCTGGATGCACCATCGTGGTCAAGCCGGCCAACGAAACCCCGTTCAGTGCCCTGGCCCTGGTCGAGCTGGCCGAGCGCGCCGGCATTCCAGCCGGCGTGTTCAGCGTGGTCACCGGCGATGCCCCGGCCATCGGCGCGCAATTCACCGGCCACCCGAGAGTGCGCAAGCTCAGCTTCACCGGCTCCACCCCGGTGGGCCGCCTGCTCATGGGCCAATGCGCAGAAACCATCAAGAAGGTCAGCCTGGAGCTGGGCGGCAATGCGCCGTTCATCGTCTTCGATGACGCCGACATCGACGCTGCGGTCGACGGCGCGCTGATCGCCAAGTACCGCAACGCCGGGCAGACCTGCGTGTGCGTCAACCGTTTCTATGTGCACGACAGCGTCTACGAGCGTTTCGCCCAGCGCTTCGTCGAGCGCGTGCGCGCCCTGGCGGTCGGCCATGGCAATGCCGAAGGCACGCAGATCGGCCCGCTGATCAGCGACAAGGCCGTGGCCAAGGTGCGCAGCCTGATCGACGATGCCACCGGTCAAGGCGCCAGCGTGCTGCTCGGTGGCAAGGCCCACGCACTGGGCGGGCAGTTCTTCGAGCCGACCGTGCTGGCCGACATCGCCCCCGGCATGGAGCTGCTGCAGGAAGAGATCTTCGGCCCGGTGGCCGCGCTGGTGCGCTTCACCACCGACGATGAAGTGATCGCGCTGGCCAACGCCACCCAATATGGCCTGGCGGCGTACTTCTACAGCCGCGACCTGGCCCGGGTGTTCCGCGTGGCCGAGCGCCTGGAGTACGGCATGGTCGGCATCAACACCGGGCTGATCTCCAACGAGGTCGCACCCTTCGGTGGCGTCAAGCAATCGGGCCTGGGCCGCGAAGGCTCCAAGTACGGCATCGAGGACTATCTGGAAATCAAGTACCTGTGCCTCGCCGTCTGAGCGGGCCACTATCCGTGCCACGCGGCAGGGCCTGCCGCGTGTGCTGTAAGTCGAGGTGAACCATGGCCAAGCAATACGAAATGTTCAAGGTGCGAGTCACCGACGTGGAACAGGCCACGCCGCTGATCAAGCGCTTCACCCTGGCCCGCGAAGACGGCGCCGCCCTGCCCGCCTTCACCGGCGGCAGCCACGTCATCGTGCAGATGCAGTCGGCCTGCGGCAACCAGTTCAGCAACGCCTATTCGCTGATGAGCGACCCGCGCGACCTCTCCCGCTACCAGATCGGCGTGCGCCTGGAAGAGCAGTCCAAGGGCGGCTCGGCGTTCATGCACAACCAAGTCGAGGTGGGCAGCGAACTGACGATCTCCACCCCCAACAACCTGTTCGCCCTCGACCCGTCGGCTGGCCGCCATGTGCTGATCGCCGGCGGCATCGGCATCACCCCGTTCCTGGCGCAGTTGCATGAACTCGAAGGCAGCGATACCCCCTACGAACTGCACTACGCCTTCCGCGCGCCGGAACATGGCGCCTTCCAGGCTGACCTGGAAAACGGCCCCCATGCGCCAAGCACCCGTTTCTACATCGACAGCCTGGACCGCAAGCTGGACCTGGGCGGCCTGTGCGCGGGCCTGGTCGGTGATGCGCACCTGTACGTGTGCGGGCCCAAGCCACTGATCGATGCGGTGATCGCCACTGCGGCCGCCGCAGGCATCCACGAATCGCGCGTACACTGGGAACAGTTCGCCGCTGCAGCACCTGCCGCCGGTGCCGCGTTCACCGTGGTACTGGCCAAGTCCGGCACGGAACTCCAGGTCGAGGAAGGCATGACCATCCTTCAGGCCATCGAGAAGTCCAAGGCTGCCAAGGTCGAATGCCTGTGCCGCGAAGGCGTGTGCGGCACCTGCGAGACGGCCATTCTCGAAGGCGAGGCCGAGCATTTCGACCAGTATCTGAGCGATGAGGAAAAAGCCTCGCAGCAAACCATGATGCTGTGCGTGTCCCGCGCCCGCAGCGCCCGCCTGGTGCTCGACCTGTAACACCGACTGCGCCGGTGCCTGCCTGCGGGCCGGCACCGCGCGCAGTGGTCTAGGCTGTACCTCTTGACCACAAGGAAAGAGGCCCAAGCCCATGTTTTTGTCACGCCCGCCCTATGCCATGGCCCTGGCGCTGTGCATCGCCTGCTCCCCGGCGCTCGCCGCCGAATCCTCCCCCCAGGACCTGCTCACGCAGGCCCAGGCCGAGCAACCGGCCTACCTCGCCACTCTCAAGACCCTGGTGTCGGTCGATACCGGTACCGGTACGCAAGCTGGCCTGGCCCAGCTCGGCGCCGAACTGGCCAAGCGCCTGAAGGCCCTGGGTGCCCAGGTGCACACCAGCCCGGCCAAGCCGTCGGTGGGCGACAACATCGTCGGGACGTTCAAGGGCAACGGCAGCAAGGATTTTCTGCTGATGGTGCACTACGACACGGTGTTCGGCCCGGGCACCGTGGCCAAGCGGCCGTTCCGGGTGGAAGGCGAGCGCGCCTATGGCCCGGGCGTCGCCGATGCCAAGGGCGGCGTGGCGATGATCCTGCATGCGCTCAAGCTGCTGCAAGACCAGCAGTTCAAGGGCTATCGCACCCTCACCGTGCTGTTCAACCCGGACGAGGAAATGGGCTCGGCAGGCTCGAAACAGCTCATCGCACAGCTCGCCCGCGAGCATGACTATGTCTTTTCCTACGAGCCGCCAGACAAAGACGCGGTGACCGTCGCCACCAACGGCATCAACCGCCTCAAGCTCGAAGTGAAAGGGCGCTCCTCGCATGCCGGCTCCGCCCCCGAGCAAGGCCGCAACGCCTTGACCGAACTGGCCCACCAGCTCCTCCAGCTCAAGGACCTGGGCGATGCCAGCAAAGGCACCACAGTGAATTGGACCCTGGCCAAGGCTGGCGAGAAAGCCAACATCATCCCGGCCCTGGCGAGCGCGGAGGCGGACATGCGCTATTCGGACCTCAGCGAAACCGAGCGCGTGGCGGCCGATGCCAAGCGTATCGCGCAAAACCACCTGGTCGAGGACACCCAGGCCACCGTGACCCTGGAAAAAGGCCGCCCGCCCCTGGCCCGCAACGAAGGCTCCCGCCAGTTGGCCGAAACGGCCCGGGAGCTGTATGGCCAGATCGACCACACCCTCGAGCCCATCGCCATGCGCTTCGGCACCGACGCCGGCTATGCCTATGTGCCCGGCAGCGCCAAGCCGGCGGTGCTGGAGACCATGGGCGTGGTCGGTGCCGGGTTACACGCCGAGGACGAATACATCGAGCTCGCCAGCATCGCTCCACGGCTGTACCTGACGGTGGCGATGATCCGGCGCCTGGCGCAGTGAGGGGTACGGTCGCAACCGACGATAGGGCCATACAGCCATGACAAGAACAATTCGGCGAACGACACATGAACATCCTCTACGATGACCGCCTCGATGGCCTGTTGCCCACGGTCGACAAGGCCCAATTGCTGGCCGAACTGCACAGCACCCTACCGGACCTTCAGGTCCTCCACCGCACCGAAGACCTCAAGCCCTACGAGTGCGACGGCCTCTCGGCCTACCGCACCGTCCCGCTGCTGGTGGTACTGCCCGAGCGCATCGAACAGGTCCAGGCCCTGCTGCGCCTGTGCCACCGGCGCGGCGTCCCCGTGGTGGCGCGCGGCGCCGGCACGGGGCTGTCCGGCGGCGCCCTGCCTTTGGCGCAAGGCATCCTGCTGGTGATGGCGCGCTTCAATCGCATCCTCGAAGTCAACCCGCAAGGCCGCTACGCCAGGGTCCAGCCCGGTGTGCGCAACCTGGCCATTTCCCAGGCCGCAGCCCCACATGGCCTGTACTACGCGCCAGACCCCTCGTCGCAGATCGCCTGCTCGATCGGCGGCAACGTCGCGGAAAATGCCGGTGGCGTGCATTGCTTGAAATACGGCCTGACCGTCCACAACCTGCTCAAGATCGATATCCTCACCCTCGAAGGCGAACACCTGACCCTGGGCAGCGACGCCCTGGACAGCCCCGGCTTCGACCTGCTGGCCCTGTTCACCGGTTCCGAGGGCATGCTCGGCATCGTCATCGAAGTCACCGTCAAGCTGTTGCCCAAACCCCAGGTGGCGCGGGTACTGCTGGCCAGCTTCGACAAGGTCGAGGACGCCGGCCGTGCAGTGGCCGGCATCCTCGACGCCGGTATCGTCCCCGGAGGCCTGGAAATGATGGACAACCTGGCGATCCGCGCCGCCGAGGACTTCATCCACGCAGGCTACCCGGTGGAAGCCGCGGCCATTCTGTTATGCGAACTGGACGGCGTCGAAGCCGACGTGCAGGACGATTGCCAACGGGTCGATGCCGTGCTGCGCCAGGCCGGTGCCCGTGACGTGCGCCTGGCCTGCGACGAGGCCGAACGCGCACGCTTCTGGGCCGGGCGCAAGAATGCCTTCCCTGCAGTAGGGCGTATCTCGCCCGACTACTACTGCATGGACGGCACCATCCCCCGCCGAGAACTGCCCAGGGTACTCGAGGGCATCGCCGCGTTGTCCGAGGCCCATGGCCTGCGGGTGGCCAACGTGTTCCATGCCGGCGACGGCAACATGCACCCATTGATCCTGTTCGATGCCAACCTGCCCGGCGAGCTGGAGCGCGCCGAAGCACTCGGTGGCAAGATCCTGGAGCTGTGCGTGGCGGTGGGCGGCAGCATCACCGGCGAGCACGGTGTCGGACGCGAGAAGATCAACCAGATGTGCGTGCAGTTCAATGACGACGAGATCACCCTGTTCCATGCGGTGAAGGCGGCATTCGACCCCAACGGCTTGCTCAACCCGGGCAAGAACATACCCACCCTGCACCGCTGCGCCGAATTCGGTGCGATGCACGTGCATCACGGGCAACTGCCCTTCCCCGACCTGGAGCGCTTCTGATGGACCAGGATCGTGACCTGAGCGAAAGCCTGCTGGAGCAGGTCAACCAGGCCCTGGCGATGGACACTCCGTTGCGCATCCAGGGGAGCAACAGCAAGGCCATGCTCGGCCGCCCGGTCGCCGGGGAGATACTCGACACCCGCGGGCACCGCGGCATCGTCCATTACGACCCTACCGAACTGGTGATCAGCGCCCGCGCCGGCACGCCATTGCGTCAGATCGAAGCAGCGCTGCACGAAGCTGGGCAGATGCTGCCGTGCGAGCCCCCTCACCTGGGCCCCGAGGCTACCCTGGGCGGGATGGTCGCGGCAGGCTTGTCAGGCCCACGTCGGCCCTGGGCCGGTTCGGTACGGGACTATGTGCTGGGCACCCGGGTGATCACCGGCCATGGCAAGCTGCTGCGCTTTGGTGGCGAGGTGATGAAGAACGTCGCTGGCTATGATGTGTCCCGGCTGCTAGCGGGCAGTTTCGGTTGCCTGGGCCTGCTGACCGAGGTGTCGTTGAAAGTGCTGCCGCGCCCCCGTCAGTGCCTGAGCCTGCGCCTGCAGATGACGGTACGCCAGGCCCTGGCCGAGTTGGCCGAATGGGGCCAGCAGCCGCTACCGATCAGTGCCGCCTGCCACGACGGCCAGGCACTCTATCTGCGCCTGGAGGGCGGTGAAGGGTCGGTGCTGTCGGCAAGCCAGCGCTTGGGGGGCGAGACGGTTGCGAGCCAGTTCTGGACAGACCTGCGCGAGCAGCGGCTGCCATTCTTCGACGACCCCGCCCCGTTGTGGCGGTTATCGCTGCCGACCATTACCGGCGAACTCGACCTGCCTGGCCGGCAGTTGATCGATTGGGGCGGCGCGCAGCGCTGGTTGAAATCTTCAGCCCCTGCGACGTCGATCCGCAAGCAGGTCGCCAAGGTGGGCGGCCATGCCACTGCCTACGCACCCGGCGACGACAGCATGTCACCCTTGCCCCAGGCATTGATGCGCTACCACCGCGCCCTCAAGCGCCAACTCGACCCCCAGGGGATCTTCAACCCAGGGCGCCTGTACCCGGACCTGTGAGGCGAAACATGCAAACCAACCTGAGCGATGCCGCCAAGCGCCTGGCCCGTGCCGACGAAGCCGAGCGCATCCTGCGCAGTTGCGTGCACTGTGGCTTCTGCACCGCGACCTGCCCCACCTACCAATTGCTGGGCGACGAGCTGGACGGGCCACGCGGGCGCATCTACCTGATCAAACAAGTGCTCGAAGGCACGCCGGCCAGCGCCAGCACGCAGGTGCACCTGGACCGCTGCCTGAGCTGTCGCAACTGCGAAACCACCTGCCCTTCGGGCGTGAGGTACCACGACCTGCTGGACATCGGCCGCCCCGTGGTCGAGCAACAGGTACCGCGCCCCTTGGGCGAACGCCTGCTGCGCCAGGGCCTGCGCGCCGTGGTACCGCGTCCTGCGCTGTTCGCAGCGCTCGTTCGCGCCGGGCAGGCCCTGCGGCCTTTGCTGCCGGCAACGGTCGAGGCAAAGCTGCCAAGCCAGGTGGCCCACCCCGGTGAACGACCGGCACCACGCCATGCCCGCCGCGTATTGCTGCTCGAAGGCTGCGTGCAGCCGACCTTGTCACCCAACACCAATGCCGCCGCGGCACGCCTGTTGGACCGCCTCGGCATCAGTGTCGAGCCGGCCCGGGACGCCGGTTGCTGCGGTGCCGTGGATTATCACCTCAATGCCCAGGCACAAGGGCTGGCACGTGCCCGCCGCAACATCGACGCCTGGTGGCCGGCGATCGAAGCCGGTGCCGAGGCGATCGTGCAGACGGCCAGCGGCTGCGGGGCGTTCGTGCGCGAATACGGCCACTTGCTGGAAAACGACCCACGCTACGCCGCCAAGGCGGCCCGGGTCAGTGCCCTGGCCCGGGACCTGGTGGAAGTGATACAGGCCGAGCCGGTCGAGCGCCTGGGCGTGTGCGCCGAACAGCGCCTCGCCTTCCATTGCCCCTGCACACTCCAGCATGCCCTGAAGCTTGGCGGCGCGGTGGAGCAGTTGCTGACCCGCCTGGGCTTCACCCTGACGCCGGTTTCCGACGGCCACCTGTGTTGCGGCTCGGCAGGGACCTATTCACTGACCCAGCCCATCCTGGCGCGCCAACTGCGGGACGAGCGCCTCACAGCCTTGGAAAGCGGCCACCCCGAGGTCATCGCCACCGCCAACATCGGCTGCCAGGCACACCTGGGCAGCGCCGGACGCACACCGGTGCGCCATTGGATCGAAATCGTCGAGGCTGCCCTTTGAGCGACCGTCCAGCCCTGCCGTGTCACCGTGAGTCACATTCCGTTGGGGACTGAACGGGAGCGGGCCGGCCTCTTGCACCCAGGCCCGAAAAACCCGAAGCTTCGATCATCCTGCACTCCGGACGCCCCATGGAACTGCACATCCGCCTGCAAGGCCGCAAAGGCCTGGCCGACCAGCTCTATCAACAGTTACGGGCTGGCATCGACAGCGGCCACCTGGCCGCCGGTACCCAGTTGCCCCCCACCCGCCTGCTCGCCGAACAGCTGGGCGTGTCACGCAAGACCGTGGCCGAAGCCTATTCGCGCCTGACCTACGACAACCTGCTCAGCGGCGTGGTCGGCCGCGGTACCTTCATCACCCCGCGCAAGCCGTTGCAGGCCAGCGACGCCCAGCCCATCCCCCTGGCTGCCGCCGCTACGCTGCAACGCTGGCAGCAACGCGCCACGGTGCTGGCCGGGCAGGCCCAGGAGGCGCCCTCGCGTCATGACTTCGTCGGCGGCGCCTCGAGCAAGGCGCAGTTCCCCTTCGACCAGTGGCGTAGCTGCCTGCAATACGCCCTGCGGCGCAGCCAACGTCACCCCCAGCGGCACTTCCTCGCCCAGGGCCTGCCGGAACTGCGCGAAGCCATCGCCCACCACATCGCCTTCGCCCGGGGCGTGCACTGCAGTGCAGCGGATGTACTGGTGTGCAACGGCGCCCAACAGGCCCTGGACCTGATCGCCCGGGTGTTGATCGAACCAGGCTGCCAGGTGACCATGGAAGACCCCGGCTACCCCCCGGCGCGCCAGCTGTTCCTGGCCCTGGGCGCGCGCGTGCAAGCGGTGCCGGTGGACGATGAAGGCATGTGCGTGGAACAGATCGCCGATGGCACGCGGCTGATCTACGTGACGCCCTCGCACCAGTTCCCTTTGGGCATGCCCATGAGCGAGCGCCGTCGCACCGCCTTGCTGGCCCGCGCGGCCGAGCTTGGGGCCCTGATCATCGAAGACGACTACGACTGCGAATTCCGCTACCAGGGGCCTGCCAGCGATGCCCTGCAACGGCTCGACCGACACGGCCTGGTGGCGTATGTCGGAACCTTCTCCAAGACCTTGCTAGCGGAGCTGCGCCTGGGCTATGCCGTGCTGCCGCCAAGCGTGCTGCGGGCGGCCTGTGCAGCCAAGCACCTGACCGATTGGCACAGCCCGCCGCTGCAGCAATGGGCATTGGCGCGTTTCATCAGCGAGGGGCACCTGAACAAGCACATCCGCCGCTGCCATGAGGTGTACAGCGCCCGTCGCGAACGGATCCTGGCACGCCTGGGCGGCGACCTGGCGCCCTGGCTGACCGCAGTGCCGGCCAACGCTGGCTTTCACCTCAGTGCGCTGGCAAAGCCCGGGGTAGACGTGGAGCTGCTGGTAACCCTGGCGCGCAAGGTCGAAGTGGGCCTCTACTCGCTGGCCCCGTTCTTCAGCGAAGCCCCGGTGCGCCCAGGGCTGCTGTTCGGCTTCGGGGCCATCGAGCTGCTGGACATCGACCCGGCACTGGACCGGGTCCGCGACACCTTGCAGGGCCTCAGCTGACCGTCGCCTGCGCCGCTTGCCCTGGGCGGGCAATGGCGCTGGCATAGCCCCGTGGGACGAAGCGCACGGTCACCAGCAGCATCGCTACCACGGTGATGGCCAGCAATGTCCAGGAGGCCTGGAAGTCCCCGGTCACATCGCGCAGCCAACCGGTGATGTACGGCACGATACCGGTGATGATGAAACCGATGCCCTGGACGAACGCTGCCAGGCTGCCCGCTTGCGCGGGGTCCTTCTTCAGGTGCTCGAGGGTCAAGGTCAGGCTCAGGCTGAAACACGCTCCCAGGCCAAGGCCGATCATCGCCACCCAGACGCCCATGGCCAGGGTCGGGGCCAGCAGCAGGCCGAGGAAGCCCAGCAGTTGGATGGACAATGCCAGCCAAAGACCCGGTCGACGGTCCGCCAGGCTACGCAGCAACAGCGGCAGGCCCAAGGCACCGGTGACCTGGAAGATGGTCATCAGGCCCACCAGCTCACCCCCACCCTGGGCCGTGCCGCCGTGCTCGATGTGGTAGGCTGGCAACCAAGCCACCATGCTGGTGTAGCCGCCGTTGATCAGGCCGAAGTAGCTGGCCAGCAGCCAGGCCCGACGGTTGCCGAACCAATGCCCACCACCGCCGCCGGCCAGCTTCGGCGTGCTGTGCCGTGGCCTGAGCACCAGCCAGGCCAGCACCGCCAGCACAGCGGGCAGTGCCCAGACGCCCAGGCCGACCTGCCAGCGCCCGCTGGCCTCGCTGATCGAAGGCCCGAGCACCGCGGCTAGGCCGCCTCCACTCATCAAGGCCGCCGAATACAAGCCCATGGTGGTCGCCAAGCGCGTGGGGAACCAACGGTTGACCAGGCCCGGCATCATGCCCTGGACGACAGCCACCCCCAGCCCGGCCAACACCGCACTGGCGATCAACGCCCAGGCGCTGTCGAGCTGCAGGCGCCACAGGCACGCCAGGGCGATCGCCGCCAGCCCCATGAGCATGCCGCCATGCTCGCTCAGCCAGCGGCGCAACCAAGGTTGCAGCAAGGGGATCAGGCCCATGCACAGCACCGGCAGCGCCGTCAGCAGGGCGGCCTGCTGGTAGCCAAGGCCGGTACTGGCGCGCATGGGTTCCAGCAGCGGGCCGATACTGGTGAGGATCGGCCGCAGGTTCAGTGCCAACAGCAGCACCAACAACAGGTTCAGTGCGCCTCTCATGCCTGGTGCGCCTGCTTCCATTGAAGGTACAGGTCGGCCTCGCCGGCAGGCTTGAGCGGCTTCAGGGGCAGGCTCTGCTGCTGGGGCGGGCGGGCCATCTGTGCGTATACGGCCGCCGTCGACAGGCCATAGGGCTCGCCTTCGTCGTTGTCATAGGCGAACCAGGCCCGTTCGATGCCGCACAGGTGCATGGCGGCCAGGCACATCGGGCACGGATGGCCGCTGGCATAGATCTCGGCGCCATCCAGGCGTGCCTGGCCCAAGGCCTGGGCGGCTTTGCGGATCGCCTGCATTTCGGCGTGGGTGGTCGGGTCCTGGGTGCTGTGGATCTCGTTGACGGCACGTGCCAGCACCTTGCCTTGGTACACCAGCACGGCACCGAACGGGCGCCCGCCGGCCTGGATGTTGGCGCGAGCCAGGTCGAGGGCTTCGCGCATGAAACGTTCATCGGACATCGTTGGAATCTCTGAAAGCAGGACCCGGTCATTATCCCGCCTTGGCCAGGCGCGCCAAAATGAAGAGATTGGATGCAGGTCAGTGGCCGCCTGAATGGATCGATTGGTCCCCTGGCAAAACCAAAGATTGGCTATCGGGCGATCCATGGCCATGGCACTAAGGTATGTCCCTGTGGCAGCGGGCTCGTCCCGCGATCGGTTGTACCGCGGCCGAGAACACTATCCATCCTCACACCGGAGTCCACCATGCACGACCGTATCGAATGGGCCAAGCACGCCCCGCAAGCCTACAAAGCCATGATCGGCCTGGAGCAGGCCCTGGCCAACAGCGGCCTGGAAAACTCGCTGCTCGAACTGATCCGCCTGCGCGCCTCGCAGATCAACGGCTGCGCCTATTGCGTCAACATGCACGCCAACGATGCCCGCAAGGCTGGGGAAACCGAAGCCCGCCTGCAGACCCTCTGCGCCTGGCGCGAAACCCAGTACTTCACCCCACGCGAACGCGCGGCCCTGGCCTGGGTGGAAAGCCTCACCCGCCTGCCCGAGCGGGGCGCGCCACAGGCCGAGTACGAAGCCCTGCAAGCGCACTTCGAACCGGCAGAAGTGGCCAACCTGACCCTGGCCATCGCCACCATCAATGCCTGGAACCGCTTCGGCGTGGGCTTTGCCATGGTGCCGGCCTGACGGACCGAGCGGGCTCAATCGCGGGACAAACCCGCTACCATTGAATGCGGCGCTACTCGGTAGAAGCGACCTTGCGCCGCGCAGGGCCGCCTAGCGGCCCCAACCCATTAGCGCCCGGCCAACCGCGCCCGATAGCTGCCCGGGCTGTACCCAGTCCATTTCTTGAACGCACGGTGAAACGCGCTGGGCTCCTGGAAACCGGCCTGCTCGGCGATCTCGGCGATGCTCAATACCCCTTCGCGCAATCGCTCGAAGGCCATGGCCCGGCGCACCTCGTCCTTGATCTGCTGGTACGAGCGCCCTTCCCGCTCCAGCTGACGGCGGAACGTACTGGCACTGATGCCCTGCTGCTCGGCCATGGCCTGCAGGGTCGGCCACTGGCCGTAGCGCCGCGCACGCAGGTGGCGATAGACCACCGCCGCCAGGCCGTTCTGGTTGCGAAAGCGGATCACCAGCCCCTGGGGTGCGCTGCGCAGGAAAGTCTTCAGGGCGGCCAGGTCCTGCACCACTGGCAGGCGCAGGTAGGCGCTGTCGAACTCCACCTCGGTACGCCCGCTGCCCAGGCGCAGGTCAGGGCCCCATAGCAGGCTGTCGTCCTCCTGCGCCGGGCGGGCCACCGCGAGTTCGGTACGGTCGATGGCGATGCGCCGCCCGGCGAGCCAGCAGAGCAGGCCGACCACCAGCACCAGGAAGGTTTCCTCGGCGTATACCCGGGTCAGCGGGTCGGCGATGGTCGACTGCACGCTGATCACCACCCGGCCACCTCGCACCGAGAACGCGCCACGCAGGTCACGCATGAACAAGGCAAAATTGCCCAGGCACTGGCGCAGGGCCTTTTCCAGGGTGGGCTCCTGGATCAGGCCACGGCAGATCAGCGCGAAGCTGCCGATGGGCATCCCGTGGCTGTCCAGATGGAAGAACTCGTCGTCCAGCACATGGATCAGTTCCAGCCACAGCTGAGCGAAGGCCTTGGCCGGCACCCGTGCCTGGGGCTGCGCGAGCACTGCCGGATCGATGCCCACCGCGCGCAGGTAGGCATCGCGCTCGTCGGGGCGCTCGCGCAGGCTGTGCAGCATGGCGTTGAGGAAGTACACCGCGACCGAATCGCTATCGCGCATGGCTGGTTTTCACTGTCTATGCTGGGTGGCAAAAAATGCCAGGTTTACTGAACAGATCCGGCATAGGCCGGGCCCAGGCGTTTGCCTAGACTCGACCCATTCCGGGAACGCCGGCCATTCTCGCAGAGCCTGTGCCGGTCCCGCCATGCCTTTGCAATCGGAGCCTTCCATGAGCAACGCAGAGATCTACGTCGTAAGCGCAGTCCGTTCGGCCATCGGTGGTTTCGGTGGGTCACTCAAGGACCTGCCGCTGGCAGACCTGGCCAGCGCCATCAGCCGCGCCGCCATCGAGCGTTCGGGGGTGGCCGCCACCGACATCGGCCATGTGGTCATGGGGACCGTCATCCCCACCGAGCCCCGCGATGCCTACCTCAGCCGCGTCGCCTCGATGAATGCCGGCGTGCCCAAGGAAACCCCGGCCTTCAACGTCAACCGCCTGTGCGGCTCGGGCCTGCAGGCCATCGTCTCGGCCGCGCAGACCCTGCTGCTGGGCGATACCGACGTGGCCCTGGCCGCCGGCGCCGAGTCCATGAGCCGTGGCCCCTACCTGCTGCCGCAAGCGCGCTGGGGCGCACGCATGGGCGACCTGCAAGGCATCGACTATACCGTGGGCGTGTTGCAGGACCCCTTCGAACACTTCCACATGGGCATCACCGCCGAAAACGTCGCGGCCAAGCACGGCATCACCCGGGAAATGCAGGATGAGCTGGCCCTGACCAGCCAACGCCGCGCCGCCCGCGCCATTGCCGAAGGCCGTTTCACCAGCCAGATCGTCCCTATCGAGCTGAAAACCCGCAAAGGCAGCGTGCAGTTCAGCACCGACGAGCACGTGCGCGCCGAAGTGACCGCCGAGCAACTGGCCGGTATGAAGCCGGTGTTCAAGAAGGACGGCAGCGTCACCGCCGGCAATGCCAGCGGTATCAACGATGGTGCAGCCGGCTTGGTCCTGGCCACCGGTGAAGCCGTGCGTCGCCTGGGCCTCAAGCCCCTGGCGCGCCTGGTGGCCTACGCCCATGCCGGCGTCGAGCCGGAGCTGATGGGCCTGGGCCCGATCCCGGCTACGCGCAAGGTGCTGGAAAAAGCCGGCCTGGCCATCCACGACCTGGATGTGATCGAGTCCAACGAAGCCTTCGCCGCCCAGGCCTGCGCCGTGGCCCGTGCACTGGACTTCGACCCGGAGAAGGTCAACCCGAACGGTTCGGGCATCTCCCTCGGTCACCCGGTCGGCGCCACTGGTGCGATCATCGCCACCAAGGCCATCCATGAACTGCACCGCACCCAGGGCCGCTATGCCCTGGCCACCATGTGCATCGGCGGTGGTCAAGGCATCGCTGTGGTCTTCGAGCGCGTTTGAGGAGTCTGGACGTGAGCATTCAACAGATTGCCGTGATCGGCGCCGGCACCATGGGCAACGGCATCGCCCAAGTCTGCGCCGTGGCGGGCTACCAGGTGCTGCTGATCGATGTGTCCGAGGCGGCGCTGGAGCGCGGCGTGGCGACCCTGGGCAAGAACCTGGAACGCCAGGTCAACAAAGGTACACTGGAAGCCGACCAGGCCCAGGCGGCCAGGACGCGCATCCGCACCAGCACCGACTATGCCGAGCTGGCCAGCGCGCAGCTGGTGATCGAGGCAGCCACCGAGAACCTCGAACTCAAGCAACGCATCCTCAAGCAAGTCGCCGCCCAGGTACCCGATGATTGCCTGATCGCCACCAATACCTCGTCGCTGTCGGTCACTGCCCTTGCCGCCAGCATCGAGCACCCGGAGCGCTTCATCGGTGTGCACTTCTTCAACCCGGTGCCGATGATGGCCCTGGTGGAGATCATCCGCGGCCTGCAGACCAGCGACAGCACCTATGCCCAGGCGCTGGTGGTGACCGAGAAACTGGGCAAGACGCCGATCACCGCCGGTAACCGACCAGGCTTCGTGGTCAACCGCATCCTGGTGCCGATGATCAACGAGGCGATCTTCGTGCGCCAGGAAGGCCTGGCCAGTGCCGAGGACATCGACACCGGCATGCGCCTGGGCTGCAACCAGCCGATCGGCCCGCTGGCCCTGGCCGACCTGATCGGCCTGGATACCTTGCTGGCGATCATGGAGGCCTTCCACGAGGGTTTCAACGACAGCAAGTACCGCCCTGCCCCGCTGCTCAAGGAAATGGTCGCTGCCGGCTACCTGGGCCGCAAGAGCGGTCGCGGTTTCTTCATCTACTGATCGGGAGTGCACCATGCCAGTCACCGCCGCCCTACGCTGTGCGAACTTCGAAGAGCGCCGCGACAAGGCCATGGCGCTCTTTGCCGAAAAAGGCTTTGGCCAGGTGAGCATGCGCGAGCTGGCGGCGCATGTGGGCCTGACCCCAGGTTCGCTGTATCACCATTTCCCCAGCAAACAGGACCTGTTGTACGACTTGATCGAGGAGCTCTATGAAGAGCTGCAAGCGACCCTCGATCAAGGCCGGCGTGCCCTCGCGCGCGGCCAGGCGGTGCTGCCTTGTTTGATTGCCGCACATTGGCAGTTGCACGAGGAGCGCCCCCTGCAGTTCCGCCTGGCCGAGCGGGATTTCTGCTGCCTGAGCGAGGACCAGCAAGCCCGTCTGGCCAGTGCACGGGCACGCTACGAGAAAGGCCTGCTGCACCTGATCGCGCCACACGCCCGGCTGCAGGGCCAAGCCTTGGCGGCCACCGGGCATGTGCTGGCCACACTGCTCAACCAGCTGCCCGGGCTGCTGCGCGGGCGTGGGCTGGACAGCGACCAAGGGCTGGCCTTGATGCAGAGCCTGTTGCTCGGCGCGCTGGAACGTACGCTGGGCTAGACCGGCTGGACCGGTGTCGGGAGCTGCCACTGCAGCGTCAATCGACGTATTGCCGCCTTGGTCAACGCCGGCCACTTGAGCTGCCATTGGTTCGCCTGTGCCTGAAGCGCATCAAATGCCTGCCGGGCCCCACCACGGTTGGACAATGTTGCTCACCACCTCTGCGAAACGTATTTGACTGGGGTGGCCCGGCTGCTCCAGGTCCTTGTACCCCGATAAATGAAGCGGTGAGGCTAGAGAGGACGGTCCAGGCGCACGCGTTGAATAGTTACGTCTGGCAAGCCAGCGACTACAGGCTCACACCCAACGCCTGACGCAATTGATCGGCACGTCCATCGTCGGCGGCGCCGACCAAGGCAAAGTTGTAAGCACCATGGGACCAGTAGCGCGCTTCGAGCTGCCCCTCCGTCCGCTGCCCGCTGGGCATGCGTGCAAACCGTTCGCTGGGTGAGCGCAGGAACAGGCTGATGCGCTTCCCCTTGTTGTCCTGAAACACCAGCAGCGCCGCCGGGCCCTGTTCGTTGCTCAGCAGCCGGGCGCCCACCGGCTGGAACCCATAGACACCTAGGTCCGGCAACTGCCCTACGCGGTCGAAGTGGCGCTCGAGCCAAGCCTGCAGGTGCTGCGGGTCGCCGGCCTGGACATCCAGCGTGGCCGCCCCTGCAAACAGACGATGGGCCTGCACGGCGTCTGCCATCGGCAAGGTATCGGCCGTCAGCGTCGCTTCACGGGCTTGCCAGCCACCGAACCCACCCACGCCCAGCGCCAGAAGCAGCAGCGCAGCCGATGCCCACTGCCGCTGGCGACGCCGACGCAAGCGCCGCCTTAACTGGCCAAGGTCCAAGTCGGTAGCAGTGCTGTTCTGCCCGAAGCCGGCCAAGGCCGCGCGCAGGCGCCGGGCGTCGTTGCGCCACGCGTCCACCCGCGCCGACTCTTGCGGATTAGCTGCCAGCCAGGCCTGAACCTGGGCTCTGCGCACCGGGTCGAGCCGGTCATCGACGTAGGCATGCAGCTCATGTTCGGTGGGAATCAACAGGGTCATTTCAGTCTCCGCAAGGCCGGTGGCGTGGGCTGGCCCTCGGTCAAGTCGCGCAGGGCGGCACGGGCACGCGACAGGCGCGACATGACCGTACCGATAGGGATGCCCAAGGCTTGGGCGGCCTCCTTGTAGCTCAACCCTTCGACACTCACCAGCAACAGCAGCGCACGCTGTTCGGTGGACAATCGGGCGAAGGCCGCAAGATCGGCATGGGCCAGGACGATGCGCTCGGTTTCGCCACCCACCGCTTCCTCCTGGCCACGCCCGAACCAGGCCAGCCAGCGGGCATGCAGGCGCTCGCGGCGCTTGCCGTCGAGAAACAGCCGATAAAGGATGGTGAACAACCAGGCGCGCAGGCTGTCGGCGTCACGCTGCTGCCCGCTGCGGCGCAAGGCGCGCTCGACGGTGGCCTGGACCAGATCGTCGGCGCTGCCCGACTCACGGCACAGCCACAACGCGAAGCGGCGCAGCCGTTGCAGCAATTCGCGCCATTGTTGTTCATCCAGGTCATGCATGGTCAGGTCCCGGGCCTTTGAGAGTCAGTCTAAGGGGGCAGACGCGCCGGCACGACATTTATTCCCACGGCGGGAATAAATCTCCAGCCAGCCCGTCGTACCGGCTCATTCACTGCGTGGAACCCGACCATGACCACTCCTCTGCACGGCCCGGCCAAGGCCTTGCGCCTGGCGGCGATCGGCGCGACCCTGCTGACCCTGGGCGCCGGCTTCGCCTACGCCGCCGGCTGGATCGGCGCCCCGGCGCTGACGCCTCAACGCATCATCGACACCTTCGAAGCCCAGGCCGGCCATTACCCGGGCTATCGCAAGAACCACGCCAAAGGCTTGTGCGTGAGCGGCTATTTCCAGAGCAGCGGGCTGGCCGAGCCGCTGTCCAGCGCGAGAGTGTTCAGCCAGCCCCGGGTGCCGGTCATTGGCCGCTTTGCCATCGGCGGCGCCAACCCGTTCGCCCCAGACACCAGCATCCCGGTACGCAGCCTGGCCCTGCAGTTCAGCACCGATGACGGGCACATCTGGCGGACCGGCATGAACAACCCGCCAGTGCTCGCGATCGGCACGCCGCAAGCGTTCTACGAACAGGTCCTGGCCATGGCGCCGGATCCGGCCACCGGCAAACCGAACCCGGCAAGACTGCAAGCCTTCTTCGCTGCGCATCCGGAGAGTGCGGCCTTCCGTCAGTGGGCCGCCAGCTACAAACCCAGCGACAGCTTCGCCAGCACCCCGTACCACAGCATCAATGCCTTCGTGCTCAAGGACGGCGGCGGCACGGCCCACCCGGTGCGTTGGCAACTGGAGCCCCAGACCCCCTTCGCCCCGCTGCCAGCGCAGATCGACGACAAGCAGTTCCTGCAACACGATCTGCAACAACGCCTGAGCCAGGGCCCGCTACGCTGGAGCCTGATCCTGGTACTCGCCGAGCCAGACGACCCACAGGACGACGCCTCGCGCCCCTGGCCCGCCGAACGGCGCCGCGTCGATGCTGGCACCCTGGTCATCGAACAGGCCGACGCGCCCGAGCAAGGCGCCTGCCGCGACATCAACTTCGACCCGCTGATCCTGCCCCCGGGCATCACGCCTTCTGCCGACCCGATCCTGGCCGCCCGCTCGGCCGCGTACTCGGAGTCCTTCAATCGCCGCAGCCGCGAGTCCCTCGATACCGGAGCCCGTCCATGACCGTCACTGTCTTCCATCCCCTCGCCCGGCTGGTGCACTGGCTGATGGCCGTGCTGATCCTGGCAATGCTGTTCATCGGCGTGAGCATGGTCGGCGACCTGTCGCCCCGCCATCCACTGATGGTCGAGCTGCACAAGGCCACGGGCCTGGCCTTGCTGGTGCTGGTGGTGTTGCGCATCGGCCTGCGCCTGGCGCTGCCCCATCCCCCCTTGCCACATGACCTGCCGGCGATCCAGCGCCTGGCCGCCGGTGCCTCGCACCTACTGCTGTATGCCCTGATGCTGGCCATGCCGCTGCTGGGCTGGGCCATGCTGTCGGCCGGTGACTACCCGCGCCCGCTGCAATTGCCGGCTATCGCCCCGCACAACCTGCAACTGTACGCAGCGCTGCGCCGGGCCCACGGCTGGGCCGGCTACCTGCTGTTCGCCACCATCCTCGTCCACCTGGGAGCCGCCTTGATGCATGCCTGGGTGCACCGGGATGGCGTATTGCGTAGCATGTGGCCTGGCCCTGTGCGCCGCAGCGAATGAGCGTTGCGGGGCAGCCTGGGCATAGACTTCCAACCGACTGGACTGCCCATGACCGCTGCAAAGGACCCTGCTGCTTCAACGCCCCCTGCGACCCTGGACCTGCGCCCACTGCTGCTGATCAGCGGCGCATGCACCCTATCGATGATGGCCTTCGTGTCGTTGATCGGCCCGATCGCGCGCCAGCTGGGGATGGCCACCTGGCAGGCTGGCGCTGCGGTCACCGTTGCGGGCGTGGTCTGGGTGATATTGGCCCAGCCCTGGGGACGCGCCGCCGACCGCTACGGGCGCAGGCGCATCCTGCTGCTGGGCAGCGCGGGGTTCACGCTTTCATATTGGTCGCTGTGCCTCTTCATCGACGGCGCGCTGCGCTGGATGCCGGGGGCGACCCTGGCATTCGTCGGCCTGATGCTCACCCGCGGCATGATCGGCGCCTTCTATGCCGCCTTGCCGGTCAGCGCCAATGCCCTGATCGCCGACCATGTCGAGCCGCAACGCCGAGTGCGCGCCATGGCCTCGCTGGGCGCTGCCAATGCCGTCGGGCTGGTGCTGGGCCCGGCACTGGCGGCGCTGCTGGCGCGCCACAGTTTGAGCATGCCCTTCTATGTGATGTCGCTGCTGCCAGCGGGCGCCTTCCTCGTGCTGCTGTTCAAGCTCAAGCCGCCACCCTTGGCGCACAGCCATGGGCCTAGCCCGGTACGGCTGGGTGACCGACGCCTGCGTCGCCCCTTGTTGGTAGCTTTCAGCGCCATGCTCAGCGTGACGGTGTCGCAGATCACCGTCGGCTTCTTCGCGCTCGATCGTCTGCAACTGGGTCCGGCCGATGCCGCCCAGGCTGCCGGCATCGCCCTGACCATGGTGGGCGTGGCGCTGATACTGGTGCAGGTGCTGCTACGGCGTTTGGAGTGGCCGCCGCTGAAGATGATCCGCATCGGTGCCAGCGTCTCGGCCCTGGGCTTCGCCTGTGCCGCACTGGCCGCCAGCGCACCCTGGCTGTGGGCTTCGTTCTTCGTCGCGGCTGGCGGTATGGGCTTTGTCTTCCCTGCCTTCTCGGCCTTGGCGGCCAATGCCATGCATGCCTCGGAACAAGGCGCGACCGCCGGTTCCGTTGGCGCCGCCCAGGGCATGGGCGCGGTGATCGGGCCGCTGGCCGGCACCTTGGTCTATGCCCTCGACCCTCGCCTGCCCTTCCTGGCGGTGGGCATGCTGTTACTGGTGATCGGAGTGTGGCCGACGCCCACCGACCAACGCCACTGACAAGCACAGCGCGTTGCCGCCCAGAGTGTGCTTTAATGCGTCGCCCATTATTTTTGACACCTCTCTATCTAACAAGGCGGCTATGGACACGGGGACACGACTCAAACTGGTGCGTGAACGCAACAATCTCTCCCAACGGGAACTGGCCCGCCGCAGCGGCCTGACCAACTCGACGATCTCGCAGATCGAACAGAACCGTGTCAGCCCGTCGGTCAGTTCCCTGAAAAAGCTGCTCGAAGGGATCCCCATGTCCCTGGCGGAGTTCTTCAGTTTCGACGAGCCAGTGCGCGAAGAGCGCTATGTGTTCCGTGCCGGCGAACAACCGGACCTCGGCCGCAACGGCCTGCGCATGCTGCTGGTCGGTGCCAGCGTCGAAGGTCGTCAGATGCGTATGCTGCGCGAGCTCTATGCCCCCGGCGCCGACTCCGGCGAGCCGATCGTGCACTCCGAAGGCGAAGAATGCGGCCTGGTCACCCGCGGTACCGTGGAATTATGGGTGGATGGGCATGTGAGCATTCTCAATTCCGGCGACGGGTACTACATCCCCACCACCTTGCCGCACAGTTTCAAGAACATCGGCCCCGACGAAGCCGAGATCATCAGCGCCAATACCCCGGCCAACTTCTGATCGCGTCTACACAATCCCTGTGGGAGATTACCCAGCCCTTTGGGCTGCGCTGTCGCGCAGAGAACAAGTGGCTAGCGCCGCCTTCTTCTGTAGGAGCGGGCTTGTCCCGCGATTGGGCCGGCCCAGCCGCCGCGGCTGTATGGCAAGGGCTTCGCCCTTGATCGCGGGACAAGCCCGCTCCTACAGGCCTTGTCAAATCAATGAGTTATGCGTTGTTCTATGAGAGCGGCCTCGTGCCGCGAAAGGAGGGCAAAGCCCTCCCGGTTGCACAACGCTATGGTATGGTTTCGGTTTTGTCGGTAGGGCCTTGAATGAAGCATGCTAGTGTCTTGTTCGGCCTCTTGCTCACCCTTCCTGTATTCGCACAAACCACCTGCCCGCCCGGCCAATACGAGGTGTGCCTGATGGGCTGCTTCTGCGCGCCAGTCGACCCCGGCCAGGCGGGCCAGATCCTCAAGGATATGGAAACCATGGCCTCCGGCAGCCTGGCCTTTGCCTTGCGCCAGGCCCGCGACGAGGCGACCGCCGCCGGCACCCAGCCGATCCCCCTGCACATCCGCGCCCAGCTCGAGCCCTGGTACGACTTCGCCGTGCTCGATGCGGCGCGTTATCGCGTAGGCAACGAGCAGCAGATGAGCGCAGCCAATGCGGTGTTGCAAAACCCGGACGTGAATGCGGTGACCTTGATCGATACGATCATCTTCCGCCATGCGCAGGATGCCGAGGACAATGTCGCGCTCTGGGCCCATGAACTCAAGCACGTGCAGCAGTACCAGGAGCTGGGTGTCGAGGAGTTCGCCCGACGGTATACGCGCAACTACGATGACCTCGAGGCGCCGGCCTACAAGATCGAAGCGCAGGTGGCCAAGGCGTTGCGACAGAACAGCGCCGGGCGAGCCCGATAGTGGAATCACGAGCAGCGTAACTCAATGACTCTGGTTGCGCTGTTTGATCGTACGTCCTGCGCCATCGAAGACTTTATAACTCGCTAACTGTCTCTCCGGCTTGTCCGTGAACGGTCCCTGTTTGCCAAAGAATCTCGAATAAATAGATTTCTTTTCCGTCGGCAATGTAGTGCTGGAATGAAGAGGGCTGATATTCACCTTTTTCATGTATTCAGGTGCATTGACGAAAATGGTCTTCCGGTAGCCTCGGACCTGGTATTTCTTCAATGTTCTTGCAACTTCGCGAGCGGCACCGGTACGTCCTGCACGGCATGCCAACAGAATGAACTCCTTGCCTTCTTCATAACCAATACCCTCCAGCCAGGGCTTGATATCCTTTTCTGCAACTTCACGTGCCGGCCGATACTCCCCCTGGGCATTCATCAAGCTTCCATCGTCGCCACCATGCGTCGCGAACGCCGCGAGCCCCGTCCCCAGAAAATTGGCGTAGAACACCACATCATGACTACCTTTTTCCTGCTCCCAGAGGGTAATGGCATTGTTGTCTACCCTGCCTGCCCGCGTCGGTGGGGATGCGGCCGCTCCTTCCTGTAGGTTCAATTGCGCAAAAATGGCCTTTAACCCGTCTTCGGTGAAAGCGGGCACCGAAACAAGTTCCGCTTGCTCGGCCGGGTCAGTTTCCCGGGCCAGATAGTCGATGGCGGGCGTCCAAGGGTTTGTCGGCGGGTTGGCATGCTCCTCTACCAAGCCCTGTTTATCCACCAATGTCGTAGGGTTGTTGCTTACCATTCTGAACAGATTGAGGCCGTCTACCGTACCGGCCGGATCCGCGCTCAACCAGCGCCCCGCCCAAGGCTGGTAATAGCGATAGCCGTAGTAATACAGCCCCGTGGCATCGCGCTCCTTGCCTGAATAGCGCACGGTCTTGTAGCTGGCCTCGACTTCATTACGCGCAGCCCATACCGCCGTGCCGCCAAAGGGGTAGTACTCTTCCTGGCTGATCAGGTTGCCGGCGCCATCGACCTCCAGCGCGCTGCTGCCCAGCAGGTTGTCGTAGCTGTAGCGCAGTTGGTCGTTCGGTAGGTCATCGGGCTTTCCTGCCGCCCAGTGCAGTACCCGCACTTGCGCACGACCGGCCTCGCCCACCGTCAGCACCTGCAGCTCCTGCATGAGCGTGTCGCCATTGGTGTGGGTACGCAGCTCCAGCCCTGGCAGGTAGATCACCCGCTGGGCCTGGGTGCTGCTGGCCGTTCGCTGGGTGCTGGCTTTCAGCACCCGTTGGCTACGGCTGTCATAGCGGTAGCTTTCACGATCGTCCGTAGCACCTTCGCGCTTCACCGACACGACCTGCGTGAGCTCGGCGCGCGAACTCCAGGCCAGTGGTTGCCCCGGCAACAGCACGGCCTGTTGCCCGCCCGGGGTGAACAGCGCCTCGACAGCCGACGGCTCCTGGGCCAGCGTGCTCAACACGGCCCGGTTGCTGCGGTCGCTGACGGTGATGTCGGTGGTGTAGTTGTGGTTCGTGGCGGGGGCGCTGTGACGGATCTGCAGCAGGTTGCCTGCGGTGTCGTAGCGGTACGTGCGGGTGTATGGGGTGTAGGTGGTGTTGTCGAAGGGGGTGACGTGCGGGAGGTGGCGGCCTGGTTGGCCGGCGTTGGCCATTTCGCGGCCCGTGGCACTGGCCAGTTGGTAGAGGCTGTCGTAGGTGTAGGTGTTTTCCGGCACCACTTTCTGGTTGCGCCAGAACCGGGTGGCCTCGGCATCGTTGCGGATCTTCAGCACATTGCCCACCGGGTCGTAGGCATAGCGCAGATCCTGCAGCACCTTCGCGCCAGTGCCCTGGCGCTCGGTCTTGATCGAGGACAGGCGCTGGGTGTCGGGCTCGTAGGTGTAGGTGGTCACCACACCGTTACCATGCACCTCGCGCAGCTTCTGCCCGGCGGCGGAATAACTGACGGACTGGACGATGACCTGCCCGGCCTTGCCCGCGATCATCAGCCAGCTGCCACTGAGCTGGCCGGCCACGTCATAGGCCACCCGTTGCAGGTTGCCTGCGGCATCCAGGGTCGTCAGCATCGCGCCCGTGGCGTCTGCCGTGGTCTGGGTCGTATAGGCCTTGGGGGCCAGACGGGTGTCCCATTCCACCGCCTCTTCGCCCTGCCAGTCGGCGACGATATCAGGATGGTCGGCATCCTTGAGCAGCTGCCGGGTCGTTGAGATCGGCACACCCGTCAGGGCAAAGCTGTTCGCCTGCGCCAGACCCGCCGGGTCGTAATGGCGGGTCGTCTGCCCGAGCAAATTATGGTCCCGTGCCTGTTGCGTAACCTGTGCCCAGACGAACCGCTCGGCAATCCGTACCTCGCTGTCGGCCACTTGCTCCGTCATGCTCAGCGGTCGGCCGGCCAGGGACGGAGCCTCGTACTGCCAGGTACGGGTGATCGCCCTGCTTTTATCCGCTCCGCCGGTCTCATCGATACCGACTTCCTTTATAGCCATGACAGGACGGCCAGCGGCATCGGCAAGAAACAGCGAAATACCCGCATCGACACTGCGCGTGCGCAATGCGGTACCGGCAAGATCCGTCCAGTAAGTGAAATTCGCCAATCCACGGGCATGCAGTCGTGGGTCAGCGCTCTGAACAAGGAAACTGCGCGCATCGTGTCGATGATGGGTGAGGCGCCTGTCCGTCGTGCTCGGTGAGTCGGGATGGCGGTGGAACTCGATATCTCGAACGGTCAAGCCGCGATTATCGAAGACCTTGATCGTAGGCGTGCAACTAAAAAGCGATGTATCCATGAAATTTCTCCAGGACTGAAATGCCAATCCTCGATCATCGCCCACACCCGTACTGCACACGTACAGGCACTCCTGATAGGAGGCCAGCCCAAGCATTGTGCAAGGCTTGGCTATAGACACCGCAAAGAGAGAAGACATCCGAGGCAACATTGCGTTCCAGGACCAGCCCGCACCTAGGATCCACGCATGCCGGCGATGAGAAGCTATTGGCCCAGGCACAGCGCCATGAACCGCGCCGCCGCCCGCGAAGGTGTCGCGGCATGGGGCATCAGGATCGAGAAATGGCGTGTCAGGGGCTGTGGCGCAATGCCCAGGCGGTGCAGGGCGTTGTCTTCATGACGGATCGACATTGCTGACACAAAGCCGATACCCATCCCTGCCCTGACCGCCTCCTTCACCCCCTCCACCCCGGCGATCTCCAGTGCCACGCGCATCGCCACGCCCTCTCGGGCGAAGGCGCGCTCCACCAATTGCCGCACACCCGAACCGCTTTCGCGCAGCACCAATGGGTAAGCCCCCAGCACGTCGAGCGGTTGCGTCTGGCCACCGCTCGCCAAGGGGTGGTTGCTCGGGACGATGGCGACGATCTCATCTTCGCGCCAGGCCGTGACTTCGGTGCCCAACGCCAGCTCCTGGCCGGGGGGGCCTTCGATCAGGGCGATGTCGAGGGTTTCCAGCGCCGCAACGATTTCCGAGGTGTTGCCATTGGTGGTGGTGACCACCACATCCGGGTAGCGCCCGTGGAAGTCCGCGAGCAGGTAAGGCAGCAGGTAGCTGGCCGGCGTGGTGCTCGCACCGATGCGCAGCGTGCCGCGCTCGAGACCACGCATGGCATCACGCAGGGCCTGGGCCTGGCGGAAGGTGTCGCGCAGGCGTTCGGCATGCCCAAGCAACTGCTCACCGGCTGCGGTCAGGCGCACGCCACGGCCTGCGCGTTGGTACAACGGCTCGCCGAATGCCTCCTGCAATAGCTTGAGCTGGCCCGAGACGGCCGGCTGGGACAAATGCAGTGCGTTCGCGGCATGGCTGATATTGCCGTGTTCGGCAACCGTGGCGAATGTTATCAGTTGCTCAGGGGTCATATCGCAAAAGTATCAGCTATACGGATACTTTGCATCTCAAAGTACGATTTTTTATAAGCTTATAACTGAATTAACGTAGACCTCATCTCGTCACCGTTCGGAGGTCCTACCATGGCCACGGCCCCTGCCACCTCGGCCCTTGAGCCCACCCACTCCACCCGTGGGCGGCTCAATGGCATCCTGTTCGTTGCACTGTTCGCCTTCGCGGTCACCCAGGTGGCCGCCTTGCCCGCCATCGCCGGGCTGGGCATCAGCCCACTCATTGTCGGTATCGTCGCCGGTGCCGTGTATGGCAATGCCTTGCGCCACGGCCTGCCGGCGAGCTGGGCGGCCGGCGTGAACTTTTCCGCGCGCAACCTGCTGCGCCTGGCGGTGGCCTTCTTCGGCCTGCGCGTCAGCCTGCAGGAAATCGCCCAGGTGGGCTGGTCGGGGCTCACCGTCTCGTTGTTGGTGGTCGTCAGCACGCTGCTGGTCGGCCTGTGGGTCGGCATGAAGGTGATGAAGCTGGACCGCGACACCGCCCTGCTCACCGCCGCCGGCAGCGCGATCTGCGGCGCGGCGGCGGTGCTGGCGTTCGAGTCGGCGCTGCGCTCGCAACCGCACAAGGCCGCCATGGCCGTGGGCAGCGTGGTGCTGTTCGGTACGCTGTCGATGTTCCTCTATCCGCTGATGGTGAGCGCCGGCTGGGTACCGCTCGACACCCTGGGCGTGGGCCTGTTCTTCGGCGGCACCCTGCACGAGGTGGCCCAGGTCGTAGGTGCGGCCAGCAATGTGAGCCCGCAAGCCACGCATATCGCCACCATCGTCAAGATGACCCGGGTCCTGCTGCTGGTGCCGGTGCTGCTGGTGGTCGGCGTGTGGATCAGCCGCTCGCGCAAACCAGGCCAGGCCCAGGGTGGCGGTCGTATCGCAGTGCCCTGGTTCGCCTTCGGTTTCCTGCTGCTGGTGCTGGTCAACTCGTTGCAAGTACTGCCTGCGCCGCTGGTCGCCTCGATCAACAGCCTGGACACCTTCGCCCTGACCATGGCCATGACCGCCCTGGGTATGGAAACCCGCTTCAGCCAGATCCGCCAGGCGGGCCCGCGCGCCTTGCTCACCGGGGCACTGCTGAACCTCTGGCTGCTCGGCGGCGGCCTGGCGATCACCCTGGGCGTGCAACGTCTGCTTGGCTAGGCTTTTTCGGTGCCCCCCTCGTTGCCGCGCACATTTGTCGGTATGGTGGTGTCCAAGTAGGAGTTTTACACGCACAGGAAAGACTTAGATGCCCCAACGCAATGTCATCAACGCATCCGTCAGCCCCAAAGGCAGCCTGGAGACGCTGTCGCAACGTGAAGTCCAGCAACTGAGCGAAGTCGGTACCGGCAGTCTGTACACCCTGTTCCGCCAGTGCGCCCTGGCCATTCTCAATACCGGCGCCCATGTCGACAATGCCAAGACCATCCTCGAGGCCTACCAGGACTTCGAGGTGCGCATCCACCAGCAAGACCGTGGCGTGCGCCTGGAGCTGCTCAACGCCCCCGCCGACGCCTTCGTCGATGGCGAGATGATCGCCAGCACCCGCGAAATGCTCTTCAGCGCCCTGCGCGACATCGTCTACACCGAAAGCGAGCTGGCCAGCCAGCGTATCGACCTGGAGAGTTCCCAGGGCATCACCGACTATGTCTTCCACCTGCTGCGCAACGCCCGCACCCTGCGCCCAGGCGTCGAGCCGAAGATGGTGGTGTGCTGGGGTGGCCACTCGATCAGCAGCGAGGAATACCAGTACACCAAGAAGGTCGGCCACGAGCTGGGCCTGCGCAAGCTGGACGTCTGCACCGGTTGCGGCCCGGGCGTGATGAAAGGCCCGATGAAGGGTGCGACCATCGCCCACGCCAAGCAGCGCATGCATGGCAGCCGCTACCTGGGCCTGACCGAGCCGGGCATCATCGCCGCCGAGGCGCCCAACCCGATCGTCAACGAGCTGGTGATCCTGCCGGACATCGAGAAGCGCCTGGAGGCCTTCGTGCGGGTCGGCCACGGCATCATCATCTTCCCCGGCGGCGCGGGTACCGCCGAGGAATTCCTGTACCTGCTGGGTATCCTCATGCACCCAGACAACCAGGACCTGCCCTTCCCGGTCATCCTCACCGGCCCGCGCAGCGCCGAGGCCTACCTGCAACAGCTGCACGCCTTCGTCGGCGCCACCCTGGGCGAAACGGCCCAGCGCCACTACACGATCATCATCGACGACCCGGCCGAGGTCGCTCGGCACATGGTCGAGGGGCTGATGGCGGTCAAGCAGTTCCGACGCGAACGCAATGACGCCTTCCACTTCAACTGGCTGCTCAAGATCGAGGAAGGTTTCCAGCGCCCGTTCGACCCGACCCACGAAAACATGGCCAACCTGGACCTGCGCCGGGAGCTGCCGCCCCATGAGCTGGCGGCCAACCTGCGCCGGGCGTTTTCCGGGGTGGTGGCGGGCAACGTCAAGGACAAGGGCATTCGCCTGATCGAGGAACATGGGCCATACCAGATCCGCGGTGACAGCGCCGTGCTGGATCCGCTGGGCCGATTGCTGCAGGCGTTCGTCGACCAGCACCGGATGAAGTTGCCGGGTGGGGCGGCGTATGTGCCGTGTTATCAGGTCGTGACCTGAGGCCTTAGGCCATTCATAGGGGCAGCCTGGCCTGATTGCCCTCTTTCATCGCCGGCAAGGCGGTTCCCACAGGCAAGCGCTGCTTGAGAAGGCAGCGCAGGGCGAGTGGGCGCCGGCTTGCCGGCGATAGGGCAGGAACAGGCACTCCTTCGGTCCCCTCCCTGCAACATCCTGCAGACATTTCCTACATCAAGCAGTGAACCTGCTTCGATAAAAACGGTCTTTCGCTGACGGTCAAATCACCGACCGGTTCATCGGCCCAGTCACCGGGCCTTCTTTTGTCCTGTTTCAGCGAAGACCACCATGCCCGACTTCCGCCCTGCCTCCCCTGCCCTTGCCACCCTGTTCGCCGCCGCCCTGGTTGCCCTCGCCGGCCCCGTCCATGCCGAAGAACCGGCCAGCGACGCACGCTGGGTCAGCGACAGCCTGAGCACCTATGTGCGCAGCGGCCCGACCAATGGCCACCGTATCGTAGGCTCGGTCAAGGCCGGGCAAAAGGTCACTCTGGTCGACACCCAGGGCAACTACAGCCAGGTACGCGGCCAGAACGGCGACCTGGTGTGGATCCTCACCAGCGACCTGCAGTCGGTGCCTGGCCAGGCCGAGCGCCTGCCAGCACTGGATGCCAAGGTGGCGCAGCTGTCCGACCAGCTCAAGACCATCGATGACAGCTGGAAGAACCGCGTGCAAGGCATGCAGGAAACCCTCGACTCGCGCAAGGCGTTGATCGACGAGCTGGAAGCGCGCAACAAGTCGCTCAACGAACAGCTCGACCAGGCCCAATCGTCCCTGCGCGATACCCAGGCACGCCTGGGTGACGAGAACAAGCAGGTGATGATGCGCTACATGGTGTACGGCGGCAGCATCGCCGGTGCCGGCTTGCTCGCCGGCCTGATCCTGCCGGCCCTGACCCGCGGGCGCAAGCGCAACGACCGCTGGTTCTAAGCACCCATACATTCGACTCGCTGGATGGCACCGGCTTCGCCGGTGTTCCCGGAGCAAGCCCGCTCTTACACGTCTTCGCCCCCGCCTACCCCGTCTGGTTGGTGACACCGAACGGAATGTGTACCGAGGGCACCACGGTGCTGGTGCCCTTCAGGTGCCCGGACTGGTCGTCGAAGAAAATGTGCGGCTTGAGCACCTGCAGCACCCGGCGCTTTTCGATACCGCCCAGGAAGAACGCATCGTTGGCCATCACGCCCCAGCTCTTGAGCGTGTTGAGGGCGCGCTCGTGGGACGGGGCATTGCGGGCAGTGACGATAGAGACCCGCAGGCGGTTCTCGTAGCCTTCGTGCTTGAGCTTGTACTGCTCTTCGATCGCCTGGATCCTCGCGATCCGCACGAAGAACTCCTTGAGCGGCCCAGGGTTGTGGGGCTGGGTGACATTGGTCACCTCGTGGGCATGAAAGCCCAGCAGGCCATCGCGCTGCATCACGGCTTCCGACTCGTCACCGGCCAGCACGCCATCGAAGTCGAAGGCGATGCGCAGGCTGTCGTCGCTTTCGTCATCGTCGAACTGCGAGTCGAGCACCTGGCCGGCCGGGTAGCCGGCCTGAATCGCGGCGTCCACGTGTTTCTTGTCGGCGGAGAGGAACAGGGCGATGTTCAGCGCCGGGATATATTCATAGGGCGAGCGGCCCTGCATGAAGATGGCCCGGGTCATGTTCAGGCCGTAATGCTCGATGGTCTTCATCACCCGCAGGCCGGTGTCCGGGTCGTTCTGCGACAGCAATACCACCTCGACCAACGGGTCGTTGGGGTCTTCGCGCAGGTCATTGAGCGCCAACAGGCGCTTGATGAAGGGATAGGCGATGCCCTTGCCCAAGGGCGTGTGCAGGTGCTGCTCCTGGTACTTGCGGTACTGCGCCTCGCCCTCACGGCGGAACACGGCGTCGGACTCGCTGAGGTCGAAAACCGCGCTGGACGCTACGCCGACCACCAGCCGATCATCCACATCATAGGCCACGGGCGGCTCCTTCCAGGCGCGGGGCCCAGTCTTCGACCTGGCGCTGCTCCAGGCGCCGCTGCAAGGTCTTGCGCCACGACGGTAACAGTGGCAGGGCCAGGCATTGCTCGAGCAGGCAGTCAAGGGCAAGGGTAGTCTGGGGCATGCGCAATCTCTTGAAGCTATCGCTGTAGCGCAAAGCTTACCCGAGACCAGGGCCATACCGGAACGCCCTGGCAACCGGCTTCGCCAGCCCCACAAGAGTACCCACGTACGTAGGGCGGCGAAGCCAGAAGGATGCGCTATCGGCCCCGCGCCTTGTTGTAGATGGTCTTGGCGCGGTCGGCCGAAGCCTGGCACTTGGTCATGTCGCCGGCGGCCTGGGCATCCTTGGCCTGGGTAAGCAGTTTCTGGTAGTCCTGGGCCATACCGCCATGCAAGGCCTGGCCATCGGCCCTGTGGATGTCCTCAAGTTCCTTGATCTTGGCGGCGCAGTTGGTTTCCGGGCCGGATTCGGCATGGGCGGCAACGCTCAAGACGGACGCGATCATCAGCAGTGTCATGGATTTCATGGAGCCTTCTCCTTTGGAAAAACCGGACTTCTGGCAAGCGCCTGGACGGCTCGACGCAGCGAAAAGCATAGCCGTCCACGCGGATCCAGCCAGACGCCAGGATCGCGCGCGGATGCACGCCGGCCTGGGTTAGACTGTACACCCCGCGCGGTGCGGCGCGGCACGATTCGACCCTAGCTGGAGCTTGCCCGATGTTCATCCTCAGCCGTCTCGACGGCGTGCCCCCCGAATCCTTCCAGAACCAGATCCGTCAACTGGTGATCGATCATGTCGGCGAGCTGAGCAGCGTGGCCATCACCGTGGACAACCCGTTGTATCCGCTGTACCAGTACGGCGTCGGCCTGGAAGTGCACCAATACCTGCAAGCGCTGGACGGCACACGCGGCCTGGCGGTGGAGCTGACCCTCGCCCTGGATGCCGAAGCGCCGGATCAGTTGCTCGGTTTCGCCCTGGCCCTGCCCGCCCAGGACAATGACCAGGCATGTGTCCTGGCCTTCCTCGCCGTGCAGCCCAGCCATCGCCGCCAAGGCATCGCCCGTGCGCTGGTGGCCGACATCCAGGCACGCCACGCCTGTGTCGAGCTCAATGCCTTCGCAGGCCAGGTGCCCTGGTTCGAGGCGATGGGCCTGCAGGTCGTCGCCGCCGCGGGCCCCCAGGTATTGATGAGCAGTACCGGGCAGGCCAGCGGCGCCTTGGTCGGCCGCCTGGACATCGCACCGATCTACCGCACCACCGAGGTACGGCAGATCCACGCCTACCTGGTCAAGCAGCACGGCGACGAGGCCATGCTCGACGCGGAAAAGCAGCGCGATGAACGCCTGGATGCTCTGGCCCTGCAGGCACAGGCCTGTGTGAAGCAACGCCAAACGGTGCATTGACGCGACTAAGGGCCAAGCCCTTGCCATACAGCCTCGGTAAATGGGTCTCAGCGTCTATCCTTAGGTGACCCGCCAAGGAAGATGCGCCCCACCGCCTATGAACCTGCTCCCCCGCCTCGCCCTGCCCCTGGCCATTCTCGCCCTGGTCGCGGCCTGTGCATTGCTTGCCTCGCCCTGGATGGGCCAAGGCTTCGAGCTGGCTGACCTGTCCACCGACAGCCAGCACCGTCTCACCCGCCAGCTGGAAGACGGCAGCCTGCTGACCCTGGATGCCAGCTCCTCGGTGGATGTGGAGTTCGATGCCCAGCAGCGCCACCTGCAACTGCTCGCTGGCCAGGTGTTGCTGGAGGTGGCCCCAGGCGACCCGCGCCCGTTCCGGGTCGGCACACCCGAAGGTACCTTGCGCCCGCTGGATGCCCGCCTGATCATCGAGCACCTGGGCAACGCCACCCAGGTCAGCGTGCTGCATGGCAGGGTCGAACTGCAGGAAGCCGGGCGGCACCTGTCGCTGGGCCGAGGCCAGCAACTGCGCTTCAGCGCGGGCGAGCCCGGCACGCTGGAGACCGTGGATACCGGCATGCTGCAGGCGGCCTGGCACCTGCAGCGCCTGCCTGCGGCTGGCCAGCCCTTGGTCACTACCCTCGAGCGCCTGGCCCGCCATCGCCAGGGCGTGCTGCTGTTCGACCGGGAGGCCCTGCAAGGCCTCCGCGTTTCCTACGACCTCCCCCAGGACGACAGCGACCAGGCCCTGGCCGACCTGCAAGCCGACCTGCCGATCAGCGTGCATCGCTTTACCCGTTGGGTCACCGTGGTCAGCAAGGCCGACAGGCAGAAATGAAACGCGGCCGGGTCCCCAAGGGGAGCCGGCCGCGTTGTGCTACAGGATGCCTCAGTGGCGTTTGCTGGTACGGATCTGGTGGACCACGCCCATGGCCACCACGATAGCAGCCGCGATACCCGTGGAGATCACCAGGATCTGGTAGTCAGGCATGAACGCCATCACCACCAGGCAGACCACGATAAAGGCGATCACCAGGTAGGTCAGCCAAGGGAACAACCACATCTGCAGGCGGATCTCCTTGCCTTCGGCCTGCAGCTTGCGACGCATGCGCAGCTGCGAGAAGGCGATCACCAGGTACACCAACAGGGCGATCATGCCGGTGGTGTTCATCAGCGTTTCCAGCACATCCTTCGGGCGCAGGGTTTCGCTGAAATTGATCAGGGCGCAGAAGATCGCCACCGCGCACGACCCCATGATCGCGTACACCGGTACGCCGGTGCCGGCACGGGTGATCTTGAAGAACGACGGCGCATCACCACGCTGGCCCAGGGAGAACAGCATGCGCGAGGCGGTGTAGTGACCGGAGATCAGGCAACTGCTCACCGAGGTCAGCACCACGAAGTTCATCAGCAGCTCGGCGTATGGCACGCCCAGCAGCTCCAGGGTACGACGGTAGGCGCCATAGCCGGACTCGCCCAGGTGCGGGTCGTTCCATGGCACCAGGCAGACGATCAGGAAGATGGAGCCCACGTAGAACAGGCATACACGCCACACCACCGAATTGGTGGCCTTGACGATCTGGGTGGAGGGGTCCTTGGATTCGGAGGCCGCGATAGTGACGATCTCGGCACCGAGGAAGGCGAACATCACCCCCAGCAGCGCGCCGATCACCGTGGTGATGCCATTGGGCATGAAACCTTCGGCCGTCAGGTGGCTGATGCCACGCACCTCACCGAATTGCCAGATATTGAACACCGCCGCGGTACACACGATCAGGAAGCAGACGATGGCCACCACCTTGATCAAGGCGAACCAGAACTCGAACTCGCCATAGTGCTTGACGTTGAAGAAGTTGACCGTGATCAACAGCAGGGTCGTGGCCAGCACGAACACGTTGACGCTGACCCCCGGGAACCAGCCATGCAGGATCTTGCCCGCCACGTACGCTTCCCAGGCCATGAGGATGACCCAGTACCACCAGTACAGCCAGCCGATGGTGAAACCGGCCCAGCGCCCGATGGCGCGGTCGGCGTAGGTGGAGAACGAGCCGGTATCCGGCGAGGAAGTCGCCATCTCGCCCAGCATGCGCATGATCAGCACCACCAGGATGCCACCGGCCAGGTACGCCAGGACCGCGGCGGGGCCAGCGCTGTGGATCACGCTGCCGGAACCGACGAACAAGGCGCCGCCGATGACCCCGGCGATCGACATCATCGTCAGGTGACGCGACTTGAGCGAGGCGCTGAGCTTGCTCTCGTGCTCACCTTTCGCAGTGGTGGATGTGGATGTTGCGTCCATCAGTTATGTACCCCGTGCTTCTTTTTATCCAAGGAAAAACTGTGAAACCCCGATGGCTATCGGTCTCACCTGACATCAGTACTCAAGCGGGCAGGAGGTGTGCGCCAGGCACACGCAGGCCTTCCGTGGCGGCCTGCTTACGCGTCCGAAGGCGAACCTGCGAACGAACTGAACGGTATGCCGGCCGGGCTTCGGCGGCTCGGCGCGGCGCAATGAAGGTGCGAGGCGAACCTCGACGGTAAAGCAGCGAATTTATGATTGTGCATGACGCTGACAGGTATGCTGTGGCGATATCTGACACGTAATGTAAAAATGTCTGGCACACAGAGCCATGCACAGTGGCATGAAAAACGCACTGCACTGTACAGGCCGCCAATGCAATACACCTGCGACACCCTGCCGACGCCGGGGAGCTGAACGGTTGGTTCGCCACGCGAATCGACCGCACGCGCCACCTTGCGATACGCACACCTGAAGGCACCCCAATGCTCCAGCTACATCCGGACTCCTCCACCCCGCTGGTCAACCAGATCATCGACGGGTTGCGCGAGCTGATCGACAACCAGACCCTCAAGCCCGGCGCCAAGGTCCCATCGATCCGCGCCTTTGCCGCGACCTATTCGGTGAGCACCTTCACCGTGGTCGAGGCCTATGATCGCCTGGTCGCCCAAGGCCTGCTGGTCAGTCGCGGCAATGCGGGGTTCTTCGTCAATCGTGCGGCGGGCGAGCTGCTGGACACCCAGGGCCAAGCACTTGGCACCACCCGGCCGACGTTCAATTCCGAGTGGTACTTGCAACAGATCTTCGAAACCCGCCAACTGCCGTTCAAGCCTGGCTGCGGATGGCTGCCCAACGACTGGATGTACGAGGACGGGCTACGCCGCGGCCTGCGCCAGGTGGCCGGCAGCCCGCTGGAGCTTTCCGGCTACGGCGACCCGATGGGCCTGCCGGAGCTGCGTGCCCTGACCGCACAGAACCTGCAACAGGAACTGTCGATCGTCGCCAATCCGGCGCAGTTGATGCTGACCCATGGCGCCAGCCAAGCCTTGGACCTGACCGTGCGTACCCTGGTACGCCCGGGGGATGTGGTGCTGGTGGATGACCCCGGCTATCCCAACCTGATGAGCATCCTGCGCACCCAGGGCGCTACCTTGATGGGCGTGCCACGAACCCCGAGTGGGTACGACCTGGACCTGCTGGAGCGCCTGCTGGCCCATCACCGGCCCACGGTCTTCTTCACCCAGCCCCACCTGCACAGCCCGACGTGCTCGCGCACACCGCTGGCGCAACTGCATCGCCTGTTGCAACTGGCCACGCGGCACAACTTCCGCTTGGTGGAAAACAACCTCTACGCCGACATGATCGCCGAGCCACAGCCGTGCCTGGCCAGCCTCGACCCACTGCAACAGGTCGTTTACGTCGGCAGTTATTCCAAGAGCATTTCACCCAACGTACGGGTGGGCTACCTGCTGGCCAACGCCGACCTGATGCAGCAATTGCTGCACCTGAAGATGCGTTCGGGGCTCACCACCTCGCAGGTGATGGAGCGCGTGGTGTATGCGGCCATCATCGATGGCCGCTGGCGCAAGCACCTCAAGCGCCTGCGCCAGCGCCTGGCGCAGGCGCACCAGGACGTGGGCCGCCACCTGCACCGGTTGGGCTTCGAGTTGTTCATCGAGTCGGACGAAGGCATGTACATCTGGACCCGCCACCCTGCCCTGCCTGACAGTGCCGCGCTGCTGGACGATGCCCTGGAGCAAGGCATCATGCTGGGCCCCGGGCAGCTGTTCATGGTCGATACCCAGGCCACGGGCTGGATGCGCTTCAATGTGGCATTCAGTACCGACCCGGCGATGTGGGCGCTGCTGGAGAAGGTGTTGGTCAAGCATGTACGCCGAGGCGGGGCCCAGGCGCCGACTGTCGGCCCTGAGCCATGATCAACCCGCTTTCTGGTTACCCTTTCTACCATTAGCCCTACTTATTCTTCGCCATGCCCGACCGCCTGCTCACCGACCGCCTCGATTGGAACTTGCTGCGCACTTTCCGCGTGATCGGCCAAGAGCTGTCCATCAGCCGCGCCGCCGCGCGCCTGCACCTGACCCAACCTGCCGTGAGCCAGGCGCTCAAGCGCCTCGAGGAGCAGCTCGGGCGCCAGCTCATCGCCCGCCGCGGGCCGCGCTTCGTGCTCACTGAGGTAGGCGAGCAACTGTTCCAGCTGGCCGGCGAGATATATGGCCAGATGGCGCAGATCGGCAGCCTGCTGGAACAACCAGCCACCGAGCTGGTGGGCAAGGTGCGCCTGCTGATGGTCAGCCGCGTGGTCGATGCCCGCTTCGACGAATGCCTGGCTCGGTTCCACCACCAATACCCCCGGGTCGAGCTCGAGATCGAGGTGATGCGCAGCGCCGACATCGTCGCGGCCCTGCAGGAGAAGACCGCCACCGCCGGCCTGAGCCTGAACCGGCGCCCGCAGCCACGCCTGGAGCAGCGGCTGTTCCATCGCCAGCGCTACGCCTTCTTCTGCGGCAAGCACCACCGGCTGTTCGGCCAGCTGGAGGGCGACCTGCAGCAAGAAAGCTTCGTCAGCTTCAGCAGCGACCAGATCGGCGGCATGCTCTCGCCGCTGACCATCTTCCGCGATCAACAGGGCTTCGCCGGGCGCGTCATCGCCTCCTCGCCAAGCCTCGAAGAAGTGCGCCGCCTGGTGATCGCAGGGTTCGGTATCGGCTGCCTGCCCGAACATGTGGTAGCCCCGGATGTGGACGCGGGGCTGCTGTGGAAGCTGCCGCCGCTGGAGGGTATCGCCGATGTGGACATCCACCTGCTGTGGAACCGCGAGCAGCGCATGAGCCGCGCTGAAGAAACTTTCATCGAGGCGCTGCAGGCAAGCCTGCAGTAACGCCGGCCTTGCGAGGCCAGCAGGAGAACCGTTGGCCTACCGGCGGGCAAGCCCATCGCCGCAGGCCCTGCGCCGCTGCCTGAAGCACACCGCCCCCAGCCCGAGCACGACCACGACCAGCACGGCCAGTGCTGCTACCAGCTCCCGGCCATAGCGCCCGGCCCAGGCCGGAAAGCCGACGAACTCCCGGTAGATCTGCACATCGGCCGCGCCACCGTCATGGCGGATGCTGATCCCGCCCTGACGGATCAGTGAATAGTCCGAGTCGAAGTAGACCCACACCTTGCTCGCCCCCTCGCGCCTGATGGCGTCGATCTCGATCACGCTGGTCGGTGCCTGGACGATGGTATCGTTGCCGGCATCGTCGCGAATCTGCACCAGCCCCTTGGCCGGCAGGCGAATCTGCACCTTCCTCAATGGGGTTTGGCCCTTGTTGCGCAACTCGATGAGCAGCCCAGTGCGATGATCCACCAAGCCTGCTTCGAAAGGCTTGGCGAACAACTGCAGGTAAGGCGCCTGGGCCAGCTCGACGAGCTTGTCGACCTGTTGATGGCTGAGCGCCCCCTTGCCGATGGCGCTCACCTGCTCATGCAGGCGTTCGTACTTGAGCAAGTCGTTGGTGGTGCTGATGCGTTCGCTGAACTGGCTGGGGTAGGTCAGGTAGGCGTAGGTCAGGCGCGCCTCCAGACCGGCGTCGTCCTTGAGCAGCGCATAAAGCGCCGCGACCGAGGTCGCGACGACCAGCACGCCCACGAGGGCTTTCCCGACTTTTTCCCAGCTCACCTTGGCGGTTCCTTCTTTCGCGGTAGGGGCGATACGAAATGGCCGGCAAAGGGTGCCAAGAACGACCGGTTGTAGCAAGCGCAAGGGCCTTGTGATGCCTCGAATCGCAATGTCACACATTAATTATTTTGTGCCATTATAGACCACACAAGAATAAATACGTGCCATAGCGAGGCCTGCGCCATGCAACACAGCCCCCCAAACGCATTCGACCAGATCGGTTTCGTCGTCGACGACCTCGACCAGAGCATCCAGCACTGGCTGCAACACCTGGGCGTCGGGCCTTGGACCCTGTTTCGCGATATCGAGCTGCAGGGCCATTACCGCGGCCAACCGGTCCAGGTGCGCATGCATGTAGGCCTGGCCTACCGCGGCGACCTACAGATCGAGCTGATCCAACCTCTTGGCGACAGCCCTTCCCCCTACCGCGATACCCGGGGCATGCACCATATGGCCTGGGTGGTAAGCGAGCTGGACAGCGCCGTCGCCGGCTTGTGCCAACGCGGCTTGCAGCCGGTGTTCGAAGCCGGCAATGCCGCGACCCGCGTGTGCTACCTGGAAAACCCCGCCGAGCCTGGCGTGCTGTTCGAAGTCATCGAGGGCGCAGGCCTGCGCCAGATGATCGACCACGGCATCGCCCAGGCACGCGGCTGGGATGGCGAACAGCCGATCCGTGTCATCGGCGCCTGAGTGTTCCCCCTGCCCAGGTGCAGGGCGCCTGGGCCATTTCCCCACAAATAAAGGAGCTTTCATGATGACTCGATTGGCAGGCAAAGTTGCCCTGATCACGGGCGCCGCACGCGGCCAGGGCGCGGCGGAGGCCCGGCGCTTCGTCGCCGAAGGTGCGCAGGTGGTGATCGCCGATGTGCTCGAGCAGGAAGGCCGGGCTCTGGCCGCCGAACTGGGCGACGCGGCGCGCTTCCAACCATTGGACGTGACGAGTGCCGAGCAGTGGCAGACTGCCGTGGAGGTCACGGTTGCGCACTTCGGCAAGCTCGATGTGCTGGTCAACAATGCCGCGACCCTGCGCATGGCGCCGCTGGAATATTGTTCGCTGGAGGACTATCGGCAGGTCATCGAGGTCAACCAGGTCGGCTGCTGGCTGGGTATGAAGTCAGTGCTGGCCGCCATGCGCCAGGCGGGCGGCGGTTCGATCGTCAATGTGTCGTCGACTGCCGGCATGGAGGGTGTGGCCTATGGCACGGCCTATTCGGCGAGCAAGTTCGCCGTGCGCGGCATGACCAAGTCGGCAGCGTTGGAGCTCGGTGCCAGCGGCATCCGTGTCAATTCGGTGCACCCGGGAGGGATCGACACAGCGATGGCGCGACCGCCGGAAATGGCCGACTTCGACCCGGCGCAGGTCTACAAGGGCTTACCGATCCCGCGTATCGGCCAGCCGGAAGAAGTCGCCAACCTGGTGCTGTTCCTGGCCAGCGACGAGTCCAGCTATTGCACGGGCTCGGAGTTCATCATCGACGGCGGCATGCTGGCGGGAAGCACGTTCGGTTGACCTACAGGGGCGCCTGGCACGGGCTGCGCCCTTGATCGCGGGACGAGCCCGCTCCCACAGGTGTGGCGTTGCGCAGGAACACTGCGCGGTACCTGTGGGAGCGGGCTTGCCCCGCGATTGGGCCGGCCTGCCTAGCGCAGGAGCCGCCCCAGATGCGTCAATGCGTAGCGCCCTCGGTCACTATGTCAGGCTGTTCGATGGGTACCTGGCACGCCAAGTGGTTCGCCGCGATGTAGCCGAAGGTCATGGCCGGGCCGATGGTCGAGCCTGGGCCCGGGTAGGTCTTGCCCATCAGTGCCGCACTGGTGTTGCCGATAGCGTACAGGCCCTCGATCACCGAGCCGTCAGGGCGCAGCACGCGAGCATCGGCATCGGTGCACAGCCCCCCCTTGGTGCCCAGCTCACCGGCGTCGATACGCAGCGCATAGTAAGGCGCCCGCTCCAGCGGCCCCAGGCAAGGGTTGGGCTGGCAGTTGCTGTCGCCGTAGTAACGGTCGAACAGGCTCGCGCCCTTGCCGAAGTCCTCGTCGACACCTTGGGCGGCCTGCTGGTTGAGGCGGCTTACGCTCTGCTCCAACCCCGCTGCATCCACCCCGATCTTGTCCGCCAATGCCGCCAGGCTGTCGGCGCGGTAGATCACGTTGTCCAGCCAGCCCTCGGGGATCTTGCTGTCCGGCTGTACCGAGCCAGGCAACAGCACACCACAGGGGTAGCGCTTGCGGTATTCGGCATCGAAGATCAGCCAGGCCGGCACATTGGTGCCGGCGCGCTGCTGGTCGGCGTACATCGCGTAGATGATGTCCGGATAGGGCGCGGCCTCGTTGACGAACCGCCGGCCGTTGCCGTTGACCATAATGCAGCGGGGGAATGCCCGCTCGACGAACAACGCGCGCTGCTTCTCCTCGCCCGGCACATGCACGGTGGGTGCGCCCCAGGTATGGCTCATCAACGCCACCCCGGCGCCTTGCTCCAGGCCCGCGCGGATCCCGTCGCCATGGTTGATCGGCGGTGCCGCAGTCCATTCGGCACGGGTCGGGCTGGGCAGGTACTGCTCACGCATCAGCTGGTTGGCCTCGAAGCCACCACACCCCAGGATGACGCCGAATGCAGCGCGCACATTCAGCGGCCTGCCCTCGCGTTCGACCCGCACGCCGCTGACCTTGCCGTCATGGCTGTGCAAGGCGCGCATCGGCGTCTGCAACCACAACTCGATACCCCGCGCCAGCATCGCCGCACGCAGGCTGGCGACCAGCGCGTTGCCCAGGGTCAGGCGTCGATCCCGGGGCGTGCGCCGGCGCCAACGCAGGTCGGCCATGTAGCCAAGGCCCAGGCGCGCGGTGAGCCAGAGCCAGCCGGGTTCCTTGGCCAGGATGGTATGGGCCTCCACCTGGGTCATGGCAATGCGCCCGGCGATCAACGTCGCGGGCGACGGCGCACGCAGGCGTTGGAATTCCTCGCCCAGGCGCGCCGCATCGAAGCTGGCCGGCTCCATGGTGCGATAGCCAGGCTTGCCACCCTCGAGCTCGGGGTAGTAGTCAGGGTAACGCGGCACTGCACGGAAGTAGGTCTGGGCCTGGGCGGCCAGGTAGCCAACCATCCTCGGCCCCTGCTCCAGGTAGGCCTCCATGCGCGCGGGGTCGTAGTCCTCACCTACAGTCGCACGCAAGTAGGCTTGGGCTTCTGCCCGTGAGTCGCTGCCGCCGAGCCCTTCGATCTGGTCGTTGCACGGGATCCAGATACCTCCGCCGGAGATCGCCGTGGTGCCCCCGTATTCAGCCGCCTTTTCCACCATCAGTACCGACAGGCCCTGGTCATGGGCCCGCAGCGCCGCGGTCATGGCTCCGGCCCCAGAGCCGACCACGACCACGTCGTACACGGCATCCCAATGCACGGCATGGGTGTTGTCATTGTTCATCGATGCACCTCCCCCGTTGGCGGCCACAGGGCCGCATGGCATTCCATGGACAACCACTATGTCACATCATTTATAATTTGAGTCATTGCATGTCACAAAAATTTGCAGCCGTGCCATTTGCTGCGACAATCGCGATCGATCGAGAACAGATGAAGGTGTGTCGCCATGACCCGACAACTGCGCTGGGGTGACGCCAGCCGCATGGACAGCGCCGAGCAAGGGCGCCAGCAGATCCTGGAATGCGCACTGGCTGCGATGATCGAACTGGGCCCAGACGGCTTCGCCATCGATGACGTGGCCCGCCGCGCGAACATTTCCCGGCGCACGCTGTACCGTTACTTCGCAACCAAGCACGAGCTGGTCCAGGCAGTGATCAGCAGCGAGAACGCCGCGTTCTTCAGCGCCATGCAGCAGCAATTGAGCGCCTTCGAAGACAACTTCGAGCGCTACCTGGAGGAATGCCTGTGCTTCGCCGTGCGCTACCGCGACCAGCATCGAGGTGGTTTTCACCAGGGCTACCTGGCCAAGGCGGCCAGCCCCGAGGTATTCGCCTACATCCTCGAGGACATCGCGCCGCTGTGGCAGCAGGTGCTGGCCGGCCCGTTCGAGGCCTGTGCCGCCGGCCACGGCAGTGCTGCCAGCCTGGCCGACTGCGTTGCCCTGGTCAGTCGGCTATGCCTGGCCTATTGCCTGGTGCCCGCCGAAGAAGCGCAGATCCGCAACCAAGTGCGCCTGTTGCTCCACCTCGCTGCGTAAACGTTCAGGGCAGCAGGCGCATGGCGCTGGGCACCGGCATGTAGCAGGGCTGGAAGTTGGGCTGGCAGTAATAGGCCACGCTCAATGGCATAGGCAGGGGGCGTGTCAACGCAGCCACGTAGATGGCAGCGAAGGCACACACGATCAGGGTCAGGCAGCATCTTGTTGTTGTTTTCATGGCCATTCCTCTACGCAGGAGGGGGACGTGTGAAGCCAGACTAGAATTGCCGCGCGCCGCCCGCCTCGTCCAAACGGACGAGGCGGCAACGCTCAGCACAATGCCCGGCGGATATCGGCGCAGGCGCCCTGCAAGGCACGGGCCGCCGCCTCGACGAACGGCGCCATGCTGACGAACCCATGCACCATGCCCTCGCAACGCGCCAGGCGCACCGCAACGCCTGCGGCCTGCAGGCGCTCGGCGAAGGCCTCGCCTTCATCGCGCAAGGGGTCGTACTCGGCGGTCAGCAAGGTGGTGGGCGGCAGCCCTTGCAGGTATTCATCGCGCAGGGGCGAAGCCAGGGGGTCATCGCCCTGCCCGGCATGCTCCAGGTACTGCGCCCAGAACCAGCCCATCATGGCCCGGGACAGCAGGTAGCCTTCGGCGAAGTCGGCATAGGAAGCGCTGTCGCAGGCGGCGTCCGTGACCGGGTAGAACAGGCACTGATGACGGATGGCCGGCCCCTGTCGCTCACGGGCAAGGCGGGCGACCGCGATAGCCAGGTTGCCCCCGGCGCTGTCACCGGCGAGCGCCACGCGGCTGCCATCCACGCCAAGGTCCTGGGCACGTTCCACCAGCCAGCGCGTCGCCGCGTAGCAGTCCTCCGGGGCTGCCGGAAAGCGGGCCTCCGGTGCTAGGCGATAGCCCACCGACACCACCACAGCGCTGGTTTCCAGGGCCAGGGTACGACACAGGTTGTCGTGGGTGTCCAGGTTGCCGATGACAAAGCCCCCGCCATGGAAAAACACCAGCAGCGGCAAGCCGTCCCGCGCCACCGGCCGATACAGGCGCGCCGCCAGCATGCCTGCGGCACCTGCGACCTGCAGTTCGCGAACCTCCGCCATGTCGGCCCCCGGCAACGGCGGCATCAGGTTGTCGGCATGCAGGCGATACTGACGAGCGTCGAGGCTGGCGTAGTCGGGCTCGCCCTGGGCGGTGAAGCCCTGGAGCACGGCGGCAAGCTGGCTATCGAGCGGCATGGGTCTCTCCTTGTACGTCGACCATGGCAAAACGTGGGTTGGTTTCCTCGAGGATGCTGCGCAGGCGCAGTTCCAGGGCGGGCTTGAAATCCTTGTGTGGGAGAATCCAGAAGCGCTGCTGGGCGATCGCCTCGAACACCAGAGCGGCCAGCTCACGCGGCGCCATGCCGGCACGGATGCTGGAATCGAGCATGGCGCTCAGCGTCGCTGCCGGGCCCTCGCCTGCCGAATCCGAGGCCATGATGGCGCTGGCCACCGGCCCCGGACACAGCACCGAGACCGACACCGGCACTCCCAGTTGCAGCAGCTCGTAGTGCAGGGTCTCGGACAACGCCACCACCGCTTGCTTGGTCACGTTGTAGGGGCCGAGCATCGGGCTGCTGATCAGGCCGGCCAGCGAGGCGGTGTTGATCACATGGGCCGGGCGCTCTTGCGCCAGCAGCAGCGGCACGAAACAGCGCACGCCGTTGATCACCCCGCGCAGGTTGATGTCGAGCATGCGCTGCCACTGCGCAGCCTCGATTTCCCAGCTGTAGCCGGTCTGCATCACGCCGGCGTTGTTGAACAACAGGTCGACGCCGCCGAAGCGCGCCACCGCCGCGTCGCGCAACCGCGCGACCTGTTCGGCATCGCCCACGTCGGTGACGCAGGCCAGCACGTCAGCCCCTTGCCCCTGCAGCGATGCGGCCAAGGCCGCGAGGCTGTGCTCATCGACATCCGCCAGCACCAGGCGCAGGCCCAACTGCGCCGCATGCTCGGCCAGGCCCCGGCCGATACCGCTGGCCGCGCCGGTGATCACTGCTACCTGTCCCGCCATCTTGTTCTCCTGCCCGTGGCTGATGGCTGCCAGTAGATCGGCCCGGCCGACGCCAGCCATCGTCCGTTCAGACGATGACCGCTACGCCATGGGCGGCAGAATCGACTTGCTACAGCCAGACATGTCGCCAGTCACCGCAATGGCGCGAAACAGTCGGCGGCCCCTACACAGCATGGAGAACAACAACATGAGCACGCTGCACCGTATCGAAGCCAAACTGCTGGAGGACCGCTACGCGCGCGGTTGGCACTGCCTGGGCCTGGCCGCCCAATACCGCGATGGCAAGGCCCATCGCCTGGACGTGTTCGGTACCCGCCTGGTGGCCTTCCAGGGCGAAGACGGCCAGCTGAACATCCTCGACGGCTACTGCCCGCACATGGGCGCCGACCTGAGCACCGGCTGCATCGAAGGCAACGCCATCCGCTGCCCCTTCCACAGCTGGCGCTGGAACGCCGAGGGCGTGTGCGACGACATTCCCTACGCCAAGCGCATCCCGCCACGGGCCAAGATCAAGCGCTGGCCGATCATGGAACAGAACCACCTGTTGTTCGTCTGGAACGACCCGCAAGGCAACCCGCCGATCGCCGAACAGGCCATCCCGCGCATCGATGCCTGCTACGACGAAGCCTGGGCGCACTGGGAAATCGCCGAGCTGAAGATCGACACCAACTGCCGCGAGCTGATCGACAACGTCGCCGACATGGCGCACTTCGGCACCGTGCATGGCGCGCCGGTCGATGAGTTCAGCAACGTCTTCGAGGGCCACACTGCATCCCAGGTCATGCGCGCGCGCAGCGAGCGCCTGTCTGGCGACAGCGAGCTGAACACCGTGGCCACCTACTATGGCCCGGCTTACCAGATCACCGAAATGACCGGCGCCATGGGCGGCCAGCCGATCCATTCGATCCTGCTCAATTGCCACGTGCCGATCGACCTGAACAGCTTCACCCTGCGCTATGGCGTGCTGGTGAAGAAGATCCCGGGGCTGAGTGAGGAAGAGAACCAAGCCATCGCCAAGGCTTATGTGCAACAGGCCCAGGCGGCGTTCTACGAGGACGTGGCCATCTGGCACACCAAGACCCGCGTCGACAACCCGCTGCTGTGCGACGGCGACGGCCCGGTGTACCAGCTGCGCCGCTGGTACGAGCAGTTCTATACCGATGTCGAACTGCTGGCCGCGGACACCCGTGACAGCAAGCAGTTCGTGGTACGCAGCGGCGAGCGCGCCTGACAGCGACACCCCTGGCACCGCCCGGCACGGTCGATTCCGACCGTTGGCCGGGCCTTGCAACATGACATTGCGCGCGGACAAGGGCGCCGTTTATGCTCGCCGACGCCAATGCTAATAACAAGAAAATCGGTACCCACCCATGCAGAGTCTCACGCTCGAAGACTTCAGCGAGCTGGTCGGCCAGCTCTACCAGGGCCCCTTGGAGAACATCCCCTGGGTGACCTTCCTCACGCAGCTCAACAGCCTTCTGCACAGCAAGCACGTGACGTTCATCCTGCGCCCGCCCAGCAGCCAGGTCGATGGCCTGATGGTCAGCACCAACGGCACGTCCACGGAAGCCACCACCTCCTACAACAAGCATTTCTATGCCCTGGACCCGTTCGTCGGCCTGCCCAACCGCGAAGTGGTCGCCCTGGCCGACTACCTGCCGGATGCCGAGCTCAAGCAGTCGGAGTTCTTCCGCAACTTCCTGGAGCCGGTGGACGTGTTCCATATCCTGGGCGTGGACATCAATACCAGCGACGGCGCCCAATGTCGCCTGCGCATCAGCCGCGGACGCGACGACCCAGCCTTCGTCGACACCGAGAAGCATTTGCTGGCGCGTTTCATCCCGCACCTGGAACGTTCGGTCAAGGTGCACATGCAGCTCAACCGCATCGAGACCGAACGCAACCTGTATGCCGGTGCCGTCGACCAGATGGCCGTGGGCACCATCATCCTCGACGAGACCGGCAAGGTCCTGCAGACCAACCAGGTGGCCGAACGGCTGCTGCAGGAGAAGGACGGGATCAAACAGGTCAATGACGGCCTGCAGGTCGGCAGCGCTCGCGACACCCAGGAGTTTCGCCGCCTGGTGCGCCAGGCCATGCTCTCCCAGAAAGGCAACCAGGCCTCGGTGGTCGAGGCCATGCGCGTCAAGCGCCCGTCCGGGCGCGCAGACCTCGGCATCATCGTGCGGTCGGTGCCCCTGGCCGCATGGAGCGAAGGCAAGCAGTGCCCGACGGTGGTGATCTTCATCAGCGACCCGGAGCAGCAATCCTCGGCGCCCCAGGAAATCGTCCGCGCGCTGTTCGACTTCACCCCTGCCGAAACCCAGCTGGCCATGCTGTTGGCCAACGGCCTGACCCTGGACGAAGCCTCCGAGGAGCTGGGCATCAGTCGCAACACCTCGCGGGCGCACCTGCGCTCGACCTTCTCCAAGACCGGCGTCACCCGCCAGACCATGCTCGTGCGCTTGATCCTGCGCAGCGTCGCCACCCTCGGCTGACGCTGTGTGGCCGCCATCGTCCGCTCGGACGATGGCAGGCGCCGGCAGGCGGCGCACAGTAGCGCTGACGCCTACCGTTTGCCGAGGCCCCGCCATGCGCCAGAGCCCTACCATTCTCAAGACCGAACTGCTGGCTGAAAGCAGCCATTTCCAGATCGAAGCCCTGCACCTGCAGTTCAGCAATGGCCAGCGCCGGGTGTACGAGCGCTTGCGCGGCACCGGCTACCGCTCGGTGCTGTTGGTGGTCATGCCTGACCCTGCGCATGTGCTGATGGTTCGTGAATACGCCGTGGGTGTGGAAGGAACCATCCTCGGCCTGCCCAAGGGCGGAGCCGACACGGGGGAAAGCTACCTGGAGGCGGCGCAGCGGGAATTGGGGGAAGAAGTGGGCCTGCATGCCACCCGCCTGACCGAGCTGGGTGAGCTGACCTTGGCGCCTGGGCATCTGTGCCACCGCTGCCGGGTGGTGCTGGCCGAGCAGCTCAGCCCCTGCAACAGTGATGGGGGTGACGAACCTGAGCCCTTGGAATGCGTGACAGTGCCCTTGGCCGAGGTCCCTGCCTTGGTGGCTCGTGGCGAACTGCATGAAGCCCGGGCCATCGCCGCGCTGTTCATGGCCATGGGTGCGCTGGCGCAACGTACCTGATTTCAGCCTACAGGGGGCAGCGCTAATCAATCCGGCCCAGGCGCGGCGCAGCTTCTGTAGGAGCGGCCTTGCGCCGCGAAAGGGCTGCACAGCAGCCCCAGGCTGTTGACCTGCGAACAGGATCAGTAGTACGCGTTTTCCTTTTTGCTGTGGTCGGTCACGTCGCGCACGCCCTTGAGCTCCGGGATGCGCTCGAGCAGGGTACGCTCGATACCGTCCTTGAGGGTAACGTCGGCCTGGCCGCAGCCCTGGCAACCGCCACCGAACTGCAGCACGGCGATGCCGTCGTCGACCACGTCCACCAGGCTCACGGCACCGCCGTGGCTGGCCAGGCCCGGGTTGATCTCGGTCTGCAGGTAGTAGTTGATGCGTTCGTTGAGCGGGCTGTCCTCGTTGACCATCGGCACCTTGGCGTTCGGCGCCTTGATGGTCAGCTGGCCGCCCATGCGGTCGGTGGCGTAGTCGACCAGCGCGTCCTCGAGGAACGGCTCGCTGACCGCGTCGATGTAGGCGGTGAAGCTCTTCAGGCCGACGGCGGTATCATCGGGCTTCTCTTCGCCCGGCTTGCAGTAGGCGATGCAGGTTTCGGCGTACTGGGTACCCGGCTGGGTGATGAAAATACGAATGCCGATACCCGGGGTGTTCTGCTTGGAGAGCAGATCGGCCAGGTAATCATGGGCGGCGTCGGTAATGGTTATAGCGCTCATGGAAGTTCCTCACAGACTTGCGGCCAAGTGTACGCCAACCTGGCCTTCGAACAAAGTCCTAGTATTTGACTCGGGAAAGCGCGAACGCCTGCCGTTGCTCCCCGCGCGCCTGCAACCAGGCTTGCAGGCGCCGGTGCAGGCCACGTTCGAGCCACTGGTAGCTGAGCCACGACATTAGTCCAATGGACAGCACACAGGCAGCGAACACGCCGTAGGGGTCCAAGCCCAGGCGTTGGCTGGCGAACCAGCCGCCATACAGCACCAGCACATGCATCAGGTACACCGAATAGGAGCAGTCGCCCAGGGCCTTGAGTGCCCGGTTGCCGTGGAAGTACGGCTCGAGCGCGACGAAGGCCAGCACCACCAGCGCGCTGGGCAGGCCCCAGTGCAGCAAGCGTACCGAGGCATCCAGGTGATAGAGGGCCAAGCCGGCCAGGCCTAGCACCAGCAGCGGCAGCCACAGCCCTTCGCGCACCAGGCCCCGGCGATACAGAACGCCGATGCCGATACCCAACAGGAACTCATAGATGATGCCGTTGTTGTAGAAGCGGCTGAGCACCCCGACCCGCCCCAGCACCTCGCTGACCAACAACAGTGCGCCAGTGACCAGCAGCAGGTGATGGCGCCGACGCACCAGGAATGCCAGGCCGAACAGCAGGTAGAAGAACATCTCGAAGTTCAATGTCCAACCGACGTTGAGGGTCGGGTACAAGCCGTAGCCACCGGGGTTCTCGGCCGGTATGAACAGCAACGACAGCAGCAGGTGCTGCCAATCGAACACCTGGTGCGGCATCCAGCGGCTGGCCACCAGCATCAGCGCGCCCATGAGCAGCGTGTAGAACCAGTAGGCTGGCACGATACGCAATACCCGGTTGAGCAGGAACTGCCCTGGCGCGATGGGTTTGTCGCGGGTCGAGAGGTAGATCACCAGGCCACTGATGACGAAGAAGATGTCCACGCCAACAGCGCCCCGGTCGGCAAGCAGTTGGCCGATGGGGCCGGTGGCGTGGAAGTCGAAGAAGATCTGCATGAAGTGGTGGCACACAACCACCCAGGCGGCGAACGCCCGGAGAGCCTGAAGCGAATACAGCATGTCGGTTCCTGCGGTTTTCGGTGCATTGAGGCCCAGTGCAGGTAGGCGAGCGCTTCGCGCTCGATCGCGGGACAAGCCCGCTCCCACAAGGTTTGTGGCGATCCCTGTAGGAGCGGGCTTGTCCCGCGATGGGCTGCAACGCAACCCCATTTGCATCTGGAACCACCCAAGGGTCCGACTGCAAAAAGCCGGGAAAGGTCAGGCGCCCTCCCCGGCAATCGATCAAAGGTTCTCGTAGCGGTTCATGTCCAGCACCCCCGCCTCCACCGGCTCGGTCTCCTTGATGAAGGTGTTCAGGTCATGGAAGTAGCGCCAGAACTGCGGGTGGCTGCGGCGCACGCCCCAGCGCTGGACGATCCGTTCGAACTTGGCGGTATCGTCGCGGGCCGCCTCCATGTCTTCGACGAACTCCGGCACATCCCGGGTGGGGATGTTGAAGATGAAGTTCGGGTAGCTGCTGAGCACGCCAGGGTACAAGGTCAACGTGTCCAGGCCCGGCTGGTAGCGATAGGCCTCGCCCAACAGGAAGGCCACGTTGCTGTGGGCACGGTTGCGCAGCAGACTGTAGACCTGACGCTGGCCGCCCTGCCCTTCGATGCGCAGCATGGTCGCCTCGGGCAACTGGCCGATCACCTTGAGCCCAGCGGCCGGGCGCGATACCAGGCGGCTGAGGCTTTGCTCGGCGTCCTGGAACTCGGTGCTCATCTGCGCGCGCGAGCAATGGGCGCCCTGGCAGCGGTTGATCGGGTCAGGGGCGGCATTGAGGCTGCCGGTGCGCTGCAACAGCTTCAGGCCAAAGTCACGCTTGGGGTTCTTGGTATCGAGCACCAGGCCGCTCGGGGTGCTGGTGTCGATGTCCTCGTAGTCCAGCCACATCTTCACCTTGCCACTGTTCTGGTACCAGTCGCCGAGGATCGCGCCACGTTGGTCGGCCGGCATCAGGCGCAGGAAGTTGACCTCGGCGCCGTTGCGGATCAGGTCGAAGTACAGGCGCGTCTGCAACTGGTGCGAAACGTTACCGAATACGTCGAAGTTCACCGCCAGCTGGTAATAGGTACGCTCGAACAACGGGTAGTCGAACAGCCAGATGGTCAGCGGCACGTCACCGATCAGGCCCTTGCTCACTGCCGCGCTGTCGAAGTGGCGGAAGATGGTCAGCAACGCGTTGTCGTTGCCGGCCCACAAGGTAGACCAGCTCGGTGCCGGCATGTCGGCATAGGCCTTGCGGCGCAGCTTCTCGTACTCGTTGCGCTTGTCGCGGTAGGCGTGCCAGAGGCTCAGTACGCTGCCCACATCGTCGATCTGCCCGGGCATCGCCAGCAATGGCGTGGCCTCGCCGCGGTACTGGGCATCGGTGACATAGCGGTCGTGCGCCGGCTCCTGGAACAGCGCCCAGAAGTTGTCGCGGATCACATCGGTGGCGATCTGCCCACGGCACACCGGGCCGCGGATGAAGGTGCGCACGAAGTACTCGGCGTTATCCAGCATGAACTGGTAGCGCGCCACCGCCGGGATCGCTTCGAAGGTCTCGAACGGGTTGGAGCGGTGGCGCGGGCCGTAACCGGGCAAGGCGGTGGCGTGCCAGTCGCCGCTGTAGAACAGCTGCTTGACCCGCTTTAGCTTCTGCGGGCCCATCGGGTAGGTGATGTGGGTCTTGTGCACGATCACGCCCTGCACCGGAACCAGGCGATAGTAGAAATCGGTGCCCGGCGGGTCGTTGGGGCGGCGCGTGGCGATCAGGTCGACCGGCTGGCCGCTGGGCGTGCGCGAACGCACCCACTGGAAGAAGTGGCCCGGCTCACCGCCAACGAAATGGATGTGCGCCAGGAACAGGTGCTCGTACAGCCAACGGCCGACCAGCGCCTCGGTGGAGCCGGGGCGGTTGAACAGCTCTTCCCATTCGGCGATCTGCCTGGCCTCGGCCGGGCTTGGCTGGATCGGCTGGTATTCGACCGGCGCACCGGCAGCCAGCCAGCGTTGCATCGTGTGGTACTCGGTATCGCTCAGGCCGGTGACTGCCAGCGGCATGCCCTCCTTCGGGTGGGCACCGGCGTAGGCATCGAACTCGTGGGGCAAGGGGCACATGTTGTTGCGGTTCAGGCCCAGCACGATCTCCTCGGGCAGCTTGGCATTGGGCGTGAGCGGTGTACGGTGGCCCAGCTCGAGCATGCGCGCCATCAAGGCCGCCTGGCTGCCCTGGTTGTCGAGTACCGAATAGAAACCCTTCTTGCGCCAGGCCTCCTCGCTGTGGGCATCGTAGAACAGGCGCGTGGTCGGCACGGCCTTGCTGCGCTCGCCTTGGTACACCGGCGTCTTGGACGCACCGCGCACCGCGCCTTCGGGGCTTTCCAGCTTGAGCTGGCAGGCCGCGTCGTTGCAGGCATGGCAGGCCACGCATTTCTCGGTGAAGATCGGTTGGATGTCCCGGGTGTACGAAATCGCCGAGCTCGATTGGGGGGCTTGCCCGGCCGCCACGCCGCTGATGAGCAGGGCGAAGGCGCCAGCAAGTAAACGATGCACCATGTGCCGAATGTCCTGGTTCTTGAAAGCCATCACGATTTGCCTGTCCGGTCCCTGGGTGCTTGCTACGTGCCCGTCAACATGAAGCAAATTCATGCAAATGGCCAACACGTCTAAAATCCGTGCAGCTTTGTTATTATTCAGCACCTTCCGAAATTTGCCCGACCAGGTAGTTCCTATGTCCGACCGCAGCGCTCGTTTCCAAGCACTCCAGCACGCACTCAAGGAGCGCATACTGATCCTCGACGGCGGCATGGGTACTATGATCCAAAGCTACCGTCTGGAGGAACACGACTATCGTGGCACGCGCTTCGCCGATTGGCCAAGCGACGTCAAGGGCAACAACGATTTGCTGTTGCTCACCCGCCCCGATGTCATCGCCTCGATCGAGAAGGCCTACCTCGACGCCGGCGCCGATATCCTCGAGACCAACACCTTCAACGCCACGCAAATTTCCCAGGCCGACTATGGCATGGAAGCGCTGGTGTACGAACTGAACGTCGAAGGTGCGCGCATCGCCCGCCAGGTCGCCGACGCCAAGACCCTGGAAACCCCGGACAAGCCCCGTTTCGTCGCCGGCGTGCTCGGCCCGACCAGCCGCACCTGCTCGATCTCGCCGGACGTCAACGACCCAGGCTACCGCAACGTCACCTTCGACGAGCTGGTGAAGAACTACACCGAGGCCACCCGTGGCCTGATCGAGGGCGGCGCCGACCTGCTGCTGATCGAGACCATTTTCGACACCCTCAACGCCAAGGCAGCGATCTTCGCCGTGCAGCAGGTGTTCGAGGAAGACGGCGTCGAGCTGCCGATCATGATCTCCGGCACCATCACCGACGCCTCCGGTCGCACCCTGTCCGGGCAGACCACCGAAGCGTTCTGGAACTCGGTGCGCCACGCCAAGCCGATCTCGGTGGGCCTGAACTGCGCCCTGGGCGCCAAGGACCTGCGCCCGTACCTGGAAGAGCTGGCCACCAAAGCCGACACCCACGTCTCGGCCCACCCCAACGCTGGCCTGCCCAACGCCTTCGGCGAATACGACGAAACCCCGGCGGAAATGGCCGCGGTGGTCGAGGAGTTCGCCGCCAGCGGCTTCCTCAATATCATCGGCGGCTGCTGCGGCACCACCCCACCGCACATCCAGGCCATCGCCGAGGCCGTGGCCAAGTACAAGCCCCGTCAGATCCCGGACATCCCCAAGGCCTGCCGCCTGTCGGGCCTGGAGCCGTTCACCATCGATCGCCAGTCGCTGTTCGTCAACGTCGGCGAGCGCACCAACATCACCGGCTCCGCCAAGTTCGCCCGGCTGATCCGCGAGGAGAACTACACCGAAGCCCTGGAAGTCGCCCTGCAGCAGGTCGAGGCCGGCGCCCAGGTGATCGACATCAACATGGACGAAGGCATGCTCGATTCGAAGGCTGCCATGGTCCGCTTCCTCAACCTGATCGCCGGCGAGCCGGACATCTCCCGGGTGCCGATCATGATCGACTCCTCCAAGTGGGAGGTGATCGAGGCGGGTCTCAAGTGCATCCAGGGCAAGGGCATCGTCAACTCGATCTCGATGAAGGAAGGCGTCGAGCAGTTCAAGCATCACGCCCGCCTGTGCAAGCGCTATGGCGCCGCGGTGGTGGTGATGGCGTTCGACGAGGTCGGCCAGGCCGATACCGCCGCGCGCAAGAAGGAAATCTGCCAGCGCAGCTACGGCATCCTGGTCAATGAAGTGGGCTTCCCACCGGAAGACATCATCTTCGACCCGAACATCTTCGCCGTGGCCACCGGGATCGAGGAACACAACAACTACGCGGTGGACTTCATCGAGGCCTGCGCCTACATCCGCGATCATCTGCCGTTCGCCCTGTCGAGCGGCGGTGTGTCCAACGTGTCGTTCTCCTTCCGCGGCAACAACCCGGTGCGCGAGGCGATCCACTCGGTATTCCTCTACCACGCCATCAAGAACGGCCTGACCATGGGCATCGTCAACGCCGGCCAGCTGGAGATCTACGACGAGATCCCCGCCGCGCTGCGCGAGAAGGTCGAGGACGTGGTGCTCAACCGCACCCCGCACGGCACCGACGCCCTACTGGCCATCGCCGACGACTACAAGGGCGGCGGCGCGGCCAAGGAAGTGGAAAACGAAGAATGGCGCACGCTGCCGGTGGAAAAGCGTCTTGAGCACGCGTTGGTCAAGGGCATCACCGCCTTCATCGTCGAGGACACCGAGGAGTGCCGCCTGCAATGCGCGCGCCCCATCGAGGTCATCGAGGGCCCGCTGATGAGCGGTATGAACGTGGTCGGCGACCTGTTCGGCGCCGGCAAGATGTTCCTGCCCCAGGTGGTCAAGTCCGCCCGGGTGATGAAGCAGGCCGTGGCCCACCTGATCCCCTTCATCGAAGCCGAGAAAGGCGACACCCCCGAGGCCAAGGGCAAGATCCTCATGGCCACGGTCAAGGGCGATGTGCACGACATCGGCAAGAACATCGTCGGCGTGGTGCTCGGTTGCAACGGCTACGACATCGTCGACCTGGGCGTGATGGTGCCGGCGGAGAAGATCCTGCAGACCGCCCGCGAGCAGAACTGCGACATCATCGGCCTCTCCGGCCTGATCACCCCATCGCTGGACGAGATGGTCCATGTCGCCCGCGAGATGCAGCGCCAAGGCTTCGACCTGCCGCTGATGATCGGCGGCGCCACCACATCCAAGGCACACACTGCCGTCAAGATCGAGCCCAAGTACAGCAATGACGCCGTGGTCTACGTCACCGACGCCTCGCGCGCGGTGGGCGTGGCTACCCAGCTGTTGTCCAAGGAGCTCAAGCCCGCCTTCGTCGAGAAGACCCGCCAGGAATACATCGAGGTGCGCGAGCGCACCGCCAACCGCAGCGCCCGCACCGAGCGCCTGGGCTACGACCAGGCCATCGCCGCCAAGCCGCAATACGACTGGTCCGGCTATACCCCGGCGGTGCCCTCCTTCACCGGCGTCAAGGTGCTGGAAGACATCGACCTGCGCGTGCTGGCCGAATACATCGACTGGACGCCGTTCTTCATCTCCTGGGACCTGGCCGGCAAGTTCCCGCGCATCCTCACCGACGAAGTGGTCGGCGAGGCCGCCACGGCGCTGTACAAGGACGCCCGCGAGATGCTCGACAAGCTGATCGACGAGAAGCTGATCAGCGCCCGTGCGGTGTTCGGCTTCTGGCCGGCCAACCAGGTCGCCCATGACGACATCGAGGTATACGGCGACAACGGCGAGAAACTGGCCACCCTGCACCACCTGCGCCAGCAGACCATCAAGCCGGACGGCAAGCCCAACTTCTCCCTGGCCGACTTCGTCGCGCCCAAGGACAGCGGCCTGACCGACTACGTCGGCGGCTTCATCACCACCGCCGGCATCGGTGCCGAGGAGGTGGCCAAGGCCTACCAGGACAAGGGCGACGACTACAACTCGATCATGGTCAAGGCCCTGGCCGACCGCCTCGCAGAGGCCTGCGCCGAATGGCTGCACGAGCAGGTGCGCAAGCAGTACTGGGGCTATGCCAAGGACGAGCAGTTGGACAACGAGGCGCTGATCAAGGAGCAGTACAGCGGCATCCGCCCTGCCCCGGGGTATCCGGCCTGCCCGGACCATACCGAGAAGGCCACGCTGTTCCGCCTGCTCGATGGCACCGCCATCGGCCAGACCGGCCCGAGCGGCGTGTACCTGACCGAGCACTTCGCCATGTTCCCGGCGGCAGCGGTGAGCGGCTGGTACTTTGCCCATCCTCAGGCCCAGTATTTCGCCGTGGGCAAGGTCGACAAGGACCAGATCGAGCGCTACAGCGCGCGCAAGGGACAGGATGTCAGCGTGAGCGAGCGCTGGCTGGCGCCTAACCTGGGCTACGACAGCTGATCGTGCATGGGGCCGCTTTGCGGCCCTTTCGCGGCACAAGGCCGCTCCTACAGGATGATGCGCCAGCCCTGTAGGAGCGGCCTTGTGCCGCGAAAGGGCTGCAAGGCAGCCCCATACAGCTGTCTACACTGTCCCTGATTGCCTCTGTTTCAAGGAGCCCTTCATGGACGACAACGACCCAGGCAAAGCCCCTACCTTCTGGCAGATGCTGCAAAGCATCCTCGCCGCCGCCTTCGGCGTGCAAAGCGGCAAGAACCGCGCCCGAGACTTCACCCACGGCAAGGCCAGCCACTTCATCGTGCTGGGCACCTTGTTCACCCTGGTTTTCATCCTCGTGCTGGTGGGCCTGGTGCAACTGGCCCTGCACCTGACCGCTCGCTAGAACGCATGCCGCCCGCAGATATCCCTTCCGCGGGCGGTTCTGGTTTTGCTCATGGTCTTAGGTTCGGCGTTACTGGTGGCTGACCCAATACACGGCGGCCACGACGACGAGGATGATCAGGCAGAGGATCGCCCAGGCGTCGACACTGCTGTCAGCTTTGCGCAACTTGGTCGAATTTCCCATTGCATTGCCTCTTGTAGTGGTTATGGGAATGCACTTCAACCAGCAGTTAAGACCAGCAATGCCCTTCCCTCAAGCAGGGTTTTCAATACTCGACGGGCGACGTCAGGAAAGGGTAATGAAAGTCGAGCGAACGGCCCTGGGCGCTGTAACGGCGAAAATCGACACCCAGGTCGTCCCGCTGTAGCAGGTCGAGCCAACGCCGCGCCTTGGCCTGGTCGATCAACTGCAGCACCGGAATGTGGTGCTCGGCCAGCCCGTCACGGTTGATCGCCAGCCCCTGAGCGTCATCGTGAAGCATCACCATGGCCCAGCCGCCCAAGGTGAAATGCCCGCCCATCAGCACCCCCAGGCGCCCTTCGATACGCGCACGCAGGGCCTCGGGCGAGCTGTTGATTGCACTGAAGATCACGTCCCGGCCAGGCTTGCGCCCCGCCTCCTCGAAGGCCTGCATGGCCCCGAAGGCCATCTCGTCGTTGGCCGACCACACCAGTTGCGTGTGCGGGTAACGCGCTTGCAACACCTGGGCCTGCTCGTAGGCACGCTGGCGGCTCCAACCGCCGTAGACCACCTGGCGCAGGCGCACCTGGGGAAGGTCGGCCAGGGCGCGGCGCATGCCTTGCTCGCGCAGCTGCGACGCCGGCGTGGTCTTGACCCCAGCGAATGCCACCAGGTCCACCGGGCCGGCGCCTGGCGGCAACAGCGCGACCATTTCACGCAGCATCTGGTACCCGGCCTGTTCATCATTGCCGGTCAGGGTGCCGAGCAAGGGCGCATACTTGCCCGGCTGGGCCTGGACGCTCTGCGCCTGGGCCTCGGTCAACCCGTTGTTGACCAGGAACAGCTTGACCCCAAGGCCTCGGGACAGACGGATGATTTCAGGGGCCAGGTACTGTTCGTTGACCAGCACCAAGTAATCCGGCCGCCGGGGACCGGCCAGCACGGCCTTGGCCTGGGTCAGGGCGAGGTCCGTACGCCGCTCGCTGTATTCGATCTGAAGGTCCATGCCCAACTCATCGGCCGCCGCCTGCATGAAGCGTGAATAACCCACCCAGAACGTATCGTTGGAATAGCCCGGGTTGAGGAACACTACGGAGGCGGCCTGTGCGCTCGCCGCTGCCAGGGGCAGGCTCAGGCACAGGCCCCGGCACAAGGCCTTGAGCATGCGAATACATCCCTGCGAAGCAAACCCGGGATTATAAACAGACCCAGCGATTGCGCGAGCAAATGGCAGTCAGTCTCACTTAGTCCAATTGGTTCTTTTCATATGCAAAAACATCACTTTAGCGCATAAACACAACCTGATATCGTGCCTCGGCTCCGATGCGGAGTGCGCGGCCGTGCGCGCGAATTGCTGCCTGCAGCCTGAGACAGGACTTATATGTACGTATACGACGAGTACGACCAGCGGATCATCGAGGACCGCGTCAAGCAGTTCCGGGATCAGACCCGCCGCTACCTGGCCGGTGAGCTGAGCGAAGAAGAATTCCGCCCTCTGCGCCTGCAGAACGGCCTTTATATCCAGCGTTTCGCCCCGATGCTGCGGGTCGCCGTGCCGTATGGCCAGCTCAACGCCCGTCAGGTCCGCGTGCTGGCCAAGATCGCCCGCGACTACGACAAGGGCTACGCCCACATCAGTACCCGCCAGAACGTGCAGTACAACTGGCCGGCGCTGGAAGACATCCCGGATATCCTGGCCGAGCTGGCCACTGTGCAGATGCACGCGATCCAGACCAGCGGCAACTGCCTGCGCAACACCACCACCGACCAGTTCGCCGGTGTCGCCGCCGACGAGGTGATCGACCCGCGCCCGTGGTGCGAGATCGTCCGCCAGTGGACCACCTTCCACCCGGAATTCGCCTACCTGCCGCGCAAGTTCAAGATCGCCATCAACGGCTCGAAGGAAGACCGCGCGGCCATCGAAGTACACGACATCGGCCTGGAGCCTGTGTACAACGAGGCCGGCGAACTGGGCTTCCGCGTCCTGGTCGGCGGCGGCCTGGGCCGTACCCCGGTGGTGGGCTCGTTCATCAATGAGTTCCTGCCCTGGCAGGACCTGATCAGCTACCTGGATGCCATCCTGCGCGTGTACAACCGTTACGGTCGCCGTGACAACAAGTACAAGGCGCGGATCAAGATCCTGGTCAAGGCCCTGACGCCTGAAGTGTTCGCCGAGAAGGTCGAAGCCGAGATGGTCCACCTGCGCGGCGGCCCGACCACCCTGACCGAAGCGGAACTGCAGCGTGTCTCACGCCACTTCGTCGACCCGGCCTACCTGGCCCTGGACAACGTTGATTACTCCTCGCTGGACCAGGACTACCCAGGCTTCGCCCGCTGGCGTGCGCGCAACACCCGCGCCCACAAGAAACCTGGCTATGTGGCCGTCACCCTGTCGCTCAAGCCCACCGGCGTCGCCCCGGGCGACATCAGCGACAAGCAGCTCGACGCCGTGGCCGACCTCGCCGAGCGCTACAGCTTCGGCTTCCTGCGTACGTCCCACGAGCAGAACATCATCCTCGCCGATGTCGAGCAGCGCCAGCTGCACGCCCTGTGGCTGGAACTGCGCGAGCTGGGCTTCGCCACGCCGAACGTTGGCCTGTTGACCGACATCATCTGCTGCCCGGGCGGCGACTACTGCTCCCTGGCCAATGCCAAATCGATCCCGATCGCCGAGTCCATCCAGCGCCGCTTCGACGACCTGGACTACCTGTTCGACATCGGCGAGATCGACCTGAACATCTCCGGTTGCATGAACGCCTGCGGCCACCACCACGTCGGCCACATCGGCATCCTCGGCGTGGACAAGAAGGGCGAGGAGTTCTACCAGGTTTCCCTGGGCGGCAATGCCGCGCGCGATGCCAGCCTGGGCAAGATCCTCGGTCCGTCCTTCGCCCAGGACGAAATGGCCGACGTGATCGAGAAGCTGATCGACGTGTACGTGGAACAACGTACCGAGGAAGAACGCTTCATCGACACCTACCAGCGCATCGGTATCGACCCTTTCAAGGAACGCGTCTATGCAGCGAATCATTAAGAACAACCAACTGGTCGACGAAACCTGGCACCTGTTGCCCAAGGAAACCTCGTTCGACGAGTTGACCAACTGCGACGACTACATCGTCCCTCTGCAGATGTGGCGCGACCATGCCCATGCCCTCAAGGCCCGCGACGGCGGCCTGGGCGTGTGGCTGGACAGCGACGAGGAAGCCGAGGAAATCGGTGACGACGTGCAGCACTTCCAGGTCATCGCCCTGAACTTCCCGGCGTTCACAGACGGGCGCAACTATTCCAATGCGCGCCTGCTGCGTGACCGCTACAAGTTCAAGGGCGAGTTACGCGCCATCGGCGACGTGCTGCGCGACCAGCTGTTCTACATGGCCCGCTGCGGCTTCGACGCCTTCGCCATCCGCGCCGACAAGGACCCGGAAGACGCGCTGCAAGGTCTGAAGGACTTCTCGGTGACCTACCAGGGCGCCACCGACGAGCCGCTGCCGCTGTTCCGTCGTCGCTGATCGTCGCCTGCGATGCCAGACGGCCCGCCTCCATGGCGGGCCGTTTCGTTTTCTGTGTCGGTCCTTTCGCGGGTAAACCCGCTTCCACAGGTACAGCGTCGTCGGTCCTTTTGCGGTAACAGCTACTGTATTGTTCTTGGGCGTAACGCGATCCTTGTGGGAGCGGGTTTACCCGCGAAGAGGCCGGCACTGGATAAGCCGATTTCCCCGCAACAAAATCACGACTTGATTGTTGATTCTTGATCGTGAATCAAATGACCTTGGCCCTGCCCTGCCTTAATCTATCCCCCCGAAACCCGCACACTGCATCCCACACGAAGCGCGATCGAACCCCAGCGACCACGCTCGGTTCGGTTCCCCTCACTCACCAGGAGCAGATCCATGAGCATTCCATCCTTCGGCCTCGGCACCTTCCGCCTTACCGGCCAGGCCGTCATCGACTCGGTCAAGTCCGCACTGGAGCTGGGCTACCGCGTCATCGACACCGCGCAGATCTATGGCAACGAAGCCGACGTCGGCCAGGCCATCGCCGAAAGCGGCGTGCCCCGTAGCGAGCTGTTCATCACCACCAAGATCTGGGTCGACAACTACGCGGCCGACAAGCTGATCCCCAGCCTGCGCGAAAGCCTGGCCAAGCTCCGCACCGACTATGTCGACCTGCTGCTGATCCACTGGCCGGCCCCGGGTAATGGCGTCGAACTGGTCGAATACATGACCGCCCTGGCCGAAGCCAAGAAACAAGGCCTGACCCGCCAGATCGGCGTCTCCAACTTCAATATCGAGCTGACCCGTCAGGCCATCGACGTGGTTGGCGAAGGCGAGATCGCGACCAACCAGATCGAGCTCAGCCCGTACCTGCAGAATGCCAAGCTGACCGCCTTCCTGAAGGCGCAAGGCATTGCGGTGACTTCCTACATGACCCTGGCCTACGGCAAGGTGCTCAAGGACCCGCTGCTGGCCGAGATCGCCGCCAAGCACAAGGCCACCGTGGCACAAGTTGCTCTGGCCTGGGCCCTGCAATTGGGTTACGCGGTCATCCCATCCTCCACCAAGCCGGAGAACCTGGCCAGCAACCTGCTCGCCCGCGACCTGCGCCTGGACGACGAAGACATGGCACGTATCGCTACGCTCGAGCGCAATGGCCGTGAAGTCAGCCCCGACGGCCTGGCGCCGACCTGGGACTGACCACCACACAGCGTGGGGTCGCTTCGCGACCCATCGCGGCACAAGGCCGCTCCCACAACGGCCACGTCGTCCTGCACGCGCAGCGTAGCGTCACGATGGCCTTGCAGGAGCAGCCTTGTGCCGCGATGGGTCTGTGGAGCGGCCTTGCGCCGCGATGGGCTGCAAAGCAGCCCCTTATACCCCATCACCCCAACACTTCCCTTTTAAAAACGGCAAGCAACACGCGCAATAAAACCAACAACAAAGACCATTCCTACAACAAACCAATTAACTTCCTACATTTCGAAACACGCAATTAAAATTTACCCAGTCAAAAAACCTTGTAGTTCATTGACTGAAGTTCCTCGCTATTTTCTACTTCCCTGCACACCACTTACCCATTCCTGCAGGACGCAGGGCATGAATCAACATGCACAGTAAGGAATGCAGACCATGTACTACATCCCCCCGCTTTGCACACGCACCAATCCCTGGGGCGAAAACCCCCGCGGGCTGCTCGGCAAAGGTGAATTGCCCTGGCCTGAACTGGTCGCCGCTCGAGCCTTCCCGTCATTGATCGACATCGAAGGCTGGTATAACACCGACGACTACAGTGCAGCGATGTTCCTGGCCAATGAGCTAGCGATGCCCGACGCCGAGATGTCGGCAGACGAGGCCCAGGAGTCGCTTACCCTCCTGCTCAGCCTGTTCGCCAGGCTCGAAAACGTCGGCCGGAATACTGTCCAAGAGCTCGAAGCCTTGCGCGAACGCGCCGAGTCGATCCCGACCATAGGGCCGCTCTGGTTCTCCCCCGCCAGCCTCCCCAGCACGCTGGGCACTGTCATCCACCTGGTGTATGCGGCGTCGAACACCAAGCGCTTGATCGACCTGCTGGACCTGCCCGAACCTCTGAAGAAAGACCTCAAGGCCTGGGCCGCGGAGCGCGGGCATGCAGGCAGCCGCTCGGCCCGCAAGTCGTTTCGGCGCCGGATTAAATTGGTGCACGTGGGCGGTGCACTCAAGTTCCAGGTGCCGGTGATGAAGGGAGCGGCCCATTACAATTTTGGTGCGTTGCGGGTGGGGAACAATATCCATATGCCAGCTCATCAGGCTCAGCGATTGCTGAACAGTCGCGTGGGGCTTGATCCACGGACGTATGGTTCGAGGGGATTCGCGAAGATTATTTCGAGCAATGCGGTGGGGGCCCTATTGTCGTTCGGCCCACAAGCCGTTATCGATGCCAGGGCTTCCCAGTCATTAGGTGAGTTCTGGGAGCGGTCTGCGTATAGCCAACCCGCCAATTTAGCTGCCTTTGCGGGGGGGCGTATTGGCTACGGTTTTTCTTGCCTCATTGGGTGTCCCGTTAGTAATTGTAATCGGCATGTCTTTTATAGCCGGAACAATAGCGCAAAAAGAATTCATCGAGCGTGGACTAGACAAAAAATATGGTGATTGGCTAACAAGAGGCAGGATGTGAAATGCCATTCTCAGATGCCTATGCACTGTTCAAGGCAACTCGCTACGGCATGATATTTACGCTCATCTGTTTACTTATTGCCAGCCTAGAATCCGAGTGGATGTCTGCACCCGCATTAGTACTCTCCATCTTTATAGCCTGGGAAAGAAGTCAGTGCGCTTATGTCAGCAATAGCTATAGTCGCTTCTGCATACAGCTTATAACCTACCTGTTTTCCATGGATGTTTTCATATTTGGCGCACACACATACACCCTTGCCTCCGCAAAGTGGGGATGGATCCTAGGCACTTTAGTATTTTTCTCTGCACAGCTTCTGACCGGGATGACTTACGTCCTAGCCTCCCGTTTAAAATTGAAAACCTTGCCTTACGAGATACGCGATGGAAGAGTTCATGTCACTTCTCGCCGAAGCCGCTATGTTTCTCCAGTTTGGGTTGGCTTTTGTACTCTTGGCAGTGGCGCTGTTGGCCAATTGTTGACCGAATACCCCACCGCGACGCTTGTGATGTGCATAGTCCTACCTTCGATTGTGATCATAAGCATCTGGCGCACAGTCGCCGGCCTCGCTCACCTGCGCGCGGAAGAACGTCGCAAGGGCGTGCGCTACACCTTCTCCAACCTCGAAGAAATCCAAGCCATACGCGCCCGCTCTTGGGCCGCACGCCTGTTCATCGCCTTCAACAACCTCGTCAGCAGGCAACGATAGGTCAGTGCCTTCAATCGGCCCGCGCCGCTACTCAGGAGAAACGACATGCTAATGGAAGACATCGCCGCCCTCTTCGCCCCGCAGAACCGAAGGCTGATCAAACTGACCACGCCGCTCTCTGCCGACCAGGAACTGCTGGTCGATACCTTCGCCGGCAATGAAGGCCTTTCCACACTGTTCCACTACGACCTGTCGCTGATCAGCCAGGACGCGCATATCGAACTCAAGTCACTGATCGGCAAGCCGGCCCTGCTGGAGATCGAGCTGGCCGAGGGCGGCGCGCGGTTGATTCATGGCTATGTCAACGATTTCGCCAGCGGCGGCAGCGACGGGGGCCTGGCCTATTACTCGGCGACCCTCGTGCCCTGGCTCTGGATGCTCAGCCGGCGCTTCGATTCACGTATCTTCCAGGACCAGACCGTCGAGCAGGTGCTTACCCAGGTGTTCGCCGGCTACGGCTCCCTGCCCAGCGTCCAGTTCAACCTCACCCGGCCGCTCAAGACCCACAGCTACATCACCCAGTACCGCGAGAGCGACTTCAACTTCGTCCAGCGCCTGCTGGACCAGGAAGGCCTGTTCTACTATTTCGAGCACAGCCATGAACAGCACACGCTGGTGATAGGCGACAACTCCACCTTGCTCACCGCCTTGCCCGAACAGCCCAGGATTCGTTTCCACAGCACGTCGGTCACCGAGACCGCCGACGCCATCACCCACTGGAGCGGGTCACGCCAATTGCTGCCCAGTCGCATGGCCGTACAAACCTTCGACTACAAGCAACCGCGTAACGCGCTGCCCGTAGTCATGGACAGCCTCAACCAGCAAGGCGACGTGGGGCCTTTCGAGATCTTCGACTTCCCAGGCCAATACACCCATGGCGACTACGACACAGGCGAACGCCTGGTGCGCAACCGCCTGGAGGCCCTCGAAGTGCAGGCCAAGGTCTTCGCAGGCAGCAGCAACTGCCGCGCCATGCGCACAGGCCATACCTTCGAGCTGCAACACCATTACGAACACGACCAGGACAGCCCCGATGACCGGCGTTTCCTGCTCCTGGCGCTGCAACACGAAGGCGCCAACAACTACCGCCATGCCAAGAATGCCGGGGCCTACTACCTCAACCACTTCACCTGCGTCCGCAGCAAAATTCTCTACCGCCCCCAGCCCAGTACCGAGCGCCCATTACTGCATGGCCCACAGACCGCCATCGTGGTCGGCCCTCCCGGCGAGGAAATCTTCACCGACAGCCTCGGCCGGGTGAAGCTGCAGTTCCACTGGGACCGCTACGGCCAGCACGACGACAACAGCTCGTGCTGGGTGCGTGTCGCCCAGGCCTGGGCCAGTGGAGGCTTCGGCAGCATCCAGATCCCCAGGGTCGGTGACGAAGTCGTGGTCTCCTTTCTCGAAGGCAATCCCGACCGCCCCCTGGTCACAGGCAGCCTCTACAACAGCCAGAACATGCCACCGTGGTCGCTGCCTCAGAACAAGACCCAAAGCGGGTTCCTCACCCGCTCCACCAAGAGCGGCTCCGACGCGGCCAACTTCATCCGTTTCGACGACAAACAAGGCGCCGAGCAACTGCTCGTGCACGCCGAACGCAGCCTGGACACCGAGGTGGAAGTGGACGAGACCCATAGCGTCGGCAACAACCGCAGCATCGCCGTCGGAGGTAACCAGTACCAGACCGTCCAGCAGGATGCGCAGGTGACCATCATGCAAGGCGCCTATTCCCTGGCGGTCACGCAAAAGCATGTCGAGATCCAGGCCAACACCCATATCACCCTGCGCGTCGGCAACAGCAGCCTGACCCTTACACCCCAGGCCATCACGCTCAAGGCCGACGCCATCCATAGCCAGAGCACAGGGGAAACCCGCATCGAAGGGGAACCCATCAAGCTGAACCAATGACGCGCAGAACCGCCTTGCGTACGCTATCGACGATACGCCATGTAGGCCGTACGCAAATCACCGGCCCAGCCATCGAGCACAGCTTTGACGTTGTAGGCGGTCATTACCTGCTTGTCGTCCTCCAGCGGCACACCGGTGCCCATGCGCACCAGTTCGGCGACCACCGCGCCCGTCTCGCCGTCCTCGAACGACACCTCAGTGGCGATCTCGCTGTCTTGGTCGCGGATCCCCGTCGCCGTGCTCACGCCCGCAGCGACCAGGGTGACGGGCAGCCATTCATAGAAACGCAGCCCCTGGGTACGGGTGGCCACCCGGGTGATGGCAGGTCGTACCACCAGCGTGCCCGGGCCGGGCTTGGCCGCCAGGGGCACGACCTTTCCCAACTCCAGCCGCAGGGCAGCGTCGTAGTAGCCGGTCATGTTGATCAAGGTGCTGGGCGGAATGCGCTCGCTCGGCTCAGGCCACGGGTAGACCTGGCTGGGCTCCAGGTATACCTGCTTGTAGCCGCCCGCTTTCAACCCCGGGCTGACCCAGCCCAACACCGTCTGCCCGGACGGGGTCTTGCGCTCGGTCAGGATGCTGTAGTCCTGCAGGAACCCGGTGTACATCTGCGGCGAGACCTGCTTGCTGCTGCAACCAGGCAGGCTCAAGCCGGCCACCAGCAGCCAGGCCCATGAACGGTGACGGCCCATCAATGGGCTTCCTTCTTTTGCCAACCGTCCACGGCTTCGACCTTGGATGCGATATCCGGCGTATCGTCCGAGCAGGCCACCTGCAGCTGCCCGTGGGTCATGATCCACTGGATGAAATCGGCCGTCGGAATCGAATGCACATACTCGACCCAATGCCCACCCTCTGGGCTATAGCACTCGAAGTACCGCCGAAGAACGACCCGAGCCTGGTCCTGGGCCAAGCCCAGGCAGGACTGCTGGAAAAGAATCGGTGTGTCTGGCCCTTGCGCGCTGGTGCGTTGGGCCAGGATCAACGGGCACGCGCCGTCGCGTGTATCGTCGCTATACCGACTGTCCAGATAGCTCATGCAACCCCCTATGGAAATGAATGCGCGCAGGGTGCCGCAGGTTCTTTGCCAGAGGATGTCCGGCATATGTCACGCCCGATGAAATATTGCTCGGCTGAAATATATGACCTGGGCGCCGGAATGGTTTTAGATAGCGCTTTTCTACACCCGGACCCTGTGCACGTGAGCAGACTGCTGATCGTCGACGATGACATGGAAATCCTCGCGCTGTTGAAGAAGTTCTTCGTTCAGCACGCCTACGACGTGGACGTGGCGCCCGATGGCGAAGCCATGTGGGCGGCCATCGCGAGAAATCGGCCGGACACCATCATTCTCGACCTGATGCTACCCGGTGAAGGCGGCTTGAGCCTGTGCCAGAAGGTGCGCGCCCAGGGCGCGATCCCGATCATCATGCTCACCGCCATGGCCGAGCTGAGCGATCGCATCGTCGGCCTGGAACTGGGGGCCGATGACTACCTGACCAAGCCCTTCGCGCCCCGGGAACTGCTCGCCCGCGTGCGTGCCCTGCAGCGCCGCGCCGGCGAACAAGGCAGTCCGGCCAGAGAACCCTCCCGCCCGATCATCACGTTCGCCGGCTGGCACCTGGATATCACTTGCCGCGAACTACGTTCTCCCGAAGGCGTGATGATTCCGCTGTCCGGCGGCGAATTCGACCTGCTGGTGGTGTTTCTCGAGCACCCTCAGCGCATCCTCACCCGCGAGCAGTTGATTGACCTCGCCCATGGCCAGGGCCATGACGCGTATGATCGCAGCATCGATGTCCAGGTCAGCCGCCTGCGACGCAAGATCGAACCGGACAGCAAGCGCCCGGACCTGATCCGTACCGTGCGCAACGGCGGCTACATGTTCACCGCCAAGGTCACGCGCGCATGATCCATCGACTTTTGCGCCGCGACACCCTCAGGCGCCGGATTGCCCTGACCATCCTTGCGGCGATGCTCGCCTCGCTGGCCCTCAACGCCTTGTTCATCCAGGTGGCCGGCACCTGGGCACGCCCGCCCATCGAACGTACCGGCCTACTTGAGCAGATCGCCGCGACTGCGCGGGTGATCGAAGCCGCGCCTGCCGATCTGCGCCCACGGTTGGCGAGCGCGGCGAGCAACCCGACCCTGGGGGTGGCCTGGCAAGCCGAGCGCAGCCAGTTCAACCTGCCTACCCTGGGCATGCATATCGATACCGGCGAGGTTCCGGTGCTGCGCCGACTGCTGGGACCGGACAGGATCATGTATGCGTTCAACCCCGACGACTGGCCGGGCGCAAGTGCCCAGGGGCACTACATGGCGCTGGTGCAACTCGCCGATGGCAGCTGGTTGTCATTCACGCCCCCTGAGCGCAGCTGGGGCTTGGACGCAGGCGCGCGTATCGCCGTGATCATCGCCTTGGGGCTGGTCGCCACCTTGCTGGTCGCCTGGCTCGCCACCCGCCAGCTGGCCAACCCACTGCAGCGCTTCACCACTGCCGCGCGGCGCTTCGGCGACGATCTGCAGGCGCCGCCCATCGATGTCGAAGGCCCCGAGGAGATCCGCCAGGCCATTAGCGCCTTCAACACCATGCAGGCGCAGATCCAGCATTTCGTCGGCGAGCGCACACACATGCTCGCCGCGATTTCCCACGACCTGCGCGCCCCGTTGACGCGCATGCGGTTGCGCAGCGAGTTCATGGAGGACGAAGACCATCAGCGCAAGCTGGTTCGCGACGTGGATGAAATGCAATCGATGATCAACGCCGCCCTCGCCTTCTTCCGCGAGGACACGCACCGAGAGCAACCCACCGCGTTCGACCTTTCCGAGTTGCTGCAGACCATCGTCGACGATTACCGCGACCAGGACACCGCCATCGGCTTCGATGGGCCTGCGCACCTGGTCTACGATGGTCGCCCGCTGGGCATCAAGCGTGTGGTGGTGAACCTTCTGGAAAATGCAGTCAAGTACGGGCAGCATCCCAGCATCTCGCTCAGGCAAAACGGACACGGGGTACGTATCGACGTCAGCGACCAGGGGCCAGGTATCCCGCAGGAGGCCTTGCAGCGGGTATTCGACCCGTTCTTCCGCCTCGAGACCTCGCGCAACCGCGATACCGGTGGCGTCGGGTTGGGGCTGTCGGCGGCGAGAGCGATCGTGCGTGAACAGGGTGGCGAGCTGACGTTGAGCAATCGCGACGGCGGAGGGTTACTGGCGCGTGTCGAGCTGCCCCTGCGCAGCTGAAGTGGGCGCCGGTTAACGCCGACTCAGGGCCAGGCGGGCGGCAAATGCCACGAACACCACGCCGGTGGCACGGTCCATCCACTTGATCACCGGCCCACGACGCAGTGCAGCAGCCAGCGGCTGGGTCGCGGCGATCAGGACGACCGCCCAGAGCAGGCCGAGCAGGACATGAATGCCGACCAGGCCGAAGGTCCAGGCAACCAATGGCTGCCCGTGGGGAATGAACTGCGGCAGGAACGATACGTAGAAGATCCCGACCTTGGGATTGAGCAGGTTGCCCAGCATGCCCTTGAGGAACCAATTGGTACCGGGCCCTCCCTGCGCTCTGCCTGGTGACAACGCCTGACGCGGGCGCAGCAGCATGTTCAGGCCCAGGAATGCCAGGTAGGCGGCGCCGCAATACTTGAGCAGGTTGTAGGCCAGCTCCGAGACAGCAATCAGTGCCCCCAGGCCGAAAGCGACAGCCGCACCCCAGAGCAGGCAGCCGGCATTGATGCCCAATGCTGCGCGCAACGCCTGGGCTCTGTTCTCTACCGTGGCCGTTCTCAGGATAAGCGCGGTGTCCAGGCCTGGGGTCACGGTCAGCAGCGTGGCAGCGAACGTGAAGGCGATCAGGTTGTCTGCGATGGACATAGAAACGGGCCTCGACGGGGTCCTGCGCACGTTAGCAGGTCCACAGGTTGCTGTGAAAGTGCCTGTGCGCGCTGGATACACTTGGCGGCCCCCCGCGCCTACAAGGTCCTTGCCCTCGAAGTCAGTCCAGCAGCCCCTGCGGCGTGTCCACGTCGCGCAGCACGCCCGCATCCTCCACATCCACCCAAGCGCAATGTGCCCGGTGCGCCCGGACTACCGCCCGTGCGCCTTCGTCGCCCGTCAGCTGCATCAGCTGTGGCCAGAAGGCACGGCCAAACAATACCGGGTGCCCTGGCTGGCCCTGGTAACGGGGCAACAGGATGCTGTCCGCCGAGGCGGCATCGGCCAACTGGCGCAACGTCGAAGGGGCGATCCAAGGCATATCACCCAGCAGGATGGCAACCGCCTCTGCCGGGCTGTCGCCGAGCGAGGCAACCCCAGCCGCCAGGCTATGACCCATACCAAGGCTGGCATCAGGGCTGTGCACCACCTGGCAGGCAGCTGGCAGCCCCAGGTCTTGCGCCACCTCACCTGGCCGCAGCACCACCCTGACCTCACCGAACACCGCCAAAGCATGTTCGACGCTCTGCACCAGCACGCTGCTACCCTGCGCCAGGACAGCACGACGCTTGTCACCGCCAAAGCGCGCGCTACGCCCGGCCGCCAGGACCAACGCAACGACCGTCACAGCGCCTCGCGGGCGATGCCGCTACGGGTCCGCAGAATGTCGGCGAGCACCGCCAAGGCGATTTCCGCTGGTGTCTTGCTGCCCAGGTTCAACCCGATGGGCGCATGGATGCGGGCCAACTGCCCCTCGTCCAGGCCTCCGATGCGCTGCAGACGCTCACGGCGTTTGTCCGAGGTGGTGCGCGAGCCCATCACGCCGATATAGAACGCCTCGGTGCGCACGGCCTCGAGCATCGCCAGGTCATCGATCTTCGGGTCATGGGTCAGCGCCACCACCGCCGTGTCGCCATGGCAACCGCCATTGGCGATGAACACCGACGGCAGCTCGCGACGAACCTCGATGCCCTCGAGCACCACGCCTTCGAGCACCTCGTCACGGGGGTCGCAGAGGATGACCTCGAACCCCAACCCCTTACCAAATTCGGCACAGAAATGCGCAACACTGGAATACCCCGCCAACAGCAGGCGCTGGGCCGCACCTACCCGCAGGCGGACGGTATCGGTGTCGTAGGCCACCCTTGGCCCCTGGCTGTGGTCGTCGCTCAGGCGACGCTGGCCATCGTGCAGGTCCACTTCGCGGAGCAGCCGGCGCTGTCCAAGCAGCGCCGACTCCAACTCACGTAAATGCGCCTGTACCTGGCAATCGGCTGGCAGGTTCTCCACCAGTACATCCAACACGCCACCGCAGGGCAGGCGGATATTGGAACGTGTGTCACTGCCATCGCCATAGCGCACCACCGTGGCAGGCTCTGCGAACTCGCCTTCGGCGACCCGTGCGAGGAAATCCTCCTCGACACAGCCACCGGACAACGACCCCACCCATTGCCCTTGGTCGTTGACCGCCAGCAACGAGCCCGGCGCACGAGGCGCCGAGCCGTAGGTGAAGAGCACGCTGCACAGCCATACACGCTGGCCGGCGCCAGACCATTGCAAGGCCTGGCGCACCACTTGCAGGTCAAGATGCTGCACGGCTCACTCCGCGCTCAAGTGCGCAAGCTGCTGCGCACTGAGGTCGCCCGGCAAGCCACCCCAGGCCTCGCGCAGGTAGTTGACCAGGTCGGCGACCTGCTGGTCGTCGAGCTTGTCGGCAAAGCCCGGCATCGGCTGCATGCGCTCGAACCCGGTGAACTGCTGCTCACGGATGCCTTCGAGGATGACCTTGGCCAGGTTGCGCGAGTCGGCCTGGCGCAGCACGGTATTGCCCTGCATGGCCACCGCGATGTGTGGCTTGCCCTCGCCTTCGACGCCATGGCAGCCGGCGCAGACGTTGAGGTACTGCTGACGACCGCGCAGGGCGCTTTCGCCGAGCTTGTCCACCGGCACGGCCTGCACCACCTTGGCCGCGGGCGGCTGGTCACCCAGCAGGTAGGTGGCCATCGCGGCCAGGTCGGCATCCTCCAGGTGCTGGGTGCTGTGGTGCACCACCGGGAACATCTCGTTGAACATGCTGCCCTGGGCACTGATGCCGTGCTTGAGGAAGGTGGTCAGGTCCGGCTGGGTCCAGCCACGCTCGGCCAGGTCCTGGGCCAGCAGGCTGGGCGCCAGGTAGCCACCGAGCAGGCCACCGGTCAGGCGCTTGTCCTGCTCCAGGGCCCCGATGCTGTTGCGCGGAGTATGGCACTCGCCGCAGTGGCCAAGCACTTCCACCATGTACTGCCCGCGCTGCCAGGCCTCACTCTTGCCCTCGGCAGGCTGCAGCTGGACGCTCTTGCCATACAGCATGTTCCATCCGGCAAGGCCCATGCGCACGTTGAACGGGAAGCTCAGGCTGGTTTCGGGCGCCGGCCGGTTGATCGGCGGCACCGTCATCAGGTAGGCATGGATGGCATCGGCGTCTTCACGCTTGATCAGGTGGTAGGAGGTATAGGGCATGGCCGGGTACAGGTTGGCGCCGTCCTTGCGCTTGCCCTCGGTGAGGGCGGCGAAGAATTCGTCGCTGCTGTAGTCACCGATGCCGTACTGCTTGTCCGAGGTGATGTTGGTGCCGTAGATGGTGCCGAACGGCGAATGGATCGGCAGGCCACCGGCGAACGGCGCCCCACCTTCGGCAGTGTGGCAGGCCATGCAGTCGGCGGCGCGGGCCAGGTATTCGCCACGCTTGACCTGGGCCTGGTCGGCCGCCTGGGCCCCGAGCGACAACACCGCGCCCACGGCCAGGGCGAGGCCGGAAAGAACTCGCAGCATGCTCAACCCTCCTTGACCAGGCCGAGGTCGCTGAGCACCTCGCGGGTGGCGTCGTAGTAACGCACGTACCCGGTGCAGCGGCAGATGTGATGGCCGAGGCTGGCTTCGATGGCTCCCTCCAGCTCGCTTTTCTTCAGCGGTTGACGCTGGGCCTTCTCCACCAGCACGGTGGCGGCGTTGACGAAGCCCGGCGCGCAATAGCTGCACTGGAAGGCGAAGCGGTCGACGAACTTCTGCTGGATCGGGTTCAGTTCGCTGAGGTTGCCGGCCTCGTCATGCTTGGCATGGCCTTCGATGGTGCGCACTTTCTTGCCTTCGAAGTAGTGCGCGCCGGTGATGCAGGTGCGCACTTCCTCGCTGGTGCCGTCGGGGTTGTCGACGATCACCACGCAAGCGTGGCAGATGCCCTGGCCGCAGCCCAGGCGCGAGCCGGTGAGGTTCTGGTATTCGTGCAGGTAGTCGATCATCGCCAGGTCCTCGGGGACCTCGGCCGGACCGACGGGTTGACCGTTGAGGGTCATCTGGAGCGGACGGTTAGCCATTGAGGGCCTCCTTGACACGGGCTGGAGTGATGGGCAGGTCGCGAACACGCTTGCCGATGGCATGGGCCACGGCATTGCCGATGGCACCGACCACCGGGATCATCACCACTTCGGCGATACCCTTGGAGGGGTCGGTGGGTGACAACGGCGGCAGGATTTCGCTGGTCTGCTTCCACACCGCCACGTCCTTGGCCATCGGCAGGCGATAGCGGTTGAAGTTCCAGTTCCCCTCGCCCGGGCCGCCCTCGTACAGCGGCATCTCTTCGGTCAAGGCATGGCCGATGCCCATGGCGATACCGCCTTCGAGCTGGCCCTTGACCAGTTCCGGCACCAGCACCCGGCCGCACTCCACCCAACTGTGGTGGTTGAGCACCTGGACTTCGCCGCTGCCTTTGTTCACCTTCACTTCCACCAACGTCGCCACCGGGCTGTAGTAGGTCACCATGGCATTGTTCAGCTGAGTGGCCGGGTAGGCCGCGTTCTGCCGGTCCAGCAGGTGGTAGTTGGCGCTGTTCATCTGCGCCTTCTTCGCGTTCGGGGCACCGTCGCCGTACTTGACCGCCAGCGCATCGAGCGGCAGGCGCTCGCGCACGCCGTCGATGACGAAGTCGGCTTCAGCCCAGCTCCAGCGGTTGAATGCGTGCACACTGACGCCTGTGACCAGGCCCATCTCATGGGCCTTTTTCGCCAGTTCCGCAAATGGAATGGGCGACAGGCCGTTGCCGGTGAGCTCGCCGTTGACCCACACCGCATTCTCGCGACGCACCACCAGCGGGTTGGCCTGGCCGCCATACGGGCCCTGACGCCACAGCGAAAGCGCCGCTGGCCACAGACCATGGTTGAACAGCACACGCGCCGCTTCACGGGTGGCGTGGCTGAAATAGAAGGCCGAGTTGGTCGCCGAGGATGGCGAGGCCAGCTTGCCGACCCAGCGCGGATCGCGCAGCGCGGCATCCTGCTCGGCCTGGCTCATCAGGTAAGGGTTGCCGCTGGTGGCCAGTTTCAGCTCCGGCCATTCGGTTTCGGCAGTGGTCACCTCATCGGCCGGGCGCCCCAGGAAGTCGCTGACCACGAAGGCCTGGGAGGTCGACATGCCGGTGCCCAGCTCAGTGCCGATGTGGCGCAGGCTGATACGGCCATCGGCGGTGAACTCGATGCTGGCCATGGGCGCTTCGGCACCGGTGCCGAAATCCTTCTGGCAGATGGCGAAGCCGACGCCGTACCAATTGTGCGGGTCCTTGGCTTCCATCGCTTTCTTGTGCGCGTCGCGGTTCTTCCACACCTCGTGGGCGCTGGCCTTGTCGAGGATCTCGTGCAGGCGCAGGGCACCGGCAGGCACGGCGCCCTGGGTGTTCTTCATACCCGACTTGAGCGCATTCTTGCGGCGCAGCTCGATGGCGTCGACGCCGAGGCGGTTGGCGACCTCATCGACCATCATCTCGGTAGCCGCCATGCTCTGCAGCGTCCCGTAGCCACGCATGGAGCCGGCTTCGACACCTCGGGAGTGGTAGACGGTCACCGCCAGGTCGCTCTGTGGCATGTAGTAGATCGACTGCGCAGCAGTGGCCCCCACTGCAGCCACCGACGGGCTGTAGTTGATGCGCCCGCCGCCGTCGACACTCATGTCGGCGCGGAAGATCTTGAAACTCATGTCGTTCTTGTCCACGGCCAGCTGGTAGCGGATGTCGAACGGGTGGCGCTTGATGCCGCTCTGGAACTGCTCGTAGCGGTCGTTGGCCAGACGGATCGGCACACCGGCCCCATACAAGGCGGCGACGGCGGCATAGAACACGAAGATGTTGTTGTCCTTGGAGCCGTAGCCGACGGTGTAGCCGGGGTGCATGTTCAAGTTGTTCAGCGCGAAGCGCGACGGCTTGATCATGTGCACGCATTCCTGCGCCACTTCGAACGGGCATTGGGTGGCCACGACGAAATGCAGGGTGCCGGTGGCCGGGTCGTACCAGCCGTTGCCGTTGTCCGGCTCCAGCGCTGCGGGCTCGATCGATGGGGTCTTGTAGCGCTCGTCGAACAGCAACCAATCTTGCGGCGGCTGCTTGAGCTGTTCGTCCATGCGCTGGGCGTAGAACATCCCCTGCTCGGTCAAGGTGCCGTGTTGCTTGGGCTCAGCGGTCCACACCGGTTTGCGCGCAAGGATGGTGGGGAACAGCATGGAGTTCTTCAGGCTGGAGAACGTGTCCTCGTCGAACGGCGTCTGGCCGCCAACCCGCACGAAACGGAAGCTGCCATAGGGGTCACGCTGGTACAGCGGCGCCTGGGCGCCATAGCGGATCGCCTTGTCGTTGAACTGAAGCTTGAGCTTGGCCTGGCGGAAACGCTCGAAGTCGTGCCAGATCAGGATCGCCACGGGGTGGCCGATGAACATCGGCACCTTGCCAGGTGGCAGCAATGGGTCCGGCGAGTGGGCCTCGGGCCAGGCGATGCCGTCCTTTTCCAGGTCGGCCGCGGTGACGACACGGTCCGGCTGCAGGTCGGCGCCCAGCCACGCCAGGTCATGGCCTGCATAGATGCGGTCGGCCTTGGTGGTCTTGAGCAACAAAGCGTGGCCCTGCTGCTGGGGCCAGCCGGGCATGTCCTTGGCGCGGATGTCGCGGGCAAACACCTTGTTGCCGCACACCTTGGACAGCGCATCGTTGCGAAAGCGTGCCTTGCCATCATGGCTCATCCACTTCTGCGGCGAAGTGGTGACACTGTTTTCCATCAGGGCGGCGAACGCCTGGCTGCCGAGCGGCGCGAGGGTCACCCCCACGCCAGCGATCACGCCGCCTTGCAGGAAGGCGCGCCGGGAAATATCACGGTTGGTCATGCTTCATCCTCTGGGCAGAGCGCGCCTGCCCATGACGTATTCTGGTACTTGATAGCTCGGAGGGCGGAATCATTGACGTTCCGAAAGCAAGGTCGGAGTGGGGGACCACAAAAACTGACCTCGGCGTCAAGTTTAACGCACTCACCGCTCGCCTGGCAAAGTCAAGCGGGCAACTTGTCGCGCCTTTGCTGTCGCGCCGAGGCGCGGCGGGGCTAGCGGCTAGCGCTTGCACCGCGCCAATACCACTTGGCAGGTGTTGGGCGTACCGCCGGAACGGCCGGCGTAGCGGATGCAGTTGTTGAGGGATTTCTGCCGGGCGATGCCAAGGCTCGCGCCCCAGGCCAGGCCGCCCTCGCCTGCCGTCGGCAACGCCTTGGCGAAGCAGTTCGAACCTTGGGTGGCGGTGACGTAACGCGCAGTGCTCGCTTTTCGGGTGCAGCCGGCGGTGCTGACCAGGCTGATGACGAGCAAGGCACACAGGCCCCACGAGGCGACTTCAGAAGGTGTCTTGGCCCACATGCTGCTACTCCAGCGTTCAGAAACAGGGCGAGGCCGGGGCCCCCGGACAAGGCTTTCCGGCAGCCTCGATCACAAGCGAAGCCCGTTTGAAGTAAAGCAGGCACAGCCATCCCTGCAACGCCAAAATGGCCCCAGGGCAGCGGCGTCTTTCATCCTCCGAAGGGGAAAGGCATTTGAGAAATTTCGCCATGGAAGGTACGGTTTCTGCTTCCTTCGAGCTCGCCAGCCTCGGCAACGGCGTTCATTCAAGGTGCTAACCTTGGAAAATGCCTACGTGCCCAGGTGCGCGATGCTCACTGTTTTAAAAGGAGAAAACTGCCGCAATGACTGCAGCCGCCAAACCCAGGAGCACCCTCAACCCTCCCGTCTTCTACAGCAGCGCCATCCTCATCTTTCTGCTCGTCCTGTATGCCACGGCATTCCAGGAACATGCCCAAACACTGTTCGAACACGTCCAGGCCTGGATCGTCACCAATGCCAGCTGGTTCTACATCCTCACCGTGGCGCTGGTATTGATCAGCGTGGTGTTCCTCGCCGTCAGCCGCTATGGCGACATCAAGCTGGGCCCCGACCACAGCGAACCGGACTACCGCAAGAGCACCTGGTTCGCCATGCTCTTTTCCGCCGGCATGGGCATCGGCCTCATGTTCTTCGGCGTGGCCGAACCGGTCATGCATTTCACCAGCCCCCCGGTAGGTGACGCCGGTACCGTGGCCGCCGCGCGCGAAGCCATGAAGATCACCTTCTTCCACTGGGGGCTTCACGCCTGGGCGATCTATGCCATCGTCGCCCTGATCCTGGCCTACTTCAGCTTTCGCAACGGCCTGCCCCTGACCTTGCGCTCGGCCCTCTACCCGATGATCGGCGAGCGGATCCACGGGCCGATCGGCCATGCCGTGGATGTATTCGCCATCCTCGGCACTGTGTTCGGCGTAGCGACTTCGCTGGGCTATGGTGTGCTGCAGATCAACAGCGGTTTTCACCATGTGTTCGGCCTGCCGGTGAACCCGACGGTCCAGGTGATCCTGATCACCGCCACCTGCGCCCTGGCCACGCTGTCGGTGGCCAGCGGGCTGGACAAGGGCATCCGCATCCTCTCCGAGCTCAACTTGGGCCTGGCCGTGGTGCTGATGCTGTTCGTGCTGCTGCTCGGGCCTACCGTGTTCCTGCTGCAGACCTACGTCCAGAACACGGGGGCCTACCTCTCGGATATCGTCAACAAGACGTTCAACCTCTACGCCTACGAGCCCACCGACTGGATCGGCGGCTGGACCTTGCTGTATTGGGGCTGGTGGCTATCCTGGTCGCCCTTCGTCGGCCTGTTCATCGCACGCATTTCCCGCGGCCGGACCATCCGTGAGTTCGTCTGCGGCGTGTTGTTCGTGCCGGCCGGTTTCACCCTGCTGTGGATGACCGTATTTGGCGACTCGGCGATCCACATGATCCTCAACGACGGCGTGACGGCGCTGGCGACGGTGGTCGGCCAGGACAGCTCCCTGGCACTGTTCGTGTTCCTCGAGCGATTCCCGTTTTCCAGCATCGTTTCACTGATCGCCGTGCTGATGGTCGTGGTGTTCTTCGTCACATCGGCCGACTCCGGCGCGCTGGTCGTGGACATGCTGGCCTCCTCCGGGCAAGGCCATTCGCCGCTGTGGCAACGCATCTTCTGGTCGGTAAGCATCGGTGCGGTCGCCATCGCGCTGCTGCTGGCCAATGGGCTCAAGGCGCTGCAGACCGCGACCATCGCCAGTGCGCTGCCCTTCGCGGTCATCCTGCTGACCGCGATCTGGGGCTTGTTCAAAGCCTTGAACCTGGACGCCACACGCCGCGGCCTGCGCAACCAGGCGCTGCCTGCACCTCGACACACCCGTCAGCCTCACGGAGGTTGGCAACGACGCCTGCGCAACATCGCCATGATGCCGCGCCGGGCCCATGTCACCCGTTTCATCGCCGAGGTGGTCAAGCCCGCCTGCGAAGAGGTGGCCGTCGAGCTGCGCAAGCAAGGTTACGAAGTCACGGTGAACGAACGCGAAGACGGACGCGTGACCCTGGAGCTCTCCCATGCCGGCGAGGGGCGGTTCCTGTATGAAGTACGCCCGCGTGCCTTCAACACACCCAGCTTCGTCATGCGTGACACCGAGGACGCAACCGATGCGCGCAAGTACTTCCGCGCCGAAGTGCACCTGCGCGAAGGCGGCCAGGACTACGACATCATGGGTTGGGGCCGTGACGATGTGATCGGCGATATTCTCGACCAGTACGAGCGTCATCTGCATTACTTGCACGTGGTCAGGTGACACCCGCTTGCCGGGCCTGCGCCGCTGCCGCAGGTCCAGGCCTACCGACGCGGCGGCTGGAAGGCGCGCGGTGGCAGGCCGAACTCGCGCTTGAACATGGCGGTGAAGGCGCTGGGCGTCGAGTACCCGGCATCGAGCGAGACCTCGAGGATGTTATGGCCCTGGGCCAACCGGTCCAGGGCGATGAGCAGGCGTGCCTGCTTGCGCCAGGTACCGAAGCTCATCCCGACATCCTCATGGAACCAGCGCTGCACGGTCTTGATATTGATGCCAAGGAACTCGGCACACTCGGCCAGTCCCCAGTCGAGCATCCGGTTCTGCACCAGGTCCCGGCACAAGGCGTGCAGTCGCTGCCCCCTCGGGCGCGGCAGATAGATGGCCGAGACCCTCGCACCTGCCAGCTCTTCGAGCAGGAACTCGATCAAGCGGGCATTGCGACTTCCCTGCGCAATCTCCTCGTCGATGGCCGACGCCTCTATGATCAGCTCCCTCACCAGGTTGGAGATTCCGTATACCGTGCATTCGCCTGGCATGTCCGGGGTGCGCCATGGCGCGAAGTAGAGCGTGCGGATGCGGGTGGCGCCGAGGGTACGGGTCCAATGGGCGACCTCGGCCGGGATCCACAGGCCATGGTTGCACGGCACGACCCAGCAGCCCTGGTTGGTGTTGACCATCAGGGTGCCCTGGGTCGTGTAGAGTAGCTGCCCATGGGCGTGGCGATGGGTGTCGATGTGGGTGCCGTCGGCCAGGTCCAACGCCAGCGTGGCGATCTCCTGGTCAGGTGGCAGCAGATGTTGGGCAGCGATCATTGCCATGGGCCTGTAGGCATGGGGTCTGTTCGGACCGAAGGCGCGCGGCGATGGGCTGCGTGCAGCGATGTCCATGAATCGACGATCGGCGTCCATCAGTCGTTAGACGGGAATGGCCCAGCTTAGCATCATGGTTGTTCCACTTCTCGACCCGATGTGCCGCCCACCATGAACAGCTCGTTAGCCACCCCCACCGAACTCACCTTCGAAGCCGTTGCACAGCTCAAGCGTATCGCCGACTCGCTGGAGCGCGCGTTTCCACCGGCAACGGGGCCAGCCTTCGACGCCGAAGCGATCGCCTATCAATGGCAGTACCGAGCCAGCCAGGGCGGAATGCGTGCCCAACTGGTGCCGATCAAGCGCCCGATGCTCATCGCCTTCGAACAACTGCAGAATGTCGACCGCCAGAAGGCGCTGATTCGCCAGAATACCCAGCAGTTCCTGGAGGGCAAGCCGGCCAACAACGTGTTGCTGACCGGTGCCAGGGGTACGGGCAAGTCCTCCTTGGTCAAGGCATGCCTCAATGAGTTCCACCCCCAGGGCCTCAAGTTGGTCGAGATCGACAAGGAGCATATCGGCGACCTGCCCGAAGTCATCGAGCTGGTCAGCCAGCAGCCGGGGTATTTCATCCTGTTCTGCGACGACCTCTCGTTCGAAGAAGGCGACATCGGCTACAAGCGCCTGAAGACAGCCCTGGACGGCTCGGTGGCGGAGCACTCGTCGAACGTGCTGATCTATGCCACCTCCAACCGCCGGCACCTGATCGCCGAACGGGCCTCGGACAATCTGTCCATGACCCGCGGTGAAAACGGCGCCCTGCACCCCGGCGAGGAAGTGGAAGAAAAGGTGTCGTTGTCGGAACGATTCGGGCTGTGGATTTCGTTCTACGGCTTCTCGCCGGACGAGTACCTGAACGCGGTCAATCAATGGCTGGGCGTCTATGGCGTTCCGGAGCATGCACTGGAACAGGCCCACGTGCAGGCGACCCGCTGGGCTACCCAGCGCGGCTCGAGATCGGGGCGCATCGCCGCACAGTTCGCGCGGGACTACGCCGGCCGCTGGTGCCAGGACAAGGTGTAAGGTACGGTTCAGAGCCCCTGGAGTCTGTGGTCCATGGACAACTTCGTGATTATTTCCGGCTGCTCTGGCGGTGGTAAGTCCACGCTGCTGGCGCAGCTCAAGCGACGCGGCCATGCTGTGATCGAAGAGCCCGGACGGCGCGTGGTGCAGCAGCAAGTTCGCGACCAGGGCCAGGCGCTGCCCTGGCTCGACTTGGTCGGCTTCCTGCGCAGTGTCATGGACATGGCCCTGGCCGACTACAGGTCGGCTGTGCAGAACACTACGCAGTGGGTGTTCTTCGACCGTGGCGTGATCGATGCCGCCGCGGCCCTGGAGCGCCTTACGGGCGAGCCCGTGCTGGCGGCCGTGGCCGAGTCCTGCCGTTATCACCGGCAGGTATTCCTCACGCCGCCTTGGCCCGAGATCTATGTGCAGGATGCAGAGCGGCGCCACGGCATGCAGGCTGCGCTGGAGGAATACGAGCAGTTGCAGGGCGTCTATCCGGCCCTCGGCTACCAGGTATCGCTGCTGCCCAGAACCGCGGTCGACGAACGCGCCGACTTCCTACTGGAGCGCTTGGCAGAGAATTGATTCACCGCCCTGGCCAGCCGAACGTCACATTTCGACCTGGGTGCCCAATTCGATTACCCGGTTCAGCGGCAGTTGGAAATACTTCAGGTTGCTGTTGGCATTCTTCAGCAGGAACGCGAACAATTGCTCGCGCCACCGCGCCATGCCCATGCGCCGGGTGGCGATCACCGTCTCGCGGCTGAGGAAATAGGTCGTGCGCATCGGGCTGAAATCCAGGCCTTCGCGTTGGCACAAGCTCAAGGCCCGCGGTACGTCCGGCTCCTCGATGAAGCCGAAATGCAGCGTGACGCGGAAAAAGCCCTCGCCGAACGCCTCGATCTCGCAACGTTTGTCGACATTGACCCGAGGCTCATCCTCCGACACCACGGTAAGCACCACCACCTGCTCGTGAAGCACCTGGTTATGCAACAGGTTGTGCAGCAACGCATGGGGTACGGCATCGGTACGGGCACACAGGAACACGGCCGTGCCCTGCACACGATGGGGCGGTTGGGCCTGCAGGCTGGCGATGAACAAATCCAGCGGCAACGCCGCTTCGTCCAGACGCTCGACGATGATCTTGCGCCCGCGCTTCCAGGTGGTCATCAGGATGAACAGCGCTACCCCAGCGATTACAGGGAATGCACCGCCCTGCAGGATCTTCGGCGCATTGGCGGCAAAATACAGGCTGTCGACCAGCAGGAAGCCCAGCAGCATAGGGATGGCCAACCAGCGCGGGGTTTTCCAGGCCAGCAGCACCACCGCGGACGACAGCAGCGTGGTGATCAGCATGGTGCCCGTTACTGCCACACCGTAGGCCGCCGCCAGTGCGCCCGAGGACTCGAAGCCGATCACCAGCAGTACTACGCCGACCATCAACGCCCAGTTCACCGTACCGATGTAAATCTGCCCCTGCTCCTCGCTGGAGGTGTGCTGGATGAACATACGCGGCACATAGCCCAGCTGGATGGCCTGGCGCGTCAGCGAAAAGGCGCCGGAAATCACCGCCTGGGAGGCAATGATGGTGGCCAGCGTGGCCAGGGCGACCATCGGCAGCAACGCCCAGCCGGGGGCCAGCAGGTAGAACGGGTTGCGTACGGCCTCGGGGTTACCGAGAATCAGCGCGCCCTGCCCGAAATAGTTCAGCACCAACCCCGGCAGCACCAGCATGAACCACGCTCGGGCGATGGGCTTGCGGCCGAAATGTCCCATGTCTGCATACAGAGCCTCGGCGCCGGTCAGGGCCAGCACCACCGCCCCCAGGATGGCCACGCCCACGCCTGGGTGCAGGACGAAGAAACGCACCGCCCAGGCCGGGTTGAGCGCCTGCAGCACCTCGGGGCGTTGCACGATCCCATGCACCCCCAACGCCCCCAGCACGACGAACCACAGCACCATCACCGGCCCGAACAGGATGCCGATGCGCGCGGTCCCATGCTTCTGGATCAGGAACAGTGCCACCAGCACGATCAGCGAAAGCGGCACGACCCAATGCCCGATCCCGTCGAAGGCAAGCTCCAGCCCCTCCACAGCCGAAAGCACGGAGATGGCCGGGGTGATCATGCTGTCGCCATAGAACAGCGCCGCACCGAACAGGCCCAGCAGCACCAGCACTCGGCTCAGCTGCGGATAGGGCGCCGCGGCCCGCCGCGCCAGCGCGGTGAGGGCCATGATGCCGCCCTCGCCCTGGTTGCTGGCACGCAGGATGAACAGGACGTACTTGATCGACACAACCCAGATCAGCGACCAGAACACCAGCGACAAGACCCCGAGCACGCCTTCCGGGGTGGGCTGCACGCCGTAATGCCCGGCGAACACTTCCTTGAGCGTGTACAACGGGCTGGTGCCGATGTCGCCATAGACCACACCGACAGCGGCGACGAGCAGGCCAAGGCCTGTGGTTTTCGAAGAGGGGGAATGATTCGCAGCAGTCGCGGCTTCGCTCACGGATGACTTCTCTGGGCAGACGGTAAACCGCGCTCAGTATCGCTTCCCGCCATGAGCCTAGGCGTAAAAAGAGCGTAAAAAACGCGTGTTCATCCCGCTGCTGAACGGTACCGCTTCACCCGGTACATCTCGCCATCGGCATGGCTGAGCAAGGTATCGGCGTCCTCGCCATCGCCCGGGTAGCAGGCCACACCGATGCTGCAAGACGGCATCTTCAACCCGCCAAGCTCGCCGCCCGGCGGCTCGGCCATGGCGGCGAGGATCTGCTCGACCTTCTCGTAGACGGCGCCTGGGGCATCAAGGTCCGTCAACAACACGGTGAACTCGTCGCCGCCCATCCGCGCCACGGTATCGGTCTCGCGCACGCAGCCCTCCAGGCGCCGGGCGACCTCGCACAGCACCCGATCACCGGTGGCATGGCCGTGAACATCGTTGATGCCCTTGAAGTCGTCGATATCGAGGAACAGCAACGCCAGGGTGCTGCCGTGGCGGCGCGCCGCGCGCAGGGCTGCGTCCAGGCGCACATTGAACACCGAGCGGTTGGTCAGCTTCGTCAGTGGATCGTGGTGGGCCAGGAACCGCAGCTCCTCCTCGGCGTGGGTCAGGGCCGTCACGTTGCGCGCAACGCCGATCCGCGCCCCCACCTCCTCCGACCAGGAAGCCGCCCACAGGATGTGCACGATAGCGCCATCCTTGCGAATGTAACGGTTACGAAAATCGATGTGGGGGTGGCCGTTCATGATGCGGATGATCGACGCGCGGGTCGCCGCCAGGTCGTCCGGGTGCATGTATTGGGTGATGGGTGTACCGACCAGCTCCTCGGGCCGGTAGCCCAGCAGCGCCTGGCAGGCATCGCTGACGAACACGATCTGGTTGTCCCGATCGACCACGAAGACCGTATCCAGCATCAGGTGGATCAGCCGTGGGTACAGCGCTTGCAGGTCAACGGGCATAAGTCGGCGGAGTCCGGTTATACGGGCTTGAGCATAGCCCGACGGCGAGGGTGTTGTGTTTCTAGTGCATGTGCCAAGGCGACGTCAAGCCGATGCCAACGCCTGCAATCGGATGCCATGAGCGTTTCGGTGATGATGGCTGAGCGAAGCGGTGGCGGTGCCCCCTGAGGCCCTATGGCTCAATGGCGGCGAGCCTGCGCCCGGTGCAGGCCTTCGTGCCCCCAAAACAGACGAGAACAACAAAATGACTTGCACACCCCGCCTGCTGCCCCTTTTGCTCTCCATAGGCCTTGCCAGCGCAAGTGCCCCGGGCCTGGCCCAGGTCAGCGCCGACGAAGCCGCCCGCCTGGGTAACGACCTGACCCCGATGGGGGCCGAGAAAACAGGAAATGCCGACGGCAGCATCCCGGCCTGGACCGGCAAATGGCGCGGTACGCCGCCCCATGTCAGCTTCGCCGGCACCGGGCACAAGCGCCCCGACCCCTATGCCGGGGAAAAACCGCTGTTCACCATCACCGCGCAGAACATGGCCGAGCATGCCAGCCGCCTGTCCGACGGGCAGAAGGCCTTGTTCAAGCGCTACCCGCAAACCTATCGGATCGTCGTCTACCCTAGCCACCGGGATTTTCGCTATGCGCCGGAGGTGGAGCGCAACATCCGCTACAACGCCCTCAATGCGCAGCTGGTCAATGATGGTTACGGCGTGACCAACGCCTATGGCGCCTCGCCGTTCCCGATTCCGAAAAACGGCTATGAGCTGATCTGGAACCACAACCTGCCCAGCCGCGCCTGGAAAGAGGAAGCCACCTACCTGATGGCGCTGACCCTCTCCAACCAGAACCAGGTGTTCGAGAAGGTCCGCTACCAGATCCTCTCGCCCTGGGACAACCCCAGCGGCAAAGCCGAGACCTACGACGGCATACAGGCCTACGCGATGATCAGTACCCTGGAGCCGACCCGCAAGAAGGGCGAGATCATCCTCACCAACGAATTCAGCAACCCGGTCGCCCAGCCCCGCCAGAGCTGGCAGTACATCCCAGGTACCCGGCGCGTGCGCCGTGCGCCCACGGTCGGCTATGACACACCCTATGGCGTGGGAGGCTTCCGGGTGATGGACGAGGACCGCCTGTTCAACGGCGCCCCGGACCGCTACCAATGGAAGCTGGTAGGCAAGCAGGAGATGTACATCCCCTACAACAACTACACGCTCGACGACCCCGACCAGCCCCTGGACACGCTGCTCACCGAGCACGGCCACCTCAACCCCGATGCCGTGCGCTATGAGCTGCATCGTGTCTGGGTGCTGGAGGCCGAGCTGCGCCCCGGAAGCCGGCACACGTATGCCAAGCGCCGTCTGTACCTGGACGAGGACAGCTGGACCGCCGCCCTCGCCGACAACTACGACGCCAAGGGCCAGCTCTGGCGCACCAACGTACAGACGTCGGTCTACGCCTATGAAGTCCAGGCCTTCCACGCCCGGGTCGCGGTATTCCACGACCTGATCGCCGGGTCCTACCTGGTGGACCGCCTGGTCAACGGCATGGGCGCCACCGCCCGGCTCAACGATGCGCGCTTCGATGCGGGCTATTTCTCCGCCGGCAACCTGCGCAAGCTCGGTCAGTGAAACCGTGCGGCCCCGGCCAGGCGATGGAAGATCGCCTGGCCGGGGCCGCTTTTTCATGCAACAGGCCTGGTGGCGAGTCAGTCGCCGTCCACCACCCGCAACACCAACTTGGCCTTCGCGCCGCCATCCTGCAGCAGGTCGTGGGCGTGGGCCACCTGCTCCAGCGCCAGGGTCTGGATACGTGGCGTGCGTACCTGCCCAGTGGTCAGCAAGGCAGCGATGCGGGCAAGGTTGGCGCCGCTGGGCATCTTGCTGTAGGTAACAGCCGTGCGCAGCCCGCGCTGGGCCGCCGCACCATGGTCAGGGCCGGCATCGCCTGCGGCCAGGGTCAGGATCGCCACCAACAGCCCGCCAGGGCACAGCATGTCCAGGGCGCCCGGCAGGCTGGCGCAGCCCACGCAGTCGAGGATCAGGTCCACGCCTGCGGGCGACCACTGCTTCACGACGGCCAGGATGTCCTGGGTGCGGTAGTCGATCGCCTGGTCGCAGCCCAGCGACTCGACATAGTCCAGGTTCTGCCCACTGCAGGTTGCCACGACGTGCGCCCCGGCGGCTTTGGCGAGTTGGATGGCGAAGGTCCCGACAGCCCCTGCCCCGCCATGCACGAGCACCTTCTGCCCGGCCTGCAACCCACCATCGTCGAACAGCCCGGCCCAGGCCGCCAAGGCCGGGGTCGGTACCGACGCCGCCTGGGCGAAGCCCAGGCCCTCAGGGATGGGCACGACAGAGTCCTGCCTCACGCAGCAATACTCGGCATAGCTACCCCAGTTACCGGCTCCCACATCACTCTGCGCGAACACCCGCATCCCGGGGGTGAAACCTGTAACGCCCTCACCCACTGCCGCTACGGTCCCAGCCAGGTCGAAGCCCAGGACGAACGGGAACCGATAGGTCAGAAAGCCTCCCAGGTAGCCTTCGCGGCACTTCCAGTCGGCCGGGTTAACCCCGGCGCAATGCACCCGCACCAATACCTCACCGGGCCCCGGCAACGGCTGCTCGAGTGTCGCGAGCCGCAACACCTGCGAGCTTCCCAGTTGATCGATCACTACAGCACGCATAGCAACACCTCTTTCAGAACAACTCATAACTGATTGTTTTTGCGGGCCCATTGTGGGAGCGGTGCTCACCAATGGTTCGCTGCGTGACGGCGCAGCCCGTTTTCAGAAAATTTGTCATGCGTTGTGGTCCAGAAGTTGGGGACGCGTCAGTAGGCTGCTGGGCAAGGGGCAGAACGCGTGGGATATGGCCTCGACGGCCCACTCCGGGAATTCCGGGTCGAACCAGCGGTCCACCCAGCCCCAGTGGAAGGGGTGAGTCAGGTATTCCCCCTGGAGGTCTTCCAGGCGGGCGAACTCCTGCTGCCAGACATGGGTCCAGCGGCCTGGAGAGCGGACTCGGCTCAATTGCCAGTTGCCGATGCCCTGCATGTAGGCCGGCATGCGCAGCAGGTCTTGCTCCAGGGCTTCGACGATGGCTGGGCTGCGGCCCTCACGCAGACGAAACAGCAAGGTGCGCCAGGTGCCATCGCGCAATCCAGGCGCTCGCTGGCCGCCGGCCAGGCGCTGGTAGGCCACTCGGTCCACATGGGCCAAGCCGGGCAGCTGTGACAAGCAAGCCTCGGCCTGCTCTTGGAACGCGTTGCTGGCAAAGCACAGGTCCAGGGTGAAATCCCCACTCCCCCAGCTGCCGGGCAGGTTTTGCCCCAAATTGAAGAAGACCAGTCCCGGCAGCGCCTGCAATTGACGCCGCAGTTGCACCTCCAGGATGCTCGTCGCAAAGCCCGGCGCCAGGTACAGCTGCGCGGTTTCATGCCACATCGTCATGCTCCTGTGCGGTGGCCAAAGGCTGGCCTGCATCTCCCAACACATGCCGGGCGCGTTGCCGGCACAGGCCATCCACGACGTTCCAGAACGCCAGCACTTCAGCACCGGCGCCCAGGCGCATGCCGTAATAGCCCCACACATCGGGCACCTGCCATAACAACCAGAGGCGGTTGGCCTCGCCAGCCACAGCCACCGGCGGTGACACCCAGCGCTGCAGCAGGGTCAGCCCACGGGCGATGCTGTGCGGCAGGTAGAGCTCGTCCAACGCCTCAAGCACCGTTGGAAGCTGCTGGGGCTCGAGCAGGATTTCATCGAGGATCTGGATCATGACTTGCCGATCCTCCGTTCAGGTGACAGGCTGGTGCGATTCGACAAGCGAGTGAGAGCAAGGCCCATGTTCCGGGTACTCCGCGAAAGTTGCAGGGTTCGCCGCGGTTTCAGCGCTGGCTTGCCCGCCATTGAGCCATAGCGGCCGGGGGCAGACCGCCACAGGTTCGATCACCCACCACCACCAAAACGATCAGCAGGCGAGGTTGATGATGGCGTTGCGTTCCACAGCACCGGTTCGCGTTCCCCAGGGCCTGGATACCCGACTGTTGGCGGAGCTGCAGCGCCACAAAATCGCCCTGGAGCCGCCGCCATCGGCCTTGCTGTCCTCGGCGCAGCGCTTCGTCGCCCTGTATCGCCAAGCCATCGAGCAGTTGGAGGCGAAAGTCGCCCAGGGCGAAGGGCAACCGCCGATGCGCAAGACTGAGGTCGACCTGATGTGCCGTTGCTTGCTCAGTTGCGGGCACCTGGACGAAGCCATTGCCTGCGCCGCGCAGTTCTGCGCCATGCTCGACCCGCGCGCAGGCTGCCTGAGCCTGGAGATACAAGGCGCCACGGCCACCTTCCACATGGACTCGTTGCGCCACAAGCGCAGCAGTGCGGCATGCCTGGTGGACCTGACTGGGCTGTTCTGTTACCTGCAGTTGTTTGGTTGGCTCATCGGGCAGCCGCTACGGCCCGACCAGGTCTTTCTCGCCCACCCCCTGCGCGAGGATGCTGCCCCCTTCCTCGGCCTGTTCGATGCGCCGGTCACTGTCGGCAAGCGCACCTATGGTTTCAGCTTCGATGCCGCACTGCTGTCCCGCCAGGTGATACGCACGCCAGCAGAGCTTGCGCTGTTTCTGGTGGACTTTCCGTTCCGCCTGATCGGTGCGCCCCCCAGCGCAGTGGCGATCACCCAGCAAGTGCGCGGCTTCCTCGACGCGGCCCTGAGCCATGAACAAGAGGTGCCGGCGCTAAGCGCAATCGCCGCCGCGCTGGGCACCACCGAACCGACCTTGCGTCGACGCCTGGCCGCCGAAGGTTCCAGCTACCAGGCACTGCGCCGGCTCAGCCTGTGCGAGTCGGCGCAGCGCTGCCTGCGCGACACCGACTGGACGATAGGTCGTATCGCCGGCCACTTGGGGTTCGCCAGTGAAGCGGCGTTTCGCCGGGCCTTCCTCAGCTGGACCGGGATGGCGCCCAGCCGTTATCGCGCCCGACAGGGCGGCTAGCGTGATATCACTTTGACAATATGGCTCGGCACATAAACTCGTTCTAGCATTAACAACCTGTCTCCAGCACGCGTGTGCCCATGAGCGGTAGCGCGCACTGTTCATGCACCGAGCAAGACACACGATCACCTGACGCATTGATGCATAAGGTCTGCCATGCGACTTTCAACGTTTATCCTGGACAACATGGAAAGCATCCTGCAAACGTGGGAAGCGTTCGCCAGGTCTGTAGAGACACCGAACCGAAACCTGAGCGCCAATGGCCTGCGCGACCATGCCGTGTACATCCTGCGCACGGTTGCCCAGGACATGCGCACGCCGCAGACAGCGCAACAGCAGATCGCCAAGTCCCAAGGCCAGGGGCCTTCTTCGTCTGAGGAAACCGCCGCCCAGACCCACGCGGTGCTTCGCCTCATGGATGGCTTCACCCTCGACCAGATGGTCTCGGAGTATCGCGCGCTGAGGTCGAGCGTGCTGCGCCTGTGGCTGGCACAGGACCCTACGAAGCATGACTACCAGCTCGACGACATGATCCGCTTCAACGAGGCGATCGACCAGGCGCTGGTCGAATCGATCGGTGCCTATGGGCAAGAGGTCGAGTCGACGCGCCAGACCGTGCTTGGCGTGCTCGGCCATGACCTGCGCTCACCGTTGACCGCTGTGCTGATGGGGGCGGCCCTGTTGAACAAGAGCCCCCGATTGAGTAGCCGCGACAAAGACATCGCGGCGCAAATCGCCACCAGCGCGCAACGGGCGAACCAGATGGTCAAGGACTTGCTCGACCTTGCGCATTGCAACCTGGGAAGCGGCATACCGATCGTCCGCACCTATACGGAACTGAACCAGGTCTGCAAGGCCGTCATCGAGGAAATCAAGGCTGGCAACCCCGGGCTCGACATCATGCAGATCGATGAGCGCACCATTACCGGAGCGTTCGATGGAGCGCGGATGTCCCAGGTATTTGCCAACCTGATCGGCAATGCGGCCCGTCATGGTGAAGCGCACAGCCCCGTCGAGGTCCTGCTCAGCGGCGACGGCGACAGCGTGATCCTCGAAGTGCATAACTTCGGCGAACCTATTCCCGCCACCGCCCTGCCCTTGCTGTTCAGTCCCAAGGCGCGTTACACGCGCTATACAGACAAGCAGAGCAAGCCCTGCGGGCTGGGCTTGGGCCTGTTCATCGTATCGGAGATCGTCCAAGGCCACGGTGGGCGCATCGAAGTGGAGTCCAGCCATGCCCATGGCACCCGCTTCCGGGTGATCCTGCCGGCAGGCTGAGCCAGACGCTTTCCTGTGCCCAATCGCCGGCAAGCCGGCTCCCACCTGTCCTGCGCTGTTTTCAGAGACACCGCCGTACCTGTGGGAGATCACCCAGCCCTTTGGGCTGCGCTGTCGCGCAGAGAACAAGTGGCTAGCGCCGCTCCTACAGGTCTTGTCAAATCAATGAGTTATGCGTTGTTCTATGAGAGCCGGCTTGCCGGCGCCTGGGCTATCGCGTCAGCGAGCCTGCACCACTGCATTGGCCCGGGCGCGGTGCAGCTTCTTGTAGCTTTCGACCAGACGCAGATGCCGGTCGAGGCCTTCGAGCTTGAGGCTGGTCGGTGTCAGGCCATGGAAGCGCACGCTGCCCTGCACCGAACCCAGCACCGCATCCATCCGCGCATCGCCGAACATCCGGCGGAAGTTCACCTCGTAATCGGCCAGCTCCAGCTCATCGTCCAGGGTCACTTCCAGCACCACGTTCAAGGCTTGGTAGAACAATCCGCGCTCGACGGTGTTGTCGTTGAACTGCAAGAACGCCTCGACCAGCTCCTTGGCCGCTTCGAACTCCTGCAAGGCCAGGTAGATCAGCAGCTTGAGCTCAAGGATGGTCAACTGCCCCCAGGCGGTGTTGTCATCGAACTCGATGCCGATCAGGGTCTTGATGTCGGTGTAGTCGTCCAGCTCGCTGTCCTCCAGCCGCTCGACCAGGGCTTGCAGGGCCTCGTCGTCGAGGCGGTGCAGGTTGAGGATGTCGGCACGAAACGCCAGGGCCTTGTTGGTGTTGTCCCAGATCAGGTCTTCCACCGGGTAGATTTCCGAGTATCCCGGTACCAGGATGCGGCAGGCGGTTGCCCCGAGGTGCTCGTACACCGCCATGTACACTTCCTTGCCCATCGACTCGAGAATGCCGAAGAGGGTCGCGGCTTCCTCGGCGTTGGAGTCCTCGCCCTGACTGGAGAAGTCCCATTCGACGAACTCGAAATCCGCCTTGGCGCTGAAGAAGCGCCACGACACCACGCCGCTGGAATCGATGAAGTGTTCGACGAAGTTGTTCGGCTCGGTCAGCGCATGGCTTTCGAAGGTAGGCTGCGGCAGGTCGTTCAGGCCTTCGAAGCTGCGCCCCTGCAGCAGCTCGGTCAGGCTGCGCTCGAGCGCCACCTCGAAGCTTGGGTGGGCACCGAACGAGGCGAACACGCCACCGGTGCGCGGGTTCATCAGGGTGACGCACATCACCGGGAATTCGCCGCCCAGCGAGGCATCCTTGACCAGCACCGGGAAGCCCTGCTCTTCCAGGCCCTGGATACCGGCCAGGATGCCGGGGTACTTGGCCAGGACCTCCTGCGGCACATCCGGCAGGGCCAGTTCACCCTCGAGGATCTCACGCTTGACCGCCCGTTCGAAAATCTCCGACAGGCACTGCACCTGCGCCTCGGCCAAGGTATTGCCGGCGCTCATGCCATTGCTCAGGAACAGGTTCTCGACCAGGTTGGACGGGAAGTACACCACCTCGCCATCGGACTGGCGCACGTAAGGCAGCGAGCAGATGCCCCGCTCGACGTTGCCTGAATTGGTGTCGTACAGGTGCGAGCCACGCAGCTCACCCTCGGGGTCGTAGATTTCCCGGCAGTACGGGTCGAGGATCTCTGCCGGCAACGCATCCTTGCGGCCCGGCTTGAACCAGCGCTCGTCCGGGTAGTGGACGAAATCAGCGTTGGCGATCTCCTCGCCCCAGAACTGGTCGTTATAGAAGAAGTTGCAGTTCAGGCGCTCGATGAATTCACCCAAGGCCGACGCCAGGGCGCTTTCCTTGGTGGCGCCCTTGCCGTTGGTGAAGCACAGCGGCGACTGCGCGTCACGGATATGCAGCGACCACACATTGGGCACGATATTGCGCCACGAGGCGATCTCGATCTTCATGCCCAGGTCGGCAAGGATCTGCGACATGTTGGCGATGGTCTGCTCCAGCGGCAGGTCCTTGCCGGGGATGAAGGTGCGGGTGTCGTCGCCAGGGTTCACCATCAGCAGCGCCTGGGCGTCGGCATCGAGGTTCTCGACTTCCTCGATGATGAACTGCGGCCCGGTCTGCACCACTTTCTTGACCGTGCAGCGGTCGATGGAGCGCAGGATGCCCTGACGGTCTTTCTCGCTGATGTCGGCCGGCAGCTCGACCTGGATCTTGAAGATCTGGTTGTAGCGGTTCTCCGGGTCGACGATGTTGTTCTGCGACAGGCGGATGTTATCGGTGGGGATGTTGCGCGTGTTGCAGTACACCTTCACGAAGTACGCCGCACACAAGGCCGACGACGCCAGGAAGTAGTCGAACGGGCCAGGGGCCGAACCATCGCCCTTGTAGCGGATGGGCTGGTCGGCCACGACCGTGAAGTCATCGAACTTGGCTTCAAGACGAAGGTTGTCGAGAAAGTTGACCTTGATTTCCATGCGGGAATACCGTGATAAAAAGCAGAACAAAATGGCTGCCATTATCCGGGTTTTGCGGCGAAACGGCTAACCTTTCATGCCTCCGGGCAACCCGTGCCCGGAGGCATGCCGGGGTCATTCCAGCAACTGTTCCAGGCTCGGGTCGCGGATCACCCGCTGCATCGGCTGCGGCGCGGCATGGCCGGGCTTGGCCATCTTCAGCTTCATGCTCGCCACCTTGGCGCAGGCGTTGGAGCCGTCGGCATAGATGCCGCTCATGTCGCATTTCCATTGGTAGAAGTTCACCAGGCCGCCCGACATCTGCAGGCTATAGTCCGTGCTCTGGGTGCCCGCCGTGAACGGTACTCCGGCCGGGATGTTCTGGAACCACTTCATCCAGTCATCCGAGCCCACCGCCGGCGGATTCGCCTGGAACAGCGGGTTCATGATCGCCACCTGGGGCGCCTCGGCGGTCATGTGACAGCTCAGGCAGGAGCTGTTGGGGTTGTCCACCGGCCCGTTGAGCCGGCCGTTCCAGCCCAGGTGGGTCGGCGGCAACTCCTGGGTGTCGGCGTTGATTGCGGTCTGCTGCAGCGCGGGGTTGATCTTGGTGACGGTCGGCTCCGGGTTGGTGTGGTCATTGCTGGTGACCTGCGGGTCGTTGCCCCACATGATGCCCACCGGCACCAGGTTGTCCCAGCCGGCCTTGCCAGTCTTGGCGCCGTTGTACTGGAAGGTGCCGAACAGCCAGCCGGTGTCGCTCATGCGGGTATCGCGCACGGCGATGTCCATCTGGATCAGCGCCACCTCCTTCACCTGGCGGTTGGCGGACTGGAACGTCTCGGTGATATAGCCCTGCCACAGCACCGGGTTGGCCAGGAACGGCACCGTGCTGCGGTCGATGTCAGCGAACAGCGCCTTGCACACCACGGTGCCGTCGGCGAAGCTGTTGGGCTTGGAGGTGAAGCTCGGGTCAGGGTTCTGCGGGTCCTTCCAGACCTGGCCGAGGGTGTAGGCGCCGATGTCGTTGTAGATACCCACCGCGTAGGTCTGCCCGGTCGCGGTCTGCCCCGCCGCCAGTTGCCTGGCCTGGATCTGCGCTTCCTTGGTCAGGCCGTGGATGCCTTCGCGCCCCAGCGGCCCGTAGTGTTGCCAGGGCATGTGGTACCAGTTGCGCACCTTGTTGTTCTGCACGTACCAGTCGGCCTCGACGTTGCCTTCCAGGCAATAGACCTTCGCTGCATCCAAGTAGGCGCGCCAGGTCTCGAAGTTGTTGTCCGGTTTGGCCGGTAGCAGCTTGAAGAATGCTGGCAAGGTGCCCTGGGGTGGCGTGCTGGGGTAGCTCTGGCTGAGGGTGAAGGTCGGCCCCTTGTAGCTCTCGGGCGGTGCATAGCCATAGTCCGGGTAGGTGCCGGCCTGGGCCGCGACGTTGAACAGGGCGGCCGTCATGGCCAAGGCTGCAGGCTTTCCTTGGAACGGGTTCATCACGGATCTCCTTGATCGCACAAGCCGGGCATCGCTCGGGCCCTTGCCCACCAATGCGGGGCTTCCATCATTGTTGTTGGTGGGCCCTGGCGTAGGCCAAGGCCGGCTTCACGGCTGAGCTGGGTCGTGGGCCTCCTTGGCAGTGCCGCCGGGACGAACGCGACCGCCCCCCGCGACGAGAACGGGGGCGACCAGAAGGGAAAGGCCATGAAGAGACGAGAAATGGCGCATGTCGACTCCTGTCGATCATTGACCGTCTTCCTTGCTAACAGGTGTAGGCCATCCTGGGAAAAGTGCCATCCTTTTCACATCAAACTGTGAGCAGGATCGCAACCGACCGTGGCTACCTCAGAAGAAGCTGCGCTGCGCCTTGAGTGTCACCATACCTTCGCAATAGCTGTTGATGCCCGCATAGGCGTCGCAGCCGCCGCCGCGCAGGTCGGAGCTGCTGTAGATCAGGTTGAGGTCGATGCCCAGCCAGGGGCGCGAGAGCTCCAAGGACCAATCGTTGAACGTGTCGACATGGCTGCCGTCGCCAATGGTGAAAGGCGTGCCGAGGCGGTGATGGGCAAGCTTGACGGAGAGGTCGACATCGAACAGCGGCAACCGGCCGAAATCGGCGAACAACGTGCCGGTGCGGTTGCCGGGGTTGTCGCGCAGGGCGCCGCCGAAACGGCTGCCGAATACCGAAATGCCGCCGTACAGCGCATAGCTGTCGCTGTCGGCGAGGTTCGGCTGGCTGTAGTGGATCAACCCGGCCTCCAGGCCCAGGCTGTCATCGAAGCGCCGCTTGTAGCCCAGGTAGCTGTCCAGGCGCAGGGTCGAGGTGGGAGTCAGGCCCACGCTGGGGGCGTACTGGCCGAAGTACCAGCCGCTGGGGTGGCTGAGGTCCAGGCCACCGTGGAAAGCACCGACGGCGCCGGGGGAGATCAGCCCCTGGGCCATGCTGCGTGAAGCGGTCGTGCCCAGCTTGAAGTCGAAGTCGCCCAGTTCGCGCTGGATCTGCTGGGCCAACAGCATGGGGCAGAAAAGCAGCGCCATGCTCGGCACCAGCCAGTGCCTGGTCATGGTCACCGTCCTGGAGTGCCTGCTTTGAAGTGCAAGAGGATAACGGGGTTGGTTGCCTGGGGGAACCGTGGCCTTTTGGTCATGCCACGGTGTGTGTCATTCCCAGGGTTACAGATGCCTTACCCATCTGCCTTGTTCAATGGCCAGCCATCCGCCGCCGGTATTGGCGGGTGCGCAGGGCGTTGCCCCATTGCTGCACCAACAACGCCCACCAGGGCCAAACCCGGGGATGGCTTGCCTTGCCCCGGCTCAGCCGGCTCAGCTGGAACTTGACGACCGCCATGTTGGCGAGGGAGGCCAGTGCCTTGTTCTTCCAGGTGATCGGCGCAAGCTCGGGCGCGCTGGGCTTGCCTGCCAGCCAGTCACGGGGCAATGCGGGGTCGATCGACAGTGCCGTGCCGATGCCCACCATGTCCACCCCGCTGGCGATCACCTGCTCGGCCACCGGCCGCCGCCGAATGCCACCAGTCACCATCACCGGCAGGGTCGCCACCGCACGAATGTCGCGGGCGAACTCCAGGAAATACGCCTCGCGGGCCAGCGTGCGACCGTCCCGGGCTTGCCCCTGCATGGCAGGCGCTTCGTAGCTGCCGCCGGACAACTCCACCAGGTCCACCGCGAGCCCATTGAGCATGCGCACCACCTGCCGGGCGTCGTCGTCGGTGAATCCGCCACGCTGGAAGTCGGCCGAGTTGAGCTTGACCGCTACGGCAAAGCCGGGGGATACCACGGCACGCACGGCCTTGACGATATCCAGCAGCAGCCGGGCACGGTTTTCCAGGGGCCCGCCCCACTGGTCGTTGCGCCGGTTGGTCAGGGGCGAGAGAAACTGGCTGAGCAGGTAGCCGTGAGCGGCATGGATCTGCACGCCATTGAACCCGGCCAGTTCCGCCAGCCGCGCCGTGTTGGCGAAACGGCCGATGACGGCTTCGATGACCTGCGGGGTCATGGCCTGGGGCGTATTGAAAAGCCTGGACATCGAGCCCAGCGTCAACGGTACCGCCGAAGGCGCCCAGGTCGGTTGTCCGAGGTTGGCCTGCATCTGCCGGCCCGGATGGTTGATCTGCAACCAGAACTGCGCGCCCCGGGACTGCCCGGCTTGGGCCCATTGTCGGAATGCGTCGATGTGCTGGTCATCTTCCAGAACCACGCCACCCGGGCCGGTCATGGCGCGATTGTCCACCATCACGTTGCCGGAAATCAGCAAACCCGCCCCGCCTTCGGCCCATGCCTGGTACAGGCGGATCAGCTGGGGGGATGGAGCATGGGCTGCATCGGCCATGTTTTCTTCCATGGCCGCCTTGGCGATGCGGTTGGCGAGAGTGGAGCCGTTGGGGAGCGTCAGGGGGGCGAACAGGTTCATGGCAAGCACCTCGGAGGAATGGTGCTGCGAACCTTATCCTTAAAGTCAACTTCAAGGTCAACAGGTGCTTTTCGAACCCAGCCCAAGCCCCTGTGAACACGAGCCTGACCTGCGATTGCAGGGGTAACGGGATTGCCGCTAACGCGGCACAGGGCCGCGCCTACGGTGGTCGGCGCTGGTGTCGGCTGTCTTGCCCGCCGCGATGTCCTGACGCAACCGACCCAGCACCCGTTGCGAGTTGTCTGCGCAGGCCATGCCGTCAGGCTTGCTTTCTATACCGTCGATCACCAGCAACAGTTGCTCTTTGTTACGGGCCAGGCGCTGTTGCAGTGCCTCGATTTCCTCGACCTTGCGCCTGAGACCGGCGAGCAGCTCGTCGTGCGGCCAACCGTTGCCATCATCAGGCAGCAGATGGCGAATTTCCTCCAGCGAGAACCCCGCCGCCTGTGCGCAGGTGATCATTTCCAGCACCCAGACGGCGTCTGCCGCGTAATCACGGTAACCATTGGCCTTGCGTGCGACCGACTGAATCAGGCCGCTAGCTTCGTAGAAGCGGATGCGAGAAGGTGCAAGACCGGTGATTTTGGCAAGCTCTCCTATTCTCATGAGGCACCTTGAAAGTGGGTTGACCTTGAAGTGCACTTTAATCCTACAGTCACTCGGCGGCCAAGCCTCTTCACCGGCGGGGCGGTAGCCTGCACACCTCATCACAGGAGACGCGAAATGGGATACGTCACAACGCAAGACGGTGTAGAGATCTTCTACAAGGACTGGGGCCCGCGCGATGCCCAGGTCATCCATTTCCATCACGGCTGGCCACTGAGTGCCGATGACTGGGACGCCCAGATGCTGTTCTTCCTCGCCCACGGCTACCGGGTGGTCGCCCATGACCGGCGCGGCCATGGGCGCTCCAGCCAGGTCTGGGACGGGCACGACATGGACCATTACGCCGATGACGTGGCGGCCGTGGTCCAGCACCTGGGCGTGCAGGGCGCGGTGCATGTGGGGCACTCCACGGGAGGCGGAGAAGTCATCCACTACCTGGCCCGGCATGCCGAGGACCCGGTGGCCAAGGCGGTCATCATCGCAGCCGTCCCCCCCTTGATGGTGAAGACCACCAGCAACCCCGGCGGGCTGCCCAAGTCGGTGTTCGATGACTTCCAGGCTCAGGTTCAGGCCAACCGGGCGCAGTTCTACCATGACATCCCGTCAGGCCCGTTCTACGGCTACAACCGTCCGGGCGCGAAACCGTCCCAGGGCGTGATCCTGAACTGGTGGCGCCAGGGCATGATGGGCAGCGCCAAGGCGCATTACGACGGCATTGTCGCCTTCTCCCAGACCGACTTCACCGAAGCCCTGAAAAGCGTGACCGCCCAGGTGCTGGTGATGCACGGTGACGACGACCAGATCGTGCCCTATGAGAACTCGGGGCCGCTATCGGCCAAGCTGCTGCGCAATGGCACATTGAAAACCTACGCGGGGTTCCCCCACGGCATGCCGACAACCCATGCCGAGGTGATAAACGCCGACCTGCTGGCGTTCATCCGTAGCTAAGCGCTCGCAGCCATTGCGGGCCAAGCCCACAGCGATTTCGCAAGCCTTGAGAGCGGCGCAATCTCGGTGGGAGCTGGCGACAGCCTGCGATGGGCTGCAAAGCAGCCCCAAGCCCTCAAACGGTAGAGCCTTAGACTCAAGGGGCCGCTTTGCGGCCCATCGCAGGCTCCGCCAGCTCCCACAGAGGGGCAGCGGCGCCAGGTTGGCCCTCAGTCCGGAACGGACGCCTGCAGCGCTGCAGACTTGGCCGCAGGCTGGCTGTTGACCATGCAATACAGCGCCCCTGCCAGGACCAGCCCCACCGCCCAGCTGATGTCCGCCCCCAGCCAGTTGGCGACGAAGCCGGTGTAGAACGACAGCTTCATGAACGGGATGGTGCCGATGATCGACACGGCGTACACCGCCAGCGTGCGGCGATTGAAGCGTCCGTAGCGCCCCTTGGCGTTGTACAGCTCACCGACTTCATACTGGCCGCGGCAGACCCAGTAGTAATCGGCCAGGTTGATCGCACTCCATGGAATCAGCAGGTAGAGCTGGCCGATCAGGATGTCGGCGAAGAAGGTGTCGAACCGGTACTGGGTGGCGACGGCGATCAACGTCGCCGCGACGGTCAGCACGGCCATGATCAGCGCCTTTGCCGACGACGTGACACGGCGCAGCTCGCCGAAGGCACCGAAGATCGTCACCGTCGACATGTAGGCGCTGTACAGGCAGAGCACGTTGTACTGGATGACGCCCAGCGCAATCACGCCCAGCGCCAGCGGTGCCCAGGGCCCGAACAAGGTGGCGATGGCAGTGGCAGGGTCGTGGCCGAGCGCGGACGGGATGGCGACGGCCAGCAAGGCGCCCAGGGCCATCATGGCGAACGAGCCCAGCGCGCAGCCGCAATAGGTTGTCCAGAACGTGGTGCGGGTGTTCACGTTGGCCGGCAGGTAGCGCGAGTAGTCGGCTACGTAGGGGCCATACCCGAGCGTCCAGGAGGCCGCCTGTGCCACCACCAGGTTGAAGGCCGTCCAGGAGAAGCCGCTGCTGAGCGAGGTATTCACCGCGGCCTCGTCGGGGTGCAGCAGGATCAGCACCAGGGCACCACCGAACACCAGGGTGGACAACAGGCTCATCCACGCGCCCAGGCGGTGGATCAACTCGTAGCCGATGAAGCCAATGACGAAGGTCAATACACCGACCAGGATGATCGCCTGGTCGTCGCTGATCGGCAGCAGCGCCTTCAGGGCGTCGCGCATGAGCACGCCGCTGGCGGCCAGGAACAGCACCGCCGCCGTGACCATCACCAACAATGGAATCGCCGCGCCATGCACGCCGAACTGCGCCCGGCTCTGAATCATCTGCGGCACACCCAGGTGAGGCCCCTGGGCGGAGTGCGCGGCCATGAAGATGGTGCCCACCAGGTTGCCGACCAGCAGGCCGAGCAACGTCCAGGCGAAGCTCAAGCCAGAGGCGATGCCCAAGGTGCCGACCATCAGGGCCGTCACCTGGAAATTGGAGCTGAACCAGATCGTGAACAGCCGCTTGGGTGAACCATAGCGTTCGGCGTGGGGGACGAACTCGATACTTCGCGTTTCCAGCTTCACGGGCGTTTCCTAATTGTTGTTATTCGGCGGATTATCAGCCGGGCAACCGAACGACAGTCGGCCTGACGACGAACACCTCATAGCTATCAACGACTTACCGGAGCAGTTCGTCGGCTTTACCGCCATGCGGCGGATCGTGCCGGCCCCGTTACTGATCCGAACGCAGCTTCACCGTCTAGTCCGTTCAGAGGATTCCCACGCCACATCGAAGGCCGACCATGGCCCGCTCAAGGTCATTCCCGACCACCCCGTGTGTAAGGAGAACGTCGTGCAGAAAGTCATCTACCTGCTTTGGCAACCTGAGCAAGACACCTTCGAGTCGTTCGCCACCGCCCTGGCCGGCCCCCTCGCCGACCGCCTGCAGACCCTCGGCGCCCGACACCTGCAACTGAACCTCGCCGATGCCGACGTCAGCCCCGCCCAGGGCCTGCGCCAGGAACAGGCTGGCCCCCTGCCCCAGGCCGTGCTGAGCTTCTGGCTCGACACCGCCATCGCCGAATTCCGTCGCCCGTTCGACGACATCCTGCAAGCCCGCTGTGCACGCATCGCCGGGTACCTGGTCTGCGAATCGGTGCCTATCCGCAACACCCGCTTCCCTGCCCACGCCGGCCAGCGCACCCATGGATTCTCGCAACTGGCCTTCCTTCAGCGGCCAGCACGCCTGAGCCACGAGGCCTGGCTCGAGGTGTGGCAGAACCACCACACCCGGGTGGCCATCGATACCCAGGACAACTTCGAATACGTGCAGAACCTGGTGGTGCAGGTGCTCACCCCCGGTGCCGCGCCGCTGGCGGCCATCGTCGAGGAATGCTTCCCGCCCGCCGCCATGAGCGACCCGCAGGCATTCTTCGATGCACCGGGCGATGCGGCGAAGTTCCAGCACAATCTCGCGGTGATGATGGACAGCTGCCAACGGTTCATCGACTTCGACCAGTTGGGCGTGCTGCCTACCAGCCAGTACCCACTGTAAGAAGGAGGCCAAGGCAGTGCCCTGAGCAGCCGCTTCGGTGCGCTACCGTTTACGCCCGATCAGGGCCGCACCGGCGCATGCCAGGGCAATGGCGACGATACCCGACCATTGCACCAAGGTGAGAACCTCATCGAGGATCAACCAACCCGCGAGGGCCCCCGCCGCGGGCGAGGCGCTGAGCAACACGCCGAAGATGCTCGCCGGCAAATGCCGCATCGCGTACATGTCGAGCAAGAACGGCACGGTGCTCGACAGCAAGGCAACGCACAGGCCGATCAACAACACCCACGGCTCGAACAACTGGCTGCCGGCCTGGCTCACGCCAAGCGGCACCCCCAGCAACGCCCCAAACAGCATGCCGGAGGCAACGGCCTGGCGGCCATGGACAGCAACCTTGCTGCCCAGTACCACATACAACCCCCACGCCAAGGCTGCCGCCAGGGCATATAGCAAGCCACGCGGGTCCAACCCATGGCTGTCCAGCCCCCACGGCAGCAACGTCAGGCCGACTGCCGACAGGCCGATCCAGAGCAAATCGATCTTGCGCCGGGAAGACAACAAGGCAGCTCCCAGCGGGCCGATGACTTCGATCGACACCGCGATCCCGACCGGAATGTAGAGGAAGGCCCGATAGATCAGGATGTTCATCAGGCCCATCATCAGCCCATAGGCCACAAGCCGCGGCATGCTCGCCTGCCGCCAGATGCGCCATGGCCGCAACACCGCCAGCAGGATGACGGCCGACAACCCCAGCCGAAGTGCCGCCACACCATCGGGGCCCACCATGGGGAACAGGGTCTTGGCCACGGCAGCGCCTGTCTGTACGGACACGAGCGCGGCCAGGGCGGCGCCGATGGGCGCGAAAGCGCGAGCGTCAGGTGAGTCCACGCAAATCTCCAGCACGTTTCGATGGGCCATTTTAGTGCTCGGCCTTTGATCGAATTGCTGTGAAAATAGCCGCTTGACGAGCCAATTGCTTTTTTTGGGCAGGACACATGAGCGACCTCACCAAGCGTCCGCTGGATGCTTTCGACCACGCAATACTCAAGATGCTCCAGCAGGACAACAAGACCTCGCAACGCGTCATCGCAGAGGCCATCGGCCTGTCCACCCCGGCCGTTCAACGCCGCGTCGCCCAGATGGAAGCCAGCGGGGTCATCCTCGCCAACACCGCCGTGCTCGGCCCGGAGGCGGTGGGCCAGCACCTGACCGCCATCGTCGAATCACGCCTGCGCGAAGACCGCTCGATCGTAATGGACCGAGCCAAGCGTTACTTCGCAGGGGTGGACGAGGTGCAGCAGTGCTATTTCGTCAACGGCGGCGTGTCGTTCATCATCGTCATGGTCGCCCGCGACGTGGCGCACTTCGAAAAGCTGGTCAGGAAGCACTTCGCGGACAACGAAGATATCCTGACCTACCGGACACTCATCGTGCTCGACAAGGTGAAAGTGGGGTTGTCCGTTCCGATATGAATACCAGGGAGAACATCAGCATGACCATGACGATCCGTAGCGAGCGCATCCAGGACATCGATGCCATCGCCCGGCTGACCCAAGCGGCGTTCGAGCAGGCGCCCCACACCAGCCATACCGAACAGTTCATTGTCGATGCCCTGCGCCGGGCAGGTCAGCTGACCGTTTCCCTGGTCGCGGTCGAGAACGACGCCATCGTCGGTCATATCGCCGCCTCCCCCGTCACGGTTTCGTCCGGCGCAACCGGGTGGTATGGCATCGGCCCGGTGTCCGTGCGGCCGGACCGCCAAGGCCAAGGTATCGGCGCGGCGTTGACGAAAGCTGCACTCACCCAGCTCCAGCACCTGGGCGGCGCGGGCTGCGTGGTCTTGGGCGACCCTGGCTACTATGGGCGTTTCGGCTTCCAGGCCAGCGCCGGGCTGACCTTGCCCGGCGTTGCGCCTGAGTACTTCCAGGCGCTGGCTTTTTCGGGTGTGGTGCCTGAAGGGGTCGTGGCGTATCACGAGGCCTTTGGTGCAACCGAGTAGGACAGGTGGTTTCAGGTCGGTTTCCAGATCTGCTCTCAAGGAGGATGCTACGTTGAAGACGCAGTACTACACCTCAGCCAGCCTCGATGGCTTTCTTGCCACTGAAGATGATTCACTGGAATGGCTGTTTCCGCTTGGCGACATCAACCAGACCAGCTACCCATCCTTCATCGAGGCTGTAGGCGCGATCGCGATGGGGTCGTCGACCTACGAATGGATCCTGCGCAATGCAGGTACCGTCTCCGAACAAACAGGCACGGCGTGGCCATACACCCAACCGACCTGGGTCTTTACCAGCCGCAAGTTGCCCACGATGGAAGGTGCCAATGTCACGTTTGCCAACGGCGACGTGGGCGCGGCTCACGCTCAAATGATCGCAGCGGCCAATGGCAGGAATGTATGGATCATGGGCGGCGGCGACCTTGCCGCGCAGTTCCATGACGCCGGATTGTTGGACGAGATCATCGTGCAAATCGGCTCCGTAACGCTTGGCGCCGGGAAACCGCTGTTTCCGCGACGGCTCCTGAGCCCCGGCCTTACCCTGCTTTCGGCAACGATGGTTGGTAGTGGGTTCGCGGAGCTGACCTACCGGGTACTGAAGGATTGCCACTGACTTGTTTCGCGTCCCCTAAAGCCCGCTTCGGTTGAAAGCTGTCATTTCACGTCCGTCAGCTGTCGACCCATTGCAGCCGGCTAGCACGGACGGCCTTTCAGGCATGCTTGATTTCGGTTTGCGCGTCAGCCATGCAGGTGGTGTGGCAAACTCTCTCTTTTTGAGGACGCCTTGCGAGGAACACATGGTAATTCGACGATTCAGAATCGGGGATGAGATTGCGCTGTTCCGTGTCTTTTACTCTGCCATTCATGACATCGCGTCACACGATTACACTCGAGATCAAGTCGATGCCTGGGCTCCTGCCGATCTTGATCAGAAGATGTGGGCGGAACACCTCCGAGATCTTCGCCCGTTCGTGGCTGAGATCGACGGGAAAATAGTGGGCTACGCTGACATTCAACCGAACGGGTATATCGACCACTTTTTTGTGTCGAGTACTCATCCTCGGCAAGGAATAGGTTCTTTGCTCATGAAGCGAATCCATGAAGAAGCCAAGTTGCTTGATATTGTCGAGCTTACTTCAGATGTCAGCAAAACGGCTGAGGCGTTCTTTGTATCGCATGGGTTTCATGTCGTGCAGCGCGGGTTTCCGATCTGTCGGGGTGTAACGCTTCAGAATGCATTTATGCAGAAAAACCTGAAATGCGGAGCATGAATGCCCCAGTTCAATCGCGAGTAACTGCATTCGCCCCGTTCAGACCTTCGTGACAGGAAACAACCGGCAAGAATTACTATTCCAGTAGGTTGGCGAAGCTTTGGTCATGCATACTTATTACTGGCAATGTCCTTTTGACGGATGACCTCGAGGGACTTATCCTGCGCTTATAGAGCTCGAATGAGAACTAATTATGGACAGCGTTAAATTTGAGCAACCTATGTTTGATCAGTATCTGAAACGATGGGGGCTGACAATCGACGGTGATGCTTTCGTCTCGCTGAACGGCAATCTACTACCCGTTCGCCAAGGCAATGTACCCGCCATGCTTAAAATCTCACAAGAGCCGGAGGAACAAGCAGGCAGCCAGCTCATGGCTTGGTGGGACGGCGACGGTGCGGCGCCCGTGCTGGCCCACGAGGGTGAAGCTTTACTGATGAAGCGCGCGCAAGGCTCGGCCACGCTCATCCAGATGGTCAATAGTGGCCGGGATGACGAAGCCATTCGCATCCTCTGTGCGGTAGTAGCCCGTCTTCACACACCGCGCCCCAAGCCCATCCCTGAATTGGTTCCGCTCGTGCAATGGTTCGAATCGCTATTGAGTGCGGCAGCTACTCACTGCGGCATTCTTGAACACTGTGCGGGGGCGGCACGCGAGCTTTTGGCTGCTCCACGCGATGTTGCAGTACTTCACGGCGATATCCATCACGGTAATGTGCTTGATTTCGGCCAAGCTGGATGGCTTGCCATTGATCCCAAGGGGTTATACGGCGAGCGCGGCTTTGATTATGCCAATATTCTCTGCAATCCCGACGAAGCAAGTGCGCTTGCACCGGAATGCTTCGCACGACGTATAGCACTCATCGCAGATGCTTGCGGTATTGATCGCCGAAGGTTGTTGCAATGGGTGCTCGCATGGACAGGATTGTCGGCAACCTGGATGCTCGAAGACGGTGCCGAGCCAAGAAGCAGGCTTGAGTTGGCGAAGTTGGCAGCTTCGGCACTCAATATCAGCTTCTAGGGTCTGTATGAAAAGTCTTGAGACGAAGGTCAGGCAAGGCGAAAACAGCCGAGGAACGGTCGGAGTCGTGCTCGACTTTACGTGTTGTAAATGAGCATTCCGAGGCTGTTTGCCGCGTATCGTCAGCGCATCAAAGCAGTTTTATGCCTGAGTTCTGGTGAGCTGAAAATCCGACTTTTTCAACTGCATCGACCCATTGCTAACCTTATGAGGGGCACCAATGGGTCGATAACAGTCCCTCGCGACTCACTGACCTATCAGGGCAGCGAAATCCCGTACTCTGCGAGCTTGGCCTTGTGCTTATTTTTCACGTAACTCTTGTTGACCATCTGCGAGAACTTCATGAAGTCGGCTTTGGCATCATCTTGACTCTCCAAATGGTCGTACGCTATTCCACGCGCATAATAGGCCCATGCGTAATCTGGCTGGCGCTGAAGGCCCGTGCTGAAGGCTTCGGCGGCCTCCCGGTATTTCCCAAGATCTGTCAACGCGAGGCCCAAATGATAATAGGTCGGCATGTGAAAGCCGGTGCCTTTGCCTGCCTCTCCGATTCCGTTATCAAGGTTGTACTGGACGAGTTCGAGCGCCTTTTTCGGATTGCCAGCGTCACGATACATGGCGCTCAAATCCAGGTTGTCGCGTGGGCTAGGCTTACCGTCGAGCTGCATGGATTTTTCCTTGGCGACCACGGCTTCGGGGAAGCGCTTGAGGTTGCTATACGCATCCGCCTGCACCGCGTAAACCAAACTTTGCAGCGAAGCGGACAGCGTATTCTTTTGCAGGCATAGATCACCCTCCTGCAACGCCAGAGAGTAGTTTGCGACTTTGTGCGCTTTGAACTGATTAGTGCAGTGGATCAGGTTGGGGTTTTTCGGGTTTTGCATCCCAGCACAACCTGTGAGGATGACGGTGCAGGCGATGATAATGGGCCAGCGAGCATTCACGTTAGGCATCCTTGTCAGTCGAGCAGATGTGCATTGAGGTCAGGGCGATAGACCTGCAGGAGCGGCGCGGTCACAGTGCCTTGAAGCGAGCAGAGCACGGTGGTGTGCCCCGCCAGCGGCGGTACCGTGTCGCCATTGTCGACGATCAGCACGCGGTCTACGAAACCAAACGGCGTGGCGACGCCAGGACCGGTTAGTCCTTCGGTTCGCCATTGGCCGATCGGGTCTCCGACGCGGCGGATTTCAGCGCGAACAATGGCTTTGCCTTGCCCGACAAAGCGTGCGTTGTCAACGATCAGCGGCTTGAGTTTCACTGCCACCTCTTTAGGCGAACCGTCGGCTACGAAACCCCAGAACAGGAAATTGCCGACGTTCTTTATAGTTTCGGCGTGGTTGTAATAGCCAATAAGAGCCACGCCGTTGACCATTAGAGGCGTTTCGAAGTGTTGGTAAGTGCCCCCTTCCTGTAACGGATTCAAAATGGTCGGAGCCTTGACCGAGCCGTAATCACTCAGACGCAAGGTTCCTGCTGGCAGACGCGCATCGCGCAGCCGCTCGAAGAAATGCGCATCGCAACGAGAGAATTCAGTCAACAGTTGATCGGGCGTGGTGACGGCCTGTACGGGAGTAGCGCAGGCTGCGCCGGAGGCGAGCAAAGCAACGCCGGCGAAAAGAGAGCGGAACATTCAAATCATCCGTGAAGTGGGATAAACAACTGTCGGCAGGTGAGCCGGAAGCTTTAGCAGTCAGGCCTGCGGAGAGATCCAGCTTTTCTTTTTGGCTGAAAACGGGTATGGATCGAGCGTCCACTTCTGGCCGGAATGAATAGCTCTATCTCGAATGGCTGCAATGGGTCGAAAGCGGTCATCCATGACCGTTATTTGTCGCCCCGAAACGGACTCTGCACCCAACCCTGCCCAACGACCAACAGCTGCCGCTCCCCATCCAAAGCCAACTTGCATGAAATCCCGCTTTGGTGTCATAACCAGCGAGCTGCACAGTGCCTCACCTCGCCAGCCGTCCCACGGCTGACCCACACAATGGGAGAAGGAAATGAAGCTCTTTTACTCGCCAGGTGCCTGTTCACTCTCGCCGCACATCGTACTCAACGAACTGGGCCTGCCCTACTCCGTCGAAAAAGTCGACCTCAAGCGCCACACGACCGCCGACGGTGCGGACTACTACACGATCAATGCCAAGGGTTATGTTCCAGCCTTGCAACTGGACAACGGTGAAGTCCTCACTGAAGGCCCGGCCATCGTCCAATACCTGGCCGACCAGAAACCCCAGGCCAACCTGCTGCCCCCTGCGGGCTCGCTGGAGCGCGCGCGGGTGCAGGAATGGCTGAACTTCATCGGCACCGAGGTGCACAAGACCCTCGCCGCCTTGTTCAACCCGAGCATCACCCCGGAGGCCAGGAACAAAACCATCGATACCTTCGGCAAACGCCTGGGCTTCGTGGAGCAGGCATTGCAAGGCCGAGACTACCTGACCGGCCAAACCTTCAGCGTGGCCGATGCCTACTTGTTCACCATCGTGAACTGGGCGCCGATGTTGGGCATTGACCTCTCACCCTGGCCAACGGTGGTGCAGTTCCAGAAACGGGTCGCCAACCGCCCGGCCGTACAGAAGACGCTGCAGGCCGAAGGCTTGACCTGACCTGCGCCGGGCTCAAGCCGGCAGCCCTTTGCGGGCTTGAGCCCCCGCCTCCATCGCGCGGTTCAGCGTCTTCCGTCGACAGCCATGCGCATGGCTTTCATAGGGAACCGGAGGGAACAGCGCAAGCAGGCATACCGAGGTGCGCCTGCTCGCTTCGGTGCATCTACCACAAAGCAATGTCGTAGGTCAGGTAGATCCGGTTGCTGTCACGCCCTCGGGAGAAATCAGAACGGTAGACGTAGTTGCGCAGTTTCACGCCCAAGCCCTTCATCGGCCCGGATTGCACAACGTAGGCAAGCTCCATGTCACGCTCCCATTCGCTGAGCCCGGCGTCAGCAGAGCGGCCGTTGTCGCCGCTCAGGTAGCGGGTCATGAAGGTGAGCCCAGGGATACCGGCCGCGGCGAAGTTGTAGGCGTAGCTCGCCATCCAGGTCTTCTCTTCTTCCTCGATGAACTTGCCGATGCCGACGTTACTGAACGAATAGACCGTCGCCCCACTGATGTACGGCAGCCCCGCCTCGCCGTCGAGCACCTGGTAACCAGCGCCTACGGTGTGCCCCGAGTGGCTGTACGCGACCTGACCACTGATCATGTCGTTGTCGATCCGGCCGCCATAGGCGGCTCCGCTGTCGCGACTCTTGAAGTAGCGCAGGTCGGTGGTGAACACCCCGCCGGCCAACGGCAGTTCGTGTACCAGGCCCGCATAGTCCTGGCGGTAGAAGTGTTCGAGCTGGCCATGGAAATAGCTCAGGCGCAGCTGCTTGCTGACGGCATAGTCGGCACCGGCAAAACTGAAGTCGCCAGACTCGCTGCCGCCATAGCCATCCAGGTAGAGGCCGGTGCTATCGGAGGAATCGCGCTGCTTGAAGCGCTCCAGGTGGCCGGCGGTCAGGGTCAGGCCCTCGATATCGGTGCTGGTCAGTTGTGTGCCTTGGTAGGTCTGTGGCAGCAACCGCGCATCGTTGTAGACCAGCACCGGTGTCTTGGGCAGCAAGGTGCCATGCTTGACCACGGTCTGCCCCAGGCGCGCCTTGGCCGTCACGCCGGCACTGGCGAACTCATCCGCGGCGCGGCCATCATCGTGAACCGGCAGCAGGCCGGTACCGCTGCGGCCTCGGCCCGAGTCGAGCCGGACGCCCACCAGTCCCAGGGCATCGAGCCCCAAGCCCAGCGGCCCCTGGGTGAAGCCTGACTGATAGTCGAGCAGAAAACCCTGCGCCCACTCCACCCGCTCGCTCTTGGCATTCGCGGCAGCGCGGGCGCTCATGCCCTGCTCGTCGCGAAAGTTTTCGTTGAAATAGACATTGCGCAGCTGCAGCTTGAGCTTGCTGTCGTCGATGAATCCGACAGCGCCGGCCACAGGCAGCCAGCCGCAGAGCAGGCCACAAGTGGCCCCACGGAAAACAGCTCGGGACATGTTCGGTACTCTGTTGTTGTTCTTGGATAGAGGTGGGCGCCAGGAGCACCCCATGCAGCTCAGACGAAGAAGGACAGCGCCCCCGTGAGCAACGCCAGCGCCGTGATCACCAGCGAGGTGAGTACCGCCCATTTGACGGTGGCCTTCTGGAAGTCGCCGATATCGCGATCGACCATGCCGACCAGCAACAAGGTCGAGGCCACCAACGGGCTCATCAGGTGCACCGGCTGCCCCAGCACCGACGCGCGGGCGATTTCCACCGGGTCGATGCCATAGGCCGCGGCGGCATTGGCAAGGATCGGCACCACGCCGAAGTAGTAGGCATCGTTGGACAGCACGAAGGTCAGCGGCATGCTGGTCAGCGCCACCACCAGCGGGAACCAGTGGCTCCAGGCCTCGGGGATCCAGTCGACCAGGGTCTGCGCCAGGGCATCGACCATCTTGGTGCCGGAGAAGATCCCGGCGAAGATGCCTGCGGCGAACACCAGCAGCACCACGGTCATGGCGTTGCCCGAATGGGCGAGGATGCGCTCCTTCTGCAGGTCCAGCTGCGGGTAGTTGATCATCAGTGCCGCGACGAAACCGATCATGAACAGCAGCGCGGAATGCATCACGCCCATCACCAAGGCCGTCATGACAGCGATCACCAGCACCAGGTTCACGTACGCCAGCCGTGGGCGCTTGTTCGGGTTGTCGCCGAGGATTTCCTTGATGTAGCAATTGCCACCACCGGACTCCAGGGCGATGTTGCCGATGCGCCGACGCTCGGCGCGGCCCAGCAGGTAGGCGGTGAACACCACCCACGCCGCACCGCCGATCACCGTAGGCAGCATCGGGATGAAGTACTCGGTCGCGTCCAGCCCGAGCGCGGCAATGGCCCGGGTAGCCGGCCCGCCCCAGGGGCTCATGCCGCTCATGATGCTCAGCGACAGCATCGACACCGTGGCCAGGATCATCGGGTTCATGCCAATGCGCTTGTACAGCGGCAGCATCGCCGCGCAGGTGATCATGTAGGTGGTGGTACCGTCACCGTCGAGCGCCACCAGCAGCGACAGCAGCGCTGTGCCGATGGCGATCTTGATCGGGTCGCCATTGACGCGCTTGAGGATCTTGCGGATCAGCGGGTCGAACAGCCCGGCATCGATCATCAGGCCGAAGAACAGGATGGCGAACAGCAACAGGGCCGCCGAAGGCGCCACCATCTTCAAGCCATCGAGCATCATCTTGCCCAACTCGGGGGCAAAACCACCGATCACCGCGAAGACGATGGGTACCACGGTGAGCGCAACGATCGGCGACAGGCGTTTACTCATGATCAGGTAGGTGAAGGTCACCACCATGATCAGGCCCAGGAGTGCAAGCATGGTCTTCTCTCTTGTTTTTATGCTTTGCGGCCATCGGCAAGGCAGACGGCCCCCTACCCCACTCGACATCGCCGGGATGTCGAGTGGGATTCTAAGTCAACGATGGGAAGTGGAAGAGGTTCTCAGCTGTGATGCCGAGGCTCGGCAGACCAATCGGCCTGCACAGTGCCCACCTCGGCCGGTGCAGCCGGGGTGCGGTTCAGGCGGCGCAGCAAGGTTTCCCGCTCACAGGCGTTCTCCGACAGTGAAATGACCACGGTGGCCACGGCGTTGCTGGCCAGGCTGGTCAGGGCACGTGCTTCGGACATGAAGCGATCGATGCCGATCAACAAGGCAAGCCCCGCCAACGGGATGTCGTGGATGACCGTCAAGGTCGAGGCCAATGCCACGAAACCGCTGCCGGTCACGCCCGCGGCGCCTTTGGACGACAGCAGCATGATCGCCAGCATCGTCACCGTCTGGCCGAGGCTCAGGTCGATGTTGCAGGCCTGGGCGATGAACACCGCCGCCAACGACAGGTAGATGGCGGTACCGTCGAGGTTGAACGAATAGCCGGTTGGCAGCACCAGCCCGACCACACCTTTCCTGCAGCCAAGCTTTTCCAGTTTTTCCAGCATGCGCGGCAGCACGGGCTCGGTGGACGAGGTGCCGAGCACCACCAGAAACTCCTCGCGGAAATAGCGCAGCAGCTTCCACAGGCTGAAGCCATGGGCACGGCAGATGCCGCCGAGCACCACCAGCACGAAGAACGCGCAGGCGATGTACAGCGTCCCCACCAGCTTGGCCAATGCCCCGAGGGAGGTCACGCCGTACTGCCCGACGGTAAAGGCCAGCGCACCGAAGGCACCGACCGGGGCGAAGCGCATCAGGTAGCCGAAGATGCGGAACACCATGGTCGAGGCCGACTCGAGTACGTCGAGTACCGGCTTGCCTTTCTCGCCCATCGACGACAGGGCAAAACCGCTGAGCACCGCAATGAACAGCACCGGCAACACTTCACCCTTGTTGAACGCACCGATGAACGTGTCGGGGATGATGTGCATGAAGAAGTCGACCACGCTGAGCTTGGCCGCGGAGGCAGCGTACTGGCCGAGCCCCTCGGTGCTGAGGGTGGCCGGATCGATGTTCATGCCAACGCCCGGACGGAACAGGTACACCGCTGCCAGGCCGATGACCAGGCTGACGATCGTCAACCCCAGGAACAACAGCAAGGTCTTGCTCATCAACCGACCCAGCGTGCGCTTGTCGGTCATGCCGGCGATGCCGGTCACGATGGTGCAGAAGACGACCGGGGCGATCATCATCTTGATCAGCTTGATGAACGCGTCACCCAGCGGCTTGAGCGCAACGGCCTGTTGCGCCCAGAAGTGACCGACCACCACGCCCAGCAGGACGGCGCAGAGGATCTGGAAATACAGTGACTTCGCGAGTTTCATGAGGCATCACCCATTGTTGAAATTGTGCGGATGTGCGAGTTGCCGGTGTGCTGCAGGCCCTGCCTACCCCGCCCGCCTGCGCATGGTCGGGGCGTAGACGAAGCCTGAAAACAGCCGGCGGGCGGTTCGTACCACAGAGGCCTGGAGCGTCTTGCCATCGGCACCACTGCGCGAAAGCGCCACGTCGATGCCACCGCTCGGGTGCTCCAGGCGGACTTCCTCCAGGTGCTGCGCTTGTTCTCCCAGCATGTCCATGATCACCGTGCCTGGGCTGACGCAGGCCGTTGCCAGGCCGATCGCACCGGTGATGGCCAAGGCGCGGTGGCAATTGTGCGGCATGAAGTAGCGCACCTGCAGCGTGCCGTCATGACGAGCTGGAGAAACCAGTACGGGCTTGGGGATCACCATGCCGCTGACATCACCCAGCCCCATGGCTTTGCCGGCCTTCAGGCGCAAGGCCTCCAGGCGCTTCAGCAAGCGCGTGTCGGCATCCAGCTGTGCCGGGGTCTCGGAACCGGTCACGCCCAGCTGGCTGGCCTCGACGATCATCATCGGCATGGCCATGTCGATGCAGGTCACCGGCACACCGTCGATGACATCCTGGGCCCGGCCCGTGGGGAACAGCTTGCCGGTCTTGCTGCCCACCGCGTCGAGGAAGGTCAGGTGCACCGGGGCGGCGGTGCCTGGAACACCGTCGATTGCAGTACGGCCTTCGTAGCGCACGATGCCGCCGGGTGTTTCCACCAGCGAGTTGACGAAGGTGTTGGTGTTGAGGTTGCGGATGCGTACCAAGGTCTTGCCATCCTGGGCCTTGACCAACCCTTGCTCGATAGCGAAGGGGCCGACGGCGCACAGCATGTTGCCGCAGTTGGGCGCGGTATCGACACGGCGTTGGGCGACCATGACCTGCACGAACAGGTAGTCGACGTCGGCATCGGCATGCAGCGAGGGGCTGATGATCGCCACCTTGCTGGTCTGCGGGCTACCGCCGCCGATGCCGTCGATTTCCAGTTCATGCCCGGACCCCATCAGGTTGATCAGCAATTCGTCGCGTTCGACCACATTGGAAGGCAGATCCCAGGCGTGGAAAAAAGGCCCTTTTGAGGTGCCACCGCGCATGAGTACGCAAGGAATTCGTTGCATGATTTCGCACTCTTGTTGATCAATAACGATCATTGATGTTGTAGACACAAGACTGACAGGGATGGATAAATCAATCCAATGCAAATATCGTAGGCATTATTGCGATTGGTTAATCAATCGACGAACAGAGTCAAAGAGTGATTCGAGATGGAATATGAGCTGCAAGACATACGATCTTTCGTGAAAATCGCCGAACTCGGCAGCTTTCATGAGGCTGCCGAAGCGCTGCACCTGTCCCAGCCGGCCTTGAGTCGGCGGATCAAGAAGCTCGAGGAGGGGTTGGGTACGTCGCTGCTGGAGCGCACGACCCGTCGCGTCAGCCTGACCAGCGTCGGTCGTGACTTCTTGCCCAAGGCCAGGCGCCTGCTGGATGACTTCGAAGACTCGATCCTGAGCATTCGCGAGCTCGCCGAACGGCAGACCGGCCAGGTCACCCTGGCCTGCATCCCGACTGCAGCGTTCTATTTCCTGCCGTCGGTGATCCGCGACTACAACGAGCAATACCCCAAGATCCGCATCCGCCTCCTGGATCTCAGTGCCAACGACGGGCTCGAGGCCGTGCTGCGGGGCGAGGCCGATTTCGGCATCAACATGATGAGCGGCCAGCACCCGGACATCGAGTTCGTCTCGCTGGTGCAGGAGCATTTTGTCCTGGCCTGCCGCCGTGACCACAAGCTGGCGAACCGCGAGGCCGTCACTTGGACCGAGCTGGCCGACTACCGCCTGATCGGCGTAGGTCGCCTGAGCGGTAACCGGATGCTGCTGGACCATGCCCTGGCCGGGCTCAACCTGCGGCCCAAGTGGTTCTATGAGGTCCAGCATCTGTCCACCTCGCTGGGCATGGTCGAGGCTGGGCTGGGCGTATCGGCCATGCCCAGCCTGGCCATGCCCAGCGCCGACCACCCGACGCTGGTCAGCGTGCCGTTGATCGAACCCCAGGTCACCCGCACCCTGGGCTTGGTCTATCGACGGGGGGCATCGCTGTCGCCGGCGGCGGAGAAGTTCGTGTCGATCCTGTTGGACAAATGGCCCAACCGGTGAACAAAACGCGCAGGACGGTACAGGGGAGAAACCAGCTGCATTCATAGCTCACTCCCCTCCCAGACCCAGGTCGTTGGGCCGGCGCTTCTCGATCGCGAACTTGAGCAGTGCCGCGCTGCGGAACAGGCCATGGGCGAACTTGCCGTAGGGCAGCGTGATGAACAGCGCCATGACCGTGCCCAGGTGTATCGCCAGCAGGATCGCCATCGCGGCGGTATCGCGCAGGCCCAGCAGCGCAAGGCCCGTGGCACTGACCAACAGCAGAAGCAGGATGAACGCGCGGTCCATGGGCCGCTGGGCAATATCGCCCTGCTCCGGCGCCCTACGCAGGTTCAGCAGCAACAGCCCGGCCGGCCCGACGATCAGGCCAACACCGCCCAAGGTTCCGAGCAGCACCGGTGCGCTCAGCAGCGGGTACGGTGCCGGGTAGCCCAGCAAGTAGTGATACCCGGTAGCGACCACCGTAGCGGCGAAGCACAACAGAAAGCCATAGAAGGTGAAGTGATGGAAGCGTCGACGCCAGAGGGTGTAGCGATCGTCTGCGTTGTTGCAGCCCTGGCCATGCCCGCCGTCCAGGTACTTGAGCGTCAGAGCGGCATGTGACGCCTCGAACACTGCCCCCTTGGCCAGTTGCGCCTGCAGGGTGGCGGGCGACACCGAGCGCCAGAAGCGACGCACCGCCACGCTCAACGCCAGCGCTGCTGCGGCGAAGACGCTGCCGAACATCAGCGCCAGGGTGTTGTGCGGGAAGACCGCATAGAAATTCCCCGCCAACCGCCCAGGCAGCAGCGTGCCGTTGACGAACAAGGCCAGCAGCAGGAACAGCGACAAGGCCACTGTCAGTGCACTGGCGACATAGATGCCGTTGCGCCGATACAAGCGCCCGAACGGGCTCGGCCAGGCATACTCGGCATAGGTCTGCCCGCGCACCTTGGCCATCGCCTGGGGCACGTTGACGGCGAACGCGTGAGGTTGGGCATACTGGCAGGCATGCAGGCAGGCGCCGCAGTTGTGGCACAGGTTGGCCAGGTAATGGATGTCGGCCTTGCCGAACGCCAGCCTGCGGGTCATCGCCGGGAACACGGCGCAGAAGCCCTCGCAATAACGGCAGGCATTGCAGATGCGCATTTGCCGGTCCACTTCCTGTTCCTCCAGGTTCAGCACCGGAATCAGGTCGAGGGCCGGCTGGGCGGGATCAGGCTGGCGAGGATCAGGCAGTTGCGCGGTCATGGCGATTCTCTTCTTTTGGATATTGGTGCCCTGCAGCCGCTGCGGCGCGGGTGCCGGCGATGCGGCCGAAGGCGGTGCCGATGGACATGCCGACACCTGCGGTGTAGCCCTTGCCCAGTACATTGCCCGCCATCATCTCGCCGGCGACGAACAGGTTCGGGCTGGGCTGGCCACCGAAATGCACAGCGGCGGTTTCATCGGTACGCAGCCCCAGGTAGGTGAAGGTCACGCCAGGGCGCAGTGGGTAGCCGTAGTAAGGCGGCGTATCGATCGGCTGCGCCCAATGGCTTTTCACAGGCTCCAGGCCCACGGTATGGCAGTCGTCCAGGCGGGTGTGGTCGAAAGTGCCGACCTGGCAGGCCCGGTTGTAGGCATGCACGGTCTCGACGAAGGCCTGCACGGGCAGGCCGAGCAGGCCCGCCAGCGCGTCCAGGGAGTCGGCGGTGGCGCCAGGGAAGACCGGGGGCATGAAGCGCCCGAGAGCTTTCTGGTCGATGATCGAGAACCCCACCTGCCCGGGCTGATGGGCCACAAGACGCCCCCAGATGGCATAGCGCTTGGGCCAGAAATCCTCGCCTTCGTCGTAGAAGCGCTGCCCTTCGCGGTTGACCACCACGCCCAGCGACACACAATCGATGCGCGTGCAGATACCGCCGTCGTACAAGGGCGCACGGGCGTCGATCGCCACCATGTGCGCCTGGGTCGGGTCGCCGATCGTGTCGGCGCCCTGTTCGATCATGCGGCGCAACAGGACTCCGTCGTTGAACCGCGTACCGCGGATCAGGAAATTGTCCGAAGGCCACTCCCCTCGCGCGTTCTGCCCCCAGGCCTCGCGCAGCCACTGGCGGTTGGACTCGAAACCACCGGCGGCGAGCACGCAGCTGCGCGCCTCGATGCGTTCGGCGGGCAATGGCTGCCCACGAACCTCCCGCGCCGGCACATGTGCGGCAACGAAGCGCCCGCCCTGCAGCTCGATATCGGCAACCGGCGTGTCGTAGCGTATCTGTACACCCAGGCTCTCGGCGCTGCGAAAGTAGGCATTGACCAGCGCCTTGCCACCGCCCATGAAGAATGCATTGGTCCGTGCAGTGTGCAGCGCACCGGACAACGATGGCTGGAAGTGCACGCCATGGCGGCGCATCCACCCGCGACAGGACGAAGACGCGCGTATCACCAGGCGTGCGAGCGTTTCGTCGGTCTGGCCACCGGTGACCTTGAGCAGGTCCTGCCAGAACTCTTCTTCCGGGTAGGACCCGACCAGCACGTCCTGCGGCGCGTCATGCATGCAGCGCAGGTTGCGGGTGTGTTGGGAGTTTCCGCCTCGCCAAGCGCGAGGGGCCGCTTCGAGCAGCATCACGCTGGCTCCAGCCTCCCGCGCCATCAGCGCGGCACAGAGAGCGGCATTGCCTCCTCCGATGACTAGCACGTCGATCATTTCGCCTCCAGGTCATGAGGAGTCGAATGTTCGGGTGCTCCTCGTGACCACGGACTCTAATGAGCGGGCAAAGGGGGCGAAACGCGATTGCCGGGGGGAGGCATTCAGTTTTTCTAAAGCGCGACCCCGGAGCTACCACAGGCCAGCTTCAAAGCAACCGGGCTCCCGGCCATCGGCCTTGCTCCACCAGGTCGCGAGCGACATCCTGCAGCACAATCCGGGTCGCCAACGCCGCCGGCGAAAGTTCGTCCTCGGTCAGGCTGACGATCACATTGCGGCGTTGCGCCTGGGCCTGCTCGATGGCAAACACGCGCAAGCCCGCCTGGTGCGCCCTGGCCACCGTCGCACCGGGCTGGATGGTGGCGGCATGGCCTGCACAGACGCAATCCATCAACAGCGACAAGCCATCGACCTCCATCACGATGCGGGCCTCCAGCCCCGCCCGCTCGAAGATCGAGCGCAATGTCGAGCGCAAGCCATGCTGTGTGCTGGGCATCACCAGCGGCAGCGTCGCGATCTGCCTCAGGGTAAGGGCCTCGCCCCAATCGTCCTGGACCAGCGGGGCCGGAACCAGCACGAACAGCCGCTCGTTCAGAAGCGGACGAACATCCAGCCGAGGCCCCGTCTCCACCTGGAACAGCACCGCCAGGTCAAGGTGCCTGGCATTGAGTTGGTTCATCAGGTAACCCGACAGCATTTCCACCAGGTGCAGACGGATGTCGGGGTAGCGTTCACGCATCCTGTCGATCAACGCCAGGCCAAGGATCGATGCGGTGGTAGGCGCCAGCCCAACGCTGGCATACCCGCTCATGCGACCGCTTTGCGCCGCCAGGACCGCATGCTCCGCCTGGCGAAGAGCCAGGCGCGCGTGGTACTCGAAAGCCAGGCCCGCCGCCGTCGGCGATACGCCGGTACTGGAACGGGTCAGCAGCCGAGTGCTCACTTCGCTCTCCAGCTTCGACAGTTGCTGGCTCAATGCGGAGGCGCCGACCCCAAGCTCAAGCGCAGCCCTGCCAAGGCTGCCATGCTCCAATACACTCAGGAAATAGCGAAGTTGACGTAGCTCCATACAAGTCTCTTTCGGCGTTGGGGGCCAATCTGCCCCCTTTCAGGGAATCATCGAAGATCGCCTGGGTTGCCTCGATGGATCAAGTGCCCATGACGTAGCGCACCGTCTTTTCCAACGCTCGGGCCATATCGGGGTGTGCCAACCGATATTGTCGTTCCAGTTGCTCGCTATGACGCATGTCGAAGCGCTGCGTCTGGATGAAGTTCAACGACTCGGCATTGACTGCCAGTCGCGCCGCCAGCCCGGGAATCGCCAACAGCCACTTGAGCAGCCCCATCGGCACATGGCGCCGAGGCGCCTTGACCCCCAGCGTGCCTGCCATCTGCTCGAGCATCTCCTTCAGGTTCGGCGTGTGCTCATGGAGCGCCAGGACCTGCCGGTTGGCCATCGAAGGGTCGAACGCCACGCAGGTGATCATCGCCACCAGGTAATCGACGCTGACCAATGGCAACCAGTGCCTGGCGGAACCGGGAACCGCCTTGAACCGGCCTTGTGCCAGGTTCCGGATGAGTTCGGCCAGTGGTTGCCCTTCCACGATGTGCCCACTCTCGCTGTGGCCGCATACCGTGGCGGGATGCACGATCGTGTAATCCGCACCCTCGGCCTGCATATAACGGATGACCTCGAAATGGGACTCGAACTTGCTGCCTTCGTAGCCACCCACACGGCCGTAGACTACAGGCCAATCGGTGTTTTCAGGGTGCTCGCTATCAATTCCGATACGGGCAAGGTAAGGCAGGTTCTGCAGCATGAAGCCGCCGACCATCAGCAACCGCATGCGCTGGCTCGCCGCAAGCCTGGCGACCCTCAACGCCCCTTGCACATTGATTGCGCGGGCGCGCTCCAGGGTCAGGCCCCAGGAGAACTCCGCCGCGAGATGGAAGGCCACAGAGGCTGAAGACACGCGCTGCTTGTCCGCCTCGCTGAGCCCCAACCCTTCCCTGCCGATATCGCCCTCAACGGCCTGGAGATGCGCAGGGTTGCCGCCCAATCGGCCTACCTGCTCCCTGAGGCGCTCGATGTTCCCAGGGTTGCGCATCAGCACCCAGGCCTTGTGCCCTGTCGCAGTAAGACGGGCCAGCAGATGTTGCCCCACGAACCCACTGCCGCCTGTGACGAAGCGTTCCACGCTCATGCTCGGTTCCTTGTTTGGATGATGGGCGCAGGCTAAGGTATAGAGCCTACTCTACAGTCAAGGCGTTTTTTCCGTGAACATAGGAGAGCTGGAGCGCCGCAGTGGTCTCGGCCGCCACGCATTGCGCTACTACGAGCAGCTCGGGCTGATCGTGGCCCATCGGCAGGCCAACAACTACCGCAGCTACAGCGAGCAGACCGTTGTCGACCTGGTGTTCATCCAGCGTGCCCAGGCCGCGGGGTTTTCACTCGCCGAAATTGGCGAGATCCTCACCGCCAAGCGGGGCAACACGATCAATTGCGCGCAAGGCGCGGCCCTGGTCGCCAGCAAGATGGCTGACATTCAAACGAAGATAGCCACCCTGCAGGCCACGTATGTTTTTCTGGAAGCGGAGCGCGCGAAGCTCGAGGCCAGTGCCATTGCCAATGGGCAGACGATTCCCTAGCCTTCTGTCCCTGGGCATGCTTCGCCGCCCTAGGCTTCGTCATTCCTGTCGCACGTTCACCCTGACGGCCGGGTTTTGAAACCGGGGATCCGCTTTTCTATCATACCGTCCCAGGGCTCCCGCCCAAGTGGGCAAGCAAGCTTTGCATGGGCCCACTCAGTTCGCCCCACGCCTTGAAGCACAAGCACAGCTGACGCTGCGCCCAACTGTCTTGCAATGCAACCACGTGAAGGGAATAGCGCCGCCGATAGCGCTTGGCAATGCTCTGCGGCACGATCCCGATGCCAACGCCATGCGCGACCATTTCGCATAACCCTTCGAATGTCTTCATGCGGATTCGAAGGTCGAGCGGCCTACCCGCTGCACGGGCATGTTCGTCAATGTGGTCTTGCAATGCACTTCCTTGGGACAGGCCCACGAAGGGCAGCCCCAGCATGTCCGCGAACGTCACCCGCTTGCCGAGGGCGAAGGTATTCTGCGCAGCCGTGATCACGACCAAGTGGTCCCGTGCCACGGCCTGCACTTGAAGCCCATCCGCCGCAATGGCATCCGAAATCACACCCGCCTCGATCAACCCCGCGGCAACGGCGCGAACGATCTCGGTGCTGGTGCGCTCCTTGAGTTCGATACGCAAACGAGGCCGGGCGGCCAGCCATGGCGCAAGACGGCTGGGCAGGAACTCGATGAGCGCGGCGGTATTGGCATAGAGGTGCAGCGTTCCCCGGGCGCCTGCGGCGAAGTCTTGGAGCTCGCCCTTGAGCATCTCTTGCTGCCTGAGTATCAAGCGGGCGTGATGGGCCAGCGCCTCGCCGGCTTCCGTGGTGACGACGCCTCTGGGGCGTCGCTCGAGCAACGCCACCCCGGCTGCGCTTTCGATGTTGCGCAGGCGCTCGCTTGCCGAGGCCAGGGCGAGATTCGCGCTCGCGGCCCCGGCGGTGATGCTGCCGGCATCCACGATGCACAGGAACAGCTGCAGATCTGCCAAGTCGAGGCGCATGTGAACCCTACTCCTGCCTTCGGAATGTCCGAAGCATCAACTGATGTTTCCGCATTGTGCCCAGCCTCGCACGTGGCTTCAATTGGCTCAAACACATTGCTATAGAGGCCTGCGATGCACGACGCTGCTTTGAACATCCTGCTGCTGATCGGCACCTTCCTGGTCGCAGGGATGGTGAAAGGCGTGACAGGCATGGGGCTTCCTACCGTAGCCATGGGGCTGCTGGGAATGATGATGCCCCCAGCCAGTGCCGCCGCGATCCTGGTCATTCCGTCCTTGGTGACCAATGTGTGGCAGCTGTTTTGCGGCCCATCAGTGGCGCGGCTGATACGCCGCCTATGGCCCATGATGCTGTGCATCACGCTCGCAACGGTTGCCGGTTCAGCATGGCTGGTCAAGGTGAATCCTGCCTGGTCTGGGTTCTCCCTTGGCGTAGCGCTCATCGTGTACGCCATGTATGCGCTCATCGCGCCTGCCTTTTCCGTTCCCGAGCGGCTCGAGCGATGGCTGTCGCCGATGATCGGTTTGGCCACGGGTATGGTCACCGGCGCTACGGGCGTGTTCGTGATGCCGGCGGTTCCCTATCTTGGGTCGTTGCACATGAGCCGCGAGGAGTTGGTGCAGGCACTTGGCTTGTCGTTCACCGTTTCCACCCTCGCGCTCGCGACAGGGCTGCTCGCCCACGACGCGTTCCAGGTGGCGCAATTGGGCACGTCCACGCTGGCCATCGTTCCGGCCTTGGTCGGGATGTGGGCCGGTCAGGTTGTACGCAGGCGGATCAGCCCCAAGCGCTTTCGGCAGTGCTTCATGCTGTTCCTGATCGTGCTGGGGGTTGAGCTTTTTTGTCGTCCATTCTTTTGATACGCGTTGCCGACGATCGAACAGGATGCGCATCAACTGCATCGATCGATTTCACCCAATCACGAGGGTTGAGCCCCGTCTTGCGCCGGAAGGCCCGAGCCAGCGCAGAGGGGCTTTCATACCCCACCTGGTCGGAGACCAGCGCCATGGCGGTTCCTTCCCGCAACAGTTTCTGGGCCAAACTGATTCGCCAGCTCAGCAGATAATCGGCAGGCGTCTGCCCGATTACAGCCTTGAAGCGCGCCGCATAGCTCGCGCGCGACATGTTCGATTCGCTGGCCAATTCCGATATCGACCAGGGATGTTGAGGCGTCTCGTGCATCTTGACCAATGAGCGAGACAGGCGAGCATCGGCAAGGCCGGCCATCATTCCGGACTCGAGTTGATGATGGTCGAGCAGATGCCGCAACAGCTGGATGACGGTCAGCTCGAAGAGCCGATCCAGCGTAGCGCGACGACCGCAATGGTCGCCGTCGGCCTCGGCGAACAACCATTTGACCGTGTCCGAGAGCATTGGAAGCTCGGCCAGCGGCAACACCATCACGTCAGGCAATGCTGCCGCCAGCGGGTTGTCCACACCGCCTGCAAACTCCAGGGATGCGCATTGCAAACGGGCTTCACCCGCCGGCGTGCTGGATAACTGGTGCCAGTTGGGACGAGGAATGAAAATCAGGCTCGGCTCGGTCAGCCGTACATTCGAGCGCCCCGCGACCGACAATTCCAATACCCCGCCCTGCAGTAGATGCATATGCCCCTTGCGATCTGCGCCGGTGTATTGCCTGGCGCCACAAAACCCACCGCTGTAGTACAGCTCGGCACGCACACCGTATAGCGCCAGTAGCTTGGATAAACGATCCATGGATTTGCGCACCTCTAGCCTGGACGATCTGCAGCAAATTCTAGACTATTTAAGCCCAAAAGAACGACGCTCCGTTGCATCATGACCCCGTACTCAAACGGCGTTGCTTGCTTCGAAAGGAAGTGCGCCGTACGCCCCCCCCTGATAAGCAGGCCCGTGCAACACACTTTCTTGGAGATCGCTCATGAACACCTCTCTCGCTGACCGTTCCATCGCCACCCGCCTTCTGAACAGAGGGCTGGGCCAGCACGTCACCCGCACCGGCGTTGCAGGCATCTACGTGGCCATGGCCATCATCTACTTCTGGTTTGGAGGCATGAAGTTCACAGGCTACGAAGCAAACGGCATTCATGGCTTCGTCAGCAACAGCCCGTTGCTTTACTGGGTATACAACCTCATGAGCGTCCAAGGTTTCTCCAACTTTCTGGGGGTTCTGGAGGTATCCATTGGCCTACTCATTGCCGGCCGGGTGTTTTCTGCCAAGTTCTCGGCGTTGGGCGGATTGCTCTCCGCAGGCCTGTTCATCACGACGCTTTCATTCATGCTGACCACCCCAGGCGTGTTCGAACCGAGCCTCGGTTTCCCTGCGATTTCCGTGGTGCCAGGCCAGTTCTTGCTCAAGGACTTGGGTTTGCTCGCCGCTTCGATTTTCATTGCCGGCACATCGATGACTGCACTCGAGCAGAAATAAAAAATCGCGTGTTTTGACAAGGGTCTTCTGCACCAGCAGAAGGCCCTCTTTCGCTCATCCCCTACCCCCTTGGCCGCGAATCGTTGATCAGGCGATTCTGGCTGTTGGTCAAATGCAGACGAATTGCCGCTCTGGCTGCATCCGGGTCCTGGGTGCGTATCGCGTTGAAGATGGCCTCGTGTTCAAGATTGGCGAGGTAGGCCTGGCGCGCCAGATTGGCCTCGGGGCGCTCGTTCGATTCGATCCGGTTTCGAGGAATCAGGGCGCTCCCCAGATGGACCAGCAGTTCGGTGAAATAGACGTTGCCGGTCGCTTCGGCGATCAGCAGATGGAACCGGCGATCAGGTTCGACGCAACTGTCCCCTATTGCAGCCAAGTCCTGATAGTCATCCAACGCTTCACGCATTCTGCGCAGGTGCTCATCAGTGCGCCTGAGCGCAGCCAGGGCGGCAGCCTGCCCTTCCAGGCCAATGCGCACCTCCAGGACCTGACGAACGCTCGCGGCGGTTTCCATACCGAGGTGAAAGCCGGTTTGGGGCTGACGCATGATGACAAACGTGCCAATCCCATGCCGGGTCTCGACCAAACCCGAAGCCTGCAGCTTCGAAAGCGCTTCGCGCACCACCGTTCGGCTCACGCCATGCTCACGCACGATAGCCGCTTCCGAAGGTAGCTTGTCCCCTGGTTTGAAGGCTCCCATCAAAATGCGACGCGTCAGGTCCGATACGAGGTCATGAGCGCGCGTATGGCCCTTCTTCCGGGTAGCGGGGGCCGGGGAATCGTGGAGCTCCATGCATTCCTCTTTATGGATGTATGACAACCGAAGCGGTTTTAGGCGAGTCTAACATCGTCAACTTGTATGACAACATAGTATTTTCGATAAAATTTATCTGCTCGATCACCCACCATCCTCAACAAAAAAACCTGAAATATAGGCCTAAATTGCGATTAATTTACGCATAAAATCGGTTGTATGCTGATTTTCCCATACAAAAAATCGCTTGTAGGACAACTTTTTCGCTCCTATGATCGACTCCGACATGTCAGACAAGCCAGACCGAACTCACCACAACAACGCTAACCAGGCTGTGACCCGCCATGAATCCTCAAGAGCTGAAATCGATCCTGTCTTCCGGGCTTTTGTCCTTCCCCGTCACTGACTTTACCGCCAGCGGCGATTTCAACGCTGCAAGCTACGCAAAGCGGCTAGAGTGGCTGGCCCCCTATGGCGCAAGTGCGCTCTTCGCCGCTGGCGGCACCGGCGAGTTCTTCTCGCTCGAGCCCAACGAATATTCCTCGATAATCAAGACTGCGGTAGAGACCTGCCATGGCCAGGTACCGATCCTCGCCGGCGCTGGCGGCCCGACTCGCCAGGCAATCGCATACGCCCAGGAAGCACAGCGTCAAGGTGCCGCTGGCATCCTGTTGCTGCCGCATTACTTGACCGAAGCCAGCCAACAAGGCCTGGTAGCCCACGTCGAGCAGGTCTGCCGCTCCGTGGACTTCGGCGTGGTGGTCTACAACCGCAACGTTTGCCGGCTGACCGCTGATAGCCTGGAAAAGCTCGCCGATCGCTGTCCGAACCTGATCGGTTTCAAAGACGGCATCGGTGAAATCGAGCCGATGGTCGCCATCCGCCGCCGTCTCGGCGAGCGCCTTACCTATCTCGGCGGCCTGCCGACCGCCGAAGTCTATGCCGCTGCCTACAAGGCCCTGGGTGTGCCGGTGTATTCCTCCGCTGTCTTCAATTTCATCCCCAAGACCGCCATCGAGTTCTACAACGCCGTCGCCAGCGACGACCACACTACGGTCAACCGTCTGATCGACGAGTTCTTCCTACCCTATCTGGACATCCGCAATCGTTGCGAGGGCTACGGCGTGAGCATCATCAAGGCCGGCGCGAAGCTGGCGGGCCATGACGCAGGTCCGGTGCGTGCGCCCTTGACCGATCTGAACGGTGAAGAAATGGAAATGCTCGACGCCCTGATCAAAAAGCTCGGCCCGCAATAAGACAGAGCGCCAGGCGCCTAACGCTGATCGCCTGTCGCTTCAAAGAACCACCGGCCCGGTGTAAGCCTGGTCGGTGAAGCCCACACAAAAACAATTAATGGGAGATCCGGTCATGAACCAGATCGCAGATTCAGCCACCGATGGCGACGCGCTCAGCCGGGCGGTACGCAAGGTAAAGCGTCATGTGCTGCCGCTGTTCGTCGTCATGTTCATCGTCAACTACATCGACCGGGTGAATATCGGCTTTGTGCGCCCTCACATCGAGAGCGATCTCGGTATCGGAGCGGCCGCCTATGGATTGGGGGCAGGCCTTTTCTTCATCGGCTACGCACTTTTCGAAGTCCCCTCCAACATTCTTCTGCAGCGAGTCGGCGCCCGTCTCTGGCTTACTCGCATCATGTTGACTTGGGGGCTGGTTGCCAGTGCCACGGCCTTCATGCAGAACGAAACCCACTTCTATATCCTGCGCTTCCTCCTGGGCGTAGCGGAGGCCGGGTTCTTCCCTGGCGTCATCTATTACTTCACGCGCTGGCTGCCGAAAGAAGAGCGCGGCAAAGCGATCGCCATCTTCCTGAGTGGGTCTGCGGCAGCATCTCTCATCTCCGGCCCGCTTGCAGGTGCACTGATGCAAATCCAGGGGCTCGGAATGCATGGATGGCAATGGATGCTGTTCATTGAAGGCATGGTCTCCGTCACCCTGTGCTTCGCCGTTTGGTTCTGGCTTGATTCCACGCCCAACGATGCCAAATGGCTGTCTGCAGACGAGAAGGATGCACTTAACGGTGCGATCGAGCGCGAGCAACGTGAGCGCGAGTCGATGACGGGCCCCAAGCCAACCCTTTGGACGCTGCTGCGTGATTCCCAGATAGTGTTGTTCTGCGTGCTGTATTTCTGCATCCAGTTGACCATCTATGCCGCAACGTTCTGGCTGCCGAGCATCATCAAAAGCATGGGTGGTCTCAGCGACCTCCAGGTTGGTTTCTTCAACTCGATCCCCTGGCTGATTTCCATCCTAGCAATGTACGCATTTGCCGCCTGTGCGGGCCGTTGGAAGTATCAGCAGGCATGGGTCGCTACCGCGCTGCTCATCGCCGGCTTGGGTATGTTCCTGTCGACCACGGGTGGCCCTGTCTTCGCCTTCATAGCCGTGTGCTTCGCTGCGATCGGTTTCAAATCGGCCTCCTCGCTCTTCTGGCCGATTCCCCAGGGGTACCTCGATGCACGTATCGCAGCCGCGGTGATCGCGCTGATCAACTCCCTGGGCAACCTCGGCGGCTTCGTAGCCCCAACGACCTTCGGCATTCTCGAGCAGCAAACCGGTTCTATCCAGGGCGGCCTTTACGGTCTCGCCTGCACCTCGCTCCTTGCCGCCGTTCTCGTCTTCTTCGTTCGTACGACGCCAAAGAGTGCGAACGACAAAAGCGCCAAACACCCCACGGCACTGAGCCAGCCCCACTGATACTGCAGGAAAGCCTTTATGAACCTTCACACTGCTACCCAGCCTATCTCCAACCAGCCCGTGCAGGCACCCAGTGGGACGCCTGTCGTCACGCACCTGAAGGTGGTTCCTGTCGCGGGCCACGATGGAATGCTGTTGAACCTGAGCGGCGCCCATGGCCCCTACTTCACCCGCAACGTGGTTGTTCTGCGCGATAGCGCTGGCAACACAGGCGTCGGTGAAGTCCCTGGTGGCGAGCGCATCCGCCAGACGCTGGAAGATGCGCGTAGCCTGGTCGTTGGACAACCGATCGGCCATTACCAGCGCGTACTGAATGCCATGCGCCAGAGCTTCGCCAGCCGCGATGCAGCGGGGCGCGGTCTGCAGACCTTCGATCTGCGTATCACTGTCCATGCCGTGACCGCCATGGAGTCGGCATTGCTGGACCTGCTGGGCCAACACTTGGGTGTCCCGATGGCAGCCCTGCTGGGCGAAGGCCAGCAACGCGACAAGGTAAAGATGCTGGGCTACCTCTTCTACGTTGGCGACCGCAACGATACCAATCTGGAGTACCGCAGCGAGCCGGATGCCGACAACGACTGGTTCCGTATACGCCACGAAAAAGCGATGACACCCGAAGCCGTCGTTCGCCTCGCTGAAGCCGCCAAGGCCCGATATGGCTTCACCGATTTCAAGCTCAAGGGCGGCGTTCTACGCGGCGAACAAGAGATCGAGGCCGTGACCGCGCTCGCCGAGCGCTTCCCTGAAGCCCGAATCACCCTTGACCCCAACGGCGCCTGGTCACTGAAGGACGCCATCAGGCTCTGCCGCGACCAGCATCATGTCCTGGCCTATGCCGAGGACCCCTGTGGCGCTGAGCATGGCTATTCTGGCCGAGAGGTGATGGCCGAGTTCCGGCGCGCTACCGGGCTGCCCACTGCAACCAACATGATCGCCACCGACTGGCGCGAAATGAGCCATGCCATTCAACTGCAGTCCGTCGACATTCCCCTCGCCGACCCTCACTTCTGGACGCTGCAAGGGTCGGTACGCGTTGCCCAGATGTGCCATGACTGGGGATTGACCTGGGGCTCGCACTCCAACAACCACTTCGATATTTCGTTGGCGATGTTCACCCAGGTGGCAGCTGCTGCGCCGGGCCAGATCACGGCCATCGATACCCATTGGATCTGGCAGGATGGGCAGCGCCTGACTCGTGACCCGTTGCAGATCGTCGATGGTTTCGTGACGGTACCTCAACGCCCTGGCCTTGGCGTCGAGGTCGATGAGGATCAACTGGCAAAAGCCAACGAACTCTACCTACGTAAAGGCCTGGGCGCGCGTGATGACGCCGTCGCCATGCAGTTCCTGATCCCTGGCTGGACATTCGACAACAAGCGCCCTTGTCTGGTGCGTTGACATCCTTTTGTGCCTTTCGCAGCGGTGAGCCACAAGCAAGCCGCCCCTTCGACATCCACGATCACAGGACCTCGCCATGCCTCTTATCGGACACAACTTCATCGCGGGCGCTCGAAGCGCAGCCGGCCCCATCACGCTCCAGAGCCTGGATGCAACCACTGGCCAAGCACTCCCGACGACCTTTTTCCAGGCCACTGCAGAAGAAGTCGATGCCGCAGCACTGGCTGCCGAGGCTGCCTACCCGACCTATCGCAGCATGCCGCCGAGCCGCCGAGCTGACTTCCTGGAGGCGATCGCAACCGAGTTGGACGCACTGGACGAGGCATTCATCGCCACTGTGAGCAGGGAAACCGCCCTGCCTGCTGGCCGGATCCAAGGGGAGCGTGCGCGCACCAGCAACCAAATGCGCCTTTTCGCCCAAGTGCTGCGTCGCGGAGACTTTCTGGGCGCACGCATCGATCGGGCCCTGCCTGATCGTCAACCACTGCCCCGGCCCGATCTTCGGCAATGCAAACTGGGTGTCGGCCCGGTCGCTGTCTTTGGCGCCAGCAATTTCCCGCTCGCCTTCTCCACCGCCGGCGGAGATACAGCGGCAGCTTTGGCTGCCGGCTGCCCCGTTGTGGTCAAGGCGCATAGCGGCCATATGGCCACCGCAGAGTTCGTTGCCTGCGCGATCACCCGTGCGGCTGCCGATACCGGCATGCCTGCAGGTGTCTTCAACATGATCTACGGGGCGGGTGTCGGCGAGCGGTTGGTAAAGCACCCGGCCATTCAGGCTGTCGGCTTCACGGGCTCTTTGAAAGGTGGACGCGCGCTGTGCGACCTGGCCGCTTCGCGACCTCGCCCGATCCCGGTCTTTGCCGAGATGAGCAGCATCAATCCGGTCGTGGTGCTGACCACTGCACTGGAAAAACGCGGTGAGCAAATAGCTACCGAGCTGGCAGCCTCGGTGGTGCTGGGCTGCGGCCAGTTCTGTACCAACCCAGGCCTGGTACTTGGCGTCCGCTCGGCCGCGTTCGATAACTTCCTGGAGCACCTGTCCGCTCGCATGGCGGATCAGGCCGCTCAGACCATGCTCAACGCCGGGACCCTGAGCAGCTACGAGCGCGGTATCGCAGCGCTGCATGCTCACCCCCGGATCCATCATCTGGCAGGGACGCCTCAAGAAGGTCGACACGCTCATCCGCAACTGTTCCAGGCAGACCCTGAGTTGTTGATCGGGGGAGACACACTGCTGCAAGAAGAGGTCTTCGGGCCCGTGTCCATTGTTGTCGAAGTCGCCGACGCAAGCGAGCTCGAGCGAGCATTGCAAGGGCTCCACGGCCAACTGACCGCAACGCTCATCGCCGAGCCGCAGGACCTGGATTCGTTCGCGAACCTAGTTCCGCTGTTGGAACAAAAGGCCGGACGCCTTCTGCTCAACGGGTATCCTACTGGCGTGGAGGTCTGCGACGCGATGGTACATGGCGGGCCATATCCGGCGACTTCCGACGCTCGAGGAACATCGGTTGGCACGCTCGCGATCGATCGTTTCCTACGCCCAATCTGCTACCAGAACTATCCGGACGCGCTGCTGCCGGACGCGCTGAAAAATGCGAACCCCCTGGGCCTGCTGCGCCTGATCGATGGCGTGCCCAGCCGCGACGCGGTGTAACGACAAAGCCCCGGGCAGCGCAAGGTGGCCGGGGCTTTATCACAGAAAGATCGGGCATTCTTGATGCCCGGGCAATCGATTGGATCGAGGATCAAGCGAAGCTCAGTACCTCGATGACTGGCATACGCGGCTTCTGCGGCCAATTGCCGGCGCGTTCCGGTCCAACGCTCAGCAGCATCACCGGAATCTCATCGCCCGCCAGGCCGAACTGGCGGTGAACAGCCTCGGCATCGAAACCGATCATCGGCGTCGTACCCCAGCCCAGGGAGCGGGCGGCATAGATCATTGCTGCAGTGCCGAACGTCGCGGTACGCACCGCCTCGTCGCGCTGGCGTTGGGGTTGATCGTCATACAGGCTACGAGCGGGCGTTTCCCATTCGGGCACAAGATGCGCCGGCATGATGCCCGCCTCTACCACCGGCGCCAGACGGTCAGGAATGGTGCTGGCATCTGCCAACTGACCGATGACAACGAAGGTAACCGCAGCTTCGGTGACCGCGGGCTGGTCCCATGCGATCGCGCGCAACCGGGCCTTGGCCTCGGGTGTGCGTACGGCAATGAAGCGCCAGTTCTGCAGATGGAAGGAGGTTGGCGCACACGTACCGATACGCACCAGGTCACGGATCTGATCGTCGCTCAGCGTAGCGGCAGGGTCGTAGTATTTGGCGGCACTGCGGCTCAGGATGTTTTCGATGACAGTATTGGTCATGGTTGGTCCTCGTCGATGAAGATTCAAGCGAGCAGGCAAAAACGGGGCTCCAACGCCAGGCGTCCAGGACGTTCGCAAAAAGCGAACAGCCTCCCCCTATCTATGGAGAACGGCCGCGTCACCAGCGGCGCGGCCGTAGCGTTCAGATCGAGCCTGCCGGCATGACGGCTGGGAAATCCTTTTCCGGATCGAATACGTTGTTGAAGAAGTTCGTCAGCGAGTACATCGCCACCAGCGCTACGATTTCCATGATGTTCGCATCCGTATAGCCGGCCTCGCGAACCTTCTGCAGGTCGCCATCGTTGACCTGACCACGGGTCTCGATGACTTTGCGGGCGAACTGCACCGCGGCATCACGCTTGGGATCGTTGGCATGGCCTTGGCGCGCCAGGATGATTTCATCGGCCGGCATCTTTGCCAGATGCTCGGCCGTGAAGCTGTGAACACCCAGGCAATAATTGCAGCCATTCACCTCCGACACGGTCAGGCCGATGCTGTCTCGGGTCTTCACATCAAGTGCCTTGCTCAAGGCGCCAAGCAAGGTTGCCCAGGCGTTGAACGCAATCGGGCTTTGCGCAAAGCTCGCCATCATGTTCGGGGTGAAGCCCAGCCCCTTGCTGAACGAGTCGAGCGTGGCTTGGGATGCGGCCGGCACGTGTTCGGGCTTGAGGACGGTGGTTCTGGTCATGGTATGTCTCCGTAGGGGTACATCGATTGGGAGACGCCACTCTAGGCCTGCGCGACATACCTTTCGAGACTGCATTCGCTCAAGAAAATGCTCAAAAGGATCAATCAAGAATCCGCCAGCCCCTATTGCGGCTAGCGCTGAATTGGCGCGAACGGGGCAATACTCCCGCCACGCTTCGGCTACCGAGATGTTGAAGCTCTGCTTTCCTCGAATGCCTGCCGACGCCATTGTCCAGGTGTCATCCCCAGCCTGTCCGTGAATGCACGCCGGAACGCAGCCACTGATCGATAGCCGACCGAATCGGCTACGGCCTCGGTCGTCGCTGCAGGTTTCTTAAGCTCATTTGCTGCCAGGCTCATGCGGATATCGAGCAACAGTTCATTAGCCGACCGTCCCAGTTTGCCTTGGAAATGCCGCATGAAAGTGGCGCGGGACATGCTGCACAGCCCTGCCAGCTCAGGCAGGCTCCAGGGGTGCGCTGGGTTGGAGAACATGGCGGAAATAGCCGGGGCCAGTCGAGGGTGTCCCGCAAGCGCCAACAAGCCCACGGGAGCGTGTTCAGCTTCACTGCCAGCGCGAAGCGCCAAGGCAAACAATGCAGAAGTCAGTGCGTCGAGAATGGCGCCTGCGCCAGGCTTGTCCTCGATGGTTTCCATGCGCATCAGGGTCAGTAAGCCAGCCAGATGATTCGACGCCGAAAGGCCGTTGCCTGCACACGGCCCATCCAGGGCACGAACGACCAGGTCTACCGGCAGGTAGTCTCGAATCAATCGGTGATGAGGTGGCGCGATGAAGAAATGACCGCACAACATGTCCAGGCGTTCTCCCTGGCCTCGATTCTCACTCACCATCCATCCCGCGGCGCTATGCCGGATGGAGGCCGTCGCGGTTTCATCGCCACTGCCATCATGCAGCACATGTGCTGCGCCATGGGGGAGAAGCACGATATCCCCACCCACGAGCTCTTTGCAGGTTCCCTTCTCCAGGTCCTCGACAATCGCTCGGCCCTTGAGCACGACGTGATAGGGAATCTCGTGCGCCGCAGATCTTTCCCAGCTGACACGCCACGGCGCACCAAAGGAACAACGCACCTCCAGCTGGCCGGTGACGGTAATCACTTTCAGAAGTTGGCTCAGCCAATCGATCTGGGACATACGACCTCCGAACCTGGCTGTCGCCTAAGCGTGATCGGCAAGAACATCAAAAGGTGCTCGGCAAACATTGAGTGTCCTTGATCGGGAGCGGCTTGGGAATGTCCATCATGGCATCGTCAGAGCCTCGAGATCGAGCGGCGTTCACATAGGCGCTGGACCATCGCGGCGAACCCTGCCTGCATTCCACCCTCCGCGACGATAGCCCACGTCCAACCTCTCCATTCGAATGCATTGTCAGCAAGAGACACATTCTGACAAACACGACATCCCGACCGAGGGCGGTGAGTACTGACTGATCCAGGGCAGCTATGCGGTCACCGACCTGATGGCCGGCTACCAGGTGAACCGGCATCTCGATCTGCAGCTCAACGCCAATAATGTATTCGACAAGAAATACTTCTCGTCCCTTTCCGAATCGGTGGACTACGGCGGCGATACCTTCGGTGATCCACGCAACCTGATGTTGACCGCCAAATACACCTTCTGACACCACGGGGTGCCGCAGACGCTGCGGTGCCATATGGGAAATCGTTGCCTGGGCTGGCCCTATCGCGGGGCAAGCCCGCAGGCACCGTGCAATATGCCCGGACAGCTCCCACCGAGATTGCGCTGCTCTCAAGACTTGCAAATCCCCTGTGGACGGGCTTGTCCCGCGATTGGCCCGGCTTCCCTTGGCAGACAGGCACGTGCCACACTCAGCCCTCGTTACCCAATAGAATTCCCATTGCCATGCCCGCAGGTTTTCCTGGTTTGCCTTCGCTCAACGCACTGCGCGTGTTCGAAGTGGCGGCGCGTCACCTGAACTTTCGTCTTGCCGCCGAGGAGCTCGGCGTGACCCAGGCTGCAGTAGCTCAACAGGTCCGCGGGCTGGAAGCGAGCCTGCAGGTTCGCCTGTTCGACCGCCTGCCCCGCGGCCTTGGCCTGACCGATGCCGGGCGTGCCTACAGTGCGAACGTTCGCAGTGCGCTGACGATGCTCGAGGAGGCCACCCGTCTATTGCGCCCAGAACCGTCCCACCTCACCGTCAGCGTAACACCGACCTTCGCCGCTAAATGGCTGATCCCGAAGCTGGGGCACTTCGCCCAGGCGCATCCGGACATCGACCTGCGGGTACTGGCCACCGAGCGGCTTTCGCATTTCCATACCGATGGCGTCGATATCGCCGTGCGCTACGGCCACCCACCCTTCGGGCCCGGCCTGAACACGGAGTTGTTGATGGAACAACGGATCGTTGCGGTGGCAAGCCCCGCCCTGCTGGCTGAACGCGGCCACCCTGATCGCTGCGAAGCCCTTCAAGGGTACGTCGCGCTTCACGATGCCCATGACTACTGGCCGCAGTTCATCGCCACCGTATTTCCCGGCCACCGCGCAACGACAGCCAGGCACGTCCGTTTCAACCAGACGTCGCTGGCGATCGAGGCTGCCGTTGGCAGGCAAGGCATTGCGCTGGCCAGCCATGCCTTCGTCAAGGACGATATCGCCGCAGGCAGGCTAGTGCAGGTTTTCCCCCAGTACTTGCGTCTGGACAAGGCGTTCTACCTTGTATGGCCACGCAAGGCGCAACAGCCTGCAACCCTGGATATTGTCCGGCACTGGTTCAAAGCCCAGGAAGACGAAAGTTAATCTACTGGCTTGGCTACGCTGAGCTGCCTCCTTGGATACGCATGCAGCTGCTAGTGTGAAACCCACTGCAACAGCGTGTTTTCAATTCCCAGGAGGTAGCATGTCTGTAGAAAAAGTAGCAATCATCACCGCCGGCGGCAGTGGCATGGGTGCAGCCGCGGCGCGCCGTCTCGCGGCCGATGGCTTCAAGGTCGGCATCCTTTCGTCTTCGGGCAAGGGTGAAGCGCTGGCCGCCGAGCTCGGTGGTATCGGCGTCACCGGCAGCAACCAGTCGGTGCAAGACCTGCAGCGGCTGGTCGATGCCGTCGTCGAGAAGTGGGGCCGCGTCGACGTGCTGGTCAACAGCGCCGGCCACGGCCCTCGTGCGCCCATCCTCGAGATCAGTGACGAGGACTGGCACAAAGGCATGGAGACCTACTTGCTCAATGTCATCCGCCCTACGCGCCTGGTGACGCCGATCATGCAGCGGCAAAAAGGCGGCGTGATCATCAACATCTCCACGGCCTGGGCCTTCGAGCCGAGTGAACTGTTCCCCACCTCGGCGGTGTTCCGCTCTGGCCTGGCAGCGTTCAGCAAGATCTTCGCGGACAACTTCGCTGCCGATAACGTGCGCATCAACAACGTACTCCCCGGCTGGATCGACAGCCTGCCCGCCACCGAACAGCGTCGCGACAGCGTCCCGCTCAAGCGATACGGTACCAGCGAGGAAATCGCCGCGACCATTGCCTTCCTCGCTAGCGATGGCGCGGCCTATATCACCGGGCAGAACATCAGGGTCGATGGTGGGGTGACGCGTAGCGTCTGATGAAGGTGAAGCGTTCGTCTTGCCGGTTCGAACCTGTGCTTGGCGCTTTAAATGCCGGCCTACTGGTTGTTAACGCGCTTGGTCCGAAAAGGTTGCGATAAATGCATACCGAGACGGAGCCGGTCACTCCAAATTGGACACAGATCTTCCTGTGTTTGACTTGAGGTAAGCGATCATGGCTAACAATCAAGACAAGGGTAACCAAGGCGACACCAACACCGGCATGGGCAACAACACCGGCGCAGGCCAGCAAGGTGGCCAGGGCCCGGGAAGCGGCATGCCTAATCAGCAAAAAGGTGGGCAGCAATCGGACCGCAAGCCTGAGGACAAGATGAACAAGGACTGGGATCGGTCTCGGGAATCCGGAAGCCAGGGCGGCCAGGCAGGCCAGGACATGACCGACAAGCAGAACCCCACCGACAGGGATCGCATGGGTGGGCAGCAATCGCAAAACGACACTCAGCAGTGGGACAAGAATCGCTGATTGCCATTGAGCGGCGCCGGGGTAGGTGACTGCCCTGGCGTCTGCCGGACCTTTGGGGACAAGCCCCCTGGCAAGGTTACGAGCGTCGCCCTGCGCGCTTGCCGGGGCCTCACCCGTGCACGCTCCGTTGCCCAGGAGCGCCCGCACGTTGGAACATCACGCTACTTCACAAGTAGGCCGGGCTGCCCGTCGGTGCCAAGGCCCGCGGCCAGCCGGCCCGATGACTTACCAGCGCATCCCTTTGAACGGGTTCCACCCCTGCTCGCCCTTACGCTCCTTCAGGTAATAGGCATAGTTGGTGGCCAGGGCGTACAGCAAGTTGAAGGCGAAACCGAAGCCGAAATCGACGGCTTTGGGCGTCTCCATGCCAGCCAGGCCGAAGAGCAGGTCGATCACGATGGAGGCGACCACCATGATCCCGAGCAAGGCCAGGTTCTTTTTCCAGAGCCCGAGGATGAAGAGGTAGATGGGGCCGAAGAAGAAGGCAATGATGTTGGCGTTGACCAGGATCTTCTTCTTGAAGGGCAATTGCTTGAGTGCAGGCTTGTAGGCCGGCGAGTTAGGCGCGCCGTGGGCATCGAAGAACGCAAATCGCTCCTGCCATTTTGCGTTGTAGCCCGCGGTTTCCTGGGTTCCTTCGGTGACGCTCATTCACAACTCCTTGTAGTCCTTGAATAGTCGGGGCGGGTCGATCGACCGCTGCCCCGAGAGCGAAAGACGGACCTGTGCCATTGTTCAGGCCCAGCATCCGTGCATGTCCTCTCCGGCGCTAGTGTGGCAGCTCCCGGCAAGTGGAACAATGCCCTGTGGCAGCTGGCCAATGGCAGCAACGCCATGTGGAAAAAGCGCTAGAGCACAGCGCGTATACCGAGCAGCACAGCGAGGTGGCCTGGGTAGAACCAATAGCTCCATCGCGTGACCGGCATGATCCGCAAGGGCAGCCTGCACCCGTACAACGCCAGCCCAAGCACAGGCGCAAGCGCAGCGACCAGCAACGCCAGCATGGCGTAGGGTTCCAGCTGCAGGGCACGCGTGAACAGCCCGGTGCGCGTGTTGATGATGACGCACAGCGCAACGGGCACGAGTGCACAGCACATCGGGCGCTTGATCGCCAACAACAACGCCGAAGGAAGAAGCACGCCAAAGAAACCATACATGAGCGGCTCGTTCAGCAGACAGGCGACTGCCACCGCCGCGGCCGCCATAGCCAGGCTTTCGACGCTTCGGTGGTGCGTCCCCCAGGCAACCAGCAGGCCCAGGGCCAGGGTCACCAGCACATTGAATGTGTCCGAGGTGCCCATCAGGCGATACGGCACCTCTGAAAGCGCAGCGAACAGCACCAACAGCGCAAGGTACCGGCCGTTGCTCCGGGTGAACAGCTCGCCTGGCCGGGTGCGCGAAACATTGATCGCAATGGCCAGGCAGAACAAGGGGAACGAAAGCCGGCCAAGCACGAACAGGCCACTGAGCGCCGGCCAGGCCAGGCGCATGTGGTCGAGCACCATGGTCACCAGGGCGATCCACTTGATCAGGTCCTGGCCCGCATGGCGCCCGTTGCTGGCGTTGCGTTCTCCAGGGTTCACGGCATGCTCCACAGCCTACGTGTGTCAACGTCTGTAACGAAGCGCCTCGTCTAACGCGGCGAACGCCGTTGAGGTCTGTCGTCGGTTCGGATAATACAGAGGGTAGCCACGGTCAGGCAGTCGTGCGCATCAACCCAAGGTCGCGACACTGCGCAGGATCAGCCGTACCAGCATCGTCTGGCGCGTCACACCGGTCTTGGAGAAGATCGATCGCAGGTGGGCACGTGCCGTGTTGGTGCTGATGCCCAGCTCTTTCGAGGCCTCGTCCTTGGTCAAGCCGTTGGCCAGCAACATGGCCAGGCTGGTTTCTGCCGGCGTGAGGTTGAACAGCGCGCTGACGATTTCCTTCGGCGCGCTGGAATGCCGCTCCGGATCGCTGATGAAAATCACGACCGCCGGGCACTGCTTGCCTTCGCTCCACTCCAGCGGCGGTACCGAGCGCACGATGATGCCCAGGTCCGCGCGCCCGGACGCACGCTTGACCCGCAGCGCCTCGACCACCGACGGGGTATTGCTCTTGTGCGAGAGCAAGGAGCGCTTGACCAGGCGGCGGAACTCCTGGGTCTCGCGGCTGCTGCCGACCACCAGCGAGTCCTGGACCAACCTGATGCAATCCTTGGCCTGGATCAGGTCATTGGCGACCTCGTTGGTCTGCAGGACACGGCCGGCCTCATCGAGCAGGACCGTGCCGACCTCGAGCTGGTCCACCGCCTCGGCATACAGGTTGCGTTCGATGGCGATGCGGTTGAGCTGGGTGTGGATCTCGACCGAGCGTTCGAGGTGTGGGATGAACTGCGCCAACAACGCCTTTTCTTCGTCGCCAAAGGCAGGCGCGCTACGGCTGCGGCTGATGCGGATCCGGCAGTTGACACCGTCACAGGTGGTGATGTCGGCACCCAGGATATGGAACACGTCCAACGGCTCGAGGAAGCTCTTGTAGAACTCCGAATTCAGCCAGTTGTTGTCGGTGATGAACTCCGAGTTGGTGACCACCTGGCGGTTAGGTAAATCGACGAAGGGGTCGAGGGCGAAGAAATACTGGTTGTACGAGCTGGTGATCTCCGCCGTGGAGCCGGTGGTATTGATCATCAGGCCGACGTCCAGATGGCTTGGCGGGCGCAGCATGAACGTGACGTACTTGCTGCGCATCTGCACATTGAGCTGGTTGAGGAATGTCGCCCAGGGAATGGTCTCCCGTGGCCCCTGATAGAGTTTGCCGACTAGGTCACTGAACAACTCGACGCTGAGGTTGTGCATTGAAAAACCGCTTTTCTTGTTGACGTTGGCACGGTGTTGGAAGCACTCCATCAGGCCCTCTGGCCGATTGCATGAGGCTTGCCAGGCAGTGTACCTGCCTTGGCGACGTTCAACGCAGCCCGACAGCCAATGCCCGTTGCGGCGCCAGTCACGATTATCACGTTCGCGCCCAGATCGATCATCACCCTTTCCTCGCTACGTCTGGTTGGACGAGTGCGAACCCATTCTCGGCAGCGATCACCGAGCAGGCATCGGCCATTGGGACTATGGGGCTTTCGATGCCTATTGCCCGCACATGGGCGCGATCCTCGGTGCCGAGCGCATTCCGCCCAAGGCAAAGGAAGGCGCCTTGAAGTGGCATCCGGTGTGCGAGCTGAACCAGATGATCCGGGGCCACTATCGCCTGACACCGAACGCCACCAGAACGCCACCCGAACGGGTGGCGTTTCTGTTCATGGCTGCATTCACAGAATGCCCCGGCAGCTATTTGTACGCGCCTGGCTAGAACTTTTTCCTATTTATCGGTCTATGTGGATAGGCACGAAGCTCGGCAGATCATTTGCCAGCCGGCTACACCCCATTGTCCACCAGAGGTTGTCTTCGCTCATGAAATTCCATGTCCCACGGATAGTGCTGCTCGGCCTGTTCGCGTTCGCGGCAATGGGCTCGGCATCAGCAACGCAAATGAAGGCGTCCACCCCTGCTGCGGCCACGCACGTCGCAGCCATCCAGGCACCGCGCCAGGCCGCCGACAACCCCTGGGCCAACCTGGCCAGCACCGCCGACCTGCAATCGGCACCGTTGCTCGCCCACGACGACCGTTACTGGCGCGACCACGATGGCCGCTGGCACGACCGCCGAGGTGATTGGCGTCGCGACCAATGGCGCCGCGAGCAGGCCCGCCGAGCTGCAGAGCGCCGCCGCGACTGGGAGCGCCACCACTATCGCGCCATGCACCATCGCTACGACCGCGACTACCGCCATTACGACCACCGTTACTATCGTCGTTGATACCCCTCTCATTTCGGCTTCGGGCATCTTGATGCCCGAAGCCTGTCAGAACGTCCCTGGATACGCCCCGCCGTCGATCAGCAGGTTCTGCCCGGTGATATAGCCACCGTGGGCGCTGCACAGGAACGCGCAATACGCCCCGAACTCTTCGGCCTTGCCGAAACGCGCCGCCGGAATCGCCTGACGACGGGCCTGAGTGGTCGCCTGCAGGTCACCGCTGGCCTGGCTCGCAGCCTGCAGGGTCTTTTGCAGGCGAGCGGTGTCGAAGGCGCCTGGCAGGAGATTGTTCAGCGTGACGTTGCGCCCGGCCAGACGTTGCTGGCGAGCAAGCCCGGCGATGAAACCGGTCAAGCCGCTGCGCGCGCCATTGGACAGGCCAAGGATATCGATCGGTGCCTTGACCGCACCGGAGGTGATGTTCACCACCCGCCCGAAACCACGCTCGGCCATGCCATCGACCACCGCCTTGATCAGTTCGATGGGCGTGACCATGTTGGCATCCAGCGCCTTGAGCCAGTCGTCCCGGCCCCAGTCGCGAAAATCATCCACCAATCGATCGATCCTGAGCGGGTTGGCGTTCTTCGGCCTGGCGTAGCCAGCCATTATTCGATGCGAGGGTGTTGCTGCACCAGCAGCTTGCGCTTGGCTTCGAGTTCGGCGATCTGCGCGTCGATATCCTCGATCTTCTGCTCGATGGTGTCGTGGTGCTCCTGCAGCAGCTCGCGCGCCTCCTCGATGTCCGAGGCCGCCGGCGCCGCACCACGCAAGGGCTTGTTGGCGGTCTCCTTCATCGACAGACCCGTGGCCAGGCCGACCACGGCGATCACCATCAGGTAGTAGGCCGGCATGTACAGGTTGTGGGTTCCCTCCACCAGCCAGGCGGCGATGGTCGGGGTCAGGCCGGCGATCAGCACCGAGATGTTGAAGGCACTGGCCAAGGCGCTGTAGCGGATGTGGGTGGGGAACATCGCCGGCAGCGTCGAGGCCATGACACCAATGAAGAAATTGAGCAGCACCGCCAGGATCAGCAAGCCTGCGAAGATCACCCCCAGCACGCCGCTGTTGATCAGCATGAAGGCAGGGATGGCGAGGACGAACAGCCCCACGCTGCCGGCGATGATGAAGGGCCGGCGGCCGAACTTGTCGCTGAGCAGGCCGATCATGGGCTGTACGAACAGCATACCGACCATGATCGCGATGATGATCAGCACACCGTGGTCTTCACTGTAGTGCAGGTTGTGGGACAGGTAGCTGGGCATGTAGGTCAGCAGCATGTAGTAGGTGACGTTGGTCGCGATCACCACTCCGATGCAGGTCAGCAGGCTGCGCCAGTGCTGGGTGGCGACTTCCTTGAACGAGACCTTCGGGCCCGAGGCCAGGCCTTCGCGGTCGCCCTGCTCGAGCTTGTCGACATGCTGCTGGAAGGCCGGGGTTTCTTCGAGCGCGTGACGCAGGTACAGGCCGATGAGCCCTAATGGCAAGGCCAGGAAGAACGGCAGGCGCCAGCCCCAGTCGAGGAATCGCGCTTCACCGAGGATGGTGGAGATCAGCACCACCAGGCCTGCACCGAGCACGAAACCGGCGATCGAGCCGAAGTCCAGCCAACTGCCCAGGAAGCCCCGCTTGCGGTCGGGCGCGTATTCGGCGACGAAGATCGACGCCCCGGTGTATTCCCCGCCCACCGAGAAGCCCTGGGCCATCTTGGCCAGCAACAGCAGGATCGGCGCCCAGATGCCGATCGAGGCATAGGACGGAATCAGGCCGATGGCGAAGGTGCTCAGGGACATGATCACGATGGTCGCGGCCAGGATCTTCTGCCGACCGTAGCGATCGCCCAGGGCGCCGAAGAACAGCCCGCCCAGCGGGCGTATCAGGAACGGCACCGAGAAGGTCGCCAGGGCGGCAATCATTTGTACGCCTGGGCTGGCATTGGGAAAGAACACCTTGCCCAAGGCATAGGCGACGAACCCGTAAACGCCGAAGTCGAACCACTCCATGGCGTTGCCCAGCGCGGCGGCGGTGATCGCCTTGCGCATCTTGGCATCGTCGACGATGGTGATGTCTTTCAAGCCGATCGGCTTGACGGTTTTTTTCCGTGGTTTCATGGCCAGTCCCTGTAGCTGAGCGAGTTCTATGGCATCAGATACAACGGGGCGCTAAATAATTCCTCGTTAAAATCTCAGGTGCACCCCTGCAGGCATATCGCCATTGGCTGGCTACGCTTGGTGGGCGTGCGCAACGCACGCCTAACTGGAACCGATCACATGGAAAGAAGCCCAATGAACGCTATTCGCTCCGTCGCCCTCGCCTCACTGATGTCCGTGGCCTGCGCCACAGCCTTCGCCGCCAACCTGCCGCTGGGCAGCGAGGCCCTGGAAAGCCATGTTTCCACCCAGGTGCTGGCGGTGGATGCACCGAACTACCTGGTGACGGTCGAAGGGGCCAACAAGAACCCGGTGACGTTCCAGCTCACCGAAAAGGCCAAGGCCTTGCCCAACCTCAAGGTCGGCGACAAGGTGGACATCTACGTGACCCGCGCGGTGGCCTACCAGCTCAATACCGACGTCGGTGGCGCACCGAAGATGAGCGAGGAAGCCGGCACCATCCGCGCCACCAAGGACAACCCCAACCCGGGCGGCGAGGCGTTCCGCCAGGTCAAGGTGACGTCCAAGATCAGCAAGATCGACCTGGACAAGCACGAGGTGACCTTGCTGCCGCCTGAGGGCAAGGTGCAGGTGGTCAAGGTCGAGGACCCGGACCTGCAGGCCCGCATGAAGAACCTGCAGATCGGCCAGACGGTCGATGCGATCTATACCGAGGTACTGCGCATCGAGACCTCGCGTTGACCCATCCAGATCAGGATTTGTAGCCCCCTCTGTAGGAGCTGGCGACAGCCTGCGATGGGCTGCAAAGCAGCCCCAAGCTTTCAAACGGTGGAGCCCTTCCAGACCCAAGGGGCCGCTTTGCGGCCCATCGCAGGCTCCGCCAGCTCTCATAGAACAACGCATGACCATTTGATTTGCGGCATCCTGTGGGAGCGGGCTTGTCCCGCGATTAGGCCGGGCCCGATATTACCGTCGCCTGGCAAGGGCTTCGCCCTTGATCGCGGGACAAGCCCGCTCCCACAGGGGGCAGCAATGGCCGCTTGTTCTCTGCACGACAGCGCAGCCCAAAGGGCTGGGTGATTTCCCACGAAGCAAGCGGAGCCTGGGCCGTATATGCACGGCTGAAGTGCTAGCCACTGGCTCGCTGACGGCAGCGTAGCCCTGGCTTCATTCGGCGCCAGGCAGGTGCGCCCGCAAGAACGCCATCAACGCCCCCGCCGCCGGCGACAGGCTGCGCCCCTTACGGGTCAGCATGCCGATCTGGCGCTCGACCTTCGGCTCAGCCAAGGGCAGGAACGCGAGTTTTTCGTTCTCCAATGGGAACGCCAAGTAGGGCAAGGTGCTGATGCCCGCGCCCTCCTCCAGCATCGCGATCAACGAAATCATGTTCGAGACGAACAACCGGCTGTGTTCCAGCAAGCACTCGGCCTCGGTGCCTTCGAGCAGGCGCGAGGTACCGTTGCCGATCATCGCCACGCCGCGCAGCTGTGACCAGTGCAGCGCCTGTTCCACCTGCACCAACGGGTGGTCGGCCCGGCAGACCACGCCCACCTGGTCGTGCAGGATCGGCGCGAAGTCGATCTGTTCGTCGGTCACCCACAGGCTGCTGATCGCAAAATCCACCCGCCCCTGGGCCAGGAGCTGCTGGACGTTCTCGGCGGTGCCGTCCTGGATGCTCACCTGAACGTTCGGGTGCTCGGCAACGAAACGCGCCAATGGCCCAGGCAACAGCCGGCTGGCCACCGACGGCACAGTGGCGATGCTGACCTGGCCGATTTCGTGCCGGGCCAGCAACGTGGCCTCACGGGCGATTCGGTCGTGGTGTTCGAGCAAGCCGCGAAACAGCGGCAGGCAATGCTCGCCGAAGGGCGTCAGCTCGACCCGGCCGCCACCCTTCTCCACCAAGGGCTGGCCCAGTTTCTGTTCGAGTTCGCGCACCGCCAGCGATATCGCGGGCTGGGTGCGGTAGGCCTGGCGTGCAGCGGCGTGGAAGCTTTTGAACTCGGCCACCAGCACGAAATAGCGCAGCTGGGCGATCTTCAGCTCGGGCAACATGGTTAGCGATCCTTATCAAAGCATTTTTTTTATTAATTTTTATTTGCACCATATTGCTCGCATGATGGAAGCCAGGCAAACGGAGGCTTTCATCCATGTCACTCAACACCTACAAGAACTACATCGATGGCCAGTGGTGCGAAGGCCACGCCACCATCGACAACCACAGCCCTTCGGACACTGGCGACCTGATCGGCCGCTACCACCAGGCCAGCGCCGAACAGACCCGGCAGGCCATCCAGGCCGCCCGCGCCGCGCAGCCACGCTGGGCCGCTACCGGCCTGGAGGCTCGCCAGCAGGTGCTGATGGCCATCGGCGACGAGCTGATCGCCCGCAAGGCAGAGCTTGGTGAACTGCTCTCACGGGAAGAAGGCAAGCCGCTGGCCGAAGGCATCGGCGAGGTTCACCGCAGCGGCCAGTTCTTCCACTACTACGCCGCCGAGGTGCTGCGCCAGATGGGCGAGACCGCCGCATCCGTGCGCCCGGGCATCGACATCGAAGTGCACCGCGAGCCGGTGGGCGTGGTGGGCGTCATCACCCCGTGGAACTTCCCCATGGCCACCGCCGCCTGGAAGATCGCCCCGGCCCTGGCCTTCGGCAATACCGTGGTGTTCAAGCCGGCCAACCTGGTGCCGGCCAGCGCCTGGGCGCTGACCGAGATCATCAGCCGCCAGGGCCTGCCGGAGGGCACCTTCAACCTGGTCATGGGCAGCGGTGCCAGCGTCGGCGAAACCCTCGTGCAGTCGGCCGACATCGACGCCCTGACCTTCACAGGCTCGCTGGAGACCGGTCGCCACGTGGCGATGGCCACTGCCGGCAACCTAGTGCGCTGCCAGCTGGAGATGGGCAGCAAGAACGCGCTGGTGGTGATGGACGACGCCGACCTCGACCTGGCGGTGGAATGCGCGCTCAACGGCGCCTTCTTCGGCACCGGGCAGAAGTGCACGGCGTCTTCGCGGCTGATCGTCTGCGACGCGATCCATGACCGCTTCGTCGAAGCCCTGCGCCTGCGCATGCGCCAGCTCAAGGTCGGCCATGCCCTGCACGCCGGCGTGCAGATCGGCCCGGTGGCCGAAGCCCGCCAACTGGAACAGAACCTGGAATACCTGCGCCTGGCCCAGGCCGAAGGCGCCACCCTGGTCGAGGGCGGCGAGCGCCTGCAACTGGAGACCGACGGCTACTACATGCGCCCGGCGCTGTTCATCGACAGCCGCAACGACATGCGCATCAACCGCGAGGAAGTCTTCGGCCCCATCGCCTGCGTAATCCGCGTGCAGGACTTCGAAGAGGCCCTGGCCACGCTCAACGACACCCGCTACGGCCTCACCGCCGGCATCATCACCCAGTCGCTGCGCCACGCCAGTGAGTTCAAGCGCCGCGCCCAGACCGGCTGCGTGATGGTCAACCTGCCCACCGCCGGCACCGATTACCACGTGCCGTTCGGCGGCCGCAAGGCCTCGAGCTTCGGCCCACGGGAACAGGGGCAGTACGCCCGCGATTTCTACACCGTGGTCAAGACCACCTACCTGCGCCCCTGAAAGGAATACCCGCCATGCACGACCTCTTGATGATCGACGGCCTGCAGTATTCCAACTGGAGCCCGGAGATATTCCAGCAGATGCAGGCCGGTGGCCTGAGCGCGGTACACGCCACCATCGCCTACCACGAGAACGCCCGCGAGACCCTGTCGCGCCTGGGCGAGTGGAACCGCCGTTTCGAAACCTGGCCCGAGCTGATCCGCCCGGTGCGCACGGCCAGCGACATCCGCCTGGCCCACGAGGAAGGCCGGGTGGGGATCTTCTTCGGTTTCCAGAACTGCTCGCCCATCGAGGACGACATCGCCCTGGTGGAGGTCTTCCGCCAGCTGGGCGTGTTCATCATGCAGCTCACCTACAACAACCAGAGCCTGCTGGCCAGCGGCTGCTACGAGCGTGAAGACAACGGCATCAGCCGCTTCGGCCGCCAGGTGATCGCCGAGATGAACCGGGTCGGCATGCTGATCGACATGTCCCACAGTGCCGAGCGCAGCACCCTGGAGGCCATCGAACTGTCCAGCCGGCCGGTGATCATCTCCCACGCCAACCCGTCGAGCTTCCATGCCGCCAAGCGCAACAAGTCCGACGCGGTACTGCGTGCCATCGCCGAGTCCGGCGGGTTGCTGGGCTTCAGCACCTACCCGTTCCATCTCAAGGGCGCTTCGGAGTGCTCCCTGGAGAGCTTCTGCGACATGGTCGCGCGTACCGCCGACCTGATGGGCGTCGAGCACATCGGCATCGGCACCGACCTGTGCCAGGCGCAACCGCTGGCCGTACTGGAGTGGATGCGCAACGGCCGCTGGAGCAAGGAGAAGGACTACGGCGAAGGCTCCAAGGACAACGCCAACTGGCCCGCACCGCTGCCCTGGTTCCGCGACAGCCGCGACTTCCCCAACATCGCCCAGGGCTTGCGCGCCCGAGGCTTCGCCGAGGAAGACGTGCGCAGCATCATGGGCCTGAACTGGTTGCGCCTGCTGGAGACCGCCACCACGGCGCAGGCCTGAGCCCACCGCACGGACAGCATCAACAATAACAACAATCGCAGGTTCCGGAGGCTTCATGAAAAACCCAACCACCCTGCAGGCTGAAGGCCAGGCCATGCGTCTGCCGCTGGCACGCGACATCGACTGGCCGCTGTTCTTGATCAGCGGCGGTTTCCTCGGCGCCTTCCTGCTCGCCGCGCTGATCGACATCGACGCCGTCTCGGCGTTGGTCAACACCCTGTTCGCCTGGTCGACCAAGGCCTTCGGCCTGTACTGGCAAGTCCTGATGCTGGCGACCTTCGTGGTCAGCCTGGCGATCGGCTTCTCCAAATGCGGACGCGTGCGCCTGGGTGGCATCACCCAGCGCCCGGACATCAGCACCTTCAACTGGATCGCGGTGATCATGTGCGCCCTGCTGGCCGGTGGCGGCGCCTTCTGGGCCGCCGCCGAACCGCTGATGCATTTCGCCAGTCCGCCACCGCTGTTCGCAGGCCTGCAGCCGAACAGCGAAGCAGCGGCTACCGCGGCCCTGGCACAGTCGTTCGTGCACTGGGGCTTTCTGGCCTGGGCGGTGCTCGGCAGCCTGCTGGCGATCGTGCTGATGCATCTTCATTACGACAAGGGCCTGCCACTGGCACCGCGCACCCTGCTCTACCCGTTGTTCGGCGAGCGGGCACTCAAGGGCCCTATCGGCACCTTGGCCGACGCCGCCTCGATCGTCGCCGTGGTGGCCGGCACCATCGGCCCTATCGGCTTCCTCGGTCTGCAGATCAGCAGCGCACTGCATACCGTCTGGGGCGTGCCCAACGGCATCGTCACCCAATCGATCACCATCATCCTGGTCACGCTGATGTACACCGTCTCGTGCCTGGTGGGGCTCAAGGGCATCCGCTTCGTCAGCGAGATCAACGTGTGGCTGATGCTTGGCCTTGCCGTGTTCATGGTGGTGTTCGGCCCGACGCTGTTCATCCTCGGCGGTTTCCCGGCAGCCTTCGCCCTGCACGTGGAGCACTTCATCCCGATGACGATGTTCCGCGCCGACCCCAAGTGGCTGGACTGGTGGACGGTGTTCTACTGGGGCTGGTTCATCGGCTACGCGCCCATGGTGGCGCTGTACGTCGCGCGCATCTCGCGGGGCCGCACCATTCGCGAGATCATCATGACGTTGTCGATCATCGCCCCGCTGGTGACCATGTTCTGGTTCACCGTGGTCGGTGGCGCGGGCATCGGCCTGGAACTACAGACCCCAGGTATCGTCACTGCCCACGGTTCACAGCCTGAAGACCTGCTGCTGGGCGTGACCCAGAACCTGCCGCTCGGTGGCCTGGTCAGCGCGCTGTTCCTGTTCCTGAGCTTCATCTCGGTGGCCACCAATGGCGATGCCATGGCGTTCACCGTGGCGCTGGCGATGTCCAGCACCGACAAACCGAAGAAGTGGCTGTGCGGCTTCTGGGCCATCGGCATGGGCCTGGCAGCGGTGGTGCTGATCACCATCGGCGCGGGCGGTGTGACGGCCCTGCAGTCCTTCATTGTCATCACTGCGGTGCCGGTGTCGCTGGTGATCCTGCCAGCGCTGTGGGATGCGGTACGCATCGCCCGGCACATGGCCCGCGAACAAGGCATCTGAACATGAGGCATCCAGGTACAACGACAATGTCCAACACCGTGCTTGCAACGCCCACGCTGCGCCCCGCCAGCCAGGTCATGGACCTGGCCCGGCTGGGCAGCCACTTCCAGAGCCCGCTGAGCTTCGTGCGCAGCAGCATGCGGCGGATGATGAACCAGCGCTGGCAGGTCCAACGCAGCCGCTTCGACCTCGACGGTGAGGGCTTCGGCACCGCCATCTATCGTATCGACACACCGAACGCCCACTACCATTGCGTGCTGTTCTCGGCCTACTTGCCGCCGGAGAAACGCAGCGACCGGGTGATCGCCGACCAGTGGGACGTGACCTTCGTGCTGGTGGCCGGGGATGTGGACGAGGCGCAACTGGCCGACCTTGCACGCAACGTACCGCTGCAGGAGGCCGGGCGCTTCGATGCCCGGGTGCTGGTGCTGTCGCGGGCCAACCGCAGCCTGCGCAACTTCGACCGATTCCTGACGGCGCTGGCCGAAGGCAGCCAGCCGGACCCGCGCCAGCTGGCCGAGGTCGGCTACCTCTACCGCACCACCGCCGTCTACGGCAACGGCAAGTTCGGCATCGCCGACTTTGCCTGCCTGCAAGGCAACCCGGACTTCGACCAGCCATTCGCGGCGCAGATGTTCACTGTGTACCTGCTGCGCCATTTCAGCATCGAGCAGATCGAGCACATGGCCCGGGCGCTCGACCCGCAACGGGCGGTGAAGCTGGCCCCGGCGCTGCAACGCTACCTGGGCGTCGGCAACGCCACAGGGCTGGGCATGGCGCCTTTTCTGGTCAACCACCCGCAACTGGTGGAACGTTGGGTCAGCGTGCGCGAAACCGCACTGGCCCAGGTGCTGTCGCAAGCGGCCGAGCCCGCCCACCTGACGCGCCTGCATACGCTGCTGCAGCGCGCCCGCCAGCACCTTGCCCAGACCTTGACCGAAGACCCGCGCCAGCATGGGCAAAACCAGTGCACCCTGGCCGAGCTTGACGCCCTGGCCGAATGGCTCGAACGCCAACCGGCGAGCGCCGACCTCTGGCCTCGTCTGCTGGCATGGAGCGAGGCCCACGGGGGCCTGGGTTGCCAGGAGCTGTTGGTCAGCCTGCTGCTGGAGCTGTACCCCGAACAGGTCACCCCCCTTGCCGACCAGATGGGCGTGGTCGAAGGCTGGCGCCTGGATGCGCAGATGCCCCTGGTGCAGTTGCGGGCGCTGATCGAGCAGCAGTACGACTGGGCCCTGGCCTATGACTTCAGCGACGAGGACGCCGAACACTTCTTCTGGTATCGCTCGGCTGAAAAAGAAGAGCCTCGCCTCGGCATGCGCGCCGAGGAGCCGGGAGCCGAGAAGGAGATGCAACTGGGCATCGCGCGCAATCTCCAGCGCTGCCACGCCGCCGTGCTCGAGCACCTGCGTACCCAGCCCCAGGCGCTGACCGCGCACTTCCTGATCGCCCAGCCGGCGTTCAAGGGCACGGTGCGCCGCCTGCAAGGCATGGCGCAGTCCCGTTATGGCGAGATACGCGCCAACCTGCTGGCCCATGACATGCTGCCGATCCACCTGCTGCGCTGCAAGCTGGCGTTCTTCGGTGCCGGCAAGTTCGACCCCAAGTCCAGCCGTTGGGTCCGCATCACGCTGTTCCAGGGCGCGCCGCTGGTCAGCGAGATCGGCCAACCGTTCGCGGACGACTGGAACTTCGCAGTCATGCCGCAAGGAGGCCTGTGACCATGCGTGTATCGCTCAATGAAATCCAGGTGATGTGCCGCAAGGCCTTCGAAGGCATGGGCTTTGCCGCCGGCGATTGCGAGGATGCCGCCGACCTGGTCGGCTGGCTGCACCTGCAAGGCCTCGATGGCCTCGGCACCGTGGCCAAAGCCCTGGACTACCTGCAACGGGAAGCCGACCGCCCCTACGCCTTGCGCTACGAGGACAGCGCCGTGCTGGTGATCGACGCCCAGGGCCAGAGCGTGCTGCGCTGTGCCGCGACCGCGGTGGAGCTGGCGCTGGGCAAGGCCTTGCGCACTGGCCAGGCGCTGTTGCGCATCCACCAGTGCCACAACCGCCTGTTGCTGCTGGGCTACCTGAGCCGGGCCGCGGAGCTGGGGCTCGAGGTGCAGGCCCGCTGGGGCGATGCCCGCCAGCAACACGTGGCGACTTTCGCCGCCGGTGCCGTCCGCCCTGCGCTGCACAGCGATGAACAGGTCGCCTCCACCACGCCCGAACAGTGCATCACGGTGCTGTTCAACCGGCCTGCCCGGCACACCGGACCCGTAGCCGTTCCCCTAGCCCTGCCCACCGACGGCTTCACCGTCGGCGAGCAGACCTGGCAGCGGCTCAAGCAGCTGGCCGAGCACATCCTGGTCGAAAGCACCGAAGCCTCGCGCCGACATGGCGCTGGCGGCGGCAGCGATGCCGACTGACCCGCGTGTCCACCTTTCAGGAACCGACCCATGAAATACGCCATCAAAACCGACCTGTTCGCCTCAAAGGCCCCGCTGGAATGGGCTGTCGTCGGCAACGGCACGCTCTATACCGCGCAGATCCCCATCGACGCCCAGGGCCAGGTGGTCGCCGGCGGCATCGAAGCCCAGACCCGCCAGACCCTGGACAACCTGCGCCACACCCTGGAAGCCGCAGGCAGCTCGCTGGACGCCGTGACACAGGTGCTGATCTACGTCACCGACCGCAGCTACCTGGCCACGGTCAACAGCCTGTACGGCCAGTATTTCCAGGCGCCCTACCCCAACCGCGCCGCCGTCGTGGTGGCCGGTTTGGCGCGCGAGGAAATGCTGGTGGAGCTGGTGGTGTACGCCTGCCTGTAATTGCGCGCTCCCTATCGCGGGGCAAGCCCGCTCCCACAGGTGGGCAGCGCTAGCCGCTAGCCTGTGGGAGCGGGCTTGTCCCGCGATAGGGTCCGAAAAAACAACCCACGAATCCGCTCTGACGAGACAAATCACGCACCTCATGGACCGATCGCGCACTCATCGTTACCACTCGGGATCAATGCACTAACACCGGTCGACGATCACGCTAATAGTTGCTGGCCTATCACACAACAACGAGGCTAGCTCCGTGTACCCACGTGTCCTTTGCTCCCTGTCCCTGTTGACCCTCGCCATTTCCACCGCCCATGGTGCCGAGCCGCTCGATACCCCGCGTCTGGTGGGCATGGACAACTTCCGCGACGTCGCCGGCACCACCACCGCCTACAGCACCGCCCATGACGGCACCCTGCGCGCAGGGGTGTTCTACCGCTCCAATGCCGTGACCCCGACCGCCTCGGACCTGGCTGCCCTGGCCCCCCTGGGCATCGGCACGGTGTTCGACCTGCGGACCCCCAGCGAGATCGCCGCCACCCCCGACACCCTGCCGGCCGGTACGGCCTACCGGAACATCGACATCATCGGCAACAATACCTCCGGGGCCAACATCACCGACATGGTGTTCCACAGCGCCGCCGAAGCCGAAGCGATGATGAAGGAGACCAACCGTGCCTTCGTCTACGATGTCGGCATGCGCAGCCAGTACACCGTCCTGTTCAACGAGCTGGCCCGCACCGAGGACGCGGCGCTGTTCCATTGCACCGCCGGCAAGGACCGCACCGGCTGGACCGCTGCGCTGCTGCAGAGCATCGCCGGTGTCGACGACGCCACCATCATGCAGGACTACCTGGCCACCAACGCCTACACCGCCGAGCGCATGGCGGCGATCCTCGATTCGCTGCCGCCGAACCTGGCCGAGATCTATGGGCCGTTGATCGGCGTGGAGGCCAGCTACCTGCAGGCAGGGCTGGACGAGGTGAAAGCACGCTACGGCAGCATGGACAACTACCTCAAGCAAGGCCTGGGGCTGTCCCAGGAAACCCTCTATGTGCTGCGTGGCAAGATGGTCCGCTTCAACAGCCTGCCCGGCCAGGCTGGCCTGCAAGGCAACGCCGCGGCAGGCGCGCGGCTATTGCTGGGCCTACAGGACAGTCGCCTGTCGGGCACCTACAGCGCCTACAACTACTACCTGCAATCGGCCATCGATGCCGGCAGCCTGGGCGGCGTCGAGGCCACCGTCGGTGGTCAGGTGCATGCCGACGCTGCCAGCTACCTGCTGCGCCAGGGCACGATGATCGAACAGGCCAGCGCGCCCTTCGCCAGCGGCACGGACCTCAAGGTCGGCCAGACGCGGTTGTGGAGCACAGCCCTGGCCAGCTACTTGGGCACCGACGGCTCGTCCCACGCACGTAGCAGCAACGAGCACAGCCAAGGCCTGATGATCGGCGTGACCCAGCGCTTTTCCGAACAGCTCAGCGCCCATGCAGGCTTCGGCTACAGCCGCGGCAACATCGGCGGCGCCGGCGGCGAGGCGGACACCGACCTGACCTTCCTCAGCGCAGGCGCACGCTTCGCGCCAGGCAGCCTTGAGCAAGGCCTGTTCATCGAGGCCGATGTCCATGCCGGCTGGTTCGACTACCAGAGCAAACGCGACCTGGGTAACGGCCTGGGCCAGGCCAAGGGCGACAGCCATGGCAACCTGGCCGGGGCCGGCTTGGCGCTGGGCTATCGGATGCAGGCGGGCACCCTGACGCTGGAGCCGAGCCTAGGCGTGCGCGTCAGCCACGTGGACCGTTCGGGCTTCACGGAAAAAGGCAGCGAGCTGGCGCTGGAGGTGGACAGCCTCCAGGAAACCCGGCGCAGCGCGGTAGCCAACCTCCAGGCCAGCCTGGCGCCGGTAGAGCTGAGCGGTGGCTGGCAGCTGGTGCCGGGGTTCACGCTGGGGTACGAGCATGTGCTGGGCGACCATCAGGTCGACAGCGAAGGCCACCTGCTGGGGCTGGATATCGAACAGCGCGCGGCGTACGACAACCGCGACCTGTTCACTGCCGGGGTCAATGCGATGGCCTCCCTTGGAGCGTTCAGCGTGGGGGCTGAAGTGGCGGCTGGCGGTGGCGGTGACAGCCATGGGGTGAGCGGTAGCCTGAAGGCCAGCTACGCGTTTTGACGGTTCGGGGCTGCGTAGCAGCCCCCAACAGCCTACCCTCTGCGCCGAACCTGCGCCGGGCTCACGCCATAGGCCTGCTGGAAATACTGCGCGAACCGCCCCGCATTGCTGAAGCCATGGCGCAACGCCACCTGAGACACCGAAACAGGCTCCCCATGCACCAATGACTCGTAGGCCTGCTCCAAGCGCACCTGCCGCTGGTAATCCACGATCGAACACCCCAGGAACCTGCGAAACCCCTGCTGCAACGCACGCAAGCTGACGTTGGCGAGGGCCGCCAAGTCCGTGCCGCTGGTCGCGCTCGATGGGTGGGCACGGATCCAGTCCATGGCCAGCTTCACGTGCCGTGGCGCGATCTGCGGCACGGGCCGGCGCAAGGCTTGGCTATGGTTGTGCGGCCAAGCCTCGAGCACCGCGTCGACCAGCATTTCCTGCAAACGCACCGGCATCAGCGCACCGGCATGGATCAGCTGGTCGAACTCGTTGCCGGTGGCCAGCTCGAGCAAGGCGCGAATGCCATGGCATGCAGCGACCTCCAGCGACACCACCGGCTCGAAGCGAATCGGCTGCAACACCGGTTTGCCCAGTAATGTCGCCAAGCGCTCAGTGATCAGGCTTCGGCGGATCGACATGCCGCATTGGGCATGGCCGTCGCTCACGCGCAAGGTGCGCAACGCCCTTTTCTCGATGGCCAGGCCCATGCCAGGCAGCCCGACGGTTTCGCCCTGATGGCCGAAGACCACCTTGCCCGCGCTGGGCAACACGAAAGTGATCTCGTCCTGCGGGTCGGTGAAGGTTACGCAACAATCGCCCTGGTAGTGCATACGGCGAAAGCTGACGCCCTCATGACGACCGTAGACGCCACCGATGAGCAGGTCGTCCGACAGCACCAGCGAATCAGCGTAGAGGTTGTCGAACATGCGTGAGAACAGTGCACCGAACGCCTCGCTGTGCATGTCCCGGGAGCGGAGAATGATCGGTTTGCGGAGCGTGCCGGTACTCACCATCAAGGCCACCTTCTTGTTGTTGGACGCAAAAGCGCCAGGACCTTACCAAGGGCGCATGACAGCGGCATGACCCCTGCAGCGCCCCACCCGCATAGCAATGGCAACATTTTGATGCAAACTTCGCAGGCGAATCGCCACCTACCTCCGTAGAATTGCTGCCTGGCGTGTGCTGCGTGCGCCCGGGAGCCTTCCCGAATACGGAGAACATTCATTTGTTTTCCGAGAGTCAGTCCATGTTGCATGCAGCCTCCACACATTCCTGGCATTTGCCGTTCCGCTTTTTTGCGGTCGGCACGGCCATGCGCCACACCCTTCCCTTCTTCTCGCCTTTCGCTGCAGTGGTCCGGACCATCCGGCGCCATCGTTTCGCTGTGCCCACGTTCCGACGCACCGCTGCTTTTGCACAGGCGACGCCATGAACGAGGACTCCTTGATGAATGCACCCCTTCCCACCCTCACCTCGCAATCGGTGCTGCGCCGCTTGCTGGCCAGCGAAGCCGCAGGCGGCGTGTTGTTGATGTTCACTGCAGCCCTGGCCATCGTGATCGCCAACAGCCCCTGGGCCGAGGCCTACCAACACCTGCTGCACCTGCCCGTGGGGCCGACGCTCAGCGACAAGCTCGGGCCGATGACCGTGCACCTGTGGATCAACGACGGTCTGATGGCGGTGTTCTTCCTGCTGGTGGGCCTGGAGATCAAGCGCGAGCTGGTCGATGGCCGGCTCGCCACCTGGGAACAACGGCGCCTGCCGGCCTTGCCGGCACTGATGGGTATGGCCCTGCCGGCGCTGATCTACCTGGCGTTTTCGCGCAGCGAACCGGGGCTTGCCGGTGGCTGGGCGATCCCCGCCGCCACCGACATCGCCTTCGCCGTCGGCGCCCTGGCACTGCTGGGGCGGCATGCGCCGCTGTCGTTGAAGGTGATGCTGGTCTCGGTGGCGATCATCGACGACATGGGCGCCGTGGCGATCATCGCGTTGTTCTACACCTCGTCGATCAACCTGGTGGCCCTGGCGGCGGCAGCCGGGATCGTCGTTGTCCTGCTGGCGTTCAACCGCTTGCGCGTGGTGTCGCTGTGGCCCTACCTGCTGGGCATCGCCGCGCTGTGGTACGTGACCCTGCTCTCCGGCGTGCATGCCACCATCGCCGGCGTGGTCGGCGCGCTGCTGATTCCCTACAGCGCCGGGGCCGGCAAAGGTGACGACGCCAGCCCGTTGCTCAAGCTCGAGCATGGCCTGGCACCTTGGGTCGGTTTCCTGATCGTGCCGGCCTTCGGCTTCGCCAATGCCGGTGTGTCCTTCAGCCACCTGAGCTGGAGCGACGTACTCGCCCCGCTGCCGCTGAGCATCGCCCTGGGCCTGCTGCTGGGCAAGCAACTGGGGGTGTTCGCCGGGGTGCTGCTGGCGGTCAAGACGGGCCTGGCGGCCAAACCGCGCGGCGCCAGCTGGCTGCAGATCTATGGCGTGGCCATGCTCTGCGGCATTGGCTTCACCATGAGCCTGTTCATTGGCGAACTGGCCTTCCCGGGGCAGCCGGAGCGTATCGACGAAGCGAAAATCGGCATCCTCCTCGGCTCGCTGCTGTCGGCACTGATCGCCTGCGCCATCCTGCGCTTTGCGCCCAAGCGCGAAGCCTAGCGGGCCCCGTTCCCCCATCGCCGGCAAGCCGGCTCCCACTTGTATTGCGCTGCGGTCGTAGACAGCGCCGAACCTGTGGGAGCCGGCTTGCCGGCGATCGAGGCGGCACGAACAGCGCCAGGTTGTCGGCGCGCATAGCCCATGATCGACGCTCGACCATTCGTCGAGCTTCCCACCAGCCCAGCCCAACCCCCGCAGCCCACGCCCTTCTAACGACCATGTGTGCATCACCGCCTTGGAGGGGCAATCGACAATGAACGAACGCTTGCTGGACCCGCTGACGAACTCGACCATCTTTGGCATCTCTGTCCTTAACTGGTTGCTGGCCCTGGGAGTCAGCCTGGTCACCTTCCTGGTCGCCCGCTGGGCCATCAGCTTCGTCAAGCGCAGGGTGCAGGGCTGGTCCGCCCATGATGGCCACTTCGCCCAGGTGCTGGCCAAGGTGCTCGAAGGCACCAGCAATGTCCTGTTGTTCCTCGCCGCCCTGCTCATCGGTCTGAGCGTGCTGGACCTGCCGGAGCGCTGGCTGGACCGGGTCGGCAGCCTATGGTTCGTGGTGGCTGCGTTGCAGATCGGCCTGTGGGCCAACCGCGCCATCGCCCTTGGCCTGTCCCGCTATTTCGCCCGGCACAGCAGCGCCGGCCTCTACCAGGGCAGTGCCCTGGCCACGCTGTCCGCCTGGGGCGCCAGGGTGCTGCTCTGGTCGATGGTGCTGCTGGCCATGCTCTCCAACCTCGGGGTGAACATCACCGCCTTCGTCGCGAGCCTGGGCGTGGGCGGCATCGCCGTGGCGCTGGCGGTGCAGAACATTCTCGGCGACCTGTTCGCCTCGCTTTCCATCGCCGTAGACAAGCCGTTCGAAGTGGGCGATTTCATCGTCATCGGCCCGCTGGCCGGGACGGTGGAGCACATCGGGCTGAAGACCACACGCATCCGCAGCCTCGGCGGCGAGCAGATCGTCATGGCCAACGCTGGCATGATCAGCAGCACCATCCAGAACTACAAACGCCTGCAAGAGCGGCGCATTGTCTTCGAGTTCGGCCTTTCCTACGACACCCCCACCGAAGCGGTGAAGAAGGCCCCGGGTATCGTCGCGCAAGTGATCCAGAAGCAGGACAAGGTACGCTTCGACCGTGCCCACCTGCGCGGTTTCGGCAAGGAGTCGCTGGAGTTCGAATGCGTCTACATCGTGCTCGATCCGGGGTACAACCTGTACATGGACATCCAGCAGGCGATCAACTTCCAGCTGCTGGAACAGTTCGCCGGCATCGGCGCGAAATTCGCCGTGCCGGCGCGGGCGATCAAGGTGACCTCGCTGCCGGAAGCCTCTAACCAGATGGGCCGCGACCACGGTGGCCTCAAGGCCAGGGAGTGATCAGCCGCCCCCTGGACGCGCCACGTCGAAGTGACCGCGGAACACCGTTTCGACGATCCGCCATTGCCCTTCGAGTCGTTGGTAGCGGTCCTGGTAGAACCCGCCCAACTGGCGGGTCGCGCCGGTCTCGCCGTCGCGGTTCTGGTAATGCAGGGCCCAACGGGCCCTGGCGTTGTCGGTGTCCTGGAAGTCGATCTCCGGGTTGGCAGCGTGGTGCAGGTCGATCACCCTGGGCACGCAGGCCAACTCGCGGAACAACGCCAGGAACGATTCCCGGTCGCGGAAGAGGCCCAGCGGCCCATAGTCGATCAGCACCTCGCCCGTGGCGAAGCAGTCACGGATGGCCGCCACGTCCTTCAGGTCGCAGGCGTTCAGGTAGCGATGCTTGAGCTCGCGGATAGCCTCCAGGGCTTCCAGGCGGTCGATGCGTTGTTCCAGGTCCACTGCGTTCACCTTCCTTGACGGGTGATTGTAGGCCCGACCCTACTCCCTCCAAAAACCACCCCGCACCCTCCATTTGGACTAGGCCGTCAGCATGCCTGCCCGGCACGGACTTGACTGTTCAAGACACCGCTTTGCTTGTGCCCGCCATTGCCCAGGTATTCGTTCGAATGCTCATCTTTACACTTGATTTACATTTGTGAATCGATACTATTCGCACCCAATAAAAACAACGCGAGTGATTCTCAATGGCAAAAAAGTACGTTGCCCCAGCATCCCTGTCGATGCTGGGCCTGCTGGCAGTGCCTGCTGTTCACGCTGAAACCCAGGACACGCTGGCCCTGCCGGCGACTTCGGTGACCGGTGCCTACGAGCAGCAGAGCTACAAGGCCACCGAAAGCAAGAGCGCGCTGAAGATCGACGCGCCCCTGCGCGACATCCCCCAGACCGTCAATGTCGTCCCTGAAAGCGTGATCAAGGACCAGGGCGCCCAGTCCATGGAGGACGTACTCAAGAACGTACCTGGCGTCGGCCTGTCCAACGGCGATGGCCAGCGCGACCAAGTCACCATCCGTGGCTTCAACGCCATTGGCGACATGTACATCGATGGCGTGCGCGACGACGCCCTGTATTTCCGCGACCTGTCCAATATCGAGCGCGTCGAGGTCATCAAGGGCCCGGCAGCCGTGCTCTATGGCCGTGGCTCGTCCGGCGGCCTGATCAACAGCGTCAGCAAGAAGCCAGGCTTCGCGCCCAAGCACGAAGTGGGCATGACCCTGGACACCGAGGGCAAGCGCCGCACCCAGTTCGACACCGGCTGGGCCGACCCGCAAGGCAACCAGGCCTACCGCCTGACCGGCGCTTTCGAAGACAGCGACACCTTCCGCGACGATGGCTACATCGACCGCAAGGCCATCGCCCCGTCGGCCTACTTCCGCCTCTCCGACGACCTGGAGCTGAACCTCGGCGCCACCTACTTGTACGACAAGCGCCTGATCGACTTCGGCATCCCGGCCCTGGGCAACCGCCCGGTGGACGTCGACCGTGACAAGCGCTTCGGCTCCGGCGATGCGGACCAGGACTATGCCCGCAGCGAAGTGTTCTCGTTCACCGCGAGCCTGGACTACCGCATCAACGACGACTTCACGCTGACCAATACCAGCCGCTACTACCACTACGACCTGGACCGTAACAACACCCTGGCCGACAGCAGCCCTACCCGCTTCGTCACCGCGCCGAACGGCGAACTGCTGGTCAAGCTCAACCGCGGCAACGTGGCCCGCGACGAGTACGGCGTGTTCAACCAGACCGAACTCAAGCAGCAAGCGCAACTGGCCGGCATGCAGCACAACCTGCTCTATGGTGTGGAAGTGGGCTACCAGGACAAGTACCAGCGGGTGTTCAACCAGAACAATGTGGCCCAGGTTCCGGTCTATCGCGATGCTTTGGTACCGGTGCCGGAGCATGCGGCCAACCTGTCGTCCAAAGGCACCAACTATCAGCAGACAGCGGGCTTCTATGTGCAGGACCTGATCGAGCTGAACGACCAATGGAAAGCCCTGCTCGGCGTGCGCTACGACATCTTCGGCCAGGAATACGACGACATCCGCGCAGCCGACGTCGATCTGGATCGCACCGACAAAACCTGGAGCCCACGTGTCGGCCTGGTGTACCAGCCGGACCAGATCCAGTCGTACTACGTCTCCGTCAGCCGCAGCTACCAGCCTTCGGGCGAAATGTTCGCGGTCAACGCAGGCAACGCCGACCTGGAACCTGAAAAAACCACCAACTACGAGCTGGGCGCCAAGTGGGACCTGCTCGACAGCAAGCTGTCGGTGACCGCGGCGATCTTCCGCCTTGAACGCACCAACATGCGCACCCCGGACCCGGTGAATCCTGGCCTGACCATTCTGGCCGGCGAGCAGCGCACCGATGGTTTCGAAGCCACCATCAGCGGCCAGCTCTCGGACAAGTGGCAGGTCTATGCCGGCTACGCCTTCCTGGACGCCGAGATCGTCAAGTCCAACGCCAAGACCAACGGCATCTCCAACGAAGGCCAGACCCCGACGCTGACGCCGCGCAACAGCGCGAACGTCTGGCTGGTGCGCACCCTCACCCCGCAATGGCGCGTCGCCGCTGGCGCAAACTATGTGGACGAGCGCTACACCGCACTGGACAACCAGGTTGTCATGCCCGGCTACACCACCTTCGACGCCGCGCTGCTGTACAGCGAACAGCACTGGGACATGGCGCTGCGCCTGAAGAATGCCTTCGACCGCGACTACTACGCCTCCGCCCACGGTTCGGTGGACCTGATCACCCCGGGTGCGCCGCGGACCCTGGAAGCGAGCGTGGCCTATCGCTTCTGATCGCCTTTCCCGCGCCGGCTAGTGCCGAGCGCGGGTCTCTTCCGCAGCCCGGTGCGCCGTGATCGTTCGGCTCTGCCAACGCGGCGCCAAGCGAGGGCAAGCCCTCGATCGCGGGGCAAGCCCGCTCCTACAGGGTGCCGGTAGATCGTGCACCGCAACCTGCTGCCGAGACGGCAAGCTGATTGCCTAACGCAGCTGCATTACCTAGGCTAGGGGCCTTTCCTCGCCATGAGACAGGGCCATGTCAGAACACGAAACCGCAAGCGCAGGCCGCTTCAACAGCATCGAAATCCGTGTACTCGGCTCACTGATCGAAAAACAGGCCACCAACCCGGAAACCTACCCGCTGACCCTCAACGCTTTGGTCCTGGCCTGCAACCAGAAAACCAGCCGGGAACCGGTGATGAACCTTTCTCCAGGCCAAGTCGGCCAGGCCTTGCGTGCGCTGGAAGGTCAAGAGATGACCCGCCTGCAGATGGGCAGCCGTGCCGATCGCTGGGAGCATCGGGTGGACAAGGCCCTGGAACTGGTGCCGGCGCAACTGGTGCTGATGGGGCTGATGTTCCTGCGCGGGCCACAGACCCTGAGCGAGCTGCTGACCCGCAGCAACCGCCTGCACGACTTCGACGATGTGGAGCAGATCCAGCACCAGCTCGAGCGCCTGGTCTCCCGCGGCCTGGCCTTGCACCTGCCACGCCAGGCCGGCCAGCGTGAAGACCGCTACACCCATGCCCTGGGCGACCCCGGTGAAATCGAGGCGATCCTGGCCGCACGCCAGCAAGGTGGCGGCGAGCGCAGTGGCGCTAGCAGTGTGTCACAGGAACGAATCGAAGCCCTGGAGGCGCGGGTCGCCGCGCTGGAGGCACGCCTGGCCGAACTCGAAGGTTGAGTCAGGGTTGTTCGGGCTCGGGGAAGTTACGGCAGCTCTTGCGCTCGGCCAGCTCCCGGTCGCTGGGGCGCTGGTCGACGAACACGGTGCGGCCATCGGAGTAGATCTCCAGATAGCCCCAGTGCAGGTCCTGCTCCTGCTGCCCGGGCTTGGGCGGCACTAGCCACCAGGGTTCGCGGCTGATGAGGGTCATGGGCGTGGTCCGTCAGCGGATCTGTCTATCACTATAGACAGGTACGCCTTGAAACCATCGCGGGGCAAGCCCGCTCCTACAGGGGGGTAGGAGCGGGCTTGCCCCGCGAAAGGGCCGCAAAGCGGCCCCAGGTTCCTCAAGCCGGCGCCGAGGTACGGATCAGGTGGTCGAAGGCGGCCAGGGAGGCCTTGGCGCCCTCGCCCACGGCGATGACGATCTGCTTGTACGGCACCGTGGTCACATCACCGGCGGCGAACACACCCGGGATATTGGTCTGGCCTTTGGCATCGACGATGATCTCGCCACGCGGCGACAGCTCGACGGTGCCCTTGAGCCAATCGGTGTTCGGCAGCAAGCCGATCTGCACGAAGATCCCCTCGAGCGCCACATCATGCACCTGGTCGTTGCTGCGGTCCTTGTAGCGCAGGCCGGTGACCTTCTCGCCATCGCCCAGCACTTCGGTGGTCAAGGCGCTGGTGATGACCTTGACGTTCGGCAGGCTGTGCAGCTTGCGTTGCAGCACGGCATCGGCACGCAGCTGGCTGTCGAACTCGATCAGGGTCACCTGGGCGACGATGCCCGCCAGGTCGATGGCCGCTTCCACACCGGAGTTGCCACCGCCGATCACCGCCACGCGCTTGCCCTTGAACAGCGGGCCGTCACAGTGCGGGCAGTAGGCCACGCCGCGGGCGCGGTATTGCTGCTCGCCGGGCACGTTCATCTCGCGCCAGCGGGCGCCGGTGGCCAGGATCACGGTCTTGGCCTTGAGCGACGCCCCACTGGCCAGGCGCACTTCGTGCAGGCCGCCGTCGGTGGCCGGGACCAGCGCTTCACCGCGCTGCAGGTTCATGATGTCCACGTCGTACTGCTTGACGTGCTCTTCCAGCGCCGTGGCCAGTTTCGGGCCTTCGGTTTCCTGCACCGAGATGAAGTTCTCGATCGCCAGGGTGTCGAGCACCTGGCCGCCGAAACGCTCGGCCGCGACACCGGTACGGATGCCTTTGCGCGCCGCGTAGATGGCTGCCGAGGCGCCCGCCGGGCCACCACCGACCACCAGCACGTCGAAGGCGTCCTTGGCGTTGATCTTCTCGGCCTGGCGGCTGCCGGCGTTGGTGTCGATCTTGCCGAGGATCTCCTCCAGGCCCATGCGGCCCTGGCCGAAGACCTCACCGTTCAGGTAGATGCTCGGTACCGCCATGACCTTGCGCGCCTCGACTTCATCCTGGAACAGCGCACCGTCGATGGCCACGTGGCGAACGTTGGGGTTGAGCACCGCCATCAGGTTCAGCGCCTGGACCACGTCCGGGCAGTTCTGGCACGACAGCGAGAAATAGGTTTCGAAGGTGAACTCGCCTTCCAGGGCCTGGATCTGCTCGATCACTTCGGCACTGGCCTTGGACGGGTGGCCGCCGACCTGCAGCAGCGCCAGCACCAGGGAGGTGAATTCATGGCCCATGGGGATGCCGGCGAAGCGCAGGCTGATGTCGGCACCCGGGCGGTTGAGCGAGAACGAAGGGCGACGGGCGTCGCTGCCGTCCTCGCGCAGGGTGATGAGGTTCGACAGGCCGGCGATCTCCACCAGCAGGTCGTGCAATTCGCGGGACTTCGCGCCGTCGTCGAGGGAAGCAACGATCTCGATCGGCTGGGTGACCCGCTCCAGGTAGGTTTTCAGTTGCGATTTAAGCGTGGCGTCCAACATACGGGCGATTCCTTTTTCAAAACTCGGATACAAAAACGCCCAGGCGAGGTCGCCCGGGCGTTTGACGGGGCGGCAGCTACTTCAGCTTTGGCGGCTGGCTACCGCCCGCGATTGACGCATGGACTCAGATCTTGCCGACCAGGTCCAGGGACGGCGCCAGGGTGGCCTCGCCTTCTTTCCACTTGGCTGGGCAGACTTCACCCGGGTGGGCGGCAACGTACTGGGCAGCCTTGACCTTGCGCAGCAGCTCGCTGGCATCGCGGCCTACGCCACCGTCGTTGATTTCGACGATCTTGATCTGGCCTTCAGGGTTGATCACGAAGGTGCCGCGATCAGCCAGGCCGGCTTCTTCGATCAGCACGTCGAAGTTGCGGGCGATGACGTGGGTCGGGTCACCGATCAGCGGGTACTGGATCTTGCCGATGGTTTCCGAGGTGTCGTGCCAGGCCTTGTGGGTGAAGTGGGTGTCGGTGGACACACCGTAGATTTCCACGCCCAGCTTCTGGAACTCGGCGTAGTTGTCGGCCAGGTCACCCAGTTCGGTCGGGCAGACGAAGGTGAAGTCGGCTGGGTAGAAGAACACGACGGACCACTTGCCCTTCAGGTCGGCTTCGCTGACCTGGACGAACTCGCCCTTGTGGTAGGCGGTAGCGTTGAACGGTTTGACCTGGCTGTTGATGATTGGCATGAGAGACACTCCTTCATGGGGTTGAAATCAGTTGACGGAGAGAATCCTAACCAACGAGATCGATAAACGCTCATTGGCAAACCTCATGCTCGTGATTGGTTTTGGCTATAACCGAGGATAATTAATAGAAGGGATTGGGCTGAGCAAAGGATTGCGGGTATTCACGACGGGATGCGTCCTTGTGGGAGCGGGCTTGTCCCGCGATTAGGCCGGGCCCGATATCACCGTCGCCTGGCAAGGGCTTCGCCCTTGATCGCGGGACAAGCCCGCTCCTACAGGGCTGCGCTAATCAATGGTTCTTCGCGTGACTGCGCAGCCCGAAGGGCTGGGTAATCTCCCTCAGGATCTGCTGGGAGCGGCCTTGCGTCAGCGCGTGGCCGTGCGCATGGTGACGAACTCTTCGGCCGCCGTCGGGTGCACGCCGATGGTCTCGTCGAACTGCTGCTTGGTGGCGCCGGCCTTGAGAGCGATACCCAGGCCCTGGATGATCTCCCCGGCATCCGGCCCGACCATGTGGCAACCCAGGACCTTGTCGGTGTCGGCATCGACCACCAGCTTCATCAGGGTCTTCTCTTGGATATCGGTCAGGGTGAGCTTCATCGCACGGAAGCGGCTCTCGAAAATCTGCACCTTGTGCCCGGCCTCCAGCGCCTGCTCCTCGGTCAGGCCCACGGTGCCGATCGGCGGCTGGCTGAACACCGCGGTGGGGATGTTCTGGTAGTCGACCGGCCGGTAGTGTTCGGGCTTGAACAGTCGGCGCGCCACGGCCATGCCTTCGGCCAGGGCTACCGGGGTGAGCTGGACGCGGCCGATCACGTCGCCGATGGCGATGATCGAAGGCTCGGTGGTCTGGTACTGCTCATCGACACGGATGAAACCGCGGGCATCGAGTTCGACACCGGTATTCTCCAGGCCCAGGTTGTCCAGCATCGGACGGCGCCCGGTGGCGTAGAACACGCAGTCGGCGACCAGCTCACGGCCATCCTTGAGGGTGGCCTTGAGGCTGCCGTCGTCCAGCTGCTCGATGCGCTGGATGTCGCTGTTGAACTGCAGGTTCAGGCCGCGCTTTTCCAGCTCTTCCTTGAGGTGGGTACGCACCGAGCCATCGAAGCCGCGCAGGAACAGGTCGCCGCGGTACAGCAGCGTGGTATCGGCGCCCAGGCCCTGGAAGATCCCGGCGAACTCCACGGCGATGTAGCCGCCACCGACCACCAGCACGCGTCGCGGCAATGCCTTGAGGTAGAACGCTTCGTTGGAGGTGATGGCCAGCTCCTTGCCCGGGATGTCCGGTATTTGCGGCCAGCCGCCAGTGGCGATGAGGATATGCCGGGCGCTGTAGCGCTGGCCTTCGACTTCCACCTCATGGGCGCCGGTGATGCGCGCATGGCCCTGGAGCAGGGTCACACCGCTGTTGACCAGCAGGTTGCGGTAGATACCGTTGAGGCGCTCGATTTCACGGTTCTTGTTGGCGATCAACGTGGCCCAGTCGAAGTGCCCCTCCTCGAGGGTCCAGCCGAAGCCTGCCGCCTGCTCGAGCTCATCGGCCACATGGGCCCCATACACCAGCAGCTTCTTGGGCACGCAACCGACGTTGACGCAGGTGCCTCCCAGGTAGCGGCTCTCGGCCACCGCCACCTTGGCGCCGAACCCCGCGGCGAAGCGCGCCGCACGCACACCGCCGGAACCGGCGCCAATCACGAACAGATCAAAATCGTAGGCCATGCATTCAGTCTCCTTGGCTGGCGCCCAGCATACCGCCGTTGCGCGCCGGGAACAAAAAAGCCAGCCGAGGCATAAGCAATTGGGGCCGCCCTACCGCCCATCACACGACAGGCCTGCCCCTGTAGGAGCGGGCTTGCCCCGCGATGGGCCGCAAGGCGGCCCCAATATGTAGCTAACCCAGAGGGCAGCTTCGCACCAGACGCGGCGTATCAGTACGCCTTGCCGGTCTTGTAGTAGTTCTCGAAGCAGAAGTTGGTCGCCTCGATGTAGCCTTCGGCGCCGCCGCAGTCGAAACGCTTGCCCTTGAACTTGTACGCCAGCACGCAACCGTCCTGGGCCTGTTTCATCAGCGCGTCGGTGATCTGGATCTCGCCGCCCTTGCCTGGCTCGGTGTTCTGAATGATGTCGAAGATATCCGGGGTCAGGATATAACGGCCGATGATCGCCAGGTTCGACGGGGCATCTTCGGGCTTGGGCTTCTCGACCATGTTGGTCACCCGGTAGATGTCATCGCGGATCATGTCGCCGGCGATCACGCCGTACTTGTTGGTTTCCTGCGGGTCGACTTCCTGGATGGCGACGATCGAGCAACGGAACTGGTTGTACAGCTTGACCATCTGGGTGAGGATGCCGTCGCCTTCGGGGTTGACGCACAGGTCGTCCGCCAGCACCACGGCGAACGGCTCGTCGCCGATCAGCGGACGGCCGGTGAGGATGGCGTGGCCCAGGCCTTTCATCTCGGTCTGGCGGGTGTAGGAGAAGGAACACTCGTCCAGCAGACGGCGGATACCGACCAGGTATTTTTCCTTGTCGGTGCCCTTGATCTGGGTTTCCAGCTCATAGCTGATGTCGAAGTGGTCTTCCAGGGCGCGCTTGCCGCGGCCGGTCACGATGGAGATCTCGCTCAGGCCGGCATCCAGGGCCTCCTCGACGCCATACTGGATCAGTGGCTTGTTGACCACCGGCAGCATTTCCTTGGGCATGGCTTTGGTAGCAGGCAGGAAGCGGGTGCCGTAGCCGGCTGCCGGGAACAAGCATTTCTTGATCATATACATCCTTAAACAAAGGCTGGGCCTGTGGAGTTCGGCGCAGTCTAATCAGGCGGCACTCACCTTACAATGCCCTACCCCTGGCCGACCGATGCCATGATAGAGATAACCCAGTGCCGATAGTTCCGATGGGTCATAAATATTGCGACCATCGAACAGCGCCGGCATGCGCATAAGGCCCCGTACGCGTACGAAATCCGGTTGGCGGAACTGCTTCCATTCGGTCACCAACACCAGCGCATCGGCGCCTTCGACACAGGCATAGGGGTCCTGGGTCAGGCGCAACTGGGCGCTGGCCACCGCCTGCGGATAACGCGCGGCGACGCCGGCCAGGGCGGCCGGGTCGCAGGCCTGCACCCGCGCCCCGGCTGCCAGCAGGGCATCGAGCAACACCAGGCTGGGCGCCTCGCGCAGGTCGTCGGTGCCGGGCTTGAAGGCCAGCCCCCAGATCGCCACGTTGCGCCCGCGCAGGAAACCGCCGAAGTGCTGGCGCAGGGCTTCGAACAGCAAGGTCTTCTGCGTTTCGTTGCGCGTCTGTACGGCCTGGAGAATGGCCGGTTGGTAGCCCTGCTGCTCGGCGCAATGGATCAACGCACGCACGTCCTTAGGGAAGCAGGAGCCGCCGTAGCCACAGCCGGCATAGATGAAATGGCTGCCGATACGCCGGTCGCTGCCGATACCCCGGCGCACCTGCTCGATATCCACACCCAGGCGCGCACAGAGCCCGGCCAGTTCATTGACGAAGGAGATGCGCGTGGCGAGGAAGGCGTTGGCCGCGTACTTGGTGAACTCGGCGGCGCGCGTGGACATCAGCAGCACCCGCTCGCGGTTGCGCACGAACGGCGCGTAGAGGCGCTGCAGGCACTGGCTGGCCGGCTCACTGTCGCTGCCGATGATGACCCGGTCGGGTCGCATGAAGTCGTCCACAGCGCTGCCTTCCTTGAGAAACTCAGGGTTGCTCGCCACGTCCACAGCAAAGCGCGCGCCCCGTTCGCGCAGGCCATTGGCGATATGCCGGGCGACGCGCTCGGCCGTGCCTACCGGCACGGTGGACTTGTTCACCACCAGGCACGCCCTGCCCAGGTGACGGCCAAGGCTGTCGGCCACGGCCAGCACGTGCTGCAGGTCAGCCGAGCCATCCTCCTGGCTCGGGGTGCCGACGGCGATGAACACCACCTCGGCACGTGCCAGGGCCTGGCGCCACTGGTCGCTGAAACTCAGCTGGCCGGAACTCAGGCCCGCCTGCAGCAACGCTTGCAACCCGGGCTCGTAGATCGGGCACTGCCCTTGGCGCAACTGCGCAAGGCGCGCCTGGTCGCGCTCCAGGCACACCACACGGTTGCCCATTTCGGCGAAGCAGGCCGCCGTGACCAACCCCACATACCCCGCCCCAATCACACAGAGTTCCATGGCCGCACTCCCTTTCGCAGATTGCGGCCATTGCACCCCAGGCGCCGTTGCAGGGCCGTGACAGGTCGGGGTCAAGGGTGTGACACGTCAGCTGCCGGTGCCCTGCCCGATCAGCACGCCATCGACCTTCTGCCCGTACAGGTTGACGCCGTCGTTGGCGTGGTACTTCACCCGGGTCTTTTCGATCGAGCCGTCCACCAGGCGCGGGTCCTGGGGCCGTTCATGGCGGTTGATCCAGGCCGCCACGTCCCAAGCCTGCTGGTCGCTCAGGCTGCCGGCGCGCCCCAGGGGCATGTTGTGCTTGATGAACGAGGCCGCGGTGTTGATCCGGTGCATGCCGGCACCCCAGTTGTAGGAATCCTTGCCCCACAACGGCGGCATCACGTACTCGCCGGCCACCTTCTGGCCTTCGCCCTGGTCACCATGGCAGAGCGCGCACTGCTCACGGTAAATCTGCTCGCCGCGCTTGAAGTCATAGCCGGCGGCCGGCTGCGCCACCTCCGGGTAGCCGCGCCCCGGTGTTTCGACCCCAGTGGGCGCCTGGGTCGACAGCCAGTAGGCATAGACACTGAGCGCCGTCATCTGCGGGCTGTCGGCCGCCGGCGGCTTGCCGTTCATGCTGAACTGGAAGCACCCCTGGATACGCTCGGCGAAGGTGTTGACCTTATCGTTCTTCTTGCGATACGCCGGGTACATCGGGTAGGCGCCCCACAACGGCGCGGAATGGGCCAGCCGCCCCTGGTCCAGGTGGCAGTTGCTGCAGTTCATGCCATTGCCCACCGCCTCGGGCATCAACCGGCGGGTGTCGACGAACAGGGCATGCCCCTGGCGCACCATCTGGCCGAAGGCATTGTCGGGCAGGTCGCTTTCGGCCGGCGGGCTGAACACCGGTGCAGCCTGGCTGCCGGGTACCTTGAGTTGGGACTGGTCTTCCATGGCGATCGGCGCCGCCTGGGCAGTGCCCAGGGCCAGGAGCAACAGGGCTGGGTAAATCGGCTTCATGGCTGGGCCTCCTGGCTACTGGGCTGGGCGAAGAATGCGGCGACGGCCTTGATCTCGTCATCGGTCATGGCCTTGGCCACACCGACCATCAGCTGGTTGGGGTCGTTGCTGCGGCTGCCGTCGCGCCAGGCATTGAGTTGCGCCACCAGGTAGCTGGCCGGCTGCCCGGCCAGCGGCGGGAAGTGCTCACCGACGCCACCACCGCCCGGGCCGTGGCACTGCACGCAGCCCGGTATCTGGCGGCTCCAGTCGCCATACAGGGCCAGGCGCGACACCGGGTCCTTGGCGATCTGCTGGCGGCGCAAGGTTGGCGCGGGGTCGGCAGGCAGGCTGGCGAGGTAGGCACTGACGGCTTTGATTTCGTCCTCGCCCAGGGCCTTGGCGAGCGGCTCCATGACGGCCTGTTTGCGGCTGCCATTGCGGAAATCGGCCAGCTGTTTGCTCAGGTAGCCGGCCGACAGGCCAGCCAGGCGGGGGAAGCCGGCGGCAGCGATGCCTTTGCCGTCCGGGCCATGACAGCCCAAGCAAGCCATGGCGGCGGGGTTTTGCCCACCCTGGGAGAAGATCTTCTGGCCATCGACGGCATGCGCCGTGGGCCAGGCCAGGATCAGCAGACTGCCGATCACGACGCGACTCAACGGTTTCATCAGGGACGCTCCATTTTCCTTGTTATAAGCTTAGGCTTATTCGATATAAGCCTGGAAAGAGTAGGCCTATCCCCGGTGGGGAACAACGCCCACCGGACAAGAAAATGGCAATTTGCCTGCTAATCGCTCATTGGCTGAGCTGGATCAAGATCCTGAGATGCACTGGGTCGCCGCGGTGCGCACGTCACCCAAGCGCAGAGGGAAGTTGTTCAGCCGCTCGTGCAGCTTGATGCTGCTGCCGCTGCCACGCTTGTCGATATCCACCAGGGCTGCAGGGCCGGCACCTGCGGAAAGCTTCTGCGGCACGATCAAGCGCAGGCCGTCGTCGCCGAGAGGCTCTTCGACCAGAGGGTCGCGGGTTTCGGCCAGCTTGTTCTTGACGCAGTCGGCATACTGGCGAGGCGTCTTGCCAGACATCACGTCAAGGGTCTCCCGGGATTGTTCGAGTTCCGAAACACTGACACAGCCGCCCAGCACCACCAACGACATCGCCGCCACCAACCACTTCATTCGCACCACCCTTGGAATCGACAAGAAACGCTTTGACAACAGCCGGGCGGATTTGCTCCCTGGTTTGGCAGATTTATCTTCGGCCCGACCATCCGGGCGCGAGTCCATCCTGACATCGTGGTATCGTTTGCCTTTGCTGAACCAACCCTTGCGGAGCACCCCATGAAATTCGTACACCAGCGCGAGCACCTGAACGAGGACGACGTGGTCGTCATCGAATGCTCCCAGCGCTGTAATATCCGCCTGATGAACGACGCCAACTTCCGCAGCTTCAAGAATGGCGGCCGGCACACCTACCATGGTGGGCACTTCATCAAGTTCCCGGCCAAGATCACCGTGCCCAGCACCGGCTTCTGGAACATCACCATCGATACCGTGAGCCCGCGCCCGATCTCGGTGACGCGCAAGCCGACCTTCACCCACAAGATCAAGATCATTCGCCGTTCGTCCTCCAGACTCGGATAAGGCCCCGCCATGACCCAGACCATCAAATACGTGATCAAGTACAAGCTCGACGGCGAGCGCCGCTGGGACTTCGCCTTGATGCCCGACGCCTCCCAGGAACAGGCCCTGGAAGCGCTGCGCAAGATCCATGGCGAGGACGCCGAGAAAATCAGCGACATCCAGGTCAGCAAGGCCCTGTAATCCCTCGCCCGCCCCCGCCACAACCCGCCACAAGGAGTAGCGCATGAGCAACTGGCCCGACCGACGCATTCTCGATCTGCTGGGCATCCAGTTGCCCATCCTCCAGGCACCCATGGCGGGCGCCACCGGCTCAGCCATGGCCATCGCCGTAGGCAATGCCGGCGGGCTCGGCGCCCTGCCCTGCGCCATGCTCAGTGCCGAGCAGGTGCGCGCCGAGATCGAGGCGTTTCGTGCCGGCTGCAAAGGCCCGCTCAACTTGAACTTCTTCTGCCACCAGCCACCGGCGCCCGATGCCGAGCGCGACCGGCGCTGGAAGCAGGCGCTCAAGCCGTATTACGAGGAAGTGGGCGCGGACTTCGACGCCCCGACGCCGGTCTCCAACCGTGCCCCGTTCGACGAGCAGAGCTGCCAGTTGGTGGAGCAGCTGCGCCCCGAGGTGGTGAGCTTTCACTTCGGCCTGCCCCAGGCCGACCTGCTGCTACGGGTCAAGGCCAGTGGCGCCAAGGTGCTGTCCAGCGCCACCACGGTGGAAGAAGCCGTGTGGCTGGAGGCCAATGGCTGTGACGCGGTCATCGCCATGGGCTACGAAGCGGGTGGGCACCGCGGCATGTTCCTGAGCGAAGACATCACCAGCCAGGTCGGTACCTTGGCACTGGTGCCCCAGGTGGTGGATGCGGTGCGGGTACCGGTGATCGCCGCCGGCGGTATCGGCGACCACCGCGGCCTGGTCGCCGCCCTGGCCCTGGGTGCCTCGGCGGTACAGCTGGGCACCGCCTACCTGTTCTGCCCGCAGGCCAAGGTATCGCCGGCCCACCGCCGCGCGCTGGACAGCACCCCGGCCAGCGACACAGCACTGACCAACCTGTTCACCGGCCGCCCGGCGCGTGGCATCAACAACCGCATCATGCGCGAGCTGGGGCCGATGAGCCCGCTGGCGCCGCGCTTCCCGCTGGCCGGGGGCGCGCTGATGCCACTGCGGGCGATCCGCGATCCCCAAGGCAACAGCGACTTCAGCAACCTATGGGCAGGCCAGGCGTTGCGCCTGGGGCAGCACCTGGATGCGGGCGAGCTGACCCGGCAGATCGCGAGCAGGGCCCTGCAGCAACTGGGCCTTGCTTCACGGACGTAGTCAGGCAGGCTGCGCCGCCCTTGCAGCAGTACGACGACGGGTCAAGGCGATCAACAGGATGAAGCAGGTCACTGCAGCGGTCATCAACGTCTCGTAGCGGTACGCATCGCTGAACAGCATGTAGCCCAGCACCAGGACGATCAGGCCGATCACCAGCCAGGTCAGCCAGGGGAACAGCCACATCTTCAGCGCCAGCTCCGTGCCTTCGCGCTCGGCGCGGGCACGCATGCGCAGCTGCGACACGGCGATCACCAGGTATACCAGCAAGGCGATGGCGCCGGTGGTCGAGAGCAGGAAGCCGAACACCTTGCCTGGGAACACGTAGTTGACGAAGCAGCCGACGAAACCCGCCAGGGTCGACAGCACCACCGCCACGGTGGGTACGCCATTGCCTGAGATGCGCTTGATCATCCGCGGCGCCTCGCCCCGCGCACCCAGGGAATAGAGCATGCGCGATGCGGTGTAGAGGCCAGAGTTCATGCAACTGGTCACCGCCACCAGCACCACCAGGTCGACCATCAGCTTGGCACCCGGCACGTTCAGTACCTCGAGCACGCGCTGGAACGAGCCGACGGCCTTCAAGCCCGGGTCGTTCCAGGCCACCAGCGACACCACCAGGAAGATGGACGCCAGGTAGAAGATGGCGATGCGGTACACCACCAGGTTGGTCGCGCGGCGGATCTTCTCCTTGGGGTTGGCGGTCTCGTCGGCCGCAATGGTGACGATTTCCGCGCCGAAGAACGAGAAGATGGTGATCAGCACACCCCCAAGCACGGTACCAAAACCATTGGGCATGAAACCGCCGTTGGCCCACAGCTGGCTGACACCGGAGGTTTCAGCCAGGGGCCAGACGCCGAATACCGCCAGGCTGCAGATACCGATGAAGGCCAGGATGGCGATTACCTTGACCAGGGCGAACCAGTATTCGAACTCTCCGAAGTTCTTCACGCTGATGAGGTTGGTGCCCGACAGCACGATCATGATCAGGAAGGCGAACAGCCAGGACGGCACCACCGGGAAGTAGGCGTGGAGAATGTCCGCGCCGGCGATGGCCTCGACTGGGATGATCAACACCCAGAACCACCAGTACAGCCAGCCGATGGTGAAGCCTGCCCAAGGGCCGATGGCCTCAGCGGCATAGGTGGAGAATGAACCGCTGTTGGGGTTGGCGATGGCCATTTCACCGAGCATGCGCATCACCAGCAGCACCAGCAGGCCGGTCATGGCGTAGGAAATGAGGATGGCCGGTCCGGCGGTGGCGATGGCGTTGGAGGAGCCGATGAACAGGCCCGCGCCGATGATGCCGGCGATGGAAATCATGGATACCTGACGTGAGGTCAGGCCGTGCTGCAGCGAACGCTGTTTCTTTTGTTGTTGCGATGCCATGGGGAACCCTCGAATGGGTCGGCCGCCGCAAGGGGCGGCTGAAAAATGGAGCAGGATGCGAGTAAGTCGTAATTGCTGAGTTATTGTTTTATTCGGAAACAGGCGCGGGCAGATCGACAACCTTCATGTTTTTTCTCCTACATCGACAGCGGGTTGTAATCGTTGACGCGGGTCAGTATTAATCGATAAGGCAAGGTCAACAAACGACCTTTTCGAAGCACATAATTCCGTTACGGAATGAATTCCTTCCTTTTTTGCTCAAGGGGGTCGGCGAACGTAACCCATGCATGCTAACCAGATATCCGCAGCGCGCTGGAGCTGTTCGGCCTGGCCTGCTCGATCCAAGAATTAAAGGAATGACCGCAATCGAATAATTCGTTTGCACGAATCGATACCGAGCCCGCACGCTTCGATAATAAGAAACCCGAACAAGAGGTTTGCGTGCCCATGCAACAGGACAGTATCAGCCACTCCATTGCCATCGTTCACCCGATTACACTTTCCCATGGCCGCAATGCCGAAGTCTGGGATACCGATGGCAAGCGTTATATCGACTTCGTCGGCGGTATCGGGGTACTCAACTTGGGCCATTGCAACCCTGCCGTGGTAGAAGCGATCCAGGCCCAGGCTACCCGCCTGACCCATTACGCGTTCAATGCCGCGCCCCATGGCCCGTACCTGGAATTGATGGAACGCCTGCGCCACTTCGTGCCGGTCAGCTACCCGTTGGCGGGCATGCTCACCAACAGCGGTGCGGAAGCGGCTGAAAATGCCCTGAAGGTAGCGCGTGGTGCGACCGGCAAACGTGCCATCGTCGCCTTCGATGGCGGGTTCCATGGCCGTACCCTGGCCACTCTCAACCTCAACGGTAAGGTAATGCCCTACAAGCAGCGCGTGGGCGAGCTGCCAGGGCCGGTCTACCACTTGCCCTACCCCAGTGCCGACACCGGCGTGACCTGCGAACAGGCGCTCAAGGCCATGGACCGGCTGTTCAGCGTCGAGCTGGCCGTGGAGGATGTGGCGGCGTTCATCTTCGAGCCGGTGCAGGGCGAAGGCGGCTTCCTGGCGCTGGACCCGGCATTCGCCCAGGCGCTACGCCGTTTCTGCGACGCGCATGGGATCCTGATCATCATCGATGAGATCCAGTCCGGCTTCGGCCGCACCGGCCAGCGCTTCGCCTTCCCGCGCCTGGGGATCGAGCCAGACCTGTTGCTGCTGGCCAAGAGCATCGCCGGCGGCATGCCGTTGGGGGCCGTGGTCGGGCGCAAGGCGATCATGGACTCGCTGCCCAAGGGCGGCCTGGGCGGCACCTATTCCGGCAACCCGATCGCCTGCGCGGCGGCACTGGCCAGCCTGGCGCAGATGAGCGACGAGAACCTGGCCACCTGGGGCGAGCGCCAGGAACAGGCCATCATCGCACGTTACGAACGTTGGAAGGCGTCCGGGCTGACTTCGGCGCTGGGTCGCCTGACAGGCACCGGGGCCATGCGCGGCCTGGAGTTCGTCAATGCCGACGGCAGCCCGGCACCTGCGCAATTGGCCAAGGTGATGGAGGCTGCGCGAGCCAAGGGGCTGTTGCTGATGCCCAGTGGCAAGGCGCGACACATCATTCGCCTGTTGGCCCCGTTGACGATCGAGCCTGATGTGCTCGAGGAAGGCCTGGATATCCTCGAACAGTGCCTGGCCGAACTGGGCTGCGCTTAGAGCCCCAGCTCCTCGGGCGTGAGCATGTCGGACTCGAAGGCGATCCAGCCGCCTTCGAGCTCGGCGTGGCCGTTGACGATGGGGCCGTAATAGGTCAGGCCGTTCTCCAAGGTCACGCAGATGTGCGTGGCGTTTTTTTCCGGTGCTGCCAGGGTACCAACGAAGTGTACTTTCTTCAGGGTCTCGGTGACCGCCTCCAGGCCCACGCGCATGCCGGGATTCTCCATGGCTTCGGCGTCACCCCCACGGTCTTCGGCGCTGACGGTGATGGTGGCGATGTAGGGGTATTTGCTCAATCGGGATGCCTCATGGGAACTGGGACAGCGCACCAGGCGCGGGGCGCATAGGGTACGGCAGGTGACGGCCAGGTGCGAGTGGCGCAGGAAACATTTGTACTGCCACCCCGTAGTCCGTCCCACAAGCGTGGCCTCCCCTGCCCCAATCTGTTAGGGTGCCCGCCGATGCACGCCACACCACACGAGGATGCCGAGTGAGCGCCGAAGAACCCCTGATCGCTGACCTGTTCGAGGTCGACAAACGCCTGACCCTCAAGCCCGTCGTGGATTTCAATGCCTACCTGCGCAACGCCTTCGGCGAAGGTGCCTGCCGTTGCCACCGCTGCACCGACCTTGGCGGTGACGAAACCGGCTACACCCACCGCCATACCTTCGAGCTGGAAGGCCGTACGCTGCATCGCCGCTTTGCCAACACCGCCGGCAGCGATGTGTTGCAGGTACTGAAGAAAGCCTGGCTGTCCTACACCAAGACCGACCTGAAGTTGCTTGGCGAACTGGACCTGGGCACCGTCAAGGCCTTCACCGAAGCTGCACTGCACGAACGCCTGCTGGCCCTGCTGCCGGCCAGCGGCCTGGCCCGGGAAACCGATGGCCAGTGGCATTTGCAGGCCCTGGCCGACTGATTCGCCCCGACGGCCGCCGGAAGCCGCCGTCTGCGGGAACGCCGAAGCGATGAACGGTGCGAAACGCTCAAGCCGGGTACTGGCCTGGGCAATATCGCCAGCCCCAGCGGCACATCGGGAGGGCCTGAGCGCTTGGGCTACAGCCGGGTTGAACCAGGCGACTGGCGCGTGGCGCGCCAGGTCGGCGATCAGCGGGTGCTGCCGGCACCACGTTTCAGCGGTATTGAAGGGCCATGAGCGACTCCAGCAGACCAGCGAACGTGCCCTGGATCAGGCGGCACATCCCCTCCGGCTTGGCAACCGTCGGATACTCCCCCAGGACCCCGTCAGGTTCGTCATCGTCTGCTACCTTGGGAGAACCCGTTCACCCACAGGTGACTGACCATGGCCCGCACGACCCCCATCGAGCTGTACCGTAATATCGGCATCGTCGCCCATGTCGACGCCGGCAAGACCACCACCACCGAACGCATCCTGTTCTACACCGGGGTCAACCACAAGATGGGCGAGGTCCATGACGGCGCCGCCACCATGGACTGGATGGCCCAGGAACAGGAGCGCGGCATCACCATCACTTCAGCGGCCACCACAGCCTTCTGGCAAGGCTCGACCAAGCAGTTCGCCGACAAGTACCGCTTCAACATCATCGACACCCCAGGCCACGTGGACTTCACCATCGAGGTGGAACGCTCGCTGCGCGTGCTCGACGGCGCGGTGGTGGTGTTCAGCGGCGCCGACGGGGTCGAACCGCAGTCCGAGACGGTCTGGCGCCAGGCCAACAAGTACCACGTCCCGCGCCTGGCCTACGTCAACAAGATGGACCGCCAGGGTGCCGACTTCCTGCGCGTGGTCAGGCAGATCGACCAACGCCTGGGCCACCATCCGGTGCCCATCCAGCTGGCCATCGGCAGCGAGGAGACCTTCGCCGGGCAGATCGACCTGGTGAAGATGAAGGCCATCTACTGGAACGATGCCGACCAGGGCACCAGCTACCGCGAAGAGGAGATTCCCGCCGAACTGCGCGCCCTGGCCGAGGAATGGCGTGCGCACATGGTCGAGGCCGCGGCCGAGGCCAACGACGAATTGACCATGAAGTTCCTTGACGGCGAAGAACTGAGCATCGACGAGATCAAGGCCGGCCTGCGCCAACGCACCCTGGCCAACCAGATCGTGCCGACCATCCTGGGTTCGTCATTCAAGAACAAGGGCGTGCCATTGATGCTCGACGCGGTGATCGACTATCTCCCCGCCCCCAGCGAAATTCCGGCGATCAAGGGTACCGACCCGGACGATGAGAGCAAGCACCTGGAGCGCCACGCCGACGACAACGAGCCGTTCTCGGCCCTGGCCTTCAAGATCGCCACCGACCCTTTCGTCGGCACCTTGACGTTCGCCCGGGTGTACTCCGGCGTGCTCAGCTCAGGCAACGCCGTGCTCAACTCGGTCAAGGGCAAGAAGGAGCGCATCGGCCGCATGGTGCAGATGCATGCCAACCAGCGCGCCGAGATCAAGGACGTGTGCGCTGGCGATATCGCCGCACTGATCGGCATGAAGGACGTGACCACCGGCGATACGCTGTGCGATATGGACAAGCCGATCATCCTCGAGCGCATGGACTTCCCCGACCCGGTGATCTCCGTGGCCGTCGAGCCCAAGACCAAGGCCGACCAGGAGAAGATGGGCATTGCCCTGGGCAAGCTGGCCCAGGAAGACCCGTCGTTCCGGGTCAAGACCGATGAAGAAACCGGGCAGACGATCATCTCCGGCATGGGCGAGCTGCACCTGGATATCATCGTCGACCGCATGAAACGCGAGTTCAACGTCGAGGCGAATATCGGCAAGCCGCAGGTGGCCTACCGTGAGAAGATCCGCAACACCTGCGAGATCGAGGGCCGGTTCGTGCGCCAGTCCGGCGGGCGCGGCCAGTATGGCCACTGCTGGATCCGCTTCGCCCCAGGCGACGAGGGCAAGGAAGGCCTGGAGTTCGTCAACGAGATCGTCGGTGGCGTGGTGCCGCGCGAGTACATCCCGGCGATCCAGAAAGGCATCGAGGAACAGATGAAGAACGGGGTGCTGGCCGGCTACCCGCTGATCAGCCTGAAGGCTGCGGTGTACGACGGCTCGTACCACGACGTCGACTCCAACGAGATGGCCTACAAGATCGCCGCATCGATGGCCACCAAGCAGCTGTCGCAAAAAGGTGGAGCGGTACTGCTGGAGCCGGTGATGAAGGTCGAGGTGGTGACCCCCGAGGAGTACCAGGGCGATATCCTCGGCGACCTGAGCCGGCGCCGGGGGATGATCCAGGACGGCGACGAGACACCGGCGGGCAAGGTGATCCGCGCCGAAGTACCGCTGGGCGAGATGTTTGGCTACGCCACCTCGATGCGCTCGATGACCCAGGGTCGGGCCAGTTTCTCGATGGAGTTCACCCGCTATGCCGAAGCGCCGGCGAGCATTGCCGATGCCATCTTGAAGAAGAATCGCGGGGAGTCATAAGGCGAGCGCTACGCGCTCGATTCGCGGGTAAACCCGCTCCCACAGAACAACGCAGGACCATTTGATTTGCTGCACCCTGTGGGAGCGGGCTTGTCCCGCGATTAGGCCGGACCCGATATCACCGTCGCCTGACAAGGGCTTCGCCCTTGATCGCGGGACAAGCCCGCTCCTACAGGGATCGCGAAATCCTGTGGGAGCGGGTTTACCCGCGAATGCATCAGGTCAGACAGTGCTGCTTGTCAGTGCTGCTCACCCGCCCGCTTGAGCAGCTTCTTGCAGCGTTCCGAAAGATGCACCACCCGCAGGTGCTTGCCCGCCTTGGCATAACGTTCGCGCAAGGTCTTCAGTGCCGCGATTGCCGAATAGTCCACGAAGCTCAGGTGCTTGCAGTCCAGGGTCACGCTGGCCGGGTCCTGCGCCGGGTCGAACTGGTTGAGAAACGGGGTGGTCGAGGCGAAGAACAGGGTGCCGTGCACTTGGTAGACCTTACCGCCTTCGTCATCGACATGGCTGTCGGCATACAGCTCGCGGGCGTGCTGCCAGGCGAAATTGATCGCCGCGATGACGATACCGAACAACACCGCGGCGGCCAGGTCGGTGAAGATCGTGACCACGGTCACCGCGATGATCGCCAGCACATCGCTCGCCGGCACCTTGTGCAGCACCCGCAGCGACGCCCAGGCGAAGGTCTGCTGGGCCACTACGAACATCACGCCCACCAGCGCCGCCAGCGGAATGCGCTCGATCAGCGGCGACAGGAACAGCACGAACAACAGGATCATCACCCCGGCCACCACGCCCGACAGCCGGCCCCGGCCATTGGAGCTGAGGTTGATCACGGTCTGGCCGATCATCGCACAACCGCCCATGCCGCCGCACAAGCCCGAGACCATGTTGGCCGCGCCCAGGGCTACGCATTCGCGATCTGGGTAGCCACGGCTCTCGGTGATCTCGTCGGTGAGGTTCAGGGTCAGCAGCGTTTCCAGCAGGCCGACCATGGCCATCAACACCGCATAGGGCCAGATGATCGTCAGGGTCTCCAAGCTCCAGGGCACCTGCGGCAACGCCAGCTGCGGCAGGCCGCCGGCGATGTGGGCCATGTCGCCGAGGGTGCGGGTCGGCAGGTCGAGCAGGTAGACCAGCAAGCCCACCCCCAGGATCGCGACCAGGGCCGGGGGCACGGCACGGGTCAGACGCGGCAGGACGTAGACCACCAGCATGGTCAGGGCCACCAGGCCGATCATCAGGTACAGAGGCGAGCCGCTGAGCCAGTGCTCGCCGTCCTTGAAGTGCTCGAGCTGGGCCAGGGCGATGACGATGGCCAGGCCGTTGACGAAGCCAAGCATCACCGGGTACGGCACCAGGCGCACCAGCTTGCCCAGGCGCAGCACACCGAACAGGATCATCACCACGCCACCGAGCAGGACCGTGGCCAGCAGGTACTGGGCACCGTGTTGTACCACCAGCGCGACGATGACCACGGCCATGGAGCCTGCGGCGCCGGAAATCATGCCCGGGCGGCCGCCGAACAGCGCCGTCAGGGTACAGATGATGAAAGCGCCATACAGGCCCATGAGCGGGTTGAGGTGGGCCACCAAGGCGAAGGCGATGCACTCGGGCACCAGGGCGAACGAGGTGGTCAGGCCGGCGAGCACGTCGGCGCGGAGTCGGGCAGGTTTCATGGGCATCCTGTGGTTTGCCCGGGCAGCAGGCCTGGGCGAAAATCGAGGGCGCGATGTTACGGAATTTGTCAGGAAGCGACCACACCCTGGATACCCGCTCACGGCCTGCGCCCATCCCGACCGGCAAATACTCGACAAATTTGCCATCATGATCATTCCACCCGCGGAGATCATGGATATGCCGCTACGCCCTCTCATCGCCTCCCTGCTGCTGGCCGCGAGCCTCAATGCGCTGGCCGCCACCGAAGTCCTGCCGCTGCAGCACCGCACCAGCGCCGAACTGCTGCCGACGGCCCAGTCGTTCCTGGGCAAGGATGGCACCGTCAGTGCCTTCGAGAACAAACTGATCGTCAATGCCAGCCCCGAGCGCATCGACGACCTGCGCACTCTGCTGCAGCAACTCGACACCGCGCCCAAGCGCCTGCTGATCAGCGTCGACAACGACGACAGCAACTTCCAGGACAACCACGGCAACGCCCGGGTCATCCAATACGGCACCAGCAACCGCGAAGGCGGCCTGCAACAGATACAGGCTAGCGAAGGCCAGCCGGCGCTGATCCAGGTGGGCCAGAGCATCCCCATCACAAGTACCAGCACCGACGGCTATGGCCGCATCCAGAGCGACACCGAATACCGCAATGTCACCCAGGGTTTCTACGTTACCCCGAGCCTGAGCGGTGATACGGTTCGTCTGCAAATAAGCACCAATAATGACCGACTGAGCAGCGAACGCCAGGATGTAGTAAAAGTCCAGAGCACCGACACGACGGTCACCGGCAAGCTCGGCGAATGGATCACCCTGGCCGGACACAACCAGCAGAGCCAGGCCGGACAAAGCGCCTCGGCCATCACCTACAGCACCCAGCGGGGTGAAAACATGACATTACGGGTCAAAGTCGACCTTCTGGAGTGATCCCAGGCAATTCAAGGCCTCGACCAAAGGCCTTGAAACTGACCGAAGAGTCTCATTAGACCAAAGATGTAGTAAGCGAAAAAAAGCACTACAAAACATTTGACAGGCACTTTTTCCCAAGGGCATGATGGCCTCGCTCCCGCTAATCAGAGGCCCTGGCAAGGGCCTTCGAGATGCGCTCCTCCCTACCCCTTGGAGGCGTCTCGTGTCCATACGGCCCACAAGGCGGTTCGACGGGATTGCGACTGCGACGAAGAAGTTGTCCCGAGGGACGGAAGCGCATCACCGCAGTAACCGGCAGTCCTGTCGTACCGCAGCAAGGCAACCACGAGCCGACCTGTAGTCACACCCTGCCCGCCTGCCCTCTTCCCCTTCGAGCCTCTCGTTCGCAAGCGCTTCCCGCTGGGCAGACAGCCGCTAGGTCTCTGACCGCGCCGAGCACAAGCACCTACTTCACAAGACTGATGCGACGAGGTTTTATTTCCATGGCACTGACACGCGAACAGCAAATTGCAGCCCTTGAGAAAGACTGGGCCGAGAACCCGCGCTGGAAAGGCGTGACCCGTACCTATACCGCCGCCGATGTCGTCCGCCTGCGTGGTTCCCTGCAGCCGGAACACACCTTCGCCCGCCAGGGTGCAGAAAAACTGTGGAAGCTGGTCACCGAAGGTGCCCACCCGTCCTTCCGCCCCGAGAAAGATTTCGTCAACTGCATGGGCGCCCTGACCGGCGGCCAGGCAGTCCAGCAGGTGAAGGCCGGCATCCAGGCCATCTACCTGTCCGGCTGGCAGGTGGCCGCCGACAACAACTCGGCCGAGTCCATGTACCCTGACCAGTCGCTGTACCCGGTCGACTCGGTGCCGACCGTGGTCAAGCGCATCAACAACGCCTTCCGCCGCGCCGACCAGATCCAGTGGAAAGCCGGCAAGAACCCAGGCGACGAAGGCTACATCGATTACTTCGCGCCGATCGTGGCAGACGCCGAGGCTGGTTTCGGCGGCGTACTGAACGCCTATGAACTGATGAAGAACATGATCGAGGCAGGCGCCGCCGGCGTGCACTTCGAAGACCAGCTGGCTTCGGTGAAAAAATGCGGCCATATGGGCGGCAAGGTCCTGGTACCGACCCAGGAAGCGGTGCAGAAGCTGGTTGCCGCACGCCTGGCAGCCGACGTCGCCGGCGTACCGACCATCATCCTGGCCCGTACCGACGCCAACGCCGCCGATCTGCTGACCAGCGACTGCGACCCGTACGACCAGCCGTTCGTGGTCGGCGAGCGCACCCGCGAAGGCTTCTACAAGGTGCGCGCCGGCCTCGACCAGGCCATCGCCCGCGGCCTGGCCTATGCCCCGTACGCCGACCTGATCTGGTGTGAAACCGCCAAGCCGGACCTGGACGAAGCCCGCCGCTTCGCCGAGGCGATCAAGAAGGAATACCCGGACCAGATCCTGTCGTACAACTGCTCGCCATCCTTCAACTGGAAGAAGAACCTGGACGACGCCACCATCGCCAAGTTCCAGCGCGAACTGTCGGCCATGGGCTACAAGCACCAGTTCATCACCCTGGCAGGCATCCACAACATGTGGCATGGCATGTTCAACCTGGCGCACGACTACGCCCGCAACGACATGACCGCCTACGTGAAGCTGCAGGAGCAGGAGTTCGCCGACGCGAGCAAGGGCTATACCTTCGTGGCGCACCAGCAGGAAGTCGGTACCGGCTACTTCGATGACATGACCACCGTGATCCAGGGGGGTGCGTCTTCGGTGACCGCGCTGACCGGCTCGACCGAGGAAGAGCAGTTCCACTGATAGCGAAGCGCTGATGAAGGCCCAGGGCTTGCGAAAGCCCTGGGCCTTTTTATTTCGGGTGTTATGGGAGCGGGCTTACCGACGATAAGGCCAGCGCAGCATCCCTGCGAATCGCGTCTATGCTTATGACTGTTCGCCACAAGAGCCCGCGCTCCGGTCGCGCCCTCCTATATATGCATCGACCAGCGGTCACGATTCAGCCCAGGCCGCTCAATCGATAAAGTGTTGACCTAGAGCGGTACAAAGGTTGTGCGCACCTGCTAGAACGAGACCCTTTCGCATTGGCAAGATGGGGCGCCGCTGAAATGAACTTTGCAAGCGCCAGGCCAAGTTAAAAATGGCAGAACACCTCAAATGATATTAATTATCATTACATAAGCAAGGTGTCGTTACGCCACGCAAGAAACATAATTAACAAAAGCGGCGGGAATGCCCGAAAATCAAGGGTTTCAGCCATTTACGAGTATTTTTGTTCTTAATCCTACGAATAAATTTGCCACAGAAATTTTACTTGCACTGGGTTTACCCATAAAATCAGCCCGATTGATTCAGCTGCGACATTTGGTCACTGCAACCGCGACACCGCGTCGCCGCTCTACTTATTTCAGACTGCAGAGCTGGGTCTCTGTATAAGGATTTCTAGCATGTCCGATTCGGTAGGACTCATCGCCCACAACTGGGGCTTTGCCATCTTCCTCCTGGGTGTCGTCGGCCTGTGTGCCTTCATGCTCGGCCTGTCCAGCCTGCTCGGCAGCAAGGCATGGGGCCGCGCCAAGAACGAACCCTTCGAATCCGGCATGCTGCCCGTCGGCAGCGCCCGCCTGCGCCTGTCCGCCAAATTCTATCTGGTCGCGATGCTGTTCGTGATCTTCGATATCGAAGCCCTATTCCTGTATGCATGGTCTGTGTCCGTCCGCGAAAGCGGCTGGACCGGATTCGTCGAAGCTCTCGTTTTCATTGCAATTCTGTTGGCTGGTCTTGTCTACCTATGGCGCGTCGGGGCGCTCGATTGGGCTCCCGAAGGTCGCCGCAAGCGGCAAGCGAAGCTGAAACAATGAGGCTTTGGCATGCAATACAATCTCACCAGAATCGATCCGGATGCGCCCAACGAGCAGTATCCTGTCGGTGAACGGGAAACCGTCACCGATCAGCTGCTAGAGGACCAGGTCCACAAGAACATCTTCATGGGCAAGCTCGAAGATGTGCTGCGTGGCGCGGTCAACTGGGGTCGCAAGAACTCCCTCTGGCCGTACAACTTCGGCCTGTCCTGCTGCTATGTGGAAATGACCACGGCGTTCACGGCACCCCACGACATCGCCCGCTTCGGCGCCGAGGTCATCCGGGCTTCGCCGCGTCAGGCCGACTTCATGGTCGTCGCTGGCACCTGCTTCATCAAGATGGCGCCGATCATCCAGCGCCTCTACGAACAGATGCTCGAACCCAAGTGGGTGATCTCCATGGGCTCGTGCGCCAACTCCGGCGGCATGTACGACATTTACTCGGTCGTTCAGGGGGTCGACAAGTTCCTCCCCGTGGATGTCTACGTGCCTGGCTGCCCGCCTCGCCCCGAAGCCTTCCTGCAGGGCCTGATGCTGCTGCAGGAGTCGATCGGCCAGGAGCGACGCCCGCTTTCCTGGGTCGTCGGTGATCAAGGCATTTACCGTGCCGAGATGCCCGCCCAGAAAGACCTGCGTCGTGAACAGCGCATCCAGGTCACCAACCTGCGCAGCCCCGACGAAGTCTGATCCAGCGACATGCCGCCCGTTCCGGAAGGAGCCGGCGGCCTGGCTTCATTCTCTACGTTGACTCAAAGCGACCGAGACCATGACAGCGGACACCGCTATTTATATTCCGCCTTACAAGGCTGACGACCAGGATGTGGTCGTCGAACTGCACAACCGTTTTGGCGCCGACGCTTTCGTCGCCCAGGAAACCCGCACCGGTATGCCGGTCCTGTGGGTGAACCGCGCCCAGCTCAAAGATGTCCTCTCCTTCCTGCGCAACGTCGCCAAGCCGTACAGCATGCTGTTCGACCTGCATGGCGTCGACGAGCGCCTGCGTACCCAGCGCCGCGGCCTGCCGGCTGCCGACTTCAGCGTGTTCTACCACCTGCTGTCGGTCGAGCGTAACAGCGACGTGATGATCAAGGTCGCCTTGAGCGAAGGCGACCTGAACCTGCCGTCGGTCACCGGTATCTGGCCCAACGCCAACTGGTACGAACGCGAAGTCTGGGACATGTTCGGCATCGACTTCGCCGGCCACCCGCACCTGTCGCGCATCCTCATGCCGCCGACCTGGGAAGGCCACCCGCTGCGCAAGGACTTCCCGGCGCGCGCCACCGAGTTCGACCCGTACAGCCTGAACCTGGCCAAGCAGCAGCTCGAAGAGGAATCGGCACGCTTCAACCCCGAAGCCTGGGGCATGAAGCGCCATGGCGCCAACGAGGACTACATGTTCCTCAACCTGGGCCCCAACCACCCTTCCGCCCACGGTGCCTTCCGGATCGTCCTGCAGCTGGACGGCGAAGAGATCGTCGACTGCGTCCCGGACATCGGCTACCACCACCGTGGTGCCGAGAAGATGGCCGAGCGCCAGTCCTGGCACAGCTTCATCCCCTACACCGACCGTATCGACTACCTCGGCGGGGTGATGAACAACCTGCCGTACGTGCTGGCCGTCGAGAAGCTGGCCGGCATCAAGGTGCCGCAGAAAGTCGACACCATCCGCGTCATGCTGGCCGAGTTCTTCCGGATCACCAGCCACCTGCTGTTCCTGGGCACCTACATCCAGGACGTCGGCGCCATGACCCCGGTGTTCTTCACCTTCACCGACCGCCAGCGCGCCTACACCGTGATCGAAGCGATCACCGGTTTCCGCCTGCACCCGGCCTGGTACCGCATCGGTGGCGTCGCGCACGACCTGCCGCGCGGCTGGGACAAGCTGGTCAAGGACTTCGTCGAGTGGCTGCCCAAGCGCCTGGACGAGTACGAAAAGGCTGCGCTCAAGAACAGCATTCTCAAGGGCCGTACCATCGGCGTTGCCGCGTACAACACCAAGGAGGCCCTGGCGTGGGGTACCACCGGTGCCGGCCTGCGTGCCACCGGTTGCGACTTCGACCTGCGTAAAGCCCGCCCCTACTCCGGCTACGAGAACTTCGAGTTCGAAGTACCGCTGGCCCACAACGGCGATGCCTACGATCGCTGCATGGTCCGCGTCGAGGAGATGCGCCAGAGTATCCGCATCATCGACCAGTGCCTGCGCAACATGCCGGAAGGCCCGTACAAGGCGGACCACCCGCTGACCACGCCGCCACCGAAAGAGCGCACCCTGCAGCACATCGAGACCTTGATCACCCACTTCCTGCAGGTCTCGTGGGGCCCGGTCATGCCGGCCAACGAGTCGTTCCAGATGATCGAGGCGACCAAGGGCATCAACAGTTACTACCTGACGAGCGATGGCGGCACCATGAGCTACCGCACCCGGATCCGTACCCCGAGCTACCCGCACCTGCAACAGATCCCTTCGGTGATCAAAGGCAGCATGGTCGCGGACCTCATTGCGTACCTGGGCAGTATCGACTTCGTTATGGCTGACGTGGACCGCTAAGCATGAACAGCACGCTTATCCAAACCGACCGTTTCGTCCTGAGCGAAACCGAGCGCTCGGCCATCGAGCACGAGATGCACCACTACGAGGACCCGCGCGCGGCGTCCATCGAGGCCTTGAAGATCGTCCAGAAGGAACGTGGCTGGGTACCGGACGGCGCCATCTACGCCATCGGCGAAGTGCTCGGCATCCCGGCCAGCGACGTCGAAGGCGTGGCCACCTTCTACAGCCAGATCTTCCGCCAGCCGGTCGGCCGCCACATCATCCGTGTCTGTGACAGCATGGTCTGCTACATCGGCGGCCACGAGTCGGTGGTCAGCCAGATCCAGAGCGAGCTGGGCATCGGCCTGGGCCAGACCACGGCCGACGGGCGCTTCACCCTGCTGCCGGTGTGCTGCCTGGGCAACTGCGACAAGGCTCCGGCCCTGATGATCGACGACGACACCTTTGGCGACGTGCAGCCAGCCGGCGTTGCCAAATTGCTGGAGGGCTACGTATGACCATCACTTCCTTCGGCCCGGCCAACCGCATTGCGCGTTCGGCTGAAACCCACCCGCTGACCTGGCGCCTGCGTGACGACGGCGAGCCGATCTGGCTCGAGGAATACCAGGCCAAGAACGGCTATGCCGCCGCCCGCAAGGCGCTGGCGCAGATGTCCGCGGACGACATCGTGCAGAGCGTCAAGGACTCCGGTCTCAAAGGCCGCGGCGGCGCAGGCTTCCCCACTGGCGTGAAGTGGGGCCTGATGCCCAAGGACGAATCCCTGAACATCCGCTACCTGTTGTGCAACGCGGACGAGATGGAGCCCAACACCTGGAAGGACCGCATGCTGATGGAGCAACAGCCCCATCTGCTGGTCGAGGGCATGCTGATCAGCGCCCGCGCCCTGAAGGCCTACCGTGGCTACATCTTCCTGCGTGGCGAATACACCACCGCGGCGAAGCACCTCAACCGCGCCATCGAGGAAGCCAAGGCCGCAGGCCTGCTGGGCAAGAACATCCTCGGCAGCGGCTTTGACTTCGAGCTGTTCGTGCACACCGGTGCCGGGCGCTACATCTGCGGTGAAGAAACCGCACTGATCAACTCCCTGGAAGGCCGCCGCGCCAACCCGCGCTCCAAGCCGCCCTTCCCTGCCGCCGTCGGCGTGTGGGGCAAGCCGACCTGTGTGAACAACGTCGAAACCCTGTGCAACGTCCCGGCCATCGTCGCCAACGGCAACGACTGGTACAAGTCGCTCGCCCGCGAAGGCAGCGAGGACCACGGCACCAAGCTGATGGGCTTCTCCGGCAAGGTGAAGAACCCGGGCCTGTGGGAACTGCCATTCGGCGTCACCGCCCGCGAGCTGTTCGAGGACTACGCCGGCGGCATGCGCGACGGCTACAAGCTCAAGTGCTGGCAGCCTGGCGGCGCCGGTACCGGCTTCCTGCTGCCTGAGCACCTGGATGCGCAGATGTACGCCGGTGGCATCGCCAAGGTCGGCACCCGTATGGGTACAGGCCTGGCCATGGCGGTCGACGACAGCGTCAACATGGTCTCGCTGCTGCGCAACATGGAAGAGTTCTTTGCACGTGAGTCCTGCGGCTGGTGCACCCCGTGCCGCGACGGCCTGCCCTGGAGCGTGAAGATGCTGCGCGCCCTGGAGAAAGGCCAGGGCCGCGCCGAAGACATCGAGACCCTGCTGGGTCTGGTCAACTTCCTCGGCCCAGGCCGCACCTTCTGCGCCCACGCACCGGGCGCCGTGGAGCCACTGGGCAGCGCCATCAAGTACTTCCGCTCGGAATTCGAGGCCGGTGTCGCTCCAGCCGCGGCTGGCGACGCCCTGCGCCCGAACCTGGCAAAGCCAATCCCGGCCGGGCCGGTCGTGGTCGGCGCATAACAAGATGAAACGCGGATGGCCCATGCCATCCGCTCGCCGGCAGGCTCGCCCAAGCGCGCGCCGCAGGCACACCGATTTCCATTAGCCACGCCCGCTCACGCGGGCCAACGAAGAACTTTGAACCATGGCCACTATCCACGTAGACGGCAAAGCGCTCGAAGTCAACGGTGCAGACAACCTGTTACAGGCCTGTCTGTCGCTCGGCCTCGACATCCCCTATTTCTGCTGGCACCCGGCGCTCGGTAGCGTCGGCGCCTGCCGGCAATGTGCGGTCAAGCAGTACACAGACGAGAACGACACCCGTGGTCGTATCGTCATGTCCTGCATGACCCCTGCCTCCGACGGCACCTGGATCTCCATCGATGATGAAGAGTCCAAGGCGTTCCGCGCCAGCGTCGTCGAATGGCTGATGACCAACCACCCGCACGACTGCCCGGTGTGCGAGGAAGGCGGCCACTGCCACTTGCAGGACATGACGGTAATGACCGGCCACAACGAGCGCCGCTACCGTTTCACCAAGCGAACCCACCAGAACCAGGACCTCGGCCCGTTCATCGCCCACGAGATGAACCGCTGCATCGCCTGCTACCGCTGCGTGCGCTACTACAAGGACTACGCCGGCGGCACCGACCTGGGTGTCTATGGTGCCCACGACAACGTGTACTTCGGTCGCGTCGAGGACGGCGTGCTGGAGAGCGAATTCTCCGGCAACCTGACCGAGGTCTGCCCGACCGGTGTGTTCACCGACAAGACCCACTCCGAGCGCTACAACCGCAAGTGGGACATGCAGTTCGCCCCGAGCATCTGCCATGGCTGCTCCAGCGGCTGCAACATCAGCCCCGGTGAGCGCTACGGCGAGCTGCGCCGCGTCGAGAACCGCTTCAACGGTTCGGTCAACCAGTATTTCCTGTGCGACCGCGGCCGCTTCGGCTATGGCTACGTCAACCGCACCGACCGCCCGCGCCAGCCACATCTGGCCGATGGCACCAAGCTGGGCCTGGACGCTGCCCTGGACAAGGCCGCCGACCTGCTGCGCGGCCGTACCATCGTCGGCATCGGCTCGCCGCGCGCGAGCCTCGAGAGCAACTACGGCCTGCGCGAGCTGGTCGGCGCCGACTACTTCTACTCGGGTATGGAAGCCGGCGAACTGGCCCGCGTACGCCTGGTCCTGGACGTGCTGAACAACAGCCCGCTGCCGGTCCCGACCCTGCGCGACATCGAAGACCACGACGCCGTGTTCGTGCTCGGTGAAGACCTGACCCAGACCGCCGCCCGCGTCGCCCTGGCCGTGCGCCAGGCCACCAAGGGCAAGGCCGAGGCCATGGCTGACGCCATGCGCGTACAGCCTTGGCTCGACGCCGCGGTGAAGAACATCGGCCAGCACGCGCTGTACCCGCTGTTCATCGCCAGCCTGGCTGAAACCAAGCTGGACGACGTCGCCGAGGAGTGCGTGCACGCCGCCCCCGCCGACCTCGCCCGCCTGGGCTTCGCCGTGGCCCATGCCATCGACCCGAGCGCGCCTGCCGTTGCCGGCCTGGACGACGAAGCCAAGGCCCTGGCCCAGCGCATCGCCGACGCCCTGGTCGCCGCCAACCGGCCATTGGTGGTCGCCGGTACTTCCCTGGCCGACCCTGCACTGATCGAAGCCGCCGCCAACATCGCCAAGGCCCTGAAGCTGCGCGAGAAGAACGGCTCGCTGAGCCTGGTCGTGCCTGAGGCCAACAGCCTCGGCATGGCCATGATGGGCGGTGAGTCCGTCGACGCCGCGCTGGACGCCGTCATCAGCGGCAAGGCCGACGCCATCGTGGTGTTGGAGAACGACCTGTACGCCCGCGTACCGGCCGCCAAGGTCGACGCAGCCCTGGCTGCGGCCAAGGTAGTGATCGTCGCCGACCACTCCAAGACCCCGACCGTCGACCGCGCCCACCTGGTGCTGCCGGCCGCCACCTTCGCCGAAGGCGACGGCACCCTGGTCAGCCAGGAAGGCCGTGCCCAGCGCTTCTTCCAGGTGTTCGACCCGCAGTACCTGGACAGCAGCATCCTGGTCCACGAAGGCTGGCGTTGGATGCACGCCCTGCGTGCCACCCTGCTGAACAAGCCGGTCGACTGGACCCAGCTCGACCAGGTCACCAGCGCCTGCGCCGAGGTCGCGCCGCAGCTGGCCGGCATCGTCAATGCCGCGCCAAGCGCTGCGTTCCGCATCAAGGGCCTGAAGCTGGCCCGTGAGCCACTGCGCTACTCCGGCCGCACCGCCATGCGCGCCAACATCAGCGTGCACGAGCCGCGCACCCCGCAGGACAAGGACACCGCCTTCGCCTTCTCCATGGAAGGCTACTCGGGCAGCGCCGAACCGCGCCAGCAGGTACCGTTCGCCTGGTCCCCGGGCTGGAACTCGCCCCAGGCCTGGAACAAGTTCCAGGACGAGGTCGGTGGCCACCTGCGCGCCGGCGACCCGGGTGTACGCCTGATCGAGTCGCAGGGCGATCGCCTGAACTGGTTCACTGCCATCCCGGGCGCCTTCAACCCGGCCCGCGGCACCTGGACTGCCGTGCCGTTCTACCACCTGTTCGGCAGCGAGGAATCCTCCTCCCGCGCAGCCCCGGTACAGGAGCGCATCCCGGCCGCCTACGTGGCCCTGGCCAAGTCCGAGGCCGACCGCCTGGGCGTCAACGACGGTGCCCTGCTGAGCCTGAACGTGGCCGGCGTGTCTCTGCGCCTGCCGCTGCGCATCAATGAACAGCTGGGCGCAGGCCTGGTCGCCCTGCCGAAAGGCCTGGCCGGTATTCCGCCAGCCATCTTCGGCGCATCCGTCGAAGGCCTGCAGGAGGCAGCACAATGAGCTGGTTCACCCCCGAAGTGATCGATGTGATCCTCACCGTCGTCCGGGCCATCGTGGTCCTGCTGGCGGTGGTGGTCTGCGGCGCGCTGCTCAGCTTCGTCGAACGCCGCCTGCTGGGCTGGTGGCAGGACCGCTACGGTCCGAACCGTGTCGGCCCGTTCGGCATGTTCCAGATCGCTGCCGACATGCTGAAGATGTTCTTCAAGGAAGACTGGAACCCGCCCTTCGTCGATCGCATGATCTTCACCCTGGCACCGGTGGTGGCCATGAGCGCCCTGCTGATCGCCTTCGTGATCATCCCGATCACCCCGCTGTGGGGCGTGGCGGACCTGAACATCGGCCTGTTGTTCTTCTTCGCCATGGCGGGTCTGTCGGTGTACGCCGTGCTGTTCGCCGGCTGGTCGTCGAACAACAAGTACGCCCTGCTCGGCAGCCTGCGTGCCTCGGCCCAGACCGTGTCGTACGAAGTGTTCCTGGGCCTTGCGCTGATGGGCGTGGTGGTCCAGGCCGGCTCGTTCAACATGCGCGACATCGTCGACTACCAGGCGCAGAACCTGTGGTTCATCATTCCGCAGTTCTTCGGCTTCTGCACCTTCTTCATCGCTGGCGTCGCCGTGACCCACCGTCACCCGTTCGACCAGCCAGAAGCGGAACAGGAACTGGCCGACGGCTACCACATCGAATATGCCGGCATGAAATGGGGCATGTTCTTCGTCGGTGAGTACATCGGCATCATCCTGATCTCGGCGCTGCTGGTGACCCTGTTCTTCGGCGGCTGGCACGGCCCGTTCGGCCTGCTGCCACAGGTTCCGTTCCTGTGGTTCGCCCTCAAGACCGCATTCTTCATCATGCTGTTCATCCTGCTGCGCGCCTCGATTCCGCGCCCACGCTATGACCAGGTGATGGACTTCAGCTGGAAGTTCTGCCTGCCGCTGACCCTGATCAATTTGCTGGTGACCGCTGCGATCGTGCTCTACAACACGCCAGCCGTCGCGGCCCAGTGAGGATTTGACCCATGTTCAAGTATATCGGCGACATCGTTAAGGGCACCGGCACCCAGCTGCGCAGCCTGGCCATGGTGTTCTCCCACGGGTTCCGCAAGCGCGACACCCTGCAATACCCCGAAGAGCCCGTGTACCTGCCGCCGCGCTATCGCGGCCGCATCGTCCTGACCCGAGACCCCGACGGCGAGGAGCGCTGCGTGGCCTGCAACCTCTGCGCGGTGGCCTGCCCGGTTGGCTGCATCTCGCTGCAGAAGGCCGAGACCGAGGACGGCCGCTGGTACCCGGAGTTCTTCCGCATCAACTTCTCGCGCTGCATCTTCTGCGGCCTGTGCGAGGAAGCGTGCCCGACCACCGCGATCCAGCTGACTCCGGATTTCGAAATGGCCGAGTTCAAGCGTCAGGACCTGGTGTACGAGAAGGAAGACCTCCTGATCTCCGGCCCCGGCAAGAACCCTGACTACAACTTCTACCGTGTTGCGGGTATGGCGATCGCTGGCAAGCCGAAAGGCGCTGCGCAGAACGAGGCCGAGCCGATCAACGTGAAGAGCTTGCTCCCATAAGGACAGAAAGATGGAATTCGCTTTCTACTTCGCATCCGGGATCGCCGTGGTCTCCACCCTCCGGGTGGTGACCGGCACCAACCCTGTGCACGCCCTGCTCTACCTGATCATTTCCCTGATCTCCGTGGCGATGATCTTCTTCTCCCTGGGTGCGCCGTTCGCCGGCGCCCTGGAAGTGATCGCCTATGCCGGCGCCATCATGGTGCTGTTCGTCTTCGTGGTGATGATGCTCAACCTCGGGCCGGCCTCGGTCGCCCAGGAACGTGGCTGGCTCAAGCCCGGCATCTGGGCGGGGCCTGTGGTCCTGGCCGCCTTGCTGCTGCTCGAGCTGCTCTACGTGCTGTTCGCCGAGCCAAGCGGCGCAGCCATCAGCGGTACCACCGTGGATGCCAAGGCCGTGGGCATCAGCCTGTTCGGCCCGTACCTGCTGGTGGTCGAACTGGCCTCGATGCTGCTGCTCGCCGCAGCCGTCACGGCCTTCCACCTGGGCCGCAACGAGGCGAAGGAGTAAATCATGGGTGCTATCCCTCTCGAGCACGGTCTGGCAGTCGCCGGTATTCTGTTCTGCCTCGGTCTGGTCGGCCTGATGGTCCGCCGCAACATCCTCTTCGTACTCATGAGCCTGGAAGTCATGATGAACGCCTCTGCCCTGGCGTTCATCGTCGCCGGTGCCCGTTGGGTCCAACCCGACGGCCAGGTGATGTTCATTCTGGTGATCAGCCTGGCAGCCGCCGAGGCCAGCATTGGCCTGGCGATCCTGCTGCAGCTGTATCGCCGCTTCCACACTCTCGACATCGATGCTGCCAGTGAGATGCGCGGATGAACCTTCTCTTCCTGACTTTCGTCTTCCCCCTGATCGGCTTCCTGCTGCTGTCGTTCTCCCGCGGGCGGTTCTCGGAGAACCTGTCCGCGCTGATCGGCGTCGGCTCCGTCGGCCTCTCGGCCGCCGTGGCCGCCTACGTGATCTGGCAATTCAACGTCGCGCCGCCTGAAGGTGGCGCGTACAGCCAGCTGCTGTGGCAGTGGATGTCGGTGGACGGCTTCGCGCCGAACTTCACCCTCTACCTGGACGGCCTGTCGGTCACCATGCTCGGCGTGGTCACCGGTGTGGGCTTCCTGATCCACCTGTTCGCTTCCTGGTACATGCGCGGCGAAGCCGGTTACTCGCGCTTCTTCTCGTACACCAACCTGTTCATCGCCAGCATGCTGTTCCTGGTGCTGGGCGACAACCTGCTGTTCATCTACTTCGGCTGGGAAGGCGTGGGCCTGTGCTCCTACCTGTTGATCGGTTTCTACTACAGCAACCGCAACAACGGTAACGCGGCACTGAAGGCCTTCATCGTCACCCGGATCGGCGACGTGTTCATGGCCATCGGCCTGTTCATCCTGTTCGCCCAGCTCGGTACGCTGAACGTGCAGGAACTGCTGGTGCTGGCACCGCAGAAATTCCAGGCGGGCGACACCTGGATGGTCCTGGCCACCCTGATGCTGCTCGGTGGTGCGGTCGGTAAATCGGCCCAGCTGCCGCTGCAGACCTGGCTGGCCGACGCAATGGCCGGCCCGACGCCGGTCTCGGCGCTGATCCACGCCGCCACCATGGTGACCGCAGGCGTCTACCTGATCGCCCGTACCCATGGCCTGTTCCTGCTGGCGCCGGACATCCTGCACCTGGTGGGCATCGTCGGTGGCGTGACCCTGGTCCTGGCCGGTTTCGCCGCGCTGGTGCAGACCGACATCAAGCGTATCCTCGCCTACTCGACCATGAGCCAGATCGGCTACATGTTCCTGGCCCTGGGCGTCGGTGCCTGGGAAGGCGCGATCTTCCACCTGATGACCCACGCCTTCTTCAAGGCCCTGCTGTTCCTTGCCTCCGGTGCGGTGATCGTCGCCTGCCACCACGAGCAGAACATCTTCAAGATGGGCGGGCTGTGGAAGAAGCTGCCGCTGGCCTACGCCAGCTTCGTGGTCGGTGGCGCCGCCCTGGCTGCCCTGCCGATCCTGACCGCCGGCTTCTATTCCAAGGACGAGATCCTCTGGGAAGCCTTCGCCAGCGGCCACACCGGCCTGCTGTACGCTGGCCTGGTCGGTGCGTTCATGACCTCGCTGTACACCTTCCGCCTGATCTTCATCGCCTTCCACGGCGAAGCGAAGACCGAGGCTCATGCCGGCCACGGGGTTTCCCACTGGCTGCCGCTGGGCGTGCTGATCGTGCTGTCGACCTTCGTCGGCGCCTGGATCCACCCACCGCTGGCAGGTGTGCTGCCGCAGAGCGTCGGCCATGCCGGTGGCGAAGCCCAGCACTCGCTGGAAATCGTCTCCGGTGCCATCGCCATCGCCGGTATCCTGCTGGCCGCGGTGCTGTTCCTGGGCAAACGTACCCTGGTCACGGCCATCGCAAACAGCGGCATCGGCCGCGTCCTGTCGGCCTGGTGGTTCGCTGCCTGGGGCTTCGACTGGATCTACGACAAGCTGTTCGTCAAACCTTACCTGCTGATCAGCCACCTCCTGCGCAAGGACCCGGTTGACCGCAGCATCGGCCTGATTCCTCGTATGGCTCGCGGCGGCCACGTTGCCATGAGCAAGACCGAGACCGGCCAGCTGCGCTGGTACACCGCCTCCATCGCCGTGGGTGCCGTGCTGGTACTGGGCGCCGTGGTAGTAGCGGCGGTATGACTATGAACCTTGCGAACCTTGCGACTCTGCGAAAGGAAACGAACCCGTCATGATTCTGCCTTGGCTGATCCTGATTCCCTTCATCGGCGGCCTCCTGTGCTGGCTGGGTGAGCGCTTCGGCACCACCCTGCCCCGCTGGATCGCGCTGCTGACCATGTCCCTGCTGCTCGGCATCGGCCTGTGGCTGTGGGGTAACGGTGACTACACCCTGGCCCCGGCCCCTGGCGCCGAACCTGCCTGGACCCTCGAATACAAGGTCGAGTGGATCAAGCGCTTCGGCATCAGCATCCACCTGGCCCTCGACGGCCTGTCGCTGCTGATGATCCTGCTCACCGGCCTGCTGGGTGTACTGTCGGTCCTGTGTTCCTGGAAAGAGATCCAGCGTCACGTCGGCTTCTTCCACCTCAACCTGATGTGGATTCTCGGTGGCGTGGTCGGTGTGTTCCTGGCCCTGGACCTGTTCCTGTTCTTCTTCTTCTGGGAAATGATGCTGGTGCCGATGTACTTCCTCATCGCGCTCTGGGGTCACAGCTCGGCCGATGGCAAGAAGACCCGGATCTACGCCGCGACCAAGTTCTTCATCTTCACCCAGGCCAGCGGCCTGATCATGCTGGTGGCGATCCTTGGCCTGGTGCTGGTGAACTACAACGCCACCGGCGTCATCACCTTCAACTACAGCGACCTGCTCAAGGCCGAGCTGCCCGCTGGTGTCGAGTACCTGCTGATGCTGGGCTTCTTCATCGCCTTCGCGGTGAAACTGCCGGTGGTGCCGTTCCACTCCTGGCTGCCTGACGCTCACGCCCAGGCACCGACCGCAGGCTCCGTGGACCTGGCGGGTATCTTGCTGAAGACTGCGGCCTATGGCCTGCTGCGCTTCGCCTTGCCGCTGTTCCCGAACGCCTCGGCCGAGTTCGCGCCGATCGCCATGACCCTGGGCCTGATCGGCATCTTCTATGGTGCCTTCCTGGCCTTCGCGCAAACCGACATCAAGCGCCTGGTCGCGTTCTCCAGCGTTTCGCACATGGGCTTCGTGCTGATCGGCATCTACTCCGGCAGCCAGCAGGCCCTGCAAGGCGCCGTGATCCAGATGCTGGCCCACGGCCTGTCGGCCGCCGCGCTGTTCATCCTGGCCGGCCAGCTGTACGAGCGCCTGCACACCCGTGACATGCGCCAGATGGGCGGCCTGTGGCACCGCATCGCCTACCTGCCGGCGATCAGCCTGTTCTTCGCTGCCGCATCGCTGGGCCTGCCGGGTACCGGCAACTTCGTGGGCGAGTTCCTGATCCTGATCGGCAGCTTCGCCAGCGTACCGTGGATCACCGTGATCGCCACCACTGGCCTGGTCTTCGGTTCGGTCTACTCGCTGATCATGATCCACCGCGCCTACTTCGGCCCGGCCAAGGCCGATACCGTCCTGGCCGGCATGGACGGTCGCGAGCTGATCATGGTCCTGGGCCTGGCTGGCCTGCTGATCCTGCTGGGCGTGTACCCGCAGCCGTTCCTGGACACCTCTGCTGCCACCATGAGTGGTGTACAGCAGTGGCTCGGTTCCGCTTTCACTCAACTCGCTTCGGCCCGGTAAGAGCGCTATGGAATTCACCACTCAACACTTCATCGCATTGGCGCCGATGCTCATCACCACCGTGACCACGGTGGTGGTGATGCTGGCGATCGCCTGGAAGCGCAATCACTCGCAGACCTTCCTGCTGTCAACCGTGGGCCTTAACCTGGCCCTGCTGTCGATCCTCCCGGCGCTGAAGGTCGCGCCGCTGGCGGTCACCTCGCTGGTGACCATCGACAAGTTCGCCTGCCTGTACATGGCCCTGATCCTGGTGGCCACGCTCGCCTGCGTCACCCTTGCCCACGCCTACCTGGGCGAAGGTGCCAAGGGCTACCCGGGCAACCGTGAAGAGCTGTACCTGCTGCTGCTGATGTCTGCCCTGGGCGGCCTGGTGCTGGTCAGCGCCAATCACCTGGCCGGCCTCTTCATCGGCCTGGAGCTGCTGTCGGTACCGGTCTACGGCCTGGTGGCGTACGCCTTCTTCAACAAGCGTTCGCTGGAAGCCGGCATCAAGTACATGGTGCTCTCGGCCGCAGGCTCGGCCTTCCTGCTGTTCGGCATGGCCCTGCTGTATGCCGACGCCGGCAGCCTAACCTTCGACCAGATCGGCAAGGCCCTGGCCAGCACCAGCATGCCAAGCCTGCTGGCCCAGCTGGGCCTGGGCATGATGCTGGTCGGCCTGGCGTTCAAGCTGTCGCTGGTCCCCTTCCACCTGTGGACCCCGGACGTGTACGAAGGTGCTCCGGCGCCGGTCGCCGCCTTCCTGGCCACCGCCAGCAAGGTCGCGGTATTCGCCGTGGTCGTGCGCCTGTTCATGCTCTCCCCCGCTGCCAGCAGCGGAGTGCTGAGCACTGTGCTGGCCGTGATCGCCGTCGCCTCGATCATCATCGGCAACCTGCTGGCGCTGACCCAGAGCAACCTCAAGCGTCTGCTCGGTTACTCGTCCATCGCCCACTTCGGCTACCTGGTCATCGCCCTGGTGGCGAGCAAGGGCCTGGCGACCGAGGCCATCGGTGTCTACCTGGTCACCTACGTGATCACCAGCCTGGGCGCCTTCGGCGTGATCACCCTGATGTCTTCGCCTTATGCCGGCCGTGACGCCGATGCCCTGTACGAATACCGCGGCCTGTTCTGGCGCCGTCCGTACCTGACCGCGGTACTGACCGTGATGATGCTGTCGCTGGCCGGTATCCCGCTGACCGCAGGCTTTATCGGCAAGTTCTACATCATCGCCACCGGCGTCGAGTCGCACCTGTGGTGGCTGGTCGGCGCCCTGGTGATCGGTAGCGCCATCGGCGTCTACTACTACCTGCGCGTCATGGTCACCCTGTACCTGGTCGAGCCGAACCTGCGTCGCCACGACGCCCCGCTGAAGTGGGAACAGCGCACCGGCGGCGTCATGCTGCTGGCCATCGCGATTCTTGCCTTCGTCCTGGGTGTGTACCCGCAGCCTCTGCTGGAAATGGTGCAACAAGCCGGCCTGCAACTGATCGGCTGATCACCCACCCAAAACAAAACACCCCGCTCATGCGGGGTGTTTTGTTTTGGAGTTCTTATTACGGTGCGCTGGCGATCACGCCGCACCGGAAGCAGTCGTAACGCTGCGGGAGGTCTTTCGTGGCCGCCCCGGATTATTGGCTGCCCGGCGCAACTCACCGCCCGCACTTGGAAGGTGGACATCCGGGTTCGGCATGCCGCTGGGAGACAACTCATGGGTCATCTCGAACTGGGCACGGACCGACCAGCCGCAGGCTTCGTTGACGCATTGCAGGTAAGCGATCCGGAGAAAGACGTGACGCCCTTCACTGGTTCGGATCCGCATTTTGCCGCTGCAATGCGGGCATACCAGTTTGTAGCTACTCATAGGAGCCTCCCGCCGTCCTCAGGGAAATCTTCGAACCGCTGAGCACCTTGAGGCAGCCCTGCACACTCATACTTAGCGCCTCGCACAGCCCTCGTAAGGAAATTCGACAGTTGCAGTAAGCATATGCCAATGCACCTATAAGTGTTTTCAACAAATTCATATTACTTACCATTCTATGCTGAGTGGAATCCTGCCAATGTAATGGGATGAACGTTGATCGCAGTGAAACAACAGCCATCACACGATACTCATATTGAGTAATACTTCCGCATCGCAACAACAGAGCCGGGCAGCCCTGCCCTCTTAGCTTATCGCGCCAGATCACTCCATAATCTTGCGTGGCAATTATCGTAGGCGCATACCCAAATATATGTAGTCCTTTTCATCGCAGCCATATTTCGTGCCATCCACGCTGAGTGAGATATCGCCAATATATTCATATTGCATACCTTTGCCTACAAATCTTATCACTACTCTTCCATGGTATTCACAATGAGTAAAACCTGCATTGCTGCGATATTGAGTCGACTGAAGCTGATTGCTGGTTGCACAACCGACATCGAGCTCGCCAAAACGTTGGGGATCAGCCCGCAAACCCTGAGCAGTTGGAAAGTGCGTGGGCGCATCCCGTATTCACTGTGTGTCGCACTGGCCGAACAACATGATTTGTCACTGGACTGGTTATTGTTGGGCGATGGCAACCAGGCTCGCACACCCGCCCCCCCACAGGCGGATACCTCGACGTCAGGCTGGGAGGCGGACCTGCTCGTGCAATTGAGGGAGCTGTCCGACCTGGACCTGCAAACCATCCGCGCGACCGTGCAGGACAAGCTGCGGATCTCTCAGTTGGAACGTCGCCTTGAAGAGCTTGCAAGCCGTCCCGACAGTCATTGAACTAGCCTCCCTTGCGCCAGCGCCGGATGATGTCCTGCAGGTCCGCGTGGTCCACCCAGTGCATGACCTTGATGCTGATGGGAATGACTACCAGGGCTGCGACAAATGCGGCGACACCGCTGGACAGGGAGGGCACCAATGACAGCACGAATGGCGTGAAGAGGTAGCCAACGCCACCTGCCAATGCCAGGGCGACCATGCGTTGCCAGACCTTCAACCGATCATCGTTGCTCAGAATGCCCCAATGCCTTAGTCGACGTCGTGAGCTGCTGACCAGCCAGGCACCCAGCATCGCGCCGAACATGGCATTGAGGTCCAGGCTGGTCGGCCCGCCAACGTCCTGGAAGTGCTCCAGGATCGGCAGGGCTGTCTCTAACATGTCATTCATGGGACACCTCCTTGCGTAATGGCGCGCCCAGGGCAACCTCGGTGACATGGCGAGCCAAGGCGCTGCGGGTACCCGCTTCCACCAGCCGCAGGTAACAGGTCGAAAGCGCCCTGCCCTGGTCGTGCCGGGCGACATCGATGAGCCGCCTGTAGCCACGCTCACGCAGGCACCGCCGCCATTGGGCGAATTCCTGCGCTGCCAGTTCAACGGATGCCCTGGCAGCGACTTCCAGTTGTGTATCGCTGATTTCAGGGGGAAGGTGCAGGCGGTTACGCAATACACCCAGTTCGATACGTGGCCAGAACAGATCGTGGCAAGCCAGGTAGCGCGAACCCTGGAGTTGGGAATCGTCCTCGGTAGTTGCTGAAGCGTTGCTGTTCATCGGCGGCCTCCTTCTCACTGGTCTTTCAGCAGGCCATACCGCAAGGCCTTGATCACCGCCGCGACCCGGGTATTTACAGCAAACTTGCGTAGGATATTGCTGATATGAAAGTTAACGGTCGACTCTTTACAACCCACAATCTGGCCAATTTCCCAAGAGGTTTTGCCATAAGCGCACCAAAGCAGAACTTCCTTTTCCCTTGGCGTGAGGTGGATGGACTGCTCGTCGACAGAGTCGGACTTCAGTTGGCTTTGCAGATTCATTGGACGCTCTCCGTACGTTCATAACTCGCCCGAAAGGGGCTTCGCAGTTGCTGTGCATGCACCTTACGAATGAGAGAGCAGCTCACTCCAGCACTTGGAGTTGTAACAGCGCGCCTGACAAAAATGCCTGTCATTTACCTCGTGCGCTTTTGGATTATTCGACGTGCTCTGGTTGACTTTTCGTGCGTCTGAGGAAAGTTTCCGCCTGAAAATTGCCCGGAGTTCCACGATGCGTCCCGTTTCACCTGTCACCTGCGCTGCCGGCGTGCTGGCTATCTGCGCCTGCAGCCCTGATCTGGCGGCGGCTCCCGTGGAGCTGGACGAGGTATTGATCCAGGAACAGCAAGGCGAACTGGAGCAGGCCGCGCAGCGTCTGCGGGAGACGCCTGGCGCAACCACCCTGGTCGACATGCAGCGGGTGGATCAAGGGCGCGTTGCCACCAACCAGGACGTGCTCGCCTATCAACCAGGGGTCTTCGCCCAATCGGCTGGCAACGACGGCATCAAGCTGTCGGTCCGTGGCTCGGGGATCAACCGCTCCCCTGGCGCCCACGGCTCCGGGATCTATACGATGTTCGACGGCCTGCCGCTGACCGGCCCCGGGGGCACGCCCTATGAGCTGTTCGAGCCACTGTGGCTGAGCCGTGCCGAAGTACTGCGCGGCGCCAACGGGTTCGACCAGGGCGCCTTGGCCCTGGGCGGCGCGATCAACTATGTGACCCATACCGGCCATGACGCCGCGCCCTTGCAGCTGCGTTATGAAGTGGGCAGCCGCGGCTACGCCCATCGGCACATCAGCTCTGGACAGGTGCTGGGTAACCTGGACTATTACCTCGCCCTGACCGACGCCGAATACGACGGTTACCAGGCGCACAGCAGCGGCAGTGCCAAGGGCATTGCCGCCAATATCGGCTATCGCTTTAACGCCAATCTGGAAACGCGCTTCTACCTGCGCTACCGGGAGACCGAGAACGAGTTGGCCGGGCGCTTGACCAAGCAGCAGATCAAGCATGACCCTCGGGCGGCTAACCCGGAGTACCTGCGTCGCGATGCGAGCCGACCACAGCCAGGCAGCACTTGGCTGGCCAACAAGACCACAATCTATCTGGAAGACGAGTCACGCCTGGAAACTGGGCTGGTGTACCACGACTATCCGATGGACCTACGCGAAGGCCCCAATCGCCTAAAAGTCGCTTACACCGATGTGAGCGGAACGCTGAACTACCATCGCCGCGATACACTGTTCGGCCATGAAAGCAAAACCACAATCGGATGGCGTACTACAAAACACTTACCCAATAGCGGTGCATCGGAGTTCGTTCGGGTGCCCGAGAGCAGCAATGGTTTCAAACCTGTCGGCACGCGTACCCGCGACTTCAGCTATCAAGGGTCGGATACCGTGCTGCATGCGAGCAACGATCTGGAGCTCGTCCCCGATTTATGGCTGACCACCGGCCTGGCAATGATCTACACCCGCCGCGAAAGTGACGTCACCTACCCCGCCAACGGCGGCAAGGTCAGCCAGCACGACTGGGACTATGCACCGCGCCTGGGCCTGCGTTACGACATCGACCCGCAATTGCAGGTCTATGGCAACCTGAGCCGATCGGTCGAGCCGCCACACCCGTGGTCGCTCATCTGGAGCTCGACCGTTGCCACCCAGCCGATCGAAATGCAAAACCAGACCGCCACCACACTGGAGCTGGGCGCGCGCGGCGCTTCGGCCTTGGGCGATTGGGACCTGACCTGGTACTACTCACGCGTACGTCACGAACTATTGGCCGTGGAAATCGTGCAAGGTGCTCCAGCCAAGGAATTCAACGCCAGCCCCACCGTCCACCAAGGCATCGAGGCCGGCCTGGACAGCACCCTGTGGGAGCAGGCCGGTATCGGCAGGCTCTCCCTGCGCCAGGCCTACACGTTCAGCGACTTCCACTACCGCGACGATGATAAGTTCGGCGGCAACCGCCTGCCGGGCATCCCCATGCACTACTACCAGGCCGAGGTGCGCTACGACTGGCCCAGCGGGTTCTATGCCGGGCTCAACACCCAGATGGCGTCCAAGGTTCAGGTCGACTATGCCAACAGCAACCACGCCGACGCCTACGCCCTGCTCGGCGCAAGGCTGGGCTGGAATTCGCCCACGCAGGATTGGCAGACCTGGCTGGACCTGCGCAACCTGACCAACAAACGCTATGCCGCCACGGTCACCCCTGGGTATGACGATCAAGGCCAGGACAAGCCGCGTTCCACGCCCGGCGAAGGGTTCGCCGTGTATGCGGGTGTGTCCTACAGCTTGCGCTGAACGTTACGAAGGCAGTTGCACCTGGATCCGACTGCCGGTGAAGATCGCCCAGCTGGACATGAACAGCGCGGCGATCAGCGGCCCGATGACGAAACCGTTCAGGCCAAATACCGCCAGGCCGCCGATGGTTGAAATCAGGATCAGGTAGTCGGGCATGCGGGTGTCCTTGCCCACCAGGATAGGGCGCAGCACGTTGTCCACCAGGCCGATCACCAGCACGCCGAAGGCGATCAGCACCACACCCGGCACGATTGCGCCGGTGGCAAGGAAGTAAGCGGCCACTGGCCCCCAGACCATGGCGGAGCCCACCGCCGGCAGCAATGAAAGAAAAGCCATCAGCACACCCCAGACCAGCGCGCTGGGAATACCCAGCACCCAGAAGATCAGCCCGCCCAAGGCGCCCTGGGTCACCGCCACGAGCAGGTTGCCCTTGACCGTAGCCCGCACCACACGGCTGAACTTGAGCTGCAGGCGGCGCTTTTGCTGTTCGGGCAATGGCACGGCCATACGCACCTTGCGCGCCAGCTCCGCCCCCTCGCGCAGGAAGAAGAACAACAGATAGAGCATCACGCCAAAGCTCACCAGGAAGTCGAAGGTTCCCTGGCCAAAGCTGAACGCCTGACTGGCCAGGAACTGGCTGCCTTGCATGGCCCATTTGGTGATCTTCTCGCGCAGTCCCTCCAGATCGCCCATGCCCATGCGCTCCAGGCCGCTCTGGGCGAAGGAGGGCAATAGCGTCTTGAGCCCTTCGATGTGGCCGGCGATGTCCAGCTCGCCTTTCTCGATGCGCTGGTAGATCGTCGCGCCCTCTTGCACCAGCAGGGCACTGATGATGATCACCGGCAGCACAGCGATCAGTAGGCACACCAGCAGGGTGACCGCCGCCGCCAGGTTGCGTCGGCGGCCCAGGCGCAGCACCAGGTCACGTTGCAGCGGGGCAAACAGGATGGCGAGGATCACCGCCCAGAACACCGCGCCGTAGAACGGCAGCAGGATCCACACGAAGGCGATGGTCACCAGCGCCAGGAGCACGGCCAAGGCCTTGTTCTGCAATGCGGTCTCGTTCATGGGCATTCCTCGTGGGCTCAATCGTTTAGTGCCCACACCGCGCCCAAAAGTGCCGTTGATCTACGTCAATATCGCCTCGTCGAACAGGCCGTAGCATCCGCGCCTTTTGCCCCTGGTGCGCCCATGACCCCTCTTGCCAAGCCCGAATTGCTGGCCCCTGCCGGCACCCTCAAGACCATGCGCTACGCCTTCGCCTATGGTGCCGATGCGGTCTATGCCGGCCAGCCGCGCTACAGTCTGCGGGTGCGCAACAACGAATTCGACCATGCCAATCTGGCGCTGGGCATCCAGGAGGCCCATGCCCTGGGCAAGCGTTTCTACGTGGTCGTCAACATCGCCCCGCACAACGCCAAGCTCAAGACCTTTCTCAAAGACCTGGCACCGGTGATCGAAATGGCGCCGGATGCGCTGATCATGTCCGACCCTGGCCTGATCATGTTGGTGCGCCGGCATTTCCCGGACATGCCCATCCACCTTTCGGTGCAGGCCAATACAGTGAACTGGGCCAGCGTCCAGTTCTGGCAGCACCAAGGCGTGGCCCGGGTGATTCTGTCGCGCGAGCTGTCGCTGGAGGAGATCGAGGAGATCCGCCGACAGGTGCCCAGCATGGAGCTGGAAGTGTTCGTTCACGGCGCCTTGTGCATGGCCTATTCCGGGCGTTGCCTGTTGTCTGGCTACCTCAATCGTCGCGATGCCAACCAGGGCACCTGTACCAATGCCTGCCGCTGGAAATACCAGGCGACAGCGGCCACCGAGAACGCCACAGGCGAGATCGTCCGCGAAGTCGAACCGACCCTGGGCCTGGGGGCACCCACCGACCAGGTATTCCTGCTCCAGGAAGGCAACCGCCCAGGCGAAGAAATGCCCGCCTTCGAGGACGAACACGGCACCTACATCATGAATGCCAAGGACCTGCGCGCGATCCAGCATGTAGAACGGCTGACCCACATGGGCGTGCACTCGTTGAAGATCGAGGGCCGGACCAAGTCGCACTTTTACTGCGCACGCGCCGTGCAATCGTACCGCCAGGCCATCGACGATGCCGTGGCCGGGCGCCCGTTCGACCTGGCACTGATGGACAACCTGGAGTCCCTGGCCCAACGCGGCTACACCGAAGGCTTCCTGCGACGCCATGTGCACGACGAGTATCAGAACTACCAGCGTGGCAATTCCGTATCCGAGCGCCAGCAATTCGTCGGCGAACTGACCGGTGCTCGGGTTGCCGGGCTGGCCGAGGTCAAGGTCAAGAACCGTTTTGCCGTGGGCGATCACCTGGAGCTGATGACGCCTCGCGGCAACTACCACTTCGATCTGGATCGCCTGAGCGATCGCCAGCAACAGGCGATCCAGGTGGCTCCCGGTGATGGTCATGTGGTCTACCTGCCGATCCCGGAGCAGGTACCGCTCGAGCATGGCTTGCTGATGCGTGACCTGGACCCGGGGCAAAGTGCCACCTGACAACGCTGTAATCTTGCCTTCAGCTCAATGACAGCCGGTACAGGCGAGCATGCCACCAGGCGCAATCGACCACCGCTCGCGCTGCACCTGGGGCTGGCTTGCGCTATGCTGCGGGCCACACCTACCAGGCTGTCTGCACGCCTGCGTTTGAAGAGGAGTTTCACCATGCTGCGCAAACACCTGCTCCCCCTCGGCCTGCTGGCGATTTCCAGCCTGGCCCAGGCCGCCGAGACCATCGATGTCTACCGCGACCCCAATTGCGGCTGCTGCAAGGCATGGATCAGCCACCTGCGCGACAACGGCTTCACCGTCAATGACCATGTCGAGCCGAACATGAGCGAAGTCAAGCAGCGCCTGGGCGTGGCGCCGCGCCTGGCCTCGTGCCATACCGGCGTGATCGATGGCAAGTTCGTCGAAGGCCATGTGCCGGCCGAGCAGGTTCGCCTGCTGGCCAAGCGCAATGACCTCAAGGGCATCGCGGTCCCGGGCATGCCCATGGGCTCGCCCGGTATGGAAATGGGCGACCACAAGGACCACTACCAGGTCATCGGCCTGACCCACGAGGGCAAGGACGAAGTACTGGCCGACTATTGATGCTCAGCCTCGGGGCGCTGTTTCTCAGCGCCTTCGGCGCCGCCACGCTGCTGCCGTTGCAATCGGAAGCTGTACTGGTGGGGCTGTTGTTGCGAGAGCCGGCGGCCTGGGCGACCTTATTGCTGGTCGCCACCCTGGGCAACGTGCTGGGCTCGATCGTCAACTGGCTCCTGGGCCGTGCGATCGAGCACCTGCGCGGGCGGCGCTGGTTCCCGTTCAACGCCACTCAACTCGAACGTGCGCAGCAACGCTACCGGCGCTGGGGGCAATGGTCGCTGCTGTTGAGCTGGATGCCTGTGATCGGCGACCCCCTCACCCTGATTGCCGGCATCATGCGCGAACCCTTCTGGCGTTTCGTGCTGCTGGTCACCCTGGCCAAGGGTGGACGCTACCTGGTGTTGACCATGATCACCCTGGGTTGGCTACACGGCCGGTGACATCTTTTTGCCGATCCGGCCGTCAACTGACTGCTAAAGTCGCCTATTCCTACATGGCCCTACACGGAGTGCCCCCATGCTGCGCGCAACCTCCCTGGCTCTGGCCTGCCTCCTCGGCAGCCCCGCCTTCGCCGCCCCGGCGCCGACCTACGGCAAGCAACTCGAAGGTTTCGACTACCCGCATCCCCTCAAGCACTACGACTTCCAGTCCCAAGGCCAAGCACTGCAAATGGGCTACATGGACGTGCCCGCAAAAGGCAAGGCCAATGGCCGCAGCGTGGTGTTGATGCACGGCAAGAACTTCTGTGCCGCTACCTGGGAGACCACCCTGGACGCGTTGAGCCAGGCTGGCTACCGCGTCATCGCCCCGGACCAGATCGGCTTTTGCACCTCCAGCAAGCCGGCGCACTATCAATACAGCTTCCAGCAACTGGCGCAAAACACCCATGCCCTGCTCGAACACCTGGGGATCAAACAGGCGATCATCCTGGGGCACTCCACCGGCGGCATGCTCGCCACCCGTTATGCCTTGATGTACCCCACGCAGGTCGAGCGCCTGGCCATGGTCAACCCGATCGGCCTGGAGGACTGGAAGGCCCTGGGCGTGCCCTATCGCAGCGTGGACCAGTGGTACCAGCGCGAGCTCAAGCTCGATGCCGACGGGGTGCGCAACTATGAGCGCAACACCTATTACGCCGGGCGCTGGAAGCCGGAATACGAACGCTGGGTACAGATGCTGGTCGGCCTGAACCGAGGTCCGGGGCATGAGGCGGTGGCATGGAACTCGGCACTGATCTACGACATGATCTTCACCCAGCCGGTGTACTACGAATTCAAGGACCTGCAGATGCCGACCCTGCTACTGATCGGCGACCAGGACACCACGGCCATCGGCAGCGATATCGCCTCGCCCGAGGTAAAGGCCCGGCTGGGCAAGTACAAGGCGCTGGGGCCGAAGGTGGCCGGGGTGATACCTCAAGGGGAACTGGTGACGTTCGAAGGCCTGGGGCATGCGCCACAGATCGAGGAACCGGCGCGCTTCCACAAAGCGTTGGTCGGTTGGCTGGAGCGCTAGGCCCGTTCGCCGGCAGACGCCGCCATACCTGTGGGGCTTGTGCCGCGTTTGGGCGCCGAGGCTACGTACCCTGCGCTTTCAGCTCCCACCCCAGATCAACGCCTCGCTCCAACCAAGCTCGGCAAAGTCATCGGCCCGCAAGCTAGCCTCTTCTTCGCAGAAGAACTCATCCAGTTGCGGCGGATGCACGGAGGTATCGCTGAGCATCGCATGCACCTGGCCCCGATGATGGATCTGGTGTTCGAACAGGTGCGCCAGCAGGCGCAGACGGGACTCGCGCTGCAAGCGATCTGGGCGCACGATGCTCACGTAACGCTGCAACTGGTCGTCCTGCAGCGACCGGCAATAGGCGATGAGTCGATGATCGGCCTGGGCCTGCTCGGCGAGCAGGTCGGTGCAGGTGGCAAAGGGTTGCTCGGGCTCGAAAAAGCGCTCACCGTCCGGGCCCGGCGCTTCGCCGCGCTGCTCGCACTCCAGCGCGTGCAGGTAGAACCAGTCCACCGTCAATAGATGGTTGAGTGTGGCCTTGATCGAAGGGAAGAAGCTGCAACGGGGGGCGACGAACTCGTCGTGGGTCAGTTGCAGGCACGCCTTGTACAGACGATGGTTGGCCCAGCCATTGTTGTAGGCCTGGGTCAGCAGATGATGCGACAGCGGCTCCATGGTCGACTCCTTCAGACGAAGCGTTGCAGTTGCATCTCCCGTAGCCGGCTCAGGGTTCGCTGGAACGGGAACGCCAGATACCCTTGAGTGTAGAGTGCTTCGAGCGGTACTTCGGCTTCCAGGTACAGGGCGACCCGACGGTCGTAGCATTCGTCGACCAAGGCGATGAAGCGCCGCACACTGTCGTCCTTGGGTGCCAGGGTCGGCAATTCGCGGTCCCCGGCAACCACTCGCTCGGCGCCATCCTCGGTGCCACGTGCGATACGCCCAGCCTGCTGCTGCCCCCCAAGTGCCGGGATACCTTCGACCAGGATCGCCGGAAACAGGTCGCACAAAGCCATGAACTCCACGGCTGCCAGGGGTTGCTCGCACAGGTCGCTGAAGCGACACCACACAACGGCGTCGCTGCGTCGTACCACGTTGACTTGACGGGCGCCGATCGACAGGGGCGCCTCGGTGCCAGCATCGCCTTGGCTCAGTTGGTGAAACACTGCAGGCAGAGCACTGGGTCGCCCCGGTTCGGCCACCCAGTAGCGCTGGTGCGACGCACCGGGGTGCAGGCGATGGTCCTGTTCACCGGCCACGGGCAGGACGCGCATATGCCGCTCGATGGCAGCGATGGCCGGCAGGAAGCGCTCGCGGTTGAAGCCGTCGCGGTAGAGCTGCTCGGGAGGCTGGTTGGACGTCGCCACGACCACTACGCCCTGATCGAAGAGTGTCTGGAACAGACGGCCCAAGATGATCGCGTCGCCAATATCGCTGACGAACAGCTCGTCGAAGCACAACACGCGGATCTCTTGCGCCAATGCCCGGGCCAACGCCTGCAACGGGTCGGCAGTGCCGTTGAGCTGGAACAGCCGTTGATGCACCCAGGCCATGAAATGGTGGAAATGCTGGCGCCGCGCCGGTATTTGCAGGGCTCGATGGAACTGGTCCATCAGCCAGGTCTTGCCACGCCCGACCGGGCCCCAGAGATAGACCCCCTGTGTGGGCCGACCCTGGCGCAGTGCCTCGAAGCAGGCCTGGAGCTCGTCCACTGCCAGGGCCTGGGCGGCATCGGGGACGAATCCATCCTCGTCCAGTGCCTGACGGTAGAGGGTTTGCGGGTCGAGTGACATGCTGGATGCCCCTGGGCAAAAGCGCCATGGTACCCGGCACCGCAGCCCTATGGGCAGCCGATTTACAGCATACAGGCCGGTGGCTTGTCAGTGTTCGTTCAAGCCGACCTTGAGCAACGCGCCATCCTCGGCGTCGGTCAATAGATACAGGTAACCATCCGGCCCTACACGCACGTCACGGATGCGTGCCTTCAACTCGCCGAGCAGGCGCTCCTGGTGAACCACCTTGTCGCCGTCGAGCTGCAAGCGGATCAGTTCGCGGGATACCAGCGCACCGATGAACAGGTTATGGTCCCAGGCCTTGAAGGTCGGGCTGTCATAGAAGGCCATGCCGCTGATGCCCGGTGATTTTTCCCATACGTGGTGCGGGGGCTGGGTGCCCTCCGCATGCTTGCCCTTGGCCTCAGGAATCGGCAGCAACGAATAGTTGATTCCGTGGGTAGCGATCGGCCAGCCATAGTTCTTGCCCGGCCGCGGGATGTTGATTTCGTCGCCCCCTCGGGGGCCGTGTTCATGGGTCCATAGCTGGCCGCTCCAGGGGTTGAGGGCGGCGCCCTGTTGGTTGCGATGGCCGTAGGACCAGATTTCTGGCCGCACATTGGCCTGGCCAACGAAGGGGTTGTCCTTGGGCACTTCGCCATCTGGCAGAATCCGTACGATCTTGCCTTGCAGTTTGTCCAGGTCCTGGGCGGTGGCGCGCTGGTTGTTCTCCCCCAAGGCGACGAACAGGTAGCCGTCATGATCGAATACCAGCCGCGAACCGAAGTGGATGCCATCGGAAAGCTTGGGCTGCTGGCGGAAGATCACCGTGAAATTCTCAAGGCGGGCCAGGTCCTGGGACAGTTGGCCGCGGCCGACCGCAGTACCGCCCTTGCCATCGGCGCCCTGCTCGGCAAACGACAGGTAGACCGTGCGATCCTTGGCGAACGCCGGTGACAGTGCGACATCCAGCAGGCCACCCTGCCCTTCGGCCCAGACCTTGGGTACCCCACTCAGGGCCGGACCGACCTTGCCGTCCGGGCTGACCACGCGCAGGTTGCCGGGCCGCTCAGTGACCAACATGCCCTTGCCTTCGGGTAGGAAGGCCAAGGCCCAGGGATGACGTAGACCATCGGCTACAGTACTGACGGTCAGCTGGCCTTCCTCGCTGGGCAATTGGCGTTCGGAGGCGGCCTGTGCCAACAGCGGCATCAAGGCTGAAATGGCCAAGGTAGTAAACCAAATGCGTGGCTTCATGCTCGGGTCCTTCCAGGTGGCGGCTCAGGGCAGACGTTGACTATCCCGTGGTGGCCGGGCGGGTTCCAGGTTGGGCACGCGCTGCTCCCGGCGCAGGTTCTCGCCATTGCCGATGCCACGGTTATCCAGGGTTGGCGGCCGCGGGTTGGGTTGCGTCGAAGGCCCTCGGATCGGCGGCGCCGCAGGCATGCTGCCCTGGCGGCTGTTGGGGTTGGCGCGCTGGATCGGGCTGTTGTAGGGGTTGTTTCTGTCGCTGGCGATGAACAGCGGTTGCGGCAACGGCGCAGCTGGCAGCGGCAGGCTCAGCATCAGCCCGATGGCCAGGATCGGCAGTGTCGAATTCATGCTTCACCTCCTTTGCAAAAAGGCGCGCCCAAGCATTGGATAGCCTAAGACGTGACAGGTTCGCGGCGAAAGAGCGAATGCCGGTAGAGATGATTCCTGATATTTCAGTATGGCTCGTGGGGCCCGCTGCGCAGCGCCCAATCATGCCTCGGTGCTTTCAACGTCCGCGTGGTTTTGCCACACTGCAGTTTCGACCTGGAGACAAGGCACACGCCATGAGCTTGCGACCAAGCCGTTTCTGGCTGACTACCCTGCTTGCCTGTACGCTCAACGCCTGCGCGCTGTTCCAGCCCAGGGACCCGTTGAACATCAGCGTGGTCGGCATCGAGCCACTCCCGTCCCAGGAGCTGGAAATGCGCATGGCGGTAAAGATCCGCGTGCAGAACCCGAACGAGAAACCGGTCGACTTCAATGGCATCGCATTGAATCTTGAGGTCAACGACCAGCCCCTGGCAGCCGGCGTCAGTGACCAAAAAGGGCACATTGGCCGTTATGGCGAGGCGATGGTGGTGGTGCCGGTGAGCATCACTGCCTTTGCCGTATTGCGCCAAGCCTATGGCCTGAGCCGGCTGGATTCACTGCAGGGCCTGCCTTACGTACTGCGCGGCAAGATGGCTGGCGGCCCGCTAGGCACTGTGCGCTTCACCGACGAAGGCACACTCGACCTGCCCGAGGGCAGCCTGGTTCGCTGATCGATCAGCGGTTACTGCTGGCGGCAGCCATCATCTTGTTGACTTCGCTGCGCACCAGGTTGACGAATTCGGGAGGCGACATACCATCGAGCTCGGCGCGGACCCACTCGGCCCATTTGCTCTTGCGCCGGGGCTTCTCGCCGATGAGTCGGGCGGCCTCGCCCTTGGCTTTGCCAAGGTTGTTCTGCCAATAATCGAATAGCCGAGCCTTTTCCGCCTCGATCTGTGCCCGTTCCTCGAAGCTTCTGTTGGCCAGATTGAAACTCATGGTATTACCTGCCGCTTGAAAATGGGCGTTATCTTACACTGTACCGGCGAGCAACCGGTACGCCGACGCAACTTTCCAGGGGCACAGGTATCCATTGCCCTGACAATCAGCGAATGAGGACGTGTTCATGGCCAGGAAAAGCGCCCCGCAAACAGACAACGAACAAATCAAGGACCAGGTATTCAGTGAGTTGCAGGCCTTGATCGAAGAGTCGGAGCGGTTGCTGAATGACAGCGCAGCCCTGGTAGGCGATGAAGCCGACACGCTGCGTGCCCAAGTCAACCTGAAGCTGCGCCAGGCGAACCGCGCCGTGAACAGGCTACGGAGCAAGGCGCAACCTGCAGTAGCAGCCGCTGAAGATTATATAGGCGGCCATCCCTGGCAGACGGTGGCGATTTCCGCAGGCCTAGGGCTGGTCATTGGGCTATTGTTGGGGCAGCGTCGCTGATCGACATGCGACGCTATTGCGTTCAGGCCGCTCGCGCCATGGGCACGCCACTGTGGAAACGCAGCTCCTGGTCGGCAGAGAGGATCAACTGCACTTCTGCCTCGCGTACCTGCTCCACCACACGTGCGATGTCCGCTTCGTCACCATATTGGTGAGCCAACTTCAGGTAGCCTTGGTAATGACGCGCCTCGCTTTTGAGCAGCCCGTGATAGAACGTCCCCAGTTCTTCGTCCAGGTGCGGTACCAGGGCCGCGAAACGTTCACAGCTACGGGCCTCGATGAAGGCGCCGACCACCAGGGTATCGACCAGCTTGACCGGCTCGTGTGCCCGTACCAGGCGCCGCAACCCAGAGGCGTAGCGCCCTGCCGAAACCGGCCGCAGCGGCACACCGCGGCGCTTCATCAAGCGCAGCACCTGCTCGTGATGGACCAGCTCTTCGCGGGCCAGACGCGACATCATGTTGATCAGGTCAATGTGCGTGTTGTACTTGGCAATCAGGCTCAAAGCCGTGCTGGCAGCCTTGAATTCACAGTTCTTGTGATCGATCAACAGGGTTTCCTGGTCGGCGAGCGCCGCTTCGATCCAGGCGTCAGGAGTCGGGCAGCCGAGGAAGGCGTCGATTTCGGGAATCAGGGACATAAGCTCATAAACTACAGGCCAACGGCAGGATCGGCGATTATACCGGGGGTGACGGCAATCGCCAGCGACTATGCTTGATACACATCAAGCGGCACTGCGCGCAACGCCGACTATAGTCAGGCACTGGCCGTCACTTACCAAGGGAGCTCACGCCCATGCAAGCCGTCCGCAGTATTCTCGTCGTCCTTGACCCCGAGCACGCCCACAGTCGCGCCCTCGCCCGGGCCAAACTCATTTCCGGCGTCACCGGTGCACGCCTGCACCTGCTGATGTGCGACAAGCGACAGGACCACAGCGCCTTGCTCAGCCTGCTCAGCAGCCAACTGCACGATGATGGATACGATAACGTCACCCATGAACAGGCCTGGCATGACAGCTTGCATGAGTCCATCATCGACGTACAGCAAGCCGAGGGCTGCGAGCTGGTCATCAAAGAACATCGCCCGGACAACCCCTTGCGCAAGGCACTGCTCACGCCCAGCGACTGGAAGCTGTTGCGCCAATGCCCGTGTGCAGTACTGATGGTCAAGAGCGAGCGCCCATGGACAGGCGGCGCGATCTTGGCGGCAGTAGATGTAGGTAACAATGATGAAGACCATCGCCGCCTGCATGCCAGCATCATTGACCACGGCTACGCCATAGCAGGGTTGGCCAAGGGGCAATTGCACGTCATCAGCGCCCACCCTTCTCCCATGCTCGCTGCATCCGACCCGATCTACCAGCTTTCGGAAACCATCGAGCAGCGCTACCGGGAAGCGTGCAAGGCTTTTCAGGCGGAATTCGATGTTCCCGACGACCATCTGCATATCGCCGAAGGGCCAGCGGATGTATTGATTCCTTATACGGAGAAGCAGCTCGATGCCGTGGTCACGGTAATAGGTACCGTAGCCCGCACCGGCATTTCAGGTGCCTTGATCGGCAACACTTCCGAGGTGGTGCTCGATTCGCTCGAAGGAGATGTACTGGTACTCAAGAGTGAAGAGGCTGTAGCGCACCTGGCGGAATTGGCGCGCAGTTAAAATCATTCGCTGTGCCCGGTCTGTAGTCCTGACGCCCCACCGTTTCAGCGACCGGAAAGACAAAACCCCTACCTGCTCGCGCAGATAGGGGTTTTGCGAAATGAATCTTGACGATGACCTACTCTCACATGGGGAAGCCCCACACTACCATCGGCGATGCATCGTTTCACTGCTGAGTTCGGGATGGGATCAGGTGGTTCCAATGCTCTATGGTCGTCAAGAAATTCTGTTGCCAGAACGTCCAGATGGACATGCCAGCCAATTCGGATATGTGAATTTGTGATGCAAACTTTCGGTTCGTTCGTCTTCACCACCGCAATTCGCAACAGCAAATTGCTTGGGTGTTATATGGTCAAGCCTCACGGGCAATTAGTATCGGTTAGCTCAACGCCTCACAGCGCTTACACACCCGACCTATCAACGTCGTAGTCTTCGACGGCCCTTCAGGGGATTCAAGATCCCAGTGAGATCTCATCTTGAGGCAAGTTTCCCGCTTAGATGCTTTCAGCGGTTATCTCTTCCGAACATAGCTACCCGGCAATGCCACTGGCGTGACAACCGGAACACCAGAGGTTCGTCCACTCCGGTCCTCTCGTACTAGGAGCAGCCCCTCTCAAATCTCAAACGTCCACGGCAGATAGGGACCGAACTGTCTCACGACGTTCTAAACCCAGCTCGCGTACCACTTTAAATGGCGAACAGCCATACCCTTGGGACCGGCTTCAGCCCCAGGATGTGATGAGCCGACATCGAGGTGCCAAACACCGCCGTCGATATGAACTCTTGGGCGGTATCAGCCTGTTATCCCCGGAGTACCTTTTATCCGTTGAGCGATGGCCCTTCCATACAGAACCACCGGATCACTAAGACCTACTTTCGTACCTGCTCGACGTGTGGGTCTCGCAGTCAAGCGCGCTTTTGCCTTTATACTCTGCGACCGATTTCCGACCGGTCTGAGCGCACCTTCGTACTCCTCCGTTATCTTTGGGAGGAGACCGCCCCAGTCAAACTACCCACCATACACTGTCCTCGATCCGGATCACGGACCTGAGTTAGAACCTCAAGGTTGCCAGGGTGGTATTTCAAGGATGGCTCCATGAGAACTGGCGTCCCCACTTCAAAGCCTCCCACCTATCCTACACAAGCAAGCTCAAAGTCCAGTGCAAAGCTATAGTAAAGGTTCACGGGGTCTTTCCGTCTAGCCGCGGATACACTGCATCTTCACAGCGATTTCAATTTCACTGAGTCTCGGGTGGAGACAGCGCCGCCATCGTTACGCCATTCGTGCAGGTCGGAACTTACCCGACAAGGAATTTCGCTACCTTAGGACCGTTATAGTTACGGCCGCCGTTTACCGGGGCTTCGATCAAGAGCTTCGCTTGCGCTAACCCCATCAATTAACCTTCCGGCACCGGGCAGGCGTCACACCCTATACGTCCACTTTCGTGTTTGCAGAGTGCTGTGTTTTTAATAAACAGTCGCAGCGGCCTGGTATCTTCGACCGGCATGGGCTTACGGAGCAAGTCCTTCACCCTCGCCGGCGCACCTTCTCCCGAAGTTACGGTGCCATTTTGCCTAGTTCCTTCACCCGAGTTCTCTCAAGCGCCTTGGTATTCTCTACCCGACCACCTGTGTCGGTTTGGGGTACGGTTCCCAGTTATCTGAAGCTTAGGAGCTTTTCTTGGAAGCATGGCATCAACCACTTCGTCGCCTGAAGGCAACTCGTCATCAGCTCTCGGCCTTGAAATCCCGGATTTGCCTAAGATTTCAGCCTACCACCTTAAACTTGGACAACCAACGCCAAGCTGGCCTAGCCTTCTCCGTCCCTCCATCGCAATAACTGGAAGTACAGGAATATTAACCTGTTTTCCATCGACTACGCTTTTCAGCCTCGCCTTAGGGACCGACTAACCCTGCGTCGATTAACGTTGCGCAGGAAACCTTGGTCTTTCGGCGTGCGAGTTTTTCACTCGCATTGTCGTTACTCATGTCAGCATTCGCACTTCTGATACCTCCAGCAAGCTTCTCAACTCACCTTCACAGGCTTACAGAACGCTCCTCTACCGCATCACCCTAAGGTGATACCCGTAGCTTCGGTGCATGGTTTGAGCCCCGTTACATCTTCCGCGCAGGCCGACTCGACTAGTGAGCTATTACGCTTTCTTTAAAGGATGGCTGCTTCTAAGCCAACCTCCTAGCTGTCTAAGCCTTCCCACATCGTTTCCCACTTAACCATGACTTTGGGACCTTAGCTGACGGTCTGGGTTGTTTCCCTTTTCACGACGGACGTTAGCACCCGCCGTGTGTCTCCCATGCTCGGCACTTCCAGGTATTCGGAGTTTGCATCGGTTTGGTAAGTCGGGATGACCCCCTAGCCGAAACAGTGCTCTACCCCCTGGAGTGATACATGAGGCGCTACCTAAATAGCTTTCGAGGAGAACCAGCTATCTCCGAGCTTGATTAGCCTTTCACTCCGATCCACAGGTCATCCGCTAACTTTTCAACGGTAGTCGGTTCGGTCCTCCAGTCAGTGTTACCTAACCTTCAACCTGCCCATGGATAGATCGCCCGGTTTCGGGTCTATACCCAGCGACTAAACGCCCTATTAAGACTCGCTTTCGCTACGCCTCCCCTATTCGGTTAAGCTCGCCACTGAATATAAGTCGCTGACCCATTATACAAAAGGTACGCAGTCACCTAACAAAGTAGGCTCCCACTGCTTGTACGCATACGGTTTCAGGTTCTATTTCACTCCCCTCTCCGGGGTTCTTTTCGCCTTTCCCTCACGGTACTGGTTCACTATCGGTCAGTCAGTAGTATTTAGCCTTGGAGGATGGTCCCCCCATGTTCAGACAAAGTTTCTCGTGCTCCGTCCTACTCGATTTCACTGGCAAGAGATTTTCGTGTACGGGGCTATCACCCACTATGGCCGCACTTTCCAGAGCGTTCCACTAATCTCAAACCAGCTTAAGGGCTGGTCCCCGTTCGCTCGCCACTACTAAGGGAATCTCGGTTGATTTCTTTTCCTCAGGGTACTTAGATGTTTCAGTTCCCCTGGTTCGCCTCTTGCACCTATGTATTCAGTGCAAGATACCTAGGTTATCCTAGGTGGGTTCCCCCATTCAGAGATCTCTGGATCACAGTCTGTTTGCCGACTCCCCAAAGCTTATCGCAGGCTACCACGTCTTTCATCGCCTCTGACTGCCAAGGCATCCACCGTATGCGCTTCTTCACTTGACCATATAACCCCAAGCAATCTGGTTATACTGTGAAGACGACATTCGCCGAAAATTCGCATTGATGCTCTTGCGAGCAACTCACAAATTTTACCTTAGCCTGATGGCCCACCAGTGAAAGTGGTCATCAGTCTATCTATCACATATCCGAATTTTTAAAGAACGATCTGACAAAAGTCAGAAATCAACATTCGCAGTGGAATGCTCATTTCTAAGTTCTGCAGGTAACTGTGCAGCAAAGCAAATGGTGGAGCCAAGCGGGATCGAACCGCTGACCTCCTGCGTGCAAGGCAGGCGCTCTCCCAGCTGAGCTATGGCCCCGTCGTCTCTGCACCCAGCGAATGGTAGGTCTGGGCAGATTTGAACTGCCGACCTCACCCTTATCAGGGGTGCGCTCTAACCAACTGAGCTACAGACCTATAACAGGGTCGCGTTACAGCATCGTCTTCTTCAAGGAATCAAGCAATTCGTGTGGGAGCTCATCAGCAGGCTGATGTCTTCGATTAAGGAGGTGATCCAGCCGCAGGTTCCCCTACGGCTACCTTGTTACGACTTCACCCCAGTCATGAATCACACCGTGGTAACCGTCCTCCCGAAGGTTAGACTAGCTACTTCTGGTGCAACCCACTCCCATGGTGTGACGGGCGGTGTGTACAAGGCCCGGGAACGTATTCACCGCGACATTCTGATTCGCGATTACTAGCGATTCCGACTTCACGCAGTCGAGTTGCAGACTGCGATCCGGACTACGATCGGTTTTGTGAGATTAGCTCCACCTCGCGGCTTGGCAACCCTCTGTACCGACCATTGTAGCACGTGTGTAGCCCAGGCCGTAAGGGCCATGATGACTTGACGTCATCCCCACCTTCCTCCGGTTTGTCACCGGCAGTCTCCTTAGAGTGCCCACCATAACGTGCTGGTAACTAAGGACAAGGGTTGCGCTCGTTACGGGACTTAACCCAACATCTCACGACACGAGCTGACGACAGCCATGCAGCACCTGTGTCAGAGTTCCCGAAGGCACCGATCCATCTCTGGAAAGTTCTCTGCATGTCAAGGCCTGGTAAGGTTCTTCGCGTTGCTTCGAATTAAACCACATGCTCCACCGCTTGTGCGGGCCCCCGTCAATTCATTTGAGTTTTAACCTTGCGGCCGTACTCCCCAGGCGGTCAACTTAATGCGTTAGCTGCGCCACTAAAATCTCAAGGATTCCAACGGCTAGTTGACATCGTTTACGGCGTGGACTACCAGGGTATCTAATCCTGTTTGCTCCCCACGCTTTCGCACCTCAGTGTCAGTATCAGTCCAGGTGGTCGCCTTCGCCACTGGTGTTCCTTCCTATATCTACGCATTTCACCGCTACACAGGAAATTCCACCACCCTCTACCATACTCTAGCTCGCCAGTTTTGGATGCAGTTCCCAGGTTGAGCCCGGGGCTTTCACATCCAACTTAACGAACCACCTACGCGCGCTTTACGCCCAGTAATTCCGATTAACGCTTGCACCCTCTGTATTACCGCGGCTGCTGGCACAGAGTTAGCCGGTGCTTATTCTGTCGGTAACGTCAAAACAGCAAGGTATTAACTTACTGCCCTTCCTCCCAACTTAAAGTGCTTTACAATCCGAAGACCTTCTTCACACACGCGGCATGGCTGGATCAGGCTTTCGCCCATTGTCCAATATTCCCCACTGCTGCCTCCCGTAGGAGTCTGGACCGTGTCTCAGTTCCAGTGTGACTGATCATCCTCTCAGACCAGTTACGGATCGTCGCCTTGGTGAGCCATTACCTCACCAACTAGCTAATCCGACCTAGGCTCATCTGATAGCGTGAGGTCCGAAGATCCCCCACTTTCTCCCGTAGGACGTATGCGGTATTAGCGCCCCTTTCGGAACGTTGTCCCCCACTACCAGGCAGATTCCTAGGCATTACTCACCCGTCCGCCGCTGAATCAAGGAGCAAGCTCCCGTCATCCGCTCGACTTGCATGTGTTAGGCCTGCCGCCAGCGTTCAATCTGAGCCATGATCAAACTCTTCAGTTCAATACTGCTTGGGTTTTTAAGAAACCCTAAACTTGGCTCAGCAATCTCAAATGACTATGTGATTTCTCGCATGGCCACTTGTGATGCTGATAATCTTGGCGACTATCAGACCGTACTCACAAGCACCCACACGAATTGCTTGATTCGATTGTTAAAGAGCGATTTGGTTAAGCGCTTTGCTCAACCGAGGCCGCGCATTCTACGCTTTCCTCAGGGTCTGTCAAGCGTTTATTTTGAAGTTTTTCGTTCAACTTCAACCGCTTAACGCGCTGCGATCTCTCGTAGCGGGAGGCGAATCATACAGCGTTAAAACCTGCTGTCAACTGCCTTTTTCACCGCTGCCGATCTGTGAGACCGAAGCCTTCCGATACTACCTGAAGCGTTCAACCCATTGAATCTCAAGGAGTTTTGCGTTTCGACTACGTCGGAAGTGGGGCGCATTATAGGCCCCTGAAACGGCACGTCAACCGTTATTTTCAAAAAACGTTATCAAACCGCTCTTGCCGACGACAGGGACCAATGCGCACTATAGTGCTCAGTCGTATCACTTCCATTTATAAGGATTACCCTCCTGCAATGAACAACCAGCCTCGCAGTCTGGCCGCCACGCTGTTTCCCATCGGCCTGCTGCTGATCGCCATGGCCTCGATCCAGTCAGGAGCCTCCCTGGCCAAAAGCATGTTTCCCGCTGTCGGAGCCCAAGGCACCACCGCCCTTCGCCTGGTATTCGCCAGCATCATCATGTTGCTATTGCTGCGTCCATGGCGTGCACGGATGAATGCCGCCACGCTACGCAGCGTCGTCATCTATGGCCTGGCACTGGGCGGTATGAACCTGCTCTTCTATATGTCCGTGCGTACCGTCCCGCTGGGTATCGCCGTGGCACTGGAATTCACCGGGCCACTGGCCGTCGCGATCCTGGCCTCGCGACGGGTGGTGGACTTCCTATGGATCGGCTTGGCGATCATCGGGTTGCTGCTGTTGATTCCTGTCGGCCAATCCGGCCAGGCCGTCGACCTGGTTGGCGCAGCCTACGCGCTAGGAGCGGGGGTGTGCTGGGCACTGTATATCCTCTATGGCCAACGCGCCGGTGCAGAACACGGCATCCAGACGGCCGCCCTGGGCGTGCTGGTGGCAGCGCTGTTCGTCGCGCCTATCGGCATCGCGCATGCCGGCAGTGCATTGCTCGCACCGGCCCTGATTCCGGTGGCCCTGGGCGTCGCAGTGCTCTCCACCGCCCTCCCCTACAGCCTGGAGATGGTCGCCCTGACCCGCATGCCCGCCCGCACATTCGGTACCCTGATGAGCATCGAGCCCGTATTCGCTGCGCTTTCAGGGTTGTTGTTCCTGGGGGAAGTCCTATCCCTTTCCCAATGGCTCGCCATCCTGGCGATTATCACCGCTTCCGTCGGGGCGACCTTGTCGATGCGCAAGGAGACCCCGACAGCCGTAGCGGCGGATTGACATGAGAAATATTTTCATTCGCTCGGACTTTTCCCATTGTCCCTCCAGCCTAGGCTGATTAAGCTGTCAAAAAAATTTGATCTTTACGCTATCTACTGTACAAGACAGGGACGTTGGGGAAATTCCAGGAAGAAAAGAGCGATAACGACGGGGCCAGGCATGCTGGTCGGCCCTGCATTTAAGGACAGGAATGAAACGTATTTTGCTCATCCTGGCCATCTTGGCCATTGCTGGATGCGCCGCCACCGCCAAGACCGAGGTGAAGCGGGGAAAGAAAGGGCTACATATCAATTGCTCCGGCCTCTCCTCCTCTTGGGAGAAATGCTACAGCAAGGCAGCCACGTCCTGCGGCAACCGCGGTTACAAGGTCATCGCCCGTTCCGGCGATGCGGACGAAGAACCGGGCGATTACCTGTTCGGTATCAATCCGGCCGGTTACACCAGCCGTAGCATGATCGTCCTGTGCAAATGAACTGAAAAGGGCAGCCGAACGGCTGCCCTTTTTCGTTGATGCCCGTCCGCCAGGTTAAATAGGCGCCGTTCGGGCCTCCAGCCAGGCCAGCGCCTCTCCTTGGAGCAAAGGCGCCAACCGCTCACGCACGGTCGCATGGTAGGCGTTGAGCCACTGGATCTCCTCCTGCCCCAACAGCTCGGGCAACAGGCAGCGCGTGTCGATCGGACAAAGGGTCAGGGTCTCGAACGCCAGGAAATCGCCAAAGGCGTTCTTGCCAACTTCCCGGTTGACCACCAGGTTCTCGATACGTACGCCCCAGGCTCCCGGCCTGTAGGTGCCTGGCTCGATCGAACTGATCATGCCCACCTGCATCGCCGTCTGCGGCAATGTTGCAGCCTGATAGGCAATGACCTGGGGCCCTTCGTGTACATTCATGAAGTACCCCACGCCATGACCGGTGCCATGGCCATAGTCGACCTGATCCGCCCAGATCGGCGCGCGGGCGATGGCGTCGAGCAGGGGCGAAAGAATGCCTCGCGGGAACCTGGCCCGCGACAACGCGATCATGCCCTTGAGCACCCGCGTGCAGTCCTGGCGTTGCTCGAGGCTCGGCGTGCCGACCGGTACCATCCGCGTGATATCAGTGGTACCGCCCAGGTATTGGCCACCCGAGTCGATCAACAGCAAGCCATCGCCCTCGATCACCGCATGGGATTGTTCGGTCGCCCGATAATGCGGCATGGCGCCATTGGCATTGAACGCCGCGATGGTGGAAAAGCTCAGCGACACGAAATCCGGCCGACGCGCCCGGGCTGCGGTCAACCGCTCGTCGATGGTCAGCTCGGTGATGGTTTCCTTGCCCAGGTTCGCCTCGAACCAGGCGATGAATTCGCATAACGCGGCGCCATCGTGCTCCATGACCCGGCGGATATGCACCAAGTCATCCTCGCTCTTGCGCGATTTGCTCAAGGTGGTGGGGTTGGCGCCCTCGACCAATTGCACGCGCCCATCCAAGTGCCCCAGCAAACCACAGGTGACGCGCGCCGGATCCACCAGCAGGCGGCTGCCCGGCGCGATCCTGCCCAGGGCCTGGCCCACATCGGCATAATCGCGAACCTCGATGCCATCTGCCGCCAATACCTGTCGCAGATGCTCATCGACCTTGTCCAGCCCAACGAACAGGGTCGCTTGTTCCTGCCCGATCAGTGCGAAGGAAACGAACACCGGGTTGTAGGAGACATCACTGCCCCGCAAGTTGAACAGCCAAGCGATGTCATCGAGAGTGGCGAGGAAATGCCAATCAGCGCCTCGCTCAACCAGCGTGCGACGCAACTCGACGAGCTTCTGCGCACGGTTGACGCTGGCATGGGGTGGCAGGTGCTGGTAGACCGCATTGCCCGGTAGTGCCGGCCGGTCATCCCACACCTTGCCCAGCACGTCCAAGTCGGTGCGCAGCCGCGCCTCCTTCGCCCTGAGGCGCTCCTCCAACAGCCGGGCGGACGCCAGGGCCATGACCGCACCATCGACGGCAACCGTGCCCTGGGGCTTGATATGTTCGCCAAGCCATTCCAGCGCTCCGGGCTGCCCAGGCAGCAGCTTCATGAGTTCGATGCCACTGCCGGCGAGTTCGTGCTGCGCTTGCTCCCAATAGCGGCTGTCGGCCCAGAGCCCGGCAAAGCCCGCCGTCACTACCAGGGTGCCCACCGACCCATGGAAGCCGGACAGCCATTGCCGCCCCTGCCAGTGCCCCGGCAGGTATTCGGACAAGTGGGGATCGGCCGAGGGCACCAGGAGGGCATCCAGCCCGTCGTTGGCCATCACCTCGCGCACACGTGCCAGGCGGGCCTGCACGCTTTGCTGAATCGGGGACTGACTGTTCATACGCACTCCTGCGGATACACCTTCGACTATTCCAGGGCGCTGATAATGGAACAGCCGGCCAAGCGCCGCAATCACGACGAGGTACGCAATGTTTCCCGGCCAACGATTCGAGCCACCTGCCACCGATCGACTGCGCTGAACTTTGGCCGGCCAAGCGGCTTCAGACACCATACATACCTAGCGGACACCTATCGCCCATGCCCCGACCCCGTGATCCGAAGACCGCCGTCGTACTGCTCGATACCCGCGAGCACACGCCCGACCACGAGCACGCGGTCCATCTCAAGCTCCTCGATTACCTGGCGCGCCTGCTCGGCATTGGCAAGGCCACGCCTGACCAGCACCCTGGTAGCGACGATCGCTACTACTACCTACCGACCGAAACCCTGGTCGACCCGCAGCGCTACCGCCCCCTGGGGATCGTGGACGAGCACGACCTGTTCGGCGGCCTGGTCACGCACCCCTTCATGGCCACCAAGGCCATTTCCCACCCTCTGCTAACCGGGGCGAGCTTCCCATCAGGTTGGACCGATGCCTTCGCCCGCGACGCCCGCGACGCCCTGTTGCGCGGCTACACGGTGTTCAGCAAGACCGATGCCCGGCAGGCTGCGGCCTTGCTCCTGCGCGAGGGGCCGATCCGGGTCAAGCCAGTGCTGGCCTGCGCCGGGCGGGGGCAGGAGGTGGTCGAGCACGCCGAGGACCTGGAGCCATTGCTGGCGCAGATGGACGACGCAACACTGGGGCTTGTCGGGCTCGTGCTGGAAGAGAACCTGGACGACGTCGAGACCTATAGCGTGGGCCAGGCCTGCGTCGGCGACCAGGTGTGCAGCTACTATGGCACCCAGCGCCTGACCTGCGATCATCAGGGCACCGAGGTCTATGGCGGTTCTGACCTGGTCGTGGTGCGAGGCGGCTATACGTCCCTGCTGCAGCTACCGCTTGAAGAACACCTGCGCCTGGCCATCAACCAGGCCATGACTTATGAACGCGCCGCGCAACGGCACTTTCCTGGCTTCATCGCTTCCCGCCGCAACTATGACATCGCCCGCGGCCGAGATCACCGGCAGCGCCTGCGCAGCGGGGTGCTGGAACAGTCCTGGCGCCTGGGTGGGGCCAGCAGCGCCGAGATCCTGGCCCTGCAGGCCTTCGCCGACGACCCGGCCCTGCAACGGGTGCATGCCTCGAGCCATGAAGTCTTCGGCCTTTCCGAACTGCCTGCCGACGCCACACTTTTCTACCAGGGAAACGACAGTGAACTCGGACAACTCAGCAAGTATGCACGGATACGCCACCATGACCATCCAGAGTGAATCAGTCGAGCTGCAGGTCGAGGACGACCGGATCGCCGGCACCGTGGTCAGCCCAGGCAGCAAGATGCCGGGCATTCTCTTCGTCCACGGTTGGGGCGGCAGCCAGCAACGCGACCTGGCCCGGGCACGCAACATCACCGGGCTTGGCTGCGTATGCATGACCTTCGACTTGCGCGGCCACGAAAAGACCGAAAGCCAGCGCCTGACCGTCACCCGCCGACAGAACCTGGGCGACGTGCTGGCCGCCTACGACCGGCTGGCCAACCACCCCGCCGTGGACCCGGGCGCCATTGCCGTGATCGGCAGCAGCTATGGCGGCTACCTGGCGACCTTGCTGACGACCCAGAGGCCTGTCAAATGGCTGGCCCTGCGGGTGCCGGCGTTGTATTGGGACGATGACTGGGAAACGCCCAAGCAGGCCCTGGATCGGCAGCGCCTGAACAGCTATCGCCAGCGTATCCTGGGCCCTGCCGATAATCGGGCCCTGGCCGCCTGTGCCGAGTTCGGCGGTGACGTGCTGCTGGTCGAGTCCGAAAACGACGACTATGTGCCGCACAATACGCTGATGAGCTATCGCTCGGCGTTCGTCGCGGCCCACTCGCTGACCCACCGTATCGTCGACGGCGCCGACCATGCCCTTTCCAGCGAGGAATGCCAGAAGGCCTACAGCGCCATGCTCGCGTCCTGGATCGAGGAGATGGTCATAGGCGCACGCCTGGACCGCTACCCGCATTACGCTCCCTGGTACGCCTGAGGCTCGCCCACCTGGCACTGCAACTCGCCATCGGCGCCTCGCACAAGGCTGCGCAGGGTCTGGTAGGCAGCGAAATTGATGCCCCGCGCCTGGTGCTGGCACAGCAAGTCGAGGAACGGCTCCTCCACGAAGCAATCTGCCGCCGCAGCCCACGCCTGGCGTGATTGCCATTGCAGGTACTGCAATACTCGACTGCCATCGTCGCTGGCCTGGATACTGACCGCCAGCAGCCCCTCGCAACGCGCCGCCAACGCTTCGCTGCGCACCACCAAGGCCTCGGCCAGCGCCTGCTGCCGGATCGTTGGCACTTCGTATTCGATCATCTGGGTGAACCATAAGGTCGTGGGCTGGGCCGCCATGGACTGTCTCCTTGCTCCGGACGCTTGCAGCGCGATGGTTTGCAGGGTAAAACCTCGACTTAAGTCAAGGTCAAGGAATTTCTTCCCATGCCAGGCAAAACGCCCTCTTGCGAAGAAAAGCTGCTGAGCGTCGGCCAACTGGCCGCACGCAGCGGCGTTGCCGTCACGGCGCTGCATTTCTACGAGACCAAGGGGTTGATCCACAGTATCCGCAATGCGGGCAACCAGCGCCGCTATCCCAGGGCCACGCTGCGCCGGGTGGCGGTGATCAAGATGGCCCAGCGCCTGGGCATCGCCCTGGCCGACATCGCCCAGGCCCTGGACACCCTGCCCAGGGACCACACGCCCAGCGCCGAAGACTGGGGCCGGCTATCGGCGCGCTGGCGTGACGACCTCAGCCGGCGGATCGACGAACTGATCTTGCTGCGCGATCAGCTGGACGGCTGCATCGGCTGCGGCTGCCTGTCGTTGAAGGAATGCCCCCTGCGCAATCATCACGACCGCCTGGCCGAGCAGGGCCCCGGCCCGCATCCACCCGCCCATTAGGAGATGTCAGGGCTGGGCGATGAAGCGTCGCCGGTAATCGCTGGGGGTCGACCCGACGATACGCTGGAACACCTTGCGAAACGCGCCCGGGTCTTGGTAGCCCACGCCCCAGGCGATCTGGTCCACGCTGCGTCGAGTAAACTCCAGCAACCGGCAGGCCCGCACCACGCGCACCTGTTGGCAGTACTCGGTCGGCCGCAGCCCGGTGGCCGCGCGGAAGCGGCGCAGGAAGGTCCGCGGCTCGAGGCCGGCGCATAACGCCATGCTGGCCAGGTCGGCCTCTTGCGCCCCGTTGCCCTGTAGCCAATGCTGGACCTTGAGCACCGCTTCGTCACCATGGTCCAACCGCGGGCTGAAACGCGCGCCCGGCAAAGCGCTGGCCAACGGCTCCACGGCCAGGTAACGGGCAGTTTCCCGGGCCAGGGTCGCACCGAGGAAACGCTCCAGCAAGCGCAGGCCAAGCTCGGTCCAGGCCATCAAGCCGGCCGATGTCACGATGTCGCCGTCATCGAGCAGCGGCTGGTTGGCCTCCACCCGCACCTTGGGGTAGCGCTCGCCCAATGCCTGCGCATAGTTCCAGTGGGTGCTCGCCGCTCGCCCATCGAGCAGGCCGCTGGCGGCAATGAAGAACACCCCGATGCACACCGAAGCGAGCACGGTGCCCTGCCCATGCCATTGGCACAGGGCAGTACGGTGACGCTCGAGCAACGCAGGGGCCGGTGCCGACTCCAGGCTCGGCGGGATCACCAGGGCACGCAGCGCATGGCGAGGTTGCGCCAGGCTGTCATGGATGGCCTGCAACTGCCCTTCATCGTCGACCTGCCAATGGCTGACACGCAGGCGTGGCAGGCTGCCTTCGCCCAGCTCGGCGGCGACCCGGTTGGCCACCGTGAACAGGTCCGTCAGGCCGTGCACGGCGGCGCCTTGCGCCCCTGGATAGACCAGAACACCGATTTCCAGGGTAGCGGGGCTGTCAGTTTTTGCCGTCATTGTGTCGATCGCGCCAATCCCAGGGAACATCGCCCAAGCCTATAACTATCTTCAACCAACCACTACTGCCACAGGAGGCAGCATGAGCAAGCAGGCCCTGATCATCATCGACATCCAGAACGACTACTTCCCCGGCGGCAAGTGGACCCTCGACGGTGCCGACAGCGCCGCCGACAACGCGGCTCGCCTGCTGGACGCGGCCCGCAGCCGGGGCGACCTGGTGGTACACGTGCGCCATGAATTCGAAAGCGCCGACGCGCCATTCTTCACGCCGGGCTCGGAGGGTGCGCAGATCCATCACAAGGTAGCGCCGGCCAGCGGCGAAGCCGTGGTCACCAAGCACCAGGTCAATGCGTTTCGCGATACCAACCTCAAGGCCCTGCTGGACCAACATGACGTCCGGACCCTGACCATCGTCGGCAGCATGAGCCACATGTGCATCGACGCGGCCACCCGCGCGGCGGCCGACCATGGCTATCAAGTGGCAGTAGCCCACGATGCGTGCGCGACCCTGCCCTTGGACTTCGCCGGCAAGCAGGTCCCCGCAGCGCAGGTCCAGGCGGCCTCCATGGCGGCGCTGGCCTTCGCCTATGCCCGGGTCGAGAGCACCGAGCAATTGCTCGCCGAATACCGCCGCTAAAGCGCTCAGATCACCACGTTGCGCACGAACCGCGTGGGCTCGCTGGCATCGTTGCGGTACACGTACCGGCAGTTGCTGGGGAATACATGGAACTCGCCCGCCTGCAAGCGCAGCTTACGCCCTTCGATGACCAGCGTCAGGCAGCCGGCAGCCACGTAGATCTGCTCGCTCCAACCCTCGGCGTCGGCTTCGCTGGCGTAGGATTCGCCCGGCGCCAGGGTCCACTCCCAGAGCTCGACCTCACGCCGGGCCGGACTGCTGCCCAGCAGGATGGCCTTGCTCCCGGCATGCTCGCCGGCCCAGGCCAGCTCGTTTATACGGCTGGGGTCACGTCGGTCGGGAGCCTGGATGAGCGTGCTGAACGCCACACCCAGGGCTTCGGCGATCAGGTCGAGGGTGGTGAGGCTGACATTCTTTTCGCCCGCCTCGATGGCTACCAACATTCGCCGGCTGACCCCAGAGCGCTCGGCCAGTGCCGTCTGGCTCAGCCCGGCAACGCTGCGTAACTGGCGAACGTTCTGGCTGACATGTTGCAGCACCGATGCCCGGTGCGAAGAATCTTTGTGCACTATATTGCTCACAGGTAGGGATTGCGCAGTATACTGCCCACTTTGCGGCGATTGTGCGCCGCCCCTGTCGAGTAAGCAAGCCCATGAGCCAGCCCAGCCTGCCCACCCAATCCGCCGTCTCCTTGCGTCTGAGCAAGGCGGAACTGGTGCTGGTATTCATCACCATGCTCTGGGGTGGCACCTTCCTGCTGGTGCACAATGTCATGACCGTCAGTGGCCCGATGTTCTTCGTCGGTCTGCGCTTTGCCGCGGCCGCCGTGTTCGTCGGCCTGGTGTCGGCCCGCTCGCTGCCGGGGCTGACCTTCACGGAGCTCAAGGCCGGCATGCTCATCGGTGTGTCGATCATGCTCGGCTATGGTTTGCAGACCATGGGCCTGCAAACCATCAGCAGCAGCCAGTCGGCCTTCATCACGGCCCTCTACGTGCCCTTCGTACCCCTGTTGCAATGGCTGGTACTCGGCCGTCGCCCCGGCCTGATGCCAAGCCTTGGCATCTGCCTGGCGTTCGTCGGGCTGGTGCTGTTGGCCGGCCCGAACGGTGGCACCTTGCATTTCAGCGAAGGCGAGCTGGTCACCCTGGTCAGTGCCGTGGCGATCGCTGGCGAAATCATTCTCATCAGCCGCTATGCCGGCCAGGTCGATGTGCGCCGGGTCACCGTGGTGCAACTGGCGACCGCCTCGGCCCTGGCCTTCCTGATGATCGTTCCGACCCAGGAAGCCCTGCCGGGCTTCTCCTGGCTGCTGCTTTGCAGCGCCCTTGGCCTGGGGGCGATGAGCGCAGTGATCCAGGTGGCGATGAACTGGGCGCAGAAATCCGTTTCGCCCACGCGAGCCACCCTCATCTATGCCGGCGAGCCGGTCTGGGCGGGCGTCGTCGGCCGCATCGCCGGCGAGCGCCTACCGGGCGTCGCGCTGCTAGGAGGCCTGCTGATCGTGATTGCCGTAGTGGTCAGCGAACTGAAGATCCGCCGCGCCAGCCAGGCCCCAGTGGTACAGGAACGCGAAGAGCATCCAGAGCGCGAACCGGGCCTGTGAAGCGCCGGACAGCAGCTATGCTTTGAAAAAAACTGTTATAAAAAAACAGCCTGTCACGCCGCATTTAGAAGATCGTGCAGCCGCTTGCGTGTTGGTGATCACCCGTGCGGCACGTATGATCTTTGCCAAACTTCTCCAGATTAGAACGCTATGTCCTTGATAGTGCTATTGCTTCTGCCGTTCGTGGGCAGTTGCCTGGCAGCTGTGCTGCCGCACAACGCACGTAACGCAGAGTCCATTCTCGCCGGGCTCGTGGCCCTGGCTGGCACCATCCAGGTGGCGTTGATGTACCCGCAGGTCGCCCACGGCGGCGTGATTCGCGAGGAATTCCTCTGGCTGCCGAGCCTGGGGCTGAATCTGGTGCTGCGCATGGACGGCTTCGCCTGGCTGTTCTCCCTGCTGGTGCTGGGCATCGGCACCCTGGTGTCGCTGTACGCACGCTACTATATGTCTCCCCAGGACCCGGTGCCGCGCTTCTTCGCGTTCTTCCTGGCCTTCATGGGCGCCATGCTCGGGGTGGTGATCTCCGGCAACCTGATCCAGCTGGTGTTCTTCTGGGAACTGACCAGCCTGTTCTCCTTCCTGCTGATCGGCTACTGGCACCATCGCAGCGATGCCCGCCGCGGTGCCTACATGGCGTTGATGGTCACTGGCGCGGGCGGCCTGTGCATGCTGGTGGGGGTGCTGCTGCTCGGCCATGTGGTCGGCAGCTACGACCTGGACAAGGTCCTGGCTGCCGGCCAGCTGATCCGTGAGCACACGCTGTACCCGGTGCTGCTGCCCTTGATCCTGATCGGCGCGCTGAGCAAGAGCGCGCAGTTCCCCTTCCAGTTCTGGCTGCCCCACGCCATGGCGGCCCCCACCCCGGTTTCGGCCTACCTGCACTCGGCCACCATGGTCAAAGCCGGCGTATTCCTGCTGGCACGGCTGTGGCCGGTGCTCTCGGGCAGCGAAGAATGGTTCTGGATCGTCGGCGGGGCCGGTGCCCTGACCTTGCTGCTGGGCGCGTTCGCGGCAATGTTCCAGAACGACCTCAAGGGGCTGCTGGCCTATTCGACCATCAGCCATCTGGGCCTGATCACTCTGCTGCTGGGCCTGAACAGCCCGCTCGCGGCCGTGGCGGCCGTGTTCCACATTCTCAACCATGCCACCTTCAAGGCTTCGCTGTTCATGGCCGCTGGCATCATCGACCACGAAAGCGGCACCCGCGACATTCGCCGCCTGAGCGGTTTGTTCCGCCTGATCCCCTTCACCGCCACGTTGGCCATGGTGGCCAGCGCTTCGATGGCTGGCGTGCCCTTGATGAACGGTTTCCTGTCCAAGGAAATGTTCTTCGCCGAAACGGTATTCATCTCGTCCACCGCCTGGGTCGAGACCGCATTGCCGGTGATCGCCACCCTGGCCGGCACCTTCAGCGTGGCTTATGCGCTGCGCTTCACCGTCGACGTGTTCTTCGGCCCTACCGCCCAGGACCTGCCGCACACACCCCACGAGCCACCCCGCTGGATGCGCGCGCCCGTGGAGCTGCTGGTACTGACCTGCCTGGTGGTGGGGATCTTCCCGGCGCAATCGGTCGGCCCGCTGCTGGCTGCCGCCGCGCTACCCGTGGTGGGCGGCACCTTGCCTGAATACAGCCTGGCCATCTGGCACGGCTGGAACGCCCCACTGATCATGAGCCTGATCGCCATGAGCGGTGGCATCGTGCTCTACCTGCTGCTGCGTGAACAACTGCGCCGTGGCCGCTTCCCACACCCGCCGCTGATCGAGCGCTTCAACGGCAAGCGCCTGTTCGAACGCGGCCTCGTACACCTGATGCTGCTGGCCCGTCGCATCGAAAGGCTACTGACCACCCGGCGCCTGCAGAAGCAGCTGTTCATGCTGACCCTGGCCGCGTTCATCGCCGGCCTCATGCCGATGCTCTACAGCGGCCTGAGCTGGGGCGACCGGCCAAAGATCCCGGGTTCGGGCGTGTTCGTCGCACTCTGGCTGATCGCCATCGCCTGCGCCATCGGTGCAGCCTGGCAGGCCAAGTATCACCGCTTGGCAGCCTTGATCATGGTCAGCGTATGCGGCCTGATGACCTGCATCACGTTCGTCTGGTTCTCGGCACCGGACCTGGCCCTGACCCAGCTCGCCGTCGAGGTGGTGACCACGGTGCTGATCCTGCTCGGCCTGCGCTGGCTGCCGCGACGGATCGAAGGTGTCTCGCCCCTGGCGGGCACCCAGGAGCGCGCACGCCTGCGGCGCCTGCGCGACCTGTTGCTGGCCGTGCTGGTCGGCGGTGGCATGGCCCTGCTTTCCTACGCCATGCTGACCCGGCCGACGCCCAACGACATCTCGTCGTTCTACCTGAGCCGGGCACTGCCCCAGGGCGGCGGTACCAATGTGGTCAATGTCATGCTGGTGGACTTCCGCGGCTTCGACACCCTGGGCGAGATCACCGTGCTGGTGGCCGTGTCCCTGACCGTGTTCGCCCTGCTGCGGCGCTTCCGCCCGCCGAAGGAAAGCATGCAATTGCCTGCCCAGCAGCGCCAGCTGGCACCGGACGTGGTCACCGACCTGATCAACCCGCGCCACGCCACCGACACCGCCCTTGGCTTCATGATGGTGCCTGCGGCCCTGGTGCGCCTGTTGCTGCCGATCGCCCTGCTGGTGTCGATGTACCTGTTCATGCGCGGCCATAACCAGCCTGGCGGCGGCTTCGTCGCCGGGCTGGTGATGTCGGTGGCGTTCATCCTCCAGTACATGGTCGCCGGCACCCAGTGGGTCGAGGCACAGATGAGCCTGCGCCCGCTGCGCTGGATGGGCACAGGGCTGCTATGCGCCACCTTGACCGGTGCCGGGGCAATGGTCCTGGGTTACCCGTTCCTGACTACCCATACCGCCCACCTGCACCTGCCGCTGCTCGGTGACCTGCACGTGGCCAGCGCGCTGTTCTTCGACATCGGCGTCTACACCGTCGTGGTCGGCTCCACGCTGCTGATCCTCACCGCCCTGGCGCACCAGTCGGTGCGCGCCCATCGCCCGGGCAGCCCATCCAAGTCCAGCCAAGCAGGAGCCGCCTGATGGAAGAAGTCATTGCCGTGGCCATCGGTGTCCTGGCCGCCTCCGGGGTCTGGCTGATCCTGCGTCCACGGACCTACCAGGTCATCATGGGCCTGTGCCTGTTGTCCTACGGCGTCAACCTGTTCATCTTCAGCATGGGCAGCCTGTTCATCGGCAAGGAGCCGATCATCAAGGACGGCGTACCCCAGGACCTGCTCAACTACACCGACCCCTTGCCCCAGGCGCTGGTGCTCACTGCCATCGTCATCAGCTTCGCCATGACCGCGCTGTTCCTGGTGGTGCTGCTGGCCTCGCGCGGGCTGACCGGCACCGACCACGTCGACGGCCGGGAGCGTGAAGAATGAGCGGGTTGAACCAACTGATCATCGCCCCGATCCTGCTGCCACTGGTGACGGCAGCGTTGATGCTGCTGCTTGGCGAGAAGCGACGCCCGCTCAAGGGCCGTCTGAACCTGTTGTCGACCCTGGCGGGCCTGGGCATCGCCGTCACCCTGCTCGGCTGGGTACGCAGCCAGGGGCAGGCCGAATCCATCGGTGTCTACCTGCCGGGCAACTGGCCAGCGCCGTTCGGCATCGTCCTGGTCGTGGACCACCTGTCCGCGTTGATGCTGACCCTTACCGGCATCGTCGGCGTCAGTGCACTGCTGTTCGCCAGGGCTCGCTGGGATGGCGCAGGTGCCAGCTTCCACGCGCTGTTCCAGATCCAGCTCATGGGCCTGTACGGCGCCTTCCTGACCGCTGACCTGTTCAACCTGTTCGTGTTCTTCGAAGTGCTGCTCGCTGCCTCCTACGGCCTGCTGCTGCATGGCTCGGGGCCGGCGCGGGTCAAGGCAGGCCTGCACTATATCGCCATCAACCTGTTCGCCTCGTCGCTGTTCCTGATCGGCGCCGCCATGCTCTATGGCGTGACCGGCACCTTGAACATGGCCGACCTGGCGTTGAAGATCCCCCTGGTACCGGAAGCCGATCGGGGTCTGCTGCACGCGGGCGCGGCGATCCTGGCCATGGCATTCCTGGTCAAGGCCGGCATCTGGCCGCTGAACTTCTGGCTGGTACCGGCCTATGCCTCGGCCAGCGCACCGGTGGCGGCACTGTTCGCCATCATGACCAAGGTCGGCTTGTATACCGTGCTGCGCCTGTGGACCTTGCTCTTTTCCGGCCAGGCCGGCGCATCGGCGCATTTCGGCGGGCAGTGGCTGGTCTATGGCGGGCTGGCGACCCTGGCGGTCGCCGCAGTGTCGATCCTGGCCGCCCAGCGTCTGGAGCGCCTGGCCGCACTGAGCATTCTCGTTTCGGCCGGCACCCTGCTGGGGGCTGTCGGTTTCGGCCAGCCGATCCTTACCGGCAGTGCACTGTTCTACCTGGTGAGCTCGACACTGGCCCTGTGCGCACTGTTCCTGCTCGCCGAGCTGGTAGAGCGCTCGCGTTCAGCCAACGAAGCGCCCCTGGACGACGAGGAAGATGCCATCCCCCCTCCCCTGGAGTCGCTGCACCCGCCCAAGGGCATCAACCTCGACGACGAACAAAAGGCCGTGATCGGCCAGGTCATTCCCTGGACCATGGCCTTCCTGGGCCTGAGCTTCATCGCCTGCGCCCTGTTGATCATCGGCATGCCACCTTTGTCGGGCTTCATCGGCAAGCTGAGCCTGATCAGTGCGCTGTTCAACCCCCAAGGCCTGGGCACGCCGAACGATGAGCCTTTGTCCGCTACCGCCTGGGGCCTGGTGGCCCTGTTGATCCTCTCCGGCATGGCCTCGCTGATCGCCTTCGGACGGGTCGGCATCCAGCGTTTCTGGAAGCCCGAGGAGCGCCCCTCGCCACTGCTGCGCCGCTATGAATGCCTGCCCATCGTCCTGTTGCTGGGCTTGTGCATCCTGCTCAGCATCCAGGCCGAACCCTTGCTGCGCTACACCCAGGACACGGCGGCCAGCCTGCAGGCACCCGATACCTATATCGATGCCGTGATGGCGACCCGTCCGCTGCCTGGCCCAACCACCCTCGATGCGCAGGTGCAGCCATGAAGCGACTGTTCCCCGCCCCGCTGCTGTCCGTGTCGCTGTTCGTCCTGTGGCTGTTGCTGAACCTGTCCATCAGCCCAGGCAACCTGCTGCTCGCGGCGGTCCTTGCGACCCTGGCGCCGGTGCTGATGACCCCGCTGCGCCCTCAGCACGCTCATGTGCGTCGGCCGTTGGTGGTCGCCCGGCTGATTGGCCGGGTGGGCCTCGATGTCCTTCATTCCAACCTGTTGGTGGCGCGCAGTGTGCTCATGGCCGGCAGACGCTCGCCACGTTCGGCCTTCGTGCATATTCCTTTGGCCCTGCGTGACGCCCATGGCCTAGCAGCGTTGTCGATGATCACCACGGTGGTACCTGGCACGGTCTGGTCGGAGCTGGCGCTGGACCGCAGCGTCCTGCTGCTGCATGTGTTCGACCTGGAGGACGAAGCGGCTTTCATCGAGCACTTCAAGCACACCTACGAACGCCCGCTGATGGAGATCTTCGAATGACTGGCCTGCTCGCCAACGCCATTCTCGCCAGCCTGTTCATCTTCGCCACTGCCATGGCCCTGGCGCTGGTCAGGCTGTTTCGCGGCCCCAGCGCCCAGGACCGGGTCCTGGCACTGGACTACCTGTACATCCTCGGCATGCTGATGATGCTGGTGCTGGGTATCCGCTACGCCAGCGATACCTACTTCGAAGGCGCCCTGCTGATCGCCCTGTTCGGCTTCGTCGGCTCGTTCGCCCTGGCCAAATTCCTGCTGCGCGGCGAGGTGATCGAATGAACGAAACCCTGGAGTTGCCATTCTGGCTGGAACTGATCACTGCACTGCTGTTGCTTGGCGGCAGCCTGTTCGCCCTGATCGGTGCCCTCGGCCTGCTGCGCCTGAAGGACTACTTCCAGCGCATGCACCCACCTGCCCTGGCTTCGACCCTCGGCGCCTGGTGTGTCTGCCTGGCTTCGATCCTGTATTTCTCGTGGGTCAAGCAAGGCCCGGTGCTACATGCCTGGCTGATTCCGGTCCTGCTGTCCATTACCGTGCCCGTGACCACGCTGCTGCTGGCCAGGGCTGCCCTATTTCGCAAGCGCATGTCCGGCGAGCCGGTGCCTGAAGAGGTGAGCAGCGGGCGAGACCACGGCAACTGAGGCTGGTCGCCTGGGGCAAGCCAGGTATACCTCAGCCCTGGGTCAGGCGTTGCAGCTCCCGCCGCACCATGGCGGCGAACTCGGGCGGGCTGAGCTGGTACAACTCACCTGCCACCCAGGCCAACCAGCCGGCCCCCAGCGCCTCACGCCTGGCCAGCAGGCGCTCGGCCTGCGCCACGGCCTGGGCCTGGTGTTGGTGGTGAAAGTGCGCTCTACCGGTGGGCGCCTTGTCGCTCATTCGCTGGCCTTGAAAGTGGTCAGTTCGCCCTTGCGCCATTTGGCGACCTTGCCGGTCACCGCCTTGAGCAGCTTGCCCAGGCCTTCCTGCACCTGTTGCTGGGCGGCGAACACCAGCATCACGCCATGGCCCTCGCGAAACACGATGCCTTCACCTTCCGGCACCGAGACGAAGGCGTAATCGCCAACGCCATAGACGTTCAGCTTGATATCGCGAAAGCGCAGCTCCAGCTTGCCACCCTCGCGACTGGGCAATACCGCAGCGCGAAAGTGGTCGCCGACCTTCAATTCCAGGTGTTGTTTGTTATCGACCACCAAGGCGTCATCGGTGTCGATCTCGGCCATGTACAGGCCATCGGGGTTCTGTTCGGTGACATAGATGAAACGCCCTTGAAACAGCTTGGCCAATTTGGCCCGCAAATCGCCCAGGGCGAACAACGCGTGGGTATCCAGAGTACTGACTGCCAATGAAAAATTCCTCGAACCGGTTACAGGCACCCCAACCCAATACGTGGGGGCGCGATCATTTCAAGTCGATGTCTGAAAGACTAATCAAGCGATGCGCGAAACGTCTGTACAGGTAGGCGATGCGGCAGGCAGGAAGTATTACTCAAGCTTGCCAGCCAAGACCTCAAGACGGCTTTTCGGCAGTATTCCCTACAAGGAACGTAATGTCTGACAACAAAATTGCAGGAAAAGATGCAACAGATAGCGCCGGCCCTCGGCAGAACGGGCCTCGATATCCATCAGCACATTACAGGGGAAGAATATGCACGAAAAGACTGAAATCCGTCGAGAGGGCCAGCGCATTTCTTGCTGTTGAAGGAGGCCAGAACAGAGAGTTGCCGTCAGGACAAAGAAACGCAAAAAGCCCCAGGGATTGCTCCGTGGGGCCTCTGGAAACCGTGACGATCAGACCTGGCGCTGGTGGCGGTCGAGCTGTTCGTGGCGCTCCTGGGCCTCGATGCAGTATTTGGTAGTCGGGCTGATCAACAGGCGCTGCAGGCCAATCGGTTCGCCGCTGTCATCGCACCAACCGAAGCTTTCGTCAGCGATACGGCCCAGGGCCATTTCCAGCTGCGGCAGCAGACGCTGGTCACGCTCGATGGCGTTGACCAACCAGTGGCGCTCTTCCTCCACCGACGCGACGTCAGCCGGATCCGATGGAGTATCCAGGCTTTCGATGGTGTTGCGGCTCAGCTCGATGCGCTCGTGGGTTTCGACTTTCATCGCCTGCAGCAGCTCGGTGAAGAATGCCAGCTGTTCAGCGTTCATGTAGTCATCGGCCGGCATGGCCAGCAACTGTTCCTTGGTCATCGATTTCTCTATGAAAATATGTGCATTTGGGCGATTCGATGTTGCCGACGATACCTCGTCGGCAACGGAATTCTTCAAGCGCCAACCGGCACTTTTTTACAGGGGGCGGCAGTCTAAGGCGGCACGCCGCACGGGGCAACACCATTGACAAGGGAATTTGCCTCAATTGCCGTAGATTCCGCCCACCGGCAGGTATCGTCCGTGCCGTACTGGAGGCGGTAACCGGCTAACGACACGGCACGATGGCCCTCTGGCTTTCTGGCTGCCTTTGAACCAGGAATGCCACGATGAACGCCTTATCTCGACGTCCTCGCAACACGGGCCTGCAATGCCAGGTCGCCAACCGATTCGCCGCGCGCCCCACGCTACTCGATGTCGCGGCAGACATACTGACGCAGTACTGGCAGGCGCATGGATTGCCAGCTCAGATCGACCCTCTGACGTTGTACCTGGTGCGCCAGGGCCCGGCGGGTACCCAGCCCGACGTCAGCCCGTTGTACGAAGTGCTGATCGAGCGCCTGCATCGCCGCAGGACGCTGAACCTGACGCCCCAGGAGGCCTACCTGTCCAGCACCTCGGACGTTGACCCTGCCACCCCCGTGGAGATCGACCTGCACCGCATCGAACTACTCATCAATGCCTGCGGACCATGGGTCATGGACCAATACCGCCGCGCCCTCATCGACTTCTGGAACGAAACCGATACCACCGGGCAATCCCCGTGGCAATGGCTCAGCGACTACCTGCGCCAGCAGTTCGAGCGCCTGGTCACCGAACATCGCCAGCAAGGGACCTTGCCCGCCAGCGCCCTGAGCGTGGCCCAGTGGCTCCAGGACCATCAAGCCTCGGCACCAGGCACCGAACCGGGCATGGAGGTCCATAACCTGCGTGTCGACCTGTTGACCAACTGGCAGCTGGACCCTGACCTGGCCAGCGCCCTGTTGATCGAGCGTACCGGCCAACAGGAGCAAGCACATGTCGCCCTGCTGTATACGCCCACCGGCAGGCTCATCCCATACCGTTCCCGCCAACACTTGCTGGCCATGATCGGCAGACGCTGGCCGCAACCGTTGGCCGCGGTTCAGCCACACGCCCACCTCGAACCGCTGGCGCTCCCTCCGTTCGACGCCCAGGCCCTCGGCTTGTTGCTGCAACAACTCCAAGGGGTGTACCCAACCCTTTCGCTGCTTGCCGAATTCGACAGCCCGCTCAAGGCCGTTATCGTCATGCAGCGCATGACCTCGATGCAGGGGCTGTGCAATGTCGATGAAACCACGCTGCATGAGTCGCTGGCCAAACGCCTGCCCGACTGGCTGCGCGATGCCGACCCCGAGTCGTTGAGTCGCTACAGCCTGCTGCTAATGGACGTGGCGCGAACCTATGAAGCCCAAGGCGCAGCCCACTGGCTCGAAGGCGTGCAGGATGCCAGCGCATTCGCCTACGACAGCCTCCAGCGCCTGATCCAACGTGACCATCCCCAGGCCAAGGTAGACCTGGCCGCTATCCACGTGGTCAACCGGCAGGTCACTGCGGTCGCCATACCCGTCCAGGACAGCCTGGTCAGCACTGGCGACATCCAGCCCCAGCGGTTCACCTTGGCCCAGCTGGCGGTCGCCAACCTCGGCCTGTTGCGCCCGGGCAAGGTCGAGCTCGAATCCACCCGTGGCCACTCGGTACCCGATTGGCTGAACGAAAGCTACCTGCGCCAGTTGATCACCGAAGCGGACGTGGGCAAACGCTACCCCGCCATGCTGCGGGCCACCTTGCTCGATGACCCGGCCCAGCTGCAACGCCGTGCCCGGCTGTTGTGTGGCCAACTGCACAGCCAATTGCCTGCGCTGGCCATGGAGCTGCACATGCGGGGCAAGGGCATCAGCGAAGATGCTGTGCGAAGCGTTGGCCAGGCCTTCGCCGGTATACCGGACGATCCACGTGGCTGCATCGTGCGTGCCTTTGGCCTGTTGCGCACGTTGGACGCCACGCCGGACTACCCCACGAACGTCTGGCTGCTCGAAGCGCGCCAACCCCACGGGCGAACCTGCCTGCTCTATCGTCCATTGCATGCCACCCCCCTCCTGGAGTTCGCCGACCGCCACGCCCTGCTGGATGCAGTGGCCACACCTGGGCCATTGCAGGACGACCTGCTGCAGCGATTGCCCGAACAGGACCGTAAGGTCTACGCCCACGGCGGCTTCCAGGAACCGCACCTGTTCCACCCATTGGAAGACGACTGGGCCGTCCCGTTCGGCTCGCCAGCACCAGTCACGCTGTCGCTGGAGCCTCCCCTGGACAACCCCGCGCAGGCGGTTTACCGCGGCTGTATCGAGGAAGTCATCAGCGATTTCCAGCAGCACGCGTATAGCACTGAACAAGCGCGCTGGGAGCGCTGGAAGCAGGTTGGCTGGCTGCTGCTGAACACCGTTCTGCCCTTCGCGCCCAAACCGGTGGCCGCCGCAGGGTGGGTGTTTCAGATGGAAACCGACCTGTTATCGGTGCTGGCCCCGGAAAAGGGGCAGCCCCGCACTGACCGTATCGCAGCGCTGATCGACTTGTTGTTCAACATCGCCTCGCTGCTCTGCGTCCACGCCTGGAGCAAGATCGAGCGTCTACGCCCTGTCACCCCCCGCCTCGATGCCGCCCAAGTCCAGGCGCCAGGCGAAAGCGCGAGCATACCTTCGGTGGTGCTCGCCGAAGCCGAGCCCCTCCTGGAGCCTGCCTGGGCGAACGCTTCCCGTACCCTTGCCCCTGCGCAGCGCGAGGCCTTGGCAAACCTGCGCGCCAGGCTGCACCCCTCTCAATTGGGCACGGCCATCCCCAACGGCCCGTGGCGCGGGCTGTACCTGCACGACGACAAAAGCTGGGCGGTGGTTGACGGCCACGTCTACCAGGTCGCCTACGACACGCAGCAACAACGACCGCGCATCGTCGATCGCGACCAGAGCAAGCCGGCCGGGCCTTGGTTGTTCCGGGACGAAGCCGGGCGCTGGCAGCTCGACCTGCGCCTGCGCTTGCGGGGCGGCATGCCCTTGAGCAGCCGCCTGGCGGAAATGAAACAGGCCAATCAACAGGCGCTGGCTGCGCTCGACAAAGCCATCGCCGACGACGTGGTCTACAGCAACCAGCAGCAAGCCTACCTGGACAAGGCTTCGCAAGTGGCCAACAACAGCACCGCTGAGCCCATCCTGCGTAACTACCTTGAAAAAGCACAGGCGTTTTCAACCTTCTGGGAGCAGCATCTCAAGCGCCTGGCCGAGCGCAACGAGCGACAGCCCTTGAGAAACTACAAGATCAGCCGCGCCCACGCGCTGGGCCGCCGGATACGCTGCGAGCACTCGATTCTTGCCACACTGCGTCGCTTGCACGATCCCCAGCGCCTGCAAATACAAGAAATGATCAAGCGCCAGCACGAGGGCTATACCCTGACCGAAAGCGACCAACAGGCGATAACCCGTCGCGTGGACAGCCTTCTACCCCTGCTGGACGCGTTGATCGCGCACAGCCAGACCGTGACCGACGCGCTCGACCAGCTCAAGCGTCTGGCCAGCCGCTCACAGCCGAAGATCAACGAATACCTGGCGCAAGCCCAGCAAGGCTACGAAACGCCCTCCTCGCCCTTGGCCTGGCGCTTCAACCGCCTGGAAGCCTGTACCAATCGCCTGATCCTGCTCGAGCAACTGGACGATGAAGGCGGCTACTGGCTTGAGCGCTACTGGACCAACCTGGAGCTTGCGGTCGTCCAACGCCTGAAATTCTCGGACCTTGAAACTATCGACGACGAGGTTGCGGTTCGGTTGTTGGCGAGCATGGAACAGCAGGTGAGTTCAGCGCTCCGCCAACTGGACAATTTGCGCCACCACCTGGGACCGGCCGGCGACCTGCAGGTGTTCCCCCTGATCAAGCAGGACCTTGACGTGCTCGCCAACGATATCCGCCAACAGGCCGAGGAACGGCCCGCGTTCACACCCAACAGCACGATCAACCAATTGCGGGCACAACTACCCGGCCTGATCGAAACCCAGGACCAAGGGGTACTGCTGGGCCAAGTCAGGGCCGACGACGAAAGCATCGTCGACGTACAGGCCCCCGACCAGATCAGCGCGACCCGCAGCTACAAGCTGGAGAACCAACGCTGGGTGCTGGTACAGCCACCTTCCCCACCCCCCAGGGCTGCAGCGCCAGGCAAGCTCAAGCACCTGCTCAAGGCCGCTCGCGCACGCATGGCCTCGGCCCGTGCGGCCATGCGTGGTTTTGGCGAACATTCGCTGACCCGCTACCTGCCTGTCGAGATCGAAGAGCTGCTGCAGCATCAGAGCCAGACGCTGGGCGGACTGAGAGAAGACATCGAACGGCGCCTGACCGCCGATAACAGCACCGACGAAACCAGCGGCTCCGACGACGCCGCCCAGGTGGTCAAGGCCTTGGAGGACCTCAGCGCCGAGGTCACTGCGCATGCACGCTCATTGCGCATTGCCGCGGCCCTCAGGCAAAAACCCAGGATGCAGGAATTGCGCCTGTTGATCGACCAAAGTGTGGTCGAGGTTCGCCCTCAGCAGCCACGCACCGCCATGGCCAAGGTCAAGGGCAGGCCGGACAACTACCTGGACGAGTATGGGATCTACCACGAGCAAAAGCTCATCTGGGTGGCTCACTTCCACTACCGCTCCATGGTGGCCAGCAAGGAGGCGTTCACCGCCGGCCATCTGAAACTGGCGAGCCAACGCTATGCCAAGGGCCAGACGAGCGTCGACCCGGATACCGGCCAGACGGTGAGCGTGTACCGCAGCCCAATCCCCTTCACCGATGCCCAGCACTATTTCTTCACGGTGTAGAACGACCGGGGCGCCCACTGGCGCCCCGTCTGCCTCAACGATCCTTGAACTGCGCCTCACGCTTGGCGATGAAGGCGGCCATGCCCTCTTTCTGGTCCTCGGTGGCGAACGCCGCGTGGAACACCCGACGCTCGAAGCGCACGCCTTCGCTCAAGGTAACTTCGAAGGCGCGGTTGACACTTTCCTTGACCATCATGCTCACCGGGATCGACTTGCTGGCGATGGTCGCGGCGACCTTCAGGGCCTCCTCGAGCAGCTCGGCCTGTGGCACCACGCGGGCCACCAGGCCAGCGCGCTCGGCCTCTTCGGCGCCCATCAGGCGCCCGGTCAGGCACAGCTCCATGGCCTTGGCCTTGCCCACCGCGCGGGTCAAGCGCTGGGTACCGCCCATGCCCGGCAGCACGCCCAGGTTGATCTCCGGCTGGCCGAACTTGGCGTTGTCCGCGGCCAGGATGAAGTCGCACATCATCGCCAGTTCGCAACCACCGCCCAGGGCGAAGCCGGACACCGCGGCGATGATCGGCTTGCGGCGGTTGGCGATGCGGTCGGCGTCGCTGAACAGGTCCTCTACGTAGATCTGTGGGTACTTGAGCTCGGCCATTTCCTTGATGTCGGCACCTGCGGCGAAGGCCTTGGCGGAGCCGGTGAGCACCACGCAGCCGATGTTCGGGTCTCGCTCGAGCTGGTCCAGGGCCTGGTTGATCTCGCCGACGATCTGCGCGTTCAAGGCGTTGAGCGCCTGCGGGCGGTTGAGGGTGATCAGGCCGACCTTGCCGTGGATGTCCAACAGGATGGTTTCGAATGCCATGCAGACTGCTCCTTCAAAGATTGCGCGCAATGACCATGCGCTGAATGTCGCTGGTGCCTTCGTAGATCTGGCAAACCCGAACGTCGCGGTAGATCCGCTCCAGCGGGAAGTCACTCAGATAGCCATATCCGCCGAGCGTCTGCAAGGCGTCCGAACAGACCTTTTCGGCCATTTCCGAGGCGAAAAGCTTCGCCATGGACGCCTCCACCAATGCCGGGCGACCAGCATCGCGCAGGGCCGCGGCATGCAGCACCATCTGCCGGGCCACGGCGATGCGCGTGGCCATGTCGGCCAGGCGGAAGGCCACCGCCTGGTGTTCGATCAGGGGCTTGCCGAAGCTCTGGCGCTCATTGGCATAGTCGCGTGCCACCTCGAACGCCGCGCGAGCCATGCCCACCGACTGGGCGGCGATGCCGATACGCCCGCCTTCCAGGTTGGCCAGGGCGATCTTGTAGCCTTCGCCCTCCTCACCCAGGCGGTTGGCCACCGGCACGCGCACGTTGTCGAACACGATCTGGCAGGTATCGGAGGCATGCTGGCCCAGCTTGTCCTCGACCCGCGCCACCTGGTAACCCGGTGAGTCGGTGGGCACGATGAAAGCACTGATGCCACGCTTGCCGGCTTCAGGGTCGGTCACGGCAAAGACGATCACCACCCCGGCGTTCTGCCCGGAGGTGATGAACTGCTTGCTGCCGCTGAGCACATAGTGGTCACCATCGCGGCGCGCCCGGGTCTTCAGGCTGCTGGCGTCGGAGCCGGCCTGGGGCTCGGTCAGGGCGAACGCCCCGAGCATCTGGCCGCTGGCCAGCGGCATGAGGAACTGCGCCTTCTGCTGCTCGTTGCCAAAGCGCAGGATCGGCACGCAGCCCACCGAGTTGTGCACGCTCATGATGGTCGAGCATGCCCCGTCCCCAGCGGCGATTTCCTCCAGGGCCATGGCATAGGCCACGTAGCCCGTGTCGCTGCCCCCCCACTGCTCTGGCACCAGCATGCCGAACAGGCCCAGGTCAGCCATCTCGGCGATGGCCTCGCGGGGGAAGCGGTGTTCCTTGTCCCACTGCTCGGCAAAGGGTTTCAGGCGCTCTTGCGCGAATGAGCGGACCGCGTCGGCGATCTGTTGTTGCTCGTCAGTTACCAGCATGGCTCACCTCAGTACAGGCATTCGATGGCCATGGCCGTGGCCTCGCCACCGCCGATGCAGATGGCCGCCACGCCACGGCGCAGGTTGTTCTGGCGCAGGGCCGACAGCAGGGTCACCAGGATCCGTGCGCCGGACGCGCCGATCGGGTGGCCCAGGGCGCAAGCGCCGCCATGGATGTTGACCTTCTCGTGGGGCAGGTCCAGGTGCTTCATGGCCGCCAAGGTGACCACCGCGAAGGCTTCGTTGATCTCGAACAGGTCCACCTCGGCCAGGTTCCAGCCGGTGCGTTTGAGCAGCTTGTCGATGGCGCCGATCGGCGCGGTGGGGAACAGCGACGGCGTATCGGCGAAGGCCGCATGGCCGTGGATCACCGCCAAGGGTTTGAGGCCACGTTTTTCGGCTTCGCTGCGGCGCATCAGCACCAACGCGGCGGCGCCGTCGGAGATGGAGCTGGAGTTGGCGGCGGTCACCGTACCGCCTTCGCGGAACGCCGGGCGCAGTTGCGCGATCTTGTCCAGGCGCGCCTTGGGCGGTTGCTCATCGTCACGGATCAGGCGCGTCTGCTTGCCCTCGGTGACTTCCAGCGGCACGATCTCGGCGGCGAAGCGGCCGTTCTTGATAGCGTCCTGGGCGCGGGTCAGCGAGGCGATGGCGAACTGGTCCTGGGCCTCGCGGCTGAACCCATTGGCCTGGGCGCAATCCTCAGCGAAGGTGCCCATCAGGCGCCCCTTGTCGTAGGCGTCTTCCAGGCCGTCCATGAACATGTGGTCAATGATCTTGCCGTGGCCCATGCGGTAGCCGCCGCGAGCCTTGTCCAGCAAGTACGGGGCATTGGTCATGCTTTCCATGCCACCGGCCACCACCACCTCGGCGCTGCCGGCCAGCAGCAGGTCCTGGGCCATGATCGCCGCCTGCATGCCCGAGCCGCACATTTTGTTCAAGGTGGTGCAGGTGGTGTGCTTGTCCAGGCCTGCCCCCAGGGCGGCTTGGCGGGCCGGCGCCTGGCCGAGCCCAGCCGGCAGCACGCAACCGAACAGCACCTGCTCGACGCTGTCGCTGGCGATACCGGCGCGCTCGACCGCTGCACGAATGGCGGCAGCGCCCAGCTGCGGTGCGGTCAGGCTCTTGAGGTCGCCCTGCAGGCCACCCATGGGCGTGCGCACGGCGCTGACGATGACGATCGGGTCGTTGGCGAGAGTCATGTGCGGTTCTCCTTACTTGGCAGCCATGCGCAGGGCACCGTCGAGGCGGATCACCTCGCCGTTGAGCATGCTGTTCTCGATGATATGGCGGGCCAGGGCTGCGTATTCCTGCGGGCGCCCCAGGCGCGGCGGGAATGGCACGCCGGCGGCCAGCGAATCGCGGACCTCCTGGGTCATGCCGGCCATCATGGGCGTTTCGAAGATGCCCGGGGCGATGGTCATGACGCGGATACCGAAACGTGCCAGTTCACGGGCTACCGGCAAGGTCAGGCTGGCGATGGCGCCTTTGGAGGCAGCATAGGCAGCCTGGCCGATTTGGCCGTCGTAGGCAGCGATGGAAGCGGTGTTGATGATCACGCCACGCTCGCCGCCTTCGTCCGCCTGCCCCTCGGCCATGGCTGCGGCGGCCAGGCGCAGCAGGTTGAAGCTGCCGACCAGGTTGACGTTGATGACCTTGGCGAAACTGGCCAGCCCATGGGGGCCTTGTTTGCCCAGGACCTTCTCGGCGCCGACGATGCCAGCGCAGTTGACCAGCCCGTGCAGGCTGCCGAAGGCACTGACGGCGGCCTGCACCGCCGCCTGGGCGGCCTGCTCGTCGCTGATGTCGGCCACGGCGAAGCGGGCCTGCTCGCCCAGTTCGTGGGCCTTGGCCGCGACCGCCTCGGCATTGAGATCGACCAGCATGACCTTGGCGCCGGCTTCGACCAGCATCTGCGCGGTGGCAGCACCGAGCCCGGAGGCGGCGCCGCTGACGATGAAGTGCTTGTTGGCTATGTACATGGCGTTGTTCCTTCAGGCGCTGGCGCGAGCGGCCAGTGCAGCTTGTTGTAGGGCGATTTCCTGATTGCGCAGGATGAAGCGTTGCAGCTTGCCGCTCGGGGTCTTGGGCAGCTCGCTGACGAATTCGATTTCCCGGGGGTAGGCATGGGCATAGAGGCGCTGGCGTACATGCTGGCGCAAGGTTTCTTGCAGTTCGACGCTGCCTTCGACGCCCTTGGCCAGTACCACGAATGCCTTGATCAGCTCGGTACGCTCGGGGTCGGGCTTGCCGATCACGGCGGCCTCGACCACAGCGGGATGTTCGATCAGCGCGCTTTCTACATCGAACGGCCCGACCCGGTAGCCAGATGTGGTGATCACGTCGTCGCTGCGCCCGACGAAGCTGATGCTGCCGTCGGTGTTGAGCTCGACGGTGTCGCCGCTCAGGTAGTACTTGCCGACGAAGGCCTTGGTCGGCAGGCCGTGGTAGCCACCGAACCAGCACAATGGCGATTGCTCGCGGTCGACCGCCAGGATCCCCGGTTGCCCGGCCGGCAGTTCATTGCCTTGCTCATCCAGTACCACGATGCGGTGGCCGGGAATGGCGAAACCCGCCGAGCCGGGATGCACCGGGTGCGCCAGGGCGTGGTGATTGCACAGCACCATACCCAGTTCGGTCTGGCCGTAATGGTCGTGAATGGTCACGCCCAGCTCGTCGGCGAACCAACGGATCACCTCCGGGTTGAGCGGCTCGCCGGCGCTGCTGACGACTCGCAGGCGGCCTTTGATCGGCGCCGAGAACTCGCTGCCGGCAGCGATCAGCAGGCGATAGGCCGTGGGCGACCCGGCCAGGTTGCTGATGCCATGCTTGTCGATCACCCGCGCGCAGGTTTCGACGCTGAACGGGCCATCGTAGAACGTGGTGGCATGACCCAGGGACAACGGCCCCGTGACCGCGTAGTACAAGCCATAGGCCCAGCCAGGGTCGGCCAGGTTCCAGAAGTTGTCTTCCGGGCGCAGGTCGATGGCATCGCGCATGTAGCCCTGGAACGCGACGATGGCCCGCAGTGGCACCTCGAGTGGCTTGGCGGGGCCTGTGGTGCCCGAGGTGAACATTAGCAGGAACGGGTCGTCGCCTGTGCGCAGCACCGGCTCGCAGTCAGCGTCGGCAGTGTCGACAGCGGTGTGGAAATCCAGCTCGCCGGCCGTTGCACCGACGGTGATGATCGTCGGGCAGCCCTGCACCTCGTCCAGTTTGGGGCGGTTGTGGCGATCCGTGACCACCACCCGGGCATGGGATTGCTCAAGACGGTGCTCGATCGCCTTGGGGCCGAACGCCGTGAACAGTGGCTGGTAGACCGCCCCCAGGCGCCAAGTGGCAAGGATCGTCACCAGCAGCTCAGGCGTACGCGGCATCAGGCCGGCGACCCGGTCGCCGACACCGACGCCCTGCCCTTTGAGCACATTGGCGAAACGGCTGGCCAGGATTTGCAATTGGTCGAAGCTGTAGACAGCACCCTGTGCGTCGCGGTCCTCCCAGACCAACGCGGGCCGGTCGCTGCCGACATGGCGGTCGCAACATTCGACGCAGGCATTGAGCGCCTCGAGGTTGCCATGCAGCGCACCTCGAACAGCCTGGGAATAATCGAACGAACGGGCGGCTTCGGCGTAATCACGCATCGTCAGACTCCTGGTTTCTTATTGTTGGAGTGCACCATCGGTCTGACGATAGTCGCGCCACGCCTACGGGTCGGCAATGGCCAAAGGCGTCAATCTGGATGACCGGTTTGGCCGCTCTGCCTTCAGCCCTTTTCCGCGGCCTGGGCCTCGAGGACCTCGTGGGTCAGTTGCTCGACCAAGACCTGCTCGGCCGACTCACGCTCGCTTTGCAAACGGCTCCAGCGTTGGGTGTACACCGTGCTCGACAGCGCGGTTCGTTGCTCATCGAGCTGGGTGCCACGCAGCGCGTAGTGCTCGTCGATGGCAGTGAACGCATCCGGATGACGCGCCTGCAGATACGAACGCCAGAACGCGCGAGCACTCAGGCTCTCGACCAGGGCCCCGGGGGTCTCCGTTGCCTGGACGGTCCGCAGGGCATGCTGCAATTGCGCTTGGCTGACATCGGCCAGATGGGTGAAGCGCATTGAACGCGGCTGCGCGGGCAGCCCCAGCGGCTCGGCCAGACGCACGCGATAGAACAGGCTGACTTCGATAGCATCGACCACCCTCCCGGCGGTCATACGCAGGGCGATATCCTGGGAGGCGAAACGCTCCAGCTGGTCCAGGCGGAACAGCTGACGCCCCAGGCTCAATAGCTCGCGGCCGGCGTCTTCGCTACCGGAGCGGCTCTCGGCCTGGATCACCTGCACCTGCACCAGCAGGTCACTGAACTGGCGCGCCACGCTGTCGCTGCAGCTGCGCGGCAGGTTGGCCCATTCATAGAGACGGGCGCGGGCCGCTGGGTTGTCCGCCAGGAACGCCAAGACAGACCATACCTGTTCGTTCAAGTACTCTCGGGCGCTCTGGAAATCCGCAGTGCGCTGCAATTCGCCCAACAATCGGAACAACCCGGCGCTGTCGGGCGCGGAGCTCAGGTTGTCCCACTGTGCTCGACGTTCATGTCGCACATGCCCCTCACTGTCGTGCAACCATAGGTCACGGGTTTCGGCCAGCGCCCCCGGCTGGTCGGCCGCCGCAGGGTGAGGCAGGTGGTCGATATCCAGCGCAACCAGCCGCGCAACCTGCGATCCTGGCAACGGGTTGCCTTCCACGATGAAGGCCGCCCGGTGCACCAATGGCATCTGCAGGGTATCGTCCGGAACAGTGGCGATCTGGTTGTCACGCAGATCGATATAGCTAAGGCGCTCGCATAGCTCGAGGCCCATCGGCCAGGTAGTCAGATGGCAACGCCGCAGGCGCAACTGGTCCAACCTTGAAAGATGATTCCAACGCATGCTCAAGGCGCCCAGGGGGTTGAAACTCAAGTCCAACACCTCGAGCCTGGGCAGCGCCGCCAGGATCGCGATACCAGCCGGGTCGAGCCGCATACCATTACGTGCCAATTGCAGGGTACGCAGCTCGGTCAGATAGGCGACACCGTCGGGCAGGCGATGCAAACGGTTGTCGGCCAGGCTAAGGCGCTGCAGGGAGCCGAAGCTGCGCAGGAACTCCGTGGATACGGCGGCAAGGTCCATGCCGGCCATCGTCAGCTCTGTGATATGACCGAACGTGACCTCTCCCGGTATTGCAGGCAATACCTGCACGGCGAAACCACTCATGTCCAGACGCATGCCTCGCGGTTGGCCGTCTGCGCCGATCACCTCCTCGGCCTGCAAACGCCAGGCCTGGCGCAACCGCTGGCCCAGGCGCTGGCGCAGGGTTCGCCTGGGTGCGTTCTGCTCGGCCGACGCCCACCGATGCAGCGCCTCGTCGAGCTGCGCATAGCTGTTCTCTTGGGCGAGCAGCACATCGAACGGCGACCCTGGCAGGTCGAGCAAGCGTGCAAGATAGGCCTGGACCCGCTCATCGTCGAAGTGCGGATACAGGTTGCGGATACGCCCACGCAAGGTGGCCCTGGCGTCCCGGCGCACCACGGCACGACCACTGAGCGGATAGCCGAGTCGCCCATCAGCCTGGCGCCGAAGGGGGCTGGACCAGGGCGCCTGTTCTCGCCAACCAAGCAGGTTCAGCAGCGCCTTGCGTGTACTGGGCAGATGTTGTTGGACTCGCAGGCGCAGTGCTTGTGCCGTGTCGTTGTGCGCGAGCCCCAACTGCGTCGCTTGGGCGGGGGTCAACACAGCAGCGACCGCTTGAAAGATCCCGCCCGGTTCGGCCACCGCTTCTTCGAGCGCTCGCCCACGGTAATCGTATAGGCGAAACGTTCCCGCCCGTCGCACCAGCAAGGTGCGCGCTTGCTCCTGCCCCTGAGGGGCGATCACCGCCAGACGGGGGCCGGTGTCCGACCCCTGGCGCAGCTCCAGGTTCACGGCCTGTGGCCAGTTGGGCAGGCGCGAGAGCACCGCCAGCACCAACTCGCCGCACAGGTCGCTGTCGGCACGGTTCAGGTAGACCCCTTCCAAGGCCCGTGCCAGGCGCGCCTGTTGCCGCAAGGCACGCGCCTTGCGGGCCAGCGCCAGGGGCACGCGGGCCTCGAGCAGCGCCAGACGACGCTGGTGCGCCGGCACGTCACGGATCGCTTCCTGGGCATAGGCATCCGGTAACCCGGGAAAGTCCCGCTGCAACAGGTTACGCAGGTCATCGTTGGCCAACACCTCCTGACTCAAGTAGTCGAGCAGCCCGTCGCGCAGCACGGCCTGTTCCGCCAACAACTTTTCACGCAAGGCATCCGAAGCCAACCCCTGCATACCTGGTTGAGCCTCGCACCACGCCTGGATCTGCGGTTCGCCCGCGGTTGCGGCCTGCAACCGTTCGAAAAAAGCCTCAATGCGCTGGTGGGCCTCGAAGCGTCGCAGGGTGTCACGCAGCTGGACTGGCAGGGGCTGGCCCTCCACCAGCAAGCCACGCACCTGCGCCGGCTCCATGACAGCGATGCGCAGTATGTGCTGGGCATGTGCAGCGCCCAAAGGCTCAGCCAAGGGCCATAGGGTGTCCAGCATCCGTGCAGTGTCGCTCCATTGCAGCGGGTTGTCCTGGCGCAGGCGCCAGCTTCGTTCACCATTGGTCTCGACGATCGGGCCAAATGCATCCGGACGCTCGGGGTGGCGCAACCGCCACGGCCCCTCCGCCAGTGGCCGATGAACCTCGTAGTACTGCCGCCCCCTGCGCAACCAGCGGCGCTCGCCCGTACCATACAGCCCGTCCGGTGCTGGCAAGGAATCGCCTGGCGAACATGCATAGACACTCAGGTCGTTGTTCCAGAGCCGAGCCCTCTGGCCGTCGACAATGACCGGCTCCAAGGTATCGACGAAGGCGCTGCGTTCAAAGCCGCTGGCCACGGCCTGGAAACCGGCTGCCATCGCGCTGGCCACAGCCAGGTTTTCGGCAACACCGAGCATATGCTCGAGTGCCTCGTGTTGGTGCCCGCGCTGCCAGTCCAGCGCCCCCTCGAACACATGGTTCAATGTCTGCACGACAAACTGCCCCAGCAGTACCGCACCGACTGCGGGCATGAACAACCCGGCCAGGTTGGCCAGCCCGAGCCCCGCCGTCCTCCAGGCCTGAAGCCTGGCCTTGCTGGCCTGATGGTCCACCTCGGCGGTCGGTACCAGCAGCAGGCGAGCCTCGGCTTTCAAGCGCTCGACCTGACGCTGCACAAGGCCATCGAACACATCGCCCGTCACTGGTTCGCCCTCGATCTGCAGATCGGGCTGGGCATCGGCCAGACGCTCGTTGAGCAGTGCCAACCATGCTGGCCGCTGACCAAGCGCGATCCGTCGACTGAACGATCGTTGGTAGTCAGGGCGCTCGAGTGCCTCGGCCAGGGCCTGATCCAAGGCCCTAGGGGAAGGGTAATGACGCACGCCATGTTCAAGGTCGCCGCCCAGGTACAGTATTTGCCCTACATCTTCGCCCTGGCTGTTGCGCAGCTGCACCAGCAACCCGTCCGCCACTGGTTGCCCGAGCACCGTCAGCAGCCCAGGGTAAGCGAGCGTCTGCTCGCCTTGCTCGCCAGTGGCCTCCACTATCTGTTCCAAGGCCTTCTGCACGGTGCTTCCCAGCCGCCCGTCCAGCACGGCGACAGCGGCCGCCAGTTTCAACCCTGCGCGCTTTTCGGCAGCCAGAGCCGCGCATGTGGCCGGGTCGAATACCTTGTTCAGCAGCGCCTGGTAGCCCGCACCGGCGTCCAGCGAGCGGCATTGCCGGACCAGCGCGGGCAGGTCAGGGGTGAGCACGATGTCTTCACCCTCGGCCACCAAACCACTGCCGTCGAAAAACCGGGCGTCCTCGGTGAAGTTCTGCATCAGCCTGAGCAGGCCGGGATGGCGACTTTCATCGGCCTGGTAATCCAACCAACCCGTGCTCAACGGAACCTTCAGGTTGGGCAGGATCTCGCGCCACTGGAGCTGGTCGGGTGCCGGCGTCGCAGGCAGCAGCGGGCGCAGTTTTTCCTTTGCATACGCCTCGAGCCCGACCAGAGCCTCGGTCGCCTTGCTCACCTTGGCCTGGCTGGCCTTCAGAGCCTTGTAATGCGTCCGTAGCGCGCTGATCTGGCCAGGTGAGCCTTGTGCTAGCCAGGCAGGCAGTCGCTTGGTGATGAAGTCATCGGTGGCCGTGGCCAGTTTCGCTTGTCTTGCCGCCTCCAGGGACGGGTTGTCGCGCGCTGTCATGGTGAGCCCTTCGTGTTGAAAGGCATCACCTTGGCCATGAGCCGCCCTGCGCGACAGACGGAAATCCGCCTAGGGCGCAGCCCTGGCCAGGCCGGACGTTCCGATCAGCTCGCGATAATGCCCTGGGTTGCAACCGAACCACTTGCGAAACGCCTTGTAGAACGAGCTGCTGTCGGCAAAGCCCAGGCGCTCGGCAATGGTACCCAAGGCCACCTCGCAATCGGCCAGCCATGCGATTGCCAGCTGACGCCGCACGCTGTCCTTGAGCCCCTGGTAGGTCTGGCCTTCATCGGCCAGGCGGCGACGCAGGGTCGAGACGGACAGGCACAGCTGGCGCGCGAGCGCTTCGGCATCGGGCCAGGCGGCTGGGTCCAGCGCCAGCAGGTCCTGGCGGATACGCCGGGCCAGACTGGCCGGGTCGCGGTACTTGACCAGGATATTGCCCGGCGCCTCGGCCAGGAACCGTTGCAGTTCCTCAGGCGTGCGGCGCAAGGGTACATCCAGGCAATCGGCGGCGAAGATCATGCGCGTGCGTGGCCGGTCGAACTGCAGGTTTTCCGAGAACATCACCCGGTAGTCATCGCAGAACGGCGGCTCGGCGCAGCGCAAGTCGATGGCCAGGATCGGAATGCGTCGCCCGGCCAGCCAGCAGGCCACGCCATGGACGATCATCCAGAAGGTGAAGTAGGTAAAGGCGCGTCGAGGCTCGTCACGGGGCTCATGGATGACGATTTCGGCCAGGCTCTGTTGGCGCACCAGGCTCGGCTGCAGGTCTTCGAGCATCAATGAAAGGAACGCCGTGGCAGTCTCCAGGGCAGCCCCCAGGGTCGGCTGCGCCATGCTCGCCCGGCACAGGAAGGCCAGGCTGCCGGTGCGCAGCCCACGCGGGTCCATGGCGAAGAATTCGTCGTTGCAACGCCGGGCCAACAGGCGCCAAAGCCGGGCGTAGGCTTCGGCGGTGACCCGGGCGTCAGGCTGTTCGAGCTCGGCGGCGTCGATCCCGGCGCGAGCCAGCAAGGGCGCATCGGGATGGCCGGCCGGGCAGGTCTGCAGCAGTGCCTCGCGCACCAGTTGCATGGAGATGGTGTCTTTGTCGCTCATTGGCCGTCCAGCGCCTGTGTTTATTCAGCCCCGATCTTACCAGTGCGGGCCCTATCGCGGGACGAGCCCGCTCCCACAGGTGCACCGCCGCCGTTAAGGGCAGTCCATACCTGTGGGAGCGGGCTCGTCCCGCGATAGGGCCCGCACAGGCTCACAAGCTCGCCGCCAACCCCAGGAACGCCTGGATCAACCGCAGCTCACGGCGCCGCTCCAGGCAGCCGATCATGTGCCGGTTGACCAACCCTTCCCCCGCCAGCGGCCGCGCCACCACCCGTGGGTCATGGGCCACCTCCATCGACGACACGATACCGATCCCCAGCTCCGCCGCCACCGCCTCCGTGACCGCCTCACGGCTGTCCAGCTCCAGCAGCACCCGAGGCTGCACCTTGGCTTCGCCGCAGGCCTGGTCGAAGGTACGCCGGGTGATCGAACTGGGCTCGCGCAACACCATGATCTGCCGGTCCAGCTCCGCCAGGGGCAGGTCCCCCTCGCCGATCGCCCACGAGTGGCCCACTGGCAACAATGCACAGATACGCGACTCGCCCAGGCTTTGCAGGTACAGACCTTTGCGCGGTTCGACCTCGGTCAGCACCGCCACATCGGCATGCTCGGACACCAGCGCCGCCAGGGTTTCCTGGGCGTTGCCCAGGCGCAGGTTGACGGTGATACCCGGGTAGCGCGCCCTCAGCATGCCCAGCATCGGCATCACCCGGTGGGGCCCGTCCGCCGCCACTTCCAGGCGCCCGGTCAGCAACTGCCGGTTGGCCTCGAGCATGGCCTGGGCTTCCTCGGCCAGGCTGAACATCGCCCGGGTGATGGCCGACAGGCGCGTGCCCTCCTCGGTCAGTTCCACCCGCCGTGCGGTGCGTCGCAACAAGGTGATCTGGTAGTGCTCTTCAAGGGCCTTCACATGCCCGGTCACCGCCGGCTGGCTGATGAACAGGCGCTCTGCAGCACGGGTGAAGCTGCCTTCACGGGCCACCGCATCGAAGGCGCGCAGCTGGAACAGGTTCATATTTATCGGCCTGACTTATGGCTGGCATAACAACAAACAATTTGATTGATGGAGCGGCAAATTGCAACTTAGGCCCCGTAGTTTCAGCCCACCGCTTGTGAGGAATAACGGAATGAGCAACGCCCCGATCCTGCTGACCCCCGGCCCACTGACCACCTCTTCCCGCACCCGCCAAGCCATGCTGGTGGACTGGGGCTCCTGGGACCGCGACTTCAACCAACTGACCGCCAGCCTGTGCGAACAACTGCTGGCCATCGTCAACGGCAACGCCACCCACCACTGCGTCCCGCTGCAAGGCAGTGGCACCTTCGCCGTGGAAGCGGCCATCGGCACCCTGGTACCGCGCGATGGCAAGGTCCTGGTATTGATCAACGGTGCCTATGGCCAGCGCCTGGCGAAGATCTGCAAGGTCCTGGGCCGTGCCTACAGCACCTTCGAGACTGCCGAAGACCAACCGACCACCGCTGCCGATGTCGACCGCCTGCTGGCCGCCGACCCCGCCGTCACCCACGTGGCGCTGATCCACTGCGAAACCAGCACCGGCATCCTCAACCCGCTGCCGGAGATCGCCCAGGTGGTCAAACGCCACGGCAAGCGCCTGGTCATCGATGCCATGAGTTCCTTCGGCGCCCTGCCGATCGATGCCAGCGAAGTGCCGTTCGAAGCCCTGATCGCTGCCTCCGGCAAGTGCCTGGAGGGTGTGCCGGGCATGGGCTTCGTCTTCGCCGAGAAGAACGCCCTGGCCGCTGCCGAAGGCAACAGCCATTCCCTGGCGATGGACCTGCAGGACCAGCAGGCGTACATGGCCAAGACCGGCCAGTGGCGCTTCACCCCGCCGACCCACGTGGTCGCCGCCCTGCACGAAGCCCTGGTGCAATACAACGAGGAAGGCGGCTTGCCGGCGCGCCACCAGCGCTACGCCGATAACTGCAAGACCCTGCTCGACGGCATGGCGAAGATCGGCCTGCGCAGCTTCCTGCCCGCCGAGATCCAGGCACCGATCATCGTCACCTTCCATGCACCCAAAGACGCCCGCTACCAGTTCAAGGACTTCTACGAGCGGGTCAAGGCCAAGGGCTTCATCCTCTACCCGGGCAAGCTGACCCAGGTGGAAACCTTCCGCGTCGGCTGCATCGGCGTGGTGGGAGCCGAAGGCATGCAAGCTGCCGTCGACGCCGTAGCCGAAGTGCTGCGGGAAATGGAAGTGCTGGACATCTAACTCAACGACCGACCCGAATTTCCAGGAAACCGCGCACATGAACTACAGCAACCCCACCCAGCTGCAAGCCGCCATCCTCGACTGGGCCGGCACCGTGGTCGACTTCGGCTCCTTCGCCCCGACCCAGATCTTCGTCGAGGCCTTCGCCGAGTTCGACGTCCAGGTGTCCATCGAAGAAGCCCGTGGCCCGATGGGCATGGGCAAGTGGGATCACATCCGCACCCTGTGCAATGTGCCCGAAATCGCCGAGCGCTACCGCAAGGTGTTCGGCCGTACGCCGACCGACGACGATGTCACGGCCATCTATGAGCGCTTCATGCCGCTGCAGATCGAGAAGATCGCCGTGCACTCGGCGCTGATCCCCGGCGCCCTGGACACCCTCACGGGCCTGCGCAAGGACGGCCTGAAGATCGGCTCTTGCTCCGGCTACCCGAAAGTGGTGATGGACAAGGTGGTGGAACTGGCCAAGCAGAACGGCTATGTCGCCGACCACGTGGTGGCCACCGACGAAACCCCCAATGGCCGTCCATGGCCGGCCCAGGCCCTGGCCAACGTGATCGCCCTGGGCATCGACGATGTGGCGGCTTGCGTGAAAGTCGACGACACCGTGCCGGGCATCCTCGAAGGCCGTCGCGCCGGCATGTGGACCGTTGCCCTGGTGTGCTCGGGCAACGCCCTGGGCCTGACCTGGGAAGGTTACCGCGCCCTGAGCGCCGAGAAGCTGGAAAGCGAGCGCAAGCGTATCCACGCGATGTTCGAGAGCTCCCGCCCGCACTACCTGATCGACACCATCAACGAGCTGCCCGAAGTCATCGCCGACATCAACCGTCGCCTGGCCAAGGGCGAAATGCCGCAGGCGTCGTGATGCCGGGGCCGCTTTGCGGCCCTTTCGCGGCACAAGGCCGCTCCTACAGGAAGCGCAATGTACCTGTAGGAGCGGCCTTGTGCCGCGAAAGGGCTGCAAAGCAGCCCCAATCAGGTCAAACGGCGCGGTTGAGCTTCACCCACGCCGCGAACTTGTCGATGAACGCCTGCAGGAACGGCCGGGTCTTGTCATTGAGCTTGCCAGATTCGTCGAACAGGCTCGCCGCCCCGCCGATGTAAGCCTCGGGCATCTGCATGCACGGCATGTCCAGGAACACCAGGGACTGGCGCACGCCATGATTGGCGCCAAAGCCCCCGATGGCGCCGGGCGAGACGCTCACCACCGCCGCCGGCTTGCCGCTCCAGGCGCTCTGGCCATAAGGCCGCGAGCCGACGTCGATAGCATTCTTCAGGCCGCCCGGCACCGAACGGTTGTACTCGGGCGTTACGAACAACACCGCGTCGCTGCGGCGGATCTGATCGCGAAAACGGGTCCAGGCTTCTGGCGCGCCATCGGCCTCGACGTCTTCGTTGTACAGCGGCAGGTCGCCGATCTCGACGATCTTCAGGGCGAGGTTGGACGGCGCCAGCTCCCCGAGGGCCCGGGCCACCTTGCGGTTGTAGGACTCCTTGCGCAAGCTGCCGACGACGACCGCTACCGAATAGACTTGGCTCATGGTGTTTGCAACCTCTGCTGGCTAGGGAAAGTTGTAGTTATAGATGACCGCTCCCCGCCACCAGAGTTTTTTTGCCATCAGCAGAAAACTTCCAGCCGCCTGCACGGGTCTATGCCTGCAGATATTTCCCAAAAAATTTCAGAGGTTTTCCCGCAAATGGCAGCAATACTGGTCGGCCAATTCCACGCACGTGACGCCGAAGGCCGTATCTACCCCGTGCATGAGTACCAGGAGTCCACCCTCCAGGCCGACGGCAGCAGCCTCGGTGCGCCGATCGTGACCTACCGCCTGCCCGTCGGCGACCGCGTCCGCCACTTGGGCGAGGACCGTTTCGAGCTGGCCCACAGTGGCGTCGAGCTCATCCGCATTCCTTGATGCAGTCGACCGTGTACACGCGCCCCTGGCCATGACCCTCGCGCTGCAGGCCATGGACATCGGCGACGAAGCCAGGGAAGCCGCTGTCGAAGGCCCGGGCGAAGGCCAGGTAGTCGATGATCGAACGCGTGGCCTCGGTGAAGCGCTCGCCGGGCATGATCAACGGGATGCCCGGTGGGTACGGCACCAGCATCACGGCGGCCACCCGCCCCAGCAAAGCCTCGATCGGCACGGCCTCCACCTCCCCGCGCACCATCCGGTCGTAGGCCTGGGCCGGGGTCATGGCCATTTCCGGCAAGCAGGTGAACAGGCGCTTGAGCTGCTTGGCCGTGGCGTTGGCCCGGTAGCAGCCATGCAGTTGGTCGCACAGGTCGCGCAGGCCCAGGCCCTGGTAGCGTGACGGGTCAACCGCCATCACGCTCGGCAGGCATTGGCCCAGGGCCGTGTTGCCATCGTAGTGGCGCTTGAACTCGAGCAACTCGGTGAGCAAGGTGCTCCATTTGCCTTTGGTGATGCCCATGGAGAACAGCACCAGGAAGCTGTACAAGCCGGTCTTCTCCACCACCAGCCCACGCTCCCAGAGGAACTTGCCCACCACCGCTGCCGGGATGCCGTGCTCACCCAAGGCGCCGCCCGCCGTCAGCCCCGGCATCACCAGGGTGACCTTCAGTGGATCGAGCAGCACGTAGTCCTGCTCCACCTCGCCGAAGCCGTGCCACTCGGCGCCCGGCTGCAGCAGCCAGTCCTCGGCGGCCAGGCGCTGGGCACCCTCGGTCGCTGGCGGCTGCCAGATGCTGAACCACCAGTCATCGGCGGCGATGTGCTCGCGCAGGTTGGCCAAGGCTCGGCGAAAGCTCAGGGCCTCGTCGAACATTTCCTGCAGCAGCGAGGTGCCAGCCGGCCCCTCCATCATGGTCGAGGCAACGTCCAGCGACGCCAGGATGCTGTACTGCGGCGAGGTGGAAATATGCATCATGAAGGCTTCGTTGAAACGGTCGCGGTCCAACTGCCGCAGGCTGCCGTCCTGCACGTGGATCATCGACGCCTGGCTGAACGCCGCCAGCAGCTTGTGGGTGGAATGGGTGCTAAATAGCAACGGGCTGTCCTCGCCTCGCGGGGTGCCCATGGCGTAGCGGCCGGCGAAGAACTCGTGGAATGCGGCGTAGGCGAACCAGGCCTCGTCGAAATGCAGGACCTCGACCCGGGTGCCCAGTACCTGTTTGATCAGCCCGGCGTGGTAGCACAGCCCGTCGTAGGTCGAGTTGGTCACCACGGCCAGGCGGATGCGCGACGTTCGCCCCCGCGCCAGCGGGTTGGCGTCGATCTTCGCCTGGATCGACGCCGGGCTGAATTCGCCCAGCGGGATCGGCCCGATGATGCCCAGCTCGTTGCGTTCCGGGCACAGGTAGAGCGGGATGGCGCCGGTCATGATGATGGCGTGCACCACCGACTTGTGGCAGTTGCGGTCCACCAGGACCAGGTCGTCGCGCCCGACCATGGCGTGCCACACGATCTTGTTGGCGGTGGAGGTGCCGTTGATCACGAAGAAGGTGTGGTCGGCGCCGAAGTTGCGCGCGGCCCTGGCTTCGGCCTCGGCCAGGGGGCCTGTATGGTCGAGCAGCGAGCCGAGTTCGGGTACCGAGACCGACAGGTCCGAACGCAGGGTGTTTTCCCCGAAGAACTGGTGGAATGCCTGGCCGACCGGGCTCTTGCGGTAGGCCACGCCACCGCCGTGGCCAGGCGTATGCCAGGAGTAGTTCGATTGCGCGGTGTGCTGCACCAGGGCCTTGAAGAATGGCGGCAGCAGGCCGTCCAGGTAGTTGTGCGCGGCGCGAGCCACCTGGCGAGCGAGAAAAGGGACAGTGTCTTCGAACAAATAGAGGATGCCACGCAGCTGATTGAGCTCGCTCATGGCCTCGGCAGGGGCATTCTCCAGCGTCACCTGTTCACCGAGGGCGAAGATGGGCAGGTTCGGTGCGCGTTGCCGGGCCAGGCGGATCAGCTCGGCCATGTTCTGCAGCAGGCGGGTGTCTTCTCCGACGCCTTCGGCGGCGATCAGCATGCAGGCCAGGCCGTGATGGGTCGCAGCCACCAGGCGGGCCTCTGCCTGGTCGGCTGCCGCTAGGATGGCGAAACCGTCCTGGGCCAGCTCATCGGCGATACCACGTACCCGCTCACCGGCGACGCTGTCGGCCTTGATGGCGCGGTGGACGATGAGGATGGGGAATTTCAGGTCCTTGTACATGGCGCGGTACTACCTCCGAAGGACGGGTCCGTCCTTTCAGGGTAGAAGCTGGCCGATCAGGCTGCGAGTTGGGCGCGAACCTCGGGGCCGCTTTGCGGCCCTTTCGCGGCACAAGGCCGCTCCTACAGGAATCGCGTTGTAGGAGCTACCTGCCGCGAAAGGGCCGCGCAGCGGCTCGGGCGCTAAAAGTCAGCCCGCCGCAGGCTCGGTCAACGCCTGCCACATCGACGGCGCACCCGCCGACTTGGCGATCGCCGCCAGGCGCTCGGCATGGGCCTCGAGCTCTTCGGCATTGGCCATGATCACCCGCCCCGGCTGGCGCCCGACGATCCGCCGGATCTCACTGCCAGTGCCACCCTCACCGCCTTCGTCGCCCTCGACACCATGGGCCGCCAGCGACAGGCTGGTCTGGCCACCGGTCATCGCCAGGTAGACGTCGGCCAGCAGCTCCGAGTCGAGCAGTGCGCCGTGCAGTTCACGGCCGGAGTTGTCGATGCCGTAGCGTTTGCACAACGCGTCGAGGCTGTTGCGCTGGCCCGGGTGGCGGGCCCGCGCCAGCATCAGGGTATCGATGATGGTGCAGTGCTGGGATATGTCGGCACGGTCGTGCTGGCCCAGCAGGGCGAATTCGTTGTTGATGAAACCGACGTCGAACGCCGCGTTGTGGATGACCAGGTGCGCGCCTTGGATGTATTCGAAGAACTCTTCGGCGACATCGGCGAAACGCGGCTTGCCGACCAGGAAGGCATCGGTGATGCCGTGTACCCCGATCGCGCCCTCGTCACTCTCGCGGTCCGGTTGCAGGTAGACGTGGAAGTTGCGCCCGGTCAGGCGCCGGCCGATGACCTCGACGCAGCCGATCTCGATGATCCGATGGCCTTCACTGACCGGCATACCGGTGGTTTCGGTATCGAGGACGACGTACCGGTTGACTTGCTGCTCCACGCGGGTGGCTCCAACTTGCATCACATGACGAAGCCGGGGATTGTAACCCAAACCGAAATGTTGAGGGCTAGTGTGGGAGCGGGTTCACCCGCGAACACGGACGAAGTCCGTGCCAGGCATAGCGCCGCATCCTTCGCGGGTAAACCCGCTCCCACAAAGGTTCGCATTGCCATGCCCAGAGATTCAACGCTTGGCGCGGACCTCGTCGACGCCGCGGTTGGCCAATTGGTCGGCGCGCTCGTTGCCGGGGTGGCCGATGTGCCCGCGCACCCATTTCCAGGTCACTTTGTGCCGATTGACCTGCTCGTCGAGCTGTTGCCACAGGTCGGCGTTCTTCACCGGCTCCTTGGCGGCGGTTTTCCAACCGCGCTTCTTCCAGTTGGCCATCCATTCGTTGATGCCCTTCATCACGTACTGCGAATCGGTGGTCAGCACCACCTCGCATTCGCGCTTGAGGGCCATCAAGCCCTGGATCGCCGCCATGAGTTCCATGCGATTGTTGGTGGTCTCGCGCTCGCCGCCCCACAGCTCCTTCTCGACGCCCTTGTAAATCATCAGCACACCCCAGCCACCCGGGCCCGGGTTGCCCTTGCAGGCACCATCGGTGTAGATCTCGACGCTATCGCTCATGTACTCGCTCTGTGTTATCGACGCCAGGCCCCTCAAGGCTCGCTATGGCGGCGGTTGACCTTGGCCAGCGGCAACGGCAGCAGCTTGCCCATCGGCTCGCGCCGCTCCTGGCGCAGCGGCCGCAGGCCCACCACCATCTTGCGCGCCACCACCAGGTAGACGCCGCCTCCGGCGCCCTGCCAACCGCCGGCCATGCGCTCCCACCCGGCCAGGCGTTGTTGCCAGGCCGGCGAGGCAAGCGGCGGACGATAGCACCCGAAGCGGCGTTTCTCCAGCGCGAAGCCCAGCAGGTTGAGCCAGTCGCCAAGCCGCGAAGGCGAGATGCAGCGCGCCTTGCGCAACGCGCCACGGCTGAACCAATGGCGGATGCCCCAACTGCTCCAGGGGTTGATCCCGACGATCAACAGGTGGCCACCGGGGCGCACCGCGCTGGCTGCTTCGCGCAGCAGGCTGTGCGGCGACAGGCTGAAGTCCAGGCCGTGTTGCAGCACCACCACATCGGCGGCATGCTCGGAAAGTGGCCAGGCCTGCTCCTCGCAGACGATCTCCACCCCCGGCAACGGCGCACCGAGGCGCACGTTACGCTGTACCTGGGGCGCGTTGGGCGCCGGTTCGGCGCATGGGCCGTAGTGCACCAGGAAGCCGCCGAAAAAGCGGCCAAGCTCGTCCTCGAGGAGCTTTTCCTCCTCGCGCAGCATCATCTGCCCCAATGGCCCATCGAACCAGTCACGGGCCAGGCAGGTCAGTTCGATCCAGTCAGGATCGGCCTGGGCAAAGGCTTTGTCGGTCATTGCGTTCTCCCTCGAAGGTTCTCCCCCTGCGCCATCGCAGTTAAGATGCCTTCATGTTCACGCCAGGCGATTCGGTTACGCACATGATACAGATCGATGCTCTTCCCGCTTTCTCCGACAATTACATCTGGCTGTTACAGGATACTGCCAAACGCCGCTGCGCGGTGGTCGACCCAGGCGATGCCGGCCCTGTGCTCGAATGGCTCGGGGCCCACCCCGGCTGGGTGCTGGAAGACATCCTGGTGACCCATCATCACCATGACCACGTCGGCGGCGTGCAAACCCTCAAGCAGGCGACCGGGGCCCGGGTCTGCGGGCCGGCCCACGAGCGCATCCCGGCCCGCGATCTGGCGCTGGACGACGGCGACCAGGTCCAGGTGCTGGATATGGACTTCCAGGTCATCGCCGTGCCAGGCCACACCCTGGGGCACATCGCCTACTATGGTGCGCCGTTGCTGTTCTGTGGCGATACCCTGTTCGCCGGCGGCTGCGGTCGACTGTTCGAAGGCACCCCTGAGCAGATGCACCAGTCCCTGTCGCGCCTGGCCGCGCTGCCGGCCGAAACCCAGGTGTACTGCACCCACGAATACACCCTGAGCAACCTGCGCTTTGCCAAGGCGGTGGAACCTTCGAACCGCGAGCTGGGCCAGCGGTTCGACGACGTTACCCGCTTGCGCGCCAACGATCGCATCACATTGCCATCAACCATCGCTCTGGAACGCGCCACCAACCCCTTTCTTCGCACGGCTGAAACATCCGTTAAACAAAAAGCAGACGAATGGAAGGGGCATTCCAATCCAAGCCAAGCCGCTGTTTTTGCTGCCTTGAGGTCTTGGAAAGACACCTTCTGATAACCCCACGATATATCGCAAGGCGTGGTCAAAGGTTGACCACGCGGGGACCGGTTTCTAGAATCGCCGAAATTTTTCGCCCGGAAACCTGTCCCAGCCGATGTCTTCCCGTAGCCGCAGAACCTCTCAATCCGTCGCCCTGACGCGTCTGGCCCAAATCAGTGCGCTGGCCCTGGCCGCCACCCTGGTGGGCTGCCAGAGCACCCGTCAGCACGACGAATCCGACAGCGTTCGCGCAAGCTACCAAGCGCGGGTCAAGCACAAGCCTGCCCCTCTGCTGGTCAAGCCAGTCGAGCAGGCACCGCAGGATGTCTGGGAGCGCATGCGACAGGGCTTCGCCCTGCAGGACGACATCGGGGTCAACCCGCGCATCGAGCAACAGCGCCTGTGGTTCGCCAGCAACCCTACGTTCCTGGAAAGCGCGGGCGAACGCGGCAGCCTCTACTTGCACTATATCGTCGAGCGCCTCGAAGAGCGCGACATGCCGCTGGAGCTGGCCCTGCTGCCGGCGATCGAGAGCGCCTACAACCCGATGGCCTACTCCCGCGCCCATGCGGTCGGCCTGTGGCAGTTCATTCCCTCCACCGGTCGCCATTTCAACCTGCGCCAGACCAACTTCTATGACGGGCGCCGCGACATCACCGCGTCGACCAACGCCGCCCTGGACTACCTGGGCCGCCTGCACGACATGTTCAACGGCGACTGGCTGCTGGCCCTGGCGGCCTACAATGCCGGTGAAGGCACGGTCAGCCGGGCCATCGAGCGCAACGAGCGCCTGGGCCTGCCCACCGACTACTGGAACCTGCCCCTGCCCCAGGAAACCCGCGACTACGTGCCCAAGCTGCTGGCCCTTTCGCAGGTGGTGCTGACCCCCGATGCCTATGGCGTGAACCTCAGCCCGATCGCCAACGAGCCCTACTTCGAAGCTGTCGCCATCAACGAACGCCTGGACCTGTCCCGGGTCGCCGCGTTCGCCGATATCGACGAAGACGAGCTGATCCAGCTCAACCCGGCCTTCAAGAAACGCATGACCGTGGACGGTCCCAAGCAGTTGCTGGTGCCCACCGCCAAGGCCCAGTTGCTGTCCGACAGCCTGTCCAACCTCAAGCCCGAGGAGCTGGTCAGCCTGCAACCGAACAAGGCCGTGTTCCAGGCCGCCCTGGCCGAGGCCAAGGCGCCGGTGAAGGCGCGCAGCTACCGGGTCAAGCGTGGCGACAACCTGAGCAGCATCGCCAAGGCTCACCGTGTCTCGGTACGTGACCTGCAGCGCTGGAATCGCCTTTCCGGCAACCGCGTCAAGGCTGGCCAGGTGCTCGCCCTGCGCGGCGGCAGTTCGAGCGGCGCCGCCAACCGCGTCGCGTCGTCCAAGCAGCGATCTACCCAATACAAGGTGCGCAAGGGTGATTCGCTCTATGCGGTGGCCAAGCGCTTCAACGTCGAGATGAAGCACCTCAAGCGCTGGAACCCGCGCAGCGGGCATGCGCTCAAGCCCGGGCAGACGCTGACCGTCTACCTGTCGCACTGACCCGAGTGCCCGGGGCCGCTGCGCGGCCCTTTCGCGGCACAAGGCCGTTCCTACAGGTATGGTGCACCCCGAGCGGCCTTGCGCCGCCAAACCCCACCGCCAAACACTCTTTTTCCATCCCAGACAAGCTGTTACTGTAGCCCGATCAAAGCCCAACGCCCCTGGATCGGATGCCGACTTGATACGTCCCCTCCTGCTGTCCCTCAGCCTGGCCTTGAGCTTTCCCGCAGTCGCGACGGTGAGCGAAAGCCACGGTTATGCGCAGTTCGGCACGCTCAAGTATCCAGCCACTTTCACCCATTTCGACTGGGTCAACCCGCAAGCGCCCAAGGGCGGTACCTTGCGGGCCATGGCATTCGGAACCTTCGATACCCTCAACCCCTATACGTTCAAGGGTTCCAGCCCGGTCAGCACGCCGAACTTCCTGCAATACGGCATCAACGAGCTGAACGAGCCACTGATGGTCGGCACCGGCCAGTACGCCCCCTCCGGCGACGAGCCCACCTCCAGCTACGGCCTGATCGCCCGCTCGGTGGAGTACAGCGAGGACCGCAGCTGGGTGGTGTTCAACCTGCGCCCCGAAGCGCGCTTCCACGATGGCCACCCGATCACCTCGGCAGACGTGGCGTTCTCGTACCGCACCCTGCTCAAGGAAGGCCACCCGATGTACCGCACCAACCTGCAGGAAGTGCGGCGGGTGGACATCCTCGGGCCCAAGCGCATCCGCTTCGTCTTCAAACGCGCCGGCAACCCCTTGCTGATCCTGCGCCTGGGCGAAATGCCGGTGCTGCCCAAGCATTACTGGAAAGGCCGCGACTTCAAAGCCACCACCTTCGAGCCGCCACTGGGCAGTGGCCCCTACCGCATCACCCAGGTGGAGCCTGGCCGGCGCCTGGTGTTCGAGCGGGTGAAGAACTACTGGGGCAAGGACCTGGCGGTCAACCGTGGCAAGTACAACTTCGACCGCGTCGAGTACGAGTTCTACCGCGACGCCACGGTGGCCTTCGAAGCGTTCAAGGCCGGCGAGTTCGACATCTACATCGAACATCAGGCCAAGAACTGGGCCAACGGCTATAACTTCCCGGCCATTCGCCGTGGCGAAGTGATCAAGGCGCAGATCCCGCACCGCATCCCCACCCAGACCCAGGGGCTGTTCATGAACAGCCGCCGGGCCGCCTTCAGCGACCCACGGGTGCGCCAGGCCCTGGGGCTGATGCTCGACTTCGAGTGGACCAACCGCGCCCTGTTCAGCAGCGCCTACCGCCGCTCGACCAGCTATTACCCCAACAGCGAATTCGCCGCCACCGGCCTGCCCACAGGCAAAGAATGGCTGTTGCTGGCGCCGTTCCGCGACGAATTGCCGGCCAGGCTGTTCACCGAGCCCTACCGGGTCAGCCACACCGATGGCCGCGGCATCGACCGCAAGACCCTGCGCCAGGCCCTGGCGCTGTTCGCCAAGGCCGGCTGGAAGCTCGACGGCCAGCGCCTGGTCAATGCCAAGGGCCAGCAGTTCCGCATGGAGCTGTTGCTGGTCAACCCGAACTTGGAGCGTATCCTCCAGCCCTACGTGGAGAACCTGGCCAGCATGGGCATCGACGCGCGCCTGCGCACGGTCGACCGCGCCCAGTACAAGCAGCGCCTGGACCAATTCGACTTCGACATGATCCTCATGACCCTGGGCCAGACCTTGAGCCCAGGCCTGGAGCAATGGCTGTACTTCCATTCCAGCCAGGCCTCGGTCAAGGGCAGCAAGAACTACGCAGGTGTGAAGGACCCGGTGGTCGACCACCTGCTCGACACCCTGCTCGCCGCCCGCACCCGTGACGACCAGGTCGCCGCCGCCCGCGCCCTGGACCGGGTGCTGTCATGGCAGTACTACATGATCCCCAACTGGTATCTCGACAATCACCGCCTGGCCTACCGCAACCGGTTCGCCTTCGTCACCACGCCGCCCTATACCCTGGGCCTGAACAGCTGGTGGCTCAAGACCTCGGAGAAAGCCCAATGATGCCAACGCACCCTCTGCGCCGGCTGGCCGGTAGCCTGCTGCTCGCCTGCCTGAGCCTGCCCGCGATGGCCGCACCGCAGCATGCGCTCACCCTGTACGATGAGCCGCCCAAGTACCCGGCCAATTTCAAGCACTTCGACTACGTCAACCCCGACGCGCCCAAGGGCGGCACCTTCCGCCAGTCCAGCTTCGGCAGCTTCGACAGCCTCAACCCCTTCATCAACAAGGGCGTGCCGGCCGATGACGTGAGCATCATCTACGACACCCTGATGCGCCAGAGCCTTGACGAGCCCTTCACCGAGTACGGCCTGGTGGCCGGCAAGATCGAAAAGGCCCCGGACAACAGCTGGGTGCGCTTCTACCTGCGCCCCGAAGCGCGCTTCCACGACGGCCACCCGATGCGTGCCGAGGACGTGGTGTTCACCTTCAACACCCTGATGAGCAAGGGCGCCCCGCTGTTTCGTGGCTACTACGCCGACGTCGCCGAAGTGGTCGCCGAAGACCCGCTGCGGGTGCTGTTCAGGTTCAAGCACAAGAACAACCGCGAGCTGCCGTTGATTCTCGGCCAGTTGCCGGTACTGCCCAAGCACTGGTGGCAAGGCCGGGAGTTCGACCGTGGCAACCTGGAGATCCCCCTGGGCAGCGGCCCGTACAAGGTCGCCGAGGTCAAGGCCGGCCGCTCGGTGCGCTACGAGCGGGTCAAGGACTACTGGGCCAAGGATTTGCCGATCAACCGCGGCCACTACAACTTCGACCAGATGACCTACGATTCCTACCGCGACAACACTGTCGCCCTGGAAGCGCTCAAGGCCGGGCAGTTCGACTACTGGCTGGAAACCAGCGCGAAGAACTGGGCCACGGCCTACAACGTGCCTGCTGTGCAGGAAGGCCGGCTGGTGCGCGAGGAGCTGGCCAACGGCAACCCCACCGGTATGCAGGGTTTCATCTTCAACCTGCGCCGCCCCGTGTTCCAGGACGTGCGCGTACGCCAGGCCCTGAGCCTGCTGCTGGACTATGAGTGGACCAACAAGCAGCTGTTCAACGGCGCCTACACCCGCACCGGCAGCTATTTCGAGAACTCCGAGATGGCCGCCGAGGGCCTGCCGGGGCCCGATGAGCTGAAGATCCTCGAACCGCTGCGCGGCAAGATTCCCGAACAGGTCTTTACCGAGCCCTTCCACAACCCGGTCAGCGACGGCAGCGGCATGATCCGCGACCAGCAACGCAAGGCCTACAAGCTGCTGCAGGAAGCCGGCTGGAAGATCGCCGACGACAAGATGGTCGATGCCCAGGGCAAGCCGGTGGTCATCGAATTCCTGCTGGCCCAGACCGAGTTCGAGCGCATCCTGTTGCCGTTCAAGCGCAACCTCGCCGACCTCGGCATCGAGCTGAACATCCGCCGCGTGGACGTCTCGCAATACATCAACCGCCTGCGCTCGCGCGACTTCGACATGATCGTCGGCGGCTACCCGCAGTCGAGCTCCCCCGGCAACGAGCAGCGCGAATTCTGGACCAGCGCCGCCGCCGACAACCCCGGCAGCCGCAACTTCATCGGCCTGCGCGACCCGGCCATCGATCAGTTGGTGGAGCAATTGATCAACGCCGACTCGCGGCAAAGCCTCATCGCGCATACCCGTGCCCTGGACCGCGTGCTGCTGTGGGGCTACTACGTGATCCCCAACTGGCACATCAAGACCTGGCGCGTGGCCTACTGGAACCACATCGGCCACCCGAAGGTGTCGCCCAAGTACGACATCGGCATCAACACCTGGTGGATCAAGCCCGAAGTGACCCCAGCGGTGGCCGAGCCTGCGGCACAACGGGACGAGGCGAACTGACATGCTCGCCTACATCCTGCGCCGCCTGCTGCTGATCATCCCGACCCTGTTCGGCATCCTGATCATCAACTTCATCATCGTCCAGGCCGCCCCCGGTGGCCCGGTGGAGCAGATGATCGCCAAGCTCGAAGGCTTCGAAGGCGCCACCAGCCGCATCGCCGGCGGCGGCGCCGAAGTGGCCGTGGCCGGCTCCAACTACCGCGGCGCCCAGGGCTTGGACCCGGCCCTGATCGCCGAGATCGAGCGCATGTACGGCTTCGACAAGTCGGCGCCCGAGCGCTTGTGGATCATGATCAAGAACTACGCCCAGCTGGACTTCGGCGAGAGCTTCTTCCGCGATGCCAAGGTCATCGACCTGATCATCGAGAAAATGCCCGTGTCCATCTCGCTCGGGCTATGGAGCACGCTGATCATGTACCTGGTGTCGATCCCCCTGGGGGTCGCCAAGGCCGTGCGCCACGGCAGCCACTTCGACGTCTGGACCAGCTCGGCGATCATCGTCGGCTACGCCATCCCGGCGTTCCTGTTCGCCATCCTGCTGATCGTGCTGTTCGCCGGCGGCAGCTACTTCGACTGGTTCCCCCTGCGCGGCCTGACCTCCAACAACTTCGACGAGCTGTCCACCACCGGCAAGGTGCTCGATTACTTCTGGCACCTGGTGCTGCCGATCACCGCGCTGGTCATCGGCAACTTCGCCACCATGACCCTGCTGACCAAGAACAGCTTCCTCGACGAGATCAACAAGCAGTACGTCATCACCGCCAAGGCCAAGGGCCTGAGCCGGCCACGGGTGCTCTACGGCCACGTGTTCCGCAATGCCATGCTGCTGGTGATCGCCGGTTTTCCCTCGGCGTTCATCGGCATCTTCTTCACAGGCTCCCTGCTCATCGAGGTGATCTTCTCCCTCGACGGCCTGGGCCTGATGAGCTTCGAGGCAGCGATCAACCGCGACTACCCGGTGGTCTTCGGCACCCTGTTCATCTTCACCCTGCTGGGGCTGGTGGTGAAGCTGATCGGCGACCTGACCTACACCCTGGTCGACCCCCGCATCGATTTCGCCAGCCGGGAGCAATGACATGGCACTCTCCCCTCTCAATCGCCGGCGCTTCGAGCGCTTCAAGGCCAACCGCCGCGGCTGGTGGTCGCTGTGGATCTTCATCGTGCTGTTCGGCCTGAGCCTGGGCGCCGAGCTGATCGCCAACGACAAGCCCATTGCCGTGCGCTACGACGGCCAGTGGTACTTCCCGGCCTTCAAGCGCTACCCGGAGACCACCTTTGGCGGCGAATTCCCCCTGGAGGCCAACTACAAGAGCCCCTACATCCGTGAGCTGCTGGCCGCGAAGGACAGCTTCGTGCTGTGGGCACCGATCCCGTTCAGCTACCAGAGCATCAACTACGACCTCAAGGTTCCCGCCCCCGCCCCGCCCTCGGCGGACAACTGGCTGGGCACCGACGACCAGGGCCGCGACGTGCTGGCGCGGGTGATCTATGGCTTCCGCGTGTCGGTGCTGTTCGCCCTGACGCTCACCGTGCTCAGTTCCATCGTCGGCGTGATCGCAGGGGCCCTGCAGGGCTACTACGGCGGCTGGGTGGACCTGGCCGGCCAGCGCTTTCTGGAGATCTGGTCGGGCCTGCCGGTGCTGTACCTGTTGATCATCCTGGCCAGCTTCGTGCAACCCAACTTCTGGTGGCTGCTGGGCATCATGCTGCTGTTCTCCTGGATGAGCCTGGTGGACGTGGTGCGCGCCGAGTTCCTGCGCGGGCGCAACCTCGAGTACGTGCGCGCCGCCCGTGCCCTGGGCATGCGCAACGGCGCGATCATGTACCGGCACATCCTGCCCAACGCCATGATCTCGACCATGACCTTCATGCCCTTCATCCTCACCGGCGCCATCGGCACCCTCACCGCCCTGGACTTCCTCGGCTTCGGCCTGCCGCCCGGCGCGCCCTCGCTGGGCGAGCTGGTGGCCCAAGGCAAGTCCAACCTGCAGGCGCCGTGGCTCGGCATCAGCGCCTTCGCCGTGCTGGCGATCATGCTGAGCCTGCTGGTGTTCATCGGCGAATCCGCCCGCGATGCCTTCGACCCGAGGAAATGACATGAGCGAACAGAACCTGATCGAAGTGCGCGACCTCGCCGTGGAATTCGTCACCGGCGAGCATGTGCATCGGGTGGTCGACGGCATCAGCTTCGACATCCGCAAGGGCGAAACCCTGGCCCTGGTCGGCGAAAGCGGCTCGGGCAAGTCCGTCACCGCCCACTCCATCCTGCGCCTGCTGCCCTACCCGCTGGCGCGCCACCCCAGCGGGAGCATCCGCTATGGCGACAAGGACATGCTGCAACTGGGCGAGAAGCCCATGCAGCGCATTCGCGGTGACCGTATCGCGATGATCTTCCAGGAGCCGATGACCTCGCTGAACCCGCTGCATACCATCGAGAAGCAGATCAACGAAATCCTCCTGCTGCACAAAGGCCTCACCGGCAAGGAAGCCACCGCGCGGACCCTCGAACTGCTGGAGATGGTCGGCATCCCCGAGCCGCAGAAACGCCTCAAGGCCCTGCCCCACGAGCTGTCCGGCGGCCAGCGCCAGCGCGTGATGATCGCCATGGCGCTGGCCAACGAGCCGGAGCTGTTGATCGCCGACGAGCCCACCACCGCGCTCGACGTGACCGTGCAGTTGAAAATCCTCGACCTGCTCAAGGCATTGCAAGCACGGCTGGGGATGGCCCTGCTGCTGATCAGCCATGACCTGAACCTGGTGCGGCGCATTGCCCACCGGGTGTGCGTGATGCAGTGCGGCAAGATCGTCGAGCAGGCCGATTGCGCGACGCTGTTCCGTTCGCCGCAGCATCACTACACCAAGATGCTGATCAATGCCGAGCCCAGCGGCGCGCCGGCGGACAACCCGGTAGGGTCGCCGCTGCTGGAAGTCGAGGACCTGCGGGTGTGGTTCCCGATCAAGAAAGGCCTGCTGCGGCGCACCGTCGACCACGTCAAGGCCGTGGACGGCATCGACTTCAGCCTGCCCCAGGGGCAGACCCTCGGCATCGTGGGGGAAAGCGGCTCGGGCAAGTCTACCCTGGGCCTTGCCATTCTGCGCCTGATCGCCAGCCGCGGCGGCATCCGCTTCCATGGCCAGAATCTCGAAGGGCTCAGCCAGAAGGACGTTCGCCCCCTGCGCCGAGAGATGCAGGTGGTGTTCCAGGACCCCTTCGGCAGCCTCAGCCCCCGCATGTGCGTGGCCGATATCGTCGGTGAAGGCTTACGGATTCACCGCATCGGCACGCCTGCCGAACAGGAAGCCGCGATCATCGCCGCGCTCGAGGAAGTGGGGCTGGATCCGCGAACGCGTCACCGCTACCCGCATGAATTCTCCGGAGGCCAGCGCCAGCGCATCGCCATTGCCCGAGCACTGGTACTCAAGCCTGCATTGATTCTGCTGGATGAACCGACCTCGGCGCTGGACCGGACCGTGCAGCGGCAGGTGGTGGAGTTACTGCGCAATCTACAGCACAAGTACAACCTGACGTACCTGTTCATCAGCCATGACCTGGCGGTGGTCAAAGCGCTCAGTCACCAGTTGATGGTGATCAAGCATGGGCATGTGGTGGAACAAGGGGATGCGCAGGCGATCTTCCAGGCGCCGCAGCATCCGTATACGCGGCAGTTGTTGGAGGCGGCATTCTTGGAGGCGGTTCCGGTTGCCTAGGCTTGTCTCTCATGATGCTCGCGTCCCCAGTCCCGGGGGCAGGCTTCGGATCTGACGATTGGCATACCGGCTGCGACTGGCTTCTTCGGCCTTCGCTGTCTCCATGAGCGGCAGCTTGGGAAGCGGTCGCTCCTGTCTTTGGCTATTGCCCCCAAATAGCCGGCCTTCCGTGTCGAAATCCTCTTAGATGCTTAAAAGCGTGCCTTCGCCAGTTAGCGAATTGTAGATAACCAACGCTTCCTCGCATTCGCCCGCTTGGGTAACCAAGTTACCTTCACGGCTCCAGATTCCCGAATGACCAGATGCGATGTAGTTATCCGCCGGCCCCACACAATTGGCCATCACGACTGCCATTCCATATTGCCGAGCTATCTGCGGATAATGGCTGTACGCCGCAGCCACTCCTCTTGAAGATTTGGCAACACTCGTGAAGTAAATGGTTGACCCCGCCTCTGACGCTTGTTGTGCGTGACCGGGTTGCAACGACTCATAGCAAATGGCCGGAACCAGCACCTCATTGGCGTGGGTGAATACCTGCTGGGTACCCCCAGGTGAGAAAAAGGGCTGCTCATCGGCATGCAGCAGCTGCTTGGCGTAGACGATTCGCTCCGATTTGGGCTGGAAGAAAAACATGGCAATCTGAACGCCGCGCTCGACGCGTAGTGGTGCACCTACGGCAATCAAAATCCCGGAACGGTCGCTGAGCTGCTGGAACACCTCTAGTCTCGGATCGTCGACCTGCATGGCCAAACCCTCAGCAAGCACGGGTTCATAAGCGGTCAGAGACAGTTCAGGGAAGAAAATACCATCCGCTCCGTAGCGTACCGCCTGCTCGATGACAGCGATGTGTTTGGCGATATTTTGTTCAGTCTTCCCTGGGTAGGACGAGATTTGTGCGGCAACAAGCTTCATAAGTTTTCCAATTGATTATGTTGGAGCAGGTTGATTCACATTCCATAAGTTACCTGAAGATGGGCTACTTGTGCTGGGTAAGTGGCTATGAAACTACCGAAACCGCCCCATGAGTGAAAAGGCTATTGCGTAGAGCCATCACCAGGGCCCTGTAAAGGTCGGTTCAGCATTGTTCTAAGAAGCACGCACCAGAATCGAAGCGTTGCCGAGCGATCAATCCAAATCAACATGTCAGCCCGGGCCAGCCGGTTGTTCCATGCGGTCGAATGCCTGCCTTCGAAGATCCAGCGCTCACGGGCCTCGACCTCATGACAAAGACGCATCTTCTCGTCCCGACTCCGCTCGCCCCACCCTGGCTGCATTGCAGGCTTATGCATATCATCCGTCATTATCAATAATCAATTGCATTATCGCTTGCGAGGGAAATAGAGCAAAAGCTCTTTAATCTCAAGCTTCGAAATATGGCACCAACGTGCAGAAACAAAAGAGTATTTGCTCTAGTTGCCACAAAAAAACACTGGTCGCGACAATTGGCTGGCGTCAATTTGACATCACGTTGTTCTGGGGTATATTCACATCGAACTAACCAGATGGTAGTAACCACAAGGCTCGGAGGGTGATGCGGTGATTTCAAATCTTATTAACCAATCGAGCCTTTCAGACTGCCCGAGAGAAAAGCTAACCCAAAAGACGATAGTAATTGCCAGTGGCTCACTGCTCGTGGGGTTAATCGGTTTCGTTATCACGCTCTTGCTCATAACAGAAAAAATTAACGAAAACGCATACCAACAAAGCTTATTTTATGCTGAAAAAGCACTCAACAATCGAAAGGCGCACATAAGTAATACGATAAGGGATTACGCCTATTGGGGCGATGCCTATGAAAACCTTCACAAGCACTTCAACTTCGACTGGGCGTTTACGCGAAGGAATCTTGGCCCTACACTGTTTGAGAACTTCAAAATAGATGGTGTATTTGTTCTAGATCCAAAGTTGAAATCTGTATACAGCCTCATTGAAGGGAATTTTAGCAACCTCACAGCTGAAGACTGGATAGACGGCGACCTTCTCAAACTCGTGCAAAGAGCACAGGCGCAGCAAAAAGAGGAAGGAAGTGTTGTTGCATTGTATGAGGTAGGCGGTAGGCCTGCCTTCGTATTCGCTGCCACGATAACGCCTGGAAACGATCCTTCGGTAAAAGCCACAGACGGGCCACCCTCGATCATTATATTTGTTGATGTTCTGACCCCTCAAAAATTAATTATGCTAGGGCATGAATTCGGGCTAAATCATTTCCGAGCGACGCTGAACATTGACGAGCCAGTAGAGCCCACATCGTTTACGTTACCTACTGACAGCAAAAACGTCTACCTATTGAGCTGGGATGTTTTCCAGCCAGGAAAAGATTTATGCCTATGGATTCTGCCACTCTTTGTAATTATTAGCCTCCTCATAATCGGCTTGTATTGGCTTGCCATACGAAAAATATTAAACACCTCTAGAAAGCTTGACCAAAGCCAGCAGGCCGTCATTGAGAGTGAGAAACTATTCCGCGATATAGCAAAAGCAAGCTCAGATTGGCTATGGGAAATAGACGAAAAGGAGTGTTTCACCTATCTGTCCGAACGCTTCAATCAAGTAACTGGACACGCGCGCGAGGCGTGGATTAGCCGCCCAATACATCAACTGTTAAAATTCAACGGCGGCACCATACAAAGCTGGTTAACCAACCCTGAAGTCAAGAAGAACCTACGAACACCTCTTTCTTGCAGCTACCAGTCCGCCAGTGGAAAGCTCTCTTTATGCGATCTCGTCATTTGTGGCGAACCCGACTCATCTCAAAGAGTCAGAGGCGTTGCTCGAGATATTACATCGGAGCTGGAAAGCCTAGAGCGAATCCAACAACTCCAGCAATGCGACATATTAACCGGCTTACCTAATCGCACGCATTTGCTTGAGCATTTGGCGCTAAGAGTCGAGGCAGCTGAAGAAAATTCAATTGCCGTTCTGAATGTATGGCTTGATGGGCTTGGCCGAATTTGCGATAGCCATGACCGTGCAATAGGTGATCAGGTTCTTATAGATGCAGCGCAGCGATTAAAGGACTTCTTAAGGCATGATGATTTGCTCGCCCATAATGCACCCGATGAATTCATCATTGTCTTGGATGGCGGCTTTTCCTTGAAAAATTATGTCGATTCGCTATGCGGAAAGATAGTTAACTTATTAGAGAAGCCCTTTTATACGTCCCACCATCAAATACTATTAAGTGCACGAATTGGTATTTCGACATTGCCTGCTTCCACGGCGTCGAAACTCTTACGAGCCTCTGAGATTGCATTGCATTACGCACGGCGTCAGAAAAATTCAAAGTGGTGTGTCCTTACCGATACTATGCTGAGGGAGTTCAGCCAGAACAAAGAGCTCGAGCGGGACCTGAATTGCGCCATCACCAATCATGAATTGGATATATTTTACCAACCTCGCGTCAATACCCAAACTCTTCAAGTCGAAGGTATAGAAGCTCTAATCCGTTGGCACCATCCTCAAAAAGGGTTAATTGGTCCCGATGTCTTTATCCCAATAGCTGAAGAGAGTGGAGTGATACTTTCATTGGGGAAATGGGTTTTACATCAAGCCTGCGCCCAAATCCTAAAGCTGGAAGATCATCTTTACATTTCTATAAATCTTTCGCCAAAACAATTTTATTCTCCCGACCTGGTAGAGCTTGTCAAAGACGCGTTAGCGCGTTCCGGCCTACCCGGCCACCGCATGGAGCTTGAAATTACCGAAAGCTGCATGCTTGATGAGAATGGTGAGACGCTCGCTATACTGAACAATTTAAAAGCACTCGGCATTCGCCTTGCCATGGATGATTTCGGCACTGGCTATTCATCATTGAGCTATTTGCAAAACTACCCATTTGATGTCCTAAAAATTGATAGAAGTTTTATCGCTGACATCCATATCAGCGCTAGAAAAAAAGCAATCGTTTTGGCAATCATTCAGCTCGGACATGCGTTGGATATAACGGTTACGGCCGAGGGTGTTGAAGACCAAGGCCAGTACAAACTACTTAAGGACCTAGGCTGTGACGAATTGCAAGGTTATTTTTTTGGAAAGCCGGCGCCAATCGACTCGCTGTCGCACCTCAGTTCAAAAAAAGAGTGAGCTATACATGACCACGTGGGAGCTCAGCATGAAAGACTCTATCAGTTTGATGCGGCGTCACCGAGAACTGAATAATGAACTTCAAGATCTATATCGGATTTTTGAAGGCCATTATGGGTCAAAGGATCTATCCGCAGCGATAGAAGAGCTCAATAGAAAGATCGGGGCACTGCAACGAGACGTTTTCAATATACTCAGCGAGAGATCCCATATAGATACACATACGCGCGGTTAGGCTGCGCATTAAGCTGCTGTGGTTTTTTTCTCCCTACTTGGTTTTAGCATGATGCATAGAACTAAACTTACAGAAAAAGGTATCATGCGTAAGGCATTTGAAAAAAAACGGTGCGAAACGCGCCTGGTCCGTGCAGGCGATGGGTATGCGGATCTTGAAATAAACCATGAATGGTCGATATGGCAATCAGCTTGGCTGGCCGCAATGAGAACCAAGCTTGATCTACATACTGATGAATTACGCAGCGTTTTAACAGACGAAGAAATTGATTTCATGAGGAATATTTTTAGACGCTAGGGCGGGCGCAATTGTCTTGTTCGCGTTCTCAGGGTTGTCACCCGCCCCCTCAGATGCCCCTCTCCGAGCAGGTCAGGCACGACGACCGGTAGTGGATACAGACTCTGATGCCAAAAACAGTGTCTGCGTTTTTACACAGCCTCGGTCAAAAGCGGCCTTACACGTCCATGTTCAGACCATTTTGCAAGTCAACCAGGCTCCCCAGAAAAGGCTGCTGAAGAAACGGGTAGCATTCCCGAATCCGGCATCATTCAGCAGCTTTTGAACCGCTGCCTCGGAATGTGGAGGGTCGGCACCTTGAAGGATTTTCCCAAGCTTGACCTTCACTTCGTCCGGGCTGGCTCCATGCTGCCGCCACCGTTGCCCCCAGGCAGCGAGGAGTAACGGCTGGCTGGCATACGCATATTGATTCCCCGCGACAATCAGCGGCGCACCCGGTTTTAGATGAGCCTGAATGGATCGTAAAATTTGTCGCTTGGATTCATCCCCATCGAGATGGTGGAGTACCCCGATCAAGGTAGCTGCGTCGTATGACTCATCTGCTACCAAGTCTTCAATATGCCCAAGATGCATAGTCGTTCTTTCGAGCAAGTTGTTTGCGTCTAACTGCTGCTTCGCTGCCTCCAGCATAGGCCTGGATGGATCAACGGCAGTGAAGCGCCAACCCGGTTCGAGCTTGGCCATAGAAATGATCTCCTGCGCCGTACCGCCAGCGCCCACCACAAGTATTTTTGCCGAGCCCATGTTGCCCAGACTTGCCGCCAGCATGCACGCAGCCAAGTCTTGGCAGGCATCGTATCCGGCCAGTGCAATGCGGCTTTGTCGGGCGTACTCATTGGCCCGTGAGATATCAAATTTTTCAGCTGAGTTGAGAGAGGATGATTTCAAGGCGGTTCTCCATGTCCTCAGATCACGCTACGCCACCCTCAGGAATAATAAAAATTCATTAATTCTATGCACTGTATTCCTACAAGGAATGTGGGGTTCAAACCATCTCGCCTCTCTCAGATTTTATCTTCGATGAAGGGCAGCTATGGATCAAAACGGCCAACCCTATGGAGCTACGGTCCTACCAAGCGGACCTATTTCGGGTCGGACCTGAACAGTAAAAATCAGACTTCTCCCCTTCCCTGTAGTCCATTTCCCAAACATACTCCTGTCGCCTTTTTTCCGTTGCGGTCGCTCTGGCGGCGCTCTAGTCTCGGCGTGTCGCTGAGATCAGCGATCGGCTTTGACAGGCCGTAACGGTACATGGCAAACAGCTCGTCCTTGATGGCGGCTGTACGTGCGGGCACGCTTGCGTGCGCCGGAGCTCGCTATGTCCGCCGGTCTGTCAACCCACGTACAGCTGCCACCCTTCTGTTTGACAGCAGGCAGGTGGTCGCACCTTTAAAGGACGTATGCAAATGTTGAAGATCGTTCCCGATCCACCCCAGAACCACCACTCTCTCGAAGACACGATCATCCAGGCCTCGGAGTACGCCCTGTGTGCGCAGACCGTGGCGCATCAGGCGAGTCAGCTGCTGCCCAAGTCACCGGTCTCGATGCTGATGATGGCCTCGATGCATGAGCTTGAAGCGCTGCGTGTGTTGCTTGAGTCGGCGCTGCACCAGATGCAGGTGCCGGCGGGGCCGCGGACGCTGCATTGATAAATCGAGTTGTTCGTTGTCTGGGCTGGCCCTATCGCCGGCAAGCCGGCTCCCACTGGTCCTGCGCTGTGTTCAGAGACACCGCCACACCTGTAGGCGCTGGCTTGCCAGCGATAGGGCCGGCTGGGCAACGAGCATTTCAGGGAGATTGAGCAAAATGACCACAGATGACACCCAGGCCAAAACCACCGTTGGCAAGACGAAGTTCTACCAGGGCGCGGGCATGACCGAGCCGCTGTTTTGCATTGAGCCTGGCATTCCCTGCCACTATGCACGCGAGCAGGCTTCGGAGTTGATGGGGTATGTGCGGGATATGACCCTCACCGGGGTGATGGAAGACAAACCTCAGTTGGTGTGGGCGTCGTATTACCTGGCGGCGCTGGCCAAGGCGCTGATGGATGATGCAGAGCTGGGAATGATGCGCCGGGTCTAGTGCCCCGCTGATAATACTTTTTGATTTTGCGGGCTCTTTGTAGAAGCGGGCTTGCCCTGCGATCAAGGACGAAGGCCTTGTCAGACAGTCGCGGTGGCAGGACCGGTCCAATCGCGGGACAAGCCCGCTCCTACAGAGTATGCGCCGCGCTTGCGGTTTGTGAAACAGCCCCAGTCAAGCCGTCGGCGCAACCAGGCGATAGCCCACACCCGCCTCGGTGATGATGAACCGCGGCGCCGTCGGATCATCCCCCAGCTTCTGCCGCACATGCGCCACGACGATGCGCAGGTAGTGGGTGTCGTCCACATGGGTCGGCCCCCAGATGTCCTTGAGCAGTTGCTGCTGGGTGATCACCCGCCCGGGATGGCCGGCCAGCTGGGCCAGGAAGGCGTACTCCTTGCGCGTCAGCGCCACCTCGGCACCGTCGAGCGTCACCTTGCGAAAGGCGAAATCCACCACCAGCGGCCCGAAGCTCGCCGATGACAGCGCGCTGCCCGTCTGGGGAGCCTGGCGCAGCAGTGCGCGCACACGCGCGAGGAATTCCTGGATGCCGAAGGGCTTGGTCACGTAGTCGTTGGCGCCGCCGTCCAGGGCGTCGACCTTCTGTACTTCGCTGGCACGCACCGACAGCACCAGCACGGGCACGGTGCTCCATTCGCGCAGCTCACGCAATACCTGCTGGCCGTCCATGTCCGGCAGGCCGAGGTCGAGCACCACCAGGTCCGGCTTGGCCAACGCCGCCTGGGCCAGGCCTTCGCTGCCGGTGGCGGCTTCGAGCACCTTGTAGCCCTGGGAAGCCAGGCTGATACGCAGGAACTTGCGGATCTGTGGCTCGTCGTCGATGACCAGCAGGGTGGCGGATTGACTCATGAGGCTTCGCTTTCAGGTTCAGGTTGAGGGGGCAGCGGCAAGCATAGAGTGATGCAGGTGCCCTGGCCATCGATGCCATCGTCGACCAGGATCTTGCCGCCGTGGGCACCGATCATGCCCTGGCAGATCGCCAGGCCCAGGCCGGTGCCCTGCCCGCCTCGGTCACCGCGGGCAGCGGTGTAGAACATGTCGAAGATCATTTCACGCTCGGCCACCGGGATGCCTGGGCCTTGGTCGCTGACGGCAAAGCACAGCTGCTCGTTCTGGAGGGCGACGCGCAGTTCCAGGCGGCCGTTGGCAGGCGAGAAGCGGGCGGCGTTTTCCAATACGTTGATCAGGGCCTGTTCGATCAGCGCTGCGTGAACGAACAGCAACGGCAGTTCGGCGGGGACGTCGGTATGCACGCGCAGGGGCGCCAGGACTACGCGCAGGCGGTTGAGGGCGCTGCCGACGATGTCGGCCGGGGCTACCCAGTCACGGGCGAGCTTGAGGGTGCCGTGGCCCAGGCGGGTCATGTCCAGCAGGTTCTGGATATAGCGATCCAGGCGCTCGGCTTCGTTGCGGGTGCCCTCCAGCAGCTCGCGACGGTCGTCCGGGGGGATGGCGTCGCCCAGCGCCAGCAGGCTGTCGATGCTGCCGCGCATGGCGGTCAGGGGGGTGCGCAGGTCGTGGGACACCGAGGCGAGCAAGGCGCTGCGCAATTGCTCGGTCTCGCCATGCAGGCGCGCGGCCTCCAGCTGCTCGCCGAGCCGGGCGCGGGCCAGGGCCTGGGCCAGGGGTTGCCCCAAGGCCATGAGCAAGCGACGGCGCTGGGTGCTCAGGGAAGCATCCGCGCGTGGACGCACACCGAGCAGGGCCAGGGGCTGGTCCTCCACCGACAACGGCCACCACCACCACCGCCCGTCGGGCAAGGTGTCGCTGCCATGCCCAGCAGCCTGGCCGTGTTGCCAGGCCCATTCGGCAGCGGCGCGCTCGTTGTCGGTCAGTTGCGGTTCGTGGCCACTGGCGGCGCGCAGCTGGCGGTCGCTGTCGCGCTCCAGCAGGCACACCTGCATGTCCTGCCAACCGTCCAGGTGCTGGCCAGCGGCGCTGAACACGGCCTGGCGGTCGGTGGCCACGGTCAGCCGGCGCGACAGATCGAGCAATTGCGTGGTTTCGGCCTGGGTTTCCTTCAAGGCCTGTAGCTGCCGGCGCTGACGGGTGGCCAGGTTGCCGGTGAGGGCGGCCATGAGCAGGAAGAACACCAGGGTCAGTACGTCTTCTTCACGCTGGATGCTGAAGGAAAAGGTGGGCGGAATGAACAGGAAGTCGTAGCTCAGGAACGACAGGGCCGCACAGGCCAGGGCCGGCCCCAGGCTGCTACGCACCGCCACCAGCAGCACCGCGACGAGAAACACCAGAGACATGTTGGGCAGCGGCAACAGGCTCGACACGGCCCACGATACGCCAGCCGCCAGCACGGTCGCCAGCAACGCCAGGAGATAATGGCGCCACACCCACACTCGCTTGGCCGCCGCACCTGCTTTTTCGGGCTGGCCGTCACGATCGAGCACATTGATTTCCAGGCCGTGGCTTTCGCGCAGCAGGCGCATCGCCACACCGCCTCCGAACAGACGCCGACGCAGGCGATCACGGGACTGGCCGACCAGCACCAGGCTGGCGCGGCGCTCGATGGCGTGCTGGATCAATGTGCGGGTCACTTCGCCGGCACGCAGCACCACCACCTCACCGCCCAGGCGTTCGGCGAGCTGTTGCGCGGCCTGCAAGCGTTGCCGAGCGACCTCGTCGCGCAGCCGGCCGCTGTCGACATGCACCAGGCTCCACGGCAAGTGTCGGCGCTGGGCGACCCGGCTGGCATGACGTACCAGGCGCTCGGCCTGCTCGTCACCATCGACGCCCACCAGCAGTCGACCGCGCAAGGCCGGAGCCTCCTGGCCACGCTGGCGGTAGCCGCTGGCAAGGTCCGCGTCGACCTGGGCAGCGGCAGTCTGCATGGCCAGCTCACGCAGGGCGGTGAGGTTGGTTTGGGAGAAGAAGGCATCGATCGCTGCCCTCGCCTGCTCCGGCACGTAGACCTTGCCCTCGCGCAGGCGCTCCAGCAACTCGCGGGGCGGCAGGTCGATGAGCACCAGTTCGAAGGCTTCCTGCAGCACCCAGTCCGGCACGGTTTCGCGCACTTGCACGCCGGTGATATCGCGGACCTTGTCGTTGAGGCTTTCCAGGTGCTGGACGTTGACCGTGGTGTAGATGTCGATACCGGCGGCCAGCAGTTCCTGGACGTCCTGCCAGCGCTTGGCATGGCGGCTGCCAGGGGCATTGGTATGGGCCAGCTCGTCGACCAGCACCAGGGATGCAGTGGCCTTGAGCAGGCCATCGAGGTCCATTTCCTCGAGGGTGACGCCGCGGTATTCGCTGCGCAGCAAAGGCTGTTGCGGCAGGCCGCCGAGCAGTGCTTCGGTCTCCGCGCGGCCGTGGGTTTCCACCACCCCGGCCAGCACCCGCGTACCCTGGCGTTGCTGGGCGTGGGCAGCCTGGAGCATGGCGAAGGTCTTGCCTACCCCCGGGGCTGCGCCGAGGAATACCTTGAGCCTGCCGCGACCTTCGTGCGGCAGGCCCGCCAAGAGCGCATCGGCGCGGGTGGCGTTACTCATGTTTCATCCTTCATGTACGCGGCTGTTCCCCTGGAGCGGCCTTGTGCCGCGAAAGGGCCGCAAGGCGGCCCCAGCTATCTGGGCGTTATCGCACAAATCCTGGGGCTGCTTCGCAGCCCTTTCGCGGCACAAGACCGCTCCTACACGCGGAGACACAGGCGCCAAACGCTGCAGAGCCTGGTTCAGCGCCAGCACATTGACCACAGGCGGGCCGATCAATGGGTGGAGGGTGGCCTCTTCGAGCAAGGCTTGCAAGCGCTCCACTGGCACCTGTCGTGCTGCTGCCACACGCGGAATCTGGTAGGCGACCGCTTCCGGTGGAAGCTGCGGGTCCAGGCCGCTGCCCGAAGTGGTCAGCAAAGCCAGCGGCACAGGGCCCTGCCCTGCGTGATAGAGCGCTGCCGCATCGGCCTTGACCCGCTCGGCCAACGCCGTATTGCTCGGTGAGAGATTGCTCGCGCTGCTGGCCACCGTGGCGTAGCCGCCCGCCGAAGGCCGTGAATGGAACCAGGCATCGCCCTCGAACGCCTGGGCGATCAGCGTCGAGCCGCGCACGCGGCCCTGCTCGTCGTGGACCAGGCTGCCATTGGCCTGCTCGGGGAAAGCCACCTGGGCGATGCCGGTCACTGCCAGGGGATAGAGGGCGCCGGTGATCAGCGTCATCGACAGGGCCAGGCTCAGGGCCGGGCGCAGGTAGGTCGTCATGTTCGTCTCCTTCAAACCAGGTGCAGGGCATTGAGCAGCAGGTCGATCAACTTGATCCCGGCGAATGGCACGATGATGCCGCCCACGCCGTAGATCAGCAGGTTGCGCCGCAGCAGCTGGGCCGCGCTCGCGGCTTGCACCCGCACACCGCGCAGGGCGAGCGGGATCAGCACGATGATGATCAGGGCGTTGAACACGATGGCCGAGAGGATCGCGCTCTGCGGGCTTTGCAGTTGCATCAGGTTGAGTACGCCCAGTTGCGGGTAGATCGAGGCGAACAGCGCCGGCAGGATGGCGAAGTACTTGGCCACGTCATTGGCGATGGAGAAGGTGGTCAGCGCACCACGGGTGACCAGCAGCTCCTTGCCCACCTGTACCACGTCCAGCAACTTGGTCGGGTCGCTGTCCAGGTCGACCATGTTGGCCGCCTCGCGTGCGGCCTGGGTGCCATCGTTCATGGCCATGCCGACATCGGCCTGGGCCAGGGCCGGGGCATCGTTGGCGCCATCGCCGCACATGGCCACCAGGCGACCGTCACCTTGTTCCTGGCGGATGCGCGCCAGCTTCTTCTCCGGTGTGGCTTCGGCGAGCACATCGTCCACCCCGGCCTCGGCGGCGATAGCAGCGGCGGTGAGTGGGTTGTCGCCGGTGACCATCACCGTGCGGATACCCAGCTTGCGCAGCTCGGCGAAGCGCTCGCGGATGCCGGGTTTGACCACGTCCTTGAGATGGATCACCCCCAGCAGGCGCGTATCCAGGCATACCAGCAGCGGCGTGCCGCCCCCCTGGGCGATACGCTCCACCTCGCGGGCCAGGGGGGCCGGCATGTCCAGGCGTTGCATGCCGACGAAGGCCAGCACCGCATCCACCGCGCCCTTGCGGTAGCGGCGCTGTTGCAAGTCGACGCCGGACAAGCGGGTTTCGGCACTGAAGGCAATCGGCGCGACTTCGCCTGCCGTGGGTTCGTCGAAGTCGTACTGCTGGCGCAGGTACTCGACGATCGACTTGCCCTCGGCGGTGTCATCGGCGAGCGATGCAAGCCATGCCCCCTCCCCCAGCTCGCGCGCAGTGATGCCCGGTGCTGCATGCAGAGCGCTGCAGCGGCGGTTGCCGAAGGTGATGGTGCCGGTCTTGTCGAGCATCAGCGTGTGCACATCGCCGGCGGCCTCCACGGCGCGGCCCGAACGGGCGATGACGTTCAGCCGCACCAGGCGATCCATGCCGGCGATACCGATGGCCGAGAGCAGGCCGCCGATGGTGGTCGGGATCAGCGTCACCAGCAGCGCGGCGAGGAAGATCAGCGGCAGGCTGCCTCCGGCGAAATGGGCGAACGGCTGCAGGGTGACCACCACGATCAGGAAGATCAGGGTCAAGCCGATCAGCAGGATGTCCAGGGCGATCTCGTTGGGTGTCTTCTGGCGCTTGGCGCCTTCGACCAGGGCGATCATGCGGTCCAGGGTCGACTCGCCGGGGTTGCTGGTGATGCGGACCAGCAGCCAGTCGGAGACCAGGCGGGTGTTGCCGGTGACGGCCGAGCGGTCACCGCCGGACTCACGGATCACCGGCGCCGACTCACCGGTGATGGCCGCCTCGTTGACCGCGGCGATGCCGTCGAGCACCTCGCCATCGCCCGGAATAAACTCGCCGGCGACGACCTTGACCACATCGCCCTTGCGCAACTGGGTGGCGGCGATGGTTTCGAACGAGCCGTCGCTTCTACGCCGTTTCGCGACCAGGCCCTGGCTACCGGCCTTGAGGCTGTCGGCTCGGGCCTTGCCACGGCCTTCGGCGAGGGCTTCGGCAAAGTTGGCGCACAACACGGTGAACCACAGCCACAGGGCGATCTGCGCTGCGACGCCTACGCTCACGCCACTGCCGGGGGCCACACACAGCACAGTGGTCAGCACGGCGGTAAGCGCCACCACCAGCATCACCGGCGAGCGCTTGAGCTGGCGTGGGTCGAGCTTGACGAAGGCTTGCACCAGGGCCGGGCGCCAGAGGGCGGCAAAACGGGTCTGGTCGGCAGCAGCGTGATGGGTGTTCACATCGGAAATGGGCATGTTCATGGAGGATTCCTCAGAAACCCAGGCTCAGGTATTCGGCGACCGGCCCCAGGGCCAGGGTCGGCAGGAAGGTCAGGCCACCGACCAGCAGGATGGTCACCAGCAGCAGGACGGTGAACAGCGGGCCATGGGTGGGGAAGCTGTTCAAGCCTTGGGGGGCGCGCTGCTTCGCCGCCAGGCTGCCCGCCAGCGCCAGCACCGGCAGGATGTAGCCGAAGCGGCCGAGGAGCATGGCCAGGCCGATCATCAGATTGTGGTACGGGGTGTTGGCGCCGAAGCCGGCGAACGCCGAGCCGTTGTTGGCCGTGCCCGAGGTATAGGCATAGAGCAACTGGCTGAAGCCGTGGGGGCCCGGGTTGGTCACCGCACCAGCAGGGCCTGGCAGGCTGGCGGCGAGGGCCCCGAGCACCAGCACACCGATCGGCATCACCAACAAGGTCACCACCAGCAGTTGCACCTCTCGCGCCTGGAGTTTCTTGCCCAGGTATTCCGGCGTGCGCCCGATCATCAGGCCCGCCAGGAACACGGCGACCAGCACGAACAGCAGCATGCCGTACAGGCCAGCCCCCACGCCGCCGAAGATCACCTCGCCCACCATCATGTTGACCATGGCCACCATACCGGTCAGGGGGTTGAGGCTGTCATGCATGGCATTGACCGAACCGTTGGAGGCAGCCGTGGTGGTGACCGTCCACAGCACCGAGGCGGTCGTGCCGAAGCGGCTCTCCTTGCCCTCCAGCGGTGCGGCTTGTTGCACCTGGGCGCTTTGCAGGGCCGGGTTGGGCTGTTGCTCGGACCACAGCGCCGCAGCACCGCCGATCAGGAACAAGCCGAGCATGCAGGCGAGGATGGCGCGGCTCTGGCGCAGGTCCTTGACGTAGTGGCCGAACGTGAACACCAGCGCTGCCGGAATGAGGATGATCGATGCCACCTCGAACAGGTTGCTCCAGGCCGTGGGGTTCTCGAAGGGGTGGGCGGAGTTGACGCCGAAGAAGCCACCGCCGTTGGTGCCCAGTTGCTTGATGGCGATCTGGCTGGCGGCCGGGCCCAGGGGGATGGTCTGGTCGGCGCCTTGCAGGGTCAGGGCATGGGTATAGTCGGCGAAGGTCTGCGGCACGCCCTGCCATACCAGCAGCAGCGCCAGCACCAGGCACAGCGGCAGCAGCACGTAGAGGGTGGCGCGCGTCAGGTCCACCCAGAAGTTGCCCACCGTGGTGGCCGAACGCCGAGCGATGCCCCGGCACAAGGCGACCAGTACGGCCAGGCCAGTGGCGGCACTGACGAAGTTCTGCACGGTCAGGCCGATCATCTGGCTCAGGTAGCTGACCGAAGCCTCGCCGCTGTAGGCCTGCCAATTGGTGTTGGTCATGAAGCTCACGGCGGTGTTGAACGCCAGCGACCACTCCTGGCCCGCCAGGTGTTGCGGGTTGAGCGGCAGGCTGCCCTGCAGCAGCAACACCGCGAACAGGATCACGAAGCCCACCAGGTTGAACGCCAGCAGCGCCAAGGTGTACTGCTTCCAGTTCTGTTCCTGCTCGGCACGTACGCCAGCCAGGCGGTAGCATCCCCGCTCCACCGGCCCGAGCACCGGTGACAGCCAGGTCCGCCGGCCTTCCATGACCCTGAAGCAGAACCGCCCAAGCCAAGGCGCAGGCAGCAGCACGATGGCGAAGAATGCCGCCAGCAATACATAGTCGTAACTGTGCATGGCCACTCCCTAGCCGCGATCGGCGCGCAGCAGCGCCACCAGCAGGTAAACCGCCAACGCCACTGCCAATAGCAGCGACACCCCATCGAGCATGTTCATGTGCGAATCTCCCGTTCCACGGCTTGGGCCGCTTTAGGGAAATTGTCCGAGTCAGGGGCGTAAAGGGGCGAGATCGGGGGGTGGGTCAGGGCATAAAGAGTGCGTAAAAATCAGCTGTTTTCGGTGCCTGAACCGGCCCAATCGCGGGACAAGTAGGAGCGGCCTTGTGCCGCGAAAGGGCCGCAAGGCGGCCCCAGTTGTCGTGGCGTTATCGATGAAATCCTGGGGCCGCCGCGCGGCTCTTTCGCGGCGCGAGGCCGCTCCTACAAGGGAACCGCGTGGGGCTATCGTTATGGCTGCGCCTGCGGGGGCTGCTGCCCGGCGTTGCGGCTCCAGTCCAGCAGCAGGCTGTAGCCCACGGCCAGCAAGGTCGGGCCGATGAACAGGCCGATGAAGCCGAAGGCGATCAACCCACCGAACACCCCGAGCAGCACGATCACCAACGGCAGGTTGCCGCCGCGGCTGATCAAGTAAGGCTTGAGCACGTTGTCCACGCCACTGATGATGAAGGTGCCCCACAAGCCGAGGAACACCGCCATGCCGTACTCGCCCTTCCACACCAGCCAGCCGGTGGCAGGTATCCAGGCCAGCGGCGGCCCCATGGGGATCAGGCTGAGCATGAAGGTGACCAGCCCCAGCACGATGGCACCCGGTACGCCGGCGATCAGGAAACCGATCATGGCCAGCAGGCCCTGGGCGGCGGCGGTGCCGATCACGCCGTTGACCACACGCTGCACGGTCCCGGCCACCAGGTCCAGGTAGTACTCGGCGCGCTCGCCCATCAGCCGCTGCAGCAGGCGCAGGACGAAGGCCGCCAGGCGTGGCCCGTCGCGATAGAAGAAGAACACGAACACCAGGCTCAGGGTCAGCTCGAGCACGCCGCTGCCGATCTGCGCGCTGCGTGCCAGCAACCAGTTGCCCACCTGGCCCAGGTGCGGCTTGACCGACGCCAGCAGCGCAGCGCCCTGTTGGTCCAGGGACGCCCACCAAGCCACCAGGCGTTCCCCCACGAAGGGCATGTTGCCCAGCCAGGCCGGCGCATCGGGCAGGCCATCGACCTGCACGTCGCGCACGAAAGCGGTGGCGTCGCGGATGTGGTCGGCCAGGTTGAAACCCAACCACACCAGCGGCAGGGCCACCAGCAGAATCCACACGGCGGTGAGCAGGCCCGCAGCGAGAGTTTCCCGCCCACCCAAGGCCCGCGTGAGCAGGCGCATCAACGGCCAGCTGGCAAAGGCCAGGATCGCGCCCCACAGCAACGCCGAGATGAACGGGGCCATGACCCACAGGCCGGCGCCGAGCAAGGCCAGGAGAAGGATCTGGATCAACAGCCGGTCATTGTTGGCCATCGTGGCACTCCGCTCAACGGATCAATTCCAGGTGCAGCCCATCGGTGGTGGCAGTGCCCACTTCCAGGCGCGCGGCGCGCACGCCAGCCTGCACCAGTTGCTCGCGCCAGGCTTCGGCCTGGGCGCCGCTGAGGCTGGCGCGCAAGGTGCTGTCCAGGTTCAGGCTGCGCCCGAGCAAGGCCACCCACGCCGGTTGCGGCGCGGCCAGGTCAGGGTAGTCCAGCTTGCCGGTGTCGCGCAGCTCGCGCAGCACCGTGGCCGGGGTCGGCAGCAGCTCGCCCAGGGGGCTGGCGGAGACGAACTCCTCGACATGCAGATAGGCGCGGCGGTTGCCCCGGGTGACGCTGTAGAGTGAGACCAGGGTGTCGGCCTCGTCGGCAGAGCGGCGCAGGAGGATGAACGCCTGCTGCTCGTCGCCGCCGTTGAGCCGGGCGTTGGCGAACACCTCGTTGGCCCATAGGCTGGCCTCGCCGCAATCGCGGCCCTGGCACCAGAACAGCGGGTAGCCGCCATCGCGCTGCAGGGCTTCGCGGGCGCTGGTGAAGGCTTCACGGGCAGTGCGCTCCACAGGCAGCTCGTAGGTGACGGAACTCACCTGCCCGCGGCTCTCGACTTTTTCCTCGACCCGCAACCGGCCACTGATCTTGCGCAGCGGGCCCATGGGGTAGACCCGTTCCTGCTCCACGGCCGGCCGCTGGTCGACCACCTTGGCGTCCACCGGCACCGGCAGGCTGCCCGCCCACGACAACGGGCTGGCCAGGCCCAGGCACGCGGCGATAAAAATACGTGCGCTCATCGGCCACCCTTTACGCCCAGGGCGCCGGTGAAACTGTCCAGGATGTCTGGCATGTGCATGGTTGTCTCCCTGTTCAACCCGCCAAGCCTCGACACTTGTTCGGTGCAAGTCAAGAAAAGCCGAAGAAGCGATTGAAACAGTCTGCAACAAGGGTTGCACCGTGTTCGTCGTTCAGGTGCAGGTGATGGCCACCGGGCAAGGTGACCTGCTCGAAGGGTAGCTGCTCCAGCAAGGCCGTGTGGCGGACGAGCATGCCGTCGGCGGCCACCACCAGGCAGGCCGGGCATGCGACTCGCTGGACGAAGGCCATGGCCTGGGCGTCGTTCAGGCGCATCGGCGATGGCAGGGTCAGGCGGCTGTCGCTGCGCCAGCTGTAGCCACCCGGGACCGGCATCAGGCCACGCTGGGCGAGCAGCTCGGCGGCTTCGCGGCTGACCGCGACCATGCCCTTCATGCGCGCCTGCACGCCCTCCTCCAGGGTCGGATACACCGACTTGCGCTTGCCGTCCAGGCGCAGCTGTGCCTGCAGGGCCATGCCCAGGCGCTCGGCAGCGTCCTGTTCACGCCCGGTGGGCGGTACCACGCCGTCGATCAGCGCCAGGTGGCTGACTCGGTCTGGCAAGGCGCCGGCCAACTGCACCGAAATGATCGCCCCCAAGGAATGCCCGATCAGGCCAAAACGCTGCCAGCCCAACTGCTCGGCCACCCGCAGCACGTCGTGGGCGTAGTCGGTCAAGGCGTAGCCGGCGCCTTGGGGGCGGTGTTCGGAATACCCATGCCCGGCCAGGTCCAGGGCGACGATGCGCAGGCCTTTCAAGCGCGGCGCCAGGCGGATGAAGCTGTTGGCGTTGTCCAGCCAGCCGTGCAGGGCGATCACCGGTAGGCCATCGGCCGGGCCGAACAGGTGCGCGGCCAGCTCGATGTGGCCCAGGGCGAGGCGGACCTCCTCGACCTGCGTGTTCATGGGCGGCTCCAGCGGGCGAACAGGCCTTTGAGCAGGCTGGCGGTATCGCCCGGACGCTCCAGCGGGAACATGTGCCCGCCCGGGATGCTGTGGTATTCACCCTTGGGCAGGGTACGTACGGCCAGGGCATGGTGCCGGCGAATCACCCCGCTGTGATCGCCGCGCACCATGGCCAAGGGCACCTGCAACCGGCGCGCGGGCGCCGGGCTGACATGGGGAATGCTGCGGTAGATGCGGATTTCGGTGTCCGGGTCGAAGCAAAGGCGCAAGCCCTCCCCGGTCGCCTGCAGGCCGTGCTCGAGGTACGCCTCCAGGCACTCGGGATCGAAGTGGCGGAACAGGGTCTTGCTGGCGAAGTAGGCCCGGGCGCTGTCGCGATCGGGAAAGGCCTCGCGTCGCCCCAGGGTGCGCCCAGCCGGCGTGATGCGGTCGATGAAACCAAAACGCTTGGCCGCACGGATCAGCCACTGGTCGGCACGGGTCAGCACCGGGGAGTCGAGCATCACCACGCCACGGTAGTACTGCGGGCAGCGTAGTGCCGCATGCAGGTGCAGCACCCCGCCCAGGGAATGGCCGACGCCCCACACCGGCTGCTCTTGCCGGGCAAGGTGGTGCAGCAGTTCATCGACCAGGTTCTGCCAGTTGTCGTCGACCGGGAAGCGCGGGTCATGGGCATGCTGGGCCAGGTGCTGGACCTGGTAGTCCGGCGCCAGGGCGGCGAACAGCTTGCCGTAGGTGGCCGAGGGGAAGCCGTTGGCGTGGGCGAAGAAGATCTGCTGCGACATGACGGCCGGGTCTGCGTGGAAAATGAGCGTTCATTTTCGACAAGGGGCGCAGGGGCGGCAACGTTCGGAAAAGTCATCCGAGACGGCGATCAGGCCATTCGCGGGCCTTTATGGCACTTGGGGCCCGTTGTGTGCTGCTTCGTCTGTTCATTTAAGGTTGTCAGGGTAGGCCTTGAGACAGGTGCTGCCCGTCAGATCGAGCGCCGCCCGCGCGGCGCTCGATCTGACAAGCACCGAAGCGCTTTAAGGGAACATTACCACTCACCCCGCGTGATGCAGCCCCCGCAAGGTCATCAACCCCGCCAGCGGCCAATCCCCTTCGAGCTCCGCCAGGCTGGCGGTGCTCATGGGCGCCGGTTGCTGGCCATGGCCATGCTCCAGCATACCCACCAGGTTACCCACCAACGGTTGGTGGCTCACCAGCAGCACCTGCTCCAGGCCCAGCTTGTCCAGCTCGCTGATCACCTCGCCGGCAGCGCTGTCAGGGGTCAGCCAGGAAACCGTGCGCACCGGTTCGGCGAACCCGAGTGCATCGTGTACCAGCGCCGCCGTCTGCTGGGCCCGCACGTAGGGGCTGGCGATGATCGCATCCAGTGGCTGCCCCAACAGGCGCGCAGCGCTGCGCACGACCTGCTCGCGCCCGTGGGCGGTCAGGCGCCGCTCGGCATCGGTGTTGGCCCGCGGCTCGGCCTCGCCATGGCGCAGCACCCAGAGCTTCACAGCTTGGGCTCCTCGTCACGCACCGGGTGGGCGGCCGCGGCCACCTCATGGGGTTGCTCGCCCTCCGGGGCGCGGGGCGCTGGCCAGTCAGCAAACGGCCAGGGCTTCTGGTCGCTGTGGAAGGTGCCGAAGCGACCGATCTGCGCCAGGTACTGGCTGAGGCTGTCGCCGAAGTTCATCAGGCTGCCGTTGGGCGCGCCATAGACCAGGCGGTAGATCAGTTGCACCAGCACCAGGCCGCCCAGCAGCAGTTGGGCCACATGCCAGACCAACAGGAATACCAGCATCCACAGTACCCGCAGGATGATCGATTCGCGCTCGGCGCGGTTTACAGGGTCATTCATGGATTGGCTCCGGGGTCAGTTGAAACCGCTGATGGAAATGAAATCGACGTCGGTCTTGGGTTCGGCACGCATCAGGTGCTCGATCACCTGGTTCAGGGTACGCCCTTCGAACAGGATCGCATGCAGCCCGGCCACCAGCGGCATGTATACCTGAACCTCCTGGGCCTTGGCCTTGAGCACTTTGAGGGTGTTGACGCCCTCGGCCACCTCGCCCAGGCGGCTGACCGCCTGCTCCAGACTCAGGCCCTGGCCCAAGGCGTGGCCAACCTGGTAGTTGCGGCTTTTGGGCGAGGAACAGGTGACGATCAGGTCGCCGACGCCGGCAAGGCCCAGGAAGGTCATGGGGTTGGCGCCCAGGCTCACGGCGAAGCGGGTCATCTCGGCCAGGGCACGGGTGATCAGCATGCTCTTGGTGTTCTCGCCCATGCCCAGGGCCACGGCCATGCCAGCGATGATCGCGTAGACGTTCTTCAGCGCCCCACCCAGCTCGACACCGAAGCGGTCGGCGCTGGCGTACACGCGGAAGGTGCGCCCGTGCAGCACGGCCTGCACCCGCTGGCAAAGGTCTTCATCCTCGCTCGCCACCACGGTGGCAGTCAGGGCGTGCTCGGCGATCTCACGTGCCAGGTTCGGCCCCGAGAGCACGCCGATGCGAGCCTGTGGAGCGATCTCTTCGAGGATCTGGCTCATCAGCTTGAAGCTTTGCGCCTCGATGCCCTTGGTCAGGCTCACCAGGCCCTTGCCGCGCAGCAGCTGGGCATGGGGCGCCAGCACGCTGCGCAGGGCACTGGACGGCAGCGCGACGAAGATCAGGTCGCAAGCCTGCAGGGTGGCCAGCAGGTCATTGACCGGCTCGACCCCGTCATGCAGGCGGATGCCCTTGAGGTAGCGCGGATTCTCGCGATTGACGCGCATGGCCTCGGCCTGCTCCGGGTCACGCATCCATTGGCGCACCGGCACGCCGTTCTCCGCCAGCAGGTTCGCCACGGCGGTGCCGAAGCTGCCGCCTCCCAGAACTGCAACAGGTTGCTGTTCAGTCATATCCAATCCGTTAAAGCCAATAAGTTAAGTGGCGACCGGGGCATTATACGGTGCGTATGCGACAGGGCCAGTGTCAGAGCTGTCGCAAACAGGTCATGGGCAGCACAGGGCACTGGCAAAACCCAAACGGTCGGTTAACATGCCTGTTTCATCCCCGAAACAAGGCCGTACCGTGTTCCCTGGCACGCCACCCTTCCCGCGCCTGTTGTTGCTGACTGCCCTCGTGGGCGGCCCGGCCGTGGCCGACGACATGTTCCTCGACAACCAGGACCTGCCCCAGGTTCTGACCGCAACCCGTCTCAAACAATCCCCGGCGGCCGTACCCGGCAGCATGACGGTGCTCGATGCCGAACTGATCCGCGCCAGCGGCGCGCGTGATATCCCCGAGCTGATGCGCCTGGTGCCCGGCATGATGGTCGGCTACGGCGCCGGCAACCAGCCGACGGTCAACTACCACGGCAGCAACGTCAGCGATGCCCGGCGCATGCAGGTGCTGATCGATGGCCGCTCGGTGTACCGCGCGGGCCTGGCCACGGTGGACTGGAGCGACATCCCGCTGGCCATCGAGGACATCGACCGCATCGAGGTGTTCCGCGGCCCCAATACCGTCAGCTATGGCGCCAATGCCCTGATGGCGGTGGTCAACATCCTCACCCGCAACCCAGCCGACAGCCACGGTACCCGCTTGAAGGTGACCCGCGGCCAGGATGGCATCAACGACTTCTATGCAAGCCAGGGCTTCGGCTGGGAAGGCGGCGACATGCGCCTGTCGCTGTCCGGCATGCAGGATGATGGCTTCGATTCGGACGCGCTCGGCAACGACTACCGCGACAGCCGTCGCCTGAATCGCTTCAACCTCAGCGCCAGCCACAACCTGGCCATGAATCAGACCCTGGAGTGGCAACTGGCGGCCAAGGAAGGCAGCAACCAGCGCCCGTATACCTACCAGCCGGTGTTTCGCAACACCCTCACCGGTGACAATGCCGACGTCAATGCCAAGGACTACGCAGGCTCGGTACGCTGGAACATCGACTTCAACCCCGAGCACAGCTTCTATATCCAGAGCTCGGCCCAGCATTTCGAGCGCGAGCAGGTCTGGCGCGCCTGTGATGCCGCGCTGGCGTTCAGCCCGCAGATGACGCGGATGTGGCAACTGGACCCGAATTTCGCCGAACGCGTGGCGCGCAACATCAACAAGGGCAAGGACAGCCTGCCCACCACGAGCGACCCGGTGCTCAACGACCTGCTCGACCAGGTCCAGAATGAATGGAGCAACGGTGCCAGCGACACCGTCTGCGGCGACGTCGACCAAAGCACCCGCGAGAGCCGCTTCGACCTGGAGATCCAGGACACCCTGAGCCTGACCGAAAACCTGCGTCTGCTCAGCGGCATGAACTACCGTTACGACCGGGCCGACTCGCAGACCTACTTCAACGGCAGCCTGGACGACCAGACCTGGCGCCTGTTCGGCCAACTGGAATGGCGCGCCAACGAGCACTGGATCGTCCAGGGCGGCGCGATGTTCGAAGACTCCCGGCTTTCCGGCAGCTCGCTCACGCCGCGCATGGCCGTCAACTACCTGATCACCCCGCGTCATGGGTTACGTGCGGTGTATTCCGAAGCCGTGCGCTCGCCGGACATGTTCGAGAATAACGTCAACTGGAGCTACACGGTCGACAACCTGAGCTCCAACATTTACGGGTTCAAGAGCGGCGAATACTTCGTCAAGACCCGCGGTCCGGGCAACCTCGAACAAGAGCGCATGCGCTCGCGCGAGCTGGGCTACAACGGCAACTTCAGCGACATCGACCTGAGCATGGATGTGAAGCTGTTCTACGACGAGATCACCGGAATGATCAGCGAGCCGCTGCGCAACAACCAGTACATCGCCAGCAATGCCAACAAGGCCCGCTTCAGCGGCAGCGAGGCGCAGCTGGACTGGCGCCCCACCCTGCACGACCGCCTGCGCCTGACCTACGCCTACGTCGACGCCTGGGCCAGCAACCCCAACGACCGCCGCCTCAGCGCGCGCAACAGCGGCTCGGCCGGCTGGATGCGCGATTGGGGCGAAGGCTGGTCGAGCGCCCTCTTCTACTACGGCGACGACGCCCTCAACGGCTACCGCTACGAGCGCATGGACCTGCGCCTGGCCAAGCGCTTTCGCTTCCAGGGCACCAGCCTTGAGCTGGCTGCACTGTGGCAGCAACGCCTGGACGACGAGCCGGTCACCCTCGAACAGAACCGCTACGACAGCCGCCATCGCCTGAGTGTCAGCGCGGAGCTCGAGTTCTGATGCGCCTGTTGCTGCGCCTGTTGCTGTTCTGCCTCTGGCCGCTGGGCACGGTATCGGCCAGTGAGGTGCTGCTGGTCGGGGCCAGCGACCAACCGGGCATCCGCAGCTTCGTCAGCGCCCTGCAAGCGCACCGCCCTCAGGATCAGGTGCACTTCAAGACCGTGGTGGATCTGCCGCGGCCCGGCCAGTTGAAGGCCGACGTGCGCCTGGTGCTGCTCGATGTCGCGGCCCTGGAATGGCGCCTGGGCGAGGCTGCGGGGCCGCCTGCCCTGGCCCTGAGGGTCAGCCGTGTACAGGCCGAACAACGCCTGGGAAAGTCGCGGCCGGCGTACCTCTGCCTGCTGTGGAGCGACCCACCGCCCGCTCGGCAGTTGCGCCTGGTTCGCTACCTGCTGCCCCAGGCTCGCCGGGTCGGTGTGCTGTATGGCGAGCACAGCCGCTTCCTGCTTGACGAGCTGCGCCTGGCAGCCCGTCCGCTGGGTCTGGAGATTGTTGCCCAGGACTGGCCGGACCCGCGTGACAGTCGGCCCCTGCAACGCCTGCTGGGTAACAGCGACGTCCTGCTGGGGATCGACGACCCGGACCTGTACAACTCCAAGACCGCCAAGAACGTCCTGCTCAGCACCTATGGCCGGCAGATGGCGCTGGTGGGTCCGAATGCCGGCTTCGTCCGCGCCGGGGCCCTGGCCAGTACCTTCAGCGACCAGGACGACTGGCTGGCCGTGCTCGATCAGTTGCTCGACCGCCCTCCAGCCAGTTGGCCACGCAGCCACTACCCCGCGCACTATGGGGTGACCGGCAACCAACAGGTGGCACGTGCCCTGGGCCTTGAGCCGATCGACGCCGAGGCCGCGGCCGTGGTGCTGGCCGAAGGAGAACCCCTGCCATGAGCAACCGCCTGAGCTGGGACATCCATACCCGCACCCAGATGATCAGCCTGGGCCCTGCCCTGCTGCTCACCTTGCTGCTGATCAGTTTCTTCACCTTCGTGCGTATCCAGGACTTGCGCCAGGAGCTCAACCATACTGGCCAGCTGATCGCCAACCAGCTGGCGCCAGCTTCGGAGTACGGCGTGATCTCCGGCAACAACGAGGTGCTGGAGAGCCTGATGCGGGCCACGCTGAGCATTCCCCACGTGCGCTTTCTGGAAGTCCAGGACAGCCGCAACCATATCCTGGTGTACGTCGAGCAGAACGGCGAGAACATCAACCGAGCCCAGCGTGTGGAAGTGTTCCAGGCGCCGATCCGCCTGCAGCAGATCCGCCTGGACAACGACTTCCTGCAAGAAGGCAACACGCCCGTCCCAAGCGTTGGCGACGACTACCTGGGCCGCGTCATCGTCGGCATGTCGGACGACGCATTCAGCCAGCGTCAGCAGGAAATCCTCACCAAGGCGGGCATCCTGGCCTTGTTCGCCCTGCTGTTCACCTTCCTCCTCGCGCGGCGCCTGGCCATGAGCCTGGCCAAGCCGATCAGCGACATGGGGCATGCGGTCAAGGCCATCCAGAAGGGTGAATTCAATGTGCCACTGCCGGTGGTCGATGACAGTGAACTGGGTCACCTGGCCCGCCACATCAACAACCTGGCCAGCGCCCTGGACCAGGCCAGCGCCGAACAGAAGCAGGCCATCGCCCAGCTGACCCAAGCCCGCGAAGAGGCCGAGCAGGCCAACCGGGCCAAGTCGGACTTCCTGGCGATGATGAGCCACGAACTGCGTACCCCCATGAACGGCGTGCTGGGCATGCTGCAGCTGCTCGAGACCACCCAGCTGACCAGCGAGCAGGCCGACTACACCGCGGTGGCCAGCGAATCGACCGGCCACCTGCTCAAGGTGATCAACGACATCCTCGATTTCTCGCGCATCGAGCGCACCGCCGTGGAGCTGGAGCAGATCGGCTTCAACCTCGGCGAGCTGGTCGCCAATTGCGTGCAATCGTTCCAGCACAGTGCCCAGCAGCGCGGGCTGGACCTGCGCCTGCAACTGCTGCCAGGGATCGACCGGTTGCAGGTCACCGGCGACCCGACCCGGATCCGCCAGATCCTGCTGAACCTGATCGGCAACGCCTTGAAGTTCACCGAGCAAGGCCAGGTGGAGGTGGACGCCCGCTGGCACATGCTCGACCCGCAGCTGGCGTGGTTCACCTGTGCAGTACGCGACACCGGCATCGGCATCGACAGCGACCGGCTGGAAATGATGTTCGTGGCGTTCCAGCAGGCCGACAGTTCGATTTCCCGGCGCTATGGCGGTACCGGCCTGGGCCTGGCGATCGCGCGCACCCTGGCCGAACGCATGGGTGGGCAACTGCGTGGCGAAAGCCGCGAGGGCCTGGGTTCGACCTTCACCCTGGAAATCCCCCTGCCCCTGGCCTCGCCCTCGGCAGCCCTGCCCAGCACCAGCACGGAGCGCCAGACGCCGCTGCAAGGCGGACGCATCCTGCTGGTGGAGGACAACCCGGTCAACCAGAGCGTCATCGATGCCATGCTGCGCAGCCTGGGCTTCGATGTCAGCATCGCCAGCGATGGTGCCCAGGCGGTGGACCAGGTCGCCCAGCAGTCATTCGCCGCCGTCCTGATGGATTGCCGCCTGCCTGTGGTGGACGGCTATGAGGCCACCCGGCGCATTCGGCTGCTGCCAGATACCGCACAGCTGCCGATCATCGCCCTGACCGCCAACGCGTTGCAGGGCGACCGCGAGCGGTGCCTGGCCGCGGGCATGAACGACTACCTGAGCAAGCCGTTCAAACGCACGGAATTGCAGCAGGTGCTGCAACACTGGTTGTCCGGCCGGACAGCCGCCACTGGCGATTAGCGCGCAAATGCGTCAGTCTAGGGGAAATATGGGCCCGGGCGAGGCTCGTTCGCTGTCATGGAGGGGGTCGCCTGGCGACGCAAGCATCGGAATTCGCGCCGTGGCCACTAGACAGGACCTGCCCAGGCCTTGAAAATAAGCGTTTCAGTGCACACCTGTACTTCTTTGCCAGGTGCGCTGTGACTTTCACCACAACGCAATAGTCTACTTGTAAGCTGCCGCCCCGGACTCAACGCACGTCGGGCCGGCCGGGAAGATTCAGCCCCAGCCGCACGGGGATTATTGAGGAGCTCGCATGACCAAACAAAACGCCTTTACTCGGGAAGATTTGCTGCGCTGCAGTCGCGGTGAGCTGTTCGGCCCAGGTAATGCGCAACTGCCCGCCCCGAACATGCTGATGGTCGATCGCATCACCCATATCAGCGCCGAAGGCGGCAAGTACGGCAAAGGTGAATTGGTCGCCGAGCTGGATATCAATCCGGACCTGTGGTTCTTCGCCTGCCACTTCGAAGGCGATCCGGTCATGCCGGGCTGCCTGGGCCTGGACGCCATGTGGCAGCTGGTCGGTTTCTTCCTCGGCTGGCAGGGCCTGCCGGGCCGTGGCCGCGCCCTGGGCTCGGGCGAAGTGAAATTCTTCGGCCAGGTACTGCCGTCGGCCCAGAAGGTCACCTACAACATTCACATCAAGCGCGTCCTGAAGGGCAAGCTGAACATGGCCATCGCCGATGGCTCGGTCAGCGTCGACGGTCGCGAGATCTACACCGCCGAAGGCCTGCGGGTCGGCGTGTTCACCTCCACTGACAATTTCTAAGGGTTATTCGCATGCGCCGCGTCGTTATCACTGGTCTGGGCATCGTATCGTGCCTGGGCAATGACAAAGCTACCGTCACCGAAAACCTGCGCAACAGCCGTCCGGGTATCCGTTACAACCCGGAATACAAGGAAATGGGGCTGCGTAGCCAGGTTTCCGGTTCCATCGACCTCAACCTCGAAGAGCTGATCGACCGCAAGGTCTATCGCTTCGTCGGCCACGCCGCTGCCTATGCCTACCTGGCGATGCAGGACGCGATCAAGGACGCCGGCCTGACCGAGGAGCAAGTCTCCAACCCGCGTACCGGCCTGGTCGCCGGCTCCGGCGGCGCCTCCACCCTGAACCAGATGGAAGCCCTGGACACCCTGCGCGAGAAAGGCGTCAAGCGCGTCGGCCCGTACCGCGTCACCCGCACCATGGGCAGCACCGTATCGGCGTGCCTGGCCACCCCGTTCAAGATCAAGGGCATCAACTACTCGATCTCGTCGGCCTGCGCCACTTCGGCACACTGCATCGGCACCGCTCTGGAGCAGATCCAATGGGGCAAACAGGACATCGTCTTCGCCGGCGGCGGTGAAGAAGAGCACTGGAGCCAGTCGTTCCTGTTCGATGCCATGGGCGCCCTGTCGACCAAGCGCAACGAAACCCCTGAACTGGCATCGCGCGCCTACGACGCCGACCGTGATGGCTTCGTCATCGCAGGCGGCGGCGGCATGGTGGTGGTCGAGGAGCTGGAACACGCCCTGGCCCGTGGCGCCAAGATCTACGCCGAAATCGTTGGCTACGGCGCGACGTCCGACGGCTACGACATGGTCGCTCCGAGCGGCGAAGGCGCGATCCGCTGCATGCAGCAGGCGCTGTCCACCGTCGACACCCCGATCGACTACCTGAACACCCACGGCACTTCCACCCCGGTCGGCGATGTCGCCGAGATCAAGGGCGTGCGTGAAGTGTTCGGCGACAAGGCACCGAAGATCAGCTCGACCAAGAGCCTGTCGGGCCACTCGCTGGGCGCCGCGGGCGTGCACGAGGCGATCTACTGCCTGCTGATGATGGAAAACAACTTCATCGCCGGCTCCGCCAATATCGACGAGCTGGACCCGGAGGTCGCCGACCTGCCGATCCTGCGCAAGACCGAAGAAAACGCCAAGATCGATACGGTCATGAGCAACAGCTTCGGTTTCGGTGGCACCAACGCCACCCTGGTGCTCAAGCGCTGGACTGGCAAGTGACAGCCTGACCCTGCCGTAACGAAAACGCCCCGACTGGTTCGGGGCGTTTTCATTTGTGCGCCTGGAGATTGCCGGGGGCGCTGTGCGCCCCTTTCGCGGCGCAAGGCCGCTCCTACACCGGACAGGTAGGAGCGGCCTTTTGCCGCGAAAGGGCTGCAAAGCAGCCCCAGGGCCGCACTGTGTAAAGACGCTATCTTGGCGCCCCAGGCAATACGCTGAGGAAGTTCTCCCGCGCCACCTTGCGGGCCACCTCGTCCGGCAGCGCATCAAGGAACGGATCGAAGCCTTTCATTTGCTCGCCGAGGCTGGAGAAGCGCCCCACCACATCGGAGCCGAGCATGAAGCGCTCGGGGAAGCGCTCGACCAGCGCCAGCCACGCCTTGCGCGGCTTGCCGTGCTCATCGAGCAGGTAGGGCTCGCGCATGCTCCAGGACAGGTCGATGTACAGGTTCGGGTAGGTTTCCAGCAACCGGGTGACCACAGGCAGGAGGAACTTCATCTGCGTCTGGTGCCGGTGGATCTCCATGCTGGTACCGGCATGGGCCCAGATGAAGCGGGTATGCGGATGGTCGCGCAGCGGCTGCTCGATCTCAGCCAAGTAGAGCGGGTTGCGTTCGCGCTTGGAGGTGATGTTGGAGTGGATCAGCACCGGCAGGTCGTGCTCGGCGGCCAGGTGATAGATGCGGGTCATGGCCTCGTTGTTGGCCCGTGGGGTATCGCCGCTGGTCAAGGCGGTCAGGTCGTCGTGGCGGGTGAACACCTCGCCGATGCCCTGCCACAGGCCGGGATAGAGCTCGAGCATTCGCTCGACATGATGCACGGCATTCTTGTCCACCGGGTTGAAGCCACTGATGAACGGGTGAAAGCGCCGCCGCTGCTCGGCCGGCAGTTTCTCCAGCGCCGCGGCCACATAGAGGTCGGTGGCACTGTACCAGTAGGCTTCGGCGTCATCGCCTGCGTAGTAGCGGGGGCGCTTGGGCTCGTCCTCGTGCCATTTCTTGGCCACCGGAATCCCGGAAATCATCGACTGGTCGATGCCTGCCGCATCCATCGCCTGGAGCAATGCCGGCATGCCTTCGCTTTCCTGGAAGAAATCGACGTAGTGCAGGTGAGCGTCGCTGTAGCGGTAATCGCGAGCCTGCGCCGCCAGGCACAACCCTCCCGACAACAGCAAGCAAGTCAGCGCTCTGACAATCATGGGCAATGTCCTTTTCGGGCGTACGAAAACAGTAGACCGACAGGTAAGCCAGGCGGTTCAGCGCTGCGCCCCAACCCGCTATGCTAGGGGCATCCGTTGCCTGCCTGGAGCCCTGCCATGAGCCGCCCCCTGGTCATCCACCCACGCGCCGAATCGGTCGAGGGCCAGCCCATCCTGCGCCCGCTGCCGTCGGCCCAGTGCCGTAGCGTCGGCCCCTTCGTGTTCTTCGATCACATGCTGGAAACCGACTACGCCCCCGGCACCGGCATGGACATCCGCCAGCACCCGCATATCGGCCTGTCGACCCTGACCTACCTGTTCGAAGGCCAGATCCTGCACAAGGACAGCCTGGGCTCCGAGCAGCGCGTGCTGCCCGGCGACGTGAGCTGGATGACCGCAGGCAGCGGCGTGGCCCATGTCGAACGTACGCCGGCCGAAGCCTTCGCTGACGGCTCGCGCCTGCACGGTCTGCAGGTCTGGCTGGCTTCACCCAGGGCGTTCGAGCAAGGGCCTGCGAGCTACAGCCATCACCCGGCGGCCAGCCTGCCGGTCAGCGACAGCCTGGGCGTGAGCATCTGCATGATTGCCGGCCAAGGCTTTTGCCTGCAATCCCCGGTACCGGTGCTCTCCCCTACCCTGTATGCCCTGGTGCAGATGCAGGCGGCGACCACGCTTACGGTGCCCACCGAACACGCCCAGCGCGCCTTGTACCTGCTCGATGGCGAACTGCTGGTGGGAGAAGACGAGGTCGAACCCTGCAATTTGCTGGTGCTGCCGGAAGGCGAGGAAGTGACACTGTACGCGCAAGGCGAGTGCCAGCTGGTATTGATCGGTGGCGCACCGCTGGACGGGCCGCGGCGGATGAACTGGAACTTCGTGGCCAGTGATCCGGAATTGATCGAGCAGGCCAGGGCCAGGTGGGCTGCAGGGGATTGGCCCAAGGTACCGGGAGAGACGTCGCGGATCGAATTGCCGCGCTGAGGCGCGATACCGAGTCGCCTTGATCGCGGGGCAAGCCCGCTCCCACATAGGCGCCGCTGCACCCAATCGGTGGGAACGGGCTTGCCCCGCGATGCAGGCAACGCACTACTTCTGGAATACCTCATCCAGCAGGTTGAACATCGCCCGGAAGGCGCGCTCGGACGTGCGCCGGTCGTACTGCATCTTGCCTGGCACATTGGCCTCAGGGTCGGTGAACGAATGCACCGCGCCGCCATAGCTCAGCAGCTGCCAGTCCACCTTGGCAGCGTTCATCTCGTCCTCGAACGCCGGCAACTGCTCCTTGGGCACCAGCGGGTCGGACGCACCATGCAGCACCAGCACCGAGCCCTTGATGCGCTTGGCATCGGCCGGGTTCGGCGTATCCAGGGTGCCGTGGAACGACACCGCTGCCTGCAGGTCGGCACCGGTACGGGCCAGCTCCAGGGCACAGCAACCGCCGAAGCAGAAGCCAAAGGTCGCGACCTTGCCCGGAGCCAGCAACGCCTTGGACTGCCCCAGCAGCTGCGCCAGGGCCTCTTCCATGCGCTTGCGCAGCTCGGCGCGGTCGTTCTTGAGCGGCATCATCGCCGCCCCGGCCTCGTCCGCATTCGAAGGCCGCAGCGACTGCCCGTACAGGTCGGCGATCAACACCACGTAGCCCTGGCTGGCGACTTCCTTGGCGATCCGCTCGGCGCCCTCGCCGATGCCCATCCAGTTCGGCGCCATCACCAGGCCCGGCTGCGGCAGCGCCCCCGGGGCATAGACCAGGCGGCTTTCGTAGGCCTTGCCGGCCAGGTGATAGACCAGCGACTCGACGATTACCTTGCTCATCAAACTCCTCCTTGCATCATGAAAAAAGCCCGCCGAAGCGGGCTTTCCTTGCATCAACTCAAGCAGACAACTCGACCAGCAGCTTGTTCAGGCGACGAACGTAGGCCGCCGGGTCCTTCAGGCTGTCGCCGGCCGCCAGGGCCGCCTGGTCGAACAGGATATGCGACAGCTCCGCGAAGCGGTCCTCGCTCTGTTCGTTATCCAGCTTCTCGATCAGCGGGTGGCCCGGGTTGAACTCGAAGATCGGCTTGGATTCAGGCACCTTCTGGCCGCTGGCCTCGAGGATCTGGCGCATCTGCAGGCCAAGGTCCTGCTCACCGATGGCCAGGATCGCCGGCGAGTCGGTCAGGCGGTGCGAGACGCGCACCTCGGCGACGCTGTCACCCAAGGCCGTCTTCAGGCGCTCGACCAGGCCTTCCTTCTCCTTGGCGACTTCTTCCTGGGCCTTCTTGTCTTCCTCCGAATCCAGGGCACCGAGGTCCAGGTCGCCACGGGCGACGTCGACGAAGGCCTTGCCATCGAACTCGTTGAGGTAGCTCATCAGCCACTCGTCGATGCGGTCGGTCAGCAGCAGGACCTCGATGCCTTTCTTGCGGAAGACTTCCAGGTGCGGGCTGTTCTTGACCTGCGCATAGGACTCGCCGGTCAGGTAGTAGATCTTGTCCTGACCTTCCTTGGCGCGGGCCAGGTAGTCGGCCAGGGCAACGCTCTGCTCGCCGCTGTCGTCGGAGGTCGAGGCGAAGCGCAGCAGGCCTGCGATCTTCTCCTTGTTGGCGAAGTCCTCGGCCGGGCCTTCCTTCATCACCTGGCCGAAGTTCTTCCAGAAGCCCTTGTACTGCTCCGGCTCGTTCTTCGCCAGTTTTTCCAGCATGTCCAGCACACGCTTGGTCAGGGCTGACTTCATCGAATCGATGATCGGGTCCTTCTGCAGAATCTCGCGAGAAACGTTCAGCGACAGGTCGTTGGAGTCGACCACACCCTTGATGAAGCGCAGGTACAGCGGCAGGAACGATTCGGCCTGGTCCATGATGAACACGCGCTGCACGTACAGCTTCAGGCCGCGTGGCGCTTCGCGCTGGTACAGGTCGAACGGCGCACGGGCCGGCACGTACAGCAGCGAGTTGTATTCGAGCTTGCCTTCGACCTTGTTGTGGCTCCAGGCCAGCGGGTTCTCGAAGTCATGGCCGATGTGCTTGTAGAACTCCTGGTATTCCTCGTCCTTGATCTCGGTACGCGGACGGGTCCACAGGGCGCTGGCGCGGTTGACGGTTTCCCATTCCTCGGCTGGCTGCTCCTCGCCTTCGGCGGCGGCCTGCTCTTTGGGCAGCTGGATCGGCAGGGCGATGTGGTCGGAGTACTTCTTGATCACATTGCGCAGGCGCCAGGCGTCAGCGAACTCTTCCTCGCCCTTCTTCAGGTGCAGGACGATACGGGTGCCACGCTGTGGTTTCTCGACCGTGGCAACTTCGAACTCGCCCTCGCCCTTGGAGGACCAGTGCACGCCCTCGGCGGCCGGCAGGCCGGCACGGCGGCTGAAGACGTCGACCTTGTCGGCGACGATGAACGCAGAATAGAAGCCGACACCGAACTGGCCGATCAGGTGCGAGTCTTTCTTCTGGTCGCCGGTCAGGTTCTTCATGAAGTCGGCAGTACCGGACTTGGCGATGGTGCCCAGGTGGGTGATCACGTCTTCGCGGCTCATGCCGATGCCGTTGTCCTCGAGGGTCACGGTGCCGGCGTCCTTGTCGAAGCTCACGCGGATCTTGAGGTCGGCGTCGCCCTCGAGCAGCTCAGGCTTGGCCAAGGCTTCGAAACGCAGCTTGTCGGCGGCGTCGGAGGCGTTGGAGATCAGCTCACGCAGGAAGATCTCCTTGTTCGAATACAGCGAATGGATCATGAGGTGCAGCAGCTGCTTCACCTCGGTCTGGAAGCCCAGGGTTTCCTTTTGAGTTTCCACACTCATGGTCTTCAAAACTCCGATCTGATGGCAGTTGTCGCCTCGCGCCCGGGTGGGCTGCTTTTGGCGGCGGATGTCCAGCAGATGGGGGCAGCCCGGACTATTTCAAGGGCTTTTCCGGCTCGATCTTGAAATGTGCCCGTGCGGTGGCGATCGGCGAGGCTGGGTCGGCCTGCCAGGCCGCGATGGCCACATTGGTCACGCGCCGGCCCTGGCGCCATAACTGGCAGCGGGCGAAGGTATCGCGGTAATGCCCGGCGCGCAGGTAGTCGATGGAAAAATCGATGATCTTGGGAATGCTCGCGCTTTCGCTGTAGATGAGCAGGTACAGCGCCGCCGAAAGCTCCATGAAGCCTGCGAGCACCCCGCCATGGATCGCCGGCAGCAACGGGTTGCCGATATTGTCCGGGTTGGCCGGGAGGCGAAACAGCAGGTCATCGCCCTCGCGCACGCACTCGATGCCGATCAACCCGGCATAGGGAATCAGCGCCAGCAACGGCTCGTAGTTGCCGATGGCATGGGCCTCGTTGAGGCGCTGGCGAACGTCCCGGGGAATCATGGGCGGCCCTCCTTGAGTGTATTGCCGAAACGGATGCCGCCCTTGATGTCCTGGCCCAGGCGCATGAAGGTGCCGACCACATGGCAGATCGGCTGGGCCGGGTCGTCCTGGTAGGCCGTACCGCGAGTGAAGATCACGTCCCGGGTCACTCGGTAGCATTGGGCATGACCATATATAGGCTTGCCGGCTTGTGCCGGGTGCATGTAGTCGATGCGCAGATCGAGGGTCGGGCACACTTCGAACGTGGGCAACACGCATAGCGTTGCCATGCCACAGGTCGTATCCATCAACGTGGTCAGGGCACCGCCATGCACCGCGCCCGTTTGCGGATTACCTACGATCGACGGCGACCAGGGCAGTACCAACGTAATGCCTTCGGTATTGGCATGATGCACCTGCATCTGCAAGCGCTGGCAATGTTTCAATGCCGAAAGAAAGCGTTCGGCCATGGCCATCAGGTCGTTATCAGACATGGGCAACCTTATTTTTCGTGAAGATGTTCACTCTGCACAAATTCAGTGAAAAGTCTATCTAGCTCCGCGTGCGATATATCTGTAATCTGCGCGGAACTAATTCCGCTTACTTGAGCTCAAATGGAACAAGTAAGTTATTCCACAAGGAGAGACACCCCCATGCGTAAACCTTTTGCTTTTGCCCTGATGCTGGCCGCTGCCATGGGCCTGGCCGCTTGTGACAAGGCGAACGAAGAGAAAGCTCCGGAAACCAAGACCGAGCAAGCCGCACCTGAAGCCGCTCCTGCTGCTCCGGCTCCAGAAGCTGCCCCGGCTACTCCTGCTCCAGAAGCTGCTCCTGCTACTCCGGCTCCAGAAGCCACTCCTGCTCCGGAAGCTGCCCCAAGCGAGCCAGCCAAGCAGTAAGCAACACCCACAAAAAACCCGGCGATCGCCGGGTTTTTTTATGCCTGGCCTTTTTAATAAAACGTTTCAGCCTATGCCAGTGACGTTGTCCTTGCCCGCCTCCGCCGGCGCACTTTCGGTTGGCGTGAAGACCATGACTTCCAGCACGTCGGAATGGAATTCACGGCGATACAGAATGCACACCACCCCCACACTCATGGCCATGAACAACCATGGGCTGATGAACCAGCTCAGCATCGCCATGCCGAAATAATAGGAACGCAGGCCGAAGTTGAACTGGTTCGCCGCCAGCGACAGTACACGCGCGGCACGGGAAGCAAATGCCTTACGTTCCAATTCATTGACCAGGCGCTCGCCGATCATCGGCGCCGAGCCGACCAACACCGCTGCAAAGTTGTATTGACGCATGCACCAGCTGAACGTGAAGAACGCATACACGAACACCATTGCCAGGCACAGCAGTTTGAGCTCGGAAACACCTTGCGACGCCTCCTGCACCAACGGCAGGTCAGCCAGCAATGACAACGCGCGATCAGAGGCGCCCAGCACCGTCAGGATGCCCGCCAGGATGATCAGGGTGCTCGAGGCGAAGAACGACGCGTTGCGCTCCAGGTTGCCGATCACGCTGGCATCGGCGATGCGGTTGTCGCGCAGCAACATGCGTCGCATCCAGTCTTCCCGGTACAAGTGCAATACGCTGGCCAGGCAGGCCGTGTCGCGGCCCTTCCAGATGGCATAGCGGGTGTAGCCGCCCCAACACAGGGCGAACCAGCAGAGGGCGAGCACATTGCTCAGGTTGCTTTGGATGAAGTTCATGCAGGCTCCTATCGTTCAGGCACGGTGAATGATATAGACCGGCTTTCGACGCCTGGGGCCTGGAAAAGGCACGCACCGGCAAAAAAGAACCCCGTATCCGGATGGACACGGGGTTCAGGTTTCAACCAAGGCGGGTGCCCTTGGGCTTGTGGCCGGCACCCGCAGTTGGCGTCAACACATCAGGCCAACGCCTCGCGCGGCTTGCCCAGCATGCGGTCGCACGCCACGGCCAGGCCGAGGGTGACCACCGAAGGCACCAGCCAGGCCAGGCCCTGGTCGCTCAGCGGCAGGTGTGCCATGGCGTCCGGCAGCAGGTGCGCCAAGCTGCTGCCCTTGATCGCGTCGACCAGGCCAAACAGCAGCGACACCAGCATCACCGGCGCCAGGATGCGCACGGGCGAATTCCACAGTTCCTTGACGAAGCTCAGGCCTACGACAACGATGCACGGCGGGTAGATGGCCGTGAGCACCGGGATCGAGAACATGATCAACTTGGTCAGGCCCAGGTTGGAGATCAACAGCGAGAAGCCGGCCAGAATCACCACCAGCGCGCGGTACGACAGCGGCAGGATCTGGCTGAAGTACTCAGCACAGGCGCAGGTCAGGCCCACGGCGGTGACCAGGCAGGCCAGGGCGATCAGTACCGCGAGGAAGCCGCTGCCCAACGAGCCGAAGGTGTGCTGCACGTAGGCATGCAGGACGGCCGCGCCATTGGAGGCACCCATGGCGATGTCATGGCTGCCCGCGCCCAGGCGGAACAGGCTGATATACACCAACGCCAGGCCGACACCGGCGATCAGGCCGGCGATGATGGCGTAGCGGGTGATCAGTTTCGGCGACTCGACACCGCGCGAGCGGATGGCGTTGACGATGACGATACCGAATACCAGGGCACCCAGGGTGTCCATGGTCAGGTAGCCGTTGACGAAGCCTTGGGAGAACGGTGCGGCCACGTATTGCGGCTGCGCCTCGCCGATGGTGCCAGCCGGCAGCGCGAACGCGGCGATGCCGAGCACCGCCAGGGCGATGATCTTCAGCGGCGCGAGGAAGCGGCCGACGGTGTCGAGCAGCTTGGTCGGGTACATCGACACGGCCAGTACCACGGCGAAATACACCAGGCTGTAGATGAACAGCGCCAACGGGCTTTCACCGGTCAGCGGTGCCACGCCCACTTCGAACGACACGGTAGCGGTGCGCGGAGTCGCGAACAGCGGGCCTACCGAGAGGTAGCACACAGCCGCCAGCAGGCCGCCGAAGAACTTGCCGATCGGGCTGCTCAGCGCGTCCATGCCGCCGCCCACCTTGGCCAGGGCGACCACGGTGATGACCGGCAGGCCGACTGCGGTGACCAGAAAGCCCAGGGCCGCCATCCATACATGCGGGCCGGACTGCAGGCCTACGATGGGCGGGAAGATGATATTGCCGGCGCCGACGAACAATGCGAACGTCATAAAGCCAAGTGCCAGGATGTCCTGGCCTTTTAACACTTTCATTTAAGGAAGTACCACACTGCTGAAATCGGGATTCGTGAGGGGATTTCCCCATGGGTGAGGGAAATGCTGCCCGGCTTGGTGAGCCAGACCCGTTTAGCGTGTCGTTCCCTTTTGGGGGACGGGCACAGAGTGAGGGCGTAGGTTAACCGTTTTACCCGGCAAACGCACTGGGACAGACGTGCTTGTCCGATGTGCGTATGTTCTTGTCGTCTGGGTGACTCTGTACAGCCGCTATTCTCACCGGAGCATCGACCAGCGTCTGTCAGAAAATACCTATCAAACCCATCGAAAAAATCATTGCCAGCACCTGCCCTGAAAACACAAAGGCCACCCGAAGGTGGCCTTTGTGTTGCGTGGGGGGTATTGCGTGTTACTTACTTCTTCATTTCCCAGCCGGTCAGCTCGGCCAGGGCCTTGCCGATATCAGCCAGGGAACGCACGGTCTTGACACCAGCGTCCTGCAGGGCGGCGAACTTCTCGTCCGCGGTGCCCTTGCCACCCGAGATGATGGCGCCAGCGTGGCCCATGCGCTTGCCCGCAGGCGCGGTAACGCCGGCGATGTAGGAAACGACAGGCTTGGTCACGTTGGCCTTGATGTAGGCCGCGGCTTCTTCTTCAGCCGAACCGCCGATTTCGCCGATCATGACGATCGCTTCGGTCTGCGGGTCTTCCTGGAACAGCTTCAGGATGTCGATGAAGTTGGAGCCCGGGATCGGGTCACCACCGATACCGACGCAGGTCGACTGGCCGAAGCCGGCGTCGGTGGTCTGCTTGACCGCTTCGTAGGTCAGGGTGCCGGAACGGGAAACGATACCGACCTTGCCCGGCAGGTGGATGTGGCCTGGCATGATGCCGATCTTGCACTCGCCCGGGGTGATGACGCCTGGGCAGTTAGGGCCGATCAGGCGTACGCCCAGCTCGTCGCACTTGACCTTGGCGTCCAGCATGTCGAGGGTAGGAATACCCTCGGTGATGCAGACGATCAGCTTGATGCCACCGAAGGCCGCTTCCAGGATCGAGTCCTTGCAGAACGGAGCCGGAACGTAGATCACCGAAGCTTCGGCGCCGGTCGCCTCGACGGCTTCCTTGACGGTGTTGAACACCGGCAGGCCCAGGTGGGTGGTACCACCCTTGCCTGGGGTTACGCCGCCGACCATCTTGGTGCCGTAGGCGATGGCTTGTTCGGAGTGGAAAGTACCCTGCGAGCCGGTGAAGCCCTGGCAGATGACCTTGGTGTCTTTATTGATCAGGACGCTCATTACTTGCCCTCCGCAGCTTTGACAACTTGTTGAGCAGCGTCGGTCAGGCTGGTTGCCGCAATGATGTTCAAACCGCTTTCTGCCAGTACTTTAGCGCCCAGTTCGGCGTTGTTGCCTTCGAGGCGAACGACGACCGGAACCTTGACGCCGACTTCCTTCACTGCACCGATGATGCCTTCGGCAATCATGTCGCAACGAACGATGCCGCCGAAGATGTTGACCAGAACGGCCGCGACATTGCTGTCGGACAGGATGATCTTGAACGCTTCGGTCACGCGCTCCTTGGTAGCACCGCCGCCAACGTCGAGGAAGTTGGCCGGCTTGCCGCCGTGCAGGTTGACGATGTCCATGGTACCCATGGCCAGGCCGGCACCGTTGACCATGCAGCCGATGTTGCCTTCCAGCGCCACATAGTTCAGTTCGAACTTGGCGGCGTGAGCTTCGCGGGCGTCGTCCTGGGAAGGATCGTGGAAGGTTTTCAGCTTAGGCTGACGGTACATGGCGTTGGCGTCGATGTTGATCTTGGCATCGAGGCAGTGCAGGTCGCCGTCGGCCTTGATCACCAGCGGGTTGACTTCCAGCAGGGCCAGGTCGTGGTCCTTGAACAGCTTGGCCAGGCCTACGAAGATCTTGGCGAACTGTTGAACCTGCTTGCCTTCCAGACCCAGCTGGAATGCCAGCTCACGACCCTGGAACGGCTGGGCGCCGACCAGCGGGTCGATGGTAGCCTTGAGGATCTTCTCGGGAGTTTCGTGAGCGACCTTCTCGATGTCCACGCCACCTTCGGTGGAGGCCATGAACACGATACGACGGCTCGAACGATCGACTACAGCGCCCAGGTACAGTTCCTTGGCGATGTCAGTGCAGGATTCGACCAGGATCTTGGAGACTGGCTGACCATTGGCGTCGGTCTGGTAGGTAACCAGGTTCTTGCCCAGCCACTGCGCAGCGAACGCCTTGGCGTCTTCTTTGCTGCGAACCAGCTTGACGCCGCCCGCCTTACCGCGACCACCGGCGTGGACCTGGGCTTTTACCACCCACTCCGAGCCGCCGATCTTGTCGCAGGCTTCTGCAGCTTGCTCAGGGGTATCGACTGCGAAACCCTTGGAAACTGGCAGGCCGTATTCAGCGAACAGCTGTTTACCCTGATACTCGTGAAGATTCATGCTTTTTACCGTCTTCGTTAGGTACTGCGCTTCGGCGCTGCGCCATTTCTGGCGCCGCGCCACCTGTGACCGTTTGCCCCGGGTTATCCCGGTGGCCCGGTCCGGCGGACGTTCCGCGGTGAGTCTTGCACGCAAGACCCACGACGGGCAGCCCGCCGTGGTTTCTTATAATTAACGCTTCTTACGGTTGGCCACGTGGATGGCACCGCCATTCACGGCCAGCGCGGCTTCATGCAGCGCTTCGGACAGGGTCGGATGGCTGAACACCATCATGCCCAGGTCTTCTGCGCTGGTACCGAATTCCATCGCGATCGCACCCTGCTGCACCAGTTCGGCAGCCGATGGGCCGATCACGTGAACGCCCAGTACGCGGTCGGTCTTGGCATCGGCGATGACCTTGACGAAACCACCGGTGTCGTTGGCAGCCATCGCACGGCCGCTGGCCGCGAACGGGAAGGTGCCCACGTTAACCTCAACGCCCTCGGCTTTCAACGCCTGTTCGGTCTTGCCGACCCACGCGATTTCCGGGTGGGTATAGATGACCGACGGGATCAGGTCGTAGTTCATCTGGGCCTTGTGGCCCTTGATGCGCTCGACGACCATGATGCCCTCTTCCGACGCCTTGTGGGCCAGCATCAGGCCACGCACCACGTCACCGATGGCATAGACGCCCGGTACGCTGGTGGCGCAGTGGTCATCGACGTAGATGTAGCCACGCTCGTCGATGGTCACGCCGCTGTCGGCGGCCAGCAGGTCGGTGGTCACAGGACGACGGCCGACGGCGACGATCAGCTTGTCGAAGACGATCTTCTGCTCGCCATTGGCGTCGGTGTAGGTGACTTCGACTTCTTCGCCGTTGACCTTCGAGCCGGTCACGCGAGCGCCCAGCTTGATGTCCAGGCCCTGCTTGGTCAGGGTCTTCTGGGCTTCCTTGGAAACCGCGGTGTCAGCGGCCATCAGGAAGGTATCCAGGGCTTCCAGCACGGTGACCTGGGCACCCAGGCGCGACCATACCGAACCCAGCTCCAGGCCGATCACGCCAGCGCCGATGACGCCCAGACGCTTGGGTACGGTCTGGAATTCCAGGGCGCCGGTGGAGTCGACGATGACTTTCTGGTCGACCGGAGCCGGCGGAATGTCGATCGGACGCGAACCGGAGGCCAGGATCACGTTTTCGGCTTCGATGACTTCGGTGGTGCCGTCAGGCTTGGTGACTTCGACCTTCTTGCCGGCCAGCAGTTTGCCGTGGCCCTGGATTGAGGTCACGCCGTTGGCCTTGAACAGGGTGGCGACGCCACCGGTCAGGTTCTTGACGATGCCAGCCTTGCGGCCAACCATCGCGGCGACGTCCATCTTCACTTCGCCAGTGGAGATACCGTGGACGTTGAAGCTCTCTTTGGCTTCCTTGTACTTCCAGGAGCTGTCCAGCAGGGCCTTGGAAGGAATGCAACCCACGTTCAGGCAGGTACCGCCCAGGGCCAGCTTGCCCTCGGCGTCGGTGTATTTCTCGATGCAGGCGGTCTTGAGGCCGAGCTGAGCAGCCTTGATCGCGGCCACGTAGCCGCCAGGACCTGCACCAATCACTACCACGTCGAATTTCTGGGTCATAAAAGATTCCTTTTAAGCTTCAAGCGGCAAGCCTCAAGCGGCAAGCGACGCACTCCCGAGGGAGCAGGCCACTTGCCGCTTGCAGCTGTGCGTTAGATGTCCAGCAGCAGACGAGCCGGGTCTTCCAGCAGGTTCTTGATGGTCACCAGGAAGGTTACCGCTTCCTTGCCGTCGATCAGGCGGTGGTCATAGGACAGGGCCAGGTACATCATCGGGCGAATGACCACTTGGCCATTGATCGCCATAGGACGCTGGATGATGTTGTGCATGCCCAGGATGGCCGCCTGCGGCGGGTTGACGATCGGGGTCGACATCATCGAGCCGAAGGTACCACCGTTGGTGATGGTGAAGGTACCGCCAGTCATCTCTTCGATGGCCAGCTTGCCTTCACGGGCCTTCTTGCCGAAGGTGGCGATGCCGTTCTCGATTTCGGCCAGCGACATCGACTCGGCGTTGCGCAGGACCGGCACCACCAGGCCACGGTCGCTGGAGACGGCTACGCCGACGTCAGCGTAGCCGTGGTAGACGATGTCATTGCCGTCGATCGAGGCGTTGACTGCCGGGAAGCGCTTGAGCGCCTCGGTGGCGGCCTTGACGAAGAACGACATGAAGCCCAGGCGTACACCGTTGTGGGTCTTCTCGAACAGGTCCTTGTACTTCGAACGCAGGGCCATGACTTCGGTCATGTCCACTTCGTTGAAGGTGGTCAGCATGGCCATGTTCGACTGGGCTTCGACCAGGCGCTCGGCGATCTTGGCGCGCAGGCGGGTCATCGGCACGCGCTTCTCGGTGCGGTCGCCAGCGGCGGTGACCACAGGCGCGGCAGCGGCGGCGGCAGGCTTGGCAGCGGCGGCTGGTGCGGACTTCTTGTTGGCGATGGCGGCAACGACGTCTTCCTTGGTCACGCGACCACCTTTGCCGGTGCCGGCAACGGAAGCCAGGTCGATGCCGTTTTCTTCAGCCAGCTTGCGCGCGGCCGGGGCGGCAACCGGGTCGTCTTCGCCAGCGTCGGCGGCGGCAGCCGGAGCGGCAGCGGCTGGGGCAGCAGCTGGAGCGGCGGCGGCAGCGCCACCTTCAACGATCGAGCCCAGGACCTCGTCGGACAGGACGGTATCGCCCTCGCCCTTGACGATGTCGCCCAGCACGCCATCGGCGGTGGCCAGCACTTCCAGGACGACCTTGTCGGTTTCGATGTCGACGATCAGCTCGTCACGCTTGACGGCTTCGCCCGGCTTCTTGTGCCAGGTGGCAACGGTGCCGTCGGCGACCGATTCCGGGAAGGTTGGGGCTTTGATCTCAATAGCCATTGTCAGTGTTTCCTTAAATTCGGTTTCAGGTGCGCGAAGGCGTTAGACAGTGAAGGCATCCTGCAGCAGTTTTTCCTGCTGCTCGGCGTGCATCGAAGCGTAACCACAGGCTGGCGCGGCGGAAGCGTCGCGGCCGGCGTACTCCAGGACCAGCGCCTTGTTGTGGCGGGTCAGGATGCGGCGCATGTGATGCTGGCTGCTGTACCAGGCGCCCTGGTTCATCGGCTCTTCCTGGCACCACACCGCATGCTTGAGGTTGGTGTACGGCGCCAGGATTTCCACCAGGTCGTCCTCAGGGAACGGATACAGCTGCTCGATACGCACGATGGCGATGTCTTCGCGGCCTTCGGCACGGCGCTTTTCCAGCAGGTCGTAGTAGACCTTGCCGCTGCACAGCACGAGGCGTTCGACCTTGGCCGGATCGAGGCTGTCGATTTCCGGGATCACGGTCTGGAACGAGCCTTCGGCCAGGTCTTCCAGGGTCGAGACGGCCAGCTTGTGGCGCAGCAGCGACTTCGGCGTCAGGACGATCAGCGGCTTGCGCAGCGGGCGGATGACCTGGCGGCGCAGCAGGTGATAGATCTGTGCCGGGGTGGTCGGTACGCACACCTGGATGTTGTGCTCGGCGCACAGCTGCAGGTAACGCTCCAGACGCGCGGAGGAGTGCTCCGGCCCCTGCCCTTCGTAACCGTGCGGCAGCAGCATGGTCAGGCCGCACAGACGGCCCCACTTGTGCTCGCCGCTGGTGATGAACTGGTCGATCACCACCTGGGCACCGTTGGCGAAGTCACCGAACTGGGCTTCCCAGATCACCAGCGCGTTCGGCGTGGTGGTCGAGTAGCCGTATTCGAAGGCCAGTACCGCTTCTTCCGACAGGAAGGAGTCGTACAGTTCGAACTTCGGCTGGCCCGGGAACAGGTTCTGCAGCGGTACGTAGGTGCTGGCGTCCTTCTGGTTGTGCAGCACCGCGTGGCGGTGCGAGAAGGTGCCGCGGCCGATGTCCTGGCCGGTCATGCGGATCGGGTGGCCTTCGAACTGCAGCGTGGCGTAGGCCATGGTCTCTGCATAACCCCAGTTGATCGGCAAGCCGCCGGCCTGCATCTTCTGGCGGTCTTCGTAGATCTTCGCCACCTGGCGCTGGACCACGAAGCCTTCCGGCAGCTCGAGCAGCTTGGCCGAGAGGTCCTGCAAGGTCTTGAGGTCGAAGCGGGTGTCGTGACGCGCGGTCCAGGCATGGCCCAGATAGGGACGCCAGTCGACGAACAGCTCGCGGTTCGGCTCCTTGACCAGGCTCTTGACCACGTGCAGGCCGTTGTCCAGCGCGTTGCGGTACTCGTCGATCTTGGCCTGGGCACGCTCGGCGTCGATACGCCCGGCCTGGATCAGGGCCTCGGCGTACAGCTCGCGGGTGGTGCGCTGCTTGCTGATCTGCTGGTACATCAGTGGCTGGGTGCCGTTCGGCTCGTCGGCCTCGTTGTGGCCGCGACGACGGTAGCAGACCAGGTCGATGACCACGTCACGCTTGAACTGCATGCGGTAGTCGATGGCCAGCTGGGTCACGAACAGGACCGCTTCCGGATCATCGCCGTTCACGTGCAGGATCGGCGCCTGGATCATCTTGGCGACGTCGGTGGCGTACTCGGTGGAGCGCGAGTCCAGCGGGTTGGAGATGGTGAAACCCACCTGGTTGTTGATCACGATGTGCACGGTGCCGCCGGTCTTGAAACCGCGGGTCTGCGACATCTGGAAGGTTTCCATGACCACGCCCTGGCCGGCGAACGCGGCGTCGCCGTGGATCGAGATCGGCAGGACCTTGTCACCGACGGTGTCGTTGCGACGGTCCTGGCGGGCGCGAACCGAACCTTCCACCACCGGCGAGACGATTTCCAGGTGGGATGGGTTGAACGCCATGGCCAGGTGGACTTCGCCACCGGGGGTCATCACGTTGGAGGAGAAGCCCTGGTGATACTTCACGTCACCGGAGCCCAGCTCGTTCATCTTCTTGCCTTCGAACTCGTCGAACAGCTCGCGCGGGTTCTTGCCGAAGGTGTTGACCAGCACGTTGAGGCGGCCGCGGTGGGCCATGCCGATCACGACCTCCTTGGTGCCGTAGGAGCCGGAGCGCTGGATCATTTCGTCCAGCATCGGGATCAGGCTTTCGCCGCCCTCGAGGCCGAAACGCTTGGTGCCTGGGTACTTGGTGCCCAGGTATTTCTCCAGGCCTTCGCCTGCGGTGACGCGCTCGAGCAGGTGGGTCTGCACGTCGGCGGAGAATTCAGGACGGCCACGGACGCTTTCCAGACGCTGCTGGAACCAGCTGCGCTGTTCGGAATCGACGATGTGGGTGAACTCGGCGCCGATGGTGCGACAATATGTCTTCTGCAGCGCATCGAAGATTTCGCGTAGGCTCGCTTCCTCTTTGCCGATGAACAGGTCACCGGTACGGAAGGTCGTATCAAGGTCGGCATTGGTCAAGCCGTAGTGATTGATCGACAGGTCTACGGGCGCAGGGCGCTGCCACAACCCCAACGGGTCGAGCTTGGCAGCCTGATGGCCACGCATACGATAGGCCTGGATCAGTCGCAGAACTTCAACCTGCTTCTTCTCGTGTTCACTGCTCACGCTCCCGGCGGAAACCGGTTGGGCGCGGCGCTGGTTCTTTGCCAGCAGTACGAAATGGTCGCGGATTGTAGAGTGCGATACATCGGTAGCGGTGCTGCCGTCGGCGGGCAACTTCTGGAAGTAGGTGCGCCACTCTTCTGGCACAGCGTTAGGGTCGTGCAGGTAGAGCTCATAAAGCTCTTCCACATATGCAGCGTTACCACCTGAAAGGTGGGCGCTTTCCCACATGCGCTGCATCACGCTTTCTTGCATGCTTGGTCACCCTCGGTTAGGGGACTGATCGGCAAGAGCCACAGCAAACCTGGAAAAGTCCGAACACAGCGACTGAACCACGCCACCTGGATCCTGCAGATTTTCCGGGTACCAGCCCGGAAGCCCCTGCTGGTCTCATATCTTCATAGGTAATGAGCGCGGGCTTTGTGGGCCCTTGCTCGGGTTTTACCTCGGTGCGGGCTCAACGCCCGCACTTCGGCTTACTGCTGGTGCAACATTTTTGGATCAGGTGCCGCTTTGCAGCAGCATGTTACGTACGTGACCGATTGCCTTGGTCGGGTTCAGACCTTTCGGGCAAACGTTTACGCAGTTCATGATCCCGCGGCAGCGGAATACGCTGAACGGGTCATCCAGGGACGCCAGGCGCTCCTGGGTCTTGGTGTCACGGCTGTCGGCCAGGAAGCGATAGGCCTGCAGCAGAGCGGCAGGGCCCAGGAACTTGTCCGGGTTCCACCAGAACGACGGGCAGGAGGTCGAGCAGCAAGCGCACAGGATGCACTCGTACAGACCGTCCAGCTTGTCACGGTCTTCCGGCGACTGCAGACGCTCGATGGCCGGGGCCGGGGTGTCGTTCTGCAGGTACGGCTTCACCTTCTCGTACTGCTTGTAGAAGATGCTCATGTCGACGACCAGGTCACGAATGACCGGCAAGCCCGGCAGAGGGCGCAGGACCAGCTTGTTGCCCTTGACCACCGACGACAGCGGGGTGATGCAGGCCAGGCCGTTCTTGCCGTTGATGTTCATGCCATCGGAGCCGCAAACGCCTTCACGGCAGGAGCGACGGTAGGAGAAGCCCTCGTCCTGCTCCTTGATCAATGCCAGCACGTCCAGGACCATCAGATCCTTGCCACCGGTGTCGACCTGGAAGGTCTGCATCTTCGGCGCCGAATCGGTGTCCGGGTTGTAACGATAAACTTCGACTTGCAACATAGCGGCCACCCTTAGTAAGTCCGGACTTTTGGTTCGAAGGCAGGAACTGTCTTCGGCGCAAAGTTGACGCCACGCTTGGCGACGCGCTTCTCACCCGGGTAGTACAGGGTGTGGCACAGCCAGTTCTCGTCGTCACGGTCTTCGTAGTCTTCACGGGCGTGAGCGCCGCGGGACTCTTTGCGGGCCTCGGCCGCGATGGCGGTCGCTTCGGCGACTTCCAGCAGGTTCTGCAGCTCCAGCGCTTCGATACGCGCGGTGTTGAAGGCCTGGGACTTGTCGTTGATCTTGACGTTGGCGATACGGTCGCGCAGGCCAGCCAGCTGCTCGATACCCTTCTGCATGTATTCGCCGGTACGGAATACACCGAAGTAGTTCTGCATGCAGCTCTGCAGCTCGCGCTTGAGGCTGGCGACGTCTTCGCCGGTGGTGCGCTCGTTGAGCTTGCTCAGGCGGTTCAGGGCAACGTCGACGTCGGTGTCGCTGGCATCGCGGTACTCGACGCCTTCGGTCAGTGCCTTCTCCAGGTGCAGGCCGGCAGCACGGCCGAACACGACCAGGTCGAGCAGCGAGTTGCCGCCCAGGCGGTTGGCACCGTGGACCGATACGCACGCCACTTCACCTACGGCGAACAGGCCAGGAATGATCTGGTCGTTGCCTTGAGCGTCCATGGTGATGGCCTGGCCATGAATGTTGGTGGCAACGCCGCCCATCATGTAGTGGCAGGTCGGGATGACCGGAACCGGCGCGACCACAGGGTCGACGTGGGCGAAGGTCTTGGACAGTTCACAGATGCCTGGCAGGCGGCTGTGCAGCACTTCCTCACCCAGGTGGTCCAGCTTCAGCAGTACGTGGTCCTTGTTCGGGCCCACGCCATTGCCGGCGATGATTTCCTTGACCATGGAACGGGCGACCACGTCGCGGCCAGCCAGGTCCTTCGCGTTCGGTGCGTAACGCTCCATGAAGCGCTCGCCGTGGGCGTTGATCAGGTAGCCACCCTCACCGCGGCAGCCTTCGGTGACCAGTACACCGGCGCCGGCGATGCCGGTCGGGTGGAACTGCCACATCTCGATGTCCTGCACCGGCACGCCGGCGCGCAGGGCCATGCCGACACCGTCGCCGGTGTTGATCAGGGCGTTGGTGGTGGAGGCGTAGATACGGCCCGCACCGCCGGTAGCCAGAACGGTGGCCTTGGACTTGATGTACATGGTCTCGCCGGTTTCGATGCAGATCGCGATCACGCCGACGAAGGCGCCGTCCTGGTTCTTCACCAGGTCAACGGCGTAGTACTCGTTGAGGAAGGTGGTGCCCGCCTTCAGGTTGCCCTGATAGAGGGTGTGCAGCAGCGCGTGACCGGTACGGTCGGAGGCTGCGCAGGTACGGGCGGCCTGGCCACCCTTGCCGAAGTCCTTGGACTGGCCACCGAACGGACGCTGGTAGATACGGCCGGTTTCGGTACGGGAGAACGGCAGGCCCATGTGGTCCAGCTCGAAGACCGCGGCCGGGCCTTCCTGACACATGTATTCGATCGCGTCCTGGTCACCGATGTAGTCGGAGCCCTTGACGGTGTCGTACATGTGCCAGCGCCAGTCGTCGTTCGGGTCGGCCGAAGCGATGGCGCAGGTGATGCCGCCCTGGGCGGAAACGGTGTGCGAACGGGTCGGGAACACCTTGGTGACCACGGCAGTCTTGTGACCGCCCTGGGCCAGCTGCAGCGCAGCGCGCATGCCGGCACCGCCGCCACCGATGATGATGGCGTCGAAGGAAATCGTTGGAATTTTAGCCATGGATCAGATACCCCAGAGAATCTGCACACCCCAGACGAAGTAGGCGAACATCGCAACGCCGCATACAGCCTGGAACAGGAAACGAATCGCAGTCGCCGACTTGCCGAACGACATCGGCGTCAGGTAGTCGGTGGCAATGGTCCACATGCCGACCCAGGCGTGGGCGCCCAGGGCAACGAGTGCCAGCAGACTGAAGATTCGCATCGCGTTGTTGGAGAACAGACCGTGCCACTGGGCATAGTCGAGACCCGGGTGAACGGCGATGTAGCCGATCAGGAAGATGAAGTAAGCCGCGAGAACGACCGCAGATACGCGCTGCGCCATCCAGTCATAGAGGCCCGAACGCGACAGGTTCGTGACATTAGTTACCATACCCAAACTCCCGCCAGAACGATCAGCACCACGGAGATGACGATCACGATTTTCGAGCCCAGCTTGCCGCCTTCCAGCGTCTCGCCGACGCCCATGTCCATGATCAGGTGACGAATGCCGGCCACCAGGTGATACAGCAGGCCGGACAGCAGGCCCCAGGTCACCAGCTTGGCCAGCGGGCTGGTCAGACACGCCTTCACCTCGGCGAAGCCTTCCTCGGAGCCCAGCGACTTGCCCAATGCGTACAGCATGATGGCAAGACCGAGGAACAGGATGACGCCGGAGATACGGTGAAGAATGGACGTGTATGCGGTGATCGGGAGTTTGATGGTCCTTAGGTCTAGGTTTACAGGTCGTTGGCTTTTCACGGCTTTTTTCACACTGAAGAGCCCCTAGCGAACAGGGCAAAGTTGTTGGTAAGTGTACTGGTCAGGTACCCACCACCCAGGGAGCGACGACCCCCAGCGGAACGGGCTTGCAAGCCCCTGGCGGTCGGTTGCGGAGTATAGACAGTTAGGCTGCTTATGACAACGTGAGGGGCTCGCCCAAATAGCGCATTGCCTTTAAAGGATAAAAGGCGTAAATGGGCGACAATTTCGCGAAAAACCAGGGCTCAGAGGGCGTTTCAACCAGCCTTTAGGCAAATTGACATTCGAATTTATCCCTCTATAGTGGTGCGGGCCCTGCGTGGGGGGTCTGTCTGATGATTTCAAGCATTAATAGGAGGCCACATGGCTGACAAAAAAGCGCAGTTGGTCATCGAGGGCGCAGCCCCCGTCGAGCTGCCCATTTTAACCGGCACCGTTGGTCCCGATGTTATCGACGTCCGCGGGTTGGGGGCTACTGGTCACTTCACCTTCGACCCCGGTTTCATGGCGACCGCCTCGTGCGAATCGAAGATTACCTATATTGACGGCGACAAGGGTGTCCTGCTGCACCGCGGCTACCCGATCGAACAGCTCGCCGAAAAATCGGACTACCTGGAAACCTGCTACCTGCTGCTCAACGGCGAATTGCCCAATGCCGAGCAGAAGGCCCAGTTCGTCAGCACCGTGAAGAACCACACCATGGTTCACGAGCAGCTGAAATCCTTCTTCAACGGCTTCCGCCGCGACGCCCACCCGATGGCGGTGATGTGCGGCGTGGTCGGCGCCCTTTCGGCGTTCTATCACGACTCCCTGGACATCAACAACCCGCAGCACCGCGAAATCTCCGCGGTGCGCCTGGTCGCCAAGATGCCGACCCTGGCCGCGATGGTCTACAAGTACTCCATGGGCCAGCCGATGATGTACCCGCGCAACGACCTGTCGTACGCGGAGAACTTCCTGCACATGATGTTCAACACCCCGTGCGAGATCAAACCGATCAGCCCGGTGCTGGCCAAGGCGATGGACCGGATCTTCATCCTCCATGCCGACCACGAGCAGAACGCCTCCACCTCTACCGTGCGCTTGGCAGGCTCCTCGGGCGCCAACCCGTTCGCCTGTATCGCTGCCGGCATCGCCGCACTGTGGGGCCCTGCCCACGGTGGCGCCAACGAAGCCGTGCTGACCATGCTCGATGAAATTGGCGATGTCTCGAACATCGACAAGTACATCGCCAAGGCCAAGGACAAGAACGATCCGTTCAAGCTCATGGGCTTCGGTCACCGCGTTTACAAGAACCGCGACCCGCGCGCCACCGTGATGAAGAAGACCTGCGACGAAGTCCTGAGCGAACTGGGCATCAAGCACGACCCGCAGCTGGAACTGGCCATGCGCCTGGAAGAGATCGCCCTGACCGATCCGTACTTCATCGAGCGCTCGCTGTACCCGAACGTCGACTTCTACTCGGGCATCATCCTCAAGGCGATCGGTATTCCGACCAGCATGTTCACCGTGATCTTCGCCCTGGCACGTACCGTGGGCTGGATCTCGCACTGGAAGGAAATGCTCTCCAGCCCGTACAAGATCGGCCGTCCGCGCCAGCTGTACACCGGCCACGAGCAGCGCGACATCGTTGACCTGAAAGACCGCAAGTAAGCTTCACGCTATTTGTGACATCGCGGGACAAGCCCGCTCCTACAGGGTTCGCGCTGTAGGAGCGGGCTTGTCCCGCGATGGGGCGCGTAGCAGCCCCAATCGTTTCAACCCTGCCCCTCCAGAAACGCCGTCACCCGCTGCGCCGCCGTTTGCAGATGCCGCTCGTGGGTGAACCCTGACGCCTTCAGTGGCTTGAGGTCATGGTCCGCCGCCTCCAGCCAGCAAATCTCGATCGAAGGCGACAACGTATACCCCGCCACCGCCTCCCGGTTACCCAGCGCATCACGCTCGCCCTGGACAATCAGCGTGCGCGTACGCAACCCCGCCAGGTGTTCGACCCGAGGCTTGTCAGGCTTGCCCACCGCATAGAACGGATACCCCAGGCACACCAGGGCGTCGGCGCCCAGCTCATCGGCCAGAAGGCTCGCCATCCGCCCGCCCATGGACTTGCCGCCGATCGCCAGCGGCCCCGTGACCAATGGCCGCACCTGGGCATACACCTGGCGCCAGCAATCGAGCAGCACCGGCTGCGGATTGGGCGGTCGCTTGCCACCCCCAACACGGCGCTGCGCCATGTAGGGAAATTCGAAGCGCACAACCCCTACCCCTTGCTCCGCGAGGCTTTGCGCCATGCCCTCCATGAAATCGCTGTCCATCGGCGCGCCTGCGCCGTGGGCCAGGATCAGGCAGCCTTTGTAACCCTCCCTGCCCCCCACCCGAGGTGGATCGCAGCGCAAGCCTGAGACATTTCCCACCTGCGCCCATTGATCCCCGTCAATACCGGCAATGTGCCCATTACTCATGCTTCGCCTCGCTATCTAGCCTGCCTATAACCGTGGATGGGAACCCATACATGAACACAACCAGCAGTACCGCCTATAACTACAAGGTGGTCCGCCAATTCGCCATCATGACGGTGGTGTGGGGAATCGTCGGGATGGGGCTCGGCGTATTCATCGCCGCACAGCTCGTCTGGCCCGCTCTGAACCTCGACCTCCCGTGGACCAGCTTCGGCCGCCTGCGACCACTGCACACCAATGCGGTGATCTTCGCCTTCGGCGGCTGCGCCTTGTTCGCCACCTCCTATTATTCGGTGCAACGCACCTGCCAGACCACCCTGTTCGCGCCGCGCCTGGCGGCGTTCACGTTCTGGGGCTGGCAACTGGTGATCCTGCTGGCAGCCATCACCCTGCCGCTGGGCTACACCAGCTCCAAGGAGTACGCCGAACTGGAATGGCCGATCGACATCCTGATCACCATCGTCTGGGTCGCCTACGCCGTGGTGTTCTTCGGCACGCTGATCAAGCGCAACACCAAGCACATCTACGTCGGCAACTGGTTCTACGGTGGCTTCATCCTCACCGTGGCGATGTTGCACATCGTCAACAACCTGGAGATGCCGGTCAGCCTGACCAAGTCCTACTCGCTGTACGCCGGCGCCACCGACGCGATGGTGCAATGGTGGTACGGCCACAACGCCGTGGGCTTCTTCCTGACCGCAGGCTTCCTGGGCATGATGTATTACTACGTGCCCAAGCAGGCCGAGCGTCCGGTGTATTCCTATCGCTTGTCGATCGTGCACTTCTGGGCGCTGATCACCCTGTACATCTGGGCCGGCCCGCACCATTTGCACTACACCGCGCTGCCTGACTGGGCGCAATCGCTGGGCATGATCATGTCGCTGATCCTGCTGGCCCCGAGCTGGGGCGGCATGATCAACGGCATGATGACCCTCTCCGGGGCCTGGCACAAACTGCGCAGCGACCCGATCCTGCGTTTCCTGGTGGTGTCGCTGGCCTTCTACGGCATGTCCACCTTCGAAGGCCCGATGATGGCCATCAAGACCGTCAACGCCCTCTCCCACTACACCGACTGGACCATCGGCCACGTCCATGCCGGCGCCCTCGGCTGGGTGGCGATGATCTCCATCGGCGCGCTGTACCACACCATTCCGAAAGTGTTCGGCAAGGCGCGCATGTACAGCATCGGCCTGATCAACGCGCACTTCTGGCTGGCAACCATCGGCACCGTGCTGTACATCGCCTCGATGTGGGTCAACGGCATCGCCCAGGGCCTGATGTGGCGCGCGGTCAACGCCGACGGCACGCTCACCTATTCCTTCGTCGAGACCCTGGTGGCCAGCCACCCAGGCTTCATCGTCCGCTTCGTCGGCGGCGCGATCTTCCTCACCGGCATGCTGCTGATGGCCTGGAACACCTGGCGCACCGTGCGCGCACCAGCCACCGCCGACGCCCCTGCGAACGCCCAGCTGGCTTGAGGAGAGAAGCCTGATGAAACACGAAGTCATCGAGAAAAACGTAGGCCTGCTGGCATTGCTGATGGTATTTGCCGTCAGCATCGGCGGCCTGACCCAGATCGTCCCGCTGTTCTTCCAGGACGTGACCAACAAGCCGGTCGAGGGCATGAAGCCCTATACCGCCCTGCAGCTCGAAGGCCGCGACATCTACATCCGCGAAGGTTGCGTGGGCTGCCACTCGCAGATGATCCGCCCGTTCCGCGCCGAGACCGAGCGCTACGGCCATTACTCGGTCGCCGGCGAGAGCGTCTGGGACCATCCGTTCCTGTGGGGCTCCAAGCGCACCGGGCCTGACCTGGCCCGCGTCGGTGGCCGCTACTCCGACGACTGGCACCGTGCGCACCTGTACAACCCGCGCAACGTCGTGCCCGAGTCGAAGATGCCGTCCTACCCATGGCTGGTGGCACAGAAGGTCGACAACAGCCATACCGACACCAAGATGCGCACCCTGCGCACCCTGGGCGTGCCCTACACCGACGAGGACATCGCCGGCGCCCGCGACGCGGTCAAGGGCAAGACCGAAATGGACGCCCTGGTGGCCTACCTGCAGGTGTTGGGCACCTCGATCAAGAACAAGAGGTAAGCGATGGAACTGTCATTGGATATCGGCATGATCCGCGGCCTGGGCACCCTGATGGTGATGATCGCCTTCATCGGCCTGAGCCTGTGGGTATTCAACCGTCGCCGCGACCGCGACTTCGCCGAAGCGCGCCTGCTGCCCTTCGTCGATGACCGCCTGCCCCCGGCCGGGCAGGAACCTGCCACAAGGAGTAACCGGTAATGACCACCTTCTGGAGTACGTACATCAGCGTACTGACCCTCGGCAGCCTCATCGGCCTGACCTGGCTGCTGCTCGGCACCCGCAAGGGCCAGAGCAGGAACACCACCGACCAGACCATGGGCCACAGCTTCGATGGCATCGAGGAATACGACAACCCGCTGCCCAAGTGGTGGTTCTGGCTGTTCGTCGGCACCCTGGTGTTCGCGGTCGGCTACCTGATCCTCTACCCGGGCCTTGGCAACTGGAAAGGCGTTCTGCCGGGCTACGAGAATGGCTGGACCCAGGTCAACGAATGGCAGAAGGAGATGGACAAGGCCGACGCCAAGTTCGGGCCAATCTTCGCCAAGTATGCCGCCATGCCCGTAGAAGAAGTGGCCAAGGACCCGCAAGCCCTGAAGATGGGCGGGCGCCTGTTCGCCTCCAACTGCTCGGTGTGCCATGGCTCCGACGCCAAGGGCGCCTATGGCTTCCCCAACCTGACCGACAAGGACTGGCGTTGGGGTGGCGAGCCGGAGACCATCAAGGCCTCGATCATGGACGGGCGTCACGGCGTGATGCCGGGCTGGGCCGAGGTGATCGGCGAGCAAGGCGTGGCCGACGTGGCCGCCTTCGTGCTGACCAACCTGGACGGGCGCAGCCTGCCGGAAGGCGCCAAGGCCGACCCGGCCAAGGGTCAGGAAATCTTCGCCGCCAACTGCGTGGCCTGCCACGGGCCTGAGGGCAAAGGCACCCCGGCCATGGGCGCACCGAACCTGACCCACCCGCAGGCGTTCATCTACGGCTCGAGCTTTGCCCAGCTGCAGCAGACCATCCGCTACGGTCGCCAGGGCCAGATGCCGGCCCAGCGCGAGATCCAGGGCAACGACAAGGTCCACTTGCTCGCCGCCTATGTGTATAGCCTGTCGCAGGATGTCGCGCCCGAAACCGTGTCCGCCAAGTAACACCCTTCGCGGGTAAACCCGCTCCCACAAGGATCACCGCCGTCCCTGTGGGAGCGGGTTTACCCGCGAAAATCCCGCCGAAAAGCCAGGACGAACCGCATCCGTCAACGGCCTCAGCACCGCCCTCCCCGCCTCATCCCGCCTTGCACCCCCTCTGAACGGAACTAAGCTTGTTGCCACAGCAGCCTCGCTTATCGCGAGACGCTCTGGCACGGCGTGGGGCCTGACGCCGTGCAACGTCTTCGACCTCGATCACCCGCGGCCCTGGAAGCCCGTCCCGCCTTCAAGGACCGCGCAGAGAAAAGCTTGACCGATCGATCAGAAAAAGGCGAAAAACGGTACACATTACAAACATTTATTTGTGTACAATCATCCAGCCCCTAAACCGCGGGACGGTGGTGGAAAGGGCCTGGACACGGGTCGGCGCAAGCATCCTTGCGTTGCCATAACCCTGGTGGTTATCGATACTGGCGCCGATTTTCGACCAACAAGAACACCCTAAACCGTGGAACCTTAGAATGAGCACTGTAATCAGTCCGACTGCTTATAACTATAAGGTCGTCCGCCAGTTCGCCATCATGACGGTGGTCTGGGGGATCCTTGGCATGGGGCTCGGCGTCTTCATCGCCTCGCAACTGGTATGGCCCCAGCTGAACCTGGACCTGCCATGGACGAGCTTCGGCCGCCTTCGCCCGCTGCACACCAACCTGGTGATCTTCGCCTTCGGGGGTTGCGCACTGTTCGCCACCTCCTACTACGTCGTGCAGCGCACCTGCCAGACCCGGCTGATCTCCGACAGCATGGCCGCCTTCACCTTCTGGGGTTGGCAGGCGGTGATCGTCGGCGCCCTGATCACCCTGCCGATGGGCTACACCACCACCAAGGAATACGCCGAGCTCGAGTGGCCGCTGGCGATTCTCCTGGCCATCGTCTGGGTCACCTACGGCCTGGTGTTCTTCGGCACCATCGTCAAGCGCAAGACCAAGCACATCTATGTCGGCAACTGGTTCTACGGTGGCTTCATCGTGGTCACGGCGATGCTGCACATCGTCAACCACATGTCCCTGCCGGTCAGCTGGTTCAAGTCGTACTCGGCCTACTCCGGTGCCACCGACGCGATGATCCAGTGGTGGTACGGGCACAACGCCGTGGGCTTCTTCCTGACCACCGGCTTCCTGGGGATGATGTACTACTTCGTGCCCAAGCAGGCCGAACGCCCGATCTACTCCTATCGCCTGTCGATCGTGCACTTCTGGGCGCTGATCACCCTGTACATCTGGGCAGGCCCGCACCACCTGCACTACACCGCGCTGCCTGACTGGGCGCAGTCGCTGGGCATGGTGATGTCGATCATCCTGCTGGCCCCGAGCTGGGGCGGCATGATCAACGGCATGATGACCCTCTCCGGCGCCTGGCACAAACTGCGCACCGACCCGATCCTGCGTTTCCTGGTGGTGTCGCTGGCCTTCTACGGCATGTCCACCTTCGAAGGCCCGATGATGGCCATCAAGACGGTCAACTCGCTGTCGCACTACACCGACTGGACCATCGGCCACGTCCACGCCGGCGCCCTCGGCTGGGTGGCGATGATCTCCATCGGCTCGGTCTACCACATGATTCCCAAGCTCTACGGCCGCCAGCAGATGCACAGCGTCGGCCTGATCAACGCGCACTTCTGGCTGGCGACCATCGGTACCGTGCTGTACATCGCCTCGATGTGGGTCAACGGCATCACCCAGGGCCTGATGTGGCGCGCCATCAACGACGACGGCACCCTCACCTACTCCTTCGTCGAAGCCCTCCAGGCCAGCCACCCGGGCTACATCGTCCGCGCCCTGGGCGGTGCGTTCTTCGCCTCCGGCATGCTGCTGATGGCCTACAACGTCTACCGCACCGTCCGCGCCTCGAAGCCGGCCGAGGCTGAAGAAGCCGCCAAGATCGTCGTCGTGGGAGCTCACTGATGAAACACGAAGCAGTCGAGAAGAATATCGGCCTGCTGGCCTTCTTCATGGTCATCGCCGTCAGCGTCGGCGGCCTGACCCAGATCGTCCCGCTGTTCTTCCAGGACGTGACCAACAAGCCGGTCGAGGGCATGAAGCCCCGGACCGCGCTGGAGCTCGAAGGCCGCGACATCTACATCCGCGAAGGCTGCGTGGGCTGCCACTCGCAGATGATCCGCCCGTTCCGCGCCGAGACCGAGCGCTACGGCCATTACTCGGTCGCCGGCGAGAGCGTCTGGGACCACCCGTTCCTGTGGGGCTCCAAGCGTACCGGGCCTGACCTGGCCCGCGTCGGTGGCCGCTACTCCGACGACTGGCACCGCGCGCACCTGTACAACCCGCGCAACGTGGTGCCCGAGTCGAAGATGCCGTCCTACCCCTGGCTGGTAGAGAACAAGCTCGACGGCAAGGATACGCCGAAGAAGATGGAAGTCCTGCGCACCCTGGGCGTGCCCTACACCGACGAGGACATCGCCGGCGCCCGCGACGCGGTCAAGGGCAAGACCGAGATGGACGCCATCGTGGCGTACCTGCAAGGCCTTGGCACCATCATCAAGAGCAAGCGGTGACACTGATGGATATCGGGATGATTCGCGGCCTGGGCACCGTCGTGGTGATGGTGGCCTTCGTTGGCCTGGCGCTCTGGGTGTTCAACCCACGGCGCAAGAAGGAGTTCGACGAGGCGACCCGGTTGCCGTTCGCCGATGACCCCGAGGCCAGCCAGCACGTCGAGCAAGCGCAAGCGAAAGCTTCTAGGAGCAACGAACAATGACAACCTTCTGGAGTCTGTACGTCACCGTCCTGACCCTGGGCACCATCTTCTCTCTGACCTGGCTGTTGCTTTCCACCCGCAAGGGCCAGCGCGAGGAAGCCACCGACGAGACCGTCGGCCATGCCTTCGACGGTATCGAGGAATACGACAACCCGCTGCCCAAGTGGTGGTTCTGGCTGTTCGTCGGCACCATCGTGTTCGCCCTGGGCTACCTGGTGCTGTACCCGGGCCTGGGTAACTGGAAAGGCATCCTGCCCGGCTACCAGTACCTGGATAACGAGAAGAAGACCGAGTTCAGCAACGGCCAGCCGGGCTGGACCGGCGTGCACGAGTGGGAAAAGGAAATGGCCAAGGCCGACGCCCGCTTCGGGCCGATCTTCGCCAAGTTCGCCGCCATGCCCATCGAGGAAGTGGCCAAGGACCCGCAAGCCCTGAAGATGGGCGGCCGCCTGTTCGCCTCCAACTGCTCGGTGTGCCACGGCTCTGACGCCAAGGGTGCCTACGGCTTCCCCAACCTGACCGACAACGATTGGCGTTGGGGTGGCGAGCCGGAGACCATCAAGACCACCATCATGAATGGTCGCCATGGCGTGATGCCGGCCTGGGCCGAAGTGCTCGGCGAGCAGGGCGTGGCCGACGTGGCCGCCTTCGTGCTGACCAACCTGGACGGGCGCAGCCTGCCGGAAGGCGCCAAGGCCGACCCGGCCAATGGCCAGAAACTCTTCGCCGCCAACTGCGTGGCCTGCCACGGGCCTGAAGGCAAAGGCACCCCAGCCATGGGCGCGCCGAACCTGACCCACCCACAGGCGTTCATCTACGGCTCGAGTTTCGCCCAGCTGCAACAGACCATCCGCTACGGTCGCCAGGGCCAGATGCCGGCCCAGGCGCAGATGCAGGGCAACGACAAGGTCCACCTGCTGGCGGCCTATGTCTACAGCCTCTCGCACCAGGAACAGGAAACGGCCAAGGCCGAGTGAGTGTGTGACCCAGGCCCCGCCAGTGACCCTGCCGGGGCCTTTTCAATTTGCGGTGCCTGATAAGACCCTATCGCGGGACAAGCCCGCTCCCACAGGTTCGCCCCGCGATGGTTTCAACGCAGCCCGCCAAGGCTAAACGAGCAGCCCATGACCTGGATCAATTGACAGCTGCCATTACACGATCCAATCCATAAACCCAATGCGACTAAAGGTCGCGGCGCGCTCCCTGCCTGCCAGCACAGGCGTATCATGGGCCGCAGAGCGCTAGCAGAATGCGTAGGACTGCGGCCGGCAGGTACTGGCCGCGGCATTTCTCCACTGCCGTGGGACACGATGATGAGCAAGCAAATTCCGGTACATGATGTCACCCCGCCCGCCAAGAAAGGCCAGGAATCCCTCGACCTCTATGCCTCCCGGGAAAAGATCTACACCCGCGCCTTCACCGGCGTGTTCCGCAGGCTGCGGATGGTCGGCGGGGCCATCCTGTTCCTGCTCTACTTCGGCACCGTGTGGCTGAACTGGGGCGACCACCAGGCCGTGTGGTGGAACCTGCCCGAGCGCAAGTTCTACATCTTCGGCGCTACCATCTGGCCCCAGGACTTCATCCTGCTCTCGGGCCTGCTGATCGTCGCCGCCTTCGGCCTGTTCTTCATCACCGTGTTCGCCGGGCGCGTGTGGTGCGGCTATACCTGCCCGCAAAGCGTCTGGACCTGGATCTTCATGTGGTGTGAAAAAGTCACCGAGGGCGACCGCAACCAACGCATGAAGCTGGACAAGGCGCCGATGAGCGGCAACAAGTTGTTGCGCAAGACCGCCAAGCACAGCCTGTGGCTGCTGATCGGCTTCGTCACCGGCATGACCTTCGTCGGCTATTTCTCGCCGATCCGCGAACTGGTCGGCGAATTCTTCACCGGCCAGGCCGATGGCTGGGCCTATTTCTGGGTCGGTTTCTTCACCCTCGCCACCTATGGCAATGCTGGCTGGTTGCGTGAACAGGTGTGCGTGCACATGTGCCCCTACGCGCGCTTCCAGAGCGTGATGTTCGACAAGGACACCCTGATCGTTTCCTACGACCCACGGCGCGGCGAAACCCGCGGGCCACGCAAGAAGGACATGGACTACAAGGCCAAGGGCCTGGGCGACTGCATCGACTGCACCATGTGCGTACAGGTCTGCCCGACCGGCATCGACATCCGTGATGGCCTGCAGATTGAATGCATCGGCTGCGCAGCGTGCATCGACGCCTGCGACAACATCATGGAGAAGATGAACTACCCCAAGGGCCTGATCAGCTATACCACCGAACACAACCTGTCCGGGCAGAAGACCCACATGCTGCGCCCGCGCCTGATCGGCTATGCCCTGGTGCTGCTGGTGATGATCGGCCTGCTGGTCACCGCATTCGCCACTCGCTCGCTGGTGGGCTTCGACGTCAGCAAGGACCGCGTGTTGTACCGCGAGAACGCCCAGGGGCGGATCGAGAACGTGTACAGCCTCAAGGTCATGAACAAGGACCAGCGCGACCACGTGTACGTGCTCGACGCCGCCGGCCTGCCCGGCCTGCAGCTCGCAGGCCACCGCGAGGTGCGTGTCGCCGCCGGCGATATCGTCAGCCTGCCGGTGCAATTGTCGGTCGCGCCCGAGCAATTGCCTTCGACCACCAACGAAATCACCTTCATCCTCAGGGACGCCGATGACAGCGCCACCCAGGTTGAAGCCAAGAGCCGTTTCATCGGCCCGCAAATCCGCTGAGAGAGAACGACATGCCTGCCGCAACCGCCGCCAGCCCCTGGTACAAAGACCTCTGGCCTTGGATCATCATCGGCATCCTGACCACTTCGGTGTGCCTGAGCCTGGCCATGGTCAGCATTGCCGTACGCAACCCCGACAACCTGGTGAACGACAACTACTACGAGGCTGGCAAGGGCATCAACCGCTCCCTGGACCGCGAGTTGCTGGCCCAGACCCTCAACCTCAAGGCGAGCGTGCACCTGGACGAGCTGACCGGCGAAGTCCAGGTACGCCTGAGCGGCGACAGCGACCCACAGACGCTGGAACTGAACCTGATCTCACCGACCCAGCCGGAACGCGACCGCAAGGTACAACTGGCCCGTACCGAACCTGGCCGTTATGTCGGCCAGCTGGAAGACAAGGTAGAAGGCCGACGCTTCGTGGAACTGCTGGGCAGCCAGGACGGCCGCGTGTGGCGGCTGTTCGAGGAGGAGAAGGTCGCCCATGGGGTGAGCCTGGAACTGGGCGATGAAGCCCTGCAGGGTGCCGAGCACCAGGAATGACCTGGGCGCGTTGCGCCCCTTTCGCGGCACGCGGTCGCTCCTACAAGACTTGGTGCTCCTGTAGGAGCGGGCCTGCCCCGCGATGGGCGGCATAGCCGCCCCAGCAATCCAATGGCATAAGACATCATCACAATGACCTCCCCTACCTCCTGCTACCACTGCGCCCTGCCCGTCCCCGCCGGCAGCCGCTTCACCGCCGTGGTCCTCGGTGAACCGCGGTCGTTCTGCTGCCCAGGCTGCCAAGCCGTGGCCGAGTCGATCGTGGCCGGTGGCCTGGAGAGCTACTACCAGCACCGCAGCGACACCAGCGCCAACCCAGAAGCCCTGCCGCGCCAGTTGCAGGACGAGCTGGCACTCTACGACCGCGCCGATGTGCAGCAGGGCTTCGTCCGCCAGCTGGGCGAGCTTCGCGAAACCACGCTGATGATCGAAGGCATCAGCTGCGCCGCCTGTGGCTGGCTGATCGAGAAACACCTGCGCAATCTGCCGGGCGTGGCCGAGGCGCGCCTGAACCTGTCCAATCATCGCCTGCTGGTGGCCTGGGACGACCGCCGGGTACCGCTCTCGCAATTGCTGGCCGAGCTGCGCCAGATCGGCTACGCCGCCCACCCCTACCAGCCCGACCAGGCCGCCGAGCAGCTGGCCCGGGAGAACCGCAGCGCCCTGCGTCGCCTGGGCGTGGCGGGCCTGCTGTGGTTCCAGGCGATGATGGCGACCATGGCCACCTGGCCCGAATTCAACATCGACCTGAGCCCCGAGCTGCATACCATCCTGCGCTGGGTCGCGCTGTTCCTGACCACACCCATCGTCTTCTACAGCTGCGCACCCTTCTTCAAGGGCGCCGCCCGCGACCTGCGCACCCGCCACCTGACCATGGACGTCTCGGTGTCGCTGGCCATCGGCCTGGCCTACGGCGCCGGGATCTGGACAGCCATGACCGGCAGCGGCGAGCTGTACTTCGACACGGTCGGCATGTTCGCCCTGTTCCTGCTCACTGGCCGCTACCTGGAACGCCGTGCCCGGGAGCGCACCGCCGCCGCCACCGCCCAGCTGGTCAACCTGCTGCCGGCCTCGTGCCTGCGCCTGGATGCCGCCGGCCACGGCGAGCGCATCCTGCTGGCAGAACTACGCCAAGGTGACCGGGTGCAGGTGCTGCCCGGCGCGGTGATCCCGGCCGATGGCCGCATCGTCGATGGCCGCTCCAGCATCGACGAGTCGCTGCTGACCGGCGAATACCTGCCCTTGGCGCGCCAGGCCGGCGACCGGGTCACCGGCGGCACGCTGAACGTCGAAAGCACCCTGACCGTGGAAGTCGAGGCACTGGGCCAGGACTCGCGCCTCTCGGCCATCGTCCGCCTGCTCGAACGGGCCCAGTCGGAAAAACCCCGGCTGGCCGAGATCGCTGACCGAGCCTCCCAGTGGTTCCTGTTGTTCACCCTGGTGGCCAGTGTCGCCATTGGCCTGCTGTGGTGGCAGATCGACGCGCCACGTGCGTTCTGGATCGTCCTGGCCATGCTGGTGGCAACCTGCCCGTGTGCGCTGTCCCTGGCCACGCCCACCGCCCTCACCGCAGCCACCGGCACCCTGCACCGGCTAGGCCTGCTGGTAACACGCGGCCATGTGCTCGAGGGCCTGAACCAGGTCGACACGGTGATCTTCGACAAGACCGGCACACTGACCGAAGGCCGCCTGGCCCTGCGCAGCATCCACCCGCTGGGCGCCTTGCCCGCCGATCGTTGCCTGGCCCTGGCCGCCGCGCTCGAAAACCGCTCGGAACACCCGATCGCACGCGCCTTCGGTCGTGCCACCACAGCCGCCGAAGATGTCCAGACGGCGCCTGGGCTGGGCCTTGAGGGGCAGTTCGAAGGCGAGCGCCTGCGCATCGGCCAGGCCACGTTCGTCTGCGCCCTGAGCGGCGCGCCCGTGCCGAGTGTGCCGCAACCGCGTGGCCAATGGCTGTTGCTGGGCGATAGCCAGGGCCCCCTGGCCTGGTTCGGCCTCGATGATCGCCTGCGCGAGGATGCCCCTGCCCTGCTGGCTGCCTGCAAAGCTCGAGGCTGGAAGACGCTGCTGCTGTCCGGCGACAGTTCACCGATGGTCGCCGAGGTGGCGACGCAACTGGGCATCGAGCAGGCCATCGGCGGCCTACGCCCGGACGACAAGCTGGACCGCCTCAAGGCCTTGCAGGCCGAAGGCCGCAAGGTGCTGATGCTGGGTGATGGCGTCAACGACGTGCCAGTGCTGGCCGCCGCCGACATCAGCATCGCCATGGGCTCGGCCACGGACCTGGCCAAGACGTGCGCCGACGCGGTGCTGTTGTCCAACCGCCTCGAGGCATTGGTACAGGCCTTCGAGCTGGCCCGTCGTACCCGCCGCAACATCCTCGAGAACCTGCTCTGGGCGACCCTGTATAATGGCCTCATGTTGCCGTTCGCCGCCCTGGGCTGGATCACGCCGGTGTGGGCGGCCATCGGCATGTCGGTCAGCTCGCTGATCGTGGTCCTCAACGCCCTGCGTCTGACCCGCCTGCCCAGCGCAACGGGCCTGCCCGCACACAAGCCCTCGACACCCGGAAGGAAACCGCTATGCCCGCCCTCTACGTCATGATCCCGGCGGCCCTGCTGATCGTAGGCGTGGCCGTGTACATCTTCTTCTGGGCAGTGGACAGTGGCCAGTACGACGACCTTGACAGCCCGGCCCACAGCATCCTGTTCGATGACCAGGACCCTCGCCACCAGGCTGCCGTGAAACCTGACCAGGCCCCAGCCGAAGAAGACAAGGATTCCAAACCACGTGCCTGACCTGCTCCCGCTCCTCGGTTCGGCGCTGGTCCTGGGCCTGCTTGGCGGCGGCCACTGCCTGGGCATGTGCGGCGGCCTGATGGGCGCCCTGACCCTTGCCATCCCGCCCGAGCAACGTGGCCGACGCCTGCGCCTGCTGCTGGCCTACAACCTGGGGCGCATCCTCAGCTACGCCACTGCCGGCCTGGTGCTGGGCCTTGCCGGCGTGGCGCTGGCCAGCAGCCCATTGGCCCAAGGGCTGCGCGTGGTAGCCGCGCTGCTGCTCATTGCCATGGGGCTGTACCTGGCCGGCTGGTGGAGCGGACTGACGCATATCGAAGCGCTCGGCCGCGGCCTGTGGCGGCATGTGCAACCGCTGGCGACGCGCTTGCTGCCGGTATCGAGCCTGCCCCGTGCCCTGTTGCTCGGCGCCCTGTGGGGCTGGCTGCCGTGCGGCCTGGTCTACAGCACGCTGCTGTGGGCGGCCAGCCAGGGCAATGCGGCCCACAGTGCCGTGCTGATGCTGGCGTTCGGGCTGGGGACCTGGCCTGTGCTGGTGGCCACAGGTCTTGCCGCCGAGCGTGTCGGCGCCGTGCTGCGCAAGCGTGGCGTGCGCATGGCAGGCGGATTGCTGGTGATCCTGTTCGGCCTGTGGACGCTGCCGGGGCCGCATCAGCATTGGTTGATGGGGCATTGATCGGGGTCGCCATACCTGTGGGAACCGGCTTGCCGGCGATCGGGCCGCGCAGCGGCCCGGATGCGCCATCCGAGGCCCGTTGATGCAAATCAAGACGGCGTTTTCACTGGCCCCCTAGACTCCGGACTCTGCTGCTCTATCCGGGGACCACCATGCTCGACGACCTACGCTGGGACTCCGACCTGATCCGCCGCTACGATCTGGCCGGGCCACGCTACACCTCATACCCGACCGCCGTGCAACTGCATGGCGAAGTGGGCTCGTTCGACCTGCTCCACGCCCTGCGCGAGAGCCGCCGTGCGGTTCGCCCGTTGTCGCTGTACGTGCACGTGCCGTTCTGCGCCAACATCTGCTACTACTGCGCCTGTAACAAGGTCATCACCAAGGACCGCGCCCGCGCCCAGCCCTACCTGCAACGCCTGGAGCAGGAAATCCAGCTCGTCGCCTGCCATCTGGCACCCAACCAGCGCGTCGAGCAACTGCATTTCGGCGGCGGCACCCCCACCTTCCTCAGCCATGTGGAGTTGCGCCACTTGATGGCGACCCTGCGCCAGCATTTCCACCTGCTGGACGACGATTCCGGCGACTACGGCATCGAGATCGACCCACGCGAGGCCGACTGGTCGACCATGGGCCTGCTGCGCGAACTGGGCTTCAACCGCGTCAGCCTGGGCGTGCAGGACCTGGACCCGGCGGTTCAGCGGGCGATCAACCGCCTGCAAAGCCTGGAACAGACCCGCACACTGGTCGAGGCTGCACGCACCCTGCAGTTCCGTTCGGTCAACCTCGACCTGATCTACGGCCTGCCCCGGCAGACACCGGAGGGCTTCGCCCGTACCGTCGAGGAAGTGATCCGCCTGCAACCGGACCGTCTCTCGGTGTTCAACTACGCCCACCTGCCCGAGCGCTTCATGCCCCAGCGGCGCATCGACAGCAATGAGCTGCCGGCGCCTGGCGCCAAGCTGGAGATGCTGCACCGCACCATCGAGCAACTGACGGCCGCCGGCTACCGCTACATCGGCATGGACCACTTCGCCCTGCCCGATGACGAGCTGGCCATCGCCCAGGAGGAAGGCACCTTGCAACGCAACTTCCAGGGCTACACCACCCACGGCCATTGCGACCTGATCGGCCTGGGCGTATCGGCCATCAGCCAGATCGGCGACCTCTACTGCCAGAACAGCAACGACCTAGCCAGGTACCAGGAAACCCTCTCCACCGCCCAGCTGGCGACCCAGCGCGGCCTGCTGTGCACCCCGGATGACCGCGTGCGGCGCGCCGTGATCCAGCAGTTGATTTGCCACTTCGAGTTGGATTTCGAGACCATCGAACAGGCCTTCACCATCGACTTCCGCGGCTACTTCAACGAGCAGTGGCCAGAGCTTCAAGCCCTGCAGCGAGACGGCCTGATCAGCCTGGACAGCCGAGGCATCCGCGTACTCCCTGCCGGGCGCCTGCTGGTACGTTCGGTATGCATGGTGTTCGATGCCTACCTGGCCATGCACAACCGCCAACGTTTTTCACGGGTGATCTGATACGAGTCGATCGACCGCATGGACAGACCTCCTTGCCAGGGACACTATGGGCAATAGACAGGCCTGGGCAGCCATTCGCCACGGCCTGGCCAGCGCGCACCAAAATAGCGCATGCTGGCCTACACCCCACGCTGTGAGTTACCCTTACAGCTTATGTGTGCTTTCCCACAAGGATCGATTGAAATGTCCGAGCCAGTCAAACTGCGCCCTCACAACCAGGCCCACTGCAAGGATTGCAGCCTGGCGCCCCTGTGCCTGCCCCTGTCCCTCAATCTGGAGGACATGGACGCACTGGATGAGATCGTCAAGCGCGGCCGCCCGCTGAAGAAAGGGGAATTCCTGTTCCGCCAGGGTGACAATTTCGGCTCGGTCTATGCGGTGCGCTCCGGCGCCCTGAAAACCTTCAGCCTGAGCGACAGCGGCGAAGAGCAGATCACCGGCTTCCACCTGCCCAGCGAACTGGTCGGCCTGTCCGGCATGGACACCGAGGCATACCCGGTATCGGCCCAGGCACAAGAGACCACCTCGGTCTGCGAGATTCCGTTCGAGCGCCTGGACGAATTGTCGGTACAACTGCCGCAACTGCGCCGCCAGTTGATGCGTGTGATGAGCCGCGAAATCCGCGACGACCAGCAGATGATGCTGCTGCTGTCGAAGAAGACTGCCGATGAGCGCATCGCCACCTTCCTGGTCAACCTCTCCGCACGCTTCCGCGCCCGCGGCTATTCGGCCAACCAGTTCCGCCTGAGCATGTCGCGCAACGAGATCGGCAACTACCTGGGCCTGGCGGTGGAAACCGTGTCACGGGTCTTCACCCGCTTCCAGCACAATGGTTTGATCAAGGCCGAAGGCAAGGAAGTGCACATCCTCGACCCGATCCAGCTGTGCGCGCTGGCGGGCGGTGCGATGGAAGTCTGAACAAGCCTCCCCGGCAAGGTATACTGGCGCATCCGTTTTCCAGGAAAGCCACATGCACTGCGATACCTTCGACCTCAAAGCCCTGATCCGCCCGGTCCCGGACTTCCCCAAGCCGGGCGTGATCTTCCGCGACATTACCCCGCTGTTCCAGTCGCCCCGTGGGCTGCGCTACGTCGCCGACCAGTTCATCGAGCGCTACGTCGAGGCCGAGTTCAGCCACATCGGTGCCATGGATGCCCGTGGCTTCCTGATCGGCTCGATCATTGCCCACCAGTTGAACAAGCCCCTGATCCTGTTCCGCAAACAAGGCAAGCTGCCGGCCGACGTGCTGTCGGAGGCCTACCAGACCGAATACGGCGAAGCCTTCCTGGAGGTGCATGCCGACAGCCTGTGCGAGGGTGATTCGGTGTTGATCTTCGATGACCTGATCGCCACCGGCGGCACCCTGCTGGCGGCTGCCAACCTGGTGCGACGTACCGGTGCCGAGGTGTTCGAGGCAGCGGCGATCATCGACCTGCCGGAACTGGAAGGTTCGCGTCGCCTGCAGGCGGCCGGGGTGCCGACCTTCTGCCTGACCGAGTTTTCGCTCAGCGAATATTGATGCCTGCGGGGCCGCTTTGCGGCCCGATCGCGGGGCAAGCCCGCTCCTACAGGGAGGGGCGTATCGGCTTACAACGAAATGGCTTTTCGCCCTGCGAATGCATGGGCCAAGGTCCCGCCATCCACCATCTCCAGCTCCCCTCCCAGCGGCACGCCGTGGGCGATCCGCGAGGCGGTCAGGCCTTTCTCGGCCAGCAGCTGGGCGATGTAGTGAGCGGTCGCCTCCCCTTCAACGGTAGGGTTGGTGGCCAGGATCACCTCACTGAAAGTACCCTGCTCTTCGATCCGTGCCATCAGCTGCGGAATGCCGATGGCCTCTGGGCCCAGGCCATCCAGGGGTGATAGGTGCCCCTTGAGCACGAAATAGCGACCGCGGTACCCGGTCTGCTCCACGGCATACACGTCCATCGGGCCTTCGACCACGCACAGCTGGGTGTCGTCGCGGCGGGTATCGGCGCATTGGGGGCACAACTCCTGCTCGGTCAGGGTGCGGCATTGGCGGCAGTGGCCGACGCCTTCCATGGCCTGGCTCAGGGCCTGTGCCAGGCGCAGGCCGCCGCTGCGGTCGCGCTCGAGCAGCTGCAGGGCCATGCGCTGGGCGGTTTTCTGGCCGACGCCGGGCAAGGTACGCAGGGCGTCGATCAGTTGGCGGATCAGGGGGCTGAAGCTCATGGGAAAGGCCTGACAGATCAATAGGAGGCGGTTTATACCCATCAGGGTCATTCACGTCAAATGGACGCGGGTATGATTCGCGTGGCGTAGTGGTGCGAAGATCCAGCGCCCACGCAATCTATAATCCTATCCCCTGCTATAAAAAAAGCCGCCCCGATAATCGGTAGCGGCTTCGATAGGCAGCCGGTCAACACCGGCAACGCATCAGAACGGCATCTTGAAGCCAGGCGGCAGTTGCATGCCAGCGGTCATGCTGCCCATCTTTTCCTGGCTGTTCTGCTCGACCTTGCGTACGGCGTCGTTCAGCGCAGCCGCGATCAGGTCTTCCAGGACTTCCTTGTCGTCCTCTTCGGTCGACATCAGGCTCTGGTCGATGCTGACGCGCTTCACGTCGTGACGACCGGTCATTACCACGCTCACCAGGCCGCCACCAGACTGGCCGGTGACTTCGGCGTTGGCCAGCTCTTCCTGCATCTTCTGCATTTTTTCCTGCATTTGCTGGGCCTGCTTCATCAGGCCGGCCATGCCACCTTTCATCATGGGGTACACCTCGATTGGTTCATGTGATGCGGCCGACGCAGCGCCGGGCGCATGGTTATCCGTTATTCGTCCTGGCTGGCCAGGGCCTGTACAGGCTCAATAGTATCCTGCCGCACCGTCGCACCGAACTGCCGGATCATCTGCTGGATGAGCGGGTCCTGCTCGATCGACACTTCTGCGTCACGCTGACGCTCGGCACGCTTGCGCGCGGCAGCCTGGGCTGGCGTCTCCTGCTCCGGCCGGATCAGCTCGATCTTCAAGCGCAGGGTACGCCCCAGGTGCTGGTTGAGCGCTTCGTTCAGACGCCGCTGCTGGGTCGAGTTGAACAGCGCGCCCTGGGCCGGATCCAGGTGCAGCAACCAGTCATCACCCTCAGCGGCGATCAGCGTGCAGTTTGCGGCGATGTTGCCTGTCATGCCCGACACAGGCAACTGCGGGAATAATTCCAGCCATTGCAAGGCCAGGCCCGTGGCGGGCTTGGCCGCTGGCAGTGGCTCCGGCGCCTTGGCCGGCTCGGCCTCATGGACATGCTCGGCCAGCTCGTCCAGGTAGCTGAAGGCTGCCGGGTCGCTGTCCGGTGTGTAGTAATCCTCGTCCAGCGGAGGCTCATCGTCCCGGTCCATACCGACAGGGCCGTACGCAGACGGGTCGAACGGCGGCTCGTCGTCGTTCGATTGCTCCACGCTCGGCTCTGGTGCAGGTACCGGCTCAGGGGCAGGCGCCGCAGCGGTAGGTGCGTGCGGAGCAACAGGCTCCTCCCATGGCAGGTCGATGACCTCCTCCACCTGCGGCTCTGGCGCGTGGACCTCGGCCTGCACCTCAGGCTCGGGGTCGCGCTCAGGGTACGCGGGCGGAGCGGGTTCAACCGCCTGTTGCAACGCCTCGACAGGCTCGACGACAGGGTCGGCCACGGCCGGTACGTCCGCAGGTGCAGCGGTGGGCTCCGGCTCGACGGCGACAACCGGCTCGACGGCAGGCTCCGCGGCTGCCACCGGTGTTGCCGGATCAGCTGTGGCCTGGCTGATCCCCACCGGCTTTAGTACCGGCTTCGGTGCATCGTCGGCATCGGCCGGGCGGAAGGCCAGCATTCGCAGCAGGACCATCTCGAAGCCACCGCGCGGGTCCGGCGCCAGTGGCAGGTCGCGACGACCGATCAGGCCCATCTGGTAATAGAACTGCACATCTTCGGCCGGCAGTGCCGAAGCCAGGGCCAGCACCCGGTCGCGATCGCCCTGGCCGTTGTCGACAGCCTCGGGCAACGCCTGGGCGATGGCAACGCGGTGCAGCACGTTGAGCATCTCGGCCAGTACGCCGTTCCAGTCCGGGCCCTGCTCGGCCAGGTTTCGCACCGCTTCGAGCAGTGCCCGGGCGTCGCCTTCGAGCAAGGCCTGGAGCACGCCATAGACCTGCCCATGGTCGAGGGTACCGAGCATCGCCCGTACGTCCGCGGCCAAGACCTTGCCTTCGCCGAAGGCAATGGCCTGGTCGGTCAGGCTCATGGCATCGCGCATCGAGCCATCGGCCGCGCGGCCGAGCAGCCACAGGGCATCTTCCTCGAAGGGCACGTTCTCGGCGCCGAGCACATGGCTCAGGTGCTCGACCACCCGCTCCGGGCTCATGTTCTTCAGAGAGAACTGCAGGCAGCGCGAGAGGATGGTGGCCGGCAGCTTCTGCGGGTCGGTGGTGGCCAGGATGAACTTGACGTAGGGCGGCGGCTCTTCCAGCGTCTTGAGCAGGGCGTTGAACGAGTGGGTCGAGAGCATGTGCACTTCGTCGATCAGGTAGACCTTGAAGCGCCCACGACTAGGGGCGTACTGCACGTTGTCGAGCAGCTCGCGGGTGTCTTCGACCTTGGTGCGGCTCGCGGCGTCGATCTCGATCAGGTCGACGAAGCGGCCTTCGTCGATCTCCCGGCACACCGAACAGGTACCGCACGGCGTGGAAGTGATGCCGGTCTCGCAGTTCAGGCACTTGGCGATGATACGCGCGATGGTGGTCTTGCCCACGCCGCGGGTACCGGTGAACAGATAGGCATGGTGCAGGCGCTGGTTGTCCAGGGCGTTGATCAAAGCCTTGAGCACATGGGTCTGCCCGACCATTTCGCGGAACGAGCGCGGGCGCCATTTACGTGCAAGAACCTGATAACTCATCAAAAACCATCGCAACCTGAACGAGCGGAAGATCGCTAATGCTAGCGGAGCGAGGGCAAAATTGCACCCTGCCGAACTCGTCTACGCTATGAACAGGCACGCTCTGGCAGCGATCAAGGAGGATTGACGTGCGGCGAGTCCTGCTCATCCTCGTATTCTGGGCCAGCCACAGCCTGGCGCAGCAGCCGGTGCTGCGTTTTTCCGTGGCCGAAAGCTGGAGCATGCCGCTGATCCGCCTGGAGCAGGGTCAGCCGGTCGAAGGCATCCTGTTCGACCTGATGCAGGCCCTGGCCCGCGAAGCAGGCGTGCGCCCACGCTATCACCTGATGGCCCGCCTGCGGCTCAAGCAGGCCATGGACAACGGCGATATCGACGTGCGCTGCTACGTCACGCCCCAATGGTTCAGCGAACGCTTCGCCAACTTCGTGTGGAGCGTACCCCTGCTTCGCCAGAGCGACCTGCTGGTCGGCAGCCCTGGCACGCAGCGCCCCACCCAGGTAGACCAGCTGGTGCAGCAACCGGTGGGCACCGTGCTGGGGTACAGCTACCCTGCCCTGGAGGGCCTGTTCGCCCAAGGCAGGTTGCACCGCGAAGACAGCCGCAACCAGCTGCTGGTCTTGCAGAAACTGCAGGCCGGGCGCTATCGCCATGCCGTGAGCAATGCGCTCTCCCTGCACTGGTTCAACCGCCAGCAGCCGCCCGCCTGGAAACTGCCGGCCCTGGCCGTGCTGGAGGAACAGGACCTGCACTGCATGGTCCGCGACGACCCGGCTATTCCTACCCAGCACATCCTCGAAGCGCTGGCTCGCATGAAGCGGTCAGGGCAGATCGACCGGATCGTCCAACGCTACGGCGCACCTGCGATACAACCAGCCGCGTCCCGCCAGGCCATCGATCGCTGAGCCTCGCTACGCAAGCGCAATAGCGCTCAGAAAAATGATGATCCCCAACACGACAAGCCCGATGGCAACCCCCTGAAGCGGGGTCAGCTCTTCTTGTTTCATTGTGCTCATCTGCATGTTTGCGTCTCCGCTTATTCTTGTGATGAGCTTGGATAATAAGAATTAATTTCCTACATAGATGCCGGAAATCTCCGGTCATACTGCAAGGCAACTCCTACGCAATACCCGAGACCATACACAGCATGTTCAATACGCGGACGGGGAAGTAGGTGCGCAAGTGTTAGCCCGCCGGCCCAATCGCGGGACAAGCCCGCTCCCACAGGGTCGGTGTTCGCAGCCCGACAAGGTTGGGTTATCGACCATAGGCTACGACGTGCAGGGTCATGTGGGAGCGGGCTTGCCCTGCGATTGGGCCGGTACAGTCCCCCTTCAATAACCGTGAGACTCCCGGAACGGCTGGCCCTTGTGATAGGCCACCCATTCCTGCACATCGTAGGGCAGGTACAGCTGCCGACGGGCTCGCGACAGGGCGATATACACCGCACAGACCCGAGCATCGAATGCATAGGCATCCTTGAACGGCTCGGTGCTCATCAGCTCCGGCGTCAGCAGCACGTGATCGAACTCCAGCCCCCCGGCATCCTCGGCCAGCATCAGCATGACGCTGCCCGGCTGGCCGGTCACCTGCGCCTTGAGCGCATTCAGGTCGGCCATCCTGAAGCTTTCCTGCAGCCGGGCCTGCACCCAGAGGAACGACGCGTCGTAACGGTGAGCATCTTGCACCTGGCGCCAGTCGGCGCTATGGGCAAAATACGGGTGCGAGGTATCGCCATCGTGCTCGCCGCGAAAGAGCTTGACTGCGGTCTCCATGAAGGCCGGCATACCCGACTGTTCGGCAAAGCCAAGCGCGCAACGCTTGCCCGCCAGCTCCATGGCCCATTTCATGGTGTCCCAGTGCGAGGCCGTCAACACCACGCACCCGACCGGTGGCACGAACCCTTGCGGATAGAACTCGATCCCGACTTCGGCGCTACCGGCGCCCTCGAAGGCGAGCTTGGACTTCTGCGAATGCACGCTGATCAGCGGGTTGATCAAACGCTCGACCTGGGGCCCACTGCGCACGGAGAAGGCAATCTCGCGCTGGCGTACCTCGCGCTGCCTGCGCAAACCCGGCCCCCAGGCGCGCTGGTATTCGTCGCCCAGGGTGATCAGCACCTGGCGGCCACGCTCGATGATCTGCAGCAGCGACGCCGGCACGTCCTGGCTCTCGTCGATGATCACATGGCTGTAGTGCGTCGGCACGCTGCAACCGGCCAGGCTCGCGCGCTTGACCAGCAACAGTGGCGCAAAACCGCTGTGGCGGTCCCACGCAGGGTTGGCCTGCAAGTACGTCCATAGGCGGCTTGCATATTCGAGCAGGACGCGGCTGTCGACATTCGACAAAGGCTGCTCGAAGAACGGCAGGTGCCGGGCAGTGATGCTGTAGTCCCACGATTCGCAATAGGCCTTCAGCACCTCCAGGCAGATCTCCAGCGCCTTCTCCGGCCCGTATTGGCGAACGCCGAGAATCCCCAACTCCTCGGCCAGGGCGCACTTGCGCGGCAACCGGGCCGGCTTGGCCGCAGGCCGTCGTGCACCTTGCAGCAGCTCCTGGGCGAACTCACCGAAGGTCTTGCCGCGCTTGCTGTCGGCCTGCACGCCAAGGCGGCGGCGCAGGGTTTGCAGCTTCCCGGTGGTACGTGCCAACGGCAGTACCCGGCCTGTCGGCAGGCAATCGATCAAGGCGCCGAGCAGATAGCTCTTGCCGATGCCGGCATACCCTTGCACATGCAGGTCCTCCTCCGGGTTGGCTCGCACCACCCGGACCAGTTTGTCCTGCGCATCGGTGAGCCATCGCTCCTTGTTCATGCCGGTGATGGCCTGCTGGCGGAACGGGTTGTTGTTCAGGTGCCGACGGACCTTGAATTCGAAATCCCACTTGCCATCGGGCAACAGATAATCGCGCGCATCGACTTCGTCCGCCGGTAACAGATGCAGCTTCGCCCCCTTCATGACTTCGAGGCCGAAGTACAGCTTGCGCGCATCGAACAACCGACGCGCTTCCGACAGCAACCCAACGCCCGGCGAATGGCGCCCATCGACCGCCCAGGCCAGCAGCTTGGCCAGCACTTTTTCGGCAGCCGCCGGGTCGAGTACCTGCCCTTTGGCATCGGCAAGATGCTGGATGACCAGCACCGCAGCCAACTGCGGATCGTCCAGAGCCTCCAACGCAGGCAACCCAGGTGCATCGAGCAGGCCTTGGCAGGTCTCTGCGGTCACCGGCAGGAACACCGGGCGGGTGAAATCGTAGTGTTCAGGTTGCATACGCGCTCACGCCAAAATCATTCAACAGCGCACGGCTCGGCACCAGCCGCTACCTGCAATGCGTATTCATAGGCCCCAAGGCTGCCGCTCATCCCGCCCGGGTATTCCCGCGCCTGGCCAGCGCCCGCCTCGCCGTCGGCCTCGATCACGCCGTCGAGCTCGTACAACGCCATTTCCAGCAGCTTGCGCAGGTGCCGGGCGTTGCCGGCCGAAACCCGCAACTGCAACTCGAACCCACCGGGGCTCGTCACGACCGGCTTGTCGCTGCTCACCACCTCGGCCTCGCCCAGTATGCGCTCATGCTCTTCTTCCATCTGGTCAAGCACCTTGGTCAGCTCCAGCACCCGCTCGGGGTGGGCAGCCATCAGGTCCTTGATCTCCAGGCGGCGCACCTGCCACTCCCGGATCTTGTGGCGGGTCTGGTCGTCTATGTGGTCCATGGTCGTTACCTCGCGGCCAAAACGGACTGGCGGAATGCCTTGCATGATAAGGCGCGCGAAGGGGCGGGAGAAAGGTGCGTGGTATTACCAGGCGTTGACGGCTGGGTGCGGGGCAAGGTCGGAAGGATGAAACGGCTTTGGCAGAGGCCAAAAATGGAGGCGGCCCCACCAGCCACACCCCGGCACACGATGTTCCCGCTATGGCTGCTCCCTTCCGGGCCTGACCAGGTTAACGGGTAATCGTTGCGGGGGGACCGATGGGGCCACCACTGCGCGGCTCGCCAAGTGACGAGCCGCGCCATTGTACCGGTCTGGGGCGAAGTTACAACCTCTGCATCGAGAAAAAACCATCATTTCTCAATGACTTGTCCCATTCGTCGATCAGACGGCGATGCCCTGGGCCTCGAGGAAGGTGACGAAGGCATCTTCATCGAGCACCTTGAGGCCCAGCTCGTTGGCTTTGGCCAGCTTGGAGCCGGCGCCGGGACCGGCGACCACGCAATGGGTCTTGCCGGACACCGAGCCGGCCACCTTGGCGCCGAGGCTTTCGAGCTTGTCCTTGGCGATGTCGCGGCTCATGCGCTCCAGGGTGCCGGTCAGGACCCAGGTCTGCCCGGCCAGGGGTAGGCCTTCTGCGACCTTCTTCTCGCTGGCCCAGTGCATGCCGAATGCCAGCAGTTGCGCCTCGATGGCGCGGGCCAGGTGCTGGTTGGCCGGCGCCTTGAAGAACTCGCGCACGGCCTCGGCCTGTTTGGTGTTCAAGGCCTGGCGCAGGTCGATGCCGTCGGCTTCGATGATCTTGTCCAGGGTGCCTAGCTTGGCCACCAGCTTCTGCGCACCGGTCGGGCCGACCGAGGGGATGTCGAGCTTGGCGATCATGCCGTCCAGGGTGGTACTGGCGGCGAACTCGGCGGCCAGCTCGCCTTCGTCCTGCAACTGCAGGCCACTGTCGAGCAACTGCTGGATGACGTCGCGGTTGTGGTCGTCCTCGAAGAAGTTGTGGATCTCGTAGGCGACTTCCAGGCCGATGTCCGGCAGGTAGGTCAACACTTGCGGCAAGGCCTGCTGCACCCGCGCCAGGCTGCCCAGGGAACGGGCCAGGACCTTGGCGGTTTCCTCGCCGACATCCGGGATCCCCAGGGCGAAGATGAAGCGCGCCAGGCTGGGCCGCTTGCTGGCCTCGATGGCGTCCAGCAACTTGTTGCTGGAGACCTCGGCGAAACCTTCGAGCTCGACCACCTGCTCGAATGTCAGGCGGTACAGGTCGGCCGGCGAGCGGATCAGGCCTTCATCGACCAACTGCTCGACGCTCTTCTCGCCCAGGCCATCGATGTCCATGGCACGGCGCGAGACGTAGTGGATGATCGCCTGCTTGAGCTGGGCCGCACAGGCCAGGCGGCCGACGCAACGGTATACCGCGCCTTCGCTGGTGGTTTCCTTGCCTTTGCTGCGCTTGACCAGCTGGGTGCGCTCGACCTGCGAACCACAGACCGGGCACTGGCTGGGCACCTGCACGGGCCGGGCGCTCTCGGGACGGCGCTCGGCCACCACCTGCATCACCTGCGGGATGACGTCGCCGGCCCGACGGATGATCACGGTGTCACCGATCATCAGGCCCAGACGGGCGATTTCGTCCATGTTGTGCAAGGTGGCGTTGGAAACGGTGACACCCGCCACCTTGACCGGCTTCAGCCGTGCAACCGGCGTCACCGCACCCGTGCGGCCGACCTGGAATTCGACATCGAGCACTTCGGTGAGCTCTTCCATGGCCGGGAACTTGTGGGCGATGGCCCAACGTGGCTCACGGGCACGGAAACCCAGTTCGCGCTGGGCGGCCAGGCTGTTGACCTTGAATACCACGCCGTCGATTTCATAGGGCAGGTCGTTGCGCCGGGCGCCGATGTCGCGATAGTAGGCCAGGCACTGCTCGACCCCGGCGGCATGCCTGAGCTCACGGCTGATGGGCATGCCCCAGCCCTTGAGCTTCTCGAGGATCCCGATATGGCTGTCGGCGATGGTCTCGGACACCTGGCCCACCCCGTAGCAACAGAACTCCAGCGGGCGGCTGGCGGTGATCTTCGAGTCAAGCTGGCGCAGGCTGCCGGCGGCCGCGTTGCGTGGGTTGGCGAAGGTCTTGCCACCGCTCTCGGCCTGGGCGGCGTTGAGGCGTTCGAAGCCAGCCTTGCTCATGTAGACCTCGCCACGAACCTCCAGCACTGCCGGCCAGCCGCTACCTTGCAGTTTGAGCGGGATGTTGCGCACGGTGCGCACGTTGGCACTGATGTCCTCGCCCGTGGTGCCATCGCCACGGGTGGCGCCTTGCACCAGCAGGCCATCGCGGTACAACAAGCTGACCGCCAGGCCATCGAGCTTGGGCTCGCAGCTGTAGTCGACTGCCGCCTCGTCGGCGAACAGGTCGCCTGACGGCAGGTCCAGGCCTTCCACTACCCGGCGATCGAAATCGCGCAGGTCGTCCTCCTCGAAGGCGTTGCCCAGGCTGAGCATGGGGATTTCGTGACGAACCTGGCTGAACGCCGCCAGCGCCGCGCCGCCTACCCGCTGGGTCGGCGAGTCGGGCGTCACCAGGTGGGGGTGCTCGGCCTCCAGGGCCTTGAGCTCGTTGAACAGGCGGTCGTATTCGGCGTCGGGCACGCTCGGTTCGTCCAGCACGTAATAGCGGTAGTTGTGCTGGTCGAGCTCGGCACGCAATTCATGGATACGGTTTTCGGCGTTCATCGTCCGTTTTCTCTTGCAAAGCAAAAGAGCAGCCTGGAGCCAATGCTGTGTACCTAAGCAATTGGGGCCGCTACGCGCCCCATCGCGGGACAAGCCCGCTCCTACAGGAATCGCACTGTAGGAGCGGGCTTGTCCCGCGATGGGCTGCATAGCAGCCCCAACGAATGCCACAAATAGCTTGAGTGAACAGTACCAGCCTACGGGCTACGCTTTCGTTGAAATCTCGCGGGCAGAATCGAGGCTGATCCACCCGCTTGGCTACATCAACGCTTCTGGGTCAGCGCGCGGCGCTCGAACTCGACGATGCGCTGGCGGTAGTGCTCGATAGTCTGGGCGGTCAGCACGCTGCGCTGGTCGTCCTTGAGCTCGCCGTTGAGTTCGTGGGCCAGCTTGCGCGCCGCAGCCACCATCACGTCGAAGGCCTGCTTCGGATGACGCGGCCCGGGCAGACCCAGGAAGAAGCTCACCGCGCGGGTGCTGAAGTGGTCGATGTCGTCCAGGTCGAACACGCCCGGCTTGACCGCGTTGGCCATGGAGAACAGCACCTCGCCGTGGCCGGCCATGCTTTCGTGGCGGTGGAAGATGTCCATCTCGCCGAAACGCAGGCCGCTTTCGAGAATGTTCTGCAACAGGGCCGGCCCCTTGAAGCCACCCTCGTCACGGGAGATCACGCTGATCACCAGCACTTCCTCCGCCGGCGGCAGCTCCTTGACGGTATTGCTGCCCGCTGCCGCGCCGTTGTGACGCTTGTCGGCAGGGTAGTCGTCGTCGGCATCGGCGAACAGGTCGGGCTCGCGCGGCTCGGCAGCCAGGTTCAGGTCGCCCTGTTGCGGCTCACCCGCACGCTTGCCACGCTTGGCAGCCTTGGCCGGCTTGGGCTCGCGCTCGCGCGCCGGTGCGCTGACCGACGGCAGGTCGCTTTCGTCCAGCTCAGGTTCCTTCTGGGTTTCCAGCACCCGAGCAGGGCCGAGCACCTCGGCGCTGCCCTCGTCGTCCGGCAGGTTGGAATAACTGCGATCCAGACGGAATTTCAACTTGCCCTTGCCGCCGCGCATGCGGCGCCAGCCGTCGAAAAGAATACCGGCGATGACAATGACGCCGATGACGATCAGCCACTCGCGCAGACCGATTTCCATGTAATCCCGTGCCTCTAAAAAATATGCTTGAAAACAAAGGCTTCAAAGCCCTTTAACACGTGGCGCCAACTCTATGTTCTGACAGGCGTTTTACCCACGCAAAAAACAAGTGACATTAAGCTAGCACGACCAAAGACAACTTTACACCGTCTGTCGCACATGTCGGGGGCATTTCCCTCTGGTTCGTGCCCTCTGTTCTCTCATCAGGCGTCGACCATGGCCAGCGCTTCCTCCACATCAACTGCAACAAGACGTGAACAACCCGGCTCGTGCATCGTCACCCCCATCAATTGTTCGGCCATTTCCATGGCGATCTTGTTATGGGTGATGTAGATGAACTGCACGCTTTCGCTCATTTCCTTGACCAACCTGGCGTAACGCCCGACGTTGGCATCGTCCAGCGGGGCATCGACCTCGTCGAGCATGCAGAACGGTGCCGGGTTCAGCTTGAAGATGGCGAACACCAGTGCCAGGGCGGTCAACGCCTTCTCGCCGCCGGACAGCAGATGGATGGTGCTGTTTTTCTTGCCCGGCGGGCGCGCCATGATCGTCACCCCAGTATCGAGTAGATCTTCGCCCGTCAGTTCCAAGTAGGCACTGCCGCCACCGAAAACTTTTGGGAAAAGTGCCTGTAAACCGGCATTTATCTGATCAAAGGTATCCTTGAAGCGGTTGCGGGTCTCCTTGTCGATCTTGCGAATGACGTTTTCAAGGGTCTCCAGGGCTTCCACCAGGTCAGCGTCCTGGGCGTCCAGGTAGCGCTTGCGTTCGGACTGCTGCTGATACTCCTCGATCGCCGCGAGGTTGATCGCGCCCAGGCGCTGGATCCGCCCGTCCAGTTGCTCCAGTTCCTGCTCGGTGCCCTGCTCGCTGGCCTCGGGCTCGAGGGTGGCGAGCACGCCCTGCAAATCATAGCCATCGGCCAGCAATTGCTCTTGCAGCGTCTTGCGGCGCACGTCCAGGCCCTGGAACTCCAGGCGCGACTGCTCCAGCTGGCCACGCAGCAACTGGGCCTGCTGCTCGGCCTGGGTACGGCGGCGCTCGGCATCGCGCAGTTCGCGGTCAGCCTCGCCCATGTGCAGGCGGGCCTGGCGCATCTCTTCATCGACGCCCATGCGCCGCTCGAGCAGCTCTTCGAGCTTCAGGCGCAACTCCTCCAGCGGCGCCTCGCCTTCTTCCAGGTTCAGGTTCAGCTGTTCCTGGCGCTCGCTCAGGCGCGCCGCCTGCAGCTCCAGGCGTTCCAGGGCCTGGCGGGTGGAGTCGTGCTGGGCACGCAGCGAGCCCAGGCGTACGGCCAGCTGGTGGGCGTGATCCTTGTGCTGGCGAGCCTCCTGGCGAATGCGGTCCAGGCCTTCGCGCAGGGTGTCGCGGCGGGCCATCAGCTGCTCACGCTGTTCGGTGTCCTGGGCCATCTGCTCCAGGGCTTCCTGCAGTACCAGGCGCGCCTCGCCCAGTTGTCCATGCTCGAGGGCGCGTTGCTCCTGCAGCTCGGCCAGCTCTTCGCCCAGGCGCTGCTGACGCAACGCCACCTGCTCGGCACGGGCGCGGCCAGCCGACAGGCGTGCCTTGAGCTCGCCCTGCTGGCGGCTTGCCTCCTGGGTGCGCCGGTGCAGTTGCTCACGCTGCGCTTCCAGCTCGCGCTGTTGTTCGCGACGGGCCTGGACCTCACGGTCGAAGTGCTCCAGGCGCTCTTCCAATTCGCGCTGCTCAAGGCCCAGGCGCTCGATCTCCTGGCCACGGGCGAGCACGCCCCCCTGGGACTCGCCACCCCGATTGACCCGCAGAAAATGCCGCCCGACCCAGTAGCCGTCGCGGCTGACCAGGCTATGGCCCTCACCCAGGCCTTCGCGCAGCGCCAGGGCCTGCTCGAGGCTCTCCACCGGGCGCACCTGGCCGAGCCAGGGCGCGAGATCCGTGTGGCCTTCGACTTTATCCAGAAGGCTACCCGGCAGCCGGGCACCTTGGGGCCGCTCCAAGGTCAGGCGCAGTTCGCCCTGCTCGAGGGCAGCGAAGTCCAGGTTACCGAAACCATCGACCAGCACCGCCTGCAGGTCGGCACCGAGCACAGTTTCCACAGCCAGTTCCCACCCCGGCTCGACCCGCAAGCCTTCGGCCAGGCGCGGCCGTTGTGCCAGGCCCTGGCCACGCAGCCAGTCGGCAGCATCGGCACCGGGCTCCAGGGCGGCTTGCTGCAAGGCCTCCAGGGAAGCCAGACGTCCGCCCAGGCGCTGCAACTCACCCTGGGATTGCTGGTGAGCCTCGGTGGCCGACTGTAATTGCTCGCGTACACTTTCGAGCTGCTCGACCACCTGTTGCTCGCCCAGCTGGAGATCCTCGAGCAGCGACTCGCTAGCGGCGAGCTGTTCTGTCAGCTCGAGCAGCACCTCGCCTTCCGGGTCGGCACCCAGCTGGTCGCGCTCCTCGCCCAGCTTGCGCTGGCGCTCGGCCAGACGCTCGAGGCTGGCTTCGAGCTGCTGAAGGCGCGACTGCTGCACTTCGGCCTGACGCCGCGGCTCGGCCGACCGGTTGTTGAACGTGTCCCACTGCTCCTGCCAGCCCTGCATGCCCGCCTCGGCCTCCTCAAGGTGGGCGGTGGCTTCCTCGGCCGCAGCCAGGGTCAGCGCCTGCTCGGGTTCGAGCATCGCCAGCTCTTCACCCAAAGTCGCCAGCAGGGTGCGGTCGTGCCCCAGGTGAGACTCGGTCTCCAGACGGGTACGCTCGGCCTCCTTGAGGTCGTCCTGCAATTGGCGCAGGCGTTGCTGGCCATGCTGGATGCTCTGCTCGACCCGGGCGATGTCGCCTGCGACCGAATAGAACCGGCCCTGAACCTGGTTGAAACGCTCGGACAGCTCATGATGGCCATCACGCAGGCGCTCGATGCTTGCATCGGCATTGCGCTGCTCGGCCACCAGGGCCTCGAAGGCCACCTCCTGGTCGCCGATGACGGCCTCGCGCTGGCGCACACGCTCGTCCAAGTCGCGCCAACGCAGCGCCGACAGGCGCGCCTTGAGCTGACGCTCCTGGGCTTTGTATTCGCGGTACTTCTCGGCGGCCTGGGCCTGGCGGTGCAGGCGCTCGAGCTGGCGCTCCAGCTCTTCGCGCAGGTCGGTCAAGCGGGCGAGGTTTTCCTGGGTGCGGCGGATACGGTTCTCGGTCTCGCGGCGGCGCTCCTTGTATTTGGAGATGCCCGCGGCTTCCTCGATGAAATTGCGCAGTTCCTCAGGTTTGGCTTCGATCAGCTTGGAGATCATGCCCTGTTCGATGATCGAATAGCTGCGCGGCCCCAGGCCTGTACCGAGGAAGATGTCGGTAATGTCACGACGCCGGCACTTGGTGCCGTTGAGGTAGTAGGTGTTCTGCCCGTCACGGGTGACTTTGCGGCGAATGGAGATCTCGGCGTAGGCGGCATATTCGCCAAGCAGCGTGGTTTCGCTGTTGTCGAAGACCAGCTCGATGCTGGCCTGGCTGACGGGCTTGCGACCGGATGAGCCGTTGAAGATGACGTCGGTCATCGACTCGCCACGCAGGTTCTTGGCCGAACTCTCGCCCATCACCCAGCGCACCGCGTCGATGATGTTGGACTTGCCGCAGCCATTGGGCCCCACCACGGCAGCCATGTTGCTGGGGAAGTTGACCGTGGTCGGGTCGACGAACGACTTGAACCCGGCCAGGCGAATGCACTTCAGGCGCATCGATCAGATCCGTGCCAGCGCCGCCAGCACCAGCTCGCAACTGCGCTGGCTATAGGCGACCAGCACTTCGCGGATGCGCACCTGGTCACGGGCGACCACGGCTTCGAGCAGCCGGGCGAACAGTTCCAGGTAATCGACCATGTTGGCCTGGCGCTGGTCCAGGGCCAGGTAGTAGGCGCGGCTCATGGCCGGCTGCAGGTTCTCGACGGTTTCCTGCAGGTAAGGGTTGTCGGCGAACGGGTAGGCCGCGCGCATCACAGCGAAGCTGTCGGCGACGAAGGCCTCGATGTCCTGCCGGGCATGGGCCTGCTGCAGGCGCTGCTGGATCTCCAGGAACGGCTCGAGATCAGCTTCACTGCGCCAGTGTCTGGCCACCGCATTGCCCAACAGGATGTAGAACTCGCCCATCAGGGCGCACAGGCTGCGCACGCCACGTTCGTCCAGCTCGGTGACATGGGCGCCACGGCGCGGCAGGATGGCGATCAGGTGCCGGCGTTCGAGGATCAACAGCGCCTCGCGCACCGAACCACGGCTGACATTGAGCGCCTGGGTGACCTTCTGCTCCTGGATGCGTTCGCCCGGCTTGAGTTCGCCGCGAATGATCCGCTCGGCCAGGTAGTGGGCAATCTGCTCGGAGAGGCTGTCCGGCGCCTTGAACGTCATGGTTTTCCTTCAGAATCTTTGAACGGGGCACAAGGTGGCGATTGTAGCGTAATTGCCCGCCCGTCGCGCAGTGGATCGACGCGCTTTATTCGACCTGCGGGGCCCGCCCGGACGCTGGCAGGCACTATGCTTGAAACAGGACGATCACTACCGTCGGGCGGGGCTGCAGGCAATTTCTTGACCTTTGAGTCAGAAAATTATTGACCAAAAGGTCAGCCGTTGCTTAGAGTCCGCCCGAACAACAATAAAACCATTGCGAGGCCTTCCCCGTGATCCAGTTTCTCGTCAACCAGGAGCTGCGTAGTGAGCACGCCCTGGACCCGAACATGACGGTGCTGCAATACCTGCGTGAGCACCTGGGCAAACCCGGCACCAAGGAAGGCTGCGCCAGTGGCGACTGTGGTGCCTGCACCGTGGTGGTGGGCGAGCTGGCCCAAGACGACCAGGGCCGCGACACCCTGCGCTACCGCAGCCTCAACTCGTGCCTGACCTTCGTTTCGGCCTTGCACGGCAAGCAATTGATCAGCGTCGAAGGCCTCAAGCATCAAGGCGAGCTGCACAGCGTGCAACAAGCCATGGCCGATTGCCATGGCTCGCAGTGCGGCTTCTGCACCCCTGGCTTCGTCATGTCCCTGTTCGCCCTGCAGAAGAACAGCGATGGCCACGACCTGCACCAAGCCCAGGAAGCCCTGGCCGGCAACCTGTGCCGCTGCACCGGCTACCGCCCGATCCTCGCCGCCGCCGAGCAGAGCTGCGCCCGCCCCTGCCGCGACCAGTTCGACGAACAGCAGGCCCAGACCATCGCGCGCCTGAAGGCGATCACCCCGACCGAGACCGGCGAGCTCAACAGCGGCGACAAGCGCTGCCTGGTCCCGCTGACGGTGGCCGACCTTGCCGACCTGTACAGCTCGCACCCCGAGGCGCGCCTACTGGCCGGTGGCACCGACCTGGCCCTGGAAGTCACCCAGTTCCACAAGGCCCTGCCGGTGATGATCTATGTCGGCCATGTGGCCGAGCTCAAGCGCATCGACAAGACCGCGACCCACCTGGAGATCGGCGCCGCCACCCCGCTGACCGACTGCTACACCGCACTCAACGAGGAATATCCGGATTTCGGCGCGCTGCTGCACCGCTTCGCCTCGTTGCAGATCCGCAACCAGGGCACCCTGGGCGGCAACATCGGCAACGCCTCGCCGATCGGCGACTCGCCACCCCTGCTGATCGCCCTCGATGCCCAGGTGGTGCTGCGCCAGGGCGAACACCAGCGCACCCTGGCGCTGGAGGACTACTTCATCGATTACCGCATCACCGCCCGCCAGGACAGCGAGTTCATCGAGAAGATCATCGTGCCGCGTGCCAGCGATGCCTGGGCGTTCCGCGCCTACAAGGTGTCCAAGCGCCTGGACGACGATATCTCGGCGGTATGCGCCGCATTCAATTTGCGCATCGAGGATGGCGTGGTCAGCGACGCACGCATCGCCTTCGGCGGCATGGCGGCCATCCCCAAGCGCGCCCGTGCCTGCGAGGCCGCCCTGGTCGGCAAACCATGGAACCAGGCCAGTATCGAACGAGCCTGCCAGGCCCTGGGCGAGGACTTCACCCCGCTCACCGACTTCCGCGCCAGCCGCGAGTACCGCCTGCTGACGGCGCAGAACCTGCTGCGCAAGTACTTCATCGAACTGCAATCGCCGCACATCGAGACCCGGGTGACCGCATATGTCTAACCATCACGCAGCCAAGAGCCAGGCCGAGATGGCCGAACTGTTCAGCCAGGACCTGACCACCGGAGTCGGTCGCAGCATCAAGCACGACAGTGCGGACAAGCATGTGTCCGGCGAAGCGGTGTACATCGACGACCGCCTGGAATTCCCCAACCAGCTGCACGTCTATGCGCGCACCGCCGACCGCGCCCATGCGCGCATCCTGCGCATCGACACCAGCCCGTGCTATGCCTTCGAGGGTGTGCGCATCGCCATCACCCACGAAGACATCCCCGGGCTCAAGGACATCGGCCCGGTGGTCGCCGGTGACCCGCTGTTGGCCATCGACAAGGTCGAGTACTTCGGCCAGCCGGTGGTCGCCGTGGCTGCGCGCGACCTGGACACCGCTCGCCGCGCGGCGATGGCAGCGATCATCGAGTACGAGGACCTGGAGCCGGTACTGGATGTGGTCGAAGCCCTGCGCAAGAAGCACTTCGTGCTCGACAGCCACACCCACCAGCGTGGCGACTCCAGCGCGGCCCTGGCCAGCGCCCCGCACCGCCTGCAAGGCACCCTGCACATCGGCGGCCAGGAGCACTTCTACCTGGAAACCCAGATCTCTTCGGTGATGCCTACCGAAGATGGCGGCATGATCGTCTTCTGCTCGACCCAGAACCCCACCGAGGTACAGAAACTGGTGGCCGAGGTGCTGGACGTGCCGATGAACAAGATCGTCGTGGACATGCGCCGCATGGGCGGCGGCTTCGGCGGCAAGGAGACCCAGGCGGCCAGCCCGGCCTGCCTGTGCGCGGTGATCGCGCGCCTGACCGGCCAGCCGACCAAGATGCGCCTGCCGCGTGTCGAAGACATGATGATGACCGGCAAGCGCCACCCGTTCTACGTCGAGTACGACGTCGGCTTCGACGACACCGGCCGCCTGCATGGCATCAACCTGGACTTGGCCGGTAACTGCGGCTACTCGCCGGACCTCTCCGGCTCGATCGTCGACCGCGCCATGTTCCACTCCGACAACGCCTACTACCTGGGCGATGCCACGGTGCATGGCCACCGCTGCAAGACCAACACCGCCTCCAATACCGCCTACCGTGGTTTCGGCGGCCCACAGGGGATGGTCGCCATCGAGCAGGTGATGGATCACATCGCCCGCCACCTGGCGCTCGACCCGCTGGCCGTGCGCAAGGCCAACTACTACGGCAAGACCGAGCGCAACGTCACCCACTACTACCAGACCGTCGAGCACAACATGCTCGAGGAAATGACCGCCGAGCTCGAGGCCAGCGCCGACTACGCCGAACGCCGCGAGTCGATCCGCCGCTTCAACGAGCACAGCCCCGTGCTCAAGAAAGGCCTGGCGCTGACACCGGTGAAGTTCGGCATCTCGTTCACCGCCACCTTCCTCAACCAGGCCGGTGCGCTGATCCACATCTACACCGATGGCAGCATCCACCTGAACCACGGCGGCACCGAGATGGGCCAGGGCCTGAACACCAAGGTTGCCCAGGTGGTGGCGCAGGTGTTCCAGGTCGATTTCGAGCGCATCCAGATCACCGCCACCAACACCGACAAGGTCCCCAACACCTCGCCGACCGCAGCCTCCAGCGGCGCCGACCTGAACGGCAAGGCGGCCCAGAACGCCGCCGAGATCCTCAAGAAGCGCCTGACCGAGTTCGCTGCCCGCCACTACAAGGTCACCGAGGAAGACGTGGAGTTCCGCAACGGCCATGTGCGCGTGCGCGACCAGATCGTCAGCTTCGAGCACCTGGTGCAACAGGCCTATTTCGCCCAGGTGTCGTTGTCGAGCACCGGCTTCTACCGCACGCCGAAGATCTACTACGACCGCGATCAAGCCCGTGGCCGGCCATTCTACTACTTCGCCTTCGGCGCAGCCTGCGTCGAGGTGATCGTCGACACCTTGACTGGCGAATACAAGATGCTGCGCGCCGACATCCTGCACGATGTAGGCGCCTCGCTGAACCCGGCCATCGACATCGGCCAGGTCGAGGGCGGCTTCATCCAGGGCATGGGCTGGCTGACCACCGAGGAGCTGGTGTGGAACGCCAAGGGCAAGCTGATGACCAACGGCCCGGCCAGCTACAAGATCCCCGCCGTGGCCGACATGCCGCTGGACCTGCGGGTGAAGCTGGTGGAGAACCGCAAGAACCCGGAAGACACCGTATTCCACTCCAAGGCCGTGGGTGAGCCGCCGTTCATGCTCGGCATCGCGGCCTGGTGCGCGATCAAGGACGCCGTGGCAAGCATCGCCGACTACCGCGTGCAGCCGCAGGTCGACGCACCGGCGACGCCTGAGCGAGTGCTGTGGGGCTGCGAGCAGATGCGTAAGGCGGTGGCCGAGCAGCAGGTGGTCGAACAGGAACTGGAACCTTTGACACATTGACCCTGTAGGAGCGGCCTTGTGCCGCGAAAGGGCTGCGCAGCAGCCCCCAAATCTTCGTTGTTGCCCAGAGCCTGGGGCCGCTACGCGCCCCTTTCGCGGCACAAGGCCGCTCCTACAGGGGAACGTGACGTCCTTTAGAGAGGTTGCATCATGCACCAATGGATCAACGCCCTCGCCGATCACCAGGCCCGCGGCGAAGCCTGTGTCCTGGTGACCATCATCGAGGAGCGTGGCTCCACGCCACGCAACGCCGGCTCCAAGATGGTCGTCAGCGCCACCGGCCTGTTCGACACCATCGGCGGCGGCCACCTGGAGTACAAGGCCCTGCACATCGCCCGGCAGATGCTCCAGGAGCAACGCACCACCCCGCACCTGGAGCGCTTCAGCCTGGGCGCGAGCCTGGGCCAGTGCTGCGGCGGCGTCACCGTGCTGCTGTTCGAACCGATGGCCGCCGTGCAGGCGCAGATCGCCGTGTTCGGCGCGGGCCATGTCGGCCGTGCTCTGGTACCCTTGCTCGCCGCGCTGCCCTGCCGGGTGCGCTGGATCGATTCGCGCGAGCAGGAATTCCCCGAGGTCATCCCCAGCGGCGTGACCAAGGTCATCAGCGAGGAGCCGGTCGACGAGGTGGCCGAGCTGCCAGCGGGCAGCTATTGCATCGTCATGACCCATAACCATCAGCTGGACCTGGAGCTGACCGCAGCCATCCTCAAGCGTAACGATTTCACCTGGTTCGGCCTGATCGGCTCGAAGACCAAGCGGGTCAAGTTCGAACACCGCCTGCGCGAACGCGGCTATGACGACGCCGTGGTGGCGCGGATGCGCTGCCCGATGGGCCTGGCCGAGGTCAAGGGCAAGCTGCCGATCGAGATCGCAGTGTCCATCGCCGGAGAAATCATCGCCACCTACAACGCCTGCTTCGGCCAGCACGACGCTGCCGCCAATTCAGGCCCGATCGCCCAATTGCTGCCGCCTTCCCGGCGCAGCCAAGCCAATTGACGAGACCGTTATGAGCGCAACCCGTAAAGCCTACCGAGCCGCCATCCTGCACAGCATCGCCGACCCGGCCGAGGTGGGCCTCGACGCTTCCCATGAATATTACGAAGACGGCCTGCTGGTGGTCGAAGATGGGCGCATCAGCGCGCTGGGCCACGCCAGCGAGTTGCTGCCCACCCTGGGTGCAGATGTCGAGGTGGTGCACCACCAGGACGCCCTGATCACCCCGGGCTTCATCGACACCCACATCCACTTCCCGCAGACCGGCATGATCGGCTCCTATGGCGAACAGCTGCTGGACTGGTTGAACACCTATACCTTCCCGTGCGAGAAGCAATTCGCCGACAAGGCCCACGCCGACAAGGTGGCGGGCATCTTCCTGAAAGAACTGCTGCGCAACGGCACCACCACGGCGCTGGTGTTCGGCAGCGTCCACCCCGAGTCGGTCGACGCCTTGTTCGAGGAGGCCCAGCGCCTGGACCTGCGCCTGATCGCCGGCAAGGTGATGATGGACCGCAATGCCCCCGACTACCTGACCGACACGGCCGAGTCCAGCTATACCGAAAGCAAGGCCTTGATCGAACGCTGGCACGGCAAGGGCCGCTTGCACTATGCCGTGACGCCACGCTTCGCCCCGACCAGCACACCGGAACAGCTGAGCCTCGCCGGCCAGTTGCTCAAGGAATACCCTGGGCTGTACATGCACACCCACCTGTCGGAGAACCTCAAGGAGATCGAATGGGTCAAGGCGCTGTTCCCGGAGCGCACCGGTTACCTGGACGTCTACGACCACTACGAGCTGTTGGGCGAGCGCTCGGTGTTCGCCCACGGCGTACACCTGTGCGATGACGAGTGCCAGCGCTTGGCCGACACCGGTTCGGCGGTCGCCTTCTGCCCCACGTCCAACCTGTTCCTGGGCAGCGGCCTGTTCAACCTGCCCCAGGCGGAGCGGTTCAAGGTCAACGTCGGGCTGGGGACCGACGTGGGCGCTGGCACCAGCTTCTCGCTGCTCAACACCTTGAACGAAGCCTACAAAGTCATGCAGCTGCAAGGCGCGCGCCTGCACCCGTACAAGTCCCTGTACCTGGCCACCCTGGGCGGCGCTCGCGCCCTGCGCCTGGATGATCGCATCGGTAGCCTGCGCCCCGGCAACGACGCCGACTTCGTGGTGCTCGACTACAAGGCCACGCCGCTGCTGGACTACCGCATCCAGCAGTCCAACAGCATCGAGGAGACCCTGTTCGTCCTCACCACCCTGGGCGACGACCGCACCGTGCGGGAAACCTATGCCGCGGGGCGGTGCGTGCACCAGCGCTGATGCAAAAGGGCCGCTATGCGGCCCTTTTCGATTCCGGCCGAACGGCCAAGCAAACGATCAACCTTTGACCGAGGCCTTGGGCTTTTTCAGCAGGTGCGAGAACACCGCGTGCAAATCGTCCGAAGCGCTTTCCTCGTCCAGGTTGAGCTTGGTATCGATGTGGTCCATGTGGTGCATCATCAGGCTCACCGCCAGGTCGCCGTCGCGCGCCTCGATGGCATCGATCAGTTGCATGTGCTCGTCATAGGAGCAATGCGAGCGGTTGCCGCTTTCGTATTGGGCGATGATCAGCGAGGTCTGGGACACCAGGCTGCGCTGGAAGCTGATCAGGGGGGCATTGCCGGCGGCTTCGGCAAGCTTGAGGTGGAATTCGCCCGAAAGACGGATGCCGGCGCCACGATCGCCGCGGGAGAAGCTGTCGCGCTCCTCGCGGACCATCTGGCGCAACTCGTTCAGTTGCTCGAGCGTGGCATGCTGCACCGCAAGCTCGGTGATGGCGCGCTCGACCATGCGACGGGAAAAGAACACCTGGCGTGCCTCCTCCACCGTGGGGCTGGCCACTACCGCACCACGGTTGGGCCGCAGCAGCACGACGCTTTCATGGGCCAGGCGCGACAGGGCGCGGCGGATGATGGTGCGGCTGACGCCGAAGATCTCGCCCAGCGCTTCCTCGCTCAACTTGGTGCCCGGAGCCAGTCGCTGCTCGAGGATCGCCTCGAAAATATGCGCATAGACGATATCGTCCTGGGTACCGCTGCGGCCGGCCTTGCCATTGCGCGCAGGTTTTTTCAGAGGTTGCAGCTGTTCGTTCATGGGCTCTCGAGCACGAGGATCCGCCAGTCGGGACCTTGACTGTAATACCCGTCAGAGGGTGGCTGGCAAGTCCTGGAAAGAAAAAAGGGATCAAGGTATCGGCCTATTGTACACAGGCATACGGGTTTCTGCAGGTGGCCTTCGCCATATAGCCACTATGCGTCGTATTTCGCCCACAAAAGATAAAACATTATTTGCATTATTTGTACACAAACGCATAATCCTGCGAGCAACTTCTTGACCCAAAAGTCAACAAACGGTCGGAGGTCTGCCAAATCCCCTCGCGGAGCCGCCCAAGTGCATGGCGCAGGACCAGGCTCCGAAACAACAAGAAAGACTTGAGGAGTACTCGCTGTGGAAAGCCGCAAATCCGAAGCCCCTACGCTGGATCTCGCTCCACCGCTCGAAACGAGCTGGCTGGAACGGATTTTCAAACTCAAGCGACATGGCAGCACCGTCAGGACCGAGCTGATCGCCGGGGTGACCACCTTCATCACCATGGCCTACATCATCTTCGTCAACCCCAACATCATGGCCGACGCCGGTATCGACCACGGTGCAGCGTTCGTCGCCACCTGCATCGCCGCAGCCCTCGGCTGCCTATTGATGGGCCTGTACGCCAACTGGCCGGTCGGCCTGGCCCCGGGCATGGGGCTCAATGCGTTCTTCACCTATACCGTGGTCGGCACCATGGGCTACACCTGGGAGGCGGCGCTGGGCGCGGTATTCGTCTCCGGCGTGCTGTTCATGCTGCTGACGCTTTCGCGGGTACGCGAATGGCTGCTCAACAGCATTCCCGTGAGCCTGCGCCATGCCATGGGTGCTGGCGTCGGGCTGTTCCTCGGCCTGATCGGCCTCAAGACCGCGGGTATCGTCGTCGACAGCCCGGCCACGCTGATCAAGCTCGGTTCGCTGCATGAGCCAGGCCCGCTGCTGGCGGCAGTGTGCTTCCTGATGATCGCCGTGCTCAGCTACCACCGGGTATTCGGCGCCATCCTCATCAGCATCATCGCCGTGACCCTGGCGGGTTGGGGCCTGGGGCTGGTGCAGTATGGCGGCGTGTTCTCGCTGCCGCCGAGCCTGGCGCCGACCTGGATGGCCATGGACGTTGCCGGGGTGTTCAACGTCAGCATGATCAGCGTGGTACTGGCGTTCCTCTTCGTGCACATGTTCGACACCGCCGGCACCTTGATGGGCGTGGCTCAGCGGGCTGGCCTGGTGGCTGCCGACGGGCGTATCGAGAACCTGTCGCGTGCGTTGAAGGCGGACAGTGCCTCGAGTGTGTTCGGTGCAGCAGTGGGCGTGCCGCCGGTAACCAGCTACGTGGAAAGTGCCGCGGGGGTTGCCGCCGGGGGCCGCACGGGCCTGACCGCTGTCGTGGTTGGCCTGCTGTTCGTCGCGGCGATGTTCTTCGCGCCGCTGGCAGGGATGATTCCGGCCTATGCCACGGCGGGGGCGCTGATCTATGTGGCGATGCTGATGATGGGGAGCATGGCGCATATTCACTGGGACGAGGCGACCGATGCGATTCCGGCGATCGTGACCGTGATCATGATGCCGTTGACGTTCTCGGTGGCGGATGGGATCGCCCTGGGCTTTATCAGCTATGTGGCGCTCAAGGCGGGGACCGGGAAGTTCAAGGAGATATCCGCTAGCTTGTGGGTGCTGTGCGTGATCTTTATCGCCAAGTTCGTGTTTCTTTGAGGCTTGGGCTTGGGCTTATAGAAAATGTGAATATTCATTTGCGGCGCTGCGCGGCGAGGGGCCATCCATGGCCCTGCGCCGTTTGCCAGGCATCCATGCCTGGCACCCACCTCCACAATGCCTACGCTCGGCCTCCTGACGTCGCAATTGGCGGCGCCTGGGCTGTTGCACAGGAAGAGCAAGAACAACAGCGAAAGCGGCGGGGGTAGCGGCGAAAAATCATATTGATTGGTGGGCTGTTCCGGCCCAATCGCGGGGCAAGCCCGCTCCCACAGAGGCCACGTGATTCTTGGGCTTGCACCGCCCCTGTAGGAGCGGGCTTGTCCCGCGATTGGCCCGAGAGCCCACCGCCACTCCCCCCTGAACAAACAACGCCACCCCAAGCGCCCCTCCCTGACTTGCGCCTCGTCAGCAGGCCAACACCAGCACTAAATCCAAGACAAAAAAAAGCCCGCCAGTGTGAGAGCGGGCCAAGGACCTACGAAGATTCTTCTAGCGACCAACTAGCTTCCACGATAGGTCGAGTAACTGTACGGCGAGATCAGCAGCGGCACATGGTAGTGCTCCTGGTTCTGATCGATACCAAAGCGCAGCACGACAACATCCAGAAACGCGGTTTCAGGCAGTTTCACACCGCGAGCACGGTAGTAATCGCCAGCGCTGAACTGCAGCTGGTACACCCCGGTACGGTAATCGTCACCCTGCAGCAACGGCGCGTCGACGCGGCCATCGCTGTTGGTCAGGGCGGTGTTCACCAGCTCCAGCTGCTGGCCTTCGACACGGTACAACTCGACCTTGATCGAGCTGCCCGGGCAGCCATGAGCGGCATCCAGTACGTGTGTGGTCAAACGTCCCATTTGCTTGTCGCCTCTTGTCATATGCGTGGGCAAAAAATACACGGCAATCACCGCGCCCAGGGGCCTGCGGTGTGCGGGAATGGAGCCATTAAGACATTTTCCCAAGAAATTGTACACAATTTTTTGAACACCTCTTGCACACCCCCCCTGCCCTGCTTGTAAATACACCAATGGCTGCAAAGACAGGCCCCATGCCGACGACGTCGTCATTAGCTGACCGATCAGGCAGGTTTCTTGCAATACATTCTCAACCGACAAATGGGAAGAAATGCGGAAAAACAGGCTTACAAAAGATTTCAGAAGTTGTATACAATCACCCCATCCGGTGGTGCGACAACCCGACGCGGGCCGCCCACCCCACGCACCAACGAACAAGAAGGAAGACTGCAGTGAGCGCTGACTACCCTCGCGACCTGATCGGTTACGGCAACAACCCACCTCACCCGCAATGGCCGGGGAATGCACGCATCGCTCTGTCCTTCGTGCTCAACTATGAAGAAGGTGGCGAACGCAACGTCCTGCATGGTGACAAGGAGTCCGAAGCCTTCCTGTCCGAGATGGTCGCCGCCCAGCCGCTGCAAGGCGTGCGCAACATGAGCATGGAATCGCTCTACGAGTACGGCAGCCGTGCCGGCGTATGGCGCCTGCTCAAGCTGTTCAAGGACACCGGCGTCCCTCTGACCATCTTCGCCGTCGCCATGGCCGCCCAGCGCCACCCCGACGTGATCCGCGCCATGGTCGAAGCCGGCCATGAAATCTGCAGCCACGGCTACCGCTGGATCGACTACCAGTACATGGACGAGGCCCAGGAACGCGAGCACATGCTCGAAGCCATTCGCATCCTCACCGAACTCACCGGCGAACGCCCGCTGGGCTGGTACACCGGCCGTACCGGCCCGAACACCCGCCGCCTGGTGATGGAGGAAGGTGGCTTCCTCTACGACAGCGACACCTACGACGACGACCTGCCCTACTGGGAGCCGAACAACCCGACCGGCAAACCGCACCTGGTGATCCCGTACACCTTGGACACCAACGATATGCGCTTCACCCAGGTCCAGGGCTTCAACTGCGGCGAGCAGTTCTTCCAGTACCTCAAGGATGCCTTCGACGTGCTCTACGCAGAAGGCGCCGAAGCGCCGAAGATGCTGTCGATCGGCCTGCACTGCCGTCTGGTCGGCCGCCCGGCCCGCCTGGCCGCGCTCAAGCGCTTCATCGAATACGCCAAGAGCCACGACCAGGTCTGGTTCGCCCGTCGCGTCGACATCGCCCGCCACTGGCACGCCACCCACCCGTACAAGAACGAGAACGCCTGATGACCGCTTTCAAGACCCTCAAGCCATCGACCCTGGCCCGCGACGCCTTCGTCGAAGCCTTCGCCGACATCTACGAACACTCGCCGTGGGTTGCCGAGAAAGCCTATGACCTGGGTCAGCTGGCTGAACTGGACGAGATCGAAGCGCTGCACCAGCGCATGAGCGACATCCTGCTCAGCGCCAGCCATGAAGACCAGCTGGCCCTGATCAACGCTCACCCGGACCTGGCAGGCAAGGCCGCCATCCAGGGCGAGCTGACCGAGTCGAGCACCAACGAACAGGCCGGCGCCGGTATCCACCAGTGCACCGCCGAAGAGTTCGCGCGCTTCACCGAACTCAACGACGCCTACAAGGCCAAGTTCCAGTTCCCGTTCATCATGGCGGTCAAGGGCAGCAACCGGCACCAGATCCTCGCCGCCTTCGAAAAACGCATCCACAACGACGTCGATGCCGAATTCAAGGAAGCCCTGGCGCAGATCAACCTGATCGCCCTGTTCCGCCTGCTGCAGCTTTAAAAGACGGTGCGATGCCCGGCCCCGAGTGCGCGATACGTTCGCCCCGGGGCCGGCCCACCCCCAAACAGAACATAGAACAAAGAGATAACCGCATGCGCACTCTAGTGATCGAGCCCCTGACCAAAGAAGCCTTCGCCCCGTTCGGTGACGTGATCGAAACCGATGGCAGCGACCACTTCATGATCAACAACGGGTCGACCATGCGCTTCCACAAGCTCGCCACGGTCGAGACCGCCGAGCCCGAGGACAAAGCGATCATCAGCATCTTCCGCGCCGACGCCCTGGAGATGCCACTGACCGTACGCATGCTGGAACGCCATCCGCTGGGCAGCCAGGCTTTCATCCCGCTGCTCGGCAACCCCTTTCTGATCGTGGTCGCGCCAGTTGGCGATGCACCTGTATCAGGCTTGGTCCGAGCCTTCCGCAGTAATGGCAGGCAGGGCGTTAATTACCATCGCGGCGTCTGGCACCACCCGGTGCTGACGATCGAAAAGCGGGATGACTTCCTGGTGGTTGATCGCAGTGGTTCCGGCAACAACTGCGACGAGCATTACTTCACCGAGGAACAGATGCTGGTCCTCAATCCCCACCAATAAGAAAAGGTCGGTCATCCAGGGTTCGCCCAGGGCGTGACCGGCGAGAGGTAAATACTGTGGAAGCACACCTTCACGAATGGCTGAACCTGAGCATTCGCTGGGTTCACATGATCACCGGCATCGCCTGGATTGGTGCCTCGTTCTACTTCGTCTGGCTGGAAAACAACCTGAACCGGAGCAATCCGCGTGACGGGCTGTCGGGTGACCTTTGGGCCATCCACGGTGGTGGTATCTACCACCTCGAGAAGTACAAGCTGGCCCCGCCGAAGATGCCCGAGAACCTGCACTGGTTCAAATGGGAAGCCTACTTCACCTGGATGTCCGGTATCGCCCTGCTCTGCGTGGTGTTCTACTGGAACCCGACCCTCTACCTGCTGGCCCCTGGCAGCACCCTGAGCGGTGCCGAGGGCGTGGCCATCGGTATCGGCTCGCTGGTGGCAAGCTGGTTCATCTATGACTTCCTGTGCGATTCGCCCCTGGGCAAGCGCCCGGCCCTGCTCGGTGCCGTGCTGTTCGTCCTGATCATCGCTGCCTGCTTCGGCTTCAGCCTGGTATTCAGCGGCCGTGGTGCCTACCTGCACACCGGCGCGATCATCGGCACCATCATGGTCGGTAACGTGTTCCGCATCATCATGCCGGCCCAGCGCCAGCTGGTGGCGGCCATCGAGAAGAACGAAACCCCTGATCCGGTCCTGCCGGCCAAGGGCCTGCTGCGTTCGCGCCACAACAACTACTTCACCCTGCCGGTGCTGTTCATCATGATCAGCAACCACTTCCCGAGCACCTACGGCAGCCAGTACAACTGGCTGATCCTGGCCGGGATCGCAGTGGCCGCGGTCTTGATCCGTCACTACTTCAACACCCGTCACGAAAGCAACAAGTACGCCTGGACCCTGCCTGTCGGCGCCCTGGCGATGATCTGCCTGGCCTACGTGACCGGCCCCAAGCCGATGCCGACCGCCCCTGAGCAAGCCGCGGCGAAGATCGAGTACCAGCCGCTGCCGGCGACCGCCATCGGTGGCAAGACCGCTGCCGAACAGCGCGCCGAAGAGGCCACCAAGGCCGCCGAGGCGCCTGCAGCACCGGCCGAGGCACCAGCCCAGGCTACCGCCCAGGCCGCACCCGGTGGTTTCGAGAAGATCCACACCGTCATCCAGGAACGCTGCACCGTGTGCCACTCGGCCAAGCCGACCAGCCCGCTGTTCAGCGCCGCCCCTGCCGGCGTGATGTTCGACACCCCGCAACAGATCCAGGCCCAGGCCGCACGCATCCAGGCACAAGCGGTCGCCAGCCAGATCATGCCACTGGGCAACATCACCCAGATGACCCAGGAAGAACGCAACATGGTCGGTGCCTGGATCGCCAAGGGCGCTCCGGTCAACTGAGTTGCATGCTGTAACACACGTCAAGCTGTAAGTAGTACGTAGCTAGCATCGAGCTAGGACTCCAGAGGGGAAACCCCAGGCTTTCGAGCCTGCCCCTCCGGAGCCCGACGCTTGGATCCGAGAATAAAAACAAAACTCGAGGTGCTGCATGTCCGAGTCCCGCAAGGCGTACATCCCCGTTGCGCCCCCACGACAGCCTCTGCCCCTGTTCCAACTGATCCTGGTGGGCCTGCAACATGTATTGCTGATGTACGGAGGCGCGATCGCCGTGCCTTTGATCATCGGCCAGGCCGCCGGACTGTCTCGTGAAGAAGTTGCCTTCCTGATCAACGCCGACCTGCTGGTCGCAGGCGTTGCCACCATGGTTCAATCGTTCGGTATCGGTCCCGTCGGCATTCGCATGCCGGTGATGATGGGGGCCAGCTTCGCTGCCGTCGGCAGCATGGTCGCCATGGCCGGCATGCCGGGCGTCGGCCTGCAGGGGATTTTCGGCGCGACCATCGCGGCCGGTTTCTTCGGCATGCTGATCGCGCCGTTCATGTCCAAGGTGGTGCGGTTCTTCCCGCCCCTGGTCACCGGCACCGTGATCACCTCGATCGGCCTGTCGTTGTTCCCGGTCGCGGTCAACTGGGCCGGTGGTGGCCATGAGGCCGATACCTTCGGCTCGCCGATCTACCTGCTGGTTGCCGGCCTGGTACTGGCGGTGATCCTGCTGATCAACCGTTTCATGCGTGGGTTCTGGGTCAATGTCTCGGTACTGGTAGGCATGGGCCTGGGCTACATCCTGGCCGGCTCCATCGGCATGGTCGACCTGTCCGGCCTGTCCGAGGCGCCGTGGGTGCAAGTGGTCACCCCACTGCACTTCGGCATGCCGACCTTCAGCCTGGCACCGATCCTGTCCATGTGCCTAGTGGTGGTGATCATCTTCGTGGAATCCACCGGCATGTTCCTCGCCCTGGGCAAGGTCACCGACCGTGAAGTCACCCCTGGCATGCTGCGGCGCGGCCTGATGTGCGACGCGGGGGCGTCGTTCGTCGCCGGCTTCTTCAATACCTTCACCCACTCCTCCTTCGCCCAGAACATCGGGCTGGTGCAGATGACCGGGGTGCGCTGCCGCTATGTCACCATCGTGGCCGGCGCCCTGCTGATCATGCTCAGCCTGCTGCCGAAGGCGGCCTTCCTGATCGCCTCGATCCCGCCTGCGGTACTGGGCGGCGCGTCCATCGCCATGTTCGGCATGGTCACCGCCACGGGCATCAAGATCCTCCAGGAAGCGGACATCTCCGACCGTCGCAACCAGCTGCTGGTCGCGGTCAGCGTCGGCTTCGGCCTGATCCCTGTGGTCCGTCCGGAGTTCTTCGCCCAGATGCCCCAGTGGATGGAACCCATCACCCACAGCGGCATCGCCATGGCCACGGTGAGCGCCCTGGTGTTGAACCTGCTGTTCAACATCCTCGGCGGTGCCGAGCGCGCCGTGCACAACGCCGCGCATCAGCACTGAGTGGTCGGGCGGCAGCATTGCCGCCCTGCTCTTCCCCGCAGTAACCGCAACACCGTCGGCCCACGCGCGTGGGCCGTACGGGGCGCCTGCGCGCCGAAAAAACCACACACAAGAACAAGAACCGGGAATCACAACATGAAGCGCATCACCTCGTCCCTGTTGCTGGGCAGCAGCCTGCTGGCCACCCTCCCCGCCGTCGCGGGCGACTGGCTGGAGTGGCACGGCGAAAGCCTGACGTACCTGTACGGCAAGGACTTCAAGGTCAACCCAGGCATCCAACAGACCGTGACGTTCGAACACGCCAACCGGTGGAAATACGGCGACACCTTCCTGTTCATCGACAAGACCTTCTACAACGGCCAGGCCGATGCCACCAAAGGCCCAACCACCTACTATGGTGAGTTCAGCCCGCGCCTGTCGTTCGGCAAGATCTTCGACCGCAAGCTCGAGTTCGGCCCGATCAAGGACGTCCTGCTGGCCATGACCTACGAGCGCGGCGAAGGCGACAACGAGGCCTACCTGATCGGTCCAGGCTTCAGCCTGGCGGTACCCGGCTTCAACTACTTCAACCTGAACTTCTACTGGCGAAACACCGAGGGCAGCCGCCCTGGGGATGACGTCTGGCAGATAACCCCGAACTGGTCCTACACCATTCCGGTGGGCAAATCCGACATCCTCATCGATGGCTACATCGACTGGGTGGTGGACAACGACCAGACCCGCCGCGGCACTTACCATGCCAACCTGCAGTTCAACCCACAGGTCAAGTACGACCTGGGCAAGGCCCTGAACTGGGGCGCCAAGCAGCTCTATGTGGGTATCGAATACAGCTATTGGAAGGACAAGTACGGCATCGACAGCCAAGGCAATATCGACAGCAATCAGAGCGTAACCAGTGCCTTGGTGAAAGTTCACTTCTAAAAGTTGACTCAAAGATCAGGTTTTATGCCATAGTGCGCCAGGACGGAGCACTTGAGGCCGGGCGCGCAAGTGAGTAATCTGCGCGCCCCCTCGATCAGGGCAGGAAGGATCCTGCCCGCGTTTCCTGACCGCTCAGTCAATGAATTCGGGCGGTTGGCCAACGTGTTGCCAGCCTGAAACACCCTTTTCATCCGTTCAGAACGAAGTCGAGCAGGATGGTTGTGACCAACCCGGAAAGTTGGCGCAGCTCTTGCCAAACAGCTGTGGCCAATCGAAAAAAGCTGACTCGAAAGACAAGAATAGCGCCAAAGAGCGCTGACAACAGATCTGACTCAAGGGAGCGACCTTCGCAATGCGTACCATCAACAGCCTGATACTCGCCGGTGGCCTGCTGGCATCCGGAGCCACGTTCGCCGGCGATCTGCTGCAATGGCAGAACAACAGCCTCACCTACCTGTGGGGCAAGAACTTCAAGGTGAACCCGGAAACCCAGCAGACCTTCACCTTCGAGCACGCCGATGGCTGGAAGTACGGGGACAACTTCATCTTCTTCGACAAGATCTTCTACCAAGGCAAGAAAGACGCCAGCAACGGCCCGAACACGTACTATGGCGAAATCAGCCCGCGGTTGTCGTTCGGCAAGATCTTCGACCAGAAGCTCTCGTTCGGCCCGGTGAAGGACGTGCTGCTGGCCATGACCTACGAGTTCGGCGAAGGCGACACCGAGGCCTACCTGATCGGCCCGGGCTTCGACCTGGACATCCCGGGCTTCGACTACTTCCAGTTGAACTTCTACCAGCGCACCACCGACGGTAGCCGCCCGGGTGACAACGTCTGGCAGATCACCCCGGTGTGGTCCTACACGCTGCCTGTGGGTTCGTCTGACATCCTGATCGACGGATTCATGGATTGGGTGGTGGACAACGACGAGAACCGCCACGGCACCTACCAGGCCAACCTGCACTTCAATCCACAGGTCAAGTACGACCTGGGCAAGGCACTGAAGATCGGCCAGAAACAGCTGTACGTGGGTATCGAGTACGACTACTGGAAGAACAAGTACGGCATCAAGGACAGCGATGCGTTCACCACCGACCAGAACACCATGAGCTTCCTGCTCAAGTATCACTTCTGACGGTGCACGGGGGCTGCTGCGCAGCCCTTTCGCGGCGCAAGGCCGCTTCTACAGGCGTAGGGCACTTCCTGACTGTGGGAGCGGGCTTGTCCCGCGATCCGGGGCTTGCCCCCCGGCCATCCTCCGCGGTCACCTGGCCGGCCGCAGCGCCTTCCACACCTTGCCCACCCCACTCACCACGGCCAGCACCACGGCCCCGGCCACCACGCCGGCCAGGCCATTGAGCACGCCACCGGTCAAGGCACCGCCGCGCCCTTCGCTGAACGCCTCGATGGCATGATGCAGCGGCTCGATGCCATGCACCAGGATGCCGCCGCCAACCAGGAACATGGCCGCAGTGCCGATCACCGACAGGCTCTTCATCATGTAGGGCGCCGCGCGCAGGATGCCATTGCCCACCGCCCGGGCCAGCCCGGATGCCTTGGTGGTCAGCCACAGCCCCAAGTCGTCGAGCTTGACGATGCCACCCACCAGCCCATACACCCCGATGGTCATCACCACGGCGATGCCCGAGAGCACGACGATCTGCTGCGTCAGCGGTGAATCGGCAACGATGCCCAGGGTGATGGCGATGATTTCGGCCGAGAGGATGAAGTCGGTGCGCACCGCGCCTTTGACCTTGTCCTTTTCATAAGCCACCAGGTCGATGTTCGGGTCGGCCAGGGCTTCGTTGTGCGCCGCGTGCTGCGTCGCATCCTCGGCCTTGCTGTGCAGGAACTTGTGCGCGAGCTTCTCGAAGCCTTCGTAGCACAGGAAGGCGCCACCGAGCATCAGCAGCGGGGTCACCGCCCAGGGTATGAACGCACTGATCAGCAAGGCCGCCGGCACCAGGATCGCCTTGTTGACCAACGAACCCTTGGCCACCGCCCAGACGACCGGCAGTTCCCGGTCGGCACGCACGCCTGTGACCTGCTGGGCATTGAGCGCCAGATCGTCGCCCAGCACGCCTGCGGTCTTCTTCGCCGCGACCTTGGTCATCACCGAGACATCATCGAGCACCGTGGCGATGTCGTCGATCAATACCAGTAGACTGCTTCCTGCCATGTTTGCGTGTTTCCAATGGGTTGAATGGGCCGAAGTCTAGCCCAAAGCGGCTGCCTTGAGCGCCCGTCAAGGCGGGTGCTACCATGCCGGACCCTCTTTAGAGGTGGCCAGACAAAGGAAGATTCCCGACATGAGCACCATTCGCGAGCGCAACAAGGAGCTGATCCTGCGCGCGGCCAGCGAAGAATTCGCCGACAAGGGCTTCGCCGCCACCAAGACCAGCGACATCGCCGCCAAGGCTGGCCTGCCCAAGCCGAACGTGTACTACTACTTCAAATCCAAGGAAAACCTCTACCGCGAGGTCCTGGAAAGCATCATCGCGCCGATCATGCAGGCTTCCACACCATTCAACGCCGACGGCGATCCCAAGGAGGTGCTCAGCGGCTACATCCGCTCGAAGATCCGCATCTCCCGCGACCTGCCCCATGCGTCGAAGGTGTTCGCCAGCGAGATCATGCATGGTGCCCCGCACCTGTCGCCCAACCAGGTGCAGCAGCTCAACGAGCAGGCGCGGCACAACATCGAGTGCATCCAGCGCTGGATCGAGCGCAAGCAGATCGCCCCGGTCGACCCGCACCACCTGATGTTCAGCATCTGGGCGGCGACCCAGACCTACGCCGACTTCGACTGGCAGATCTCGGTGATCACCGGCAAGGCCAAGCTGTCCGACACCGACTACGAAGCCGCGGCCGAGACCATCATCCGCCTGGTGCTCAAAGGCTGCGAGCCCGAGGCGGCCTGATAAAAAGCGGGGCCGCTACGCAGCCCTTTCGCGGCACAAGGCCGCTCCTACAAGGATCATCGTTGAACCTGTAGGAGCGGCCTTGTGCCGCGAACGGGCCGCGCAGCGGCCCCAGGATTTCAGACGCTTACGCCACCACCCCGGCATCCGCCGTCAGCCCTACCTCCTCGATCGCACTGATCGCACACTGCTCGTCGATATCCGACGTATCGCCGCTGATCCCTACCGCACCCAGCACCTTGCCGTCCTGATCACGAATCAGCACACCACCCGGTGCCGGTACCACCGGGCGCTCGCCCAGGCCATTGAGCGCCGCGAAGAACGCCGGCCGTTGTTGCGAATCCAGCGCCAGCAGGCGCGAACCCTTGCCCAGGGCGACAGCCCCCCAGGCCTTGCCCATCGCTACCTGTGGGCGCAGCAAGCTGGCGCCGTCCTCGCGCTGCAGCGCGAGCAGGTGCCCACCGGCGTCCAGTACCGCCACCGTCAAGGGGGCGGCGTTGATCTTGCGACCGGCGTCCAGCGCGGCGTTCACCAGGCTGACAGCGACTTTCAGGGTCAATGCGTTCATGGAAAGGTCCTCTTCTTGTTGTGAGAAGCCCTGAGGGCAGTTGAAAACCGATACGACAATAGAACACAACGGCCAGATTTTTTGTATACAATATTTTTAGACTATCGTGCACGATCAGACGAAATACCTTTTTCACGGGCTTCCCGACGAAAGCCACTCCCACGGATGAAAATGGATTTGACCTGAGGCGTCGAGCGTGAATACACTCTGTCGCAAAGCAAGTTGTATACAATTACAAAATCGATGAGGCACAAACCATGAGCAAAATGAGAGCAATCGATGCAGCCGTTCTGGTCATGCGCCGTGAAGGTGTAGATACCGCGTTCGGCATCCCGGGGGCTGCCATCAACCCGCTGTACTCGGCCCTGAAGAAAGTCGGTGGCATCGATCACGTCCTCGCTCGCCACGTCGAAGGCGCTTCCCACATGGCCGAGGGTTACACCCGCGCCAACCCGGGCAACATCGGTGTGTGCATCGGCACCTCCGGCCCTGCCGGTACCGACATGGTGACCGGTCTGTACAGCGCTTCGGCCGACTCCATCCCGATTCTCTGCATCACCGGCCAAGCGCCTCGTGCTCGCCTGCACAAGGAAGACTTCCAGGCCGTCGACATCACCAATATCGTCAAGCCGGTCACCAAGTGGGCCACCACCGTCCTGGAGCCGGGCCAGGTGCCCTACGCCTTCCAGAAGGCCTTCTATGAAATGCGCACCGGCCGCCCAGGTCCTGTGCTGATCGACCTGCCGTTCGACGTGCAGATGGCCGAGATCGAATTCGACATCGACGCCTACGAGCCGCTGCCGGTGCACAAGCCAGCCGCCAACCGTGTCCAGGCTGAAAAAGCCCTGGCCATGCTCAACGAAGCCGAGCGTCCGCTGATCGTTTCCGGCGGCGGCGTGATCAACGCCGATGCCAGCGAAAAACTGGTCGAGTTCGCCGAACTGACCGGCGTACCGGTCATCCCGACCCTGATGGGCTGGGGCACCATCCCGGACGATCACCCGCAGATGGTCGGCATGGTCGGCCTGCAGACTTCGCACCGCTACGGCAACGCCACCCTGCTCAAGTCCGACCTGGTGTTCGGTATCGGTAACCGTTGGGCCAACCGTCACACCGGCTCCGTCGACGTCTACACCGAAGGCCGCAAGTTCGTTCACGTGGACATCGAACCGACCCAGATCGGCCGTGTGTTCACCCCGGACCTGGGTATCGTTTCCGACGCAGGCGCGGCACTGGACGCGTTCCTGGAAGTGGCCCGCGAATGGAAAGCCGCCGGCAAGCTCAAGTGCCGCCGCGAGTGGCTGGAAGACTGCCAGCAGCGCAAGTCGAGCCTGCAGCGCAAGACCCACTTCGACAACGTGCCGGTCAAACCGCAGCGCGTCTACGAAGAAATGAACCAGGTCTTCGGCAAGGACACCTGCTACGTCAGCACCATCGGCCTGTCGCAGATCGCCGGTGCCCAGTTCCTGCACGTGTACAAGCCGCGCCACTGGATCAACTGCGGCCAGGCCGGCCCGCTGGGCTGGACCATTCCGGCTGCCCTGGGTGTGGTCAAGGCCGACCCCAAGCGCAAGGTCGTCGCGCTGTCCGGTGACTACGACTTCCAGTTCATGATCGAAGAGCTGGCCGTGGGCGCGCAGTTCAACCTGCCATACGTCCACGTCCTGGTGAACAACGCCTACCTCGGCCTGATCCGCCAGGCCCAGCGTGGCTTCGACATGGATTACTGTGTACAACTGGCGTTCGAGAACATCAACGCCACCGAAGCCAACAACTACGGCGTCGATCACGTGGCCGTGGTCGAGGGCCTGGGCTGCAAGGCACTGCGTGTGTTCGAGCCGGCTGAAATCGCCCCTGCCCTGCTCAAGGCGCAGAAGATGGCCGAAGAGTTCCGCGTGCCGGTGGTGGTCGAAGTGATCCTCGAGCGCGTGACCAACATTTCCATGGGTACCGAGATCAACGCGGTCAACGAGTTCGAAGACCTCGCCCTGGTCGGCAACGACGCGCCTACCGCGATCTCGATGCTGGACTGACCGCCTGACGCCCCCGCGCCGGCTGTGCCGGGGGCCTTCATCTGCAAGGAGACAACCATGCCTCGCTTCGCTGCCAACCTGTCCATGCTGTTCACCGAGCAGGACTTCCTGGCCCGCTTCAAGGCCGCCGCCGACGCTGGTTTCAGCGGTGTCGAATACCTCTTCCCGTACGATTTCAGCGCCGCCGAGATCAAGCAGCAGCTCGATGCCCATGGCCTGACCCAGGTGCTGTTCAACCTGCCGGCCGGTGACTGGGGCAAGGGCGAGCGCGGCATCGCCTGCCACCCCGAGCGCGTCGAGGAATTCCGCGCAGGTGTCGACAAGGCCATCGAATACGCCAAGGTCCTGGGCAACACCCAGGTCAATTGCCTGGCCGGTATCCGCCCGCAAGGCCCGGACTGCGCCACCGTGCGCAAGACCTTCGTCGACAACCTCAAGTACGCCGCCGACAAGCTCAAGGCTGCAGGTATCCGCCTGGTCATGGAAATGATCAATACCCGTGACATCCCAGGCTTCTACCTGAACACCACCAAACAGGCCCTGGAGATCCAGGCCGAAGTCGGCAGCGACAACCTGTTCCTGCAATACGACATCTACCACATGCAGATCATGGAAGGTGACCTGGCTCGTACCATGGAAGCCAACCTGAAGCTGATCAACCACATCCAGCTGGCCGACAACCCCGGCCGCAACGAACCAGGCACCGGCGAGATCAACTATCGCTTCCTGTTCGAGCACCTGGACCGCATCGGCTACCAGGGCTGGGTGGGCGCGGAATACAAGCCGCTGACCACCACCGAAGCAGGCCTGGGCTGGCTGAAGACCCATAACGCAATCTAAAGATTGAACACCGACCTGTAGGAGCGGGCTTGTCCCGCCATTGCGATGGCGACCTCAGCGCCGCCATCGCGGGACAAGCCCGCTCCTACAGGATCCGCGAACAAATACAACGAGGCACATTGTCATGGCTAAAATCGGTTTCATCGGCACCGGCATCATGGGCAAACCAATGGCCCAGAACCTGCAAAAGGCAGGTCACAGCCTGTTCGTTTCCACTCACCACGACGCCGCCCCGGCCGACCTGGTCGCCGCTGGCGCCGTCGCCCTGGCCAACCCGAAGGAAGTGGCCCAGGAAGCCGAATTCATCATCGTCATGGTCCCGGATACCCCGCAGGTAGAAGCGGTCCTGTTCGGTGAGAATGGCGTGGCCGAAGGCGTCGGCCCGAACAAGGTGGTGATCGACATGAGCTCGATCTCCCCTACCGCGACCAAGGCCTTCGCCGAGAAGATCAAGGCCACCGGCGCTGCCTACCTGGACGCCCCGGTGTCCGGCGGCGAAGTCGGCGCCAAGGCCGGCACCCTGAGCATCATGGTCGGTGGCTGCCCGAAAGCCTTCGAGCGCGCCCTGCCGCTGTTCGAAGCCATGGGCAAGAACATCACCCGCGTCGGTGGCAACGGTGACGGCCAGACCGCCAAGGTCGCCAACCAGATCATCGTCGCCCTGAACATCCAGGCCGTCGGCGAAGCCCTGCTGTTCGCTGCCAAGAACGGCGCAGACCCAGCCAAGGTACGTGAAGCGCTGATGGGCGGCTTCGCCTCCTCGAAGATCCTCGAAGTGCACGCCGAGCGCATGATCAAGGGCACCTTCGACCCAGGCTTCCGCATCAACCTGCACCAGAAGGACCTGAACCTGGCCCTGCAAGGCGCCAAGGAGCTGGGCATCAACCTGCCCAACACCTCCAACGCCCAGCAAGTGTTCAGCACCTGCGTCGCCCTGGGCGGCGGCAATTGGGACCACTCGGCGCTGATCAAAGGCCTGGAGCACATGGCCAACTTCTCGATCCGCGACGACAAGTGACAAGGGGCTGCCTTGCAGCCTAATCGCCCGGCAAGCCGGCTCCCACCAGCCCGAAGTACTCCACTGTACCTGTGGGAGCCGGCTTGCCGGCGATGAAATCCACACCGTTGGACCTGCGACCACAGGCTCAACGGTGACACCGAGCAACACCCGCCCCTGGTTCGGCCTGCACGGAGGCAGTTCCAGGGGCGTTTTCGATTCTGCAGAACAATAAGATTTTGGGAGCCTGCCATGTCGGTCGATCCACAAAGAATTCTCCGCGAGCTGTTCGATACGGCCATCGCCGCCGCTCACCCTCGCCAGGTCCTGGAACCCCACCTGCCCGCCGACCGCAGCGGCCGCGTCATCGTCATCGGCGCCGGCAAGGCCGCCGCAGCCATGGCCGAGGTGGTCGAGAAGAGCTGGCAAGGCGAAGTGTCCGGCCTGGTCGTGACCCGCTACGGCCATGGCGCCAATTGCCAGAAGATCGAAGTGGTCGAAGCCGCCCACCCGGTCCCCGATGCCGCCGGCCTGGCCGTGGCCAAGCGCGTGCTGGAACTGGTCAGCAACCTCACTGAAGACGACCGGGTGATCTTCCTGCTCTCCGGCGGCGGCTCGGCCCTGCTGGCCCTGCCTGCCGAAGGCCTGACCCTGGCCGACAAGCAACAGATCAACAAGGCCCTGCTCAAGTCCGGCGCCACCATCGGCGAGATGAACTGCGTGCGCAAGCACCTCTCGGCGATCAAGGGCGGCCGCCTGGCCAAGGCCTGCTGGCCGGCGACGGTCTACACCTATGCCATCTCCGATGTCCCTGGGGACCTGGCCACCGTCATCGCCTCTGGCCCCACCGTGGCCGACCCGAGCACCTCGGCCGATGCCCTGGCCATTCTCAAGCGCTACGACATCGAAGCGCCCAAGGCCGTCATCGACTGGCTCAACAACCCCGCCTCGGAAACCGTCAAGGCCGACGACCCAGCCCTGGCTCGCAGCCACTTCAAGTTGATCGCCAAGCCCCAGCAGTCGCTCGAGGCCGCGGCCGTCAAGGCCCGCCAGGCGGGCTTCAGCCCGCTGATCCTGGGCGACCTGGAAGGTGAGTCGCGCGAAGTGGCCAAGGTGCATGCCGGTATCGCGCGGCAGATCGTGCTGCACGGCCAGCCGCTCAAGGCGCCTTGCATCATCCTGTCCGGCGGCGAGACCACGGTCACCGTGCGCGGCAACGGCCGTGGCGGGCGCAACGCCGAGTTCCTGCTCAGCCTGACCGAAAACCTCAAGGGCCTGCCGGGTGTCTACGCCCTGGCCGGGGACACCGACGGCATCGACGGCTCCGAGGAGAACGCCGGCGCCATCATGACCCCGCAAAGCTACGCCAACGCCGAGGCCCTGGGCCTGTCGGCCTCGGACGAGCTGGACAACAACAACGGCTATGGCTACTTCGCCGCACTGGATGCGCTGATCGTCACCGAGCCGACCCGCACCAACGTCAACGACTTCCGTGCCATCCTGATCCTCGAGACTCAGCCATCATGACGCCAGACAAGAAAGTCAAAATCCTCGCAACCCTGGGCCCTGCGATCAAAGGCGTCGACGATATCCGCCAACTGGTCGAGGCCGGCGTGAACATCTTCCGCCTGAACTTCAGCCATGGCGAGCACGCCGACCATGCCCTGCGCTACCAGTGGATCCGCGAAGTGGAGCAACAGCTGAATTATCCGCTGGGCATCCTCATGGACCTGCAAGGGCCCAAACTGCGCGTCGGCCGTTTCGCCGACGGCAAGGTGCAACTGCAACGCGGCCAGGCCCTGCGCCTGGACCTGGACACCACCCCGGGCGACAGCCGCCGGGTCAACCTGCCCCACCCCGAGATCATCGCTGCGCTGGAACCGGGCATGGACCTGCTGCTCGATGACGGCAAGCTGCGCCTGCGGGTGACCGCCAAGCACAGCGACGCCATCGACACCGAGGTGGTGGCCGGCGGCGAGCTGTCCGACCGCAAGGGTGTGAACGTGCCCCAGGCCGTGCTCGACCTCAGCCCGCTGACCGAGAAAGACCGCCGCGACCTGGCCTTCGGCCTGGACCTGGGCGTGGACTGGGTGGCCCTGTCGTTCGTCCAGCGCCCGGAAGACATCGTCGAAGCCCGCCAACTGATCGGCGAACGCGCCTACCTGATGGCCAAGATCGAGAAGCCGTCAGCGGTCGAGCAGCTGCAGGCGATCGCCGAGCTGTCCGACGCGATCATGGTCGCCCGTGGCGACCTGGGCGTGGAAGTGCCGGCCGAAAGCGTGCCGCAGATCCAGAAACGCATCATCGGCACCTGCCGCCAGCTGGGCAAACCCGTGGTGGTGGCGACCCAGATGCTCGAGTCGATGCGCTTCTCCCCTGCCCCGACCCGCGCCGAGGTCACCGACGTGGCCAACGCCGTGGCCGAAGGCACCGACGCCGTCATGCTGTCGGCCGAGACCGCCTCGGGCGACTACCCGCTCGAAGCCGTGCAGATGATGAGCAAGATCATCCGCCAGGTGGAGAACGGCCCGGACTACCAGGCCCAGCTCGACGTCGGCCGTCCCAAGGCCGAAGCCACGGTGTCGGACGCCATCAGCTGCGCGATTCGCCGCATCAGTGGCATCCTGCCGGTGGCCGTGCTGGTCAACTACAGCGAGTCGGGTTCCTCGACCCTGCGCGCTGCCCGCGAACGGCCACGTGCACCGATCCTCAACCTGACGCCGAACCTCTCCACTGCCCGCCGCCTGAGCGTGACCTGGGGCGTGCACTCGGTGGTCAACGATCGTCTGCGCCAGGTCGATGAGGTCGTTTCCACTGCGCTGGAAATTGCCCAGGCGCAAGGCATGGCCAGCCGTGGCGACACGCTGCTGATCACCGCCGGTGTGCCTTTCGGCAAGCCAGGGACGACTAATACGCTGCGGATCGAGACCTTGGTCTGAACGGCAGGGCAAGCCCGCTCCCACAGCACGTCCCTGTAGGAGCGGGCTTGTCCCGCGATCGGAGGGCAACGCCCTCCCTGTACACGATAACGGCGGACAACCCGAGGCCCGAAGAGGCCCACCGCGCTTCCATCCACCTTCCCGACTGCCCCATGTACACCAAGAATTTCGTCAACCCGTGCCCCGACTGGGCCACGGCCTTGCTCAACGGCTTCAGCCAGGTACTGCTGCTGCGCAATCCCTTGTGCGGCCTGTGCTGCCTGCTGGCCATCCTGGTCACCGCCCCGAACCTGGTCGGCGGCGCCCTGCTCGGCGCCCTGGCCGGGCTGCTGACCGCCCAGCGCCGCGGTTACGAACGCGCCGATCGCCAGGCCGGTCTGTACTGCTACAACGGCGTACTGATCGGCCTGCTGATCGCCGCGCTGCTGCCGTGGTCGGCCATCATGCCACCGCTGATCATCGCCGCCGGCGGCCTTTCCAGCATCCTCACGCACCAATGGCGCAAGCGCGGCGGCAAGCTGCTGATCGCCTATACGGCACCTTTCGTGCTGCTGGGCTGGGCCACCCTGCTGGTGGCCCAGCCCATGCCGGCCCTCTACACCGAGGCCAACCCGTTGTATGCCTTGCTACGCGGTGTCGGCCAGATCTTCCTGCTGGACAACCCGCTGGCCGGCCTGCTGATCGTCATCGGCATGTTCATCGCCAACCCCTATGCCGCACTCTGGGCGTTGATCGGCTCGGCCGTCGGCGGCGGTGTGGCCCTGCTGGCGGGCGAGGCCCAGGCTGCCTGGATGGGGCTGTTCGGTTTCAACGCAGCGCTCGCCGCGCTGGCCTTCAGCCGCCAGGGCGAACGTGCCTGGGTGACGTTGTTGGCCATCGCCGTGGCACTGTTGCTGCAGCCTTTATTCAACCTGATGCCGATCGCTGGGCTGACCGCACCCTTTGTCGTCGCCTGCTGGCTGATGCACCTGGGCAGCCACCTGGCGCAATCGGCCCAGCGCCGCAACGCAGGCCGCTTGCACAGCTAGGAGGCAGCCCCTAGGCTCAGGTCATCGCCCAATGGAATGAGCCCATGGATAACCCAGCGAGCCTGCGCGAACGGCTCTATGTCATTGTCTTCCAGACCGATACCGTCGCCGGCAGGCGTTTCGACAAGATCCTCCTGCTGGTCATCCTCGCCAGCCTGGTCACGGTCGTGCTCGACAGCATCGACGAAGTGCACCAGCAATACGCCGGCCTGCTGGCCGGGATCGAGTGGTGCTTCACCGCGATCTTCCTGGTGGAGTACCTGGTGCGGCTCTACTGCTCGCCCAAGCCCCTGCGCTATGCCTTCAGCTTCTATGGGCTGGTGGACCTGCTGGCGGTCATCCCGGGTATCCTCGCCCTGTACTACAGTGATGCCCAGTACCTGCTGATCGTGCGGGTCATCCGCATGCTGCGGATCTTCCGCGTGCTCAAGCTCAGCCCCTACCTCAAACAGGCCCATTACCTGCTGGCGGCGCTACAAGGCAGTCGGCAGAAGATCATCGTGTTCCTGGTCAGCGTCTCGACCCTGGTGACCGTGTTCGGCACCTTGATGTACGTGGTCGAGGGCCCCGAGCATGGCTTCACCAGCATCCCCAAGGGCATCTACTGGGCGATCGTCACCCTGACCACCGTGGGCTTCGGCGATATCGTGCCGAAGACGCCGCTGGGCCAGGTGCTGTCGTCGCTGGTGATGATCACCGGTTATTCGATCATCGCCGTACCCACGGGCATCTTCACTGCGGAGCTGGCCAACGCCCTGCGCGGCGAACAGCTGCAGCATGATTGCCCGACGTGCCGCAAGAACACCCATGAACACGGCGCGGCGTTCTGCTCACGCTGTGGCAATGCGTTGTTCCCGAAGCAGTGATGCCTGCCTGTGCGGCGCCCTTCGCGGGTAAACCCGCTCCCACAGGTTTCGCCGTACCGGTGGGAGCGGGTTACCCGCGAAGGGGGTCGCACAAGCACCGGCATAACCAAAGTGTTTTTTGTTCTTTAACCCCTGCCAAGCCACCCGCTATAGTCGCTGGCAAACTGCCTACAACCTCTCAAGAACAAGGAAGCAACGTGAAAAAGCTCTTCACCGCATCGCTGCTCGCCGCCGGTATGGCCCTGGGTAACCTGGCCCAGGCTGCACCGACCCTGCTCAACGTGTCCTACGACGTGATGCGCGACTTCTACAAGGACTACAACCCAGCGTTCCAGAAGCACTGGGAAGCCGAGCACAATGAGAAGGTCAACGTGCAAATGTCCTTCGGCGGCTCGAGCAAGCAGGCACGTGCCGTGATCGATGGCCTGCCGGCGGATGTCATCACCATGAACATGGCCACCGACATCAATGCCCTGGCTGACAACGGCAAGCTGGTACCAGACAACTGGGTCACGCGCCTGCCGAACAACAGCGCGCCGTTCACCTCCGCCACCGTGTTCATCGTGCGCAAGGGCAACCCCAAGGCCCTGAAGGACTGGCCCGACCTGCTCAAGGACGGCGTGCAGGTGATCGTGCCCAACCCCAAGACCTCGGGTAACGGCCGCTACACCTACCTCTCGGCCTGGGGCTATGTGCTCAAGCAAGGCGGCGACGAAGCCAAGGCGCGCGAGTTCGTCGGCAAACTGTTCAAGCAGGCTCCGGTGCTGGATACGGGCGGACGCGCCGCGACCACGACCTTCATGACCAACCAGATCGGCGACGTGCTGGTGACGTTCGAGAACGAGGCGGAAATGATCGCCCGCGAATTCGGTCGCGACCAGTTCGAGGTGGTCTACCCGAGCGTGTCGGCCGAAGCCGAGCCGCCGGTGACCGTGGTCGACAAGGTGGTCGAGCGCAAGAAATCCCGCGCCGTGGCCGAGGAATACCTCAAATACCTATGGTCGCCGGCCGCCCAGGAACTGGCCGCGCAGAACTACCTGCGCCCACGTGACGCGACCGTACTGGCCAAGTACACCGACCGCTTCCCGAAAGTCGATTTCTTGTCGGTGGAGAAGACCTTCGGCGACTGGCGTACCGTGCAGAAGACCCACTTCAATGACGGTGGCGTGTTCGACCAGATCTACACCAACCAGTAACGGTTCGCGACACAAGCCCGCACCGACAGATACGATCTCTGTGGGAGCGGGCTTGTCCCGCGATTGAAGCTTACTCAGGCTCGCTGGCGAAACACCAATGCCTTCAATCCCCCTGCCGGATCCGCATCCGGAAACTCCGGCGGGTTCTCCAGCCGCTCGACGAATACCAGCCCCGGTGCATGCTCGCCCATGCCCTCGATCAAAAAGTCCGGCCCGATCCCCGGGTCATTGACGCACGCCAGCACCGTCCCCTCCTCCGTCAACAGTTCCGGCAGGCGCCGCAGGATCTTCGCGTAATCCTGGGTCAGCACGAAGCTGCCTCTCTGGAAGGTCGGTGGGTCGATGATGATCAAGTCATAGGGCCCGTACTTGCGCACCTTGCCCCAGGACTTGAACAGCTCATGCCCCAGGTAGGCGACCCGGGAGGCATCATGGCCATTGAGCCGGTGGTTGTCGCGGCCACGGGACAATGCCGCCTTGGCCATGTCCAGGTTGACCACTTGCTGCGCTCCGCCGGCAATGGCGGCCACGGAGAAGCCGCAGGTATAGGCGAACAGGTTGAGCACCCGCTTGCCCGCAGCCTGCTCGCGCACCCAGCGCCGGCCGTAGCGCATGTCGAGGAACAGGCCGTTGTTCTGCCGCACGCCCAGGTCCAGAAGATAGGTCAGGCCATCCTCGATCACTTCGCGTTGCTGGCACGGCTCGCCCAGCAGCCACTGGCCGGGGCTGTCCGGCAGGTAGCGGTGCTGGATGAGGATAGCCTGCCCAGCCCACTGCGGGCGCTCGGCGAGGCTGCGCAGAAGGGTCTCCAGCTCCGCCAGTTGGCCTTCGGGCGGCTCGCGGAACAGCGCGACCAGCAGCACGCCCTGCAGCCAGTCGACCGTGATCTGCTCGAGGCCCGGCCAGCAGCGGCCACGACCGTGGAACAGGCGGCGGGTTTCCTCTGGCGCGGGGTCTAGAGCAGTGAGCAGGTGTTGCTCGAGGGTGTGGATCGGCGAGGTCATGGTGGGGTCGCAAGCAAAAAAGAACGCATTCTACCTAATGCCAGCCTATAAGCACTGTCAGAGGCTGCTACGTACCCCATCGCGGGACAAGCCCGCTCCCACAGGTTCACCGCTGCCCGCAAGAGCGGCGCATCCCTGTAGGAGCGGGCTTGCCCCGCGATTGGGCCGCAAGGCAAACCTCGATCAATGCCCCTTCACCGCTACCCTGCGCGAACGGAACCACCACCCCTGCTGCATGCCCGCCGCCGCCAGCAGGATAGCCGCCACACCCAGCCACTGCAGCGGTGCCAGGCGATGGTCGAACGCCACCCAATCGACCAGGATCGCCACGATCGGGTAGATGAACGACAGCGCACCGGTCAGTGCCGTGGGCAGGCGCTGGATGGCGCTGTACAGCAGCACGTACATCAGCCCGGTATGGATGATGCCCAAGGTCACCAGGCTGGCCAGTGCCGATGTTTCTGCCGGTAGCCCTCGCCCCCCGACCCAAGGTGCCAGGAGCACAATACCGGTCACCACCTGGATCAAGGCGATCAAGTGCGGCGGTGTACCGCTCAGGCGCTTGATGATCAACGCCGCCACGGCATAGAGAAAGGCAGCGCCCAATGCCAGGCCGATGCCTTGCAGATAATTCCCCGCCCCACCCTGGCCGCTGCCATGGGCACTGACGATGGCCAGCATGCCGAGGAACGCCAGGCTCAGCCAGGTCATCTTGGGCAGGGTGATCTTCTCGCCCAGGAACACCGCCGCCAGCCCCACCAGCATGAACGGCTGGACGTTGTACACCGCCGTGCCGATCGCGATCGAGGCCCTGGAATAGGAGGCGAACAGCAACACCCAGTTACCGACGATGGCCACGCCGCTGGCCACCGCCAGCAGGAAGGTCGTACGGGTCAGGATGCCGGGCTTGAGGAGCCCCAGGGCCGCGCAGATCAGCAGCAAGGTGCCGGCGCCGAACACACAACGCCAGAACACCACCTCCAGTACCGGCTGCCCGGATACCAGTACGAACCAACCGATGGTACCGGAGATCAGCATGGCGGCCGTCATCTCCAGCGAGCCGCGACGCAACGAATTGTCCATCTCACACCTCCTGTCGAACAGGGCCACAGTATGTGCGAGGCGACGGTCAACCATCCAGCCGAAAGCAAAGCCGTTCTCGCGAATTCACCTTTACTATCAAGGCGAGTTCAGCAATTTACCTAACGAGGGCAATATGACCGATGCCATAGACCAACTGTTGATCAATGCCTTGATGGAAGACTCACGCCGTTCGCTCAAGGCACTGGCCCAGATCAGCGGCCTGTCGGCGCCCAGTGTCAGCGAACGCCTGCGCCGCCTGGAAGAACGCGGCGTGCTGCGCGGCTATACGATAGATATCGACCCCCGCAGCTTCGGTTACCAGCTACAGGCCATCGTGCGTATCCGACCACTGCCGGGACAGTTGCAGGAAGTCGAGCGGCAGATCATCGCCATCCCCGAATTCACCGAATGCGACAAAGTCACTGGCGAGGATTGCTTCATCGCCCGTCTGCATGTGCGCTCCATGGAACAGCTGGACACCCTGCTCGACCGCATCAATGTATTGGCCGAAACCAACACGGCGATCATCAAGAAGACACCGGTCAAACGCCGGTTGCCACCCATGGAATAGCAGTTCGGATACGAGACGATTAATTTTTGTACACATGAATGTCACCTTAGGTGCCATTTTTGTGTGCACTTTTGTCCGGTAACGCCCCAACACGTTACACACTTCCATCGCTAAAAACTGACCAATCGATCAACTAATAATGCACTTCAAAAATAAAAACTGTTCATTTGGTCAACTTATAATTCCTCTATTTCATTCACTTATCTTTCAACAAGATAGATTCGAAAAAGCCTCGCGCTGAAAGTTGCTTTTCGGCTGGCATGGAACTCGCTTTTGTGTCCCCGTGTTTTGTATACAAGTTGAACAAAACATAAATACACAAGAACCCGCAGCGCCTGCCCCGGCAGGCCGTTGCGCCCAGAACCCAGTGATGCCAACGCTGCACCGACGAGATGGCGAGCCCGTGCGCATGCCCGATCATCGCAGTCCACACGCATCAGGAGCCTGCCGGAATGAGTACCAGCCTCAACCTTGCCCCTGAACTATCCGTTGCCAGCACCAACCCCACCTCCACGCCAGTCGCCGGTGATCTACCGGACCTCGAACTCAGCCCACGCCTGCATAACCGCGACCTGGCCCCGACCCGCAGCGAAGGCCGGCGCTGGGGGCGCTACAGCATCTTCGCGCTGTGGACCAACGACGTGCACAACATCGCCAACTATTCATTCGCCATGGGGCTGTTCGCCCTCGGCCTGGGTGGCTGGCAGATCCTGCTGTCCTTGGCCATTGGCGCGGCACTGGTGTATTTCTTCATGAACCTGTCCGGCTACATGGGGCAGAAGACCGGCGTACCCTTCCCGGTGATCAGCCGCATCGCGTTCGGGATCCATGGCGCACAGATCCCAGCCCTGATCCGCGCGGTCATCGCCATCGCCTGGTTCGGCATCCAGACTTACCTGGCCTCGGTGGTATTGCGGGTCTTGCTCACGGCGATATGGCCGCAGCTGGCCACCCATGACCAGGACAGCATCCTCGGCCTGTCGAGCCTGGGTTGGGTGTGCTTCGTGGCGATCTGGCTGGTGCAGCTGGTGATCCTGGCCTACGGCATGGAGATGGTGCGCCGCTACGAAGCCTTCGCCGGCCCGGTGATCCTGCTGACCGTGGCAAGCCTTGCGGGCTGGATGTACTTCCAGGCCGATGCGCGCATCGCCTGGTCGGTGGCCGAGCCGCTGACCGGCTACGAGATGTGGCGCAACATCTTCGCTGGCGGCGCCCTGTGGCTGGCGATCTACGGCACGCTGGTGCTGAACTTCTGTGACTTCGCCCGCTCCTCGCCCTGCCGCAAGACCATTCGCGTGGGCAACTTCTGGGGTCTACCGGTGAACATCCTGGTGTTCGCGACCATCACCGCGGTGCTGTGCGGTGCACAGTTCCAGATCAACGGCCAGGTGATCGACAGCCCCACCCAGATCGTCGCCAATATTCCCAGCACGCCGTTCCTGGTCCTGGGTTGCCTGGCGTTCCTGATCGTCACCGTGGCGGTGAACATCATGGCCAACTTCGTCGCCCCGGCCTTCGTGCTGAGCAACCTGGCGCCACGCCACCTGAACTTCCGTCGCGCGGGGCTGATCAGCGCGACCCTGGCAGTGCTGATCCTGCCTTGGAACCTGTACAACAGCCCGCTGGTGATCGTCTACTTCCTGTCTGGCCTGGGGGCCCTGCTCGGCCCGCTGTACGGTGTGATCATGGCCGACTACTGGTTGCTGCGCAAAGGCCAGGTCAACGTCCCGCAGCTGTACAGCGAGAACCCGGCCGGCGCCTATTTCTACACCCGAGGCATCAACCTGCGCGCTGTCGCCGCCTTCCTGCCCACCGCGCTGCTGGCCATCGTCCTGGCCCTGGTGCCCAACTTCCACAGCGTCGCGCCGTTCTCCTGGCTGATCGGCGCCGGCACCGCCGCCGCCCTGTACCTGCTGCTCGCGCCGCGCAACCGCCAATACCTCGACGTCAGCGGCGAAGCCATCGCCGTCGACCACAGCAGCCATTGATAGGGAGATCCTTCATGCGCATCTTGATCGCCAACGTGAACACCACCTGCGCCATCACCGACGCCATCGCCGAACAGGCCCGCAGCGTGGCCTCGCCGGGTACCGAAATCATCGGCCTGACCCCCTGGTTCGGTGCCGAGTCGGTGGAAGGCAATTTCGAGAGCTACCTGGCCGCCATCGCTGTCATGGACCGCGTGCTGGCCTACGAAGAACCCTTCGATGCAGTGATCCAGGCAGGCTACGGCGAGCATGGCCGCGAGGGCTTGCAGGAGTTGCTGGATGTGCCGGTCGTGGACATCACCGATGCCGCCGCCAGCACCGCCATGTACCTGGGGCACGCCTACTCGGTGGTCACCACCCTGGACCGCACCGTGCCGCTGATCGAGGACCGCCTCAAGCTCTCGGGCCTGTTCGATCGCTGCGCCTCGGTGCGCGCCAGCGGCCTGGCCGTGCTCGACCTCGAAGCCGACCCACGACGCGCGGTGGAGGCGATCGTCGAGCAGGCTGAACGGGCCGTGCGCGACGACAAGGCCGAGGTGATCTGCCTCGGGTGTGGCGGCATGGCTGGGCTGGACGAGCAGATTCGTCAGCGCACCGGCGTGCCAGTGGTCGATGGGGTCAGTGCGGCGGTGACCATCGCCGAGTCGCTGGTGCGCATGGGCCTGAGCACGTCCAAGGTGCGGACCTACGCCACGCCTCGGGCGAAGAAAGTGGTGGGCTGGCCGATGATGTTCGGCCGCTAGGTTCGCAGTTGCGCGCTGCCCGGCCCACTGGTTCAGGTCGGGCAGCTATGCGCCCCATGGTCGAGCCACTGCCGCACGTGGCGGCTGAGCCTATGAACGACTCAATCATCCCGGGTTAGCACTTCCAGCAACTCGATCTCGAATGTCAGGTCCGAATGGGGCGGGATCGAACCCACGCTGCGCTCGCCATAGCCCAGGTGTGCCGGCACCAGCAGCTTGCGCTTACCGCCGACGCGCATTCCCATGAGGCCCTGGTCCCACCCTTTGATCACGCGACCGGTGCCGATCACGCACTGGAACGGCTTGCCCCGCGACCAGGACGAGTCAAACTCGCTGCCGTCGGCCAGCCAGCCGGTGTACTGGGTGGTGATCAGGGCGCCTTTGACCACGGCCTTGCCCTGGCCTTCCTCGAGATCGATGATTTGCAGTTCGCTGCTCATGGCTGTTGTTCCTGAAGCGGATTTTCGTGGCCGCCGTTTTCTCAGGAATGAACTGCTTTGGCAAGGCCGCGAGGCGCCTAGGGTCGCCTAGCCGAGCTGTTCGAAGGCTTCCTGGCCGGTCAGTTCCTTGGTCTGGTTGGCGAAGCAGTACCAGGCGGGTTTCTGTTCGACGAAGATCTGCAGGTCGAAATCCCAGGTTTCGTCGCCGTCCAGCAGGCCAACCGGGATGGCGTAGAAGTCGTTGGCCTTCAGGCGGTAGTACAGGTGCGTGCCACACCGGCCGCAGAAGCCGCGTTGGGCCCAGTCGGAGGAGTCATAGACGGTGGGGGGCGTGCCTTCGATCTGAGGGGGCTGGCTGCAGTGGACGACCAGGAGGGGGCCGCCGGTCCATTTGCGGCACATGCTGCAGTGGCAGGCGCTGATATGGGTGTTGTCGACGGTGACCTTCAGGTGGGTTTGGCCGCAGAGGCAGGTGCCTTGTTTTTCCAGGGGCATGGGTGGAGCTCCTTGGGGATTGGGTTTGGAAGTATAGGTTGGGGATCTCCTGTTGGGCTTGGGCATTTAGGTCGTGTGGGTATTCGTTTTTGGTGGTTGTGCGGTCCCTGTGGGAGCGGGCTTGTCCCGCGATTGGGCCGAGAGCTCGCCACCCATTCCACTGAACAAACAACGCCAGCCCAGGCCCCCCATAACTTGACCCAGGCAGGAGGCCGAAGGCAGCCCATCAGATAGAGATCACCCCACGCAGGTACAACGCCCCCCGCCCGCTGATGATCACCCGCCCATTCCCCGGCACCTCGCACCACAACTGTCCCTTGCGCCGGCCGCCCTGCTCGCATACCAGGCTGCGCTTGCCCAGCCGCTCAGCCCAATAGGGCGCCAGCGAGGTGTGCGCCGACCCTGTCACCGGGTCTTCGTTGACCCCTACCCGCGGCCCGAACCACCGCGTCACGAAATCGAACCCCCGCCCCGGCGCGGTCACCGCGATACCACGCACATCGAACGCGCCCAATGCCACGAAGTCCGGTGCCAACGGCTCCAGCAACGCCGCATCGTCGATCACCACCACATAATCATCGGTCCGATAAACCGCCCGGACACTGTTCAGCCCCAGCGCCTCGAGCAACCCTTCGGGCACGTCGACCGCTACTGGTTGCTTGGCCGGAAAATCCATCGCCAGCAACCCATCGCTGCCACGGCTGACCCGCAATTCCCCGCTGCGCGTATTGAACCGCAGCACCGCGTCCTGCTCACCCAACTGCTCGAACAGCACCCAGGCCGTCGCCAACGTCGCGTGCCCACACAAATCCACCTCCACGCCGGGCGTGAACCAGCGCAAGTCGAACGCCTCGCCGTTGCGTACGAAATACGCCGTCTCGGAAAGGTTGTTCTCCTCCGCCACACGCTGCAGCGTCTCATCCGGCAACCATTGCTCCAACGGCACCACTGCCGCCGGGTTACCGCCGAACGGCGTGGCGGAAAACGCATCGACCTGGAAGATCTCGAGTTGCATGCAAAGGCTCCTATGTCCGGCGTCATGCCAGACAAGTTCAGGGGAAAGAGTCAGGAACGGACAGGGGTCAGCACCGGCTCACCGGCAAAGAACGCCTGCAGGTTAAGCAGCACCAGGTTCACCGTATCCCGTGCGGCATCCGGTGATTGGCCGGCCACATGAGGTGTGAGCACGGTATTGCCGAGCACCTTGAGTGCATCGGGCACGGCAGGCTCGTCATCGAAGACATCCAGCGCGGCGCCTGCGATCGCGCCTCGGCTCAGGGCGTCGACCAGGGCGTGGGTATCGACCACGCTGGCCCGGGCGATGTTGACCAGGTAGCCGTCCGGCCCCAACGCTTGCAGCACCTGGGCATCGACCAGGTGACGGGTGGCGTGCCCGCCGGGCGTCGCTACCACCAGGATGTCCACGGCCTCGGCCAGGCTCGACACGCTGTCGTGCCAGGTGTAGGGCACGTCGCGACGCGGTGTGCGGCTGTGATAGCTGATACTCATGTCGAAGCCCAGGTTCGCCCGCTTGGCGATCGCGCGACCGACCGCGCCCAGGCCAAGGATCCCCAGGCGCTTGCCGCTCACCGAAGGGCTGATGACCCGATTCCACTCCCCCCGGCGCGTGCTGGCATCGGCCCGTGGCACATCGCGCAGCAAGGCCAGCAGAAGCGCCAGGGCATGGTCGGCGACCGCCGCGGCATTGGCGCCGGCACCATTGGTCACGGTAATGCCGCGAGCCGAGGCGGCAGCCAGGTCGACCTGTTCGTAGCCGGCACCGATCACGCAGATGATCCTAAGCGCCGGCAAGGCTTCGATCTCGTTGGCCGTCAGGCCCAGCGGGCCGCGGGTCAGTACCGCATCGACCTGGGCACCGAAGCGCACGATGGCCTCGGCGCGCAATTGCGGCGACGGCGCGCGGATCAGCCGAAAACCGGCCTGCTCGAGTAGCGGCAAGTAGTCATCGACGGTTTCCACCAGCACCAGAACGGTCTTGCTCATGCGCCCTCCGGCTCGTGTGCGAGAAGGGATTATGCGTGGGGACCGGCCAGTACAGTCAATGGAAATATCAGGCCATAACTGTACTGTATCGGTGGCCGACGTTTACTGAGCGAACGCCCGACCCAGGCCGCCCGGAACGCCACTGCTGTCGGTTTCCTGCCAAGGGCCCTCAGGGCTCAGCGACCAGCTCCAGCCATTGTTCCAGCGGTAGTAGGTGCGCTGGCGATAGAAGGTGTTGGGCTTGTTCTCCAGCACATAGACGCCCATGCGCGGGTCCCAGTGGCTGGCGCCGCCCGGCGGCGGTGCAAAGCTGGCGGAGGTGCGCGGCATGGCCTTGGGCGCGCTGGCCGGTTTACTCGGCCGGGTACTCGGCTGCCCGCTCGGCGCCGGCTTGATCACCGGCCCCTGGCGCGGCGGCGCGGTTTCGACCGGCGGCCACGGCTCGTCGCTTGGTTGCTGCACCGTACAGGCGGAAAGACCCAGTGCCAGGGTGATCAGGGTCAGACGGACGGCGCTGTTCATGCAAATGCTCTCTTATTGATCTGGGCTGTCGATAGTCAGGTGCTGGGCTGCCTCGGTATGGGTGGACAGCGGCGCGCTCTGGCCGATCCACTCGCCCCGGGTCGGCTGGCCGGCACGGGACACACGGGCAACCAGTTGGACCTCGCTGAAGTCCGACAGTTTCATCTGCGGCATCATCGCATCGGCGTCGGACAGCTCCACCTCCAGCGGCAACTGGGCCACCGTCACGCGCTTGGCCGCAACGGGCATGGGCGGGCCATTGCTGGCACGGGCGAAGATAAACACCGTGTCGCCGGGCTTGACCTTGTCCTTGAGCTTGTCGGCCAGTGTCACCCGCACCTTCAGGCGAGCAGCCTCGGGCGCGGCCGCGGGTTTACCGCCCGCCGCCTGCAGCCTTTCGGCGGCACGGTCGATGCCGCCCTGAAGGGCGGCGCGTGAAGCGTCGCCCTCGGGCAATTGCGCCAGCAGGCGCTGCCAATAGTCGATTGCCTCCTGGTAGCGCTCGCCCTCGAACGCGGCGATCCCGCGCAGGCCAAGACTGGTCACCTCTTTGGGGTCGGCCTTGAGCGCTTCGTCGGTCAAGGCCTGCACCTGCTCGCTGAACTGCTTGTTCGCGGCGAAATACAAGGCCTGCGCCCATTGGCCAAGCAACTCGGGCTGGCGACCGGCCAAGGCGACGGCGCGCTCGAAGATACGTGCGGCGTCGGCCGGGCGTTGCTCGGCCATGTAGGCGCGGCCAAGGAAGTACAGGCCCTCTGCCGAGTCCGGCTGGGCCTGCACGGCACGCTCCAGGCGCGTGGTCATTTCTTCCATCGATTGCGGCGCCTGGGCGAACTCGCGGGTCAGCTCGACCTTGTCGGCAGCGCCGAAATGCAAGTACAGCCCAAGGCCCATCGCCGGCACCAGGACCGCCGCCAGCAGCGGCAGCGCCTTGCCCAGATGACCCTGGCGTGACGCCTCGGCGCCCTCGGTATCGGCCAACAGTTCACGGGCTGCCTCGTCACGCCCCTTGGCCAGCTGGTCGGCATCGAGCACGCCGGCTTCCTGCTGGGCCGCCAGCTCGGCGACCCGCTCCTGGTACAGGGCGACATTGAGGGCAGTACGGTCTTCTTCCTGCTGCTGGCGGCGGCCGCGCAGGGTCGGGATCAGCAGGAAAGCCAGGGCGGCGAGCAACAGCAGGCCCGCGCTAAGCCAGAATTCAGTCATGGGTTTGTTCTTTATCCAGCAGTTTGGCGAGGCGCTCGCGTTCTTCAGGCGACAATTGCTCGGTCGAGGCCGCTACCGGCCCGCGACGACGGCGCACGATCAGCGCCAGCACCACGAAGCCCGAGGCCAGCAGGATGCCCGGGCCGAACCAGAGCAGCCAGGTGCGGCCGGTGAGCGCCGGCTTGTAGCGCACGAAGTCGCCATAGCGATCGACCATGAAATCGACGATCTGTTGGTTGCTCTTGCCTTCGCCGAGCATGCGGAAGATCTCCCGACGCAAGTCGGCTGCAATCGGCGCATTGGAATCGGCGATGTCCTGGTTCTGGCACTTGGGGCAACGCAGCTCCTTGGTCAGTTGCTGGTAGCGCTCGCGCTCGGCGTCATCGCGGAACTGGTAGGTATCGATGGCGGCCCGGGCCATACCGGCCACACCCAGGACCAACACCGCCACCGCCAACCAGCGCCTCATGGCTTGGCCTCGTCGATCAGGCCCTGGTACAGCGGCGCCAGTTGCTCACGCCAGACCGTGGCATCGACCACCCCCACATGCTTGTAGCGGATGATGCCCTTGGCATCGATCAGGAAGGTTTCCGGTGCCCCGTACACGCCCAGGTCCAGCCCCAGGCTGCCCTGCTCGTCACGGATGTTCAGCTGGTAGGGGTTGTGGAAGTCGGCCAGCCATTTCAGTGCCGCGGCGTTGTCGTCCTTGTAGTTGACCCCGTGGATGACCACGCCCTGCTCGGCGAGCTGGTTCAGGTAAGGGTGTTCGACCTTGCACGACGGGCACCAGGTGGCCCAGACATTGACCAGTGCTGGGCGGCCCTGCAGGTCGGCCGGGGTGAGCGTGCGATCACCCTGGACCGAGGCCAGGGAGAAGACCGGGAACGGCTTGCCGATCATCGCCGAGGGCAGTTCGTCGGGCTTGAGGAACAGGCCCTTGTAGAGGAAGACCGCCATCAGCAGGAACACCGCCAACGGCAACACCATGATCCAACGCTTCATGCAGTTGCTCCAGACATGCCCAGGACATCACGCACCCGGGCCTTGACCTTGACGCGGTAACGTCGGTCGAACGCCGCCAGGAACCCACCCAGCGCGGTCAGCAGACCGCCCAGCCAGATCCAACGGACATAGGGCTTGATATGCACCCGTACCGCCCAGGCACCGTTGTCCAGGGGCTCGCCGAGGGCGACGTACAGGTCGCGGGTGAAGCCGGCGTCGATACCGGCCTCGGTCATCATCGACTGTTGCACGGTGTACAGGCGCTTCTCAGGGTGCAGCACGGTCACCTCGCGGCCGTCGCGGCTGATGCGCACGGTGCCCTTGTCGGAGATGAAGTTCGGCCCCTCGAAGTGCCGGGCGCCCTCGAACAGGAAGTGATACCCCCCCAGCTCCACGGTCTCGCCCGGCGCCATGCGCAGGTCGCGCTCGGCACTGTTGTTGCTCGACAGCACCACGCCCAGGGCACACACCGCCAGGCCCAGGTGCGCCAGGTGCATGCCCCAGTAGCTGCGCGACAAGCCGCGCAAGCCCTTGGCCAGGCCCTTGTGGCGGGTCTTGTCGAGGATGTCGCGCACGCCCGCCAGCACCACCCAGGCGGCCAGGGCGAACGCGCTCAGGGCCGGCCAGTCGAAGTCGTCGACCAGCAGGCCGGCGACCGGCGCCAGCACCGCGCTGCCCAGCAGCACCGGGGTCAACATGCCCACCAGCCATTTGCCCGGGGTGTCCTTCCAACGCACCAGCACGCCGATCCCCAATACCACCATCAGCAATGCCATCAACGGCAGGAACAATGCATCGAAGTAAGGCGGGCCGACCGAAAGCTTCGCCCCGGTCAGGGCATCGAGCACCAGCGGGTAGAGGGTACCGAGCAGGATCATGGAGGCCGCCACCACCAGCACCAGGTTGTTGGCCAGCAGCAAGGTCTCGCGCGACCACAGGGCAAAGCCCACCTGGCTCTTGACCACGGGGGCGCGCAAGGCGAACAAGGTCAGCGAGCCGCCGACCACGAACAGCAGGAAGACCAGGATGAACACGCCACGGGATGGGTCGGATGCGAAGGCATGCACCGAGGTCAGCACGCCGGAACGGACCAGGAAGGTCCCCAGCAGGCTCAGGGAGAAAGCAGCGATCGCCAGCAGCACGGTCCAGCTCTTGAATACCCCACGCTTCTCGGTGACCGCCAGCGAGTGGATCAACGCCGTACCCACCAGCCATGGCATGAAGGAAGCGTTTTCCACCGGGTCCCAGAACCACCAGCCGCCCCAGCCCAGCTCGTAGTAGGCCCACCAGGAGCCCAGGGTGATGCCGACGCCGAGGAAGGCCCAGGCAACGATGGTCCAGGGCCTCGACCAGCGCGCCCAGGCGGCATCCAGGCGCCCGCCCAGCAGGGCGGCGATAGCGAAGGCGAAGGCCACCGAGAAGCCGACGTAGCCCATGTACAGCATCGGCGGATGGACGATCAGGCCGAAGTCCTGCAGCAGCGGGTTGAGGTCGCGCCCGTCGGTCGGCACCTGGGGCAACAGGCGTTCGAACGGGTTGGAGGTGATGATCAGGAACGACAGGAAGCCCACGCTGATCATGCCCATCACCGCCAGTACCCGGGCCAGCATCACCTGCGGCAACTGGCGCGAGAACACCGACACGGCGAAGGTCCAGCCCCCCAGGATCAGCGCCCAGAGCAGCAGCGAGCCTTCATGCGCGCCCCATACGGCGCTGAACTTGTAGTACCAGGGCAAGGCGCTGTTGGAGTTGCTGGCCACATAGGCTACCGAGAAGTTGTCGGTCATGAAGGCATGGGTGAGGCAGGCGAAGGCGAACGCCAGGAAGGCGAACTGCCCCCATGCCGCCGGTCGTGCCAGGCTCATCCACAGGCTGTCGCCGCGCCAGGCGCCGAGCAACGGCACACTGGCCTGCACCACGGCAAAGCAGATCGCCAGGATCATCGACAACTGCCCGAGTTCGGGGATCACCAGGGCCGCATTCATGGCTTGGGCTCCGCGCCGGTGGCCGCCTGGCCGCTCTCCTTGAGGGCCTTGGTGACCTCGGGCGGCATGTATTTCTCGTCGTGCTTGGCCAGTACCTCGTCGGCCACCACCACGCCTTCGGCGTTGAGCTTGCCCAAGGCCACGATGCCCTGCCCTTCGCGGAACAGGTCAGGGAGGATGCCACGGTAGGTGATCGGTACCGACTTGTTGAAGTCGGTGACCACGAAGCGCACGTCCAGCGAGTCGGACGAACGCTGCACCGAGCCTTTCTCGACCATGCCGCCGGCGCGGATGCGGGTATCGAGGGGCGCCTCGCCATTGGCGATCTGAGTCGGGGTGTAGAACAGGTTGATGTTCTGCTGCAGGGCGCTCAGGGCGAAGCCGACGGCGATGGCCACGCCGACCAGCAGGCCGAGGATGAGGAACAGGCGTTTCTTGCGCTGCGGATTCACTGGTTGTTCTCCCGGCGCAGACGGCGCGCCTCTTCTTGCAGGTAGCGGCGGCGGGCCAGCAGGGGCGCTGCGACATTGAGCGCCAGCACCGCCAGGCAGATGCCATAGGCCGACCAGACGTACAGGCCATGATGCCCCATGGCAAGGAAATCACCGAAGGATGCGAAACTCATCAGGCGGCCCTCCGACCCAGGCTGTTCAGTACTTCCTCCCGCACCCAGCTGGCACGGGCTTCACGCTTGAGCACCTCGAGGCGCATGCGCACCAAAAGCACCGCGCCGAAGAAGCAGTAGAAACCGAGCGCGGTCAGCAGCAACGGCAGCCACATTTCGGCCGGCATGGCCGGCTTTTCGGTCAGGGTGAAGGTGGCGCCCTGGTGCAGGGTATTCCACCATTCCACCGAATACTTGATGATCGGGATGTTCACCACGCCGACGATGGCCAGCACCGCGCAGGCCTTGGCCGCGCTGTCTCGGTTGCTGATCGCCTGACCCAGGGCGATGATGCCGAAGTACAGGAACAAGAGGATGAGCATGGAGGTAAGGCGTGCATCCCAGACCCACCAGCTACCCCAGGTCGGCTTGCCCCAGATCGCCCCGGTCACCAGCGCCACCGCGGTCATCCAGGCACCGATGGGGGCGGCGCATTGCAGGGCGACATCGGCCAGTTTCATCTTCCATACCAGCCCCACCACTCCAGCCACCGCCAGCAGCACATAGCACGACTGCGCCAGCATGGCGGCCGGCACATGGATGTAGATGATCCGGAAGCTGTTGCCCTGCTGGTAGTCCTGGGGCGCGAAGGCCAGCCCCCAGGTGATGCCCACCAACAGCAGGAGGATGGCGGAAACGGTCAGCCAGGGCAGCATGCGGCCGCTGATGGCATAGAACCATTTTGGGGAGCCCAGCTTGTGGAACCACGTCCAGCTAATCTTCATCAAGGTACATCCAGGGTATTTGCCGGGCTTGGAAGCCCGAGACTCGTTATTCGCCGACGCTGATCTTCAGGCCGGCCGCGATCGCAAAAGGTGCCAGTGTCACCGCCAGGGCCGTCAGGCTGGCCAACCAGAGCAGATGGCCGGTGGCGGGCATATTCTGCAATGCCGCTTGCAAGGCGCCACTGCCCAGGATCAATACCGGGATATACAGCGGCAGGATCAGCAACGCCAGCAACAGGCCGCCGCGCTTGAGGCCGACAGTCAGCGCCGCGCCCACCGCACCCAGCAGGCTCAGCACCGGGGTACCCAGCAGCAGCGAGCCCAGCAGTACCGGCAGGCAATTGGCGGGCAGACCCAGCATCAGCGCCAGCAGCGGTGCCAACAATACCAGCGCCAGCCCGGAAAAGATCCAGTGCGCCAACACCTTGGCCAGCACCAGCATTGCCAAGGGGTGCGGCGACAGCACCCACTGTTCCAGCGAGCCGTCCTCGAAGTCGCTGCGAAACAGGCCGTCCAGCGACAGCAGCACGGCCAGCAACGCGGCCACCCAGACCAGGCCTGGCGACAAGGTTTGCAACAATTGTGTCTCAGGCCCGACCGCCAGTGGGAACAAGGCGACGACGATCGCGAAGAACACCAGCGGGTTGGCCAGCTCCGCCGGACGACGACATAACAGGCGCGCCTCGCGGCGCAGCAACAGGATGAATACGCTCATGCCGCCCATTGCCCCAGGTTCAGTTCGCGGTAGCCGGAGGGCTTGCGCTCGAGGTTGTGGTGAGTGGTCAGTACTACCGTCCCCCCCTGCTCGCAATGGGCCGCCAGGTGTGACTCGAGCTGGGCCACGCCCTGCTTGTCCAGGGCCGTGAAGGGTTCGTCCAGGATCCACAACGGTGGGCTGTCCAGGTACAACCGGGCCAGGGCCACGCGGCGCTGCTGGCCGGCCGACAAGGTATGGCACGGCACATCCTCGAAACCCCGCAGGCCTACCGCAGCCAAGGCCTGCCAGATCGCCTCGGTGCTGGCCGGCTGGTGCAGGGCACACAGCCAGGCGAGGTTTTCCTCGGCGGTGAGCAGGTCCTTGATGCCGGCGGCGTGGCCGATCCACAGCAGGATACTGGCCAGGGCATGGCGCTGCTCGGCCAATGGCTGGCCACCCAGCAGGATCTGCCCGGCCGTCGGCTGCATCAGCCCGGCCAACAGGCGCAGCAGGCTGGTCTTGCCGCTGCCGTTGGGGCCGCTGATCTGTAGCATGTCACCGGGCCGCAACTGGAATTCCAGGTGCTCGAAGAGCAATCGCCAGTCGCGCTCGCAGGCCAGGCCTGTGGCTTGTAGGTGAAGGGTCACGGTTTCGCCTTATACAGGTTGGGCCCAGGCTCGCTGCTTGAAGGCGGCAGCGAACCTCGACCCTGTGTCTCAAGTCGCCCCAGCCACTGCCGTTATAGTGGCAATGGCGGACGGGCGGGCATTATTACATGCAACGTCCCGCTGCCAAGAGGGCTGGTCCGACAGGTTGTATACAATCATGACTGAAATCAATAGTCTCGGTGCACAAACCGTGCTGGGCCTGCAGGCCGGCAAGGCCGCGATGACTGGCGAATTGCTGCGTCTGCTGCAGCCCCAGCCGGGCTTGATGGCTCCCGGCGAGACCGCCCGGGCCGATGTATTGTCGTTGCGCCAAGTCGGCCAGGATTTCCAGTTGTTGCTGCGCCTGACCCTGGCCAACGGCAACCAGACCCAGCTGCAAGCCAGCGCCAGCCAGCCCCTGCCCCAAGGTAGCCAGTTGACCGTTACCCAGACCGAAGGCAACCGCCTGGCAATCCTCGTGCAGCAGGCCAATGCCGGTAACAGTGCGGCCCTCACCCGCCTCGATACAGCCCAGGTGCCGGTAGGCACCCTGTTGCAAGGCAAGGTGCTGACCAGCCAGGCCCTGCCGACGAACCCCGGCGAAGCGGCCAGCTTCCGTTCGCTGGTGAGTCTGCTCAACAGCCCCCAGGCCGGCGCTACCCTGACCGTCGACAGCCCGAGGCCGTTGGCGGTGGGCAGCCTGCTCAGCGCCCTGGTACAGGGGGACCAGTCGCTGCGCTTCGTGCCTCTGGGCGGTCGCCAGGATCATCTGGCCATTACCCAAATGCTTGGTGCACAGCAGAGCCGCCAGGCCTCGCTGCCGGGGTTGCTCGATGCCTTGCAACAACTGGCCCGCGCCCCGAACGGCAACGGCGATCTGCGGGCCAGCGCCGAACGCCTGCTGGCCAGCCTTCCCGAGGCACGGCAACTGGGCGACGCCAAGGCCGTGGCCCAGGCGCTGCACAGCAGTGGCGCTTTCCTCGAAGCGAAGCTGCTGGCAGGGCTGGCAAGCGGCGTGGCAACGGACCTGAAGGCGCAACTGATCCGCCTGGTGGCCCAGGCCATGCCTTCCCTCCCTACCGGGACGCCCTTCAACCCAGCGCTGGCCAATACGCTGGCGCAGGCCTTTCCCGGCATGGCCCGAGGCGCCTTGGGCATGCTCGAGCGCAATACGCCCAAGCCTCAACCCGGCGCATTCCCTCTACCCTCGCGGTTGCTGAAGAGCCTGGAAGAGGAAGGCGACCTGCAGCAGTTGCTGCGCCTGGCCGCCGCCGCCATCGCACGCCTGCAGAGCCATCAGCTGTCCAGCCTGCAGCAAACCGGCATCAACGAAAACGGCAACCTGCTGACCACCTGGCAGTCTGAAATACCGATCCGCCATGGCCAGGAATTCATACCCTTGCAGGTCAAGCTGCAACGCGAGGAAACGCCGGAGCAACAGGCCGACCCGCAACGAGAACAACGCGACCCACTGGCGTCGTTGTGGCGTATCGAACTGGCATTCGACTTGCCACCGCTCGGCCCCTTGCAGGTCCAGGCACAGTTGAACCAGGGTCGGCTCTCGGGCCAGCTGTGGGCGCAGTTGCCCCAGACCGCGCAACTGATCGAACGTCAGTTGGGTGAGCTGCGCGAACGGCTGGTGGCCCGCGGCCTGGAGGTCGGCGACCTGGAGTGCCACCCCGGCACCCCGCCGCAAGGGGCCCGCACACGCCTGGAACAACGTTGGGTGGACGAAAACGCATGAGCAGCAAGCAACCGCGCCAGGCCATCGCCCTGAGCTACGACGGCCAGCAAGCCCCGACCTTAAGCGCCAAGGGTGACGACGAACTGGCCGAGGCCATTCTTGCCATCGCCCGCGAACATGAGGTGCCGATCTATGAGAATGCCGAGCTGGTGCGGTTGCTGGCGCGCCTGGAGCTGGGGGAACAGATCCCCGAGGCGCTGTACCTGACCATCGCCGAGATCATCGCCTTCGCCTGGCAGTTGCGTGGCAAGGTGCCTGCGGGCTTCGATGACAACCTGGCTCCCGAGCGCGACATCACGCCCACGCAGCTGCGTCTGCCCTCATAGCGCGAAATTCATTGATCTGACAGAAACTTGAGCGGCCTTGAGCCGCGATGGGGCGCAAAGCGGCCCTAATATCGGCCATACCGGTTTCTCGGGCAAACCGTGCACATGAACTCAGGGCCGCTTCGCGCCCCATCGCGGCGCAAGGCCGCGCCTACAGTAGAGGTCGATGGATCGCTTCACTCGCTGCGATGCAGCTTGCTCATCAGCTCCGCTTCGGCCTGGGTCAGGCCGCAGGTGCGGGTCAGCTCCTCGACACTGGCACCCATGCCCACCAGCTTGGCCGCCTGGGTGAAGGTCACGCTGTTGGGGTCGCGCTGCTCCAGTTGCTGGAGCTTGTCGGGCAACGGCGCGACCACCGCGCGCAATTCGTGGATCGCCTCGCCCATGCGCACGGTGCCATTCTGGTAGTCGTCCAGGCGCTTGGCCAGGTCCTTGATGCGCTGGTCACGCAGCGCATCGCCCTGGGCCTGCTGGGCGGCCAGCTCGCGCTGGCGCTTGCTGTAGTTGAGGAACAACCACAGGCTCAGCGCCCATAGCAGCGCCAGGAGAAGGACAGCAGCCTCGAAGATCAACTCAGATGTTCTCCAGCTCGGACCACTCTTCCTCGGTCATCATCTTGTCCAGCTCGACCAGGATCAGCAGCTCGCCATTCTTGTTGCAAACGCCCTGGATGAACTTGGCCGACTCCTCGTTACCGACATTCGGCGCGGTTTCGATCTCCGATTGGCGCAGGTAGACCACCTCGGCGACGCTGTCGACCAGGATACCGACCACCTGCTTGTCCGCCTCGATGATGACGATGCGGGTGTTGTCGGTGACGTCGCTGGGCATCAGGCCAAAACGCTGGCGGGTGTCGATCACCGTGACCACGTTGCCGCGCAGGTTGATGATGCCCAGCACATAGCTCGGCGCACCCGGTACCGGTGCGATCTCGGTATAGCGCAGGACTTCCTGCACCTGCATGACATTGATGCCGTAGGACTCGTTGTCCAGACGGAAGGTTACCCACTGCAGGATCGGATCTTCGGAACCTTGTGCAGACGACTTTTTCATTCCCCTACCCCTTGAAATCCGCGCTCGGCGGTGTGTTCGGTCATTGGTGTTTGGCGTGCATCTGCTTGACGGCGCCGCTGGCGATCAACTCAGCCAGTTCGGCGACATCGAGCAAGGCACACATGTGTTCGATCACCGTGCCAGCCAGCCATGGGCGCTGCCCACGCTGGCTGCGCCACTTGATCTCGGCCGGGTCCAGGCGCAGGGAACGGCTGACCTGGTGCACGGCCAGCCCCCATTCATAGCCCTGGACGGAAATCACATACTGCAGGCCCTGGCGGAAGTCCTCGCGGTAGCGGTCGGGCATGACCCAGCGCGCGGTATCCAGTACCTTGAGGTTACCCGCCTGGCAGGTCAGGATGCCGAGGAACCAGTCTGGCTGGCCGAACAACGGAGTCAGTTCCTGGCCAGCCAGGCTGTAGATCGAACCCAGGCAGACCAGCGGCACGGCCAGGGTCAGGCCGGCGACATCGAACAACAGGCATTCGAACGGCTCGGCCGCCCAGGCCGGGCGCCCATCGACAGTCTTGGGCGGCAGCACCGCGCCGGCTGATGGCAAGTGCACATCGACCAGGGGCGCCACAGGCGTGATCACCTCAGCTGCTTTTTCGGCCTCGCCCAGGACCTCGGCGGGCACCGGCTCAACCGCGACGGGTGCCAGCACCGAGGGCAAGACCTTGGCCTCGGGCTCCGCGAATGGCCGCAGCATTACAGGGGCATGGGCTTCACGCAGGGCGTCCTGTGCCTGCTCCTGGCGAACCGCCTCGGCAAATTCGTCGCTGGGCGCCGCCTCGGCCGGCTCCGGAACCGGGTCGAGTTCCTGCGTGGCTTCCTGGAGCAGACCATCGAGGTAGGACTGCAGGGCCAGTTGCGGCTTGGTGGTGGTTTGCCGTGCGGAATTCATCAGGCCACCTGCAGTGCCGATTGTTGGGTGAGCAGGTGCTTGAGCAGCGCCCGGTAAGCGATCAGGCCACGACTCTTGCCATCGAACTGCGAAGGCGTGACCCCTGCCCGGCTGGCGTCGCGCAGGCGTGTATCAACCGGGATGTAGCCCGGCCAGACCTGTTCGCCGTAGTTGTCGCGCAGCACCTTGAGGGTGCCCAGCGAGGCCTGGGTCCGCCGGTCGAACAGGGTCGGCACGATCTGGTAGGGCAAGGCCTGGCGCCGCGAGCGGTTGACCATGGCCAGGGTTCCAACCATGCGCTCGAGCCCCTTGACGGCGAGAAACTCGGTCTGCACCGGGATCACCAGCTGCTGGCTGGCCGCCAAGGCGTTGACCATCAGCACACCGAGCAGTGGCGGGCTGTCGATCAGGGCGAAGTCGAAGTCCTGCCACAGCTGCGCCAGACTCTTGGCGATCACCAGGCCCAGGCCACTCTGCCCCGGCGATTGGCGTTCGAGCACTGCCAGCGCGGTGCTCGAGGGCAGCAACGAAATACGCTCATCGCTGGTCGGCAGCAGCAGTTGCCCAGGCAGGCCCTCGGGTACCGAGCCCTTGTGCAGGAACAGGTCGTAGCAGCTGTGCTCCAGGGCGTCGGGGTTGTGCCCGAAGTAGCTGGTCATCGAGCCGTGGGGGTCGAGGTCGACCACGACCACGCGCTTGCCCGCCTCGGCCAGCAAACCGGCCAAGGCGATGGTAGTGGTGGTCTTGCCGACGCCACCTTTTTGATTGGCTACTGCCCAGACTCTCATAGGACGACTCATGACTCGTTGATGACGCTGCCCGCTGTGGGAGCCGGCTTCGTCGACTCCCACAGGGATGCGGTGCCAGAGAATTGACGAGTTACGGCCCCGCCACCGCTGCTGGCGTTGCTGGTGCACTTTGTGTGCCAGCACGGCGCAAAGCCGCATCTGGCGTGGCATTGGCGCTACCGGAGCCGGTCAGGCTGCGACGCACCTCGAGGTTACGGGAAATCACCAGGACCACCCGACGGTTGCGGGCCCGCCCTTCGGCGGTGTCGTTGCTCGCCACCGGCTGGTACTCGCCATAGCCCACCGAGGCCATGCGTGCCGGGTCCACACCATTCATGGCCAGCAAGCGGACGATGCTCGCCGCGCGCGCCGACGACAGTTCCCAGTTGGTCGGATACTGGGCCGTGCGGATCGGCAGGTTGTCGGTGAAGCCCTCCACGTGTACCGGATTGGCGAACGGCTTGAGGATGTTCGCCACCTTCTCGATGAGGTTGAAGGCCACGTCGCTTGGCATGGCATCGCCACTGCCGAACAACAGCGACGAGTTGAGCTCGATCTCCACCCACAGCTCGTTGCCACGCACCGTCATCTGGTCGGATTTGATCAGGTCGCCGAACGCCTCACGCACATCGTCGGCAATGCTCTGCAATGGGTCCACACTGCTCTGTGCCAGGCCCGCATCGGTCTGCTCGCTGTCCTTGACCAGGGGTTCGGTCGGCTTGATGGTCAGCGGGCGTTCGTCGCCGATGGGGATCGGCTTCATGCTCCGCTCGGGGTCGTTGAACACGCCGATCAATGCCTGGGAAATGACCTTGTACTTGCCCTCGTTGATCGAGGAAATCGAGTACATGACCACGAAAAAGGCGAACAGCAAGGTGATGAAGTCGGCGTACGACACCAGCCAGCGCTCGTGATTCTCGTGTTCCTCGGTATGGCGACGACGGGCCATGGTCTACTCCATGAAGCCTTGCAGCTTCAGCTCGATCGAGCGTGGGTTCTCCCCTTCGGCGATCGACAGCAGGCCCTCCAGGAGCATCTCGCGATAGCGCGACTGGCGCAGGGCGATGGCCTTGAGCTTGTTGGCGACCGGCAGCAGGATCAGGTTGGCGCTGGCCACGCCATAGATGGTGGCGACGAACGCCACGGCGATGCCATTGCCCAATTGCGAGGGGTCGGCCAGGTTGCCCATCACATGGATCAGGCCCATGACCGCACCGATGATGCCGATGGTCGGCGCGTAGCCGCCCATGCTTTCGAACACCTTGGCCGCCTGGATATCACGGCTTTCCTGGGTCAGGAAGTCGACCTCGAGGATGCTGCGGATAGCCTCCGGCTCGGCGCCGTCGACCAGCAGTTGCAGGCCCTTGCGCGCATAGGGGTCGGGCTCGGCATCGGCCACCCCTTCCAAGCCCAGCAGGCCTTCCTTGCGTGCGGTCAGGCTCCAGTTGACGACCCGATCGATGCCACCGGGCAGGTCCACCCGGGGCGGGAAGAAAATCCAACGCAGGATCTGCAAGGCCCGCTTGAACGCCGGCAACGGCGACTGCAGCAGTGCCGCCGCCAGGGTACCGCCCAGCACGATCAGGGCCGCCGGGCCGTTGATCAAGGCGCCGACATGACCGCCCTCGAGGAAGTTGCCACCGACGATGGCGACAAAGGCGAGGATCAGGCCGATCAGGCTCAGCACGTCCATCAGATGCATGCCTCGACCAGGTGCTTGCCGATTTCATCCAGGCTGTACACCGCATCGGCCAGGTTGGCCTTGACGATGGCCATGGGCATGCCATAGATCACGCAGCTGGCCTCATCCTGGGCCCATACGGTGCTGCCGCCCTGCTTGAGCAGACGCGCACCTTCACGGCCGTCGGCCCCCATGCCGGTGAGCACCACCGACAGCACCTTGTCGCCATAGGACTTGGCCGCAGAACCGAAGGTGATATCCACGCACGGCTTGTAGTTCAGGCGCTCGTCGCCCGGCAAGATCTTCACCGTGCCACGGCCGTCGACCATCATCTGCTTGCCGCCTGGGGCCAGCAAGGCCAGGCCCGGACGCAACACATCGCCGTCTTCGGCTTCCTTGACGCTGATCTTGCACAGTTTGTCCAGACGCTCGGCGAAGGCCTTGGTGAAGGCTGCCGGCATGTGCTGGATGAGTACGATCGGCGCAGGGAAGCTGGCCGGCAGCTGGGTGAGCACCCGTTGCAGCGCCACCGGGCCGCCGGTGGACGTCCCGATGGCCACCAGTTTGTAGGGCTTGCGCTTGGGCGCGGGCGCGTGGCTGCTGCCCGCTGCGCTGCGCGTCACCGGGGCAGCCGGAGCGGCACTGCGGGCCGGCGCTGCGCTGCCCAGGCTGCTGGCCGGGGCATGGTTGGCGGGTGCAGGCGTTGGCGTCGGGGTGGCCGTGGCATAGCCGCCGAAGCGACGGTTGCTGCGCGACAGGGTGTGGACTTTCTCGCACAGCAACTGCCTGACCTTGTCCGGGTTGCGCGAGATGTCCTCGAAGTTCTTCGGCAGGTAGTCCACCGCGCCGGCATCCAGCGCGTCGAGGGTGACACGGGCGCCTTCATGGGTCAGCGAGGAGAACATCAACACCGGCGTCGGGCAGCGCTGCATGATGTGGCGCACCGCGGTGATGCCATCCATCATGGGCATTTCGTAGTCCATGGTGATGACATCCGGTCGCAGCGCCAGCGCCTGGTCGATCGCTTCCTTGCCGTTGGTCGCAGTACCGACGACCTGGATCGTCGGGTCGGCCGAGAGAATTTCCGAGACGCGGCGGCGGAAGAAACCGGAATCATCCACCACCAGGACCTTGACTGCCATAAACACTCCATTAGGCGGCGCCACCGCCAGGGTGCGCCACCGAAATCAATAACGCCGCGCGGCGTAACGCTTGAGCATGCTCGGTACGTCGAGGATCAACGCAATGCGACCGTCGCCGGTGATGGTCGCACCAGACATGCCCGGGGTGCCCTGAAGCATCTTGCCCAGCGGCTTGATCACCACTTCCTCCTGCCCCACCAGCTGGTCGACGACGAAGCCGATGCGCTGGGTGCCGACCGAGAGGATCACCACATGGCCCTCCCGTTGCTCCTCGTGCACCTGGTCCTGGACCAGCCAGCGCTTGAGGTAGAACAGCGGCAGCGCCTTGTCGCGCACGATCACCACCTCCTGACCGTCGACCACATTGGTGCGCGACAGGTCCAGGTGGAAGATCTCGTTGACGTTGACCAGCGGGAAGGCGAACGCCTGGTTGCCCAGCATCACCATCAGGGTCGGCATGATCGCCAGGGTCAGCGGCACCTTGATGACGATCTTCGAGCCCTGGCCCTTGGCCGAGAAGATATTGATCGAGCCGTTGAGCTGGGCGATCTTGGTCTTGACCACATCCATGCCCACGCCACGGCCGGACACGTCGGAGATCTCGGTCTTGGTGGAGAAGCCGGGGGCGAAGATCAGGTTGTAGCAGTCCGACTCGCTCAGGCGCTCGGCGGCGTCCTTGTCCATCAGGCCCTTTTCCACGGCCTTGGCGCGCAGTACGTTCGGGTCCATGCCCTTGCCGTCATCGGAGATCGACAACAGGATATGGTCGCCCTCCTGCTCGGCGGACAACACCACATGGCCGGTACGCGCCTTGCCGGAGGCTTCGCGCTCGTCGGGCATCTCGATACCATGGTCGACGGCATTGCGCACCAAGTGCACCAGCGGGTCGGCCAAGGCTTCGACGAGGTTCTTGTCCAGGTCGGTCTCTTCACCGACCAGCTCCAGGTTGATTTCCTTCTTGAGCTGGCGGGCCAGGTCGCGGACCAGGCGAGGGAAGCGGCCGAAGACTTTCTTGATCGGCTGCATGCGGGTCTTCATGACCGCGGTCTGCAGGTCGGCGGTGACCACGTCGAGGTTGGAGACGGCCTTGGACATGGCCTCGTCGCCGCTGTTCAGGCCCAGGCGCACCAGGCGGTTACGCACCAGCACCAGTTCGCCGACCATGTTCATGATCTCGTCCAGGCGCGCGGTATCGACCCGCACAGTGGTTTCCGCCTCGCTGGCCACAGGCTTGTCGCCAGCCGGTGCCACAGCGCGTGCCGGGGCCGCGGGCTTGGCAGCGGCTGGCTTGGCGGCTGGGGCAGGCTCGGGTTTGGCGACCGGCTTGCTATCGGCCTTCGGTGCGGCGCTGGCGGCAGCGGGCGCGACAGGCGCCTGGGTGGCCAGCGCATCGCTGGAGAACTTGCCCTTGCCGTGCAACTGGTCCAACAGGGCTTCGAATTCGTTGTCGGTGATGTGCTCGCCGCCCGCCTCGGTTGGTGCTGCCGGGGCGTCAGGTGCGGCCGCACTCGCCAGCGCATCGGCGGCGAAGGTGCCCTTGCCATGCAGTTGATCGAGCAGCGCTTCGAATTCGTCGTCGGTGATTTCGTCGGATGCCGCAGGCGCCGAGGTGCTGGTCGCCGGTGTGGCGGCCACGACTTCAGGAGAGAACTGGCCCTTGCCGTGCAGTTGGTCGAGCAACGATTCGAATTCGGCATCGGTGATCTCGTCACCCTCGCCGCCCACGACCTCGCCTTGCATCTGCTCGGCGGCCTGGGCCTTGACCGCATCGAGGGAGTCGAGCAGCTGCTCGAATTCGCTGTCGGTGATGTCCGGCTCGACCGCCGGCGCTTCGGCCTCGGCCGCCACCGGCGCCTCGACGGCGGGCGCAGCGCTGTCGGCACCGGCAGGCTCGGCCAGGCGCGACAGCGCCGCCAGCAGCTCCGGCGTGGCCGGGGTGATGTCGCTGCGCTCGCGCACCTGGCCGAACATGCTGTTGACGGTATCCAGCGCTTCGAGGACCACGTCCATCAGTTCCGCATCGACCCGGCGCTCACCTTTGCGCAGGATGTCGAACACGTTCTCGGCGATATGGCAGCACTCCACCAGCTCGTTGAGCTGAAGGAAACCGGCGCCCCCTTTTACAGTGTGAAAACCGCGGAAGATCGCGTTGAGCAAGTCGGCATCTTCGGGTCGGCTTTCCAGCTCGACCAGCTGCTCGGACAATTGCTCGAGGATTTCGCCGGCCTCTACCAGGAAATCCTGGAGGATTTCTTCATCGGCGCCGAAGCTCATTGAACGTGCTCCTTAAAAACCCAGGCTGGACAGCAAATCGTCGACGTCGTCCTGACCGGACACGACATCTTCACGCTTATCGGCATGAATCTGCGGACCTTCACCCCGAGTCGGATGTTTTTCTTGATCTTTTTCAGCGCGCAGTTGCTGGTGGTCGTGTTCGATACCGGCAAAACGGTCCACTTGGCTGGCCATCAGCACCAACTTGAGCAGGTTGCTCTCCACCTCGGTGACCAGCGCGGTCACGCGCTTGATCACTTGGCCGGTCAGGTCCTGATAGTCCTGGGCCAGGAGAATGTCGTTGAGGTGACCGGCAACCTTGCGGTTACCCTCGACGCTGTGCGTCAGGAAACTGTCGACGCGCTTGACCAGCTCGCGAAACTCAGGCGCTGCGACTTCCCGGCGCATGAAGCGCTGCCAGTCGGCGCTCAAGCTCTGGGCCTCGGCCGCCAGGTCGTTGAGCACCGGCGTGCCGGCCTCGACCAGGTCCATGGTCCGGTTGGCCGCGCCCTCGGTCAGCTTGACCACGTAGGACAGGCGCTCGGTGGCATCGGTGATCTGCGAGACTTCCTCGGCCTGCGGCATGCGCGGGTCGATCTGGAAGCTGACGATTGCACTGTGCAGCTCGCGGGTGAGCTTGCCGACTTCCTGGTACAGGCCACGGTCACGGGTCTGGTTCAGCTGGTGGATCAGCTGCACCGCCTCGCCGAACCGGCCGCGCTCGAGGCTCTCGACCAGTTCCTGGGCATGTTTCTTCAGGGTCGTCTCGAACTCCCCGAGCGATGTATTCATTTGCTCCATGGCGCCCCCTGACGTGACTCAGCCGTTGACGCGTTCGAAGATCTTTTCGATCTTTTCCTTGAGCACCTGAGCCGTGAAAGGCTTGACCACGTAGCCGTTGACCCCAGCCTGGGCGGCTTCGATGATCTGGTCACGCTTGGCTTCAGCGGTGACCATCAGCACCGGCATGCCCTTGAGACGGTCATGGGCGCGGACCTTGCGCAGCAGGTCGATGCCGGACATGCCAGGCATGTTCCAGTCGGTCACAAGGAAGTCGTAATGGCCGTTTTCCAGCATCGGCAGCGCCGTGGTGCCGTCGTCGGCTTCTTCGGTGTTGGTGAAGCCGAGATCACGCAACAGGTTCTTGATGATCCGCCGCATCGTCGAGAAGTCGTCAACGATGAGGATTTTCATGTCTTTGTTCAATTAGACCTCCAAGCAGTCTTTAACGCGCCCGGCCCCCCGGGCGCGCGTTCAATCAATTCGGTACAACGTGCAACGACTGCAGCGAACCCTGGCTCAACGCGCCCGCCATTCTCCCAGGCGGCTGCGCAGGCGCGCCGCGCACTGGCTATGCAACTGGCTGACGCGCGACTCGCTGACCCCAAGCACCTCACCGATTTCCTTGAGGTTCAGCTCCTCGTCGTAGTACAGCGCCAGGACCAAGCGTTCGCGTTCCGGCAGGTTGGCGATCGCTTCGGCCAGGGCGGCCTGGAAGCGCTCGTCCTCCAGGTCCCGCGCCGGCTCCAGCTGGCCGCTGGCACCATCCTCGTGCAGCCCTTCGTGCTCGCCGTCCTGCAGCAGGTCGTCGAAGCTGAACAGGCGGCTGCCCAGGGTGTCGTTCAAGATCCCGTAATAATCATCGAGACTCAATTGGAGTTCGGCAGCAACTTCATGATCTTTAGCGTCACGACCGGTTCTGGCTTCAACGGCACGGATCGCATCGCTGACCATGCGGGTATTGCGGTGTACCGAACGCGGCGCCCAATCGCCCTTGCGCACTTCGTCGAGCATGGCGCCACGGATGCGGATACCGGCGTAGGTCTCGAAGCTGGCGCCCTTGCTGGCGTCGTACTTGTTGGCCACTTCCAGCAGGCCGATCATGCCCGCCTGGATCAGGTCCTCGACCTGCACATTGGCCGGCAGGCGTGCCAGCAGGTGATAGGCGATGCGCTTGACCAGCGGGGCATAACGCTCGACCAGTTCATACTGGGCATCGCGTGCCGCCCTGCTGTACATCTTGTAACCACTCGCATTCATAGTACCGGCCCTGCGCTGGTAGGTTGCACCAGGCGCTCGACGAAGAACTCAAGGTGCCCGCGCGGATTGGCAGGCAGCGGCCAGCTGTCGACCTTCTGCGCGATGGCCTTGAAGGCCAGCGCACACTTGGACCGAGGGAAGGCCTCGTAGACCGCCCGCTGCTTCTGCACCGCCTTGCGCACGCATTCGTCGTAAGGCACGGCACCGACGTATTGTAGGGCGACGTCCAGGAACCGATCCGTGACCTTGGTCAACTTGGCAAACAGGTTGCGCCCCTCCTGCGGGCTCTGCGCCATGTTGGCCAGGACGCGGAAGCGATTCATGCCGTAGTCGCGGTTGAGCAGTTTGATCAGCGCATAGGCATCGGTGATCGAAGTCGGCTCGTCGCACACCACCAGCAACACTTCCTGGGCGGCACGGACGAAACTGACCACCGAATCGCCGATGCCTGCGGCGGTGTCGATCACCAGCACATCGAGGTTGTCACCGATCTCGCTGAACGCCTGGATCAGGCCGGCATGCTGCGCTGGCGCCAGGTGCACCATGCTCTGGGTACCGGAGGCCGCAGGCACGATCCGGACACCGCCAGGCCCCTGCAGCAACACATCGCGCAGTTCGCAGCGCCCCTCGATGACATCGGCCAGGGTGCGCTTGGGCGATAGGCCCAGCAGGACGTCGACGTTCGCAAGACCGAGGTCGGCGTCCAGCAGCATGACCCGCCGCCCCAGGTCAGCCAGGGCCAGGGACAGGTTCACTGAAACGTTGGTCTTGCCGACGCCGCCTTTACCGCCGGTCACGGCGATCACCTGTACGGGATGCATGCTACCCATGTTTGTTCTTTACCTTGTCTCGGGGCCCAGGCCACACACGGGGTTGGCAAGCGCCCCTTTCGTGTAGGTACTTTGCGATGTCCATTCGTCAACCCACACGCTTGCCGGGGTTGTGGTAGAGATCAGCGAACATGTCGGCCATTGCCTCTTCGCTGGGCTCGTCCTGCAGCTGCACACTGACCGCACGACTGACCAACTGGTGCTTGCGCGGCAAGTGCAGGTCGTCAGGAATGCGCGGCCCATCGGTCAGATAGGCCACCGGCAATTCATGACTGATGGCAAGGCTCAGTACTTCACCGAGGCTGGCCGTTTCATCAAGCTTGGTCAGGATGCACCCGGCCAGGCCACAGCGCTTGTAGCTGTGGTATGCGGCGGTGAGCACCTGCTTCTGGCTGGTGGTCGCCAGCACCAGGTAGTTCTTGGCGGCGATGCCGCGCCCGGCGAGGGTCTCCAGCTGCATGCGCAGGGCCGGGTCGCTGGCCTGCAGGCCGGCGGTGTCGATCAGCACCACGCGCTTGCGCAGCAGTGGCTCCAGGGCCTGGGCCAGGGATTGGCCGGGGTCGACGTAGGTCACCGGTACATTGAGAATCCTGCCCAGGGTCTTGAGCTGCTCCTGGGCACCGATGCGGAAGCTGTCCATGCTCACCAACGCCAGCTGCTGGGCGCCATACTTGAGCACGTAGCGTGCGGCGAGCTTGGCCAGGGTGGTGGTCTTGCCCATGCCGGCCGGGCCGACCATGGCGATCACCCCGCCCTCCTCGATCGGTTCCACCTCGGGCACCTGGATCATCCGCGCCAGGTGCGCCAGGACCATGCGCCAAGCCTGGCGAGGCTCTTCGATCTCGCCGGTCAGCTCGAGCACTTCGCGGGCGATGGGGCCCGACAGACCGATGCGCTGCAGGCGGCGCCAGAGGTTGGCCTGCTGCGGCTTGTTGCCCTGCAACTGGCCCCAGGCCAGGGAGCCGAGCTGCACTTCGAGCAGCTCGCGCAGGCCCGAGAGCTCCGAACGCATGGCGTCGAACAGGCGTGGGTCGACCGGTGTCGGGGCAGGCACGGCAGCCGGGGCCGGCGCATCGACATGGGGTTCGACCAACGGCTCGGACGCGGTCAGCGAGAGGCCGGCGAACAATTGCCGGTTGCCTTCGTCACCTTCGTGGCGGCTGCTCAGCTCGGCCTGTGCCGTGGCAATGCGCGACTGGGTCTTGCGCAGCTCGTCCTCGAGCTCGATGTTCGGCACCCGCGGAGCCAGGGCGGACAGCTTGTAGTCCAGCGCGGCCGTCAACTCGACACCGCCGGCGATGCGCCGGTTGCCGATGATGGCGGCGTCGGCGCCCAGCTCATCCCGGACCAGCTTCATGGCCTGACGCATATCGGCGGCGAAAAAACGCTTAACTTGCATAACCCACTACCTCAGCCATTGGGGCCCACGGTGGCAACGATGGTGACTTGCTTGTTGTCAGGTATTTCCTGATACGCCAGAACATGCAAATTCGGTACAGCCAGGCGGCCGAATCGCGACAGCATGGCGCGGATCGGGCCGGCGACCAGGAGGATGGCCGGCAGGCCCTGCATCTCCTGGCGCTGGGCCGCCTCGATCAACGAGCGCTGCAGCTTCTCGGCCATGCTCGGCTCCAGGAGGACACCGTCTTCCTGGCCTTGCCCGGCCCTTTGCAGACTATTGAGCAAGATCTGTTCCAACCTTGGTTCCAGGGTGATCACAGGCAGCTCCGACTCAACGCCGACAATGCTTTGCACGATGGCACGACACAATCCGACGCGCACTGCCGCGACCAGCGCGGCGGTATCTTGACTCTTGCCCGCATTGTTGGCGATCGCCTCGGCGATACTGCGGATGTCACGCACCGGAACCTGCTCGGACAGCAACGCCTGCAGGACCTTGAGCAAGCCCGACAAGGAAATGACACCCGGCACCAGTTCTTCAGCAAGTTTAGGCGAACCCTTGGCCAGCACCTGCAACAATTGCTGGACCTCTTCATGGCCGATCAGTTCATGGCAATGCTTCTGCAGGATCTGGTTGAGGTGGGTGGCCACCACGGTACTGGCATCGACCACCGTGTAGCCCAGCGACTGCGCCTGGGCACGCTGGCCGACGTCGATCCATACCGCCTCCAGGCCGAACGCCGGGTCTCGTGCGGCGATGCCGTTGAGCGTCCCGAACACCTGCCCCGGGTTGATGGCCAGCTCACGGTCCGGGTAGATCTCGGCTTCGGCGAGGATCACCCCCATCAACGTCAGACGGTAGGCACTGGGCTGCAGGTCGAGGTTGTCGCGGATGTGCACGGTGGGCATGAGGAAGCCCAGGTCCTGGGACAGCTTCTTGCGCACACCCTTGATCCGCGCCAGCAACTGCCCACCCTGGTTGCGATCGACCAGCGGGATCAGGCGGTAGCCCACTTCCAGGCCGATCATGTCGATGGGGGTCACGTCATCCCAACCCAGTTCCTTGGTTTCCAGGGCGCGTTGCGGCGAGGGCAGCAGGTCCTGCTGGCGCTGCGCTTCTTCCTGGGCCTTGAGCTTGGCCTGCTGCTGCTTGCGCCAGACCAGGTAGGCGCCGCCAGCGGCCAACCCGCCAAGGCCGAGGAAGGCGATGTGCGGCATGCCCGGGACTAGACCCATGACGATCATCAACGCTGCCGATACAGCCAGGGCCTTGGGCGAATCGAACATCTGCCGGTTGATCAGCTTGCCCATGTCCTCGGAGCTGGAGGCACGGGTGACCATGATCGCGGCGGCGGTGGACAGCAGCAGCGACGGCAGCTGCGCCACCAAACCGTCACCGATGGTCAGCAGGGCGTACACCTTGCCGGCCTCGCCGGCGGGCATGCCATGCTGCAGCATGCCGATGAGCATGCCGCCGATGAGGTTGATGAACAGGATCAGCAGGCCAGCGATGGCGTCCCCGCGCACGAATTTGCTGGCACCGTCCATGGAGCCGTAGAACTCGGCTTCCTGGGCGACCTCGGCACGGCGGGCCTTGGCCTGGCCCTGGTCGATGAGGCCGGCGTTGAGGTCGGCATCGATGGCCATCTGCTTGCCGGGCATGGCGTCGAGGGTGAAGCGCGCGCTGACCTCGGAGATACGGCCGGCGCCCTTGGTCACCACGACGAAGTTGATGATCATCAGGATGGCGAAGACCACGGCACCGACAACGTAGTTGCCACCGATCACCACCTCACCGAAGGCCTGGATCACCTTGCCCGCGGCCTGGTGGCCTTCGTGGCCGTGGAGCATGACCACGCGGGTGGAGGCGACGTTCAGCGCCAGGCGCAACAGCGTGGCCACCAGCAGGATGGTAGGAAACGCGGCGAAGTCCAGCGGGCGCAAGGCGTAGACGCACACCAGCAGGACCACGATCGACAGGGCGATGTTGAAGGTGAAGAAGACGTCGAGCAGGAAAGGTGGGATGGGCAACATCATCATTGCCATCATCACCAACAGCAACAGCGGCACACCGATGTTGCCCCGGCCGAGGCCGGCCAGGTTGTTTCGGGCGCTGTTGATGAGCTGGGTGCGATCCACCGGGAGTCCTCTATGAAGCAAAACTTTGACGCGATTGGGCGGTTTGGCGGTGGCTTTGCAAGAAGCTTTCCAACTTTGGGTTTAAGACGGCAGGGTTTGTCTTGAGGTAGGCGGCGCCTGTGAAGGTCAGAGCCGCCTCAGTTATCCCGCCGCAGATCGGGCGGAATCGGCAGGTCAGGCTTGAGCGGCTCCGGCGCCTTGCCCTTGCCCGCCCGGTACTGGCGAATCTGGAACACGTAGGCCAGCACCTGCGCCACCGCCAGGTACAACCCCGCCGGGATCTCCTGCTCGAGTTCCGTCGAGTAGTAGATCGCCCGCGCCAAGGCCGGCGACTCGAGAATCTGCACCTTGTGCTCGACCCCGATCTCACGGATCTTCAAGGCGATGAAGTCGGTCCCCTTGGCCAGCAACAATGGCGCCGCCCCACCCTTCTCCGGGTCGTACTTGAGCGCTACGGCATAGTGCGTGGGGTTGGTGATGATCACATCGGCCTCCGGCACCGCCGCCATCATCCGCCGCTGCGACACTTCCCGCTGCAACTGGCGGATGCGCTGCTTGACCTCAGGCTTGCCCTCCGAGTCCTTGTACTCGTCACGCACTTCTTGCTTGGTCATCTTCAGCTTCTTGTGGGTCTGCCACAGCTGGAACGGCACATCCACCGCTGCGATCAACAGCAGCCCCGCCGCCATCCACAATGCACTCCAGCCCACCACCTGGGCACTGTGGATGATCGCCTGTTCCATCGGCTCCTTGGCGATCGCCAGCAACGCCTGGCGATCGTTGGCCAGCACCAGCAATGCCACCACGAGGATCACGAAGAACTTGGCCAGGGCCTTGAGCAGCTCGGTCAGCGAGTTCATCGAGAACATGCGCTTGATCCCCGAAAGCGGGTTCATGCGGCTGAACTTCGGCTGCAACAGGGTCCCGGAGAACAGGAACCCGCCCAGGGCAACCGGCGCGATGAGGGCGATCACGAACAACAGGATCAGGACCGGCTGAACGGCCCAGATCGCCATCTTGCCCGAGGTGAGCAGGAACACGCCCATGGCGCTTTCATCCACCAGCACTTCGCGGGGCAGGCTGAAGTTCAGGCGCATCAGGTCCAGCAGTGTCTCCCCCAGGTAGCCGCCGAACGCCAACAGCCCGCCGGCGCCGCCCAGGGTCACCGCCACGGTGTTGAGCTCCTTGGAGCGGGCGATCTCGCCTTTCTCGCGCGCATCGCGCTTGCGCTTGTCCGTGGGTTCTTCTGTCTTGTCCTGACCGCTTTCGCTCTCTGCCATGTTCAGCGCGCCCGTGCCAGTTCACGCAGCCATTGCAGCGCTTCGCTGGCCAATGCCTGGTAATGGGAAAGGACATCGGCGAGGCCGACCCAGAAGATGCCCATGCCCAGCACCAGGGTCAGCGGGAAGCCGATGGAGAAGATGTTCAGTTGCGGCGCCGCCCGGGTCATCACGCCGAAGGCGATGTTGACCACCAGCAGCGCGGTGATCGCTGGCAGGATCAGCAACAGCCCGGCGCCGAATACCCAGCCCAGGCGCCCGGCCATTTCCCAGAAGTGATTGACCACCAGGGCGTTGCCCACTGGCAGGGTGGTGAAGCTTTCGGTCAGCACCTCGAACACCACCAGGTGGCCATTCATCACCAGGAACAGGATGCTCACCAGCATGGTCATGAACTGGCTGATCACCGCCACGTTGACGCCGTTGGCCGGGTCGACCATGGACGCGAAGGCCATGCCCATCTGCACCGCGACGATCTGCCCGGCCACCACGAAGGCCTGGAACAGCAACTGCAGCGCAAAGCCGAATAACGCACCGACGATGATCTGCTCCCCACACAGCAGCACGCCACGCAGGCTCAGCGGGTCGATCTCGGGCAACGGCGGCAGGCCTGGGACGATCACCACCGTGATCGCCAGGGCCACGTACAGGCGAATGCGCATCGGCAGCATGCGCGTGCCGAAGATCGGCATGGTCATCAACACCGCGGCCACCCTGAACAGCGGCAGGATGAAGGTGGCGACCCAGGTGCCGATCTGCGTGTCGGTCAGCTCCAGCATGGGGGCCTCAACCGATCAGCTGCGGGATGCTGGTGTACAGGCCAATGAAGTACTCCATGAACTTCTGCACCAGCCAGGGCCCGACGACGATCAGCGTCACCAGCATCACCAGCAGGCGCGGCAGAAAGCTCAGGGTCTGTTCGTTGATCTGCGTGGCGGCCTGGAACATCGCCACCACCAGGCCGACCAACAGGCTTGGCACCACCAGTACCGCGACCATCAGAGTGGTCAGCCAGAGGGCATCGCGAAACAGGTCTACGGCCACTTCAGGTGTCATGCAAGGCTCTCCTTGGCGGCGTCACACGCCACCGAAACTGCCGGCCAGGGTGCCCATGATCAGCGCCCAGCCATCGACCAGCACGAACAGCATGATCTTGAACGGCAACGAGATGATCAGCGGCGACAGCATCATCATGCCCATGGCCATCAGTACGCTGGCCACCACCATGTCGATGATCAGGAACGGGATGAAGATCATGAAGCCGATCTGGAATGCGGTCTTGAGCTCCGAGGTGACGAACGCCGGCACCAGGATGGTCAGCGGCGCCTGGTCGGGACTGGCGATGTCGGTGCGCTTGGACAGGCGCACGAACAGGTCCAGGTCGCTCTGCCGGGTCTGCGCCAGCATGAAGTCCTTCAACGGCCCCTGGGCCTTGTCGATCGCCTGCTGGGCCGTCAGCTGTTCGTTCAGGTAGGGCTGCAGGGCATCCTGGTTCACCCGGTCGAACACCGGCGCCATGATGAACAGCGTCAGGAACAACGCCATGCCGGTGAGCACCTGGTTCGAAGGCGTCTGCTGCAGGCCCAACGCCTGGCGCAGGATGGAGAAGACGATGATGATGCGGGTGAAGCTGGTCATCAGGATGACGAACGCCGGGATGAAGCTCAGCGCCGTCATGATCAGCAGGATCTGCAGGCTGACCGAATATTCCTGCTGCCCGTCCGGCCCGCTGGAGAGGGTAATGGCCGGTACCGACAACGGGTCGGCGGCCACCGCCAAAGGCGCAGCCAGCAGCAGCGCGAGCGGCAACAAGGTGCTCAACAGGATGCGCAGGGCGCCACTCATCACGTCTTGTCCTTCTGGTCCTTGCCCATCAGCTCGAGCAACCGCTGGGCGAACTCCGGCGTGGCCGGGCGGGCGCCGGCGGGCACCTCCACAGGCTCTGCCAGCACATGCAACGCCTCGATGCTGCCGGGGGTATGGCCGATGAGGATCTGCTCCTTGCCCACCTGCACCAACAGCAGGCGGTCACGCGGGCCGATGGCGCGGCTGCCGACGATCTCGATGACCTGGGTGCCGCGGGGCGCTGCGCCCTGCATGCGGCGCAGCAGCCAGGCGAGGAAGAAGATCAGGCCGACCACCAGCAACAGGCCGAAGACCATCTGCGCCAGCTGCCCTCCCAGGCTGCCGGGGCTGGCCGGCGTCGGCGCGCCCGCCTGGGCCGCCGCGATCACCGCCTCGCTGGCCAGCAACGTACCGAGGGCCGTCAGGCCCCGCATCGCGCCCTTCACTCAGCGCAGCTTCTTGATGCGTTCGCTGGGGCTGATCACGTCGGTCAGGCGGATGCCGAACTTCTCGTTGACCACCACCACTTCGCCATGGGCGATCAGGGTGCCGTTGACCAGTACGTCCAGCGGCTCGCCGGCCAGGCGGTCGAGTTCGATCACCGACCCCTGGTTGAGCTGCAGCAGGTTGCGGATGCTGATCTCGGTGCTGCCCACTTCCATGGAGATGTTCACCGGGATATCCAGGATCACGTCCAGGTTCGGCCCTTCGAGGCTGACGTTGTCGCTGGGCCGCGGGGAGCTGGCGAATTCTTCCATGGGCAGGCGACCCGCGCCCGGCTTGCCGCTGTCGGCCGCCAGCAGCGCGTCGATGTCGGCCTGGCCGGCGTTGCCGGTTTCCTGCAGGGCAGCCGCCCACTCATCGGCCAGGGCCTGTTCCTCCGGGGAGGTGATCTCGTTTTCGTTAGCCATGATGTCCTCGACAGGCATTCAATTCGGAAATAGCGACCGGCACGCCGTCAGCGGCGTTCGATCGGGTCGATGATCTGCAGCGACAAGGTGCCCTTGTGCGAGCCCAGGCGCGCCTTGAACGACGGCACGCCGTTGGCCCGCAGCACTAGGTGCTCGGGCAGCTCGACCGGGATCACATCGCCCGGCTGCATGTGCAGGATGTCGCGCAGCTTCAGCTGGCGACGGGCCACGGTGGCTGACAGTGGCACGCTGACGTCCAGCACGTCCTCGCGCAGGGCCTTGACCCAGCGTTCGTCCTGGTCGTCCAGGTCGGACTGGAAGCCCGCATCGAGCATCTCGCGCACCGGTTCGATCATCGAGTACGGCATGGTCACGTGCAGGTCGCCGCCACCGCCGTCCAGCTCGATGTGGAACGTCGACACCACCACCGCCTCGCTGGGGCCGACGATGTTGGCCATGGCCGGGTTGACCTCGGAGTTCATGTACTCGAAGTTGACCGGCATGATCGCCTGCCAGGCTTCCTTGAGGTCGACGAAGCACTGGTCCAGGACCATGCGTACCACGCGCAGCTCGGTCGGGGTGAACTCACGTCCCTCGATCTTGGCGTGACGCCCGTCGCCGCCGAAGAAATTGTCCACCAGCTTGAACACCAGCTTGGCGTCGAGGATGAACAGCGCGGTACCCCGCAGCGGCTTGATCTTGACCAGGTTCAGACTGGTCGGGACATACAGCGAATGCACGTATTCGCCAAACTTCATCACCTGCACGCCACCGACCGCCACGTCAGCGGAACGACGCAGCAGGTTGAACATGCTGATGCGGGTGTAGCGGGCGAAGCGCTCGTTGATCATTTCCAGGGTCGGCATGCGTCCGCGGACGATCCGGTCCTGGCTGGTCAGGTCATAGCTCTTGACGCCGCCGGGTTCGCTGGCGCTTTCGGTTTGTACCAGCCCATCGTCGACGCCATGCAAGAGGGCGTCGATTTCATCCTGGGACAGCAGGTCCTGCACGGCCATCTGGGGCTCCTACTGCAATACGAAATTGGTGAACAGCAACTGGTCGATGACCGGCTTGCCGACTTCCTTCTGCGCCACTTCCTGGACCACCGCGGTAGCCTTCTGGCGCAGCATCTCCTGGCCCACCGAACTGGCAGCCAGGGTGTCGAAGCCTTGACCGGAGAACATCATCACCAGGTTGTTGCGAATGACCGGCATGTGCACTTTGAGCGCATCCAGGTCGGCCTGGTTGCGGCCTTGCAGGGTGATGCTCACCTGCATGTAGCGCTGGCGCCCGTTCTGGTTAAAATTGACCACGAAGGCCGGGGCCAGGGGTTCGTAGATCGCCGCGGGCTTGGCGTTGGCCTGGGCAGGGTCGGCCGCCGGGGCCGACTCGCTCTTGTGCATGACGAACCAGGTGGCGCCCACGGAGAGACCGACCGCCAGGAGCAGGGCCAGCACCAACAGCAGGATCAGCTTGAGTTTGCCTTTTGTGGCGGGGTCTTTGACTGCTTCGCTTTTCGCCATGCCAATAATCCGTCGTCCATCGGGGTTTCAAGGGAGGATGACGGGGTTGAGCAAGTGTTATGCCAGATTCGAGCGATGAGCTGCCTGGGCCGACGCAATCGCGGGACAAGCCCGCTCCCACAGGCGCTTAAAATCCTGTGGGAGCGGGCTTGTCCCGCGATTGCGTCAACCGGTATGTCAGGCGTAGTAGTCCACCGCACTGTCGCCGATGACCACCTGCGGCTCGATCGGCCGTGACGCCTCGGCCACTTCACCCTCCTCGCCGCCCCCGGCCATGGCACGCCGCGCCGCGACGCCCGAGAGGTTCGAACCGTCCTGCTGCCCCGGCTGTTGCTGCTGCCCACGGGACTGGTCGGCGACATTCACGTCCGGCTGCGCCAGGCCTTGCTGGGCGAACAGTTCGCGCAGGCGATGCACCTGGCTGTCCAGCGCGTCGCGCACACCGGCATGGCCGCTGATGAAGGTGACCTGGGTGGATTGGTCCGTCGCCACATTGACGCGGATGTCCAGGCGGCCGAGCTCGGCGGGTTCGAGCTGGATATCGGCGGATTTCAGGTTCTGGCTGGACAGGTACATCACCCGGTTCACCAGCCCTTCGGCCCAAGCGTTCTGGTTCATCGGCAACGGCTGGTGCAGCGGGCTGGCGGGCACGGCGCTGGCGGTTTTCGGCGTGGCGGCCTGGGTCAGGCTGGCCAAGCGGTCGGTGAAGTCGTCGACGCGGGTGTCGCTGCCGGCGCCCTTGATGTCCTTCAGGCCCTCTTCGAGCAGTTCGCCGAACGCCTTGTCACCCGGCTGCGACTGGCCACGCTCGGCGTCCACCGGGTCGACCAGGTTCGCCAAGGTATTGACGGAGGCTTGGCCATCCTCGGCCTGGGCGACATCGCCTGGGGAGGCGGCATGGGTGGACGTCGTACCCTTGGCCTGGGCGCTGTGCTCCAAGGCCAGGCGCAAGGTCGGCAGGTTGGCCAACGGGTCAGCCTCGGGATCGAACGGCTCGGCGCTCGCTTCTTCTTCGGGCAAAGGCTCGGCCGGTGACTGGACAGCCGCCTGCAACACAGGCGCCACCGCTTCGGCCTGGGCCTGGATCAATTGCGCACCGGGTTGCGCGTCGGTGACCTGGCCGGCCACCAGGTTGGCATCGAGGGGGCTGCTATCGCCAGCGCCTTGCGTCTGTTCGGAAGCTGGCAAGGTATTGCCGACGTCGGCAACCGGTTGCGCATCCTTCGGCTGCTCCTTGCCGCCGGCGGCGTCGTCGCGCGTGTCCTTCGGCTTGGCCTGGGCCGCCTTGTCATCGCCCCCTTGGCGCGCCATCACCTGGCCGAAGCCATCCCCCGCCTGATTGCCCGCCGATTGCGGCTTGTCGGCCGTCGCGGCACTGGCACGTGACGGCTTGGCCAGGGCATTGGCTTGCAACAGTGGGTTGGGTGCGACAGGCATTGAAAGGTCTCCGCGCCGGAAATCGTGAAATCGTCCAGGCAAAGACAGGCAAAACTCGCGCCAGGTTTGCTCAGCCGGCGGAAATACGTTGTCGCTCACTGCGATAGAAACGCTGCACCTCCAGGTATTCCTGGTCGATGCGGTTGATCAGGTCCTCGATTCCGTACAAAGGTCGCTGCCGCACCCGCTCCTCGAGCTGGCGGCACAACTCGGCGAGCCCGACAGCCCCCATGTTGCTGCTGCTACCTTTGAAGCTGTGTGCGGCCTGGCCCAGCTCCTCGGTGCTCTTGGCCCCATGCAGCTGGTTCAGGCGCCGCTCGGAGTCTTCGAGGAAGGTTTCCAGCAATTGCAGGTAACCATCCTCCATGACCTCTTGAAGATCCGCGAGGATCTTCTGGTCGATATGCATGTCAGTCACTTGTTCACTCCCTTGATCAAGCTCGATCGTACCTGCCTGGGCAGGGCCCGCGCCGAACACCTACCAGCAGAATACCACTCGTGCGCAACGGCCGCCCTCCAGCCATTCGGCGCCCTGGCAGAGGCTGCGGACCAATTGTACGCCCCGCCCGCTCAACCCATGTTCCGCCGGCTGGCGGGACAACACCCGTGCCACGTCGAAACCTGCGCCACTGTCGCGTACTGCTACTGTCAGACGGCCGCCTGCAGGCAAGGGTTCAACTTCCAGGTCGATGCGTACGAAGCCGTCCAGCGCTTGCCCCAGGCGCAGGTTGCGCTGGCGGTAGTACTCGGCGAACCCCTGGGCATCGTGCTTGAGCCGTGAATCCAGGCCCAGTACCCCATGTTCGAGCGCATTGGTATACAGCTCGCTGAGGACGGTATGCAAGAGCCCGCTGCTGGGTCGCAGGCCTTGGATTTCCTGCAACAGCTGTACTAGGTATGGCACGGGATTGAAACGTTTCAAGCTCTCGGCCTGCAGCTCGAAATGCAGCGACCAGTTCAAGGGGCTGCCATGGCCATTGTCAGCGTAGCCCGCCGGCACCGGCACCTGCCGTTGCGGCTCGATCATGGCGATGTCGCACAGGCTGATATCGTCTCGCCGGCGCCCACCGAAACGCTCCAGGGCGCCCATGACATCGTCGAGCAAGCTCGCACGGTCATGATTACCCGCCAGAACCGCCTGCAAGCGCGATACACCGAACAACCGGTCCTGATCGTCACAGGTGTCGACCACGCCGTCAGACAGCAACAACAGCCGCTCGCCGACTGCCAACGGCAACACCTCGGTACTGTCGTCGAACCGCTCCGGCGCCAGGATACCCAGCGGCAGATGGCGGGAAACCAGCGAGGCCAACACCTCACCGGTGGCCGCCAGGTGATAGGCGTCCGGCATGCCGCCGCTCCACACCTCCACCCTGCCGCGCTCGAAGCTCAGGTTGAGCATCACTGCGCAGCAGAACATGTCCACTGGCAGGATGCTCTTGAGCTTGGCGTTCATCTCGCGCAGCGTGTGCGCCACACCATAGCCCTTGGCACTCATGCCATAGAACACTTCAGCCAATGGCATCGCGCCGATCGCCGCAGGAAGGCCATGGCCGGTGAAATCGCCGAGCAGCACCTGCATATCACCGCAAGGGGTATAGGCAGCCAGCAGCAGGTCGCCGTTGAACAAGGCGTAGGGCGATTGTCGGTAACGGATGTTGGGCGCATGCAGGCAACCGGAGTGCGCCACCTTGTCGAACACAGCCTTGGCCACGCGCTGTTCGTTGAGCAGGTGATGGTGATGCCGGGTGATCTGGTCGCGTTGCTCCAGTACCGTGGCATGCAGGCGACGCAAGCGGTCCATGGCGCGGATCTTGGCGCCCAGGATCACGGCGCTGTAGGGCTTGGCCATGAAATCGTCGCCGCCGGCCTCCAGGCAGCGCACCAGGGCGTCTTCTTCGTTCAACGAGGTCAGGAAGATGATCGGCACGAAGGCCTCGCCGGCCAGCGCCTTGATCCGCCGCGCCGCTTCGAAGCCGTCCATGACCGGCATCAGCGCGTCGAGCAACACCAGGTGGGGGCGCTGTTCGGCGAACATCGCCACGGCCTGCTCGCCGTTCTGCGCGGTGAAGACTTCATGCCCCTGACGCCGGACGATCTGCGCCAGCAATAGCCGGTCCGCCGCGCCATCCTCGGCAACCAGCACGCTCAGCGCCCGTTCGGCCGGCATGATGGGCTCAGCTGATATCGAACAGTTTTTCGAAGTTGGAGATGGCGAGGACCTTGCGCACGTCAGGGCTGGTGTTGATCACGCTGATGCAGGCATCTTCGCCGCCTTCGTGGTCACGCAACAACAGCAGCATGCCCAGGGCGGAGCTATCGAGGTAGGTGGCATCCTTGAGGTCGACGACCACCGAGTCCGGACGCACAGGCTGGCGTTCGTAGGCATTGCGAAATTCCTGGTGCCTGCCGAAATCGAAACGGCCCGTGACCTTGATCGTCAGTTTTTTCTCGTCCTTTGAAAAATCGGACTCCACAGCCATGCCAGCGATTCCTTCGATGAAGATGGCGAATACGATCCTAGAAGGTTTAGCAGCCCGGCCTGGAGCCTGCAAGTCTTGAGGTAGGTGGTGTCGGTGGGATCGAGCGCCGCGCGGGCGGCGCTGGATCCCACAAGCACCACCCGCCTCAAGACCTGCTCAGCGTGGCAAGCTCACAAATGCCGCTCGCGCGGCAGGCGCTGGGACAATTCATCCAGCAGCTTCTGCTCGCGCTTGTCCTCGGCACGCCGGGCCTCGTCCTGGTAGCGCTGCACCAGCTTGCGCAGCCCCTCTACGCGGGCGTGAGCCTGCTGCCAAGTGTCTCGGGCATTGTTGAGGTTGTTCTGGTGCCAGGTCAGGCTCTGGCGCTGCTGGGTCATGGCGGTCTCCAGCTGCCCCAGGAAACGCTGGTAGTTGACCAGCCAGTTGCCGTTCACCCCTTGCCCACCACGGTCGATCCACTGCAGCTGGTAGTCCTCGCGAAACCGCTCGAGCTCGGCCAGCTTGGCCTGGGCCAGGGCCACCTGCTGCTGGAAATGCCCGAGGCGCTGGGCGGCCTTGCGCTCGGCCTCCTCGGCCATGTCCACCACCGGCGCCAGGCGCGCAGCTCGACTGGGCAGCCCCATGACCTATCAGCCTCCCACCGGCGCTGCGAAGATTCCGTGAAGCTGCTCGCGGCTCTGTGTCATGCCGACATTCTCCTGCAACCCCTGGCGCAGGAAGCCCACCAAGCGCGACTGCAAGGCGATGGCCTGGTCGGTTTCCGGGTCGCCGCCAGCGACATAGGCACCCACGCTGATCAGGTCGCGGCTTTGCGACAGGCGCGACCACAGCTGCTTGAACTTCTGCGCCTCGCGCAGGTGCTCGGCATCGACCACCTGGGGCATGACCCGGCTGATCGACGCTTCGATATCGATGGCCGGATAATGCCCCTCCTCCGCCAGCCGCCGGGACAGCACGAAATGGCCGTCGAGCACGCCCCGCGCCGAGTCGGCGATGGGGTCCTGCTGGTCGTCACCTTCGGACAACACGGTATAGAACGCGGTGATCGAACCACCGCCGGGCTCGCCGTTTCCGGCCCGCTCCACCAGCTTGGGCAGCTTGGCGAACACCGACGGCGGGTAGCCACGGGTCGCCGGCGGCTCGCCGATGGCCAGGGCGATTTCCCGCTGGGCCTGGGCGAAACGGGTCAGCGAGTCCATCAGCAGCAGCACGTTCTTGCCCTTGTCACGGAAGTACTCGGCAATACGTGTGCAGTACATGGCCGCACGCAGGCGCATCAGCGGCGCATCGTCGGCGGGCGACGCCACCACCACCGAGCGCTTGAGCCCCTCTTCGCCGAGAATATGCTCGATGAATTCCTTGACCTCGCGCCCCCGCTCGCCGATCAGCCCGACCACGATGATCTCGGCTTCGGTGAAGCGGGTCATCATGCCCAGCAGGACCGATTTACCTACGCCGGTACCGGCGAACAGGCCCAGGCGCTGCCCCCGGCCAACCGTGAGCAGGCCGTTGATGCTGCGAATGCCCACGTCCAGCGGCTGGCTGATCGGGTCACGGTTGAGCGGGTTGATGATCGGCCCGTCCATCGGCACCCAATCCTCGGCCTTCATCCCGCCCTTGCCGTCCAAGGCGCGGCCGGCACCGTCGAGCACCCGCCCGAGCATGCTCATGCCCATGGGCAGACGGCCGCCTTCATCCAACGGCACCACCCGGGCGCCCGGCGCGATACCGGCGACACTGCCGACCGGCATGAGGAAGATCTTCGAGCCGGAGAACCCCATCACCTCAGCCTCGACCTGGACGGGGTGGTGGCTGTCGTCGTTGATCACCAGGCAACGCCCGCCCACGGCAGTGCGCAGGCCCTCGGCCTCCAGGGTCAGGCCAACCATGCGCAGCAGGCGGCCCTCCACGATCGGCTGGCCCGGCAGCTTCACCGCCCCAACATAGCTGCCCAGACGCTTGGCGAAGCTGGTGCGCTCAAGACGCATCGCCGTGCTCCAGGTCCAGGTCCACCGAGAGGTCCGGCGCCGCCGGGTGCAGGCCTTGCTCGTGCAACTGGTCGAACAACTGCGCCAGGGCTTTTTCGGTGCGGGTCTCCATGGTCGCGTCGATGCGGCTGTGCAACGTCTCGATACGGCAGCCCCCGGGTAGCAAGGCCTCATCCTCGAGCAGCTTCCAACGCCCCTCGTGGCGCTCGCGCAGGGCCTTGACCTGCTCGAAATCCTGGGGGTTGAGGTGGATACGGATGTTCTCGGCACCCATCGGCAGCAGTTTGAGCGCCTCGCGCAGCACGTGGGTGATCTGGCTCGAGTCGCTGTGCAGCTCGCGGCCGATCACCTGACGCACCATGTGCGCCACCAGGTGCACCAGGCCTTTTTCGATCTGTTCGTCCTGCTCGGCGATTGGCTCGAGCAGGTGGCCCATCAAGCGCTCCAGGCTACCCAGCTTGGCTGCCAGGGCCGCTTCGGCCTCCTGCCGCACCTTCAGCTGGGTGCTGTGAAAGCCCTCGCGCTCGCCGGTGGCGAAGCCTTCGTTGTAGGCCTCCTGGCGAATGGCCTCGAGCTCCTCGAGGGTCAGCGGCTGGACTTCTTCCAGCGGCACTTCCTCGACTTCCTCCTCGACGACCTCCGGCTCAGGTTCCGGCGCAGGCTCAGGTTCCGGCTCCGGGTCGAAGCTGGGCAGCGGCCAGACGTCGACACCCTCGAGGTCGCGGGCGCGGATCAGGTCGCTGGGGTGGGATTCTTTGGTGGGCATGTTCTTCAGGTACTCATCAACGAGCAACGCAATCTTGTGTAGGAGCGGCCTCGTGCCGCGAAAGGGCTGCGAAGCAGCCCCGGCAATCTATGCGAAAACGTTGAAATCCAGGGGCTGCTGCGCAGCCCTTTCGCGGCACGAGGCCGCTCCTACAGGGGCTGGCTGGATCAGATCATTTCCTCGGCGCCCTTGCCGCCGAGCACGATTTCGCCCGCCTCGGCCATGCGCCGTGCGATGGTGAGGATTTCCTTCTGCGCCGCCTCGACATCGCTGACCCGCACCGGGCCTTTGGCCTCCAGGTCGTCGCGCAGCAGCTCCGAGGCCCGCTTGGACATGTTGCGGAAGATCTTGTCCTTGACCTTCTCGTCGGCCCCCTTGAGCGAAACCACCAGCACATCGGAGGACACCTCGCGCAACAGCGCCTGGATACCACGGTCGTCCACGTCGGCCAGGTTGTTGAAGACGAACATCAAGTCTTCGATCTGCTCGGACAGGTCGCCATCGATCTCGCGGATCGAGTCCATCAGCTGGCCTTCCACCGAACTGTCCAGGAAGTTCATGATGTCGGCTGCGCGCTTGATGCCGCCCAAGGTGGTACGCGCGGCGTTGGAGTTGCCGGAGAACTGTTTCTCGAGGATCTGGTTGAGCTCCTTGAGCGCCGCCGGCTGCACGGTGTTGAGCGACGACACGCGCAGGATGATGTCCAGGCGCACCTTGTGGTCGAAGTTGCTCAGCACCTCGCCGGCCTGGTCAGGGTCCAGGTAGGCGACCACGATCGCCTGGATCTGCGGGTGCTCGTAGCGGATGACATCGGCCACGGCACGCGGCTCCATCCACTTGAGGCTGTCCAGGCCGCTGGTGTTGCCGCCGAGCAGGATGCGGTCGATCAGGCCATTGGCCTTGTCTTCGCCCAAGGCCTGGTTGAGCATCTTGCGGATATAGCCGTCCGAGCCCACGCCCAGGCTGGTCTGGTCGCCGACGATCTCGACGAACTCGCTCATCACCTGCTCGACCTGCTCGCGGTGCACGTTGCCCATCTGCGCCATGGCCACGCCGACCCGCTGCACTTCCTTGGGCCCCATGTGGCGCAGCACCTGGGCGGCGTCGGTCTCGCCCAGGGACAGCAGGAGGATCGCCGCCTTGTCGACGCGGCTCAGCTTGGCGGTAACGGCTCGGTTGTCACTCATCGGCGTTGATCCACTCTTTCACGACCTGCGCCACGCGGCCCGGGTCTTCGGCCACCAGGCCCTTGATTGCGTTGAGCTGTGCTTCGTAGCCCTCGCTGGGGCTAGGCAACAGAATGCTTTGCGGGCCACCGAGGGTGACGCGGTCGTTGGCCAGTTCGCCATCCAGACCGATCATCCCGCCCAGCTCCATGTCGCTGTCGGTGGCGGCGGCCTGCTTGCCACCGCCGGTGATATTGTTGAGCACAGGGCGCAGCACGCCGAACACCAGCACCAGGATGAACACCACGCCCAGCACCTGCTTGACGATGTCCCAGAACCACGGCTGCGAATAGAACGGAATGTCGGCCAGCTCCACGCCGCGGTCGGCGGAGAACGGCACGTTGACCACGGTCACGCTGTCGCCGCGGCTGGCATCGAAGCCCACCGCGTCTTGTACCAGGCGGGTGAAACGTGCCAGGTCTTCGGCGCCCCAGGGCGCACGGGTGGTCTCGCCGGTGGCGGCATCGACCTTGACCTGGTCGTCCACCACCACCGCTACCGACAGGCGGGTCAGGCGACCCTGCTGCTGGCGGGTATGGCTGATGGAGCGGTCCAGCTCGAAGTTCTTGGTGGTCTGCTGACGCTTGTCGGCCGGGTACGGCGCGAGCATCGGCTGGCCGGTGGCCGGGTCCATGATCTGCTGGCCGTTGGCATCGACCAGCGGTTGCCCGGGCTGGATCGCCCCTGCGGGCGGTGCAGCGGCCGTGGCGTTTTCAGGGGCTGCGGCACCGGCCGGCGGCTGGTTGCTCAAGGCACCCGGTACGCCTTGCGGCGGCTGGCTGCTGGTGCGCTGCTCGTTCACCGACTGCTCGCTGCGCAGGGCCGGCTGGTCAGGGTTGAACTGCTCGGAGGTGGATTCCACCGCGCTGAAGTCGACGTCGGCGGACACCTCGGCCTTGTAGCGGTCGTTGCCCAGCACCGGCTGCAGGATGTTGTGCACGCGCTGGGTCAGCAGGCCTTCCATGCGGCGGCTGTAGTCGAACTGCTTGCCGGCCATGGTCAGGGCGGTGTCCTGCAATTGGTCGGACAGCAGGTTGCCCTTCTGGTCGACCACGGTGACCTGGGACTTGTCCAGCTCCGGCACGCTGGTGGCGACCAGGTTGACGATGGCCATCACCTGCCCGGCTTCCAGGGCCCGGCCCGGGTACAGCTCGACCAGTACCGATGCACTGGGTTTGCGCTCGTCGCGCACGAACACCGAGCTCTTGGGGATCGCCAGGTGCACGCGGGCGGCCTTGACGTTGTTCAGGCTGGAGACGGTACGCGCCAGTTCGCCTTCCAGGCCCCGGCGGTAACGGGTGGCCTCCATGAACTGGCTGGTGCCCAGGCCCTGCTCCTTGTCGAGGATCTCGAAGCCGATGTTGCCATCACTGGGCGCTACGCCTGCAGCGGCGAGCTTCAAGCGTGCGCGGGACAGGTCGTCGGCCTTGACCAGCAAGGCGCCGGAGTTGGGCTCCACGCGGTAGCCGATGTCGGCCGAGGCCAGGGTGTCCATGACCTGCTTGGCATCCATGCCTGCCAGGCTGCCGTACAGCGGCCGGTAGTCCGGCTGCTGCGACCAGAGCACCACGGCAAAGCCGATCGCCACGCTGGCGGCCAACCCGACCAACAGGCCGACCTGACGCAGCATGGGCATCTGCGAGATGTTTTCCAGGAACGCCATGCCGAACAGCGGCGGCTTGGCCGCTGGCGGACCGCTCTTGGCGGGGGCGTTATCGACGACTGCTTCGGCCATGACCTACCCTGCCCTCAAACCGGCATCTGCATGATGTCCTGGTACGCCTGGACCAGTTTGTTACGCACCTGGGTCAGGGCCTGGAACGATACGGAGGCTTTCTGCGAAGCGATCATCACGTCGGTCAGGTCGACACCGCTCTTGCCAATCTCGAAGGCGTTGGCCAGCTGAGTGGAGGCTTGCTGAGTCTCGTGCACCTTGCCAATGGCCTGGCCGAGCATGTCGGCGAAGCTGCTCTGGCCCGGGGCCAGCTCAGGCGCAGCCGCGACCTTGGGCTGGGACATGGCTTCGGCCTGCATGGCCCGCATGTCCAGCATCAGACGATTGAATTCAACACCTTGGGTCATGGATCTCTTCTCTCCGGCGGCCGCATTTTTTTGACGCTCATGCAGCGAATGGGCTGGAACTAGCAACAAGAGTGCCAGCCCCGCACGCAGCCCGTTAAACACTCGTCAGCCGTACAGGCTGGCCTCGACGTCGAACCCGGCATCACGCATCTGCGCCAGCTTGTAGCGCAGGGTACGCGGGCTGATCCCCAGCCGTTCGGCGGCCTCCTTGCGCCGGCCGCGCTCGGCGCGCAGGGTGTCGATGATCATCTGGAATTCGTGGCGACGCATGTCGTCGCCCAGCCCGCCCGGCTCGGCAGGCGCCTCGTTCACGGCCTGCTTGGCAGCGGACAGGGGGATGACCCCCGCCAGACAGAAATCCGCCGCCTCGATCAACCCGCCCTGCTGCAAAATCAAGGCCCGCTGCAAGGCGTTGTCCAGCTCGCGCACGTTGCCCGGCCAGGCATACCCCTGCAGGCACGCGCGCGCCTCAGCCGACAAGCGCACCGGGGCATGTTTCATCTTCGCCACATGGCGTGCCAGCAGGCGTTCGGCCAACGGCAGGATATCGGCGCCGCGCTCGCGCAACGGTCGCCAGGCCAGTGGGAAGACCGACAAGCGATAGTAGAGGTCTTCACGGAAGCGCCCGGCAGCTACCTCGCCTTCGAGGTCGCGGTTGGTGGTGGCCAGCACGCGGATGTCCAGGGCGATCGGTTTGCGCCCACCCACCCGCTCGACCTCCCGCTCCTGCAGCACACGCAGGAGCTTGGCCTGCAGGCCCAGGGGCATTTCGGAAATCTCGTCGAGCAGCAAGGTACCGCCGTCGGCCTGCTCGAACTTGCCCGCCTGGGCGGCGATGGCGCCGGTGAAGGCGCCCTTCTCGTGGCCGAACAGGGTCGCCTCGAGCATGTTGTCGGGGATTGCCGCGCAGTTGATCGCCACGAAGGGCTGCGCCGCACGGGGCGATTGCTGGTGGATGTAGCGCGCCAGGACTTCCTTGCCGGTGCCGGACTCGCCGGAGATCAGCACGGTGGAATCGCTGCGTGCCACCCGCGCCGCCAGCTCCAGCAACTGCCGGCTGGCCGGTTCGCAGGCCACCGGGCCCTCTTCGTCCACACCGCCCACACGACCGACGGCATGGCGCCCCACCAGGCTGATCAGGGCCTTGGGCTCGAACGGTTTGACCAGGTAGTCGACGGCACCCTGACGCATCGCCTCGACGGCCCGCTCCACGGCCGCATGGGCCGTCATCAGCAGCACCGGCAACTGTGGATGCAGGCAGCGCAGTTGCGCCAGCAACTGGTGCCCGTCCATGCCCGGCATGTTCACGTCGCTGACCACCAGGCTGAATGCCTCGCCGGCAACAGCCTCGAGCGCCTCTTCGCCACTGCCCACGGCACGGTAGGCGAAACCGCCGATCTCCAGGGTATCGCCCAGGGCCTGGCGCAGGACGCGGTCGTCCTCCACCAGCAGGACCTTCACCGCCATTACACGACCTCCCGTGGCCGACCATCGATCAACGGCAACACTACTTGCACGCAAGTGCCGCGCCCGACCTTGGAGCGAATGCCCAGGTTGCCCTGGTGCGCACGTACCACAGCCTTGACCACTGCCAGGCCCAAGCCAGTGCCGGTGGTCTTTGTGGTAAGGAAGGGTTCACCCAGGCGAGCCAGCAGGTCAGCATCGATGCCGCAGCCGGCATCGCTGATGCACAGGTGCAAGGCCTGCTCGCGGCGATACAGGTGGACCTTGAGGCGCGCCGGGCCCTGGCTGGCCTGTAGCGCATTCTCGATCAGGTTGAGCAAGGCACCGACCAAGGTGTCGCGGTTGCACAACAATTCACCCAGGTGGCTGTCGCATTGCCAGCGTACCGCATGCCCCTGGACATGGGGTTGGGCGGCCTGCTGCAAAGCCTGGAACAACGCCTTGGGGCTGATGCGATCGCCCAGCGGCAACTCGCCACGGGCAAACACCAGCATGTCACGGACCTGGTGCTCCAGCTCGTGCAAGCGCTCCTTGAGGTTGCCGGCAAAACGCTGGCGGGTTTCCCGCGGCAGGTCTTTCTCTTCATCAGCCAAGTGGCTGGCATAGAGCATCGCCGCCGACAATGGCGTGCGAATCTGATGAGCCAGGGAAGCGACCATGCGCCCCAAGGACGACAAGCGCTCATGACGCGCCAATTGGTCTTGCAGGCGACGGGTTTCAGTCAGGTCGTTGAGCAGCACCAGCTGCCCGGGCTCGGCGTCCAGAGAACGGGTGGCGATGGACAGGCGTCGACCGTCGCGCAGGGAGATTTCGTGGCCGTCGTCCTTGCGCGGCGCGAAGCTGCGCGCGATCACCTGGCGCCACAGCTGGCCCACCAGGGGCTCGCCCAGCAGTTCGCAGGCGGCGGGGTTGGCCTCGCGCACGTAGCCCTGGGCATCGATCACGATCACCCCACCGGGGAGCAGGTCGAGCAGGTTCTGCAGCCGGGTGGCCAGGCGCTCCTTCTCGTCCAGCTCGGCCATGCGCTGGGCACTGACCACCGCCAGCTCGCCCTTGAGTTCGCTGACCCGCGCTTCGAGCAGGCTGTAGGACTCGTTGAGCTGGCTGGACACCTGGCTGAACAGGGCGAACGCCTGCTCCAAGCCCTGGCGGCTGGCCTGCTCGACCGGGCTGCGCCCGTGCGATTCGGAGGTTCGGGAGATGTGGGCGGCCTGGGGCATCGTGCTCTCTCGCGTGGCTGACCGTCATAAAACCGGTATGTTGCCAGCGGTGTAGCAATAGGCGTGCCGGGTAGGGATGAGGGCGTGAGATGGGAGGGGGACGTGAGATCGAGCGCCGCGCGGGCGGCGCTCGATCCTACAGGCGCGTCAACCTTCCGCCCGATCGTCCCCTTCTCGACGGCTCATGCCGTACTTGCGCATCTTCTCCACCAGCGTGGTGCGGCGGATACGCAGGCGCTCGGCGGCCCGCGCGACGATGCCGTTGGCGTCGTCCAATGCCTGCTGGATCAACCCTTGCTCGAGATTGCCCAGGTAGTCCTTGAGATCCAGCCCTTCAGGCGGCAGCATCGCGTGGCCAGTGAAGTTCGGTGCATGACCATTGATCGCCGCACGCTCCTCGAGGTCGCTGCGCAGGCTGTCGACCAGTTGCTCGTCCTCGTCGTCGACGTAGCGGAATTTCTTCGGCAGCTCGGAAACGCCGATCACCCCGTACGGGTGCATGATCGCCATGCGCTCGACCAGGTTGGCCAGCTCACGCACGTTACCTGGCCAGCCATGGCGGCACAGGGACATGATCGAGGCCGAGTTGAAGCGGATCGAGCCGCGCTTCTCGTGCTCCATGCGCGAGATCAGCTCGTTCATCAGCAGCGGGATGTCCTCGACCCGCTCACGCAGCGGCGCCATCTCGATGGGGAAGACATTCAGGCGGTAGTACAGGTCTTCGCGGAAGGTCCCTTCCTCGATCATGGTCTCGAGGTTCTTGTGGGTCGCCGCGATGATGCGCACATCGATGCTCTGGGTCTTGTTGCTACCCACCCGCTCGAAGGTGCGCTCTTGCAATACGCGCAGCAGCTTGACCTGCATCGGCAACGGCATGTCGCCGATCTCGTCGAGGAACAGGGTACCGCCGTTGGCCAGCTCGAAACGGCCGGCCCGGCTGGTGATCGCCCCGGTGAAGGCGCCCTTCTCGTGGCCGAACAGCTCGCTCTCGAGCAACTCGGCCGGGATCGCCCCACAGTTGACCGGCACGAACGGCGCCTCGCGGCGCTTGGAATGGTAGTGCAGGTTGCGCGCGACCACTTCCTTGCCGGTACCGGACTCGCCGAGGATCAGCACGCTGGCATCGGTGTCCGCCACCTGCTGCATCATCTGCCGCACATGCTGGATGGCCCGGCTGGTGCCCACCAGGCTGCGGAACAAGTTCGGTTCGCGCTGGCGGCCGCGCTCGCGGGCCTGGTCGTACATCTCGCGGTAGACCTGGGCACGGTGCAGCGAATCGAGCAACTGGCTGTAGCTCGGCGGCATCTCGAGGTTGAACAGAACGCGACGGCGCAGGTCTTCCGGGAACTCCGCAGAAGAAATTTCACCTAAAAGCAGAACCGGAAGGAACTCATCCCAGGCTGCCACTGTCTTAAGGAGCCCCAGCACACCGCCTGGAGCATTCACGGTCCCGATCAACACGCACAGCACGTCACGACTCGAAGACAAAGACTCTACCGCCTGCTGCCAATCTTGGCTGGAGCAGGAGAGGTTTTCTTCGCCTAGAAAATTCAGGACCACCGCCAGATCGCGGCGGCGTTCGCTGTCGTCATCGATCAGGAGGATCTTGGTTTCACGCCACATGCGTTAGCAACTTCCCTAGTCATTTCGACGCCCGAGGGCGTGTTCGACATCATTCCGACTGAAATGATTCAGTGCTCGGACGTCTGAATTTGCGAAAACAGTCACTAGTTAAGTCAAAAAACCGCGCACAGTCAAATTAATGGCGCGCGATTCTCTGTACCTGTCCAGCGTCAACTGAACAGATGGTATACCTTTGCGGCGCTCTTCGCTTGGGTGATCGCAGTCATCTCGTCGACTATCGATTGACGTTCACCACTTGCAATTTCAATTAGTTGGCGATAGACGTCGAGCAAGGCCTCGAGTTCCTGCTGCACCGCCCTCTCTTCTCCTACCCCAACTTCCATCAGTTGATTCACCGCGTCCCGGCAGGCCAGGTCCAGCCCGCCGATCACGGTCCAATCACGGGCCTGCAGAGCTTCGCACAGGGCTTGGCGGGTCGCTTCGATTCGCTGCAGTGCGCTCATATCGGTGTCCTCGCGCCTTATTGCTCGGCGCTGGCGATAGCATCCCAGCCGCTCTTGACGGTGATCATCAATTGCGCGACTTCGTCGATGATGGCCAGGTCGCTGTGCAGGTTGGCCTGGGTCAGGCGGGTGGCCATGTAGGCGTAGAGGCTGTCCAGGCGCTCGAGGTCGTCCGGGTTCTCGGCTTTTTCCTTGTCCAGGCCTTCACGCAGGCCGCCGATGATGTCGATCGCCTTGCCCAGCATGAGGCCCTTCTGCGCCACGTCGCCCCGGCTGATCGCACCCTTGGCCTGGGCCATGCGATCGAGCGCGCCCTCCATCAGCATCTGCACCAGGCGGTGCGGCGTGGCTTCGGAAACCTGGGCGTGGGAATTGACCTTCTGGTACTGACGAAGGGCTCTCATCGGGTGCATGGTGGTTCCTCATCGAACGGGGCAGCGAACAGGCCGGATACCCAATGGATCGGCCGTTCGCAGGTTTTCTTTAGCGGTCTTTGTTGGGGTTGTTCAGGGCGTTGAGCGTGGTCATCACGCTGTCGCTGGTACCTTTGAGCTGAGCGACCAGAGTGTCCATGGCGTTGTACTTCTTGCTCAAGGTCTGGGTCAGGGTCTCGATGCGGCGATCCAGGGAGGCCTGGGACTGTTCGAGCTCCTTGAGCTGCTTGGTCAGGCTGTCCTGGCGCGTGGCGAGAATGCCGCCGGCCTTGGTGTAGTCGTCGGTCGCGGCGGTCATGCGGCTGAGCAGGCCATCCTTGCCGGTGAACAGGCCGCTGATGTCGGCACCGTAGGTCTTGACCGCGGCATCCCACTTCTTCTCGTCGAGCTCCAGCAGGCCGGTCTTTTGCACGGTGTTGATACCGAGCTGCGACAAGGTGCGCAGGCCACCGGAGCCCATGCTGCGGGACACTTCGCTGCGGATCGAGTTGACCAGCGAGCGCATGGTCGAATCGCCGGTCAAGGTGGCGCCCTTGGCGCTTTCATCGTTGGCGCCGGTGGTGACCTTGGTTTGCGTGTTGATGGCAGTCATCAACGCGTTGTAGGCGGTCACGAACGACTGCACCGACGCCTTGAGGGTGTCGTTGTTGGTCGACACCGAAAGGCTGGACTTGCCGGCGGCCACCAGCTCGATATTCACGCCACTGACTGCGCCGGTGATCGTGTTGGACTTCGACTCCAGGGCCAAGCCATCGAGGGTGTACTTGGCATTCTGCGGCTTGGCGATCACCTGGGTGTCGGTCGCCAGCTCCGAATCACCACCCAGGGTCAGGTCGGTCCCCTCCCCCATCTTGGTGGACGAGAACACCAGGCGAGAACCGCTGGCATCGGTGACGATGTTGGCGGTGATGCCCTTCGATTGCAGTTGGCCGTTGATCGTGTCGCGCGCCTGCTGCAGGGTCGCGCCGGCGGCGATGCTGACGCTGTAGGTGGCATCACCTTGGCCGATGGTCAAGGTTTGCGCCTCGCCCGAGCTGTTCACCGATGTGGAGGTGCCGCTGTAGACCTTGCTGGCGATCTTCGAGGCGGTCGCCAGCTGGGTGACTTCGAGGGCGTAGTTGCCGGCAGAAGCGCCGTCGGCCAAGGTGATCTTGGCCACCTTGTCATCCGACGATGTCGCGGCAAGGCCGTTGAAGCTCGCCTGGGTATTGAGCTTGGCGATGGCCGCGCGGAAGGTTTCCAGCGCGCTCTTGATCGTGCCGATAGCCGACAACGTAGTGGTGGCGGTGGTGGTCTGGGTATTGATCTGCTGCTGCTTGGGCGCCTTCTCGGCATCGGCCAGGGCCTTGACGATAGCCTGGGTGTCGATCCCGGAACCAATACCACTGACGGTTGTGCTCGCCATCTTCACTCTCCTTTTTCGGTGACCGTCGTTTTTCCGACGAAAACGCGTCCGTGCTGCTTTACAACAAAAGCCGTGCCAACTCAGGCCTGGGTATCGAACAGCAGGCTGTTGGCGTCCTTGAGGTTCTGCGCCAGCTTCAACGCCACTTCGGACGGCAGCTGGCGAATGACTTCGCCGCTTTGACGGGCGATGACCTTGACCACCACCTGGCCGGTGGCGTCATCGATCGAGAAATTGAGTTGCCGCTCCGAGGCTTTCACGAATTCCTGGATGGCACTGACAGCCTGCTCGAGGACGGTACGGTCCGCAGGCGGGTCTTGCTTGTCGTCCAGCTCGCTGGCGGGCTGGACAGGTTCCTGACGCTTGGCCGGCGATGCATCGGCTGCGACAGGCGTCGGGTAGGACAGGCCCAGTTTCACGCTCATGTCCATGTCTGGCACCTCTTGTGAATGAAAAGACGAAAGGGGCGCGTCGCCGCACCCCTCCGTCAACTACTCGACCGATCAGGATCAGCCCAGCAGTTTCAGTACCGACGACGGCAGCTGGTTGGCCTGGGACAGGATCGCGGTGGAAGCCTGTTGCAGGGTCTGCTGCTTGGTCAGCTCGGCGGTTTCAGCAGCGAAGTCGGCGTCCTGTACACGGCTGCGAGCAGCGGTGGAGTTTTCCGAGATGCTGTTCAGGTTGGCGACGGTGCTGTCGAAGCGGTTCTGAACGGCACCCAGCTGGGCGCGCTGGCTGTCGACCTGGGCGATGGCGGCGTCCAGGGCCTGGATGGCGACCTGGGAAGCCTTGGCATCGGTGATGCTCAGGTTGGAAACGGTGGTTTCCATTGCAATAGCGGTAGCGCCGGTTTGCCCAGTCAACCCTAGGGCCGCCAGGCCGGTACCTGCACTGCCGTCGGAGATGGTGATGTCTTTGTCGGAGAAAAGAGACAATTTCCCATCATCAGTAAGACTGGCAGTCACTCCAGTGCTCGCGCTATTGATTGCAGAGACGATATTTTGCGCGGTGGACCCAGCGGCAAATTTCACCTCGACACCATTCAGGGTGACAGAAGTATCTGCCGAAGTTTTGGCTTCTGAAGTGCCAGCAGTGAGACCAAGCTGTGCCAGGGAGCCGCTGCTGGAGTTAGCGAGCTTGATATCATTACCGTCTTCGGATTTGATACTTACGCGACCGTCTACAATCGAAGCCGATCCGACTCCATCGACAGCACCAATTTTAGTCAAGACAGAAGCGACATCATCGCCTGCGGCCCAGCTAACATCTTTACCATTAACACTGATGCTACCTGCTGAACCCAACAGAGTACTGGTGGAGGTCTTATAAGTACCAGCGGTGATACCGATATCACTCAAGGGAGTTCCCGCAACGGTCAGATCGGTAGTACTACTCAGCTCGACTTGACCGCCAGTAACCTTAGCAGTAACACCCGAAATGTTTGCGTCGTTGATTTTCTTAACTACTGCGGCAGCATCATCACCACTTGACAGATCTACGTCTGTACCATTCAAAGTAAGAGTACCATCGGCGGTGAGGGGCGTAAAACCAGTACCGACAGTAGAAGCATTGGTGAATGTAGTATTCGCTACCGCGTAAGTGCCCGCTGTAAGACCAACATCGTCCAGTTCGCTAGCAACGCCAGCGATGGTCAAATCAGCGGTGCTGCTGAGCTTAAGCTGGCCATTTTCTACCGAAGCGGTTACACCGCTGATTTTGGCATCATTGATCTTGCCGGCCACATCAGCAGCTGTATCAGCCGTATCAAACGCAACATCAGTACCATTCAGAGTGATAGTACCGCTAGCCGTTGGAGTATTGGTATCAGTGAAGCCGCCAGCACCAGTGACCCCAGCGCTTTTCTGAACAGTACCCAGCGCAGTAGCAGTCAAACCACTCATTGCAGTGCCCGCTACAGCAGCTTCACTGTAGGAACCTTTCAGTCCGGTCGAGCTAATATCACTCATGCCAAACGAAATAGTTTCGTTAGCGCTGGCACCAATCTGGAAACCAACGTTCTGGAATGAACCATCCAGAATGTTACGACCACCGAAGGTGGTAGTATTGGCGATACGGGTCAGCTCACCGGACAGGGCAGTGAATTCCTGTTGCAGGGAGGTGCGGTCGTCATCGCTGTTCGAACCATTGGCCGACTGCAGGGCCAGTTCGCGCATACGCTGCAGGATGGAGGTGGATTCCTGCATCGCGCCTTCAGCGGTCTGGGCGATGGAGATGCCGTCGTTGGCGTTCTTCACGGCAACGCTCAGGCCTTTGATCTGGCTGGTCAGACGGTTGGCGATCTGCAGGCCAGCGGCGTCGTCCTTGGCGCTGTTGATTTTCAGGCCGGAAGACAGGCGGGACATCGAAGTACCCAGTGCGTCGGAAGCACGGTTCAGGTTCTTCTGAACGCCCAAGGAAGTGATGTTGGTGTTAACGGTTAAAGCCATGACGAATTCCTCGTTGGATGGATACAGCGGCTTCCGGCCTTGGCAACCGCCGGGTGTGGCCTAGAGAACCTTCGTAATGGTTATCGTCGGCTGGCTCGGTTGCTTGAGGGCTTTTTGCAAAAAAAAATGCCATTACAGTGCCACCCTTGGAAATCAGAGGGTTATGGGGGTGCCATAGGCTTGTGGAAGGGGTTTGGGATTCGTTGGCAGTGCCGGCCCAATCGCGGGACAAGCCCGCTCCTACAGGCTCACCGCCCGGCCGAACCAATGGCGAATAACCTGTGGGAGCGGGCTTGTCCCGCGATTGGGCCGGAAAACCCGAGACACAAAAAAAGCGCCTGGCGGAAAACCCGCCAGGCGCTTTTTTCAACAACCGAGGTCAGTCGCGATAGAGAATCGCCGAACCCCACGACAGGCCCACGCCGAAGCCGCTGATGGCCACGCGCTTCCAGGCGCTGTCGAACATGTGCTTCTGCAGCAGCAAGGGCACGCTGGAGGACACGGTGTTGCCGGTCTCGAGCATGTCCTTGACGAACTTCTCGGGGTGTTCTTCCTCGAAGCGTCGCGCCACGGCGTCGACGATCGCCGCGCTGCCCTGGTGGATGCAGAACGCATCGATATCTTCGGACTTCAAGCCACTGGCATCGAGCAGCTCATGCAGGTGCGCCGGCACCTTGACCAAAGCGAAGTTGAATACCTGGCGGCCGTTCATGAAGAAGGTGCCATCGCTGACCTTCAGGTGCTCGGCACCCGAACCGTCGGTGCCGAAACGGGCTTCGCCCAGCTGCCAGACCGCACCCTCGCCCATCCAGGTGGCGGTGGCGGCATCGCCGAACAGCATGGTGGTGTTGCGGTCTTCGGGGTCGACGATCTTCGAATACGGGTCGGCGGTGATCAGCAGGCCGTTCTTCAGGCCGGTCGCCTGCATGAAGCCTTTGATGGCGTACAGGCCATAGACATAACCGGAGCAGCCCAGCGACACGTCGAAGGCCGCCACGCGGGTGGACAGGCCCAGCTTGTCCTGGACGATGGCGGCGGTATGCGGCAGGCCTTCCTCGTCGCCGTTCTGGGTGACCACGATCAGCACATCGATCGACTGCGGGTCGAGCTCCGGGTTGTTGGCGAACAGGGCCCTGGCGGCCTCGACGCACAGGTCGGAGGTTTCTTGCGCTTCATCCTTGCGCGGCAGGAAGGATGCACCGATCTTGCCGAACATGAACGCTTCGTCCTTGCCAAACTTCGCACCCTGGACGTAGTTGTCCAGGCCAGCGCTGGGCACGTAACTCGCGATGCTTTTGATGCCAATCATTCTGGCTTCCCAATGAAAACAGCCAAAGACCACCACTCGATGAATTGAGGGCGCCAAATACCGGGGCGATGCCACCGTGGGTTCGAGACAGGCCGACTACCAGGTACGCCGCTCGCACACCGGTAACAAAATGCTGCAGCAGCAGCTGCATAGAATACAGGGAAGATGAACGTTTTGACTCATTAGTCACATTGAAATGCTACGAAAGCCGTGCCAAGGGGCAGACGCAGCCTCTGTAGGAGCGGCCTTGTGCCGCGAAAGGGCTGCGTAGCAGCCCCGGCTTTTCAGCGTCACCATCGGATTTCGCCGGGGCCGCGGAGCGGCCCTTCGCGGCACAAGGCCGCTCCTACAGGGCGCGCCGGCTGAATCAGAGCTTGTTGAACAGGCTCAGTTGGGAGATGCGCGCAAACGCCAGCTGCGAGGCCTCGAGCATTGCCTGCTGCAAGGTCAGGGTGATGGTGGCCGAGGCCATGTCGGTGTCACCAATGGCGCTCTGGGTGCTCTTGTTGGCCAGGTCCAGGCTGGTGTTCTCCTGCAGCTGGATTTCCAGCGAGTTGCCCCGCGCACCGATGGAGCCGCGGGTGATGTCGATACGCTCGCGGGCGCTGGCCAGGTTGGAGATCGCCGAGTCGGTGGCCGACTTGAGCGCGGCTTGCGCCTGGGGGCTGTCCACCGGCTGCTCCAGGGCGCTGCGCAGCTGGCCCAGGGTATCGAGCACGTTCTGGGTGCGGTGGGTGTTGGCGGTGACCGAGAACTGGTCGCCTTCACCGGGCGGGCCGTCGAGCTGGAAGGTGACACCCGCCACGGTCAGGCTGTTGCTCGCATCCAGGGTACCCGTGGCCACCGGCTTGCTGTCGGCCGAATACGGCTGCGCATACAGGGCGAACTCGGTGTCGCTGGTGAACTTGATCACCGCACCGTCACTGGGGAAGGTGCTGCGGTACTTGTCGCCATCGGTGATGGTGGTGCCGGTGACCTGCGCCGTCGAACCGTTACCGGCGCTGCGGGTGGCGGTCAGGGTATCGGGCTTGGCCTCGACGGTGAAGCTGTGGTTGGCGATGGCGGTGTCCGGGTCGTCGCCTTCCTGCAGGTTGATGTCGATCTCGAACTCGACACCGCGCAAGGAAATGATGTCGCCGCCTTCGGCGTTACGGTCGAACTTGCCGTTGGTCGGGGTTTCGCTGGTGATGTCGTTGCCCGCGGCGTCGGTGACGCTGTATTCGGTGGCGCTCTTGAAGGTGATGGTGTACGGCTGCCCTGCCCCGAACTTGTCGTTGTAGGTGTTCACCGAACCCAGCAGCCCCTGGGACAGGCCGACACGGCCATCGTCGGGCAGCGGCGCGGTCAGGTTCGACTGGGTGCGGCTGTTGTTGATGGCCTGGTCGAAGATGCTGTAGCCGCTGTCGTTGGTGGCCAGGTGCAAGGTATCGGACACCTGCAGGCTGAGCTGGGTCTGGTCGCCGCGGTAGCTGTAGGTGCCATCGCTGTTGCGCACATAGGGCGGCGAGGAGGTCTTGGAACCGCCGAACATGTAGTCGCCGTTGGCGTCGCGGGAGTTGAGCAGGCCGAAGACGTTCGCCTCGATCTCCTTGATCTCCTTGCTGATCGAGGTGCGGTCGGCGTCGCTCAGGCCGCCGTTGCCCGCCTGGATCGCCAGTTCGCTGGCACGCTGCAGGGCGTCGTTGATGGTCGAGAGCACGCTCTCTTCCTGCAGCAGCGCATTGTTCACCGTGGTCATGTTGGCGCTGTATTGCCCCAACAGCGCGCTCTGCTGCTGCAGCAGCAACAAGCGAGCAGCCCCCACCGGGTCGTCGCCGGCGGTCTGGATGCGCGACTTGGAGGTGATCTGCTCCATGGTCTTGGCCGTACTGGAGAAGTTCCTCGAGTAGGTGTTGGCATTGGTCTCGTAGAACTGAGCAGTTGAAATTCGCACGGTCAGCTACTCCTTCAGAGGGCGTTGATCAAGGTGGAGAAGGTTTCTTGCGCGGTCTTGATGATCTGCGACGACGCGGTGTAGTAGTGCTGGAATTTCACCAGGCTGGCGGCCTCGTCATCGAGGTTGACCCCCGACACGGCACTGCGGCTTTCGCGTGCCGACTTGAGCACGGCTTCGGTCGCCGTGCTGTCGATGCCGGCCTGGCTGGCCTTGGCCCCTACCCGCTCGACCAGCGAGGCGTAGGCGGACGTGAAGCTGATGCCGCCGCCGGAGCCAGTGCCCACGGTCGATTTGGTTTGCAGGCCAAGCAAGGCGTTGGCATTACGGTTATCGGACTTGCCATCGGCGTTGAACGATAGGGTGAAGCTGTCATTGGCCGTCGGGTTGCCGCCGATCGTGGTGTTCACGGTGAACGAACGCGGCTGGCCGTCGCTGCCGATAATCGGGTTACCCGCGCTGTCGAGCATGGGCACGGCGATGGCCAGCTCGTTGTCCTGGCCCGGGACGATGCTGCCCGTGCCGATCTGGGTGCCCTTGGCGTCGAACACCGCATACCCCTGCGAGCCATCGCTGGCAGCCTGGAACACCACGCGCACCGGCATCGAATCGCGGATGGACTTCTGGATCAGCGCGGTGTCGGCACCGCCGTAGATATCCAGGTTGTCGCCCAGCACCGGCTGGGTGATGGTGCCGGTACCGCCATTGCCGCTACCAGCCGTGGCACTGATCGGGCCGGCGAAGGCCAGCTTGTTGGCATCGGTGAGCACGGTGCTGATCGAGCCGGCCGCAGCCCGGGCGGGAATGACCTTGAAGCTGTCGCCGGCGGCCAGGTTGCCACCCTTGAGCTCGAGGCTGAAGCCATCGATCACCGGCGCTGGGTCAGCATTGAGGTCGAAGCTGCCCATGTCGGTGCCGTCCGAACGGCGCACGCTGTACTGCGTGCCGCTGGTGAACTTCACCTCGTAGTCGTAGGTGGTCAGCGCGCCACTGTCGGCGATGGTCACGTCGAGGTTGCCGGAGCCTGCGCTGTTGTTGGAAGAGGCCAGGCTGCGCTGGGCGATGGCCGTGGCGCTGTTGATGCTGGAGAACAGGCCGCTGCCGAACTGCCCGTTGATGTCCAGGCCCTGGCCCAGTTGGCTGTTGATGCTGTCGGCGACCACCAGGGCCACCCGCCCCAGCTCGTTCATCGAGGGGATCAGCACATCGCTGCGATAGCGCAGCAGGCCACCGATCTGCCCGCCGCTGGCCACCGAGGTGACATCGGAGCTGAAGTTTTCGTAGTTGACCTGCAGGCCGTACTGGCTCTTGTCGGCCACACCCGGGGCGACAGACAGTGTGTTGGCACGGTAGCCGGTGACCAGCGACTGGCCAGTGCCCAGGTACACGTCGTAGTTGCCGTCACGCTCCTGCACGGTGACACCCACCAGCTCGTTCAACTGGCGCACAGCTTCGCTACGGGCATCGAGCAGGCTATTGGGCGTGTTGCCTGAGGCGGACAACTCGGTGATCTGCTTGTTGTACTCGGCGATGCTGGCAGTCAACTTGTTGACCTGCCCGGCCAAGGTGTCCAGCTGCGAATTGATCACCTCGTTCTGCTGGCTCAACTGGCTGGAAACCGAATTGAAGCGGTTGCTCAGGGTCTGCGCCTGGGTCAACAGCAATTGCCGCGACGCCACGTCGCTGGGCTTGGCGGCAGCGGTCTGCAAGGCCGAGAAAAAGGCGGTGAGCACCGAGCTGATTCCGGTGTCGCGGTCGGCCAGCAGCTTGTCCACGGCCGTGATCTGGTCCTGGTAGGCGACAGCATCGGCCTGCAGCGAGGTCGCGGTCTGCAACTGGTTGTCCAGGTAGGCGCTGTAGATGCGGCGAACGTCGGAAATGGTCGTGCCGGTACCCAGGAAGCCTGCGCCGATGTTCTGCACCGGGCCTGCATGCTGGATCGCCTGCTGGCGCGAATAACCGGCGGTGCCGGCATTGGCGATGTTGTTACTGGTAACCGACAACGCCGCCTGGCTGGCATTCAGGCCGCTCAGGCCGATCGAAATCAGGTTCGACATGCTTCAATCCTTATAAATTCGTGGTTCTGCCAGCCATGGCGTATTGCGGGGTTGGCTGCATCTGCCGGGCAATGCTGATGATCTTCTTCGCGTAGCCGGGGTCGGTCGCGTAGCCGGCCTTCTGCAGCTCTCTGGCGAACTGTTCGGGGTTATCGGCCGACTTCAGCGCATCTTGATAGCGCGCATTGTTCTGCAACAGGCTGACCAGGTCGTGGAAGCTGTCCTGGTAGGAGTCGTAGGAGCGGAACGCCGCGGTCTCCTTGACGAACTGCCCATCACGGAACTCGCTGGTGATCGCCCGCGCATGTCCGCCCTGCCAATTACCGGTGGCCTTGATGCCGAACAGGTTATGGCTGCTGGTGCCGTCGGCGTTGCGCATCACCGACTTGCCCCAACCGGTTTCCAAGGCGGCTTGGGCCACCAGGTAGCGGGGGTCGATACCGATGCGCTTGGCCGCCTGCTCGGCCATCGGCAGCATGGTGGCGACGAACTGGTCGCTGTCGCTGAAGGCCTTCTTCGGTGCCAGCGGCGGCTGGGCCACGGCACGGCCAAGAATGCGCAGGCCGTCAACTGGCACGGCGAAGCTGCGCGCGACCTGCTGCCCTTCGCGGGCCGGCACTGTGGCAGTGTTGCTGGTGGCCGCCGATGGTACGATACCGGCCAGCAGACGATCGGTGAGCTTGCCCGGTAGCGCCAGGCGACGGGCATTGAGCGCCGCGACGTCGTTGCGGGTCGCCGTCGATTCGGTGTTGTGCACCGGCTCGGCCACCTTGTTACCCCACAACGCAGGGGCGTGCCCCTCGATGCGTGGGAACGGGCTGGTATTGACGGATGGGCCCTTGTTCTTCGACAGCTGGCGCACCAGCACATCCTGCAGGCCGATGCCGCCGCCTTCGCGCGACATGCTCACGGCCAGCTGCTGGTCATACATGTCGCGGTACTGCTTGACCGTCTCGCTGTTCATCGGGTTGTCGTCGGCCAGCACGTCGCTGGCCTTGCGCGAGGCCTTGAGCATCTCGCTGATGAACAGCGACTCGAACTCCTGGGCCACCTTGCGCACGTTGGCGTCGCTGTCGCGATCACCGTGCTTGAGCGCGCTCAGGCGGTTGAGGTCGGTATAGGCGCCGCTGTCGGCGTGTCCGGAGACCAGGCTCTTGGGCGTCATGGGCAGGCCTCCTCAGATCACGATCAGGTCGGCCTGCAAGGCGCCGGCCTGCTTCAGGGCTTCGAGGATCGCCATCAGGTCGCTGGGCGCCGCGCCGACCTGGTTCACCGCACGGACGATCTCGTCCAGGGTGGTACCCGGGCCGAACTTGAACATCGGCTTGGCTTCCTGCTGGGCATTGACGCGCGAGCGCGGCACCACGGCGGTCTGGCCATTGGAGAACGGCCCCGGCTGGCTGACGATCGGGTCTTCGGTGATGGTCACGGTGAGGCTGCCGTGGGTCACCGCCGCCGGCGAGACCTTGACGTTCTGGCCGATGACGATGGTGCCGGTACGCGAATTGATGATGACCTTGGCCACGGCCTGGCCTGGGTCGATCTCCAGGTTCTCGAGGATCGACAAGTAGTCCACCCGCTGGCTCGGGTCCATGGGCGCAGTGACGCGCACCGAGCCGCCGTCCACGGCCTGGGCGACACCTGGGCCGAGCAGTTCGTTGATCTTGTCGACGATGTGCTTGGCGGTGGTGAAGTCCGGGCGATTGAGGTTCAGTGTCAGGCTGTTGCCCTGGTTGAAGCCGCTCGGCACCGCACGCTCGACGGTGGCACCGCCTGGGATACGGCCGGCCGAGGGCACGTTGACGGTGATCTTGGAGCCATCCCGCCCTTCGGCGTCGAAGCCGCCCACCACCAGGTTGCCCTGGGCCACGGCGTAGACATTGCCGTCGATACCCTTGAGCGGGGTCATCAGCAGGCTGCCGCCGCGCAGGCTCTTGGAGTTGCCGATGGAAGAGACGGTGATGTCCACCACTTGGCCGGGCTTGGCGAAGGCCGGCAGGTCGGCGTGCACCGATACCGCCGCCACGTTCTTGAGCTGCACGTTGCCCGACCCTGGCGGCACCTTGATGCCGAACTGCGAGAGCATGTTGTTGAAGGTCTGCAGGGTGAATGGGGTCTGGGTGGTCTGGTCACCCGTGCCGTTCAGGCCTACCACCAGGCCGTAGCCGATCAACTGGTTGGTACGCACGCCGGAAATACTGGCGATGTCCTTCAAGCGCTCGGCCTGGGCGCCGAAGGCACAGGACAGAAGCAGGGTCGCGGCGATCAGCTGCCTTACGTTGAACATGGTCATTCGACTCAGAAGGGCCAGAGCGGGCTGATGAAGAAGCGGTCCAGCCAACCGGGCTGGCTGGCATCGGCGAAGGAGCCGGTGCCCGAGTAGGTGATGCGCGCATCGGCCACGCGGGTGGACGGCACGGTGTTGTCGGTGGCGATGTCATCGGCGCGGATCAGGCCGGCGATGCGCACCAGCTCCTCGCCGGTGTTCAGGGTCAGCCACTTCTCGCCACGCACGGCGATGATGCCGTTGGGCAGCACCTCGGCCACGGTGACGGTGATCGAACCGGTCAGGGTGTTGCCCTGGGTCGCCTTGCTGTCGCCCTTGGTGGCGCGCTCGCCGCTATAACCGGCCTCCAGCGACAGGTCACCGCCGCCGAACGGGTTGTTGGTGTTCGGGGTGGTGCCGAACAGCGAGGTCAGGCCGATGTTGGCATTGCTGTTCTTCTGGATCTGCGAACCTGCGTTCTTGCTCGCCGAAGTGCGCTCGTTGAGGGTGATGGTGATGATGTCACCCACTCGGAACGCCTTGCGGTCGGTGTACAGGTTCTGCTCGAAACCGGCCTGGTAGATTGAACCGTTGTTGGCCGCTGCGGGCAACGGGGTACGCGGCAACACCGGCGCGTAGTACGGGTCGTTGGGCTTTGGCGTCGGCGCGACGCAACCGGCCAACAACACCGCGCCCCCGAGGGCGAAGACGGACAACAGACGATTCATGACGCTTACCTCACGGTGTAACGGGCTTGGGGCTTACAGCTGCTGGGTGACGAACGAGAGCATCTGGTCGGCGGTGGAGATGACCTTGGAGTTCATCTCGTAGGCGCGCTGGGTGGTGATCATGTTGACCAGCTCTTCCACGGTGCTGACGTTGGAGTTCTCCAGGGTCTGCTGCAGGGTGGTGCCGAAGCCGTTCAGGCCCGGGGTACCGATCTGCGGCGCACCGCTGGCGGCGGTCTCCAGGAACAGGTTGTTGCCGATGGCCTGCAGGCCGGTCGGGTTGATGAAGTCGGCGGTCTGGATGTTGCCGATGATCTGCGCGGCCGGGTTGCCGGCGGTGGTGATCGACACGGTGCCGTCCTGGCCGACGGTGAAGGTCTGGGCATCCGGCGGTACGACGATCGCAGGCTCCAGGGCGAAACCGTTGGCGGTGACGATCTGGCCGTCGGAATTCAGGTGGAAGGTGCCGTCTCGGGTATAGGAGACGGTGCCGTCCGGCTGCAGCACCTGGAAGAAACCGCGGCCGTTGACGGCCATGTCCAGTGGGTTCTCGGTGGTCTGCAGGCTGCCAGCGGTGAAGTTCTTCTGGGTGCCGACGATGCGCACACCGGTACCGACCTGCAGGCCCGAGGGCAGCTCGCTGTCCTGGGTCGACTGGGCACCGGGCTGGCGCTTGATCTGGTACAGAAGGTCCTGGAATTCGGCGCGATCACGCTTGAAGCCAGTGGTCGAGACGTTGGCCAGGTTGTTGGAGATGACAGTCAGGTTGGTGTCCTGGGCGGACAGGCCGGTCTTAGCGACCCAAAGAGCCGGAAGCATTAGTGTTCTCCTCGTGCGCCTGTTTTACGGCACCCGTTCATAAGTGATTAGCCGATTTGCAAAACCCGAGCCATGGCTTCATCGCCTTCCTTGGCCGCGTTCATCATCTTGACGTGCAGCTCGAACTGGCGGGACAGAGCCAGTACCGAGGTCATTTCCTCGACGGCGTTAACGTTGCTCGACTCCAGGAAGCCCGATACCACTTTGACGTTGACGTCGGCATCGGCCGGCTGGCCGCTGGTGGTGTGGATCATGCCGTCCAGCCCCTTGGTCAGGCCCTTGGTATCGGGGTTGACCAGCTTGATGCGATCGACCTCGGCCATCACCCGCGGGTCTTCACCCATGGCGCGGATGCTGATGGTGCCGTCTTCGCCGATCTCCACCTTCTGCTCCGGCGGAATGGCGATCGGGCCGCCATTGCCGATCACCGGCATGCCGTTGCCAGCACGCAGCACGCCCAGGGCATCGATGTTCAGGCTGCCGGTGCGCACGTAGGCTTCGCTGCCGTCCGGTGCCTGCACGGCGATGAAACCGTCACCGCTGACGGCCACGTCCAGCTCGCGGCCGGTTTCCACCAGGGCACCTGCGGTGAAGTCGGTAGCCGGGCGTTCGGTCATGGCAAATGCACGCGCCGGAAAGCTGTCGCCGAACACCGGCATCGACCGCGCCTGCTCCAGATCACGCTGGAAGCCGTTGGTGGAAACGTTCGCCAGGTTGTTGGCGTGGGCCCGCTGGGCCAGCGCGTTCTGGCTGGCGCCGGTCATGGCCACGTAAAGCATCTTGTCCACAGTCTCTCCTTCTGCGCGTACCCCTGCCGCGCGCTTGCTGAGCAGGGATAAGCAAATATCGAACCAAGGTTGCCAAGCCAGTGATTACGGGGGCTGTAGCGCCTGGTTCGACCTTGACCGTCAGTTTGTCGGCGAATCTTTGCCGTCAGCGGCAAGGCACTGCTCAGTAATCGCGGCAACCGGCATTGTTGTAGGGGCCGGAGTGACGCACCCAGCCTTCGCCCGGGTTGTTGGCCGAGCACATGAAGCGGCCGGTGGCCAGGCTTTGCCATTGATAGAAAGGCGCGGGGGCCGCAGACAGTGACAGGGAGATGCACAGCGCGGCGAACAGGCTGAGCAGGAGGCGTTTGTTCATGAAGGGGATCTCGATAGCAGGGGCTGCCCGACAGCCCCCGCCCGATCATCAGGTCATCTGGATGATGGTCTGCATGATGGTGCTTTCAGTGGAGATGGTCTTGGCGTTGGCCTGGTAGTTGCTCTGGGCCTTGATCAGGTTGACCAGCTCGCCGGTGAGGTCGACGTTGGAGTCTTCCAACGCACCGCCCGCGATCTGGCCCAGGGTGCCGGTGCCAGGCTCGCCGATGACCGGCACACCCGAAGCATAGGACTCCTTCCAGGCGGTGCCGCCTACTGGCGTGAGGCCCTGCAGGTTGGCGAAGTTGGCTACCACCACCTGGCCGATCACTTTGTCCTGGCCATTGGTGAAGTTGGCGAACAGGTTGCCGCTCGGGTCCACGGTCAGGCCGGTGAGCTCGCCGGTGGCGTAGCCATCCTGGCTCTTGGCGGTGGTCGCGGACGCTGCGTTGTACTGAGTAGTCGCCAGCATGTCCAGGGTCACGCCGCCCGTGCGCGCGGTGGCGCCGTTGCTGACCCAGTCGCCCGCCGCATTCTTCTCGGCCGGTACCCAGCCATTGAGGGTGAAGGTCTTGTCATCGCCGATGTCCAGACCGCCGGGCACCGCGCCCGCCGTCATGGCGGCGGTGTCCAGGGTACCGTCGGACTTGAACGGCAGCTTGTTGACCAGCGGCGTATCGAGAGTGGGGTCACTCGGATTGCGGCCGTCAATGGTGGTGTACATGGTCCACGAGTTGGTGCCCACATCCTTGATGAAATACTGGTTCAACTGGTGCGCATTACCCTGACTGTCATACACGTCGGTGTTGAAGGTGTAGTTGTAGCTGTTGACATTGGTCGGGTCGAATGGCGTCACGCTCGGCGTCGAGGCGCTGGAGTTGAGGTTGACGGTTTCGGAAATCCGGCCGGTCGGGTTCGGCGAGAGGTTCGAGGTATCGATCTGCAGGTTAGTCAGGATACCCTGAACGATCTTGCCGTCGGCATCGACCGCATAGCCCTGCAGGTTGGCGCCCGAGGCATTGACGATGTAGCCGTCCTTGTCGCTGTAGAACGCACCGGCGCGGGTGTAGATCTTCGAGCCATTGTCGCTCAGGGCGAAGAAGCCGTTGCCGTCGATGGCAAGGTCCAGGGCCTGGCCGGTGCCGTTGATATTGCCCGGGGTGAACATCTGCGATACCGCGGCGGTCTTCACACCGCTACCGACGGTGGTCTTGCCGGCGCTGGTGCCGCGAATGGACGCCGAGTACTGGTCGGCGAATTCGGCACGGGAGGACTTGAAGCCTGTGGTGGCCACGTTGGCGATGTTGTTGCCGGTAACGTTCAGCGCCTTGTTCGCCGCGTAGAGCCCGCTCAGGCCAATATTGAAAGACATTTACTTGCTCCTTCTGCCGATTGCGCGGCGTTAGATTCCGATGGTAGTGACTTTGGAGATGCCGATCTTGCCGATGCCGGCAAGGTTGAGCATCATCTCGCCGCCGTTCTGGAAGCTGACACTGTTCACCGTTGCCGGCAGCAGCGTGGCGAGCGTCACGCTCTTGCCATCGACCGTGGTGCTGGCGGCGAAGGTGTAGTTGCCGGGGTCGACTTTCTCGCCCTTGTCGTTGGTGCCATCCCAGATGAAGTCGGCGGTACCGGCCTTCTGCGCACCCAGCTCGATGGTCTTGACCACGTTGCCGTCCTTGTCCTTGATGGTGACCTTGCCTTCGGTGATGTTCTGCGGCAGTACCACCTGGCCGGTGAAGCTCTTGGTGGTGTCGACCACGGCCTTGTCGTTCTGCACGATCACCGAACGGCCGACCAGGGACGAGGCCTGCAGCGCCTGGGAAGAGCCCATGCCGCTGAGGATGCCGTTGACCGACTGGTTCAGCGCCTGGATACCTTCAAGGCTGCTGAACTGCGCCAGCTGGGCGACGAATTCGCCGTTCTCCTGAGGGTCCAGTGGGTTCTGGTTCTTCATTTGAGTGACCAGCAGCTGCAAGAACGCATCCTTGCCCAGCGCACTGCCGGCGGTACCGGTGCTGCTGTCGGTCTTGGGGTTCTGCTTTTGCAGCGACGTCAGGTAGGCACTGCCGACTTCGCTGGTGGAATTAGTCGTGGTCATGTCGATGTCCTATCACTGACCCAGGGTCAGGACCTTCTGCATCATGGTCTTGGCGGTGTTCATCAGTTCGGCGTTGGTCTGGAACGCACGGCTGGCGGAGATCATGTCGGCCATCTCCTCCACCACATTGACGTTCGGGTAGTAGACGTAGCCGTCTTTGTTCGCTGCCGGGTGGTTGGGCTCGTAGCGCGCCTCGAGGTTGCTCTGGTCTTCGACGATGCCCATCACCTGCACGCCCTGCCCCGCCTCGCCCTGGTCCTGGAACAGCGACTGGCCGGCGCCGTCCTGGGCCTGCTGGAAGGTGGTGGCGAACACCGGGTGGCGTGCGCGGTAGGTCTGGTCGATGCTCGAGGACACGGTCTCGGCGTTGGCGATGTTCGAAGCGACGGTATTGAGGCGGGTGTTCTGCGCACTCATGCCGCTACCGGCAATGTTGAAGACACTGGCAAGGGACATGGTCACTCTCCGCGCAGGGCCGAAATCAGCCCTTTGAATTTACTGTTGAGCAGGGTGAAGCTGGCCTGGAAGCCAATGGCGTTCTCTGCGTAGTTCGACTGCTCGATCTGCGCATCGACGGTGTTCTGGTCGATCGAAGGCTGCATCGGCGTACGGTACTTGAGGGTGTCGTCGCCCATGGCCAGGCCCTGGGCCTCGATGTGCCGAGTGTTGGTACGGTCCAGGGCGATGCGGCCGCTCTGCTGTTTGGCCGCCTCGGCGGCGAGCACCGCCGAGAAGTCCATGTCGCGTGCCTTGTAGTTGGGCGTGTCGGCGTTGGCGATGTTGTTGGCCAGGACCTCGGCGCGCTGGGCGCGGAAGCTCAATGCCTGCTCATGGATGCCGAGCGCCTTGTCGAAGCTGATGCTCATGTCTGGGAAACCTTCGAAGGTTGACCGGAAGAATCTTGAGCAGGCTAGAGCAAGGTTTGTGCCAAGCGGCAGAGACCCAGTAAAACCGGAGGTTTGGGGCGCGGGTGGCAAAGCAGGATGCCAGAAAAGCGGCAAAGTGCTTCCGCCTGGTGAAGGGAAAGCGGCAATCGCGTGGTGGCAAAAGCGGCAAAACAAAAAATTGACACCCATTGAGGCCATGGTCGAACCACGCACAGCTTGAGGCTCAGGGTCCGGGCGAACCAGATCCCTCTCGAGCTGTATCATCGACGATTTTGTCGGCTACTTCAGTGGAATTTGCGATTTTTCCCACAAGCCACACGGAAATGATCACCATTTTTTCGTGATGTGATTTCCCCCTGCACACGCTGTCAGGGAGACACCACATGTTTCTAGGCCACTACATACCTTCGTGGCAGGAAGTCGAGTCACGCATTATCAATGAAATGGGCTATCAGGGAGGTGCCCATTTCCGCACGCACCTCAACGAACAGGTCGCCTCGCTGGCGCTCAACCTACGCCGGGTCAGAGCCGTTCAATCGGCCTTCGACCAGGCTGAATGGCAAGCTGCACGTATGCTGCGCCAACGCTTCGCCGACCTCGAAATCGCCAGCATCGTCGACGAACTGCTCATCGTCGTGAGGCAGATGGCGATGATCGTCGCCAGCAGCGTCATCACCGGCGGCGCCATTGGTGCAGGAATAGGCGTATTGGGTGCAGGAGCGGGGGCCATTCCCTTTGCCGGCGCGGGCGCGGCGATGGGTCTTAAGATCAGCGGCTGGATCCTCGGCGTACTGGGGCTGGCGTCCATCGCCGAGTTTTTCATCGACGGCCTGCCACGCATCGGCGAGTACTACCTCGATGGCATCTGCATAGCCTGGAAAGGTACGCGTGGCGACGAAGGTCTGAGCCCATTCAGCAAGGACGACCCGAATGCGGTCTCCCGAGCCGCCCATCATATTGCTCAACTCAAGTATCGGACCACAATGGAAGACCAAGGTCGAGAACCTAAGAAATGCCGCAGCGGCAGTACCAGAATCCTCTCGTGGCAAAACGTTGATAAATGTAAATCTTCACAAATGCTAGGAGACAATACATGGATGAAGCTTTTTCTGTTTTTCTAGAAGAGTTTGGAAATACCATCGAGCGCCGAGAAGTCCCAGTATCGAGCATTCAGCACTATCGCGGGACACTGCCTGATCAGCTACTGGAGTATTGGAGCGAGCATGGATGGTGCGGTTATGGCGATGGGATTTTCTGGATGGTCAACCCACAAGAGTATAATGGCGTTGTAGCATCCTGGCTTGAAGGCACCGCGCTCGAAACCATCGACAACTATCATGTGATTGCCAGAAGCGCCTTTGGAGACTTGTATCTCTGGGGAGAGAAGACAGGCGCATCACTCAAAATCACAAGCGTGCTTTCGCGCTACAGAGTTCACGACTCCATTTACGTTGGAAACAAAATGAACAAAGGGGTGAAGGCCTTCATGGTATCCAAGCGGGTAGATACCAACGACTACGGTGGCCTATTCAAGCCGGCTCGACAAAAACTTGGCCAGCTAGGCCCTGACGAGATGTATGGTTTCATCCCCGCTATCATGCTTGGCGGCCCTGATAATCTTGAACACTTGGCGAAAGTAAAAATTGTGGAGCACTTGATGCTTCTATCGCAAATATCCGAACTCAAGCCATTCGCCCTTCCCGACTTTTAGGCAATTTATCTTCAAGCACAGCCTTCCCGTATCGACCAACAATGGACCAAGCGCCATCAGGCGCTTGGCACCTATACATGACGGGATTCCCCCCTGCACATGCTGCCAGGGAGGCACCTCATGTACCGCTAACGCGAGGCAACCAAAATAGATAGAATATTTGCCAAATTCATTAAAAACTTCGGCCTACCGATTGACCGCCGGGAAGTACCTACCTCCACAATCGAAAGATACAGAGACAAGCTTCCTCCCAAGCTTCTGGAGTACTGGTCCGAACATGGATGGTCGGGCTATGGCGAAGGTATATTCTGGCTGGTCAATCCACAAGAATATGACGCCGTGGTCTCCTACTGGATCGCAGGCACGACACTTGACTCGTACGACAACTACCACTTGATTGCACGGAGCGCGTTCGGCGACCTGTATCTATGGGGCGAAAAGTCTGGCTTTTCATTAAAAATCACGAGCATTAGCTCTCGATACGTTTTTCATAAGACCGACTTTACAAAAGAACAGCTCAACACTGAACTTCAAGGCTTTATCCTATCAAGAAAGGTCGACTCAAATGATTTCAACGACCTTTTCAAACCCGCCAAAAAGAAGCTTGGCAGACTTAGACATGACGAAATGTACGGCTTTTTCCCCGCGCTCACGCTGGGTGGCTCCGACTCCCTGCAGCACCTTCAAAAGGTCAGTGCTGTTGAGCACTTGGTCTTTCTCGCCCAGCTGACAGATCTGCAACCTTACTCCTTCTCCAAGCAACCAGATTGATGCTGCAGCCATTCACTTATCCTTTCTCAACGAACAATGAAGTAGCACCATCACGGACCAAGCGCCGCCAGGCGCTTGGGACCTATGCATGATGGGATCCCCCCCCTGCACACGCTACCAGGGAGGCACCTCATGTACCGCTAACGCGAGGCAACCAAAATAGATAGAATATTTGCCAAATTCATTAAAAACTTCGGCCTACCGATTGACCGCCGGGAAGTACCTACCTCCACAATCGAAAGATACAGAGACAAGCTTCCTTCCAAGCTCTTGGAATATTGGTCCGAACATGGATGGGGAGGCTATGGAGAGGGCATATTCTGGCTGGTCAACCCACAAGAGTATGACGCCGTAGTTTCCTGCTGGATTGCAGGCACCGCATTTGACTCACATGACAACTATCACTTGATTGCAAGAAGCGCTTTTGGAGACTTATATCTATGGGGCGAAAAAACCGGATTTTCACTGGAAATAGCAAGCTTTAGCTCTCAGTACGTCTTCTATAAAACTGATTTTACAAAAGAACAGCTCAACTCCGAACTTCAAGGTTTTATCCTGTCAAGAAATATCGACTCAAATGATTTCAATGACCTTTTCAATCCCGCCAGAGAAAAGCTTGGCAGACTTAAACATGATGAGATGTACGGCTTTTTCCCCGCACTCATGCTGGGTGGCTCCGACTCCCTGCAGCACCTTCAAAAAGTCAGCGCCATTGAGCACTTGGTCTTTCTTGCACAACTAGCAGACCTGCAACCTTATCCCTTCTCCGAGCAACCCGATTGATGCTGCAGCCATTCACTTATCTTTTCTCAATGAACAATGAAGTAGCACTATCACGGACCAAGCGCCGTCAGGCGCTTGGTACCTGCGAGCATCGAGGAGAATCATGTCGCGACTATTCAATCATTACCCTCCATTGACGCCGCCCCACTTATTCGCCGCCATGCTCACATGAACTTCGCCGAACATGCCGGAAACAAAGTCGCTTTTTCCTACGGCTGACTCAGAAACCTCCGATCCGGATCCATGATGGGATTTCCCCCTGAAGCACGCTGTCAGGGAGACACCTCATGTACCTGGATTACCTCGTGCCCTCCTGGCACGAGATCGAGTCACGTGTCATCGCCATGATGGGCTACCAAAGCGGTGACCAGTTCCGCACCAACCTCAATGAAGAAGTCGCCTCGCGGGGCCTCAACCTGCGCCGGATCGAAGCCGTCCGTACCGCCTTTTACCACGCCGAATGGCAGGCCGCGCACGTGCTGCGCCAGCGCTTCGCTACCCTCCATCGCCGAGTTTCTTCATCGGGGGCTTGCCGCGTATCGGCGAGTACTACGTCGACGGCATTCGCTTCGCCTGGGAAGGCACCTGCGGCAATGAAGGCACAGGCCCGTTCTGCCGGGACGCCCCCCTATGCGATAGGCCACGCATCAGATTGCCCAAGGCCACGTGGAAGTCGTGCTGCTGTTGTTGGGGGCAATCGTGTCGTACCTCACCCGCGGCCGTGGCGACGCCCGAGTGCTGGCGCAGGAGATGGCGGCGAGCAGCAAGGGGGCGAGACTGGGGCAATGGATGCTCAAGCATGAGGAGGGATTGAAGCTGCGGCCGGATCTACACGCTCCAGAACGACGCAAAGGAGCATCGATCGCTCAAGAGCCGGGGCAACCCAATCTCCCCCCCCGAAAGACAAGGAGCCTTCCTCGCGCAAGCCCGATGGAAAAGCAAAACAGGAAACCTCACTCGCGCAGCAGAGTCCGTACCCAAAGCTATGCGTGACACTACTTTTATCAACGTAAAGCTCCACAAATGCTAGGTGATGGAAAACACGATGGACAAGATCTTTGCAAGATTCATAGAGAAAGTTGGACCACCCCATGACCGCCAAGAGGTTCCCTTCTCTAGCATTGAGCGCTACACAGGAAGGCTACCCCGCTTACTTCTCGAATACTGGAAAGAGCACGGCTGGTGCGGTTATGGCGATGGTATTTTTTGGATGGTCAACCCCCAGGAGTTCGAACCGGTCATATCATCTTGGTTGGAGAACACGAAATATTCGAACATTGACACCTACCACTTGATTGGTCGGAGCGCATTTGGCGACCTGTACCTGTGGGGAGAAAGAACAGGGGCCTCCCTAGAGATCTGCAGCATTCTATCTAGAAGCGTAACCCGCACATCGATATTCACAGGAGATCAGCTGGAAAAAGGCTTCCCAACCTTCCTTCTCTCCATCGACTATGACACCAATGACTATGGCGAGCTCTTCAAACCGGCCAAGAAAAAACTTGGCACTCTCCGTCATGATGAAATGTATGGATTCGTGCCCGCCCTAATGCTGGGCGGGCCTAGCCAAGTGGAGCATCTCGAAAAGGTCAAGGCCGTAGAGCACCTACTTTTCCTTTCACAACTCACTGAACTCGAGCCTTACAGCTTCTCTGACTTCTGAAGCTGAACCTCACAGCCTCCACCTACCTCACTTGGCCTGGTAGATGATCCCCGGGCTGCACTGGACCATCTGGTAGTGGTCCGGCAAGCCGTTGAGCGCCTCGGATGCGCCGAGGAACAGGTAGCCACCGGGCTTGAGGGTGCTGTGGATGCGCAGCAGGATGTCCTTCTTGACCTGGGCCGAGAAGTAGATCAGCACGTTGCGGCAGAACACGATGTCGAACTTGCCCAACGCCGCGTAGCTGTCGAGCAGGTTGAAGGAGCGGAACTCCACCCGACTGCGGATCGGCGCCTTGACCGCCCAGCGCCCCGGGCCCTTGGTGTCGAAGTAGCGCTGCAGGCGCTCCTGGGACAGGCCACGGCCGATGGCCAGGCTGTCGTATTCGCCGGTCTTGCAGTTGGTCAGCATCGACCCGGACAGGTCGGTGGCGACAATCTGCGCGCCCATCTTCAACTGGCCCAGGTTGCTGCGCTCGAACTCATCGATGGCCATGGAGATCGAGTACGGCTCCTGCCCTGAGGAGCAGGCCGCCGACCAGATGCGCAGGCGCTGGCCGGGGTTGTTCTTGATGAACTCCGGAATGACCTTGTTCTTGAGCACCTCGAAGGGGTAAGTGTCGCGGAACCACAGGGTTTCGTTGGTCGTCATGGCGTCGACCACCTGCTCGCGCAAACCGCCCCGTGGCTGGCTCTGGATACGCTGCACCAGTTCGCCCAACGACTTGATGCCCTGCTGCTCCATCAACTTGTTGAGACGGCTGGAGACCAGGTACTGCTTATTCTCGCCCAGCAAGATGCCACAGGCTTTCTCCAGGAAGACCCGGAACTGTTCGAAATCCAAATTACCCGTAGACAATGCTGCCGCCTCTTTCCAATCACTGGTGCCGGGGGGCAGGCCCCCGGCGGTTTCAATGCGTCGCCTTGATCCGGTCGACCACCCGCTGGGCCAGGTCGTCCGGCTTGAACTTGGCCAGGAAGTCGTCGGCACCGACCTTCTTGACCATCGCCTGGTTGAAGACGCCGGACAGCGAAGTATGCAGCACGATGTGCAACTTTTGCATGCGTGGATCGCTGCGAATCTCCGCGGTCAGGGTATAGCCGTCCATCTCCGGCATTTCAATGTCGGAGATCATCATCAGGAATTCTTCATCCGGGCGCTTGCCCTCTTCCAACAGCCTGTGCAGGTAATCCAGGGCCTGGCGACCGTCGTTGAGCGCCACCACCTCGACACCCACCGCCTGCAGGCAGCGGCTGACCTGCTTGCGCGCAACCGACGAGTCGTCGACCGTTAGCACCCGCAGCATCACTGCCTTGTCTTGCACTTCGGCATCGATCACCCCGGCAGAAATGGTCTCCGAGGCCGGCGACACCTCGGCCAGCACCTTCTCTACGTCGACGATCTCCACCATGCGGTTGTCCACGCGGGTGACCGCCGTCAGGTAATGATCGCGGCCGGTACCCTTGGGTGGCGGGTGGATCTCTTCCCAGTTCATGTTGACGATGCGTTCGACCGAATGCACCAGAAAGCCCTGGGTCTTGGTGTTGTACTCGGTGATGATCACGAAGCTGTTGCGTGTTTCTTCCCGCAGGCCGGGCAAGCCGGTCGCCATCGACAGGTCGAGGATGGGAATGGTCGCCCCGCGGATGTTCGCCACGCCACGCACCACCGGGTGGGACTTGGGCATCACGGTCAGCTCCGGGCACTGCAGCACTTCCCGCACCTTGAATACGTTGATGCCATACAGCTGTTCGCCATTGAGGCGGAACAGCAACAGCTCCAGGCGATTCTGCCCCACCAGCTGCGTACGCTGGTTGACCGAATCCATGACTCCAGCCATGCCAGACTCCTCTAGTTCTCGCCTATGTACCGAATCGGCACGGGCTTTGCTTTTTTGAGCGCCATGTATATGAAAACGACATTTTTCCGACGTCTGACGCGCCTGCTGGGCGGCTCGCTGGCCATGATCTGCCTGCTGGCCCCCGGCAACCGAGCGCTGGCCGATGCGGTTACCTTGCCTGAACAGCTTATCGGCGTCACCCAAGGGTTTCTTGAATTCACCGTGGAGGACTACCTGGCCACCAGCCAGACACCGGGCCGCTACGAGATCCAGGTCAACACCCTCGACCCGCGCCTGCGCATGCCGGCATGCAGCCAACCGCTGGACGCTTCGCTGGAGAGCCCGGCACAGCCGCTGGGCAGGGTCACGGTACGGGTGCGCTGCGCCGGCAGCGCGCCGTGGACGGTATTCGTGCCGGCCCAGGTGCGCTTGTTCCGCGACGTGGTGGTGATGGCGCGCCCGCTCAAGCGCGAAAGCGTCATCGGCGAAGGCGATGTGAGCCTGCGGGAACGGGACGTGGGCACGCTCAACCAAGGCTTTCTCACCGACCTGGACCAGGCCGTGGGCATGAAGCTGCTGCGCCCGACCGTGCTCGACCAGGTGCTCACGCCACAGCACCTGGAACAAGCCGAGGTGGTGCGCAAGGGCGACCACGTGGTGATCATCGCCCGCAGCGGCAGCCTGAGCGTGCGCATGCCGGGCGAAGCCTTGAGCAAAGGCGGCCTGTCGGAGCAGATCCGCGTGCGCAACCTCAACTCCAAGCGGGTGGTCAAGGCACGGGTGACCGGGCCAGGCCAGGTCGAGGTGGCCATGTAGTAGCTGCAGTGCCTGCCAGTGCCCCAATCCTTGTAGGAGCGGGCTTGCCCCGCGATTAGGCCCTGACAGGAAAACACCATGAAAGCTGGCGACAAGGAACTGCTTTTCCTAGACTGTGTCAGAAAACGGGTTATGTGAACTTGCGCACAGGCGCCGACAAATTCGCGCCTAAAGTTTTTTTCGGGTTGGCCGAAAACAAGGCAAGCGTCCAAATTCCCAGAGGTTTCTACAATCATGGTCATCGACTTCAGTCGTTTGAATAACTCTCCGTCCATCACGGGCGGCGTTCGCGGCAATGCCGCGGCCGGTGATGCCGAGAAAACCGGCGAAACCAGCCAGGCAGCCAAGCCCAGCGCCAGCGGAGAAGCGGTACACCTCAGCCAAGAGGCCCAGCAGTTGCAGAAGATCAGCGACAAGCTGCGCGACCAGCCAGCAGTCGACAGCGCTCGCGTGGCGCAGTTGAAGCAGGCCATCGCAGACGGCAGCTACAAGGTCGATGCCGAGCGGGTCGCCAGCAAACTGCTTGATTTCGAAGCCCAGCGCTAACCCTTTGGGGCGCTGACTTCAAAAGACGTAACGAGCCAAGAGCCAGCCATGCACGACACTACCCTGCTGCAATTGATCGAAAACGACATCGCGCCCACCCAGGAGCTGCTCGAACTGCTCCAGAAGGAAGCCGTCGCCCTGCATGGCCGTGACATGGCACTGCTGGAGCATATCCTGGCGCGCAAACAGTCGTTGATCGTCTTGCTCGAGCAGCAGGGCATGCGACGCAACCAGCTGCTCACCGGGCTCGGCCTTTCCGCTGACCGCGAAGGCGTGAAGGCCTTGGCGGAACAATCAACGGTAGGCGAGGTCTTGCTGCAACGTTTGGACGCGCTCTCCCAATTGATGGATGCCTGCCAGGCCGCCAACGCGACCAACGGCCGGATCATCCAGGTGCAACAGCTCGCCACCGCCAACCAGATCCGCATCCTCAACGGCGGCGACTCTCCCTCGCTCTACGACAGCCGTGGCACCACCTCGCCCATGGCCAAGGCACGGGCTATCAGCCAAGTGTGATTACCGCTATCAAGGCACGGAACATACTGGCAAAATGCCGTTACTTGCGTGTGTCGTTTTTGCCTGGAGATTGAAAACCCGTGTTCAATGAAACCGATGCCCCGCAACCGCCGAAGGTGCTGACCACGCCTTTGGAGATCGCGGCCAACCTGCGCCAGCTGCAAGATAGCCATGATCCCTTGATTATCACCTTCCACGAGCGCAGCCAGCGGTTCCAGAGCTACGTGGTACACGTGGACCGTGACAGCAATACCCTGGCGCTGGACGAGATGATTCCGCGCGACGGGGAAAAATACATCGAGAACGGCGAACCGTTCCGCATCGAAGGTTTCCATGACGGGGTGCGCATCGCCTGGGATTGCGATGACGCACCGACCATCACCGAGATCAACGGCCACCGCTGCTACCGCAGCGCCCTGCCCAGCGAAGTGACCTACCACCAACGGCGCAACGCCTTCCGCGCCGCGCTCAAGCTGTCGCAGCTGGTCGATATCGTGCTCGACGGCGAAAAGCTCAAGGGCAAGGGCGCCCTGCGCGGCAAGCTGCTGGACATCTCCGCCACCGGTTGCAAGCTGCGCTTCGAGGGCAATGTCGAAGAGCGCCTGCAACTGGGCCAGGTCTACGAGCGCTTTGCCGCCGCGGCCCCGCTGAGTATCCCGCAAGCGATGGTGGAGCTGCGCCACCTGCACTTCGAGGAGCGCGCCAATACCACGTTCGCCGGGGTACGCTTTCACAACCTCAACGGCCAACTGCAGCGCAAGGTCGAGAGCTTCGTGTACCAATTGCAGCGTGAGGCACGGCGGTTCGACAAAGACGACTATTGAGCCTTGCTGGGCCATGAAAAACGCCACCCGACCGGGTGGCGTTTTCGTTTTTACAGCTCCAGGGGAAGAATCGCGGGACAAGCCCGCGATGAGGCCGACCCTGCCACCTAGATCGACTTATCGACCTCCGCCTGCGGCTCGACCTCTTCGGCCTTGGCCTTCTGTTCCTCAGCCTCGGTATCCTCTGCGGCCACCGGCGCCTGCATCACCTCCTGCACCGTCTGCTCATCCACCCGCGGGTCGAGCGCCGCCGACAACGGCGAACCGGCCGCTGGCATGGCCACGTGGCCCAGTGGCGCGTCCTGCACCTGGTGCAACCCGGTGACCGCCTTCGGCCGGATACGCCACACCAGCACCAAGGCGAAGAACAGGAAGAAGGCGTACAGCATCTGCGGCCCCAACGCTTTCATCAGCACGCCAGCCGCCAACGGCCCGATACAGGCCCCCACGCCGTAGGTCACCAGCAACATGGCCGTCAGCGAGACACGCCGCTCGCTTTCGACATGGTCGTTGGAAAACGCGACCGCCAGCGGATACAGGCAGAACTGCAGCAGCGAAATCACGAAACCGATGGCGAACAGCAACTCCAGCGGCACGCTGGACAGCACCGCCAGCGGCAATGCAGCCAGCGCCAGGCCGATCGAGACGCTACGGATCAGCACAGCTCGGTCGTAGCGGTCCGACAGCCAACCCAGCGGCCACTGCACCACCAACCCCGCGAAAATGCAGCTACCCATGAACAGACCGATCTGCTCGGTGGTCAGCCCCTGTTTGGCCGCATACAACGGCGCCAGGCCGTAGAACGAACCCACGATCAGGCCCGAGCCCAGCACCGTGGACAGGGACTGGGGTACCCGTTTGAGGAAGAACTTCGGCTCCATCGGCGCCGGACGCAACGGTGCCGGGTGGATGCGCCGGGTCATCGCCACCGGCACCAGGCATAAGGCAAAACACATGGCCACCAGCATAAGCAGTTCAGGGCCGAGCTCCGGATGTACCACCAGGATCAACTGGCCGAGCACCAGGCCCAGGTAGGAGGCGATCATGTAGCCACTGAACACCGCCCCGCGGTGCTTCACATCGGCCTGCTCGTTGAGCCAGCTCTCGATGACCATGTACTGGCACATCATCCCCAGGCCGACGATCATCCGCAGCCCTACCCAGACCGGCAACCAGTTGGTCATGCCATGCCCGAGCACGGCGGCGCACACAATGCCGGCGCATGTGGCATAGGCGCGGATGTGCCCGACCCGGCCGATCAGCCGGTGGCCGATTTTGCCGCCCACCGCCAGGCCGAAATAGTTGGCGGCCATCAAGGCGCCGACCCAGAGGCTGTCCACATGGTCGGCGGCCAGGCGCAGGGCCAGGTAGGTACTGAGCAGGCCCGAGCCGATCAGCATCATCAAGGCAGCGAAATACAGCGACTGAAACGGCTTCCAGATGTTGCGCATACGTCCCGTCGAACTCCTTGGGTCAGATGGCGTTGGCTTGCAGGCAAGCATAAAAGCAAAATTGCCGCGGCGCAGGCCCCTGGCAGCGAAATAGCGCAACAGGGGCGCGTCCAGTGCCGGTCGTGTCGCGATCAGGCCTGTGCCGCCAGCACCCGTCGTTCCCAGGGTGTGATTTCGTCGAGGAAATCGGTCAGCTCCAGGGCCTTGGTGGCAATGTAGCCTTCGATGAACTCGCCGCCGAACAGTTCCCGCGCCAATGCGCTGCGCTTGAGCCGCTCCAGCGCGGCGTGCAGCGTGCACGGCAGGCTCAGGTGCTCCGGCACGTCGAACTCGCCCTGGATCGCGGGCGTTGGCTGCAGGCCTTGCTCGATGCCGTGCAGGCCAGCAGCCAGGCTCGCGGCGATGGCCAGGTACGGGTTGGCATCGGCGCCTGGCAAGCGGTTCTCCACCCGCCGCGCCACAGGCGAACTGGCCGGGATGCGCAGGCCGGCTGCACGGTTGTCTTCGGACCAGCAGGCATTGTTGGGCGAGGCGTATGGGTGACACAGGCGCTGATAGGAATTGACGTTGGGGGCGAACAACGCGGTGAAGTCGGCCATGCACGCCTGAAGTCCGCCGATGAACTGATAGAAGGTCGCCGTTGGCTGCCCCGCTTCGTCGCTGAACACGTTCCGGCCGCTGCCGATCTCCACCAGGCTCTGGTGGATGTGCATGGAGCTGCCCGGGGTCCGCGCCAGCGGCTTGGCCATGCACACCACCGTCAGGCCGTGCCTGAGCGCCACCTCCTTGAGCAGGTGCTTGAACAGGAAGGTCTGGTCGGCCAGCAACAGCGGGTCGCCATGCAACAGGTTGATCTCGAACTGGCTGACACCCATCTCGTGCATGAAGGTGTCACGGGGCAGGCCAAGCGCGGCCATGCACTGGTAGACCTCGCTGAAGAACGGGCGCAGGCCATTGTTGGAGCTGACGCTGAAGGCCGAGTGGCCGAGCTCGCGGCGGCCGTCCTTGCCCACCGGCGGCTGGAACGCCTGGCCTGGGTCGGCATTGGGCGCGAAGACAAAGAATTCGAGCTCCGTGGCCACCACCGGGGCCAGGCCAAGGGCAGCATAGCGGGCGATCACCGCCTTGAGTTGGCCGCGGGTGGAAAGCCCGGATGGCACGCCATCGAGCTCGACCGCATCGCAGATGGCCAGGGCCCGGGGCTCGTCGCTCCAGGGCAGGCGGTGAATCTGCGCAGGGTCGGCCACCAGGGCCAGGTCGCCGTCGTCGCTGCCATAGAAGCGCGCCGGCGGGTAGCCGCCCATGATGCATTGCAGCAATACACCCCGCGCCATCTGCAGGCGACGCCCCTCGAGAAAGCCTTCGGCGGTCATCACCTTGCCGCGGGGTACGCCGTTGAGGTCGGGGGTGACGCATTCGATCTCATCGATGCCGGTCAAGCGCTCGGCGAATGAGCGCGGGGCTTCGGTCTTCATGACGCTGTCCTTGTTGTTGTGTGCTCGTCGGGCACAACATAGGCGCTGGATGTTGAAAATATCAAGCAAGGCGCAGCATCAATGTAGAAATTTATTAACACCTCACGATGTTCGCTGCCTGCGCGGACCACTCGCGGGGCAAGCCCGCCCACAGGGATTTCGCAAGTCTTGAGGCGGCGCAATCTCGGTGGGGGCGACAGCCTGCGATGGGCCGCAAAGCGGCCCCTTAAGTCTGGAGGGCTCCACCGTTTGAAGGCTTGGGGCTGCTTTGCAGCCCATCGCAGGCTGTCGCCACACAGGCCGGTGCAGATCTCACGACTCGCGCAAGGTCATGCCATTGGCCGGCAGCGGCAGCGCGGTCTTGTAGCGCACCTGCTTGAGGGCGAAGCTCGAGCGGATATTGGCTACCCCTGGCAGCCGCGTCAGGTAGTCGAGGAACCGCTCCAGCGCCTGGATGCTCGGCAGCAGCACGCGCAGCAGGTAGTCGGGGTCACCGGTCATCAGGTAGCACTCCATCACCTCGGGCCGCTCGGCAATTTCTTCCTCGAAGCGGTGCAGCGATTGCTCCACCTGCTTCTCCAGGCTCACATGGATGAACACGTTCACGTCCAGCCCCAGCACCTCGGGCGCCAGCAGGGTCACTTGCTGACGGATCACCCCCAGCTCCTCCATGGCCTTGACCCGGTTGAAGCAAGGCGTCGGCGACAGGTTCACCGAGCGGGCCAGCTCTGCGTTGGTGATGCGGGCGTTTTCCTGAAGGCTGTTGAGAATGCCGATATCCGTACGATCGAGTTTGCGCATGAGACAAATTCACCGGTTTTTTGTGTTTATGCGGAATGTTTATCTGGCCCGTCAGGCAAAGGCAATCAACTTGAGAGAAAAATTCTCTGGCCATCCCCCTATGATGTATTTAGCGCTGACTTACCAGTCACAAGCCGGTACTCAGCGGCGACCGCTTCAAAGCTCACAAAAACAACATTCGAGCGAGCGTAAAAGGCATGAACGAGTACGCCCCCCTGCAGCTGCATGTGCCCGAGCCTACCGGCCGGCCAGGCTGCCAGACCGATTTTTCCTACCTGCGTCTGAACGACGCCGGTCTTGTCCGTAAACCTCCTGTCGATGTGGAGCCCGCCGACACCGCGGACCTCTCCTATAGCCTGATTCGCGTCCTGGACGAGCATGGCAACGCCGTCGGTCCCTGGGCCGAGGACATCGACCCGCAGGTCCTGCGCCAAGGCATGCGCGCCATGCTCAAGACGCGGATCTTCGACAACCGCATGGTCGTCGCCCAGCGCCAGAAGAAGATGTCCTTCTACATGCAGAGCCTGGGCGAGGAAGCCATCGGCAGTGCCCAGGCCCTGGCGCTGCAATACACCGACATGTGCTTCCCGACCTACCGCCAGCAGAGCATCCTGATGGCCCGGGACGTCTCCCTGGTCGAGATGATCTGCCAGCTGCTGTCCAACGAGCGCGACCCGCTCAAGGGCCGCCAGTTGCCGATCATGTACTCGGTGCGCGAAGCCGGCTTCTTCACCATCAGCGGCAACCTGGCCACCCAATTCGTCCAGGCGGTCGGCTGGGCCATGGCCTCGGCGATCAAGGGCGACACCAAGATCGCCTCGGCCTGGATCGGCGATGGCGCCACCGCCGAGTCGGACTTCCACACCGCCCTGACCTTCGCCCACGTCTACCGCGCCCCGGTGATCCTCAACGTGGTCAACAACCAATGGGCCATCTCCACCTTCCAGGCCATCGCCGGTGGTGAGTCGACCACCTTCGCCGGCCGTGGCGTGGGGTGCGGCATCGCCTCGCTGCGGGTCGACGGCAACGACTTCATCGCCGTCTACGCCGCCTCGCGCTGGGCCGCCGAACGCGCCCGTCGAGGCCTGGGCCCGACCTTGATCGAATGGGTCACCTACCGCGCAGGCCCGCACTCGACCTCCGACGACCCGTCCAAGTACCGCCCGGCCGATGACTGGAGCCACTTCCCGCTGGGCGACCCGATCGCGCGCCTGAAGCAGCACCTGATCGCCAGCGGCCATTGGTCCGAGGAAGAACACCAGGCGGTCACTGCCGAGCTCGAGGCCGAGATCCTCAAGGCCCAGAAGGAAGCCGAGCAGTACGGCACCCTGGGCAATGGCCACATCCCGAGTGCCGCCTCGATGTTCGAGGACGTGTACAAGGAAATGCCCGAACACCTGCGCCGCCAGCGCCAGGAACTGGGGGTCTGAGATGAACGATCACAACAACAGCATCCATCTGGAATCCGCCATGTCCACCACCACCATGACCATGATCCAGGCCCTGCGCTCGGCCATGGACATCATGCTCGAGCGCGACGACAACGTGGTGATTTACGGCCAGGACGTCGGCTACTTCGGCGGCGTGTTCCGTTGCACCGAAGGCCTGCAGGCCAAGTACGGCAAGTCGCGGGTGTTCGACGCGCCGATTTCCGAGAGCGGTATCGTCGGCACCGCCGTGGGCATGGGCGCCTATGGCCTGCGCCCGGTGGTGGAGATCCAGTTCGCCGACTACTTCTACCCGGCCTCCGACCAGATCGTCTCGGAGATGGCCCGCTTGCGCTACCGCTCGGCCGGCCAGTTCACCGCCCCGCTGACCCTGCGCATGCCCTGTGGCGGCGGTATCTACGGCGGCCAGACCCACAGCCAGAGCCCGGAGGCGATGTTCACCCAGGTTTGCGGCCTGCGTACGGTGATGCCATCCAATCCTTATGACGCCAAGGGCTTGCTGATCGCCGCCATCGAATGCGACGACCCGGTGATCTTCCTGGAGCCCAAGCGCCTGTACAACGGCCCGTTCGACGGCCACCACGATCGCCCGGTGACGCCGTGGTCCAAGCACCCGCAGAGCGCGGTGCCCGACGGCTACTACCAGGTCCCGCTGGACAAGGCGGCCATTGCCCGCCCGGGCAACGACGTAACCGTGCTCACCTACGGCACCACGGTGTACGTGTCCCAGGTGGCTGCCGAGGAAACCGGCGTCGACGCCGAGGTCATCGACTTGCGCAGCCTATGGCCGCTGGACCTGGATACCATCGTCGAGTCGGTCAAGAAGACCGGCCGCTGCGTGGTGGTCCACGAGGCCACCCGTACCTGCGGCTTCGGCGCCGAACTGGTGTCGCTGGTCCAGGAGCATTGCTTCCATCACCTCGAGGCGCCCATCGAGCGCGTCACCGGCTGGGACACCCCCTACCCTCACGCACAGGAATGGGCCTACTTCCCCGGCCCTTCGCGGGTAGGTGCGGCATTGAAACGGGTCATGGAGGTCTGAATGGGCACGCACGTCATCAAGATGCCGGACATCGGCGAAGGCATCGCACAGGTCGAGTTGGTGGAGTGGTTCGTCAAGGTCGGCGATGTGATCGCCGAGGACCAGGTGGTGGCCGATGTCATGACCGACAAAGCCACCGTGGAAATCCCTTCGCCGGTCAGCGGCAAGGTGTTGGCCCTGGGCGGCCAGCCAGGTGAGGTGATGGCGGTCGGCAGCGAGCTGATCCGCATCGAAGTCGAAGGCGGCGGCAACCACGTGGATGCGCCGCAGGCCAAGCCGGTCGAAGCCGTCGCGGCCCCTGCGCCGGCGCCGGTCGTCGAGCCACCGCGCAGCGAACCTCAAGTGGTGGCCAGCCAGCCTGCCAGCACCAGCGCCGCCGCGCCTATCGTGCCGCGCCAGGCC